>NZ_BAGL01000054.1 GCF_000308875.1 Nocardia transvalensis NBRC 15921
GATCGCCGTGATGGTGTCGTGGGCCGGGTACATCGCTCAGCGCAGGCGGCCCACGACGAGATCCGCCACCTCGGGCACCCTCTCGTCGAGATAGAAATGCCTGCCGGGAAACACGTCCCGATGAAACTCACCCGAGGTGTGCCGCCGCCACAGGTCGGCCTGTTCGGGCGTGACGGTCGGATCGGCGTCACCTAGTAGCGCCGAGATATCACACCGCAGCGACTCTCCCGGCCGGAACGCGTACGTCTCGACCGCGCGGTAGTCGTTGCGGACCGCGGGCAGCACCAGTTCGGCGAGACCCGGCTCGGAACGCAGGATCGCGACCGCGGCAGGATCGTTCGCCAGCCGCGCCAACTCGTCGATCAGCTCGGCGTCCGGAGCATCGTGCAGGCGACCCGGATAGGGCTCCGACGGCGCGATCCGGCCGGAGACGAACAGATGCGCCACCTCTCGCCCCGCGGCCTCCAGACGCCGCGCGGTCTCGAACGCCACCGTGGCCCCCATACTGTGCCCGAACAACGCGAGCCGCTCCCCTGTCCCCCGCACGGTCAGCTCGCTCGTCACCCGATCGGCCATCTCCCCGATGTCGTCGACCATCGGCTCCCCCAGGCGATCCTGCCGCCCCGGATACTGCACGGCCGCCACCCCGACGCCGCCACCCACCCGCTGCGCGAGCGCCCGATACGCACTCGCCGACCCGCCCCCGGGCGGAAAACACACCAGCACCACCCGAGCCCCGGCCACCCCGCCCAACTCCCGCACCCACCGACCGTCTCCCACCACGACCTCCTTCACGCCCCCGCGACGGCACTCCGTGCATTCCCGCACCCCTTGCATCTTCGCGCACCCCGTCCATAACGCTGGAACGGGTGCGGAAATGTGCAGAGGGTGCGGGAATGCCGGGCTATTCGGTGGTCATGGCCTTGATGGCGAGGGCGATGTCCTCGCCCATGAGGAGGTCGCCGGCGGGGGCGATGAGGCCGAGCATGGCGTAGCCCTGGAACAGGACGAAATAGAGTTTGGCGACGGCGCGAGCCTCGGCGGCCGAGAGGTTCGGGTGCGTCTCGCGCAGGACGGCGGCCAGGTCGGCGTAGGCGCCCTCGGTGGCGTCGGACAGGTACGCGCGCAGTTCCTCCGAACGCGCGATGCGGACCGCGTTCTCCAGACTCAGCAACAACTGCTCCTGGTTGTTCTGGACCACGTCGAGCATGCCGTTCCACGTGGTCTCGACGGCGTCGTGCAGCGAGCGGCCCTCCCCCGCGTCCCGGATCGCCGCCTCCATGCCGTCGCCGATCTCGCTGCCCAGCGACTCCGTGATCGCCTCCGACACCAGCCGGTCCTTCGAGCCGAAGTGATAGCCGATGGCGGCCAGGCTGACACCGGCGATGGTGGCGATATCGCGCGCGGTCACCTTGGCGAGACCCCGCTCGAGGATCGCCTTGCGAGCACCTGCCAAGAGATCTTCCCGGTTTCCCATGACCCCAGCCTACCAGCGTCTTAGACATTTGTTCTAGACAGACGTCTCACGGCATGTTAGACATTTGTCTAAGACATTCGAGTCAACGAACAGGAACCGCCGTGAACACCTCCGCCCACACTCCCCGCGTCCTCGTCTCCGGTGGCGGCATCGCCGGTAATGCCGTTGCGCTGCAACTGCTTCGGGCCGGAATCCCGGTCACGGTCGTCGAGCGCGCCGCCACTCCCCGTCCCGGCGGCCAGGCCGTGGATCTGCGCGGTCCCAGCCGCGAGGTCGCCGAGCGCATGGGCCTGATGCCGGGGATCCGCAAGTACCAGCTCCACGAACTCGGCATGTGCTACGTCGACGCCGCAGGTCGCGAATTCGCCTCGATGCCGATGGAGATGTTCGACGGGAAGGGCCCGGTCGCCGAGATCGAGATCACCCGGGGTGATCTGAATCAGGTGCTGCTGGACGCGCTCACCGCCGCGGGCGGCGACCTCGACTACCGGTACGGCGAGTGGATCGAGGCCCTGCGCCAGGACGATTCGGGTGTCGAGGTGACCTTCGGCTCCGGCCGGACCGAGCGGTTCGACGTGGTCGTCGGCGCCGACGGCGTGCACTCGGCGACCCGGCGGCTGGCCTTCGGTCCGGAGGAGCGGTTCGCGACGTTCCTCGGCGGCTATATGGCGTTCTTCACCGTCCCGACCCCGCCGGATGTGCGACCGGGCTGGTTCGCCCTGCACGCGGTTCCGAGCGCGGCGGTCGGTATCCGTCCGGACGGCGATCCGAGCACCTCCAAGGCGATCATCACGCTGCGCACGGACGCGAATCCGGCGCTGCGCCGCGATGTTTCCGCGCAGCGGCAGCTGGTCCGCGACATGCTCGCCCCGGCCGGCTGGCATGCGCCCATGGTGCTCGAGGAGATGCGGTCGACTCCCGACTTCTACTTCGACGAGCTGGCCCGCATCGATATGCCCACGCTGTCGGCCGGGCGGGTGACGCTGGCCGGGGACGCCGGGTATTGCGGCTCCCCCATGACGGGTATGGGCACCGCGATGGCCCTCGTCGGCGCGTACATCCTCGCGGGCGAGATCGCCGCCACCCCGGCGGATGTGCCCGCGGCGCTGGCGCGCTACGAGGAGAAGGTCACGCCGTTCCTCGACGAGGCCAAGCAGCTGCCCGGCGGCGGCATCAAGATGATGTTGCCGCACAGCAGGATCGGGGCGGCGGCCGCGCGCACCGCCGCGCGCGTCATGATGTCGCGCCCGCTGCGGCCGGTGATGATGAAGGCCATGTTCTCGAAAACCGACAGCTACGAGCTGCCCGCCTACTGACCGGACCGATTCCGGCCATCGCTAGGCTCGATCCCGTGCGGCAGAAGATCATGGTGGACGTCGACACCGGCATCGACGACGCGCTGGCGCTGCTCTATCTGCTCGCCAGTCCAGACGCCGAGATCGTGGGCATCGCCGCCACGGCGGGCAACGTTCCCGCACCGCAGGTGGCGGCGAACAATCTCGCGCTGCTGGATCTGTGCGGGGCGCCCGATCTCGAGGTGGCGCTGGGGTCGGAGTCGCCACTGGCCGTCCCGCTGGAGACCACCGAGGACACCCACGGGCCGCAGGGCATCGGCTACGCGGTGCTGCCGCCGTCGCCGCGGTCGCTGTCGGACCGGTCCGCGGCCCGGCTGTGGGTGGATCTCGTCCGGGCCCATCCGGGCGAGATCGTCGGCCTCTGCACGGGCCCGCTCACGAATCTCGCACTGGCCCTGCGGCTCGAGCCCGACCTGCCCCGGCTGCTGCGGCGATTGGTGGTGATGGGCGGGACGTTCGACCACCCCGGCAACACCACGCCCACCACCGAATGGAACGTGTACGTGGATCCGGAGGCGTGGAAGGAGGTCTTCGACGCCTTCTCCGCCGCGCCGGCGGATCGGCGGCCGCTGGTCTGCGGGCTGAATGTCACCGAGACCATCGAGATGCGGCCGGACCACCTGGTGCGCCTGGCCGACCGGGCGCACAGCGTTCCGGTGGAGGTGCTGTCCGAATCCGATCCGCCGGGCGCGGAATCCAAGGCGGGGAACGGGGTGGTGCGGTTCGTGACCGATGCCGTGCGGTTCTACTTCGAATTCCATCGCGACCACGGCCAGGGCTATCTCGCGCACATGCACGATCCGTTCGCGGCGGCCGTGGCGCTCGATCCGGCGCTCGCGGTCACCCGGCCCGCCACCGTCGATGTCGAACTCGGCGGCACCCTCACCCGCGGCGCCACGGTCGCGGACCGGGCGGGCATGTGGGGCCGGGAACCCAACGCCGACATCGTGATCGGCACCGATCCGGACGCGTTCTTCGACCGGTTGATCGCGCGGGTCGGGGATTTCGCCCGCACGCTGTAGGACAGGAGATTCGTTGAGCGCCACCGGTGACGACAGCGCCTACACCGCCGAGTTCCGCGAGCGGCACGGGCTGCCCGGGCTCATCGATATCCACACCCATTTCATGCCCGAGCGGGTGTTGCGCAAGGTGTGGGCGTATTTCGACGCGGCGGGCCCCATGATCGGCCGCTCCTGGCCGATCGCCTACCGCGACGACGAGGAGGTGCGGCTGAAGACGTTGCGCGGCTTCGGGGTCCGGGCCTTCACCTCGCTGGTGTATCCGCACAAGGCGGATATGGCGGCGTGGCTGAACGAGTGGTCGGCCGACTTCGCCGCCCGCACGCCGGATTGCCTGCACACGGCGACGTTCTATCCCGAGCGTCACGCGGCGAGTTATGTGGAGGCGGCCGTCGAGGCCGGTGCGCGGATCTTCAAGGTGCATGTCCAGGTGGGCGATTTCCATCCCTGCGATCCGCTGTTGAACGACGTGTGGGGGCTGCTCGCCGACGCCGGTATCCCGGTGCTCATCCACTGCGGATCCGGGCCCGCCCCGGGCGAATTCACCGGGCCGGAGCCGGTCGAGGCCCTGCTACACCGTTTTCCGCGCCTGCGTTTGATCGTCGCGCATATGGGTGCGCCCGAATACTCCGAATTCCTCGATCTGGCCGCGCGATTCGAGAATGTCCACCTGGACACGACGATGAACTTCACCGACTTCTTCGAAGCCGAGGACCCCTTCCCCGCCGAGGAGTACAGCCGCCTCCGCGATTTCGGCGACCGCATCCTCTTCGGCAGCGATTTCCCCAATATCCCGTACTCCTACGGACACGCGCTGTACGCCCTCGAGCGTCTGGGACTCGGCGAAGAATGGCTGCGCAATGTCTGCTTCGACAACGCTTCTCGGTTGTTCGGGATCGACGTCTAGCCGCGAGGACGAGCTAGTTCCGTGGGTGCTATCCGACCGCGCAGGGTGACCGATTCGCCGGTCGTCCAGTGGGTTCGTTCGGATTCATCGGCCGCGGCGACGGCGGGCGCGGCGGCCAGGACTCGGGACGGGTCCTGTTTGGCGAGTTCGCAGAGGCGGGCGGCCTCGTTCACGGCGTCGCCGATGACGGTGAATTCGTAGCGGCGGTGGGCGCCGACATTGCCGGCCACCACGCGGCCGGACGAGACTCCGATGCCGGCGTCGAATTCCACGGTGCCGTCGGACAGGCGGCGGCGGATGGCGCGGGCGGCGGCCAGTGCCGCGCCCGCGTGATCGGGCAGGGGTGCGGGCGCGCCGAAGATGGCGAGGGCGGCGTCGCCCTCGAATTTGTTGACGAGGCCGCCGAACCGTTCGACCTCGTCCACCACGACGGCGAAGAAGTCGTTGAGGATCGCGACGATTTCGCCGGGCGGTCGGGTGGCCGCCATCGTGGTGGATCCCATGATGTCGATGAACAGCGCGGCGGCCTCGCGTTCCTCGCCGCCGAGTTCGGGATTGCGGGCCAGCGCGGCGCTCGCCACCTCGTCGCCGACGTGGCGGCCGAACAGGTCCCGGATCCGCTCGCGTTCGCGCAGGCCGTCGACCATGCGGTTGAAACCGCTCTGCAATTCGCCCAGTTCGGTGCCGTCGAACACCGTGACGTGGACGTCGAGTTCCCCGTCCTCCACCCGCTGCAACGCGCGGCGCACGCTGCGGACCGGCGCGACCGTCGCCCCGAGCGTCTGTGTCATCAGCAGCAGCCCGAAGACGAGCGTCGCACCGCCGAGCGCCAGGACGCACACCGCCAGCCGCGCCTCGCTGAACTCCGGGCTCGCGAGTGACAACACCGCGAGCACCATCGCCAGCGCCACGGGCACCCCGGTGCCGAGCGTCCAGACCAGCACCGACCGGCCGAAGACCCCGAGCGCGCGCAACCGGCGGTCCGGGGCCGCCTCGAGGACGCGCGCGGTGACCGGGCGCAGCGCGAACTCCGCGATCAGATAGCTGTTGGCGCACACCACGACCACGGTGAATCCGATGCCCAGCAGGAACTTCGGCACGAATCCGGCATCGAACAGGCCGTACAGCGGCGTCAGCACCGCGGCGGCGCCCAGCCACAGCGCCGCCTGCTGCATCACCAGCCGGCGCGGCACCCGCGCGGCGGCCGCCCGTTCGTCCGCGGTGGGTATCCGGTCCGGATCGATCGCCCAGCGCAGGGTGCGCACGCCCCAGACGGTCCCCCACACGAATCCGATCACCAGCGCCGCCACCGTGTACAGCGGTGTCGCGACGAAATTCAGCAGCACCAACCGGCCGCTGAATACGGTGGGGCCGGGCAGGACGAAGCCGATCAGCGCCATGACCACCGCGATTCCGGTCAGATTCGCGACCAGCAGGGTCACCGTCAGCAGCAGTTGCACGCGCACCCGCCGCCGCCCGGAGGTCTCCTCCGCCGAGCCCAGCAGCCGCGATCCCCACGGTGCGGGTCCCAGCGCGGCGGGGCTCACGTCATGGTCGACCATAGGTGCAGCGTATGCGGGGACGTCCGCGCGGTACGCACGGACACGACGCGGACGGCCGCGCCCGCGTGTCGGTCAGCGCTCGTCGAAGGCGCGCAGAATCTCCTCGGCGGCGAGGGCGGGCGTCAGCGAACCGTCGCGGACGCCCGATTCCACCTGCGCCCGCAGGGACTTCACCGCCGGGTTGTCGGCGAGGCGGCGCAGCAGCTGCTCGTGCACCATGGTCCAGGTCCAGTCGACCTGCTGGCGGCGGCGCTTCTCGGCGAACTCGCCCGCCTCGGTGAGTATCCGGCGGTGCTCCAGCACGGTGTCCCAGAACTGGTCCAGGCCGGTGCCGTTCAGTCCGCTCATGGTGAGAACCGGTGGGCGCCACAGGGATTCGCGGGGGTGGATGAGCCGCATGGCGCCCTGTAGTTCGCGCGCCGCGGATTTCGCCTCGATCTCGTGGCGGCCGTCGGCCTTGTTCACCGCTACCAGGTCGGCCAGTTCGAGGACGCCCTTCTTGATGCCCTGCAACTGATCTCCGGTGCGGGCCAGGGTGAGGAAGCAGAACACGTCGACCATATTGGCGACGGTCACCTCCGACTGGCCGACGCCGACGGTCTCCACCAGGATCACGTCGTAGCCGGCGGCCTCCAGCAGCACGATCGTCTCGCGTGTCGCCTTCGCCACGCCGCCGAGCGTGCCGGCGGTCGGCGACGGCCGGATGTAGGCGTCGCGTTCCACCGCGAGCCGCGCCATGCGGGTCTTGTCGCCGAGGATCGACCCCCCGGTCCGCGTGGAGGACGGGTCGACCGCGAGCACGGCGACCCGGTGCCCCTCGCCGATCAGGTACATGCCCAGCGCGTCGATGAACGTCGACTTGCCCACCCCGGGGACGCCGGTGATGCCGACCCGGTTGGATTCGACCCGTTCGTTCTCCGGGGACAGTTCCAGCAGCAGCCGCTGGGCGGCGTCGCGGTGGTCGGACCGGGTGGACTCGACCAGCGTGATCGCCCGCGCCAGCCCGGCCCGCTCGCCCTTGCGCACGGCCCGCGCGAGACCCTCGACATCGACCTCGCGCCGCCGCCCACCACCGCCGGACCCGCCCGGCGTCGCGGCGCGCAGGGCCGGAGGCAGCCCGCGCTCCGTCGAGAGTGCCTGCGCTCCAGGAATATCCACCGATTCACCCACCTCTCACAGCACCCGTTGCGGGCGGAATCCGCCCGGTGCGGGTCGGGGTCGGCTGTGTACGCCCGGCCATCAAGCTTCGGTGGAGGATTCGGCGCCGATCTCGTGGCCCAGTTCTGCCGCGAGCTTCTTCAGCAGGTCCGCGGCGGCGTCGGCGATCACGGTGCCGGGCGGGAAGATCGCGGCCGCGCCGGCGCGGTACAGGTCGTCGAAGTCGCCGGGCGGGATGACGCCGCCGACGATGACCATGATGTCGGGGCGCCCGGCGTCCGCCAGTGCCTGCCGGAGGGCGGGCACCAGCGTGAGGTGGCCGGCCGCCAGCGACGACACGCCCACGACGTGCACATCGTTGTCTGCCGCCTGCTGCGCCACCTCGTCCGGGGTCTGGAACAGCGGGCCCACGTCGACGTCGAAGCCGAGGTCGGCGAAGGCCGTGGCGATCACCTTCTGGCCGCGGTCGTGCCCGTCCTGGCCCATCTTCGCGACCAGGATGCGGGGACGGCGGCCCTCGGCCTCGGCGAACTCCTCCACCAGGGCGATGGCCCGGCTGATATTGGTCACCTTCCCGGCCTCCTCACGGTAAACGCCTGAGAGAGTGCGGATCTCGGCCTGATGCCGGCCGTACACCTGTTCCAGCGCGTCGGAGATCTCGCCGACGGTGGCCTTGGCGCGGGCCGCGTCGACGGCCAGGGCGAGCAGATTGTTGTCCATGCCGCCCTCGGACGAGGCCGCGGCCCGGGACAACTCGCCCAGCGCCCGCTCCACCTCGGTCTGATCGCGCTCGGCGCGCAGGCGGCGCAGCTTCGCCTCCTGCTCGGCACGCACCCGGGAGTTCTCGACCTTGAGGACCTCGATCTGCTGATCCTCGTCGACCTGGTATTTGTTCACGCCGATCACCGGCTGCTTACCGGTGTCGATGCGGGCCTGGGCGCGGGCGGCGGCCTCCTCGATGCGCAGCTTCGGGATGCCCTCCGAGATCGCCTGCGCCATACCGCCGTGCGCCTCCACCTCGGCGATGTGCGCGCGGGCGCGTTCGGCCAGCTGGTGGGTCAGCCACTCCACGTAGTAGGAGCCGCCCCACGGGTCGATCGGCCGGGTGGTGTTGGACTCCTGCTGGATCAGCAGCTGGGTGTTGCGGGCGATGCGGGCGGAGAAGTCCGTCGGCAGCGCGAGCGCCTCGTCCAGGGCGTTGGTGTGCAGCGACTGGGTGTGGCCCTGGGTCGCGGCCATCGCCTCGACGCAGGTGCGGGCGACGTTGTTGAACACGTCCTGCGCGGTGAGCGACCAGCCGGAGGTCTGCGAATGGGTGCGCAGCGACAGCGATTTCTGGTTCTTCGGCTCGAATTTCGAGACCAGTTCGCTCCAGAGCAGCCGGCCCGCGCGCAGCTTCGCGACCTCCATGAAGAAGTTCATGCCGATCGCCCAGAAGAACGACAGCCGCGGCGCGAACTGGTCGATCTCCATACCCGCGTCCAGCCCGGCGCGGAGGTATTCCACGCCGTCGGCGAGGGTGTAGGCCAGCTCCAGATCGGCGGTGGCCCCGGCCTCCTGGATGTGATAGCCGGAGATGGAGATCGAGTTGAACTTCGGCATCCGCGCCGAGGTGTAGGCGAAGATGTCGGAGATGATCCGCATCGACGGCTTCGGCGGATAGATGTAGGTGTTGCGGACCATGAACTCCTTCAGAATGTCGTTCTGAATGGTTCCGGCCAGCTGTTCCGGTTTGACGCCCTGTTCCTCGGCGGCGACGACGTACAGGGCCAGGATCGGCAGCACCGCGCCGTTCATCGTCATCGAGACCGAGACCTGGTCCAGCGGAATGTGATCGAACAGTTCCCGCATGTCCAGGATCGAGTCGATCGCCACGCCCGCCATGCCGACGTCGCCGGTCACGCGCGGGTGGTCGGAGTCGTAACCGCGATGGGTGGCGAGGTCGAACGCGACCGACAGGCCCTTCTGCCCGGCCGCCAGGTTGCGACGGTAGAAGGCGTTGGAATCCGCCGCCGTGGAGAAGCCCGCGTACTGGCGGATGGTCCACGGCTGGTTCACGTACATGGTCGGGTACGGGCCGCGCACGAACGGCGCCACGCCCGGCACCGAATCCAGCGGGTATCCCTCCGCGGCGATGCGGTCGCGATCGGCCTTGGTGAACACCGGCGGCACGTCGATACCCTCGGGCGTCGACCACACCAGTTGTTCGGGCTCATAGTGATTCGCGGTGGCGGCGGCCCGCACGAACGCGTCGACCTGGTCGCCGCTCACCTCGGCGCCGGCCTCCGGCGCGCCCAGCGGCACCTCGGCGAAACTGCCGATCACGTGCTTGATGTCCCCTGTAGTCATTTACGCTCCCAGCTTTTCCAGCAGGCCGGACAGGGCCGTCACCGCGTCCATGCGAGCCGTCACGAAGGCATCCGGCCGCTGCGTGCCCGACAGGTCGGCCACCGCCTTCTCGGGTCCGGCCAGCAGTACCGTCGCCACGCCCGCGCTGCGCAGCTGCTCGACCGCGGGTCCCGCCTCGGCGGCGTAGCGGGCGTCGGTGCCGCACAGGACGGCGATGGTGGCGCCGGATTCCGCGGCGGCCGCGGCGATTCCGGCGATCGCCAGACCGCCCGGGTTGATCGTCTCGATACCGCCGGAGGCCAGCAGGTTGGCGGCGAAGGTCACCCGCACGTTGTGCTCGGCCACCGGGCCGAGCGGGACCAGCAGCGCCCGCGGCCGCTGCCCGTGCGCGGACAGGTAGGCGTCGGACCGGTCGCGCAGCGCCTCGAACGCGGCGCCGTAGCGCGCGATGTCGCCGGGCCGCCGGGCCGCCTCCGACAGCGGCTCCTCGGCCAGGTTGGGGAATTCGTTGACGCCGGTGACCGCCGTCTTGCGGTGTGCCACATCGGCTTCGCGCCGGGCCCGGACCTCGGCGATCCGGTCGTTCAGCAGGCCCGCCTCGAGCGCCGCGCGGTAGCCGCCGGCCCGCTCGATCTCCTGCATGAACTCCCACGCCTTCGCCGCCAGCTCGGCGGTCAGGCTCTCCACGAACCAGGATCCGGCGCCGGGGTCCCGCACGTGCCCGAGATGCGATTCCTCCAGCAGCAGCAGCTGGGTGTTGCGGGCCATCCGGTCCGAGAAGGCTTGCGACACATCGAGTTCGCCCGGCGGCAGCGCCGAGTCGAACGGCAGCACAGTCACGTAGTCGGCGCCGCCGACGCCGGCGCCGAAGGCCGCCAGCGTGGTGCGCAGCATGTTCACCCACGGGTCGCGCTGGGTCATCATCGCCGCCGAGGTCACGGCGTACTGCGGCGCGTCGCCGAAGGCCGGGGCGCCCAGCTCGTGCGCCACCCGCGCCCACAGCTGCCGTCCCGCACGGAACTTGGCGATGGTCTCGAACTGGTCGTCGGTGGCGGCGAACCGGAACATCAACTGCCCCAGCGCATCCGCCACATCGATACCGGCGTCGGTGAGTAGGCGCAGGTACTCCAGACCGGCCGCGACCGCGGCGCCGAGTTCCTGCGCGTCGGAGGCGCCGGCGTTGTGGAACGCGATGCCGCAGACCGTGATCGCCCGCACCGTCTCCGGCCGCGCGACCGCCTGCCGCGCCAGTTCCACCGCCGCAGCCGGATCCACGTGCGAGGTGCCGTTGAACGCGCTGGTCAGCGGGGTGACACCGAGTGAGACCTGGATATCGGCGGGATTCGGGTCGGCGACGCCCTCGATCCGGTAATCGTCGAGCACCGCGAACAGCCGCTCGGCCGCCGCGCGGGCGTCCGCGCCCGCGTCGAGCACCAGCGGCGCGAGTTCGAACAGCAGCCCCTGTACCGCCGCGGGCAGATCCGCCACCGGGACGCCGCGCTCCCCGACGCCGAGCCACACCGCGCTCAGGCCGTTCTCCAGCGCGCCCAGGATGCGTTGGTTGACCTCCGCGGCGTCGCCGTCACCGAATCGGGACGCGACGTACCAACCCCGGTGTACATCGCGCGTGCCGTCGGTGCCGCGCACGTACGGGAACTCGCCCGGGAGCGGCTGCTCGGGGAGTTCGTCGCGCCGCGTGTACAGCGGGGAGACGGTGAGCCCGTCGTAGGTCGAGACGTCGAGCAGCCGCTCCGGCTCGTCACCGAGCTCGGACGCCTCCACCTTGCGGGCCTTGGCCAGGACACCGGCCACGCCCTTCCGCCATGCGGCATATCCGGGCACGACGTCCGCGCCCGGATCCGAACCTGTCGGCATCGCTGCTGTCCCTCTTCCACTCGATCCGATACTTCAGCTGTACCGGAAAACCGGGCGTCAGCCCAACCCTTCGCACCGTCTTCGCAGCCCGCTGTGTGTCTCGTTCACATTGCGATTCGACTACGTTCCGAGCAGGTCAGCGGGCGTTTCGGTTAACGGTCATTCCGCATTAGTCACTTGATGCTAACCGTCCGGTCGGGAGAACTTCGCGCAGGCTCCCGCTACCAACCGGTAATTCTGACGCGGGGCGCGAACCGGTACCCTGGCTCGGTGCTGAGGAGAATCCGTAATCCGCGCGTGCTGGCGCTACTGGCGCTGGGCGTGGCCCTGGTGGCGGTGGCCCTGCTGGCGCCGCATCCGGCCCCGCAGCAGATCCGGGACTGGGCGGATTCGGTGGGGCCGCTGCTGCCGCTGGTGTTCTTCGCGGTGCACGCGATCGTCACGGTGGCGCCGTTCCCGCGCACGGTCCTCACCTTCAGCGCGGGCCTTCTGTTCGGCCCGGCTCTCGGCATCGGCTTGGCGGTGGCAGCGACGACGGTGAGCGCGGCGCTGGCGCTGCTGCTGGTGCGCGCGCTCGATCGCGATCAGGTGGCGGCGCGGCTGACGCATCCGGCGGTGCGGGCGGTGGATCGCCGGCTGGAACGCCGGGGGTGGCTGGCCGTGGGCTCGCTGCGGCTGATCGCGCCCGTGCCGTTCTCGATCATCAACTATTGCGCGGGGTTGTCGTCGATCCGGATGCTGCCGTATCTGGTGGCGACCTTCGTCGGCATCATTCCCGGCACGGTCGGCGTGGTGGTTCTCGGCGACGCGCTCACCGGGCGCACCGAGCCCGGATTTCTCGTGCTGTCGGGGATCTGCATCACCATCGGGGTCGTCGGGTTGATCGTGGATGCCCGGTGGGGCGCAGAGCAATTCGCCGACCCGGACGTGCTCGAAGAACCCGTCGAGGAGCCCGCCGCCGGGTGAGTCGGGAAGACCCCCGCGCGAAAATTCGAATGCTCGAGTAGGTGCGGCGGTGGCACGATGCCCGGCATGCCTCTGCTACCGGAGCCGACTGCCGAGGAACTCCGCCGCGATCCGCTGCCGCTGCGCGGCCGGGGCGCGCTGGTCACCGGGGCCAGCAGGCGGGGCGGTATCGGATACGCCGTCGCACGGCGGCTCGCCGCCTACGGCGCCAACGTCTACCTGCACCACCATGTCCCCCACGATGCCGAAAAGCCCTGGGGCGCGGACGAACCCGCCGCCGTAGCCGCGGGCGTCCGCGCGGCGCTCGGTGACCCCCGGGCGCGAGTCGCGGAGGGTCCGGGCGACCTGTCCGATCCGGCGGCTCCCGCCCGGCTCGTCACCGCCGCGACGGACGCCCTCGGACGCCTCGACATCCTCGTCGCCAACCACGCGCTCAGCGGTGGCGACGGAACCCTCGACGCCATTGATGCCGCGATGCTCGACGCGCACTGGGCGATCGACACCCGATCGGTCATCCTGCTCGTTCAGGCCTTCGCTCGGACGCGAGCGGCCCAGCCCGGCGGCCGTGTCGTCATGATGACCTCCGGACAGGACATCGCCGGCGGCATGCCCGGCGAGATCGCCTACGCACTCCAGAAGGGCGCGCTCGCCTCCGTCACCCGTAGCCTCGCGACCTCTCTCGCGGACCGGCGCATCACGGTGAACACGGTGAATCCGGGACCGGTCGACACCGACTACATGAGCGGCGCCGAGTACGACTACATCGCGTCCCTGTTCCCCGTGGGCCGCTGGGGCATGCCCGACGACCCGGCCCGGCTCATCGCCTGGCTGGCGACGGACGAGGCGGAGTGGATCACCGGGAATGTCATCGATGCCGAGGGTGGATTCCGCCGATGACGACGCGGCCCCGCCACCCGGATATCGGGTGGCGGGGCCGTCGAAGTCGGTGTTACCCGCGAGCCTTACAGGTACGCGCCGCACACGGGCCACGCGCCCGCGCCCTGGCCGGCGAGCACGTTCTCCGCGACGGCGATCTGCTCTTCGCGGCTGGCGTTCGCGGCGTTGCCGCTGCCGCCGTAGGCGTTCCAGGTGCTCTGGGTGAACTGCAGGCCGCCGTAGAAGCCGTTGCCGGTGTTGGCACCCCAGTTGCCGCTGGCCTCGCACTGGGCGACGGCGTCCCAGTCGTGCGCGCCGGAGGCGGACGCGGTGGAGGTCAGGCCGAACGGAACGGCGACGAGAGCGCCGGCGACGGCGGCCAGACCAAGAGCGCGGGAGCTGAACTTACGGTTCCGAGACATGTAGTAATTCCTGCCTGCGCCCAGCCGGCCCGGAGAATGGTGCGTTACCGGGTCCCTGTCCCCAGTGAATGTCGGGGTCGACCTCGAATCGCGGGACAGGGTTGCCGGTGTTCGGCGATTCGAGTTCCAGCTCGGATTTCCGAGCCGCCGACGACGGTAACGAAAGAATCTCGACAGATCACGTTGCGGTAACAACCAAAAAGTCTCGACCGATACCTCAGACGCGCGCCGTTTATGCAGCTGAATAAAGGCGGCGGCTATATTACATATGCGTAGTTACCCATTCGTTATGTGTTCGAGATCACCACGATATTGTGAACCAGGTCACGTTTAGAGCAACGTTCGAGCAGCCTGGAACACCGCACTCGAGCGGTCCGCGGCGCTCCGAGAAACGATCTTGGTTACCGTTCAGGCAACACCGGCGCGACAGTTACGTCCGGGCATAACACCTGGTCAGCCGGTGATCGCGGCCACGGCCGTGAAGGAGAGCAGCGCCGCGCCGAGGCCCGCGACCACGCTGACGACGACGTTCAGCGTGGCGTAGAGGTAGCTGCGTTCCTCGGCGAGCCGGACGGTCTCGTAGCTGAAGGTGCTGTAGGTGGTCAGTGCCCCGCAGAATCCGGTGCCCACCAGGGCGAATACGGGAGCGGAGACGGCCGCCGCGGCCAGGCCGCCGAGGACCGCACACCCGCCGAGGTTGACCAGGAACGTGCCCCAGGGATACGCGGTGTCGTGCCGCGCCTGGATCGTGCGGTCGACCAGATAGCGCAGGGGCGCGCCGACCATCGCGCCCACGAAGATCAGGATCACGGTCATGCGCCCGCTCCCCTGCGCGCCCGCGCGTACGCGTAGAGGCCGCGGGTCAGTCGCATGGCTGCCAGCGTCGCCGGAAGGGCGCAGACCAGCGTGCCCGCGAGGTAGGCGAACGACAGCGCCACCGTCTCCGGCCGCAGCAGATCGCGCGCCTCGTTGGCGTAGGTGGAGAAGGTGGTGAATCCGCCGAGGATGCCCACCCCGAGGAACGGCCGGACCAGCGGGTGCGGGCTCCAGATATCGGTGATCGCGACCATGAGGACGCCGATGAGGAAGCAGCCCAGGACATTGGTGACGAAGGTGACCCAGGGAAATCCTCCTGCGGGCGTCGGCCACCACTGCGCGAGACCGTATCGGGCCAGCGCGCCGACGCCGCCGCCGACGGCGATGACCGGCAGCACGGCCCCGTGCGAACGGCTCAGCTCGCGACGCTGGGCCGGCTCCCGCAGGTCGATATCCGCATCGATGGGCTCCTCGATCTCCGAGGGCCGGATCTGCCTACTCGTCACACACGTCTCCTACACGAATCGACCACGGGGGTTGCGTTCGGGTAGGGACTGTTGGCGGCCTGCGTGCCGCGGTTGTTCCGGCGGTTCCGGAAGCGGCGAGCCCCACCGCCGCGTTCCCGTCCAGTGAACCAGAAGTCGGCGCGACGGTCACGCCAGCGCCACCACCGGGTCGCCGCCGTCGGCGACCGGCAACGGCCACTGGTCGACGTCGGACAGCGGGGTGACGCCACGCGCGACCAGGCGGGCGCAGACGGGTTCGCGATAGTCGGCGGCGAGCAGGGCGGCGGGGTGCAGGCTCTGTGCCCTGGCCAGCCACCCACTGGCCTGCCGCAGCACCTCGTCGGTATCGAGGTCGCCCGTGAGCAGCAGGCTGCCGTACTCGGGCGCGACGGCCGCCGCGGACCCGAGATGCTGCAGGCAGCGGGCGGTGCCGAGCCGGTGGTTCAGCTCGTCGTAGCGGGTCAGGGCCAGTTGCCAGAAGCGCAGGGCCCGCCGCGGTTCGCCGCGCATCCACCACAGCACGCCCATTATCTCGAAGGTGTGCGCCCGCCCGGCGGGGTCGCGGCCGCTGCGGGTCAGCGATTCGGCCAGTTCGAGGCGATTGCGGGCCGCGACCAGGCGGCCCTGCCGCAGGTGCACGATCGCGAGGTCGACCAGCGCGCACACCTCCCCCGCGATATCCGCGTACGGCAGCCACCACCACGCCTTCTCGAGCTGGTCGACGACCTCGTCGAGCGCATCGCCCGGCGGGTCGGCGGACCGGTCCGGCCCGCGCAGCCGTCTCGTCCATCCCGCGACCCGGCCCGCGAACACGCCCGGCGGCGGGTCCGGCGGTGCGGGAGCGTCCGGGGTGTCGAGCCGCTGAAGGGCGAGCCGATGCGCGCGGCGCGCCTGCAGGCTCGTCGAATAGCGGCGCGGGCGGTAGGCCCGGACGCGCGGGCCGGGTTCTCCCGCGCGGATCCGGGCCAGTGCGCGCAACTCCGGGCGATCGCCGCCGAGGGGGGAGTCCATGATCCGGCGGACGGCGGCGGCGACACCGTCGGCGTCCTCGGGCCATCCGTTGTAGGCGTACCAGACGTCCAGCGCATCGGCGATGCGCGCGAGGGCGGAAACGTCGACGGTCCGGCGCAGATCCTCCGGCAGCCGCGGGGCCCGCCGGGCGTCGGCGCGACCGTAGTCGGGACCGGGTGCGAGGGTGGGCGCCCGCGGCGCCGGGGGTGGCGCGCAGGCCTCGACCAGTTCGGCCAGCCGCAGCCATTCGTCGGTGAACCAGCGCCGCGCGCCCGCGCCGAGCCGGTTGGAGTCCAGCGCGATCACCCAGCGCTGGGCCCGGTCGGCGTAGTGCCGCAGCAGCGCCGGGGCCATCGCCTGCCGCGCGGCACGGTTGCGGATCGCCACCTCGGCATCGCCGGGGCGCGGCCGGCCGGCGACGGCCGGGACGTAGGCGAGGCGGAAGACATCCGCCGTGCGGCGCGTCCGCTCGGCGGCCTCCGGTTCGGCCCGCCGGCGGCGGTCGGCGAACCGGTCCTCGGCGCAGTGCGCCAGCACCTCGTGCGCCATCAGGCGGCGGATCACCGCGGCGGCCGTCAGGGACCGCGGTTCGGGTGTTCGGGAGTGCGCAGGCAGCAGGTGCTCGGCGGCGAGCATCGCGCTCACGACGTCGAACAGGGCCGCGGATTCGTAGTCGGGCAGGGCGAGATCGCGCAGGCCCGCGGCGACGGCGACGTCCTCCGGAAGCAGGTCCGGGCGGACGCTCGGCGGGCGAAAGGCCGTGGGCTCGAACCGTTCTCGCACCGGGACGGCCGGCTCCACCAGGGTCGCGGTCATATCGAGTTCGCGGCCGCGCCGGACCCGCTCGCGCATATCCGACAGGCGGCGCCACACCAGATACACGGCGGCGACGACCACCGCCAGGACGACGATCCAGCGCAACGCGCCGACGATCCGGCTCACCACCGGGTTCTCGCCGACCACGCCCTCGAGAAGTTTGGCGACGACCTCCAGCATGATCGACGACGCGATCACCCACGCACTGCCCAGCAAGCCTTGCCAGACAGAGGATTTCGGCGTCGCGATGAGCGTCGCCGCCGACTCGGGGGCGGGCGCGCGGTGCGGTTCGCGCGGTGTCTCGGTCATCGCAGCACCCCGCCGGTGAGTCCCGGAACCAGGAAGCGACGCCAGGTCGCCAGCAGCAGGAGCGTGGGCGGTACGGCCGCCAGCAGCGCACCGGCGGCGAGATGGCTCGCGTTCTCGTTGAACTGCCGCGCCTCACCCCACAGCAGCAGCGACCACGGGCTGACATCGGAGCCGCTGACCAGCAGCCCGATGAAGAAGTCGTTCCACACCTGGATCAGCTCCAGCACGGCCACCGCGCCCAGGGCGGTGCGCGCGGCGACCAGCACCCGCCACACGACCGCGCCCGGACCGGCGAGGCCGTGCAGGGCGTCCGCGGCGGGGCTGTCCAGCGGCGCCAGCAGCGCGCCGCGCAGGATGAGCACGGCGATCGGCAGCCCGATGGCCGCGTGCACGACGATCAGCGACGAGACGGAAGTGCCGGTGAGACCGAACAATTCGATCACCCGCCGGATCGGACCGACGTACATCTGCGCGGGCATCACCGTGAACACCACCAGGAAGACGACCGCGACCTTGGACACCGCGCTGTCGGACCGCAGCGCCGCCAGATAGTGGGCGACGGGCAGGGCCGCGCACAGCAGCAGCAGCGTCGCCCACAGCGCGACCCAGCCGGTATTCGCCATCGCCCGCAGCATCTCGCTGTCGCGCCACACCGCGTCCGGTCCGGCGAGACCCGGGCCATCCGCGCCGATCAGACCGAAGACGGCGAGTACCACGATCGGCCACACCGCCAGCAGCGATACCGCCAGCACCCGCAGGAGCCCCCGGGTCGTCGCCGATATTCGCCGGCGACCCGTCAGGCCCGGCGGGGCCAGCCGCGGCGGCACCGGTTCCCGGGCCGGACGAGCCGCCCATCCGGTCTGATGGCGGCGCACATTGGTCTGCAACACGTAGGCCGCCAGCCCGACCAGCACCGCCAGCGGCAGCGCGTAGGCCGCCGCCACGCCGCGGTCGAGCCCATCGTCGGTGACCAGCCGCCACCAGTGCACGGTCGCGCTGTCGAGCGAATACTGCAGCGATCCGGGCACGGCGATCAGGATCGCGTCGAAGACGCGGGCCGCCGCCACGGCGACCACCAGCCCGAGAACCAGGAAGACCGGACGCACCAGTTCGAAGAGCCGTCTGCGGGACGGGCGGGCGGCACGGCGCGCGGCGTGCGTGCGCGCCCGCGCCGACAGGAAGGCCCGCACCCGGGGGCCGGTCCAGGGCACCCGCAGTTCGGTACGCGCGGGCCGGGTCTCCCGGTGGTAGGCGTAGTCGCGGCGCACCGGGTCGGCCTCCACGGCGTCGACGGCCGCCCGGAAGAGGGTGAACAGCACACCCAGCCACGCCCACACGAAGACCGCGAACAGCAGGCCGAACAACCACATCTGCTGCCCGGTCACGCTGTCCAGCGGCAGCCGCCGCTGCGGATACTCGAACACCAGCCGCAGCGCCAGCCCACCGGCGAACGCCGACATCCCGAACGGGAGGATCAGCGGCTGCCACGGCCACCAGGCGCGCCGCCCGATGCGCGCGAATTCCAGTGCCGCGCCGAGGATTCCGAGCGCGCACAGCACCCACAGCAAGGTGCGGCCGTACGCGCCGCGCCCCTCGGCTCCCAGCGCCACCGCGATCCCCCAGGCCGAGATCACCAACGCCGTCACCGACACCACGAGCAGCACCGTCCACAGCGCCGCCGCGCGAGTCCTGTTCCGCAGCAACAGGAACTCCGCCAGCGGACCCCGGATCCGGCCGATGCGCGCCACCCACCGCGCGAACGGATGCGGAGCTTCGGCATCACCGGACCGACTGCCCCGCCAGGTGTTCCACAGGGCTGCCAGCCGCGCGTCCTTGCGAAATGTCATGCGCAGCAACACCGCCGCGGCCGCGAAGACCGCGCAGCACACCACCATCCCGGGCCGCACCCGGGCTGCGGTCCACACGGTCGTCGCCGCCGGGCCGACGAGCAGTAACAGGACGAGCGCCGCGGCCGGGAGTTGCAGCACCCACGACACCCACCGCCGCGGATGACTGCCGGCGATCAGGGGCCCGGCCATCCGCCGGGTCGCCAGTTCCAGCTCCAAACCGTTGGCGTACAGCCGCTCCGGCGCCATCACGACCTCCGCTCGAACTCGTCGAGCGCGGCGATCGCGTGTTCGGTGGCCGCGTCCACCCGGTCCACCCGGCCGTCTCCGACCGTCACGAGGAAATCGGTGAGCACCCGCCACAGTCCGTCCCGCCGTCCGGCCGGGCCGATGAGGTCGGCGAAGTCGAAGACGGTCCACGAATTCAGCTGGTCCGCCACGGGATCGAGCATCGGCCGGTGGTCCGGCCGGGCGCGGGGGCTCGGCGCCAGGAATCCGCCGTACCGGTCGATCCACGGCCGCACGGCGGTGGGCGCGGCCAGCGCGCCGACCACCGGATCGACGGCGCGCCGGGTCTCGGCCGTCACCACGAGGACGTCACCGCCGCCGATCAGCGGCCGGTCCTTCCCGTCCTCGACGACCGGGAACTGCATGACGCCAACCGCGTCGTCGTCGCGCCCCGCGCGGTCCAGGCTGCTGCGCACGATCGGTTCGGCGAAGTCCGGGGCGACCACCATGGCCGCACTGCGCAATTCGAATACCTGCCGCACCGCGTCCGGATACTGGCGGGTGAGCGCGCCGGTCACACCGCCCGGGAACGCGCCGGCCTGACCCCAGACCTCACCGATCCGATGGAAGGTGGCCCGCACCGAATCCAGATTCCACACCCGCGGCCGGATGCGCCCGTCTCCCGACGCGGCCAGATCCCGGTAGTCCCACTGGTTTTCGCTGTAGAGCACGTTGCCGAACATGTCGGCCAGCACCCACCCGTCGGCCGCGCCCAGCGCCAGGGGACGGCGACCGGCGGCGGCGATGCGGCGCATCTTCCCGGGCCATTGCGCCAGCGTCCACTCCTGCGGATCGTCGCGCGGGCCGGTCCCGCCGAAGGCGAAGCGGTCGTACCAGACCAGCGACTTGTTCGCCGACTTGAACGGCACGGCGTACGGTTTTCCGTTCTCCCACAACAACTCTTGCCACACATCGTGGTAGAGCGGGCCCCCGGCGTCGGTCCACAGCGACTCCGGCAGCACGCGCAGCCGGTCCCCCGCGAGTTCCCGCACACGCCCCACCTCCGGCAGCATCACCAGATCGGGCGCCGAGCGGCCGCGCGCCAGCAGGGCGGTATCGATATCGTCGCCGAGCGGCAGGACGTCGACCCGGTCGCGCAGGCCCGCGCCGTCGAGAACGGCGCGGAAGGCGGCGAGTTCGGATCCGCTCCAGGGCACCGCGATTCGCACCGCGTCCGGATCACCCAGCAGGATGCCCGGAGCACAGGCCGCGAGAAAAGGGGCGAGTGCCCCCGCCTGAAGTACCGCTCGTCGCCTCACCATCGTCCCCCCGATACCGCGTCGTTGCAGCCGGTCGTGTCAGCTCCGGGGGCTGGTTCTAGATCGGAGAACCAGCCACCCGGAACATCGCACGAACCGCCGAGACGTTAACGGCCCTGCGGGAACTCCGGCGGCTGCCACGGCCGGTTCTCACCGGCGGGCGGGAAGGACTGCTGCGGCGGCTGTGCACGGTCCGGCTGGAAGCCCCCGCCGCCGATCCCCGGCTGCGGCTGATTCCGCCCCGGCACCGGCGGGATCGGCGATTCCACCGGCGTGGCGGCCGCGGCCTCGGCGGCGCGCACGGCCCGCTCGGCGGCCGGGTCGGTCTTGACGTCGAACCAGTCGGCGACCTCGTCGGCGTCGTCCTCCGGCCGCGGGCCACCGTCGCCGTCGGGCGCCGGCTCGTAGCGGAAGACGCCGTCCTCGCCCTGGGTGCCGAAGTTGCGCGCGAAGCCCTCGAGGGCCTTGCCGAAATCGCTGGGCACCATCCACACCTTGTTGGCGTCGCCCTTGGCGACCAGCGGCAGCGTCTGCATGTACTGGTAGGCAAGCAGTTCCGGGGTGGGCTTCCCGGACTTGATTGCGGCGAAGACCTTTTCGATGGCCTTGGCCTGGCCCTGTGCCTGCAGGTAGGCGGCGGCGCGTTCACCCTGGGCCCGCAGGATCCGGCTCTGCCGGTCACCTTCCGCGCCGAGGATCGCCGACTGCTTGGAACCTTCCGCGGACAGGATCTGGGCCTGCTTGGCGCCCTCGGCGGACTTGATCTGCGCCTCGCGGTTACCTTCCGCGGTGAGGATCATGGCCCGCTTCTCGCGGTCGGCCTTCATCTGCTTCTCCATCGACTCCTGGATCGACGGAGGCGGATCGATGGCCTTCAGCTCGACTCGCGCGACGCGCAGGCCCCAGCGGCCGGTGGCCTCGTCGAGCACGCCGCGCAGCTGCGAGTTGATCTGGTCGCGGGAGGTCAGCGTCTCCTCCAGGGTCATGCCGCCGACCACGTTGCGCAGCGTGGTGATGGTCAGCTGCTCGACCGCGGCGATGTAGTTGCTGATCTCGTAGACCGCCGCCTGCGGGCTGGTGACCTGGAAGTACACCACCGAGTCGATCTGGACGGTCAGGTTGTCCTGCGTGATCACCGGCTGCGGCGGGAAGGACACCACGCGCTCGCGCAGGTCGACCTTGGCCCGGACGCGGTCGGCGAACGGCACCAGGAACGTCAGCTGGCCCGACACCGTGCGCGAATAGCGGCCCAGGCGCTCGATGACGGCGGCCTCGGCCTGCGGCACCAGCGCGATCGATTTGAACACCACCACCACGACCAGGATGACGAGGACGATGGCGACGATCAGTACAGCCATTAAGGCCCCTTCCACACGACGGCGTGCGCGCCGTCGATCTTCATGACGTAGACGGTCTCACCCTCGGCGTACTCCTCGCCGTGATCGAGCGGGCGGGCGCTCCACACCTCGCCCCCGATCTTGACCTGGCCGGTGTGCTCGTTGACCGTCTGGAGCACCCGGGCGGTCTTGCCCGGAAGCGCGTCCACGTTCGTCGGAGTGGGTGGTGGAGTTGCGAACCGCCGCAACAGCATCGGGCGCACCAGCAACATCAGCGCCACGGAGCTCACCCCGAACACGATGGCGTCGACCAGGATCGAGGTACCCGCCACCCCGGACACGCCCGCCGTCACGAGCGCGGCGCCACCCAGCATGAGCAGCGTGAAATCACCGGTGAGCATTTCGGCGGCCGCGAGCAGGATCCCCGCGACCAGCCACACGATTGCGGCCACGCTCTCACTCTAGTGGGCGAGGGCACAGGATGAGGGCTACACACGCGACTTGTGATCTCCCGAGTCGCCGGACCGGCCGCCGCATACCACCAGGACTTGTGACCAGTCGGGGTGGTGCGCAAGGTATTTTCGAGCGCGTGAGTACGCGCGACTACGGGGACATCTTCGGTGGACACGCCAGGAAGACGAAGCGCCCGGCGCCACAGGTGGAGGCCGACCGCGAGCTGGTGGTCGAGGACGCCGCGACCGGATTCTGCGGCGCCGTCGTCGGTTTCGACCGCAGCTACGACGGCGAGTTCGTGAAACTGGAGGACCGCCACGGGAAGGTCCGGCTGTTCGCGTTGCGGGAGGCGGCCTTTCTCATCGATGGACAGCCGGTCACGCTGATCCGGCCGCGGGCCGCCGCGCCGGCCCGGCCGACCCGTTCGGCCTCGGGGTCGACGCGGGTCGAGGGGCTGCGCGCGCGGGTGGCGCGGACCAGCCGCATCTGGGTGGAGGGTGTGCACGACGCCGCGCTCGTCGAGCGGGTGTGGGGGCACGACCTGCGCGTGGAGGGCGTCGTCGTCGAACATCTCGAGGGTCTGGACAACCTGGCGGAGCGACTGACCGGCTTCGAACCGGGCCCGGGCCGCCGGGTCGGCGTCCTGGTCGACCATCTGGTCACCGGGTCCAAGGAGACGCACCTGACGGCCGGGCTCGGGCCGCACGTCCTGGTGACCGGCCATCCCTATATCGATGTGTGGCAGGCCGTGCGCCCGGCCGCGCTCGGCATCCGGGCCTGGCCCGACGTGCCGCGCGGCGAGGACTGGAAGACCGGCATCTGCGACCGGCTGGGCTGGGGCACCCCACAGGAGGGCTGGCGGCGGGTCTACGAGGCCGTCGGCAGCTTCCGCGATCTGGAGGCGCCCCTGATCGGCGCGGTGGAACGGCTCATCGACTTCGTCACCGAGCCGGAGTAGTGCGGCGGCGCCACCGTCGGCGCCGCCGCCGTCCGATCACGCCGAGGGCGGCGTGAAGACCATGAAGCGGTTGTTCTCGCCGTCGAGCAGGTGCGCGAACGTCAGGCCGTCCGGTGTGGTGGTGAGCGGGGTGAGCACCTTGCCGCCGAGCGCCACCGCCCGGTCGGACGTCGCCGCGACGTCCCGGACGACGACGCAGAACATCGCGTGCGGCGTGTCGGAGTCGTCGATATGCGCAATCCCGCCGGCGGGGATCTCCTGGCCCGCGTAGGTGACCAGGTCGTACCCCTCGCCGCTGCCGGCATCGGAGCGGAAGCCCCAGCCGAACAGCTCGCCGTAGAAGCGCTGGGCCGCCGCGGCGTCGGCGCTGCCCACCTGGAACCAGGCCACGGTGTCGAATTCGGGTGCCATGCGATATCTCCCTCTCGGATTCCGCGCAGCCCGTCCGGCGGCGCGGATCCCAGCTTCGGGGACCCGCGCGACAACCCTATGTCGGTGTTTTGTCGAGACTCAGAATTCGGACGATGCGGTCCGGCGAGATGCCCTCGCAGTCGCGCGACGGTCGGGCCGCGGTGACGATGTCGCCCAGCCGCGCCGACCGGATGCGGTCCAGCCGGAAGACCCGGCTCTCCTCGCGCAGCCGGCACCATCCGATCAGGTACCACCCGTCCCAGCCGCACATGAGCTGGGCCGGTTCGACGGCGCGCTCGGTCGCCGCGCCGAACCGGTCCAGATAAGACATCTCGAGCACGCGACGGCTCTGCACGGCCTGCTGCACCAGCCCGGCGAAGGGCGCGGACCGCCGCTCGTCGTCCAGCTCCATCAACCGCACCCGGCCCGCCAGATCCCGTGCCGCATGCGCCGACTCGTCCGACAGCGCCGCCAGGATCTTGGCCAGCGCGCCGCTGCCCGCCGCGTCGAACGGCGTGCCGCGCAGCTGCTGCAGCGCGACCCCGATGGCCACCACCTCGGTCGGGGAGAAGTTCAACGGCGGCAACGACATCCGCTTGTCCAGCGCATAGCCGCCCGTCCGGCCCACATCGGCGTAGATGGGCACGCCCGACTGCTGCAACGCCGAGATATCGCGCTCGATGGTCCGCACGCTCACCTCGTACCGGGCCGCCAGCTCGCGCGCCGACCGCCGCCGCGGCGCGATCGCCCGCAGATCCTCCACCAGCGCGTACAACCGATCCGTCCGGTTCACATCCACCCCCTCGTCGGGCCGTCTGCCCGCAGACTAACGGCACCCACCGACACCCGCGCGTCCCGCGCCGCGGCCGATGGTTTCCGTCCCGGAGTCGGGATTCCCCGGTCGCCCGGCGGGTGCGGCCGCGGGCATCCGATCGGGCGAAGGCGTCGGCCACCGAGGTTCCGACACCGGCGGGTAGGCGTGCAATTACCCAGTTATGCTCGAAACATGTGTTCTCCCAGTGCGACGCTGACGGTATGGGCCGGGTCCTGGCTGGCCGGCCACAGCGCACCCGACGATGTGCTCGACGCGTTGCGCGCCTGGGCGCCGCGGCACGGTGTGGCGGCCGGGGATCCGGTCACCGGCGGACGCACCGGCCTGCCGTGGCCGACGGCGGAACCGATCGGCGTCGGCACGGGAATCATGATGCTGCTCAAGGTGATCCGGGAGGCCCTGGAGGCGCCGCGCGCGCTGGTACGCCTCGTGCTACCGGTGCCCGGCGATGTGCGGGGGCTGCCCACCGGATCCGAATTCGCCTCGGCGGCACTGGAAGCGGAGGAGGGCATCGTCGTCGGCGTCCCCGGCGAGGAGGGCGTCGGCCTGGTGCCGCAGTGGTCCGGCGACGACACCCTGCAGTGGACCGTCTACCACACCCCGGTCCCGAATCCGACGCCCGATATGGCCCTCGGCGAGGCCGAGTACGCGATGCGCCAGGCCGTGCGCGACGCGGCCGACGCGCTCATGCAGCTGCAGACCACCGGCGTCGGCACCGACGACATGGATCCGCGCGAGATGGTGGAGGCCGAACTCGCCGACTACTCCCGGCACGTCTACCCCGATTCGGCGCCACTGCGGGCCCGCCGCATCCTCGACACCGCCGACCACGTCGCCGCGATTCTGACCGTGGCGCAGCAGGCCCCCGCCTCCTCCCCCGCCTCGGCCAGCGCCATGCACGCGCAGGAGACGCTGCTGCGACCCCTGTGGGACGCCATCCGCGCCGCCCGCCTCACCGCCGTGCACGCGGCCGCCGGGAACCGCTGACGTCCTCCGGGAACCGGTGCGCCGCACGCCGTATCAGCGCGGACCCGCATCCGGCCGGGCCGCGTCGGCGAGCCACCGATCGATACAGCCGAGCAGTTCGTCCGGATCGACGGGTTTGGTGATGTAGTCGCTGGCCCCGGACGCCAGGCTCTTCTCCCGGTCACCGGCCATGGCCTTGGCGGTCACCATGATGATCGGCAGCCGGTCGAAGCGCGGCATCTGGCGGATGGTCGTCGTGGTGGCGTAGCCGTCCATCTCCGGCATCATCACGTCCATCAGGATGACGTCGACGTCCGGGTGATCCCGCAACGCCTCGATCCCCTTGCGGCCGTTGGGCGCGTGCTCGACCCGCATACCGTTCAGCTCCAGGACACCGGCGATGGCCAGCACGTTCCGGGCGTCGTCGTCGACGAGCAGCACCCGCCGTCCCTGCAGCCGCGGATAGCCGGGCCGCCGGCCCGGGGTCTCGATCCCGGTGGGATGCGGCTGGGTGAGCAGCAGGATGAACCGTTCCCGGAACTCGTCGGCCGAGCCGAGCAGTTCGTACCCGTGGTTGCGGGCGGCCGTCTCCGCCGACTGCTGTTGCTCCGAATCCAGCGGGCGGATCGGATGGGCCAGCATCGGAATGCTGCGCGGCGCGATGCGGCTCCGCAGCCCGTCCAGGAACGACGGCGAGAACGCACCCGGCAGGCTCGCGTCCACCAGGACGTACTGGCATCCCGACACCAGCTCGAACGCCTCCTCCGCGACGCCGACGGATTCGATCCGCACGGTCCCCTCGGTGTCGGACACCTCCCCCACCAGGCCGTCGACCAGGCGGGTCAGCGGCCGCTCGACCGGATTCTCCACGATGAGCACCGTCCGCGCCGTCGTCTTCGGCCGCATCCTGGCCTCGGCGGGCGCCTCCTGCGGCATGCGGACCGGAATGAACAGCGTGAACGTACTGCCGACGCCGAGCCGGCTCTCCGCGCGGATCTCGCCACCGAGCAGATTCGCCACCTGCCTGCTGATCGACAAGCCGAGGCCGGTGCCGCCGTAACGGCGGCTGGTGGTGCCATCGGCCTGCTGGAACGCCGCGAAGATGGTCTCCAGATTCTGCTCGGCGATGCCGATGCCGGTGTCGCGCACCGAGAACGCGACCTGATCGCCGTCCCGGCAGACCCGCAACTCGATCTGCCCCTGCTCGGTGAACTTCACCGCGTTGGACAGCAGGTTGCGCAGCACCTGCCGCAGCCGCTGCTCGTCGGTGTCGATATGCGTCGGCACATCGGCCTCGACCTCGACCTCGAAGGCGAGACCCTTCTGGATCGTCAGCGGCTGGAAGGTGGTCTGCACGTACTCGATCAACTGCCGCAGCGGAATCCGCTCGGCGCGCACGTCCATCTTGCCCGCCTCGACCTTGGTCAGATCGAGGATGTCGTCGATCAATTGCTGGAGATCCTTGCCGGCGGACTGGATCACCCGGGCGAATTCGACCTGTTTGGCGGTGAGGTTCTTCGACGCGTTCTGCGACAGCACCCCGGCGAGAATGAGCAGGCTGGTCAGCGGCGTGCGCAGTTCGTGCGACATATTCGCGAGGAATTCCGACTTGTATTTCGACGCCAGCGCCAATTGCTGCGCGCGTTCCTCGATCTCCTGGCGGGCCTGCTCGATCTCGAAATTCTTCATCTCGATATCGCGGTTCTGCCGGACCAGCAGTTCGGCCTTCTCTTCGAGTTCGGCATTGGATTGCTGCAGCTGCCCGGCCAGCCGCTGCGACTCCTTCAGCAGCGAGTCGGTGCGCACATTCGCCATGATGGTGTTGACGTTGACGCCGATACTCTCCATGAGTTGTTCGAGGAAGTCCCGCTGCACGGCGGTGAACCGGCCGAAGGAGGCCAGCTCGATCACGCCGAGCACCTGATCTTCGAAGACGATCGGTAGCACGATCAGGCTCGCGGGTTTCCCGGCGCCCAGGCCGGAGGAGATCCACACGTAATCGGGCGGCGTCTGCTCGACGAGGATCGTCTTCTTGGTCTGCGCCACCTGGCCGACCAGCGATTCGCCGAGATCGAAGATCGTATCGTCCTCCTTGCGGCCGTAGCCCGCGATCAGCCGCAGCCGGCCGCGCTCGCTGTCGCCCTCCATGAAGAAGAACGCGCCGTACTGCGCCTCGACCAGGGGCGTCATCTGGCTCATGATCAGCTGCGCCACCGCGCTCAGGTCGCGGTGGCCCTGCAGCCGGCCGGAGATCCGGGCGAGGTTGGTGTTGAGCCAGGCCTGCTCCTCGTTGGTGCGGGTGGTCTCGCGCAGCGACTGCACCATCGCGTTGATGTTGTTCTTCAGCGCGGCCACCTCGCCGTTGGCCTCGACCGCGATCGAGCGGGTGAGATCGCCGGTGGCGACCGCGCTGGCCACCTCGGCGATGGCGCGCACCTGCCGGGTCAGGTTGCCGGCGAGTTCGTTCACGTTCTCGGTCAGCCGCTTCCAGGTGCCGGAGACGCCCTCGACCTCGGCCTGGCCGCCGAGTTTGCCCTCCTTGCCGACCTCGCGCGCCACACGGGTGACCTCGGCGGCGAACGACGACAGCGTGTCGACCATCGTGTTGATCGTTGTCTTGAGCTCGAGGATCTCGCCGTGCGCGTCGACGTCGATCTTCTGCGACAGGTCGCCGCGCGCGACCGCGGTGGTGACCTGGGCGATGGACCGCACCTGGCTGGTGAGGTTGCCGGCCATCGAATTCACGTTGTCGGTCAGGCTCTTCCACGTTCCGGCGACATTCGGCACGCGGGCCTGGCCGCCGAGCATGCCCTCCGT
>NZ_BAGL01000053.1 GCF_000308875.1 Nocardia transvalensis NBRC 15921
CGGCAGCGGCAGCGGCAGCGGCAGCGGCAGCGGCAGCGGCAGCGGCAGCGGCAGCGGCAGCGGCAGCGGAGGAAGTGATACCGCGGGTGGCGGGGCGACGCACGTGACGGTCGGTGCGGACGGGCGGTATCGGCATGGTGTTCAGCTGGGCCGTCACACCAAGTCGCACGCCGAGTTCATCGGCGCTACCGCTCGCGCTCGGCGCCGCGAACTGCGGCTGGCCGAGATCGCCGCCGCGATCGAGGCCGCCGAGGAGGCCGGGCAGGCCGCGCGGGCGGAGGAGGAGTCGGCGACCGCGGAGCTGGCGGGGATCTCCGCCGCCGCCAAGGCGCTTCCCCGGACCAGCGGCGTCACCACGGCCCTGCGGGCGGTGTCCGAGGCGGCCGGCATGCTGCGTTCCCGGTCCGAGAGCGCGACGCAGGCCGATCGCGACCTGGATCAGGCCGTGGCCGCGTTCACCGCCGCCGACAAGAAGGTCCGGTCGGTCGCCGCGGCGCACCGGGCCCCGCGCGATCCCGCCGAACTGGACGCCCTGGCCGCCGCCATCCGGCACTTCGAGAACACCGGCACCGCCCTGTTGCGGCTGCGTGGCGACCACCAGCGCGAGCACGAGCGCGCCCGCGAATCCGACGACCGCCTCGCCGAATCCCGCGACCTGGCCGAGGCCTTCGCCGAGGAGGCCGAGGCCGCCCGCACCGGATACGAGGAACAGCTGCGCAAGCTGGAGACCCTGCGGGAGGCCCTGGGCGCGGGCGCCGCCGACATCGACCACGAACTCGAACAGGCCCGCGAGCGCATCGAGGCCGCGCGCGCGGAGCAGAAGGCGGCCCGCAAGGCCGCCGCCGACGCCATCGAGGGTGTCGGCACCGCCGAGGGCGCCTACCGCGCCGCGCACGATTCGCTCGGCACCGCCCTCACCGAACTGCTCGCCGACGTGAAACACCTTGCGCCCTATGCCCGCCCGGATCTGCTCAGCCTGCTCGGCGCGCCGGAGGGTAGCCGCTGGCCCAGCAGCGAGGCCGCGTGGTCGACCCCCGAACAGCTGCTCTACCGCATCGAGACGACCGGCCCGAAAACCCCGGGCGAGGACGCCGAACCGGTGCGAGTACTGCCCGACGAGGTGCACGAGCTGTTCGAGAACCTCTCCGCGGCAACGTCGTCGGTGCGCGCGGGCGAGGCGGCGCGCAAGTCGACGCGCAGCGCGGTGACCGCCGCCCTCCAGGAGTTCGACGCCGCCCTGGCCGCCGCCCGCCAGGACTACCGGCTGCAATGGGACGCGGCCGACGGCCTCACCGTGGTGCAGGTACACGACGATCAGGGCGCCGCCGCGCTGGCCGACTTCGCCGACCGCATCGCCGGCGCCCGCTCCGACCAGGAACTGCTGCTCACCGACGCCGAGCGCCGCATCCTGGAGGACGCGCTGCTGACCGGGCTGGCCCAGCAGATCCACGAACGCACCAGCGACGCCCGCGATCTCATCACGCGGATGGGCAGCGAGATGAAGCAGCGCCGGATGTCCTCGGGCAACACCATCGGCGTGCACTGGGTGCTGGCCGACAACCTGTCCGATTCCGCACGGGCGGTCTGCAAGCTGCTCGACCGCGACGCCTCCGATCTCGCCCCCGAGGATCTGGCCACCATCCGCGCCCACTTCGCCGCCGAGATCCGCACCGCCCGCGCCGCGCACCCGGAGCGCTCCTATCCCGAAATCCTCGCCACCACACTGGATTACCGCACTTGGCGGGTGTTCTCCTTCACGCTGATCACCGCGGACGGCAGCGAGGACCGGCTCACCGTGGCCCGCCACAGCGCGCTGTCCGGCGGCGAGCAGTCGGTATCGCTGCATCTGCCGCTGTTCGCCGCGGCGCACGTCATGCTGGATTCCGCCGATCCGCAGGCGCCCCGGCTGCTGGCGCTGGACGAGGCGTTCGCGGGCGTCGACGACAACGGCAAGAGCGAATTGCTCGGCCTGTCGGTCGATTTCGACCTCGACCTGTTCATGACCGGCTACGACCTGTGGATCACCTACGACCACGTCCCCGCCTGCGCCCACTACGACCTGGCGCATTCGGCGGCGGAGAACACCGTCAGCGCCACGCTGCTGGTGTGGGACTCCAAGGATCTGCTGGCCGAACACGACGGCTCCGACCTCACCACCGCGCTCGGCTCGCCGAACCGCCGCCGCACCCCGCACACCGTGGAGGGCGGCATCACCTTCGACGAGGCGCTGGAACTCAGTTCCTGAGGGTCACACCGCCAGGCCCAGCGCCCCCGCGACCGCCCGGGTGAGGTGATCGGTGACCTCGCCGGGTGTCCACCGGCGGTGCTCGGTGAGGTCGTAGACGACGCGTTCGTCGAAGATCGTGATCCAGAGCAGCACCGCGTAGCTGAGATCGTCCTCGGCCGACTTGCCTTCGCGCGCCAGCGAATTCAGCACGTCGGTCAGGATGTCGTGCAGGGCGGTGATGGACTCGTCGCCGTCCGCGAGACGTTCGACGAAACCCTTGCTGCTGCGGACGTAGCGCACGCCCGGTCCCCACTGCATGGCCTGCTCGACCCAGGTGCGGCAGCAGCGATGGAAGCGCGAGACGGGATCCGGACCGGCGTCCACCGCGGTGAGCGCCGTGATCAGCTGTTCGAGGGCCCGGCGGTGGAAGGCCTGCATCGCGTCCTGCGGCGTCGGGAAATGCCGGTAGGCCGTGGCCACACCGACGCCCGCCGCGGCGGCCAGCTCCGGGATCGAGAAGCCGACGCGGCCGTCCTGCAGCAGGCTGCGGACCGCATCGACCAGCAGTACGCGGCTGCGCTGGGCATCACTGCGGGTGTTCACGGGCACCTCACCATCCTGCACAGCTCCGTTCCGTGACGGGCGCGAGGGTGCCCGTTCGAGTAGAGAACTTCTTCTCAATTGTCTATCCTTCAATCGAGAAGATCTCCTCAATTAGGGGGCAGGATGCGGGTAGTCGCTCCGGGTGCGCTGTTTGTGCTGGTCATGGCGCAACCCAATCTCGCGACCGGGATGATGCCGTACTACCGGCATGCCTGGGCGCTGGCGCCGCTGCTCATCACGGTGATCTTCGCGGCGTATCTGGTGGCCTTGACGCCCACCCTGTCGGTGCTGGGCACGCCGCCGGGGCGGGCGGGCTGGTGGTGGCGGATCGGGGCGGGGTCGGCCCTCGGCGTGGCGGCGGATCTGGCGATGGCCGCGGCGGATTCGGCGTGGCTCGCCTGTGTGGCGCGGATCTGCGCGGGGCTGTCGGTGGGGCTGGTGACCGGTTCGTTGGCCGGGCTGATCCTGGAGCGGCGCGGCGAAGGGGGCCGCACCGCCATGGCGAGCGCCACCGTGCTCGGATCGGCGGTGGGCACCCTGGCCGCCGCCGTGGTCGCACAGTATCTGCCCGCGCCCGGGGTCACGGTGTACCTTGCGCACGGGGTGCTGCTGGCCGCGGTCGCGGTGACCGTACTCGCCGATCGCGCCGCGCCGCACCATGTCCCGGCATCCGGCGGGGCCCGGTCCGCGGTGGCGGCGACGGAGCCGCCGCTCGCCGGATACCTCAGCGGTATCGCGGCGTGGGTGTCGGCGGGGCTGGTGGTCGCGCTGCTGCCCAGTTACGGCGCGGAGCTGCTCGGCACGGGCAATCTCGCGCTGCTGGCGCTGCCGGTGACGTTGTATCTGGTCAGTGCGTGGGTGGCGCAGCGGGTCCTGCCGCCGAATGTCCTTCCCGCCGAACCGGTGTGGGCGCAGCTGGCCATCATCGCCGGTGTGGCGCTGGCCGCGGTGGTGTCGTGGCTGCCCAGCGCCGTGCTGCTGCTGTGCGGGGGTGTGGTGGCCGGCTGCGGTCAGGGCATCGCCTATCGCAGCGGGCTGCGGATCGTCAGCGCCGCCACGCCGCCCGACGGTCATGCCCGCGCGGCGTCGCGGTACGCGACGGTCGCCTATCTGTGCGCCGCGGTGGCGACGCTCGCCTTCGGGGCGATCGCCACCGCGGGGTCCATGCGCGACGCGGTGCTCGCCGCCGTCGTCGTACTGGGCGTGGTGGTTTCCGCCACGACCCTCGTCCGCCGGCGCGCAACGGCGCGGGTCGGCGGGTCGGTTCCGATTCCCGAGAAGTCCACGATCGCTTGACAACTCCCCCGACCACCAGCGTTCCCGCGACCTGATCTCACGTCCCACCGACCTGACTTCACGGTCCCACCGACCTGATTTTTCCGTCCCACCGATCATTTTTCCGGCACGCTTTTGGCCGGAATCCAGCGGGAGATTCCGGCCAAAAGCGCGCCGGAAAAATGGTCGGGGCGTGAGGCGCGCCGAATAACGATGGCGTGACGCGAGTAGCGACCGACGCGTGGCGACACGAGTAGCCGCAGACACATGGCGACGCGAGTAGCCGCAGACACGTGGTGGCGCGAGGCGCGGCAGACGTGTGGTGGCGCGGGCGAAATAGGTGAATAGGCCTGGATCCAAAAGTGGAGACAGCGCATGGAATTCGAGCCCCGAGGGCACCCGGGGCATATTCGCATGCGCTGAATACGTTATGCCACTTCGCTTTTCGTCAACCCAACTGGAAACGGTTTCGTTACACACGTTCATCCGCACACAAAATCCGGTTGATTCACTGAATGGGTACCACTCGAAATACATTCCCAGCGAATGGATTCCCATCATGGCAGCACCACCTGAGATCGGTTCCGCATTGCGGCGGACCACCCTGTTCCGGCGGCAGGACGCCGCGGCTCCGGCGGATCCCGGCGGAACGCTCGTGCGAAGTCTCGGTCGCGTCGATCTGATCGCGATGGGCGTGGGCGCCATCGTCGGCGCGGGCATCTTCGTCACCACGGGCGTCGCCGCCGCGACCAAGGCGGGGCCGGCGATCGTGCTGTCGTTCGTGCTGGCCGGGGCCATCTGTGTACTGGTGGCGCTGTGTTACAGCGAGCTGGCGTCCATGACTCCCGTCTCCGGCAGCGCCTATACCTACACCTACGCGACCATGGGCGAGGTCCCGGCCTTTCTGGTCGGCTGGAATCTGCTGCTCGAATACGCGGTGGCGGCCGCGGCGGTGGCGATCGGCTGGTCCGGATTATTCGGCGCGGCATTGAATTCGCTGTTCGGCGTGACACTTCCGGTGGCGATCACGGCCGGGCCGGGCAGCGGCGGAATCGTCAATCTGCCCGCCGTTCTCATCGTCGCGGCACTCGTCGCGGTCCTCGTCTTCGAGGTCAAGGTGGCGGCCGCGGTGGTGAAAATTCTGGTGGCCGTGACGATCGGCGTTCTCGTGCTGGTCGTCGCCGTCGGCGCACCCCATCTCGACGCCGGGAATTGGACGCCCTTCACGCCGTTCGGCGTCAACGGCATCGCGGCCGGCGCGGCCCTGGCATTCTTCGCGTATCTCGGTTTCGATATCGTCGCGACCTCCGCCGAGGAGACCCGTAACCCGCGCCGGGACCTGCCGTGGGGAATCATCGGCTCCGTCGTCGTGGCCACCGTGCTCTACGTGGCGGTGAGTGCCGTATTGACCGGTGTCGCGCCGTATTCCACATTGAACAATGCCGCGCCCGTCGCGACGGCGCTGGCCGCCATCGGCGCGGGCTGGATCGGCAAGGTCATTCTGGTGGCCTCCGTCATCGCGCTCACCAAGGGCCTGCTCATGCTGTTCTACGGGCAGACCCGCCTGGTATTCGCCATGAGCCGCGACGGCCTCGTGCCGAAGTCGCTGTCCCGCACCGGTTCCCGGGGCGTGCCCGTGCGGCTGAGCCTGATTCTCGGCGCCGCCGTGGCGGTCGTGGCCGGGCTGCTGCCCATCGACACCGTGGCCGAACTGGTGAATATCGGCGCGCTGTTCGCCTTCGTCGTGGTCGCGCTCGGCGTGATGCTGTTGCGCCGCACCGACCCCGACCGGCCGCGGCCGTTCCGGGTACCGCTCATGCCGCTGGTCCCGATCGCCGCCATCGCCGGATGCGTCTGGCTGGCCACCACCTTCGAGGCACTGACCTGGCTGCGCTTCCTGATCTGGAGCGCGGCCGGGGCGGCCCTCTACCTCACCTACGGCCGGACCCGATCCGTCGCCGGCCGCGACATCGCCGCCACCGGAGGGACCGCATGACCGCACAGCTGGACAGTTTCTACCCCACCCGGGTCGCCTTCGGCACCCTCGACGAGATCCACCTCGCCGCCTCCGCGGCGCTGCCCGCCGACGTCCGGGACTTCGTCGAGGGCGGCGCGGGCCGGGAGATCACGCTGCGCGCCAATCGCGAGGCGTTCGACCGCTGGCGCATCCTGCCCGAGCCGATGAGCGGCGTCGGCGTCCCGTCCACGCGCACCGAACTGCTCGGCATGCCGCTCGAAACCCCCGTGCTGACAGCGCCTTTCGGCGGGGACGCGCTGTTCCATCCGGACGGCCACCTCGCGGTCGCGCAGGCCGCCCAGCGGCGCGGCGCGCTGTCGATCGTGCCGGAGGCGGGCAGCTTCTCCTACGAGCAGGTCCGGGCCGCGGGACCCGCCGCCGCCCGGATCGCGCAACTGCATCCCTTCGCGCACGCCGCCGCGGTGGCCGAGCGGGTGCGGCATGCCGGATTCGAGGCGCTGTGCGTCACCGTGGACTGCCCGGTGGGCGGATTCCGCACCCGCAATATGGGCAACCGGTTCGATCCCGACCTGCGGTACTTCGCGGGCAACCTCACCGGCGAGGACGGCGCGCCCGGCGTCGCCGAGGTCTTCGGCCAGCTGCTCAAACACGGTGGCACGGTGTGGGATTGGGGCCAGCTGGCCGATGCGGCGACCGAGTTCTCGCTGCCGTGGATCGCCAAGGGGGTCCTCACCCCCGCGGCGGCCGAACGCGCGGCGGCCCTCGGCGCGGCGGCGATCGTGGTATCCAATCACGGTGGCCGCCAGGTGGATCCGGCGCCCGCGAGCCTGGCCATGCTCCCCGCCGTCCGCGCCGCCGTGGGCCCCGCGCTGCCGATCCTGTTCGACAGCGGCGTCCGCACCGGCAGCGACGTCTTCCTCGCCCTCGCTCTGGGCGCGGACGCGGTGATCATCGGCCGCTCGGCCATCTACGGTCTGGCCGCTGCCGGGGCCGCCGGGGTGGACCGGGTGCTGGAGCTGCTCACCGAGGAGTTGCGCACGCTGATGATCCTCGCGGGCGCGCAGACGGTCGCCGACATAGACCACCGGCGGATCGTGCGGGCAGAGACGTGAGCACCGCCACATCCTTCCCGCTGGCACGCAGCAGCGGGGGGCTGGTGTTCACCTCCGGCCTCGCCGCTGTCGATCCCGCCACCACGACCGTCTCGGCGACCACGTTCGACGATCAGGCCGCCGAGGTGTTCCGGCAGCTCGACCGGGCACTGGCAGCCGCGGGCAGCACCCGCGAGCAGGTGCTCAAACTCGACTGCTACCTGTCCGACCGGCGCTGGTTTCCGGCCTGGAACAGCGCCTTCACCGACTATTTCCGCACCGCCGCGCCGGCGCGGACCACCCTCGTCACCACCCTGCCCATCGACGGGCTGCTCATCGAAATCCAGGCGATCGCCGTCGCCGCGCACCAGGAAGATCGATCATGACCACAGTGACTCCCCTCGTCTCCCCGCATCCGACCCTCGGCGACTTCACCATCCGCGACGTCATCGAGGGCCAGACCGCCGGTCAGCTCATCGTCGCCGCCGACGACTGGGGCTGGTGGACATCGCTGCTCGCGGGCGACACCATCGAACCCGCCATCGGCATCCAGCAGACCGTCGCCGACGGCCTGGTCCGCGCCGGCTTCCTGCACCGGCGCGGGCATCGCTACCAGCTCACCCACACCGGTCACGACGTCGGCAAGAACCGCGGCTTCGTCCGGGTCGCCGTGCGCGGCTGGGAACCCACCTTCCGGCAGCTGTCCGGCAGCCCGCATCGCGCCTACATCCCCGCCGCCACCGAACCCGGGGAGGTGGCTCGCGGCTGCACCGATATCGCGCGCCGCCGCCCGGAGATCTTCGAAACCATCGGACGCGTTCTCGCGGAAGACGATCCGGGCTGCACGATCGATCTGGGCTGCGCCGACGCCGGGCGGGTCAAGGCGCTGGCGGGCCTGGCGCCGCGGGAGCGGTTCGTGGGCGTGGACATCGAGGCGGGCGTCGTCGCCGCGGCCACCGCCGAACTCGCGCCTCTCGGCATCGCCGACCGCGTCACCCTGCTGGCCGGGTCGGTGCAGCCGGAGCCGCAGCCCCCGGCCTGGCTCGACGCCGTCGACCGCGACTCGGTCACCACCGCCATGTCGTTCTTCCTGCTGCACCAGCTGGCCAGCGACGGCGCGGGGATCGCCGCGGTGCTGCGCGGCTGGATGGACTGGTTCCCGAACGTGCGGCGGCTGGTCGTCGGCGACGGCTATCTGCTCGAGGCGCCGCACTGGACGCAGCAGCCCTGGTTCTCCCCCACCTACGAGATCTACCATGCGATCACGGGCGTGCGGCTGTGGACGCAGCAGGAGTACGAGAGCGCGTTCGCCGGCCTGGGCTGGTCGGTGACCCGGCGGATGGAGGACCACACGATGCTGGTGACCACGATCCTGGAACGCGGGTGACCACCTTCCACGATCCCCCGATCGAGGTCGACACCCGCCCCGCGGTGCTCGACCAGTTCGTCGCCGACGAGACCGGCCGCCCCGGCCACCGTCCCCGGGGCGTCGCCTACGCGGCCGGTCTCGACGACGTCCTGGCCGTGGTCGCCTGGGCGCGCGACACCCGCACGCCGCTCATCCCCCGCGGCGCGGGCACCAGCCTCGAGGGGCATCTGCTGGCCCGCGGCGACGAACTGGTGCTGGACCTGTCCCGGGCGGACGCGATCGTGGACATCTCCCCCGGCGATTTCACCGCGACCGTGCAGCCGGGCGTCACCCGCACCCGGCTCAATGCCGCCGCGGCGGCGCACGGGCTCCAATTCACCGTGGATCCGGGCGCCGACGCCTCGCTGGGCGGGATGGCCGCGACCAACGCCTCCGGCACCACCAGCGTGCGCTACGGCGGGATGCGGGCCAATGTCCTTGCCCTGCAAGCGGTCTTCGCCGACGGGTCGCAGGCCCGGCTGGGGCGGGGGGTGCGCAAGTCGTCCAGCGGTTACGACCTGCGGGATCTGCTGATCGGGTCGGCGGGCACCCTCGGCATCATCACCGAGCTGACCGTGCGGCTGCATCCGATCCCGGAATGGCTGCGGTCGCTGCGTATCTCGTTCGCCACGGTCGAGGACGCGGTCGACGCCGCCGTGGCCATGCTCGGGCTGGCGCTGCCGGTCAGCCGCCTGGAACTCGTCGACGCGCGAAGTATGGCCGCCATCAACGCCTTTCGTGACACCCGCTATCCCGAATCGCCCGCGCTGTTCATCGATCTGGAGTCCGCGTCGGAGGCGGGCGCGGCGGCGGACGAGGCGGAGATCCAGCGGGTGTGCCGGGAGCGCGGGGCGGAGGAGGCGGCGCGCGCTGTCACCCATACCGAACGGCACGCCCTGTGGGAGGACCGCCACCTGCTGTTCTTCGCGCTCAAGGCGAGCAGTCCGGGCTCGCGGTTCCTGGTGACCGACACCGCGGTGCCGTATTCGCGGATCGCCGGGGCGGTCGCCACCGCGACGCGGCTCGGCGCCGAACTCGGCCTCGACGTCAGCGTCGCCGGGCATATCGGGGACGGCAACGTGCACGCCGTGGTCCCGTACACGGAGGCGAACCACGAGGCGGCGCGGGACTTCTCGGATCAGGTGGTGCGTCACGCCCTCTCCGTCGGCGGCACCGCCTCGGGCGAGCACGGCATCGGGCTGGCCAAGAAGCGGTATCTGCGGGAGGAGCACGGCGGGGCCGTCGAGGTGATGGCGGCGATCAAGCGGGCCCTGGACCCCCTCGGCCTGCTGAACCCCGGCAAGATCCTCGACGCCTGACCGTCGGCGTCAGCGCGTCCGGACCCGGTCCAGCGGCCGCCAGGCGCGCCACTGCCGCGGACCCTCGTCGCCGCGCAGGCAGCGGACGCGGTAGGCGGCGTGGTCGCGGTAGGCGGGGTCGTGCACGGCAGCCGCCGCCGCGGCGAGGGTCATGTGCAGTTCGCGGATGTCCCGCAGGAGGTAGAAACCCGCCCAGCGCAGCACGTCCCGGCCGAAGCTGCGGCAGAATCCGGCGTACTGGTCGGCGGTGATCCAGCCGAAGGAGGTCAGCGCGACCGCCGTACCGATCGCGTCCCATTCCGGCGGGCCGATCGCGACGTGGTCGATATCGCGCAGTAGGACCCGGCCGTCCTCGCCGACGGCGATCGTGCCGGATCGCGCGTCGCCGTGGACGACGCCCCACGGCTCGCCCTCCGGCAGCGCGGTCCACCGGTACCGCAGCCGGCCGACGTGCTCGCGTAGCCACCGGCGGTCCCGGGGATCCAGCGTCGCGGCCGCGCGAACCCGGCTCTCCGCCGACGAGAACGGCGACAGGGCGGCGAGATCGACGGCGGTCGGCGGCGGGAGCCGGTGCAGCCGCGCGAGCAGCCCGCCCACCTCGGCGGGGGTCGCCCGGCGGTGGGCGGGCAGGGCGTGCCAGAACGTCACCGCGTGTCCGTGCACCCGGATCGGCTGTTCGAGGCCCGAAAGGCACTGCGGTGCGGCGATATCCGATTCCGTGAGCCAGCGCGACACCGCGAGCGCCCTGCGGGCCGCGGCGGTCCGCCCGGGAGTATCCACCCGCGCCACCACCTCGCCCGCGAGCCGCAGGAACAGCGCACCGGCCGACCGCATCGGCCGCACCTCCGCCGCGTCGAGGCCGGCCTGCGAACACGCCTGCCGCACAACCGATACGACCTCGGCGCGCGCGGCGTCGCCGATTGTCCGTTCACTCCCCGTCAGCGCCATGAGTTCCGCTCGAGTACGTGCCCTCCGCGATCGACTTATCGTCGCACAGCGCACCCGGCCGGCACGCGTACCTGGGCGGCAGCCCCTATGCTCGGTCCGGCAGGGCCGCGTCGGCCAGATCCCGCAGGCCGCGCAGTTGCCGGGCCAGTTCCGGGGATTCGCGTACCCGGAATCGGGCGCCGAGCGAAACCAGCTGGGCCGCAAGCCAGTACGGGTCGTCGTCGCGGTCGCCGCGCAGGCGGCAGCGATGCTCGTCCAGGGCTTCGAGCGCCGTCTCCGGGACGCCGAGGCGGGCCGCGACGCGGTGCGCCGGTGCGTCGATCGTGACGTCCACGCGGTATACCGGTGTGCCCCAATCGGTCCGGTCGCCCGAGAGGTACGCGGCGGCGTCGGCGGCGGGCAGGGTGCGCGGGGCGCAGCGGGCTCCCGTCGGCTGGACTCGCTCGACGCGGTCCACGCGGAAGCCGCGCCAGGCGTCCCGGTCGAGGTCGTAGGCCACGACGTACCAGCGCCCCCGCCGGACCGCCAGCCCGAAAGGTTCGGCGTGACGGCGTGTTTCGCCGCCGGCGGCGTCGCGATACGCGAACCGCACCCGCTCCCGGTTGGTGACGGCGGCCGCCAGCGCGGCGAGGACCTCCGGATCCGCCTGCGGACCGCCGTTCGCGGCCGCCGCCGTCGCACCGCTCACCACCCGGACGCGGCGGCGCAGCCGGGCCGGGAGGACCTGTTCCAGCTTGGCCAGCGCGCGCACCGAGGCGTCCTCGATCCCCGCTACCGCCTGTCCCGCGGCCGCCCGCAGCCCGACAGCCACCGCGACGGCCTCCTCGTCGTCGAGCAGCAGCGGCGGCATGGCCGTACCCGCGGCCAGCCGGTAGCCGCCCGCCGCGCCGAGCGTGGCGTCGATCGGATAGCCGAGTTCCCGCAGGCGATCGATATCGCGGCGGACCGTCCGGTCGGTGACGCCGAGCCGCTCGGCCAGCTCGCTGCCCGGCCAGTCGCGCGGGGTCTGCAACAGCGAGAGCAGGCGGAGCAGCCGGGCGGGCGTATCGGTCATATCCGCATCCTGCCCGACAACTAGGACGGGTTCGGTCCTAGACCGTCGAGGGGATCACCGGACGGGTGGCGCCGGGGCGATCGTCTCGGCCGGAACCACGACCGTGCGCGCCGGGGAATTCATCTCGGCGGGGCTCGACTGCGCGTATCCGAGCCAGCCCGTGCCGACGAAGACCGCCACGAGCAGTGCGGTGGGCAGGTCCAGTAACAGCCAGGTCGACGGGAAGTCCTGCGTCACAGCGATCTTCGCCTGCCGTGGGATCGGTACCGACCAATATCCCGCGCCGTGCACCCGCCGTGTCACCGAACCTCCATCGCTTCGAACCGACTACCGGCGACCGGTCGTTTGCCGGACCGCCGCCAGCTCACCAGGATGGTCCATCGCCGCGTTCGCCACACCGGTAACGCACAGGAAAATGGGCGTGTCCGACCAATTTCGCGAAAAACCGGACATTAGCTGCCGGTCGAGCGTCCGGTCGGGGCCCGCTAGCGTTCGGCGGCGGAGGGTGACCGTGGCGGGCACTGCCCGCCGGGCGCGGTGACGAGTTCGAAATGCCACCATTCGTTGTCGAAGGTCCGGCACAGTCCCCAGCGATTGCCGTTGGCCTCCAGCCATCCGGCGCCCTCCCGTGGGCCGACGTCGACGGCCCTGCCCTGCACGTGGGTGGACTCCGCGGGCGGCAGCACCCAGCGCCGCGCCTCGTCCGGGCCGCCGTAGGTGGCCAGCCCGTCCTGCCACAGTTCCTCCTGCTGCTCGGGCGTGCGGTAGCCCGAGGTGATCGACAGCGGCACCCCCTCGGCGTGCGCCTGCTGCTCGGCCAGGGAGTAGGCGGCGGCGAGCGCCGGTTCGAGTCCGCCTGTGCCGGCGGCGGATTCGGTGGTGGCGTGGGCCGGCCCGGTCAGCGCCGGACCCCAGACGGCGACGCCCAGCGCCAGCGATGCTCCCGCTATCTCCTGCAACATGCGCAGATCGTATGCCACCGGCGTACCGGTCGATCTCACCGACGCGGGGAGATCGGCCCGCGCAATCGGTGCGCAAATGCGCGGCCTTGCGGACTTACACACCCACCACCGGGTCATTCACACGAATTCGCGTGTCCGGCACCACGGACAGCGACGGACCAGCTACCGTACGGGTGGTCAGTGGTCCCCAGGCCTCGACGGCGAGGAGGGTGTCATGTCACTTCCGATGACGGCGCACGTACTGGTATCCGTCACCGCGGCATTCGGCGCCACCGCGCTGGTCGCGCTCACCACCCGCTCCCCCGCGAGAACCGACAGCGGCGCCCGCGACAACTACCCCGCGGCCCTGCGCCGGCGCCACACCCGGGCCGCCGTCCTGGAGTGACGACGGCCCGGAACTCGTGTGGCGCTACCTCAGCACACTGCTGCCGAGGCTGAGAACGCTGCTGCCCGCACTGAGCACCATGGACAGGATGCTCTGGAAATCCATTCTCTCTCCTTCTCGAATTATCCGGGGAGCACACAGTATTGGCCTCCTCCGGGGCAGCCGGATTCCCAGCGTTGACGAGGGGGTACCGCGTTGTCACCGGGGCCGCGCGCGGGTCCCGGCACTACGATTCGAGGCGAATCGTGGCCGGAAGCGAGCGGAAAGCGACAGGTATCGATGGCCGACAGGGCGAACGGATCGGACGGCATCACCGGCGCGCTACCGCGCCGCTCGTTCCTGCTCGGCGCCGGTGCGCTGGCCGCCGCGAATGTCGCCGGATCCGGTGTGGCCGGTGCGCAGGAGCCCGCCGCGACGGCGTGGGACGAGCTGCGCGAGCGGGTGCGCGGCACGCTGGTCCTGCCCGGGGATACCACGTTCGGCCCCGCGAAGGCATTGTTCGACCCGCAGTTCGACGATCGCGCGCCGGCGGGCGTGATTCGAGCCGCCACCGCCGACGACGTCACGGCCGCAATCGTTTACGCACGCGACCGCGGGCTGCCGATCGCCGCCCGCGCGGGCGGGCACTCCTATGTCGGAGCCTCCGCCACCGACGGCGCGCTCGTCGTGGACGTGCGGAACCTGCGCGAGGTGACCGTCGACGGCGACCTGGTGACCGTGGGGACGGGGGCGACCAGCTTCGATGTGCTGTCCGCGCTGGACGGTTCCGGTCACGCGCTGCCGGTCGGCACCTGCCCCGACGTCGGCCTCGCGGGTCTGGCCCTGGGCGGCGGCCTCGGCGTCGACTCCCGCCGGTACGGGCTGACGTGCGACCGGCTGGTCTCGGCGGAACTGGTGCTGCCCACCGGGGCGACCGCGCGGACGTCCGCCGACGAGCTGCCGGGGCTGTTCTGGGCGCTGCGCGGCGCGGGCGGCGTCACCGGCATCGTCACCTCGCTCACGATGCGCACGTGCCCCGCCACCGCGAAAGATGTCGTGCGCCTGACCTTTCCGGGCGAGGCGGCGGCGCGGGTCCTCACCGGCTGGGCACAGTGGATGCCGGCCGCGGACCGGGCGGTCTGGGCCAATGTCGAGATCTCCGCCACCGCCGACGGCCTCGGCTGCGCCGTACTGGTCGTGAGCGACGCCGGTGCGGGGGCCCGAGCGGCCACCGAGATCGCGGCCACCGCGGCGACCGCGCCGCTGTCGGTGGACACCCGCTCGTTCGCGCCGCTGGACGCGGCCGTCCGCCTCGGCGGCGGGGCCAGCCTGCCCCGGTCGAGCAAGGTCGCCGGATCGGACGTGCTCGCGCAGCTCTCCCCCGCCGTCGCCGCCACGATCGTCGATACCGTGACCGCCCGATCACGCGGCGGCGCAAGCGGTTACGTCCTCATCGATCCGCTCGACGGCGCGGTGCGCGACATCCCCGCCGATGCCACGGCCTTCCCCTGGCGCGCACACGCCGCCGCGCTGCAATGGATCGTCGAGTCGCCCGACGACCCCGGCGATGCCCGCCGCTGGATCGCCGACGCCCACCGGGCACTCGGCCCGGCCTCCGCGGGCGCGTACGTCAACTACGTCGAGCCCGGCGAACGGCCCGACCGCTACTACGCGGGCAATCTCGCCCGCGTGCGCGCCGTCCACCGATCAGCCGATCCGGACAACCGCCTTCGCGGCGGCATCGCCTTCTGAGGCTTCTCGGGCCCCGTTCCACCGCCGGTGTCAGACCCGTTCCTTGGACCGGGTACGCACCCGCAGGGCGATGGGCTTCTGGGTCTCGGCGAAGAAGTCGTTGCCCTTGTCGTCCACGACGATGAACGCCGGGAAGTCCTCGACCTCGATCTTCCACACCGCCTCCATGCCGAGTTCGGGGTACTCCAGCACCTCGACGGATTTGATGCAGTCCAGGGCCAGCCGGGCCGCCGGGCCGCCGATCGACCCCAGGTAGAACCCGCCGTGCTCCTTGCACGCCTTCGTGACCTGCGCCGAGCGATTTCCCTTGGCCAGCATGACGAACGAGCCGCCCGCCGCCTGGAACTGGTCGACGTAGGAGTCCATACGCCCGGCCGTCGTGGGCCCGAACGATCCGGACGCGTACCCGTCCGGCGTCTTGGCCGGACCGGCGTAGTAGACCGCCATATCGCGCAGGTACTGCGGCATCGGCTCGCCCGCGTCCAGGCGCTCCTTGATCTTCGCGTGCGCGATGTCGCGCGCCACCACCAGCGGGCCCGTCAGCGACAGCCGCGTCTTCACCGGATACTTCGACAGCTCTGCGCGGATCTCCGACATCGGCCGGTTCAGGTCGACCTGCACGACGTCGCCGCCGAGGATCTCGTCGGTCTGCTCCGGAAGGTACTGCGCCGGTTCGCGTTCCAGCTGCTCCAGGAACACGCCCTCGGGGGTGATCTTGGCCAGCGCCTGCCGGTCCGCCGAACAGGACACCGCGATCGCCACCGGGCAGCTGGCGCCGTGCCGCGGCAGCCGGATCACCCGCACGTCGTGGCAGAAGTACTTGCCGCCGAACTGCGCGCCGATGCCGAAGGACTGGGTCAGCTTGAAGACCTCGTCCTCCAGCTCCAGATCCCGGAAGCCGTGCGCGGACGGGGATCCCTCGGTCGGCAGGGTGTCGAGGTAGTGCGCCGAGGCGTATTTCGCGGTCTTGAGCGCGAATTCCGCACTGGTGCCGCCGATCACGACCGCCAGGTGGTACGGCGGGCAGGCCGCGGTGCCCAGCGAGCGGATCTTCTCGTCCAGGAATTCCAGCATCCGCGCCGGGTTCAGGATGGCCTTGGTCTCCTGGTACAGGAACGACTTGTTCGCCGAACCGCCGCCCTTGGCCATGAACAGGAACTTGTACGCCGGATGCGCGGGATCGGCCGCGGTGGAATACAACTCGACCTGGGCCGGCAGGTTGGAGCCGGTGTTCTTCTCGTCCCACATCGTCAGCGGGGCCAGCTGCGAGTAGCGCAGGTTCAGCTTGGTGTAAGCGTCGTAGACGCCCCGGCTGATCCACTCCGCGTCGTCCGCTCCGGTCAGCACGCCCTCGGACTTCTTGCCCATCACGATCGCGGTGCCGGTGTCCTGGCACATCGGCAGGATGCCGCCCGCGGAGATGTTGACGTTCTTCAGCAGGTCCAGCGCCACGAACCGGTCGTTGCCCGAGGACTCCGGATCGTCGATGATCCGGCGCAGCTGCGCCAGGTGCGCCGGGCGCAGGTAGTGGCTGATGTCGTGCATGGCCTCGGCGGTCAGCAGCCGCAGCGCCTCGGGCTCGACCTGCAGGAAGGTCCGCCCGTTCGCCTCGAACGTGTGCACGCCCTCGGTGGTGAGCAGCCGGTAGGGGGTGTCGTCCGCACCGGTCGGCAGGAGATCCGAGTACAGGAAGTCAGGCGCGGACACGTTTCGCACACTCCTCGACGAGGGGCTGGAGCGCTCAGGCGCGGGCAGCCGGGTGAATCCAAGCGAGTCGACTCTAGCCAGCACCGGATCCACGAATGATCTGAGGCAAACCTAATATGCAACACCCGTCACATAGGTTGCACCTTCAACATCCGGGGTGTACCTGTCGTCTGAGTGGTGGCCCGGAGCGGGCAGGCAATAGCATGACGTATCAGGGACCTGGAGAGGAATCGTGAGCGAACCCCGGTGGCTCGATGATCTCGAGATGCGCGCGTGGCTCGGCTTCGTGTTCACGCGCGACCTCATCGCCGCGGCCGTCGGGCGCGATTCGCTGCGCAACTCGAATCTCACCTATGTCGAGTACACGGTCCTGGCCCGCCTGGCCGACTCCCCCGACCACCGGCGCAGCTTCGCCGAGCTGGCAGCCGTGCTGGAGTGGTCGCAGAGCCGGCTGTCGCACCAGATCACCCGGATGGAGAAGCGGGGCCTGGTCGCGCGCGAGGCGATCCCCGACGACGCCCGGCGCACGGCCGCCGTCCTCACCGCCAAGGGCGCCGATGTTCTCGACACCGCCGCGCCCGCGCACGTCGACAGCGTGCGCCGCAATATGATCGACGTCCTCGACCGCGAGCAGCTCGTGGCCCTCGCCGACATCTACGACACGCTCCTGACCCACCATCGGAGACTGGGTGATCAACACCACGCCGCCGCCCCCGGCCCGCCCGACGGCGCGAACCCGTGACCTTCGATATCCGCGGCTTACGGGCTGCCTTCCGCAGGCCGTGGCCAACCGGATTACGGGAGGCCGGGTTTGGGTTTGCGCCCCATCGGGTAGCAGGAAAGACTAGGCTCGAAAAGGCAAACCACGAGCAGCCGTGCGCGAGCCCACCACACGAGCAACCGACCTTCCCTTCGAAAGGGGCAGGAGTTTCCATGTCCGACGTGTCCATCGGCCTGCCGCCGGACTCGCTCCCGTCCGGCCCGGCAGAGAATCTGCTCCCGCAGCTGGTCGAACACCTGCGGCAGAACCGCACCGGGCTGCGGGAGGAGTGGGCCCGCCGCATCACCGATGCCGCACTGCTGACCGCGATGACTCCGGAGGAGATCTTCTCCGAGGCGACCTCGATCTACGACGGCTACGTGGAAGTACTCGAGACCGGTAGTGTCGAAGCCCTGCAGGCCTACGCCCGCGACCTGTCCGAGCGCATCATACCGCGAGGCGTCGAGACCGACGAGGTGGTAGGGATCGTGCTGCTGCTGCGAGATGTGCTGGCGCGCAGCCTCTTCGAGAAGTACCAGTCGAGCTTCGAACTGCTGGGCAAGGTGCTGGACGCCTACGAGCCGGCCGCCAACCGCATCGCCAACACGCTGAGCATCTCCTTCGTCCAGGAGCGCGAGCGCGTCATTCGCCAGCAGCAGGAAGCCATCCGGGAACTCTCCACGCCCGTGCTGCAGGTCCGCGAGCAGCTGCTCATCCTTCCCATCATCGGCATGCTGGACAGCCAGCGCGCCCGGCAGCTCACCGAGCAACTGCTGCGGGCCATCCGCGCCAACCGCGCCAAGGTGGTCGTCATCGACATCACCGGTGTGCCGTCGATCGACTCCACGGTCGCCAACCACCTGGTGCAGACCGTCGACGCCTCCGGCCTGATGGGCGCCAGCGTGATCATCACCGGCCTGTCGTCGGAGATCGCGCTGATCCTCGTGACCATCGGCCTGGATCTGTCCAAGATCACCGCCGTCGGTGACCTGCAGGGCGGTATCGAAGAAGCTGAGCGGCTACTCGGTTACGAGGTTTCCCGGGTAACCGATCGCGACGGACGCTGACCGGGGCGCGCACATGCCGGTACCCATTCTGAAGCAGGGCACCTATCTCATCGCGTCCGTGCAGTCCGCACTGACCGATGCCGATACGGAGCGCCTGCAGGACGATTTGATGGCCTACGTCAGCAAGTACCGCGCGAAGGGCATCATCGTCGACGTCACCGCCATCGATGTGATGGACTCCTTCGCCGCGCGCTCGCTGCGCACGATCGTGCACATGACCAAGTTGCGCGGCGCCCAGACCGTGATCGTCGGCCTGCAACCCGAGGTCGCCTTCGCCATGGTGCAATTGGGCCTCACGTTCGAGGACATGCACACCGCGCTCGACCTCGAGGAAGGGTTGGCCTGGCTCAACAGAAAGTTTTCCGCCCGCCACCAGCGAGATGGTTCGTGACCGTGACGGCCGACAACGTGGTGATCGCGGTCAAGATGTCCAATGACATCGTGACCGCCCGGCAGGCAGGACGAGAGCTGGCGACCGAGCTCGGCTTCTCGCTCACCGACATCACCATGATCTCCACCGCCATCTCCGAGGTGGCCCGCAACATCACCAGCTATGCGGGCACCGGCGAGATCCGGGTCACGGTGGAGGATCGTGAAGGCCGTCGTGCGCTCGTGGTGCACGCCCAGGACAACGGGCCGGGAATCAAGGACATCACCCGCGCCCTCCAAGACGGTTACTCGACCGGGCGCGGCCTCGGCCTGGGCCTGCCGGGCGCGCGGCGATTGATGGACCGGCTGAACGTGGAGTCCGCACCCGGGCAGGGCACGCTGGTGGAGATGTGGAAGTGGGTGCCCCCCGGTGCATGAGGACGGTTTCATCGGCGCCGTCGAATGGGCGGTGGCCGGGCGAGCCCTGCCCGGTCAGAAGATCTCCGGTGACCGGTCGATAGTGCTCGACGCCGGCGGCGGCGCGGTGTTGTTCGCGGTGCTCGACGGCCTGGGGCACGGCAAGGCGGCGGGCGAGGCCGCGGACCGCGCCGCCCAGGTGCTGTCGGAGAATCGCGCCGAACCGCTCGACGTGCTGATGGTGATGTGCCACCGCGCCATGGCCGACACCCGCGGCGCCGCGGTCTCGCTGGCACTGTTCAGCTCCAAGAACCAGCTGCACTGGCTCGGGGTCGGCAATGTGGAGTCGCGGGTGGTCACGGCCGGTCACGGCAAACCCGTCCTGCGCGCGACCGCGATGCTCACCGGCGGCATCGTCGGCTACCTGCTGCCGCCGAATCTCCAGACGCAGACCGTCTCCGTGCGGCCGGGCGAACTGCTGCTGATGGTCACCGACGGCATCGTCGACGACTACGTCGACGGCATCGACCTGGCCAAGTCCACCGCCGACATCGCCGCCGACATCCTGGGCAGCCACGCCAAGGACACCGACGACGCGCTGGTGCTGGCGGCCCGGCACCGCGGCCGAACGGATCCGGCGCCGTGAGCGAGGGCCGGTCGTGAGCGCAGTGCTGGCGGCATTCCGCGACGCCTACGCGAATGCCCTTCGCCTGCACCTGGATTCACCGAATCAGACCACCCTCGCCGAGGGCTACGAACTCGGGCGGCGCGCCCTCGTGGAGGGCGTGAGCATCCTCGATCTCACCGAGCACCACTTCCGGCTGATCGACCGCGCGGGCCTCGTCGATCCCGCGCCGGGCGCCGATACCGGCTACCGCGCGGAAGCGGCGCTGGAATTCCTGCTGCAGACCCTCGCCGCGCTCGACGTCGCCACCCGCGGGTTTCTCGACATCAACCGCAGCTACGAACTGCAGCGGCTGCGCACCGAGGATCTGGAGGGCCGCGACGCCTTCCGCACCGCGCTCGTCGAATCGCTGCAGGACGGCTTCTTCGTCGCCGACGCGCACGGCACCATCACCGAGGTCAACTCCGCCTTCGGCGCGCTCACCGGATACGGACCGGACGGGGTGCCCTACGCGCTGCCGCATCCGTGGTCGGCCGACGACGGCTCGGAATATCCGGGCCTGGGGACCGAGGCCGCGCGGTTCGTGATGCCGGTGTGTCACCGCGACGGGCGGCGGCTGTGGCTGGCGGTCAGTACGTCGTCCCTGGTCAAACCCGAGGACGACGAGCGCATCTTCGTCGGCACCATCCGCGACGTCACCGCCGAGCACGACGCCCAGGCCCGCGATCAGGCGGTCTCGCGGCTGGCGACCGCGGTCGCGGGCGGCACCAGCGTGGTCGAGGTGCTCACCGTCGGGCTCGAGGAGCTGCGGCGCGCGATCGGCGCCGAGACGGCCGTGGTCTCCATGTGGCCGAACCGCCAGACCGGTCCGGACCTGTATGTGTCCGGGCCGGTGTCGCCGAGCGAATCGGACGCCGAGGACGAGGTCGACGCCGCGGTGTCCCGCCAAGTTCTCGACGCCCGCGCCCGCGCCCTGCTGGACCGGGCCCGGCTGCGGCCGGGCCGCACGATGTTCGCGATTCCCGAGGGCGCCTCCACCTCCGAGGGGATCGTCGCGCCGCTGGGCGAGACCGGCGACGCCGCGCTGTGGCTGCGCTTCGCCGCGCCGCGCGCCATCAGCCCCGGCGATTGGGCACTGTTCTCGCTGCTGGTCGGCCATCTCAGCCTGGCCGTGCAGCGCGCCCGCAACTTCGACGCGGCGCGCTCGACCTCGCTGACGCTGCAGCGCGCGATGCTCGGCCCGATCGAACTGCCACCGCGTTTCTCGGTGCACTACGAACCGGCGCTACCGCCCCTCGAGATCGGCGGCGACTGGTACGACGTGGTGCAACTGCGCGACGGCGCCATCGGCGTGGTGGTCGGCGACTGCGTCGGGCGTGGTCTGTCGGCGGCCGTGGTGATGGGCCAATTGCGCACGGCCGCACGGGCTCTGCTGCTGCGCGGCGCGGGCCCGGCGCAGCTGCTGGCCGAAATGGACGCCGTCGCCGCCCGCATTCCGGGCGCGATGTGCACGACCGTGTGCGCGGCGATCCTGGATTCCGAGCGCGGGCTGGTCCGCTACTCCAGCGCCGGGCACATGCCGCCGGTGCTGGCGGATCCGGGCGAGAAGGGACGGCTGCTGGAGGGCGGGCGGGCGGTGCCGCTGGCCACCTTCGATCCCCCGCGCCGCCCCGAGGCCACGACGCCGCTCGCACCGGGGTCGACGCTCGTGCTGTTCACCGACGGGCTGGTCGAGCAGCGCGGCATCGATATCGATATGCGCTTCGACGAACTCGCCGACGAGTTGACCGGGGCCGCCGGGCAGTTGCCGCGCGAGGTGGCCGACTCGGTGCTGACGCGGCTGCGCCCGGCGGCGGGCTACGACGACGACGTCGCCATGGTCGTATACCGGCAGCCGCCGCGCCCGCTGCGGCTGGAGGTCCCGGCCGCGGCCAACCGGCTCGCCGGCGTGCGGCGCGACCTGGCCGCATGGCTGGCCGCCGCCGCGGTGCCGCAGGAACTGGCCGCCGATCTGGTCGCCGCCGCCAACGAGGCGTGCAGCAACAGCATCGAGCACGCCTATCTCGGCGAGTCCCCGGGACATATGGTGCTGACCGCCGACTGTTCGGTCGACCGGGTCACCATCGAGGTCGCCGACAACGGTGAGTGGCGCCCGCTGCCCGAGGACCCGGGTCCGCGCGGGCGCGGCATCGCGATGATGCGCGCGCTGTCCGACGAGTTGATCATCGATCACATGGGGGTCGGCACCCATGTGCGGATGATCGCGAAACTCCCCGCGGTCTCGTTCTCCGCGGGCCGGATCTAGGCGGGTCCGTCACAGAGGTGACACTCCGGCGCAAATCTGCCAGCGACCACCCGGCAATCCCAATAATGCCGGTGTACCTGGGGTTTTCGCCGCGGCGCGGACTACGAAACGCCAACCAATCCGACGACGATGCAGCACGGGAGACGGGTTCATGGCAGATTGTCTTGATGTGACCAATTCTTCCGGAGACGCGAATCCCCTCGCCGACGCGATGACCACCTCGGTCTCGGTGCACGACGAAGCGACCGTCCTCACGGTGGCCGGTGAGGTAGACCTGGCGACCGCACCAGCGCTGGAGAGCGCGATCGAGGCGACCCTGGGCGGCAAGCCCACGGCCCTCATCATCGATCTCTCGCAGGTGACCTTCCTCGCCTCCGCCGGTATGGCGGCCCTCGTCGGCGCCCACCAGCGGGCCGGGCAAGCGACCCGCATCGCGGTGGTCGCCGACGGCCCGGCCACCGGCCGCCAGCTCAGGATGACGAACCTGGATCAGGTGTTCGCCATGCATCCCACGCTGGACGAGGCCCTGTCCGGCTTGCGGGGATAGCGATCGCGAGAGGCAGCGGCGGCGGACCGGCCGGGTGTCGGAGGCTCAGACCAGTTCGCGCAGCTGCTCGATCAGCGCGACCCGCTCGGCCGGCGTCGCCGCCATCGGCACCACGTTCAGCACGGTGACCCCGGCCTCCCGGAACGCCGCGATGCGCTCCTTCACGAATCCGGCCGAACCGATCAGCGAGATGTCGCGCACCAGATCGTCGGGCACGGTCTTGGCCGCGGCCTCCTTCTCCCCCGCGAGGTACAGCTCCTGGATGCGGTCGGCCTCGGCGCCGTAGCCGTATTTGGTGGCGAGCGTGTGGTAGAAGTTCTTGCCCTTGGCGCCCATACCGCCGATGTACAGGGCCAGATGCGGCTTCACGAATTCGCGCAGGCCCTCGACGTCGTCGCCGATGGCCAGGGCCGGGCCGGCGTACACGTCGAGGTCTCCCAGCGCGGGGTCGCGTTTGGCCTTGCCCGCCGCGAGCGCGTCGCCCCACACGTCGTGGGCCTGCTCCGGCAGGAAGAAGATCGGCTGCCAGCCCTCGGCGACCTCCGCGGCGAGTTCGACGTTCTTCGGGCCCAGGGCGGCCAGCAGCACCGGAATGCGTTCGCGGACGGGGTGATTGATCAGCTTGAGCGGCTTGCCCAGGCCCGTGCCCTGCCCGGCGGGCAGCGGGACCGTGTAGTACTTCCCCTCGAATTCCAGGCGCTCGCGCCGCCACACCTTGCGGCAGATCTCCACGACCTCGCGGGTGCGGCCGATCGGCGCGTCGTAGGGCACGCCGTGGAAGCCCTCGATCACCTGCGGGCCGGAGGCGCCCAGGCCCAGGATGTAGCGGCCGTCGGAGACGTAGTCCAGGCCCGCCGCGGTCATCGCGGTCAGCGTGGGTGTGCGGGTGTAGAGCTGCAGGATGCCGGAGGCCAGCTGGACGCGCTCGGTCTTGGCGGCCAGGTAGCCCAGCCCGCTCACGGCGTCGTAAGAGTACGCCTCGGGCACGAAGGCGATATCCAGCCCCGCCCGCTCCAGATCGGCGACCTCCGCCGCCACCTCTTTGAAGCCCCCCGCATAGTTGATGCCCAGTCCGATACGCATGAACCCGAACCTACTCAGTCTCTCGACCCCCCACCCCCACCGGCCCCGGCATCGAGAGGTGGGCTTGCGGCCGGGCGCGGACAGCCGACCGGTACGGTTGTCGGCGAACCGCACGCCGCACTTCGAATCGGGAGGCCCCGCAGCATGTCTCAGGACACCACGTCGTCGCCGCAGACCACGACGTTCGGGGAGGCGACGGTCGGGCGGTATCTGGACGATCTGGCCGCCAAGATCCCGGCGCCGGGCGGGGGTGCGGTGGCCGCCCTGCACGCCGCGCAGGGCGCCGCGCTGGTCGCGATGGTCGCGCGCTACACCACCCGCGCCAAGGACGCCGAGCACCGCCCGGTGATCGACCGCATCATCGCCGCGGCCGACACCGCCCGCGAGCGCGCGCTGGCGCTGGCCGACGCCGACGCCGCGGCGTTCACGGCCGTCGGCGCGGCCTACAAGCTGCCCAAATCGACCGACGACGAGACCGCCGCCCGCGGCGAGGCGATCACCGCGGCGCTGTTGCAGGCCGCGCGCGTACCGGCCGCCGTCGTGGCCGAGGCCGACGAGATCCTCTCCCTGGCAACCGATCTGCTGCCGATCGGCAACCCGAACGTGGTGACCGACATCGGCGCCGCGGCCGACGCCGCCCGTTCCGCGGCCGCCAGTTCCCAGCTCAACATCGCCATCAACGTCGCCTCGCTGAGCGAAGGGCACGGGGCCGAGTTCGCCCCCGTGCTGCGCACGGTCGAGGAGGTCATCGCCCGCGCCGACGCGCTGCACAACGACGTCGTCGCCGCCATCACCCGCTGACGCCGCCCTCTGTCGGTGCCCCGTCAGGGCTTGTCGTGCCGGTCCAGCCAGTCGAGGGTGATGTCGCGGCCGACCTGTGCACCCGTATTCAGGACTTCGGCGTCGAATCCGTGGTCCAGATACGGCAGTTCGACGTAGCGATGGACGATGCCCGCGGCGGTCAGCCGATCGGCGAATGCCGCTGTGTGCGAGGCGAAGACGAGATGGTCGCCGCGGCCCTGGAACAGCAGGGTCGGCGGGGCCGCGGGGTTGATCTGGGGTGCGGAGTCGGTCGCGGCGTACCGGTCCGGATACTCGGTGGCCGGGCCGCCGAGGTACGCGCCGGCGAACTGCTCGCCCTCCGCGGTATCCGCTTCCGAGGCCGTCAGGTCCACGGCCGGGTAGACCGCGACGACCGCGCGCACCCTCGGCAGCTCCGCGACAGTGCCGCAACTGGGCTGCAAGCGGCCGGCGTTCGCCTTGTACGCCACGTTCACCGCGAGATTCCCGCCCGCCGATCCACCGAAGGTGGCGACGCGGTTCATATCCCACCGGTACTTCTGGGCGTGCGCGGCGGCCCAGGTCATGGCGCAGGCGACATCCGCGTCCTCGGTGTTCCAGCGCAGGTGGTTCGCGTCGGAGAGCCGGTAGTCCACGTCGAGCACCGCGTAACCGTGCTCGGCGAGCCAGTGGTGGTACGGGTTCGGCCCCTTGCTGCCGGCGATGAATCCGCCGCCGTGAATGCTCACCACCAGCGGCGCCGTCACCGACCGGTCGGCCGGGAGGTACAGGTCGGCGCGCATCGGCCGGTCGTCGAGTGTCGCGTAGGTGATCGTCTCGTTCGGCGCCTTCCCGGCGGCGACCAGCGGCACGGGCGCGAACAGCGTCCACCGGCCGGTCGCGGCGTGCGCCGACACGGCCAGCCCGACACTGGTGACCACGCACATCACCAGCCCCGCGGCGGTCACGGCCGTGATCGACCCGGACGGCCAGGTCCGGCGCAGGCGGACGGCCAGTAGCGCGGCGATCACCGCCGCGCCTCCGATCACCAGATTCCACGAGCCGAGCCAGTCGCGAACCCAGCCCACGGCCAGCACGGTGTACTGCGTGAATTCGACCCGCAGCAGCGGTCCGGTCCAGGAGACGGGCGCGAGGGCGAGCACCTGCGCCACCACCGAGTACACCCCCAGCAGCACCGCCACCGCCAGCAGTGCGAGCCGCACCGGAGTCCGCCAGCCGAACCGCCGTCGCCGCCCGGATTCGGGGCCCTCCGTCACAGCACTCGTCTCCCGCTCGCCCGGCAACACGATCCCCGATGCTACGGACGAGCCCGGCGAACCGCGCACCGACCGTCCGTTATGCCGGGTTATCGCCTCGCTGAGCGGGTAAGGCCATATCAGACGGACCGCAGTCAGAGCCGTTGCGACAGGCCGCATTTTGATTACGAACCGACCACTTTCCGGAGGATTACATGATCATGAAGTTCTAAAATGAACGTCTCAGAATCACACCACCTGAGGGGGTGGAGCCATGCGGAACACGACCAGACATCTGTTCCTGGCATTCGTGATCGTGGCGCTGGCCGCGATCTCTTCCGGCACGGCGGCGGCGGTGACAGTGACGCCACACGTCCCGCCCGTGCAATCGATAACACCGTCCGACGGCGCGGTCGTCGGCATCGCGCATCCGGTGACCGTCCGGTTCGCCGCACCGGTCGCCGACCGAGCCGGCGTCGAGCGCTCGGTCACCGTAGGCACCCAGGCCGGGTCGTTCTCCTGGAACGGCGACAGCGAACTCGTGTGGCATCCCACCGGGTTCCTACCGGCGAATACCACCGTGACGGTCAAGGCCGGCACCGCCCGCACGCAGTTCAGCACCGGGGGCGGCACGACGGCCGACGCCGATATGTCCGCGCACACCTTCACCGTCTACGTCCCCGGTGAGGCGCCGCGGGTGATTCCGGCGTCGATGGGCAAACCCGGACGGGAGACGCCGGTCGGCACCTTCCCGGTCATGGAGAAGTTCCGGACCATCACCTTCGACTCTCGCACCATCGGCATCCCGCTCAGCGATCCGGAGGGCTACCTGCTCACCGGTGAGTTCGCCGAGCGCCTGACCTCGGGTGGCGTCTTCGTGCACTCGGCCCCATGGTCGGTCGACCAGCAGGGCTACTCGAATGTCAGCCACGGCTGCATCAACCTGCCGCCGGACGACGCCCAGTGGTACTACAACAACGTGAGCGTCGGTGATCCGGTGACAGTGCACTGGTGATCCCGGCCAAAAGCATGCCGGGACCAACGAGGATGTGGGCACGTCTGCCGGGACCCTCGGCGGGAACGGGCTCAGTGGAGTAGCTGCCTCACCCGCGCGGCCTCGCGGGTGAGGTGGTCGCGTTCCGGGATGGTGGTGGCGGCGTGGGCGGCCTCGGTGTAGAGGTCGGCGGCCTGGGCGAGGTCACCGGCGCGTTCGAGGAGGTAGGCGCGGGCCGCGGTGTGCCGGGGCAGGCCGGAGTCGACGGTGCTCAGTTCCGCCAGCCCGGCCGCGGGACCCTCGGCCTCGCCGACCGCGACCGCGCGGTTGAGCCTGACCACCGGGCTGTCCGTGAGGCGCAGGAGTTCGTCGTACCACTCCACGATCTGGGCCCAGTCGGTCTCGGCGGCCGTGGGGGCGTCCGCGTGCAGCGCGGCGATCGCGGCCTGCGCCTGGTATTCGCCCAGCCGGTCGCGGGCCAGGGCGGCTTGCAGAACCGTCACGCCCTCGGCGATGAGACCGGTGTCCCATCGTGATCGGTCCTGGTCGGCGAGCGGTATCAGCCGCCCGCCGGGGCCGAGGCGGGACGCGCGGCGGGCATGGTGCAGCAGCATGAGCGCCAGCAGGCCCGCGACCTCCGGGTCGTCGGTGGCGCTCGCCAGCTGGCGGGTGAGGCGGATCGCCTCCGCCGCCAGATCGACGTCCCCGCCGTAGCCCTCGTTGAAGACGAGATAGAGCACGCGCAGCACCGTGGCCGGATCCCCCGGCCGATCGAGCGGCTGTCCCGCGAGCCGCCGCTTGGCGCGGCTGATCCGTTGCGCCATGGTCGCCTCGGGCACGAGGTAGGCCGTCGCGATCTGCCGCGTCGTCAGGCCGCCGACCGCGCGCAGCGTCAACGCGACGGCCGAACCGGGCGACAGCGACGGGTGCGCGCACAGGAAGTAGAGCCACAGGGAGTCGTCGGTACCCGGCGCCGGCTCCGGCGGCGGCTCGGCGTCCACCGCGAGTTCCCTTCCCCGCCGCGAACTTTCGGCCCGGACGGCGTCGAGGAACTTGTGCCAGGCGGCCGCCACCAGCCAGCCCTTCGGATCCCGCGGCGGATCCTCCGGCCAGATCTCCAGGGCGCGAATCAGCGCCTCCTGCACGGCATCCTCGGCCGCCGCGAAATCGGCCCCGCGCCGGACCAGCACGCCGATCACCGCAGGCACCAGCTCCCGCAGCAGCGCCTCGTTCACTCGGTCACGGTGGGCATCGTGGCGTACAACGGCCGCAGCTCGAGCCACTCCTGGATCGGCTCGCCGCCCGCGCCGGGCGCCGCGGACAGCTCGGCGGCCAGTTCGAGTGCGCGCTCGTAGGTCTCGACGTCGATCATCATCCAGCCGGCGATCAGATCCTTCGTCTCCGCGAACGGCCCGTCGGTGACCGGCGGGCGGCCCTCGCCGTCCGAGCGGACGAACGTCCCCTGCGGGGAGAGCGCCTGGTGGTCGACGTACTCACCGGTGGTCTCGAGTCGCGCGGCGAAATCCCGCATGTACTGCAGGTGGGCCGTGACCTCCTCCGGGGTCCACCGGTCCATCGGCACGTCGTTGGTCGCCGCGGGTGCGCCGCGGTAATGCTTGAGCAGCAGGTACTTGGCCATCGTCGTCTCCTCGGAGTGGGTCCCGCCTAGGCCCGGGCGGCCTCCGTGGCCTGGACGACGTGGCGCATGAGCAGGGCGGTGGTCACCGGGCCCACGCCGCCGGGCACGGGGCTGAGGGCGGCGGCCTTGCCGGTGACCGACGCTGCGTCGACGTCCCCCACGATGCCGCCGTCGGGCCCTTCGTTGGTGCCCACGTCGATGACGACCGCGCCCTCGCGGACGTGGTCGCCCGTGATCAAGCCCGCGCGGCCCACGGCGGCGACGACCACGTCCGCGGCCGAGGTCACGGCGGGCAGGTCCGTGGTACGGGAGTGGCAGACCGTGACGGTGGCGTTCTCGGCCAGCAGCAGGTGCGCCAGCGGCTTACCGACCACGTTCGACCGGCCGACGACCGCGACATGCCGGCCGGCGAGCGGAATGTCGTGCCGGCGGGCCAGTTCCACGACGGCCTCGGCGGTCGCCGGGGGGAATCCGGGAAGCCCGGCGGCCAGGCGGCCCAGCGACAGGGGGCTGACGCCGTCGACGTCCTTCTCCGCGGCGATCGCGCCGCTCACGTCGTCGAGGCCGACACCGGCCGGCAACGGCGTCTGCAACATGACGGCGTGCACGCCCGGATCGGCGCTCAGCTTCGACAGCTCGGCCCGGATCGCGTCGGCGGTGGCGTCGGCCCCGAGATCGACCGTGTCACAGTCGATTCCGAGCCGCCCAGCGGCACGCTGCAACGACCCCACATACCAGCCGCTGGCCGGGTCGTCGTTGGCCACCACCAGCACCAGTCGCGGCGCGCCCCCCTGCTCGGCGAGCGCGGCGGCGCGCTGCTTGGTCTCGGCGTTCAGGGCGGCGGCAAGCTCCTTGCCGGTCAGCGAAGTCGTGTCCACGGACTCCCACCTTAACGGTCCCGCCGCCCCCGTCCCGCGTGCCCTAGCGCTTCTCCAGCGGCTCGAGGATCCACCGTGCGGTGGGCTCGTCTCCGACCTGGCCCACGGCCGCGGACGGCTCGGACGACCCGACCGCCGCGCCGTACAGGGCCGTCCGGGGATTCGAGGCCAGGGTGATGCGGTAGTGGCCGCCGGTCTCGGCGACGTACCAGAGTCCGGAATCACCGACGCCACAGGCGTTCTGCTCGACCGCGACGACGCCGGGGCGGGAGCGGGACGGGACGAGGCACAGGCGGCTGGCCGCATTGCGCATCTGGAACACCGGCCCCGCGGGGCGGTAGTCGACCGCCACGAACTCCCACTGATGGACGTCGACGGTGTCGTCGCCGCCACGCGACGGCCGCGTCACGGCGGCCTGCGGGAGCACGACGTGATTGGGGCGGGGCTCCCAGAACACCCGATACGTGCCCGGCGTGATCGACGCCGCGGACGCGGGCGCGCAGACGCTCAGCGCCGAACCGACCACGCCCACCACCACCGCCATGAGATACCGGGCCACCACTCGCCAATCCTCTCGCCGGACGGATATCACGCATCGACACTCGTACGCGGTTGCGCGGCAACGACGTTCGCCGGTCACACAGCCCGGCTTCGAGCGACGGAAGCTTAACGGCAATCCGCGACCCCGACGGCCCGCTCACCGATCGCCGCCACGCCGCGTGTCCTGTCGAGGTTGCTGGCCGCCCCGCCCGACGGCTGTGGATCCCGCGGTCCGCCCGCCGGATCGGGCGTCCGGGGCCGAAAGAGGACACCTGCCGGTCAGTGACATCGCCCCCGCTGCGCCGCTCCCGTCCGGAAGCCCGGCACCCGGCCCCGCGAGGCGTTCCGCCAGCGCATCGACCCCGTGTCGCGGCCCATCGCTACCACCCCGCTACCGCGTTACATATGGAAATGTCACAACGCCAAATACGCCCTGGGCACTCATAACGGTCGTATTGTTGGCTCGACCGTTTACGAGCCAACTGCCAGCTACTTGTGACCCCGCTCCTCCGGAAAGGTGTCGACAGCAGTGAAGATCGCCAGACGATTCCGATACGTCGTCACGACCGCGTCGGCCGCCCTCGTGCTCGCCGCCCCGCTCGGGACCACCGCCGCCGCAGCCGACGGCCCCGCCCCGCTGTACAACTCCGCTCAGGCCAACTTCTCCAACGGCAACGACCCGGCCGGGCTGGCCGACCTGCACGCGCTGCTCGACGACACCCCCGACGACGCGCAGGCGCTCGCGCTGCAGGCCGTCTGGTCGGACTACGTGGGCGATGTGATCACCCGCGAGACCGCGCTGAACCGCCTGGGCGCCATCGACGGCGGCATGGCCCAGGGCACCCGGAACCTGCTCGGCGCCATCGGCGCCGCGGTCGGCACCCTGCCGAATCCGCTGCCCGCGCTGGTCGGCCCGCAGACCGGCATCGCGGTGCTCGGCTACGGCCTGCTGCCCGACGGCTCACTGCGGCCCGAACTGGTGGACCGGCTGACCGCGGCCTGGATCCAGGCCGTCGCCGCGCCGATGTCGCCGATCGTCGTCACCGGCGGCAACCCGCAGAACGGCGTGCCGGAGGCGGTGGCCATGGCCGGCTGGCTGATCGGCCACGGCATCCCGGCCAGCCGCGTCCTGGTCGAGGACCGGGCCGGGTCGACGGTGCAGAACGCGCTGTTCAGCACCCGCATGCTGCGCGACGCCGGCGCGACCAGCGCGGTCGTGGTGACCTCGCCGAGCCACATCCGCCGCGCGGTCGCCGATTTCATGGTCGCGGGCCTCCCCGTTGTGGGCGCGATGACCTCGACCGATCAGCTGGTCTCGCAGTTGCCGCCGCCGAGCCGGGCCGGGCAGCGCGGCATCTACCTGGACGCCACCCGCACCTTCCTGCTCCCGTCCTCCCGATAACCGCTTGACCCGGCGTCGGACAATGAGCGGGTGATCGCACCCGACTTCGAGTCCGTCACCGCCGCGCTGCGCCGCGCGGGATGTGTCTTCGCCGAGGACGAGGCCGCGCTGCTCACGGCGACGGCTTCGTCTCCCGGCGAACTGGAATCGATGGTGGCGCAACGGGTCTCGGGTACTCCGCTGGAACAGCTGCTGGGCTGGGCGGAGTTCCGTGGTCTGCGCGTGGCGGTGGCGCCGGGCGTCTTCGTGCCCCGGCAGCGCACCGGATTCCTCGTCGAGCGGGCGGTCGCCCTCGGCCGTCGCGGTCCGGGCACTACGCGGGTGCTGGTCGATCTGTGCTGCGGATGCGGCGCGCTCGGCCTGGCGACCGCGACGGAACTGGCGGAGTACGGCATGCGCGTCGAGGTGACGGCGAGCGATATCGACCCCGCCGCGGTGGAGTGCGCCCGGCGCAATCTCGACGCGCTGGGTGCTCGGGTGTTGCGGGGCGATCTGTTCGGCCCGCTGCCCGCGGATCTGGCCGGGCGCGTGGACATTCTGCTCGCCAACACCCCCTACGTCCCCACCGCGATGATCCCCCGCCTGCCGCCCGAGGCCCGCGACCACGAACCCCGCGCGGCCCTCGACGGCGGCGCCGACGGTCTCGACATCGTGCGCCGCGTCGCCGCCGGGGCGCGGCACTGGCTGGCCCCGGGCGGCCACGTGCTGGTCGAGTCGAGCCGCGAGCAGGTCCCCGAGGCCACGGAAGTCTTTGCCCGTCACGGCCTCACGCCGACCGTCGCCGAATCGGACGAACTCTACGCGACCGTCGTCCTCGGCACCCGGCCCGCCTGACCGCTCAGTCGATCCCCTGCCCCTGGATGATGTCGGCCACGGTCAGCTCGCCGGACTTCCACCGCGCGAACCGCTCCTCCGGCGCCACCGTCACCAGGTCGACGACGCCGAGCAGGTCGATGGGTAGCAGCCCGTCGAAATGCGCCACGCCGGGGACGATCACGGCGTCCACGCCCAACCGGCCGACGACGTCGCGTAACCGGCCGACCGGGTCGTGGGTGTTCGGGCCGAAGACGATCGTCTTGCGCAGGTTGTAGCCCAGACGCCGGGCGAGACTGCGCATCTGGATCTCGTCCCACTGCTGCCGCGCGCCCGAGACATCCTGCCGCACGTACCCGATGGCTTCCGACTTCGCTGTCATGGTCGACTCCTCGCAACGGCTCGGCTTCGAAAGCACCCGCCGCCGGAGAGTCAGGGGCTCGAAATCGATCCGACGGCGGGGCCGCTTACAGGGTCCTGTGCCGGGACGATTCGCGGAAGCGTTGCAGTGTTGCCAGCTGTTGCCGGGTTGCCGCACGAGTGCGCCGCGCCGACCGGCGGTCGGCGCGGCGCGGTGTCGCGGAGGGCAATCAGGCGCCGGGAACCAGGGGTCCGACGAAGGTGCCCGGATGGGTCGCGCCGTCCTGGCGCTGGACGCTCACGCCCGCGGGCCACGGCGCCTGAAGCTGGGTGGTGGTGTCCGGCGGGGTGACGACGACCGTCGCCGGGACCCAGCCGTCCGGCCCGCCGGGCAGATAGGTCAGCAGGCTGCTCACCGCGGCGCCGGGCTCCACCGTCTGGGGCGTGGGGTCCGCGGCCTGGCGCGGCAGCGAGTAGGTGGGCCCGAAGGTCGGGTCCGCGGGGCCGACCAGGTCGACGCCCGGAAAGCCCTGCAGCGCACAGGCTTGCGCGGAGGTGTTGGTCAGGACGACGTCCAGTGTGCCCTGGCTCGCCGAGTCGGACGGCCGCTCGCGGGTGCTCAGGGCCAGGGATTCGGGGGCGCACGGCGCGGGCGCTGCCGCGCTGGTCACCGCCGGGATCGTCACCGCCGCCAGGGATGCCAGCACGGCGCCGGCGATTCCCGTTACTCGCCAGGTCGTCGAAGTCATGGTTCCTTTCGAAATGCCATAGTTCACCCGGCCATTCGAACAGATATTCCTTCCGGATGGGCGGGCAACCTCCGACGCCGCAGGTGAGCGGGCGATTCGTCAGCCCTTGCGACCGGTGAACTCGTCCATGGAGTGATAGACGCCGACCGTGTTCAGGTAGAAGTCGCGGACCTTCAGCGGGAGCAGGCCCGAGATGGCGCGGTTCATGCGGGAGGTCCAGGGAATCACGACCAGCGGCGTGCCCTTCTTCATCGCCGACCAGGCGGTGTCCACCGCCGTGTCCTGCTCGAGGATCGGGGTGAACCAGAAACCCTTGGCGCCCTCGAACATTCCGGTGTCGATGTAGGTCGGGCAGAACGAGGTGACCTTGACGTGGTCGTTGCCGGACTGCTCGAGTTCCAGTCGCACCGAATCCGACCAGCCCAGCGCCGCCCACTTGGAACCGGCGTAGACGCTCATCCGCGGATTGGCCACCAGGGCCGCCGAGGAGGCGATGTTCAGCACGCGCGCCGGGCTCCGGCGGGACACCATCGCCGGGAGGAATTCCCGCGTGATGTACATGGGCGCCAGGGAATTGATCGCCACGGTCTTCTCGATGTCGGCGGGATCCTTCGTCTCCCAGAAGTACCCGTTCCCGCGCACGATGCCCGCGTTGTTGACCAGGACGTCGATATCGCCGACCTCCCGGCGCACCGCCGCCGCGGCCTCCGCGATGGCCGCGGGATCCGAGACGTCGACCACGTGGTGGTGGATCCGGCTGCCGCCCACCGCGGTCAGCTCGGCCGCCGTCTTCTCCAGCGCCTCCCCGTCGATGTCCCACAGCACGACGTCGGCGGCCCGCTCGCCCACGGCCCGCTCCGCGAAGGTCCTGCCCAGTCCCCTCGCGCCGCCGGTGATCAGCACCGTCCGGCCGGACACCGTCTCCATATCCATCACAACCCCTGTCGTCTCCGCCGGATTCACTTCTGCCGCAGGCTCTTCATCACGCCGAAGTACAGCGTCAGCGTCTTCGCCCACAGCGCCTCGGACATGCCCGGGAGCGGCGCGATCGGCAGCGCCCGCTGCACCGCGATGGTCTGGGTGTCGACGTACTTCAGCAGCCCCTCGGGACCGTGCCGCCGCCCGCCGCCGGAGATGCCGAGCCCGCCCGACGGCGCGGCGACGCTGCCCCAGGCGGCGATGAAGCCCTCGTTCACGTTCACCGATCCGGCGTCGATGCGCGCCGCGATCTCTCGCGCGCGGTTCGTATCCCGGCTCCACACACTGGCATTCAGGCCGTAGGCGCTGTCGTTGGCCTGCTCGACCGCCTCGTCGTCGCTGCTCACCCGGTATACCGACACCACCGGGCCGAACGTCTCCTCGCGGTGGACCGTCATCCCGGCGCGCACGCCCGCGAGGACGGTCGGCTCGTAGAAGTAGGGGCCGAGGTCGGGGCGGGCGCGCCCGCCCGCGAGCACGGTCGCGCCCTTCGCGACGGCGTCGTCGACATGCGCTGCCACGGTGTCGATCTGGCGCCGGAAGGTCAGCGAGCCGATCTCGTAGGAGTAGTCCAGGGCCGAGCCGAGCGCCAATTTCCGTGTGTTCTCGGTGAATTCGGCGACGAACCGGTCGTAGACGCTGTCGTGCACGTAGATTCGCTCGATCGATTCGCACAGCTGGCCCGCCGACGCGAAGCACGCGCGCACCGCGATCTTCGCCGCCGCCGGCACGTCCGCGTCCGCGAGCACCAGCAGCGGATTCTTCCCGCCCAGTTCCAGCGAGTAGCCGATCAGCCGCTCCCCCGCCTGGCGGGCGATGGTGCGGCCGGTCGCGCTGGAGCCGGTGTAGTCGACGAAATCGGCCCGGCCGATCACCTCGCCGCCGATCACCGACCCACGCCCGAGCACGGCCTGCCACAGCCCCTTCGGCAGGCCCGCGCGCTCGGCGGCATCGATGGCCCACAGCGCGGTGAGCGCGGTCTGGTTGTCCGGGCGGGCGACCACGGCGTTGCCCGCCAGCAGCGCCGGGAGCGCGTCGGAGGCGGCCAGCGCCAGCGGGTAGTTCCACGGCGAGATCACCGCGACCACGCCCTTGGGCCGGTTGCGCACCTCCACCCGCGTCAGGACGGGCAGGACGCCGCGCGGGCTGCGCGGGGCCAGCAGCTTCTCCGCCGCCGCGGCGTAGTAGCGGGCGTTGACCGCCACGTCGCCGACCTCGTCGAAGGCGTGCACGCGCGACTTACCGGTCTCGGTCTGGACGATGTCGAGAATCGCGTCCTGCTCGCCCAGCACCAGGTCGTGGAACCGGCGCAGCACCGCGGCCCGCTCGGCGACCGGCACCCGGGCCCACTGCCGCTGCGCGCGCCGGGCCGCCGCGAACGCCTCCTCGATATCGGCGGTCGACGACTGCGGCAGATCCGCGATCTTGCGGCCGGTGGCCGGGGCGAACACCTCGACCGAGGGCGCGCCGCCCGCCGTCGCGTGCGTGAGCAGGGCCCCTACCAGCGACTGCGGGAGCGCGTCGGCGGGGGCGAGCTGCGGGGCGGTCGTCATCGTCGGCCCTCTCGATCGGCGGAACATGTCCAACGAATTTATTGAACACCAGTGTTAGCTTAACACTGGTGTTAGATTAATCGTGTTCCCGCGCGTCCTGTCAAGCGGCGCGCACCCGAGCTGAGAGGTGTCACAGATGCCGCACGATGGCGTGGCCGCGGCGCACAGCAGTGCCCGCCGGGGCCGCCCGCCACAGACGCGCGAACAGGCCGACGAGGTCCGCGCCCGGATCGTGCTGGCCGCCGCCGACGTCTTCACCGCACACGGGTCGCGCGGGCTGAACGTCGCGCGGGTCCTCGAGCGCGCGGGTATCTCGCGGCCGACCTACTACCGGTATTTCGCGAATGCCGAAGCGCCGCTGCACGTCCTGCTCACCGCCTCCAACGAGGGGCTGGTCGGCGGCATCCGCGCGGCGCTGGAACGATCCGACGAGCCGGTGCAGCTGGGCATCGGGATCATCGACGCCTATCTGGACTGGGCGCGCGGGCACGGCCCGATGCTGCGGCCGGTCTTCGCCGAGCTGCACGATCCGGCCTCGCCGGTCTCGGCCTATCGCGAGGAGGCGTTCGACGACATCCGCGCGCTGGTCCGCACCAAATTCGCCGCGCTGGGGCGTCCGGCGCCCAGCCCGCTGGATCTGGATACGGCGCTACAGGTGTGCGAGTTCGTGGTCTACCGGGTATCGGCCGGGGCCGCCCCGGAACCCGCACCCGACGAGGTGGCCGCGGCGCGGCTCACCATGATCCGCAGCGTGCTGGTCACGCTCGGCCGGCGCGAGGACGTCGAACTCGCGCTGACGATTCCGGGAATCTTCGAGCCGGCCGGCTGACCGCTACGCCGCGGCGTCCAGGTACACCGGCAGGGACCGGTGACCGTTGGAGATGAAACTGCCCATCGGCACCAGTTCCGAAGCGTCCGTGGCGAATCGCAGCCCCGGGAACCGCTCGAACAGCGCCGGCAGCGCGATGGTCGCCTCCATGCGAGCCAGCGGCGCGCCGAGGCAGTGGTGCGCGCCGTAGCCGAAGGCGACGTGCTGGTCCTTGGTCTTGCGGTGCACGTCGAAGACGTCGGTGGTCTCGCCGTGGATCTTCGGGTCGCGGCTGGCGCCGGCGTAGGAGGCGAGAATGGCCTCCCCCTTGGGAATCCGGAATCCGCCGTCGATATCGATGTCCTCCACCGCGTACCGCAGCGGCAGGTGCGCGACGGGCGCCTGGTAGCGCAGCGTCTCCTCCACCAGATCCGACCACGGCACCCGGCCGGAGACCACGTCGTCGCGCTGCTCCGGATGGGTCAGCAAGGCGGTGATCGCCTGGTCGAGCAGGTTGACCGTGGTCTCGTGCCCGGCGTTGATCACGAGCATGAGGGTGTCGACGAGTTCCTTCTCGGTCAGCGACGACCCGTCGTCCTCGGCGCGCGTGGTGATCAGCACGCTGGTGATGTCGTCGCCCGGATTCTCGCGGCGATAGGAGACGAGTTCGCTGACGAGACCGAACATCTCGACGTAGTTGGCCTGCGCCTGTTCGGGGGTGAAGGAGGTATCGAAGAAGCCGTCGACGCATTTGTGCATGGGCGCGCCGAGATGGTCGGGCACGCCCATCAATTCGGTGATCACGCGGATCGGCACCGGATAGGCGTAGCGGGTGCGGAGATCGGCGACCTCGCCCGGCGGAGTGGCGGCCAGATCGTCGAGCAGGCTCGTGATGAGTTCCTCGATCCGCGGCCGCAGCGCGGTGGTGCGGCGGTGGGTGAACGCCGGGGACACCAGTTTGCGCAGCCGCCGGTGCTCCGGGCCGTAGGCGGTGAACATGTTGTCCACGGCCACCCACGGCAGCAGCGGCCACGCCTCGGTGATCTCGCCGTTGCCGTACGCCGCCCAGTGCTGACGCGGATCCTTGGACACCCGTGGGTCGGCGAGCAGGCTGCGCAACACGGCCTGGTCGGTGACCGACCACGCGGGCACGCCGCCCGGCAGCACGACCGGGGCGACCGGGCCGAGTTCGCGGATCCGGGCCGACTCGCCCTGGATATCGGTGCCGGTGAGGTCCAGGACGATCGGATCGTGCGCCATCGGGTTCTCCTTACGCAAGATTCAACGGAGGGGATGCGGGGAAGGTGACCGGAAGCGCCGCCATGGCGCGGTGGAACGGGCCGGGCCGCCAGGTGATGTCGGCCGTCGTCCCCGCGAGCCCGAGTTCGGGCAGGGCATCGAGCAGTTGGTCGATCGCGTCCTGCGCGACCAGATAGGCGACCGACCGCGCGGGGCAGGCGTGCGGACCGGCGCTCCACGCGAGGTGGGAGCGGTTGCCGGTGCGGTCGCCGCCGGCGATGGCCGGATCGTTGTTGCAGCCGGCGAGGCTGATCACGACGGGGCGGTGTGCCGGTAACCAGACGCTGTCGATCAGGATCGGCTGGCGCGGATACGTGACGGAGAAGTTCGCCATCGGCGGGTCGTTGAACAGCACCTCGTCGAGCGCGTCGCGGGTGGACATGCTGCCGCCGAGCATCCCGCCGCCGAACCGGTCGTCGGTGAGCATCAGCAGCAGCGTATTGCTGATCAGGTTCTGCATCGGCTCGATGCCCGCGCCGTAGAAACTGATCAGCTGGTAGAGCATCTCCTCGTCGGTGAGGGCGGCCGGGTGGTGCGCCAGGCGCGAGGTCACGTCGTCGCCGCGCTCGTCGCGGCGCATCTGGATCAGCTCCATCAGCGCCTCGGACAGATGCTGCATGCCCCACGCCGCGTTGACCGTGTCGAACAGCGCGGCCATACCCGTGGCGACCCGCTGCCCGATATCGGCCGAACAGCCGACGATCCGGTTGAGCGACTCGAAGACGAGCGGGAACGCGTACTGCGACAACAGATCCGCGGAACCGTCCTGGCAGAAGGTGTTGATCAGCGGGACGGCGATCGACTCCACCGTCGAATGCAGCGCGTGCAGGTCGATTCCGTCGATCGCGGCGACGTAGGCCTGCCGGTAGCGGGCGTGCGCCGTGCCGGAGTTGCGCAGCGCGTTGGGGTACCACTGCAGCATCGGGCGCACCGGGCAGTCCTCGGGGACCGTGTCCTGCCAGTGCCGCGGATCGGCCGGGAAGTGCTCGGGGTCGTTGAGGATCCGCAATGCCGTGCGATACCCGATGACCAGCGTCGCCGGGACGCCCGGGGACAGTTCGATGGGCACCATCGAGCCGTACCGCCGCCGCATGTCCCGGTAGAAGCCGTGCGGGTCGGCCGCGAACTCCGGGGTATCGAGCAGCGTGCGGGGGTCGTCGGAATCTACGGGAGACCCCTGGACCGGGCACGTCCCGGTCGTGGCGGTACGCGGGCCGGACGACACTGAGTGTTCACCTCACAACCATTGCAGCACAACACACTTCGCACGAAACCCAGCCGTGCGAAGCAACTTACCGACAAGCGTTACCGCCCGGAAGAACCGGACGGCCGCTCCAGATTAGCAGCACTGTCACAGGTTCTCTCCCGATTCCCCAGTCGCCCTTACGAACTCACGCACCCACCGGTTTGACCGCCCACTATGCCGGTTGGCTATCGGATTCGGTGTGCATACTCGCTGCGAGATCCCGGCCAAAAGCATGCCGGGAACAGATCGGAACCGCCACGCTCGGCCGACTATTCCGGGACGGCCACCCGCACCAATCCCGGGACGACCACCCGCACCTATCCCGGCACGACCACCCGCACCTATCCCGGCACGACCACCCACACCTATCCCGGCACGACCACCCACACCTATCCCGGCACGACCACCAGCACCTATCCCGGCACGAGCACCCTCATTTATCCCGGCACGCTTTTGGCCGGGATCCGCAGACCACTAGCGCGCAGGACGCGGCGGGCGATGCCCGCGCGAATCGCCTCCTCGGTGCCGATGATCCGGACGTGGTGGCGGGCGCGGGTGATGGCGGTGTAGAGCAGTTCGCGGGTGAGCAGGGTGGATTCGGGGCCGGGCAGGACCACCGAGACCGTGCCGTACTGGCTGCCCTGGCTGCGGTGGATGGTCATGGCGTAGACCGTGGTGACGCCGGGGAACTGGGTGGGGTGCACCAGGTACGGTTCGGCGCCGCGCTGCAGGGCCGCGCGCAGCGAGCCGTCGGCCGCGCGGACGATGACGCCGGTGTCGCCGTTGTAGATGCGAGCCTCGTGGTCGTTGGCGGTGACCAGCAGCGGCTGGCCCGGGAACCACTGTCCCGCACCGGGTTCCGTGCCGATCCCCGCGGCCGCCACCCATCCGGCGGCGAGCCGGTCCCAGCGTTCGACGCCGAACTGGCCCTGCCGGTGGGCGCACAGCAGGCGATGGGATTCCATGGCCTCCAGGGCCGCCGCCGCGTCGCCCCGCCCCGCCGCCGCGGTCGAGTCGCGGGCCGTTCCGACGACGTCGGCGCGCACGGCGGCGGTGTCGTCGGGTTCGCGCAGCGACAGGTCGTCCCCGCCCTCGGCCAGTAGCGCCAGCGCGGTGTCCGCGTCGCCCGCGCGCACCGCGACCGCCAGATCCGCGATCCGCCGGCCGAACCGCCGCCCGCGGGTGAGCCGGACGATGCCCCCGCGCAGCCGATCTCGTTCCCGCTGGGTGAGGGCGTCGGGATCGGTGCCGCCGAGGATCTCGCCGAGGAGCGGATTCGGCTCGGCCGCGACCGGCCCGGCGACCAGGTCGGCGAGGACGGCGCCCGCGTCCACCGACGCCAGCTGGTCCGGATCGCCCACCAGGACCAGGCGGGTGTCGGGCCGCACCGCGGGCAGCAGGCGGCTCATCATCGTCAGCGACACCATCGAGGTCTCGTCGACCACGATGATGTCGTAGGGCAGCCGGTTGAATTCGTGGTGGCGGAAGCGCGTGGCGCCCCCGCGCTGCCAGCCCAGCAGTCGGTGCAGCGTGGCGGCGGTCAGCTCCGGAAGTTCCAGTTCGCCGGCCTGTTCGCGGACCGATTCCTGCAGGCGGGCGGCGGCCTTGCCGGTCGGGGCGGCCAGCGCGATGCGCAGCGCGGCCGAACCGGGGACGGCCTGCTGGTGCGCCGTCAACAGCGCCAGGATGCGGGCGATGGTGTGGGTCTTGCCGGTGCCGGGGCCGCCCGCCACGACCGTCGTCCAGTGGGTGGCGGCCAGCGCCGCGGCCACCCGCTGCCGGTCCAGGCCCGCGGTGCCGGGGAACAGCCGATCCAGTTGCCGCCGAACGGTTTCCGGGTCGATCAGCGGGTGGGTGGCGGCGCGTTCGGTGAGGACGCGGCGGATGGTCTGCTCCTGCCGGTAGTACCGGTCGAGGTACAGCAGCGGGCCGAACCCCTCGGCCTCGACCAGCCGCAGCGGACGCAGCGGCCCGGCCGGACTGCCTGCCACCAGCGGGCTCCCCCGCAGGGCCGCGAGGACCGTGTCCACCTCCGGCCACGGCAGCGTCGCGGGATCGATGGCATCCGGATCGCCCGTGTCGAAACCCTCGCCGTCCACGCCGATCTCGTGCATCCGCGACAGTTCCAGGCAGACCGATCCGGACCGCACCGCGCGCACCGCGAGCGCCGCGGCCAGCAGCACCAGCTCCGTATCCTCGCGCCCGAGCCGCCCCAGCCGCAAGGCCACGTGCACGTCGGCGGCCGACAGCACCCCGGCGTTGTTGAACGTGCGCAACAGCCCGGTCGCCCGCTGCGCCAACTGAATCGCGGTCACCCGGGGCCTCCGTCCAGCTGACCCGCAAGGAGATCGGAGAGGTCCTGCACCAACGCGACGGGCGGATCCCAGTCGAAAACGCCACAACCGGACGGGGTTTCGGGACCGATCATGCCGCGCACGAACAGGTATCGGATCCCGCCCAGATGCGTCGCCGGGTCGTAGCCGGGCAGCCGCCAGCGCAGATACCGGTGCAGCGCGGCCGAATACAGGATGGCCTGCAACGGATAGTGGGAGCGCATCATCTCCGCGGCCATGCGGTCGCGGGTGTAGTGCGCGACGGTGAGGTGGTCGGTGCCCAGCCGGTTGGTCTTGTAGTCGACGACGACGAAGCGCGGGCCCTCGAGACGCAGCACCGCATCGATACTGCCGGTGAGGAATCCGCGCAGCACGGTGTCCTCGAGGGTCTCCACCTGGTCGGCGTAGGCGGCGAACGGGTCGTCGGCGGGCAGGTGGCGGCGCAGCAGTCCCGCGATGGCGCGCACCGTGACTCGCTCCGAGCACGGTGCCTCGCCCCCGGCGAGGGGCAGCTCGAAGTCGAGTTCGTTGAGGCGGTCGCGGCTGGAAACGGCGGCGAGGGAACCGGTTCCGAGGGGCGTGTGCATGACCGCCAGCAGCGCGGTCGCGAGTACGGCCGGGTCGATATCGGCCATCAGTTCCTCGACGGCGCGGACGCAGTGGGCGTGCACCTCCGCCGCGAGGTCGGGGGCGTCGGTGTCCACGAGTTCGAGGACGCCGTGCACCAGGGTGCCGAAGTCGGCGCCGTAGGGCAGGTCGTTCATCAGCGACGGCGCGGCGCCGGCGAAGGCGGTGTCGTCGTCGACCTCGGCCGGGGTCTCCGGCTCGTCGGACCCGCCGGGGGTCTCCTCCGCGGCCACGTGGTTGTCGTGGGCGCCCGCAGTCAGCGCCGAATACGATGTGCGCCGCCACTCGGCGTCCACCGCCCGGTCGAAGGTGGCGGCGGCCAGCTCACCGGATTCGGTCTCGTCGCGGTCCCAGCGCGGGCGGACCTTCGACACCCGCGCCACCGGTTCGACCGCGACCAGATCGGGACCGGCCGATCCGGCCCACGCCGAGAGCTGTTCCAGCACAACGTCGTCCGTGGGGACCTCGCTCTTGCCGGGAACCTCGGCGCTGCCCGGCAGGCGGCCCAGGATCATCCGGTGCAGGGGCGCGAAGGCGGTGCCGTAGGCGGGGGCCCACCACGCCACCACCTGGCACTGGGCGCGGGTCAGCGCCACGTAGAGCAGGCGCAGTTCCTCCCCGGCCTCCTCGGCGTCGCTGCGGCGTTTGCGCTCGGCGTAGCCCGGCGCCTCCGGGCCGCCGACGTCCAGGACCCGGTCGCCGCCGTCGTGGAAGAGCAGGGTCACCGGGTTCGGGTTCTTCGCGCTGTCCCACGCGAACGGCAGGTACACCAGCGGGAACTCCAGGCCCTTACTGGCGTGGACGGTGGCGAGCTGGACGGCGGCGGCGTCGCGGTCCAGACGGCGGCTGCGGTCGGACACCGCGCCGGAGGCCGGATCGCGCACCCGGTCGGCCAGCCAGCGGGTCAGCGCGGTCAGGCCCAGCGATTCCCGCAGCGCCACCCGGTCCAGCAGTTGCGCGATGTGGCGCAGATCGGTGAGCTGGCGTTCGCCCCCGGCGACCCCGAGCAGCCGGGGCGCGAGTTCGGTTTCGGCCGAGAGCTTTTCGAACACGGCGGCGAATCCGGCGCGGCCGAACAGGCGGGCGGCCTCGCGCAGCTGGGTGCTCAGCCGGCCCACCAGATCCGCTCCGCCGGAATCGATGTCGGCGGCGGAGAGGCCCAGCAGCGGCGTCCCCGCGGCCAGGCGCACCCGGTCACCGCGATGCGGCTGTTCGAGCGCGCGCAGCAGCCACAGCCAGTCCACGGCGCTCTGGGTGCCGAAGACGCTGGCGCCGCCGGCCAGCACGGAGGCCACACCCACCCGGTCGAGGGCGGCGCGCACGAGATCGATCTGCGCGCGAGTGCGCACCAGGACCGCGATATCGCCGGGGCCCACCGGGGTGTCGCCGATATGCGTGCCGGAGTCGAGCAGACGCGCGATATCGGCCGCCACGTCCTCGGCGACGCGGGCGCGCTGGCGGCCGACCGACGGGAAGCCCGCACCGTTGCGCGGTCCCGCGCCGGTGCGCGGAAAACACCGCAGCCGCAACGGGTTCGGCGTCTCGAGGGTGCCGGACAGCCGGGTACGCGGGCGGACCGCCGCCACCGGGGAGACGGTGATCTCCTTGTGCCCCAGTGCCGCTCCCGCCATCAGATGCTCCAGGGCGGCGAGCAGTCCGGCGTCGCTGCGCCGGTTGGTGGTGAGTTCGCGGCGGCTGTCGGCGTGCGCGACCGCGTCCAGGTAGCTGAGCACCTCCGCGCCGCGGAACGCGTAGATCGCCTGTTTCGGATCGCCGACCAGCACGAGGGTGGCGTGGCCGTGGAAGGCACGGCGCAGGATGTCCCACTGCAGCGGATCGGTGTCCTGGAATTCGTCGACCAGCGCGACCCGGTACCGGCGGCGGATCCGGCGGCAGGCCTGCTCGCCGTGCGCCGGATCGGCGAGCACCTCGTGCAGCAGCACCAGCAGGTCGTCGAAGTCGCGCAGGCCCGAGAGCCGTTTGCGCCGTTCGGTTTCCGCGCGCACGGCGGCGGCGAAGGCGACGCGCTCGGCGCCCGGATGAGCGCCGAGTTCCTCGTCGGGAACCAGCCGCGCGTGCCGGTCCTGCACGGCTGCCGCGGCCAGCTGATGCGCCTCCTTCACCGCGAACGGCGGTCCGCCCCGCGCGTAGCGGGCGAGGTACAGATCGTCCGCCGCGGTGGCGACGAGGTCGTCGACGTTCTCCACCAGCCGCACCCGCGGATCGTGCTCACCGGCCAGCCCGAGTTCGTCGAGCATTCGCTGGCAGAAGCTGTGCGTGGTCGCGATGGTGCCGGAGTCGAAGTCCGACAGTGCCGCCAGCAGCCGGTTCCGCCGCCGTGCCACCTCCGCCGAATCCCCCTGCGCCAGATGCCGGATCAGCTCGTCCTCGCTCCCGCGCGCCGCCTCCGGATCCGCCAGCCCCGCCGCCACGGCGACGAACTTGTCCCGCGTCCGCTCCCGCAGCTCCTGCGTGGCCGCCCGGCTGAACGTCACCAGCAACAACTCCGAGACGTCCACCCCCACCTCGGCCACGAACCGCACCGCCAGCCCGACGATCGCATACGTCTTCCCGGTCCCCGCACTGGCCTCCAGAACCGTCGTCCCCCGAGGCAACTCCCCGCACAACTCGAACCTCTCCCCCTCGACCCCCTCCACCGACGGGGCACTGCCCTCGGCGTCGGTCGGCGTAGCGCTGACGTCGTCCACTGCCGTGGCTTCGTCGACTCCCGCACTCGTTGCGTCTTCTCGCACCTCGTCCAGCGTGCGGGAAGGGGTGCGGGAGTCGGGAAGGGGTGCGGGAGTGGGGAGGGACAGGAGGTCGGGGGTTTCGGGTGGGGGTGGGGCGGGGTGGGTGGTGGACGGGCGGGGGCGGCGACGGGGACGGGGGGCAGGGTCGAGGTCGGTGAGGGAGAAGAGTTCGTCGGTCATGGTTGTCCCTGGGATTCGTTGGCCAGCAACGGGTTCCACAGGCGGCGGGACAGGGCGCCGAAGCGGGTGACCTCGCCGGTGGGGTCCGGTTCGGGGAGGGGGGTTTCCAGGTGTTCCAGGCGGGGGGCCGGGCCCCAGACGTAGCGGAGGTAGCGGTCGGTGTGGTCGCCGAAGGGCTTGGGGCCGTTGGGGCCGCCGAGGAATTCCTGGTCGGCGGCCTGGCGGGCGTCATCGACATCCGCGCCCTGACACCGCCGTTCGGCGTAGACGGCCGAGGCGGTCGGCGTGATCGGCAGCGGTTCGGCCAGGCCCTCGTCGCGCAGATCGGCCAGGTCGCGCAGGATCGATTGGGCCGCGGCCGCATTGGGGGCGGTGAGGGTGGAGCGCCACGCGGGACGCCCGAATTTGCCGCGGCCGATGGTGACCGCGCGCCAGCCCTGGTTGCGCCCGGTCGCCGCCAGGGCCAGCACCCGCACCCAGGCGGCGATGCGATGTTTCGCGGCCAGCCGGGAGAAGGTGGTGCGCACCAGCGCGTCGTCGTGCACATCGGGCACGGTACCGCTGAGCAGCCGCCCGTCGCCGAGGTCCACGGCGATATCGATGGTCCGCGAGGGCACCTCGTGCATCGGCCGGGCCACGCGGACCAGCCGGTCGACGGTGTCCTCCACCTCGGTCAGCACGGCCGCGCCCAGCCCGAAGGCCGGCAGCGTGCCCCGCCGCCACTCGGCCGCGCGCAGGGCCGCCGGATCGGCGCCGTTGAGCCGCGCGCCCAGCATGCGCTCGCCCATATTCCATTTGGTGAGGCCGTCGAGTTCGATCGGCAGCCGCTCGTCGATCTCCTCTTCCTCCTCCGGCACCCGGATGCCCAGCCGCTGCCACAGGAACGCCCGCACCGGATGTTCGACGAACGACACGAGTTCCGCCAGCGCCACATCCGCGCGCGTCGCGGCCGGCAGCGGCCCGGGCAGGAACGCCACCCGGTCGCGCGCCGGAGCGGCCACCGCCCGCGCGCCCGCCAGCGCCACGGTGTCGAAACTGAACGGCCGCACCGGATCGAAGTTGCGGCGATCGAAGGCCTGCAACGGATGCCGGGTCACCACACCGTCGTCACCCACGTGCGCGCGCAGCACATCCAGCAGTTCGGCCACAGGGATCGCGGGCGGGCGGTACGCGCCGGTCACCGGGTCGGCACCGGTGTGCAGCACCACCAGGCGCTCCCCCGCCGACATGATCGCGTCCAGCAGCAGCTGGCGGTCCTCGCTGCGCGCGTCCCGCTCGCCCACCCTGGGGTCGCGCGCCAGCACGTCGTCGCCGTCCACGCCGCCGGGGCGCGGGAAGACGTCGTCGTCGAGTCCGAGCAGCACCACCATGCGGTGCGGCACCGACCGCAGCGGCGCCATCGTGCACACGGTCAGCTCGCCGGTCCGGAAATTCGCGCGCGAGCCCCGGGCCGCGAGCCGGGCCTGGAGCAATGCGGCGATATCGGTGAGCCGCAAGGGAATATCCCCGGCATGTTCGAGCGCCGAGGTCAGTTCCCGGCGCGCCTGCACCGCCTGCCACGTCTGCGCGTAGGTGACATCGGTGAGCAGATCCACCGCGCGCACCAGCACCTGCGCCCACTCGTGCGCCGGGCGCACCGAGCCGGAGGGTTCGGCCGGAGTCGGGCCGCGCAGATCGCGGACGCACACCGCGAGCCGGTCGACGAATTCGGCGAAGCGACCCGCCAGGTCCACGTCACCGGAGTCCACGTCCTCCAGCGGGAGCGCCAGATCCAGCCAGTCCTCGGAGGATTCGCCCGCCGCGACCCCGAGCAGGATGCGGTCGACGGCGGCGTTGAGCGTGTTCTGCGCGAAGTCGCCCAGGCCGAACGACTGCCGCTGACGCTGCCCGATCCCCCACCGCGCGCCGGTCTCGGCGGCCCATTCGCGCAGCCGCTCGATATCGTCGTCGTCGAATCCGCAGCGCAGCCGGACCGGTTCGGCCGCAGCGAGATCCAGCACCTGGGTGACGGTGACGCGCCCGTCGGCAAGCCCGAGCAGCCCGTCCAGCACGGCCAGCACCGGATTGGCGGCGCCGGGCGACCGGTCGGCCAGCCGGACCCGCAGCCCGTGCCCCGGATGCGCCGGCCGCGCGCCGGTCTCCGGGGACGGCTGCCCGAACGCCGCGCGCACCAGCGGGCCGTAGGTCTCCACGTCCGGGCACAGCACCACCACGTCGCGCGGCTCCAGCGTCGGATCCGCCGCGAACGCGCCCAGCAGCACATCGCGCAGCACCTCGACCTGCCGCGCGGGCCCGTGGCACGAGTGCACCTCGACGGTCCCGTCCGCCGGACTCGTCTCCGCGGGCGGCCACACATCCCTTCGCATCCCGTCCTGCACCGCGGAAAGCACAGTGCCCGAACGGGTTCCG
>NZ_BAGL01000052.1 GCF_000308875.1 Nocardia transvalensis NBRC 15921
GCGCGGCGGCTTGGCGGGCGTAGCCTTTGGTGTCCAGGCGCGCCGCCTGCCGCCACCGCGACTCGAGAGTCGCCTCCCGGGCCGCGCTGTCGGCGGCGGCGCGGATCCAGGAATCGGTGGTGCCCCAGAGCTTGTCGGTTTCCGCGTCGGTCAGGTCCAGCAGGTGCGAGACGGCGGCGCTGCGGCGCCACAACGCCTTCAGGTTGCGGGTGAACAGCGACGCGGTCCCCGGCTCCGCGGTCGCGCCCCAGTCGCCATATGTAGCAGCGACGGCGGTCATCTCGCGGGTGCGCAGCACGTCGGCGCGGACCGCCGCGAGCAGCCGCCCCCGGCCCACGGGCTCCGGTTCCCGCAGGTACAGATCACGCCGCCAGCGCACCCCGCGCCGTCCGCGTTCGGTGACGTGATCGACCCACGCTCGGGGGACACCGCCGGCGACGGCCGCGGCGGTGAGGGCGTCGCGGTGTTGCAGGCGGATGTCGAGGCGGGTGTGCCAGTCCACCGTCAGCATCCGGCCACCGGCTTCCTCCTGCCGCCCGTATTGCTGGAGCTGTTCGGCGACGACGGTCTGGTTCTGGATCGCGCGCAGCACCCGAACGTGGTTGCGCGCCACCACGACCGGCTCCCGCTGGGCGTCGTCGACGGCCAGCTCCACCCCTCCGCGTCCCGGCCGTGGCCGGGTCACGGCCCGACCTCCCGATCAGCGGCCGCGGCCGGCGTCACCGGCGTCGGCTGAACGTCGAGGTCGACCTCGCCAGGTCCGTTGATCGGGAGGTCGAGGGCGTCGATCGCGTCGGCGAGGCTGCTTCCCTCGGTGAGGTCGAGACCGGGGTCGTCGGTGGCGGCCAGGTGCTCGAGGTAGGTCTCGGCGGTGAGTTCCTCGGCCAGCCCCCGCACCGCGTCGACGCTCACCGCCGACGGTGCGCCACCGCTGTCCAGGTCCGGGCCGAGGTCGACGTCCGGGGCGAGGTCGACGAGTTCGGCGTCGAGGATCGTGTCCGGGTCGGTGCCGGTGTCCTCGGTGTATCGCTCGGCGTAGGCGGCGTCGGCCGCGGCGTGGGCGTCGGACAGCCCCGCGGTGCTGTGGGCGGCGGCGTACTCGGCGGCGGCCCGCATCGTGGCCGCCTCCTGCGGCGACGCGGTTGTGGTGAGGGTGTCGGTGAATCCGGCGGCGCGGCGGCGGATCTCGATCAGCAGTTGTTTGAACTCCACATCCAGGTCGTGGCGTTGCTTCTCCTGCTCGGCGCGCTCGGCCAGGCTCTGGATCCGCCGCCGGTGAAACTCCCGGTTGTCGCTGCGGGCGGCGGCGGCATCGTCGGTGCGGCGTTGCAGGTCGGTGTCGCCGCGCTCGATCTGCCGCTGTTTGACGTTCTTCTCCAGCTCGTGCAGTTCCTCGGTGCGCTCGTCGCGTCGCTCGTGCCAGCCTTTCTGCAGGCCGTGGAGTTCGGCCTTGTTGGCGCGCTCGAACGCGCTGTCGGCGTCGCGGCGCGCGAGATCGGCGTCGCCGCGCTCGATCTGGCGTTGCTTGACCTGCATCTCGAGCAGATGCTGCTGGCGTTCGTGGCGCTGGCGGTCCTCGTAGCCGGTGACTTTCAGGTCGTGGATCTCGGTGTCCTGGTGGCGTTGCCGTTCGGCGTCGGCTTCGCGGCGCGCGAACTCCGCGACCGAGCGGGACTCCGATGCGCGGCGTTGCAGGACGTTCATCGTCATCGCCGCGCTCTGCATGCCCTGGAAGAAGCCCTGCCGGAGGGCCTGGCCGCTCTCCTCGACCGGATCGCCGTTCATGCGCTCACCTCCAGCGCCGACAGCCGCCACCCCGCACCGGGGGTCGCGCGGACGGCGCGGGCACGGACGACGAGCCGGATCGGCGCACCGAGATCACCCGGCTCCAGGGTCACGGTGAGCACGCGGGCGGCGTGGGTGCCGGTATCGGGCGGGTGGTCCTCGTCGGTGACCTCGACAGCCGTGGCGACGGTGACCCCGGCGGCGGCCCACTGCTGCCACACCTCAGCGGTGACCGGCGCGAGCACCGTCGCGGCGGGTTCCCCCAGGCGCGCGTAGTCCGGGTCCAGCAGCGGTGTTGCGCGCCGGAACGCGGCCCGTTGGTCGGGATCATCGACGGGCCGGTATCCGAAGATCGTTGCCGTGGCCGCGGCCAGCACCGCGTCGGGTGAGCATCCGTCCACGTGGTCGAAGGGGGCCGCGAAACCGCCTGTGGCGCAACCGGGGACCGCGGCGTGGTCCGGGTCCGGTGTGTGCGCACACCCGGACGCGGCGGCCGCGATCAGGAGCGTCAGCGCCAGTGTTGCTGTGGCCGGTCTCATCTCGGGCTCCTCGGGCGGATCACTGGGAGGGGGCGGCTGGCGGGCAGGCCGATGAGCGGGCCGGCGCGGTGGCAGTCGGCGGCGGGGTTGAACACCGCGTCCACGCCGAGGTCCAGCAGCACCGACGACGCGGTCGCCGCGAGGTACAGGTGGTCGACGTTCACCGCGTCGAGGTGGGTGACGACCAGCCGCAGCACGGCGGTGTGCGCGTGCAGCAGCGTGCGGGCCTGCCCGGCGAGCGCGATCGCATGCTGGGCCGCGGTCTGCGACGCGATCGCCTCCGACGCGAACTCCACGCCGCGACCGAGGACGGTCCGCCAGACCGGTACGCCGTCACCGCGGCACACGACGAAACCCCGTCGAGTCGCCGCAGTCCACATCAGCAGGGACACACTGGCTTTCCCACCCCTCGGCCGCGCCGCCCAGTGCGGACGTGCTGCTCGCGGCCGCCTGGTTGCGGTCGCGGTGTGGTCCGGGGGTGCGGTGAGCCCGGCGAGCAGTGCGGCGCCGTCGCCGAGGACATGTGCGGTAGCTGGCGTCATGGTGGAAGTCCTTTCGAGGGGTGTGCGGCCGGTGCGACGAGAAGCAGTGCAGGCGAGGCGGTCTCGAACGTCCGGCAGGGAGTGCGCCTGGCTGGGGCGCGTCGTGGCGGTCATGGTTCGGGCCCGCGGTCAACTGCACGCCCTGGTGCCGCGGCGGGGGTGGCTGTGGGTGTGGTGGTGTCGAATTCGGTACCGGTGGTGAGCGCGGCCGCGTCGACCGCGGTCGTGATCCGGTGACCGGTATCCAGCGAAGCCGGGGTGGGTTCGCGGGCGAGCAGGTCGCGGATCCGATCCACCATCTGGCCTGATGCCGGTGTCGGGTCCGTGCTGAGGTCGCCGCTGAGCCCGGCCGCGGCGAGGGCGACGGTTTGGTGTGTGCGCTCGCTGGTGTCGGCGCGGACGTGCGCGCGCCAGCGTTCGGCGAGCGTGGCAGGGTCGGCGTCGCGGACGCTGTCTGCTGCGGCGGTCCAGGTGTGTTCGCCCCACAGCTGCTCGGCTTCGGTGTCGGAAGGTTCGAAGATCGCGGTCAGCGCGGCGACGCGGTCACTGGAGCGCCGCAGTTCGCGGTCGAACAGGCTCGCGGTGCCCGGTTCGGCCTGCGCGCCGCGCTCGCCGTAGGCGGCGGCGACCGCGGCCAGGTCCTGCACTCGCGCGATCTCCGCGCGCAGCCGCCGGGCCAGCACTTCGCGGTCGACCGGTGCCGGTGTGCGCCAATGCAGTTTGGCGCGCCACGCCATTCGCAGCTCGCCGCGTTCGCGGACCTGATCGACCCACTCCTGCGGCACGCCCGCCGCCACCGCCGCGGTTTCGAGCGCCTGCTGCACTCGCACCCGCTTCTCCAGCTCCCGATACCAGTCCGGAGAGGGTCGCGCAGAGGTGCGAGCGGACTCGCGCTCGGCGCGATCCACGATGCCGTTGATCTCCGCAGCTTGGTGATGAATCGCCTTGAGTACCTTGGCCTGCACTCGCGTCGGACGGCCCGTCATCGCCGCCACCCCACTGCCGCGACCGCCGGTGCCAAGTCGTGCGGTGCCGCGAGGCCCCTACGGTCGCCACCGTCGGTGGTCAGGCTCGGCCGGCAGCCTCGTACGCGGGGTCGTAACGCCGGATGTCCATCCGTTCGCCCTGCCACGCCGACAGGGGTGTGATGGTGACGGTCTGGCCGGTTTGCGGGGCCTGGAGCACGAGGTCCTCGCCGCGGTCGGTGCGGCCGTAGAGGATGCCGACGTGATGGGACGCCCGGTCGCCCGGTTCGGTGAAGAAGATCAGATCCCCCGGCGCGCGGTCGGCGAACGGCACCACCCGCGCCGAGGGGTGGTCCTGTTGGGCTTGGGTGTAGTGCGGCAGCTTGATTCGGCCGCCGGAGGCTTGATAGACCGCGTACAAGGTCAGTCCGGAGCAGTCGAACCCACCCATGGTCGGGCCGCCGATATCGCCGCCGCCCCACACGTAGTCGGTGCCGATCCATCCCTCGGCGGCGCGGATCACCGCCGCACCGAACTCCCCCGCCGGCGCAGGCGGTGGTGTCTGTGTCCCGTCCGGTCCGCATCCCGCGGGGGGCTGTCCGGCCCCGGGGGCGGGCATCGAGGCCACGTCGATGCCGGCGAACTCGGCGTACAGTCGCCGCGCCAGTTCCAGCTGCCCCGCGTAGGCTGCGGGGGCGGATCGTTCGATCTCCTGTGCCAGGGCTGCCGGGGACATCGCCTGCGCCCCAGGTAGTTTCATCGCCTTGTCGTAGAACCAGTTGATCTGCTCGAGCGGGGTCATCAGTTCGGCGATCGAGTACCGCGGTCCGGAGCCGGGCGCGTCCGGGCCGTAGACGCTGGCGCGCATCTGGTGCACGCCGAGCGAGTCGTGATCGTGGCCCTCGCCGTCGTTGCTGTAGCGCAGCGACTCCGGGATCGCCGGGTTCGCCAGATTCCGGAACGTGGACTCGGTCGCCTGCGCCGCCAGCTCGGCCACGATCACCGATTCGGGCTGGCGGCGCTGCTTGCCGATCGCCACCCCTTGGCGAGCCAGCAGTAGTTGCCGCTCGGACAGTCCCGCTACCGATGCTCCGGTCGGGCCGTCCACCGCTCCACTCGAGGGCAGCGCAGCCGCGCAGGTCTGGGCCGGGTCGGCGCCGAGGATCACCACCAACAGCAACACGGTCACTGGTAGCGAGAGGGTGAGCGCTGCAATCGATTTCGCGCCGTTCATCGCCTACCTGCCTGGAGCTGTTCATCGGACCGGCCCGCCGCTGCGACCCAGCCCGTGCCGGTGGCCGATCCGGTCGGCGCCGAGGGCTGTGGCGACCTCGTCCAACAGCGACGCCACCGCAGCGGCCTCTTCGGGGTCGTGGCCGTCGCCGGTGACCACCGTCGCCACCGCGTGGTCGTCGAGGCACAGCAGCAGGCGCGTCCGTGGTGCGGCAGCGATCGCGCGGTGGCGCGCGGCGGTGAGCAGGGCGGTGGCAGCCGTAGCCGCTGTTCCGGCGGAACCGCGTTGCACGTGTAGGGCATCGCGGGTGGGCCCGACGGTGAGTTTCCAGGTGACCGTCATCGGAGTTCTCCTTTCTCGCAGGCGTTTTGGGGTTGTCGGGCACCCGCTGGTCAGTCGGGGCCGACTCCTGCGCCCGGGTCTCCGGGATCCGTGGCGGAGGCAGCGGGGGCGCTGCCGTCCCACTGCATGGCGGTGTGCGGGAGGTAGTTCTCGGCGGCGAGGTGGTTGCGGTAGTCGTCGAGGATCGGGTCGGGGGCGTGGTAGTTGTCGGCGGTGGGGTCGTGGCGGTACCAGTGGCCGTCCGGGCAGACCTCGACCGCGGTGCGGTGGGTTCGGGTGAGGATGTCGATCGCGCTGTCGTAGCCCTGCCGGTCGAGGATCTGCCAGGTCACCGGTCCCATGTGCAGGTCGACCCAGTGCAGGTCGCGGCGTTGACTGTCGCTGTAGGCGTGCCGGTGGACCGCGGCGTAGGGGGTGCGGCGCGCCCAGGTGAGCTGGAGGCCGGCCAGGGCGTAGTCACCGGTGCCGGCCGGGGCCGGTGGCGCGATCCGGTCGACGCCGAGCAGGTGGCCGCGGGCGGCGGCGAATCCTTCCAGCACTCCCTGGGCGGCGTTGGCCGAGGTGAAGCGCAACAGGATCCCGCCCCAGGTCAGGGTGACCGTCGCGTCCGGGGTGTGGGCCCATCGCACATCGATGCGGGAATCCGCGACGCCCTGGACGCGGGCGCTGGTGCGGGTGACGATCGCGCTCAATCGTGTCGCGGGATGCGGGTGCTGGTCGGGGCTCATCGGGCACTCCGTCCTCGGCCCGCCGCTGCGGTAGGTTCTCTCGTGTCGTTCGCGGCTTCTCCGCATGCCGTGCTCGAATCACCGCTGGTCCCAACGGTTGTGCGTCGGTGGCGGCTCCTCGGCAGGTCGCGTGGTGCAGGCTTCGGCCGATCGTGCGGGCAGGATCGATGCGTGCCTGGATCCGAGACATTCCCGCCGGTCACAGTTCGGCCCCCGGATCGCTGGCCTGTACGGGTGGTGCAGCCGAGTGCGGTGGGGTGCCGGCTGTGCCGGATTCCCAGGCCATGCCGGGGTCGGCGGGTAACGCCGCATCAGCGGCGCCCGCAGCGGACCGTGGGGGATCGAATCCGCTGTCGCCGGCTGCCGAGTGTCTTTCGCTGCCGTTCTCGGGGATTTCCGGCGAGATCTCCGCGGGCGTAGTCCGGTGGTGGTCGATGTCGGCGGGCCGCACACCATCGGGTGAGGTGGCCTGGTCAGGGCGTGTGGCGGTGGCGTGGATGTGTTCGGTGGCCAGTGCGAGCAGCGTGTGGGGTGTCGGGAATCCGTGGCCGAGGGGTTGGCCGGGGTCGTTGGCCGGGTCGGGTTCGAGTGCGTCGAACAGTTCCGTGCTGACCGCGGCGAACGGCGGCGAGGCATATGCCCGCCACCGCTTGTCGAGCACACGCTGAGGTTGTGCATGGATGAGTGCGGTGCGACGCGGCCGGTCGGCGGTGACCGTCGCCCACAGCTGTTCGCGTTCGGCGTCGGTCGCGGTGATCGCGTCGGCATAGACGGAGGCCAGCAGCCAGCGCAGCGCGATGTTGCGGCGGAACGTTCGATCCAGATAGGAGTCGGGGTCACCGGGATAGGGATCGGTCGCCGTGGCCGGGTCGTGGGCGTGGCGGTAGCGTCGCTCGGCGTCGATAACGGCCATGTCCTCGACCACGACCACCTGCCGGTACAGGGCCCGCAGTTGCTCGTCGCGTCCCTGGCCGGCATCGGGTAGCCGGGTGTCGGCGGTCCACTCGTTCCCTTGTTCGCCCCGCTCGAACGCGGTGATAATCCACCGGGCGGGCACTTCCAGCGTCTTCGCCCGGTCGATGAGGGCGCTCACCTTGCGGTTGAGGACGTGGAGGTTGGATTCCCAGACGCCGCTGTCGCCCCAGCGGCCGGGTCCTTCGTCGGCGACGGCGGAGTGCGCGGCGGCGGCGTTCTGGATGTCGGCCAGTAATCGTCGCTGCCACAACGGTATCCGGGTCGCCGGGATCCCGGTGGCACCGACAGGGGGCTCCTCATTCCACACGTACGACCAGGGGTCGGTCATGGTGTCCTCCCGACGTGGTCGGGCCGGGACATGGGGGCTCGGGCTCGCACTCGGCGCCGCGGCGCGGCGTGCATCGGCAACCGCCGCACCGTCGTGTCGAGGAACTCGCCGGCCGCGCCGCGGCACACGGCCGGACCGCCGCCACATCGCCCCCGAGATCTCGCCGATACTTCGCAGACGAGCGCTGGGCGAATGCACTCTGCGACAGGTGAGCTCAGTCATCGGGGCCTCCTGCGATCGTTGTGGCGGTGTGGCGGGTGAGGTGATCGAAACGTTTGTTGGTGTTGTGGATGTCGGCGTCGCGTTCTGCGGGGGTGAAGGTCATGCGCACGGGGATGCCGGGTTCACCGGCTTCCCCGGTCTTGATCAAGAAGCAGCCGGTCCCGGGCGGTAGCTCGCGTTCACCGGTGTCGTCGTCGCTGTCGTCGGTGGGTGGCCGGGGTGCGGCCCAGGAAGTGAGCAACAGCTTCTCGGTCTCGGTAATCGACACCGCGCCGCGGATGCGGTCGACTTCGTCCGGCCCGACAGGGCCGAGGATCTTCGCGCGGGCGCGTTCGAAGAACCCGAGCGCCTTCGCCTGGCTGGCCGCGCTGTCGAAAGCGGCCAGGTCTTTGATGGTGTGGCTGCACATGATCAGCTCGGTCGCCAGGCCACGTTGCAGCCGGGTCAGAGCATCGGTGCGGTCGACCATGAACGCGCCCGCGCCAAGAACGCGCCAGATCTCGTCCATCACGACCTGGAAGGTGCGTTTCGGGCCCAGCCCGGCGTCGGACAGCGCGTGGGCGGCGGCGACGGCGCCGAATCCTTCGCTCCAGCACACCATCAGCGCCGCTGCCAGCAGTTTCGTGTCGCCTTCGGGGATGCGGGACACGTCGATGCACACCGCAGGGCTGTCGACGTCGAGCGGTGTGCTGGTGGGGCGGTCGAAGATCGCGCCCCACGGGCCCTCGACCAGCGCCCGCAGCGAGCGGCGCAGGTTCTTGGTGCTCGCCCGATAGGAGACCTCGTCGTCTTCCTCGGCGAACTGCCGCAGCCGGGCCCCGCCGGTGGAGATCACCGCGAGCAGATCCGACAACAGCGGTGGCCGCTCGGCAGCGAATCCGCCTGTCGGGCTGTAGAGTTCGCGCAGTCCGGCGGTGATGAGGGTTTCCTCGTAGTCCGCGACACGCGACCCGCGGACGAGTTCGATGAGCCCGGCGGTGATGTTGACCTGCCCGGCTTCCACACGGGCGGCGACCTGGCGGCGCTGGTCGGGGTCGGTGAACCGGTCGAGCACCGAACCGAGCGCGCCGACGGCGAGGGGGTTGATGGTGCCGTGCCCGTAGCCCAGGTCGACGACTTGCCCGCCGAGGGTGAGCACGAGGTCGCGGTAGTCGGGCTTGGTGTCGCCCATGCACAGCACGGTCTGGCCCTTGGCGACCGCGCCGATCGCCAGCCGCCGGATCAGCGAGCTTTTGCCGAATCCGTTGAGCGCCAGCACGAACGCGATCGGCGCGGGCAGGTATCCGCGCAGAAACCACGACATCGGGTCGAAATGCACCGGGACGCCGGTGACGTAGTGGGTACCGATCGGCGTGCCGGCCGTGGGCGCGGTCGCGCCGACCGCGAACGGCCACAGCCCGGCGACCTGGACCGTGGTGGCGCGCCATTCCGGCATCGACGCCACCACCGCGGCCCGGCCGCCACCTGCACCGGCGTAGCCGCGGTCGGTCAGCCGCGCCCGGGGCCGGTCGAACCCGTCGCGGCGCTGGTCTTCGAGGCGTCGTGCGGCGGTGACGTGGCGGTGGTCGTCGGCCGACAGCCGCGACCGGGCCCGCACGCCGCGCCAGCCCTTGGCGGCGGCCGCGGCTTCGAGTTCGGCGCGGGCGTGGGGAGTCAGCAGCCGGATGCCCGCGACCTGCCGGGTTTTGCGGGTCGTGGCGCGCGCGGCGCGCTGCCGGTCGGTACTCATGGTGTCCCCCAGCGAGGGAGGGAGGAGTGTTCGGGCAGGATCACGCCGATACCGAGGGAGGCGGCGAAGGTTGCGGCCTGGGTGCCGTAGCAGCGGCGCAGGCTCAACCGCGACGCCGCGGCCATCGTCTTGGCCGAGTTGTCGATGCCCGGCAGGTCGGCGTCGAGGGTGTCGGTGATGGTGACCAGGGCACCGACGCGGGTCAGGCCCGCCCCGCTGGCTTGCTCGTGCCGCGAGGCGCGAGTGTTGTCGGTGCGGATCGACGCCGCCGCGGAAGCCATGCCGCGTTCGGTCTGCTCGGCGGCCAGGGCGTCGCGATAGTCGGCGTCGACGATATCGGCGGCCTCGGCCGCCGAATGCAGCCGGTACACGATCGCGACCCGTTTACGGGGCACGTCCGCGCGGGGCCGCAGCAGTTCTTCGAGGACGGTCTCGATCACCGCCCCGCGCGGGGCGGCGTCCATTTCCCAGGTGATCGACCGGCCACCGTCGTGCAGGTAGTGGTCCCAACGGTCGTCGTGGGCGACCGGGCCGACGCTGTCCCAGGTCTGGGTGTCGGTGAGCTTGCGGCCCGCGGCCTCGATGTCGCGTTGCGCGGCCAGGTCGTAGCGAGACCGCACCAGCCCCAGCACTTCCCAGCCTTCCAGCGGTGTCGCCGGCAGCCCGGCCCGCGCCAGCTGCGACAACACCGCCTGCAACCGCTGCCCGATCTCCCGCGCCTGCTCCGCGGCATCGCGCCGGACCCGGCCCTTGCCGATCGCGCGGTAGGTGATCGCGATCCGAGCCTCCAGCCGCACCCCCACCCCGCCGATATCGGCGGCGGCCTGGTTCATCACCGTCCGGGCAAATTCCGGTGCGTCCGCACGGACCAGCCGGGCGACCTCGCGATGCTGTTTGAGATGCGTTTCGACGACCGACTCGGTGACCGCGGTCACCGCCGCCACCTCTCCGCCGCGGGACTGCGCGGCGAGGAACTGCCCGAATTCGGCGACCCAGGAGTCGATCTGGGTCTGGTCGACCAGTTCCTTCCCGCGTGGCAGCACCCGCACGATCACCGTGAAGTGGTCGGTCCGCCGCACATGCACCAGCGCGAACCGCCGCCCGCCCGGGGTCTCGTACTCCGACAGCCGCGAATCCGCCAGCAGCCCCGGCAATCTCGCCGCGCCCGGGATCCGCGCGAACCGGCCCGCCCGATACAACGGCTCACCCCGGCCACGCGCCCATACATACTGGCCCCGCAACGCCAGGTACTCCCAGCCGGTGCGGCCCCCGATCGGCACCGCCAGCGGCACGAACACCACCGCCGCCGCCGCGAGCACCGTGCCGGTCGAGGTCAGCGAACGAGTCGCCATGAACGTGACCATCACCGCGATCACCAGCGCCAGCCCCAGCATCGAGGTGGCCCAGGTCAACCCGAAGAACCCGGCACTGCGAGGGCGCTCCCAGCGCCCGTACATCCGTGGCGCGGTCATCGCCGCACCTCCCGCGGCCCCAGCGCGTCCGGATCCCAGCCCGCCTCGGTGGCTTCGCGGGTCTGCGACTCGACCACCGACCCGGTCTGCTGGACTGCGTGTTTCGCGGCCACAGCGCCACCGATCAGAGCGCCACCAGCACCTCCCGCGCCTACCTTCCCCGCCTGCTTCGCCCCGGCCGAACCGCCGCCCGACGGCGTGCGCGCGGCCTGACCACCAGTCGAGCCACTGGTCCCGGAAGCACCACCACCGCCGGGAGCGCTACCACCGCCGGATGCGCCACCGGAGGTCGCGCGGCCACCGCCACCACCACCGGACGGACCGGGGGGCGCCGCGCCTGCGGGTGGTGCCGAGCCGCCGCCGGGAGCACCGTCGCCTTCGGTGACCTTGCGCGCCTCGGAGCGATCACCGCCGGCCCGGCCCATCGCGACACCGATCGCGCCGCCGGCCAGGGTCGCCGCCGCACCGCCACCACCGCCCAGGGTCGCCACGGCGGGCGCGATCAGGCGCATCAACCCGGGCAGTACCACCGCGACCATCAGCAGCAACAGCAGCCCGAGCAGCACCAGCTGCGGATCCTGCTGCCCCGCTGCGCTGTTAGTTCCCGCGGCGGTGAACGCGATCGCGTAGCACAACGCGCCCACCGGTTTCCACAGCACGAACGCCAGCGCCCACCCCAGCATCCGTTTGTAGGCTTGTGACCCCGGGCCGGTGCCCGAGGCGGCCGCGGCGATCGGCAGGGCGGCGACCACCAGAATGAGCAGGGCTTGGCGGACCACGAGCATCACCAGCTGCACGAGCATGCTGATGACGCCGAGCAGTCCGACGACCAGGAGGACTCCGGATCCGAGTCCGGAGTCGGTGCGCAGCTCGAATTCCGCCAGGCGGGCGACAACGTTTTTCGCGTCTCCCCCGGCGGCGTCGAAGATCACCCAGTCGGAGAAGGCGTCACCGGCGCGGGTGCCGGTGGTGATGACGGCGGCGAACATGGTGGCGGCCATGACGGCGCGCGCGAACATCAGGAACGTCTCCTGTGCTTCCCCGGCGGCACCTCCGCGTTTGGCCATGGCCAGCCGGGCGGCGGCGAACAGGATGCCCGCGATCATCAACAGCACCTGTAGCCCGGTGGTGTATCCGCGGACTGTCGCCAGCACCGAGCCGTTCTGCGTCGTCAGTTGAGGGGACGGCAGGTCTATCCACCAGGTCAGGGACAGCTGCAGGAGCTTGGTGACCCCGTTCAGGAGGGCATCGACCAGCGCGTCGAGACCCGAATTCGCCACGGTCCCAGCAGCGGTTCCGCCGAACTCACCGAATTGGCGGTATTGGCAGACCGACGCGGCGGCACCGGGCAGATCGCACACGCTGTCGGGCAATTGCGTACGCGGTGACGCAGCGAGTGTGCTGCCGAACTCTGTGGCGGCGAGAGCTGTTGGGGTGGTGGTCATGTGGTGGTCCTCCACTGTCCGAAGCCGTCGAGGGTGGCGAGGGGTGTGGCGAGTTGCCAGAGGGTGTCGATGTCGTCGGGGACGCGGACGCGCCAGTCGCCGTCGATCCAGGCCATGGGCCAGGTGCTGGCGGCGTAGCCGTCGCGGGCGCGGACCGCGATCTCGACGACGGCGAAGTCGGGCCGGTATCCGGGCTGGACGCGCAGACCGTCGGGGACGGTGACGTAGCGGGCGGCGGCCGGGGTGGCGGTGCGGCTGCGGGCGAAGCGGTCCAGCAGCGCTTGTCCCCCGCCGAGATACCGTGTGCGGACGACGTTCTGCCACGTTCCTTCCGGTGCCGACAGTGCGCGGGCGAGGGAGTCGCAGGCGGCCAGCGCTGCGCCTTGCGGGGTCTGGGCGAAGCCGTGGGCGATGCCGTCGTCGATGCGGGCGGGCCCGTCGCTGCCCGACATCGGCAGCGCGGCACCTTGCCAGCCTCGCTGCCACTGCAACGGCACAGGCGCAGCCGCCAGGTAGTCGGGCAAGGCAGGGTCGGGTCTGTGGCCCGGGTCTTGGGGTAGCGCGGTGCCGGCGTCGTCGGCGGGGACGTCGAGCCGGTTGCCGAACAAGTCGGTCGTCGGTGGGCGCGTCGCGGTGGCGGACGACGGCAGGCTGGTGACGGCGGTGGTCGCGGGCTCGGTGGCCTGTGGTGTGTCGTCGTTACCGCCGGTCAGGGCGACCGCCGCGGCAGCTGCGGTGACGGCGGCGATGCTGGCCGCCAGGATGATGACGGCACGGCGGCGGGTCGGCACGGTGTGTCCCCTTTCCATTACGGCTGTGGCAGGGCCACGGCGTCGGCGGGCAGGGTGATGACGGCGGTGACGGCGGCGGGGTGGGACGGGTCGTCGGGAAGCTGCAGGCGCCAGTCCCCGTCGCGCCAGACGACGGTGGCGGTGTTGCGTGTGAGTGAGGCGTCGGGCTGGCGGGTGTAGATCGCGGTCTGGGCGAGATCCGGTGTGTAGCGAGTGATCTGGTAGCCGAGCAGGCGCGGTGGGGTGGTCGGCGGTGTGGTGAGCGAGATCTGGGCACGGGCCACTGCCCAGCTGTCGCGGCCGGGCCCTGGTGCGGTCATCTGCTGCACGAGCAGTGGCCATTGGCTGTCGGTGGCGACCGAGATGCGGACGGTGGCGTGGATCGCGGCGAGCGCGGCGCCGACCGGTGAGCGGTCGAACCCGGCGGCGACGGGTCCGGCGTAGTCGCGGGGGCCTTGCTCGGCCACCGGGAGCGCGATGCCTTGAAAGGTGATCCAGGCGAGGCGTGCCGGCAGTTCGTGCAGGCGGGCCGTGGGTGGTGGCGGCGGCGTGGGATCGTCGGTGCTGGTGCAGGCCCCCAGGACGGTGGCGACGCCCAGCAGCCAGGCGGCGACCGCTGCCGGTCCGGTGGGTGGCGGTGGTGTCTTCACGTGGTGTCTCCCCAGGGGTTTCGGTGGTCAGTGGTTCGGGAGGAGAGCGGCGGCGAGGCCGCTGGCAGCGCCGACCAGCACGGCGGCGAACAGGGAGGCGCCGAGTCCTTCGATCGCTTCCTCGCGGTAGAGGCGGGTGGCCAGTTGCCCGCCGACGACGATCACGCGGGCGATACAGACCAGCAGCACCGTCCAGGCCAGCCAGCTCAGCAGTTGGGTGAGCGGTTCGAGCACGGTGGCGGGCAGCGGTTTGGCGATCACGCTGTGCCCCTGCCGGTCTCGTCATCGAGGTGGAGGGCGCGGGTGGGGCCGGTGGTGGCGCGGTAGGCGATCTCGAGGGCGCGGGTGATGGTGTCGGCCACGATCTCCGGCTGGGTGTGGGGCAGGGAATGCCCTGCACGGGGGACGGTTTCGTAGTCGGCCCAGAGTTTGTCGGCCAGCCGGGCGGATTGGGTGGGTGGCACGATGCGGTCGCGGTCGCCCGCGACGACGAACGACGGGGTGCCGCGTAACCGCGCCGCGGCACCGGCGGTGAGGACGTAGCCGCGGTAGGCGGCCAGCACGTCGGTGACCACCCGGGGGTCGGCGGCGCGGTCGGCGGTGACGAGGTGGGCTTTCGCGCCGAGGCGCTGGCTGTGGCGGCGGAACCGGCGTTCGGTCGCTGCGGCGGCGGTCGCGGCGACAGCGTCCAGCAGCGCGGTGTTGCGGCATCGGTGCAGCCATCGTGGCACGTGCCTGAAATGCGTGGGGAGCGTGGGGAATTCGGGGAATTCGCCGGGGCTGTTGAAGAACACCATGCCGGCGAGGGTGGCGGCGTGGCCCGGGTAGCGTTCGGCCCAGGCGTGCACCACGAGCGCTCCGGCGGAGTGCGCGGCGAGCACGACCGCGCCGGTGGCGCGGGCCAGCACGGTGTCGAGGTCGTCGACCAGGTGGTCCATGGTGGTGCGGGCGCGGCGGTCCGGGCGGCCGGAGTTGCCGTGGCCGCGCTGGTCGTAGGTGATCTGGGCGATGCCGCCGTGCATGCGCTCGTGCAGGCATGCGGTGGCGGGATGCCAATAGCTCGAGTCGGTGAGCAGGCCGTGGACGTAGACGACGGTGGCCGCTGCCGCGTGCCATCCCAGCCGCGTCGCGGCCAGGCGGACGCCGTCGGCCGACGCGATCGTCATCGAGTGGTGGTCATCGTTCATGATCAGATGGATGTCCTTGTCACAGAATGGATTTCGGGACGCGCAGCAGCATCGCGATGCCGTCGTGGTCTGGCGGCGACGGCCGCCGGTACGGAAAGACGTTGGGTGGCTGTCGATGTCGTCATGCCGGTAGGTGTCACGGCTAATGGGTGATGACCTGGCTCATGATCGAGCCCGCGCTGGTGGCGATGACGCCGCCGATCAGGGCGCCGAGCACGATCTTGGGGCTCTCGAGCGCGCCTCCATGCCAGCGTTCCCAGCCGAATCGCCCGCCCGCGTAGATCAGGGCACCGATGCCGGCGAGCATGACCATCCACGACAGCCAGTTCACGATGTTGATCAGCAGATCCGAGCCTGGCGGTGGCTTCGGGGATATCGGGATCGGGTCTGCGGCAACGACTGTCGCGTAGGCAAGGAGGCGAGTCATAAAGTTCTCCCGGGTGCAGGGCCGGTGGGGCGGGCCGCGGCGATCAGGGATGTGATGGCGGCCGCGGCGTGGTGGACGTCGGCGGGCACGGCGTCGGTGAGCGGTGCGCGCCGGGGCGGGGACGGATCGGCGGGGGTGTAGCGGGCGAGGTCGGTGAGGTCGTGCACGAGCAGGGCGTCGTGCCAGCCGATCGCCCAGACCGCGTCGTCGACGAGGTCGGCGACGGTGCGCCGGTAGCGGCGTACCGTGGCCGGAACGCGGCCGGGGCGCACGGCGGTGAGGACGAGGCCGAGGACGGTGACGCCGTCGGGGGCGAGTCCGGCGTGCCACTCGCGCAGCCGGTCCGCGGCGGCGGTGAGGCCGGGCAGGCAGTCGCGGGCGGCGATGACGACCCGCTGGGTGGTGGCGGGGTTGGCGGGCCAGGCCGGTCCGGTGTCGGCGGCGTGGGCCCACCACTGCGCGAGGGTGGAGGTGCCCGCGCCGCCGTGGGCGCCGAGGACGGCGAACAGCGGCGGGTAGGGGCCGGTGGTCGGCAGCGGCTGCGTGCGTACCGGTGCTCGGCGCTGCGGCGCGGGTGCGGCAATGGTGTCCGGTTCCCACCGGTGAGGCGGGTCGCTGGGGGTGTCGATCGCGTGCAGCGCGGAGGTGTGGGAGGTCATCGGTGTCATCGCTGGGCCTGGATGTTGGTGATGAGCACCCCGCCGCCGTCGGCCGGTCGGGTGTTGACCAGTTGCAGGTAGTCGACGCGTTGCCGGTCGGGGTGGACCTCGGCCACGTGGACCGCCGCGGTGGCGGGGTCGATCGGGGTGACCGCGACGCAGTGGGTGGTCCCGGCGGGGATCGACGCGATTCCGGCGGCGAGAGCGTCCGGCGCCATGGCGGCTTCGGGGGCGACCAGTCGCAGCGCTGCCTCGGCGGAGCGGAGCCGGTAGTACGCGTAGTCGAACGCGGCGACGATCGTGGTGACGCTGCTGGTGTCCCCCGCGCCGTCGGTGACCACCGTGCCCGCCAGGCCAGCGCACGCACCGCCCGCCGCTGCGGCGCTGGTGGTGGGTGGTGTCGCGGTCCGGGCCGGGATGGCGGTGCGGGATTCGGGGTGGTGGGCGGCGAGGGCACCGCCGGCCACCAGGACGGTCGTCGCGGTGGCGGTGGCGGCCAGGACGATCCATCCTCGTCGCGGCAGCAGCGCGCGCCGGGACGGGCGGTCGGGTGCGGACGGGCGGTCAGTGGGGTGGTCTGCGGGGATGGTCAGCCATTGCCATTCGCCGCCGTGGTCGGTGCTGGTGGCGGGGGTGGGTGGCTGGGCGGTGGGGTGCGTGCGCACGGTGGTGGTGTTCAGCCAGCCCCAGCCGTGGTCGGGTTCGGTGTCGGTGATCGTGTTGTGGGGCACGGGAGTTCACCTCCTCGTGGTCGGGTGGTTGTGGTGGGTGGGGCCCTTCGGGGAGACCCCCGCGAGGGACCTGTGTGTCCCGGGGCGCCCGGGACGGGTCTCCGCCGAAGGGCCCTTTTCAGGAACCCGGCACCGCGGTGGAAGGGGAAGTGCCGGGTTCGGTCCGGGTGGTCGTCGGCGGGGCCGACGACCGGGGTGAGGTTGCGGGGGGCGCGGGTGTGGCGCGGGTGGTGTTCGGGTGGGTGGTGGCGAGGTCGCGGGCGGCGGCGGTGAACCAGTCAGCGATCGCGGTGAGCGGGGCGGTGCCGGTGGGGGTGGACGCGGCGGTGGTGTAGGCGCCGTGGCGGCCGCTGACCGAGGAGTACTGGGTGCGGGTGGCCAGCTCGTACAGGTCGCTGTCGTCGGTGACGGTCGAGGAGATGGCGTCGAAGGCTTGGTTGATCCAGCCGAACGCGGTCTGCGGCGGGACCAGCTCGGCGACGGCTCCGGCGAGCTTGGTGCCCAGCACGCCGAGGGCGGCGGCCGGGTTCGACAATCCGACGGTGGCCAGTTCGGCGATCGTGGCCGGGGTGAACACCTTCTGCGCGACGGTGAACGCGGTGTTCAGCCCGATGGTGCCCAGCCGGAACAACACGCCCAGCGCCTGGTCCGGTCCCGGCAGCGGGGTGGCAGGATCGGCGGCCTCGGCCAGCCGCTGCCCGAGCGACTTCTCGGGTTGATACGACAGCTGGTCGAGACTCGTGCCGGACAAGTCCTCGGTGACCACCCCCGCGGCGGTCTTCCACGCGGTCGCGGCCAGGGCCTGCGCGGTGGTGGAGATGGCGGCGATGGGGTCGCGCAGATCCGTCTGCGCGGCAATGCGATTCACCGTTTGCGCCAGCGGCGACCCCGGCGGGGTGTCGCAGGCCATGTCGCCGGCCGCGCACAGGTCCGCGACCCGGCCGGTCAGTGTCCCGTAGTCCGGGCCAGGTGCGGCCGAGGCGGCGATGCCTGCGCCGGTGGCGGCCTGATCGGTGAAGCGGATCGCCGTCACCTGGGAGCCCGTCGCGCCGGGGACGGCGGCCGGGGACGTCTGGCCGGGTCGGCCGGGGAAGGTCGGTGTGTTCGCCGCCCGTTGCGGGTTGCCGAGCAAGGCGATCCCGGCGACGGCATCGGCGGGCACACTGCCGTGGCCGGTGCCGGTGCGCTGGGCGAAGTCAGCGACCGCAGCGGCGCCTTGCCCGTAACCGGCCGCGGCGATCTTGGTGTCCGGGCACCGGCGGGTGACATCGGTGGCCATCGCGTCCAGGTGTGCGGACGCGGCGGGCACGGCCTGCTCGAAGGGTTGCTCGGTGCCCTCGCCGGTGGATCCGTAGCGGACGTAGGCGCGTTGCACCAGGTCCCCGGCCGCCGAGGTGAGTGGCGCGAACAGTTGGCCGAGCGCGCCGGTGTCGACCGTCGGCGCGGTATCGGCCGACGATTCCTCCGGGCCCTGCACTCCCAGCACGTACAGGGCCGGGCAGGCTCCGCTCAGCGGCGCTGTCGTATCGCCCGGCGCCTGTGCGGACGCGGGGACCGCGGTGGCCAGGAGTGCGGCGCCCAGCAGTCCTGTGAGGGCGGCGGTGACCGGCCGACTGTTCCGGTGATTGCGGATCATGGTGTGTCGCAACGGGTCTCACCTCCCCGTGTCGCCGGGGTGCGCGGTCGCTGGGTGTCCGAGTGCGGCGCTGAGGAAGTCCAGGGCGTCGACCGTCCCGGCGGAGGCGGCGGCGAAGTGCCCGGTGGGATAGTCGCGCCAGTGCACGTCGGCGCCGAGAGCCCGGTAGTCCTCGTACAGTCGGCGGCCCTGGTCGACGGGCACGAGGCCGTCGCGGGTGCCGTGGTACAGGTGCACCGGCACGGTGGGGCCACCGAGCCCGCCGCGTTCGCGGGCGAAGACCAGGCGCCACAGCGGGTCGTTCCAGGGGTCGTCGCGCTCGCACCAGTGCCCCACCGCCCGCCGGTACTGCTCGTAGAGTTGCGAGGCGGTGGCGGATTCGGCGGCGCCGATGGTGCGGAGGCCGTCGACGGTGAGCACGTGGTGCACCGGGATATGCCCGTGGGCACACCGCAGACCGATCAGCCCGGCGAACACCAGCCCCGACCATGGACCGCCGTCCAGTCGCGGCGCCAGCTCCCCCGGGTCGCTGACGACCGCCCCGGCCGCGACGGCCCGCAGGTCCAGCTCCGGCGCGTATTCCGCGCACAGTTCCCCGGCCGCGATCGCCGCGCGGCCGCCGTCGGCATAGCCCCAGACCCCGATCGGGGAGTCGCTGGCGTCGAGGTCGGGCAGCCGCCGGGTCGCGCGGGCCATATCGAGTGCGACGTGCCCGGCCGCACGGGAGGCGAGGAACGTGTGCGGCCCGGTGCCGAAAATTCCGAGCCCTTCGCCATCGGGCACCGCGACCGTCCACCCCCGCGCCAGCGCGGCACCCAGACGAGCGGCCTCCGGTTCGTCGCCCGCCATGAGCAGCTGCGACGGCGCGCACGGACCGCCCAGGCCGTGAAAGGACGGGCAGTACACCAGCATCGGTGCCGCACCCGCGGTCGCGGCGGCTGGAGCGAGAACTGTTCCGGACACCGCGATCGGCCGGTCGTAGGAGTTGGTGGAAACGTAGGCGATATGCCAGGCATAGACAGCCTGGGGAAGTTGCGGGAGACCGACCTTGTGCAGTGCCAGCAGATCTCCGGGGCGGCGAGCGTCGTCGAGGTACAGGGGTGGGAACATGCCGCGCGGCAGGACGGAACCCGGTGTGGCGGGGGTGGTGTCGGTCATGGACGGCTCCCGGTGAGGTCGTGGGCGGTGGCGACGAGCCAGGCGATGCCGGAGGCGAGTTGCCCGGTGGCGGCGTAGCCGTTGTGCAGGCCGACGGTGTCGGCGAACCGCGCCCACACCGCCGGATCCACCAGGTCGGCGTTGTCGGTGCCCAGCTGGCCGACGGCCGCGGACAGCTGGCCCGCCAGCGCGGGCAGCAGACGCAGCGGATCAGCCGCCACGACCGCGGTGAGCTGGCCCCACCGGGCGTCAGCAGCGGCGCGGTCGTCCGGTGTCGGTGCGGGAGTGCGGGGGTCGGCGGCGTCGATCAGGCGTTGCGCGAGGCTTTCCTGCGGCGCATATCCGGCGGTGGCGCCGTCGATCGTGAAGTCGTGGAGGCGGATGGTGGTCCAGGCGTCGCCGAGTGCGCCCGCCAGCAGCGCGTTCACCGAGCCGACGGCGGCGATCGGGTCGCGCAGATCCGCGCGGGCGGCGAGTTCGGCGGCGAACCGCAGCAGCGCGGCGTGGTCGGGCGCCGAGCAGGCCAGGTCACCGGCCACACAGATCTCGGCCACCCGGCCCGCCAGCGCGCCGAAATCCGCGCCGTCCGCGGCGATTCCGCTGCCCGGCGCCGGTCCCCCCGCGACCACAACACCCGACACCGCCGCCCCGTCGGTTCCCGGTGCCGCGTCGGGCACGGTCTGTCCCGGACGGCCGGGAAAGACACCGGCCTCCGCGGGCCGATCCGGATCGGAATACAGGGCGACGGCCGCGACCTTCTCCGGGGCGACCGGTCCCTCCCCCGCGCCGACGCGTTGCGCGAATGCCGAGACGGCTTGTGCGCCCTGGGAATAGCCGACGGTGGCCTGCATCGTGTCGGGGCATGCGGCGACGACGTCGGCCGAGGCGGTGGTCAGCCGGTCGACGGCGTCGGCGACCGACGTGGCGTAGGGGGCAGTGCCGCCGCCGGGCACCGCGCCGCCGAAGCCGGCGTCGTAGCCGATGTAGGCGCGCTGGACCAAGCCGGGCACGGTGGCGACGACCGGCCCGAGGACCGCGCCCAACACGCCGGTGTCGGCGGTCGGGTCGGCATCCGGCGCGGACTGGCCGGTCCCCTGCACCGCCAGCACGAACAATGCCGGGCAGCCGGGCCCAATCGGAACAGCCTGTGCCGCAGCCGGTCCGGCGATCCCGGTCATGCCGGTGATCGCGGTCGCGCAAGAGGCGGTCAGTGCGGCGATCATCGCTCGCGCCGAGGATGTCGTCGGGCTCATTGGCCCACCCCGACACCCGCGCCGAATCCGGCACCGACGGTTCCGGCCGCGATCGCGGCCCCGGCCAGGGCCGCCCCGGACACGCGGTCCGAGCGCCCGGCCGGGAGCCCGACCGAATCCAGCGCGGTCGCGAGCGCGGCCTCGGCGTCCGCCGCGGTGGTATTGACGCAGTCGCGGACCTCGGGCGGCAGCCACGGCGACGACGGTGTTTCCCATTGACCGAGGCGAATCGTGTTGTCCGGGGCCTGGATAGGCGCTACCGGCGGCACCGGCTCGGGCAGGTGCAGATCCTCCAGCTGCACCGGTGCCACCGGCTCCGGCGACGGCTCCGGCCGCGGTCGTGGTTGCGGCCCGTTGCGCACCTGCGGCGGCTGCTCGGCGTAGGCGGGCGCCGGTGCGGGTTCCGGCTCGACCACCGCGGGCGGCGGAGGCGGTGGTGGCGGTGGTGGCGGAGTGCTGGTGCCCGGTTGCGCGGGTGTCGTCACGCCGGGCTGGTCGGCGACGGTGTCCGGAACGGACGCAGCCACGGCTACCGCGCAGCACGCGGCCATCAGCGTGACCGGCATCACCGCAGCGACTCCGATTTGGGCTGTCCGCCGGGTTCCGGAGACCGTTCGCGGGCACCGGACAATGGCGGGTCCGGACGTTTTCCGCGACCGCTCCGGGATATTCACCAGAATAGCCGATCCGGCAATGAGTAAGGTGACTTTTCCGTGTGCAGGCATGACGAGATAACCCTTTGTCGTGAGGGTGAGGAATGGGGGTTCGGGAAACTCTGCGGGTTTCCCTGCCGCCTCCCGGCTACGGCCTCGGAGCCGGGAGGCGGGTCATCGGAGTTGTGTCCGTCAGAGGAACGACAGCACCAGCGACAAGGCTTGCGATGCCACCGCCAGCCCGTTCGACACCAGGGCCAGGCCGGCGTTCGCCCACGTCACGATCGTGTATGGATCCACAGTGAAACTTCCCTCCTGAGTGGTTCGGTCTACCGCGACCCACACAACACCGGTGTCCAGCAGAAATCCAGGATTCGATGTGTTCTAATCCGTACTAGTAGTTTTTTACACACATCGAAAACACCCCAGAAGCTGCGACGACGCGCGAATGTGTCATTCTTTTACACACATCGGCAATGTTCGAAAGTGTCTGTAACTACGGGTGCATTCGCACGTGCACGATCACGCGCTAATGCGTGGCTACCGGAATGGGTTAACTACCGTTGCCAGACGGAATGATGTCTGGTAGGCATGGACTGTTCGGGGGAACCTTTCAGACTACCCAGCGGACCCTCATGTCCGGAAGCCCCAAATGCGAAGGGGGGAACTTGTTATGAAACGCACTCCGCAGAAGGGCCATCGGCGGACGCGTCGTCATCCGGCCGGGCCCGACACCGGAGTCCTGGATCTCGGGAGGTACCTAACTCAGCTCCGCGAGACCACGCAGCCGAAGTTGTCCCGCCGGCTCGTCGAAGACATCACAAATTTCAGCCAAGCCACCATCCGCCAGCTGGAGGCGAACCGTCTCAAGCACCCGAGACTGGAGATGCTCGACGTCTTCGCCAGGCTGTACCGGGCCGATTCCGCGCAGACCCAGCACATCCGCGACCTCGCGTCACCCCCGCTCCCGCTCGCGGGACCCGAGCCACTGCGCGACTGCCTGCTGGCCAGGCCCGAACACATGCAGCACCTCGACGACCTCGAGCGCCGGGGGGTGCTCGCGGGATACTTCGATCCGATGCTGACCGTGCTAGCCATGAACACCCTGATGCGCACCGCGTTCGTCGGCCTCGCCGAGATCGGCAGCCTCGCCCGCTGGTGGTTCTCCCCCGCCGGACTCGCAGTCGTCGTCGACCACCCCACCGAGACCGAGTTCCTGGTCGCCTTCCTCAAAGGCCAGATGGGCCGATACCGCACCGCACCGCGGACCCTCGAAACACTCGCCGAGCTACTGCCGCACCCACAGTTCCACAAGCCCTACACCACCAGCACGCGCATCGCCTTCGAACGCTCCACCTCCGATCCCATCCACTTCCGCAACTCCGACACCGGCGAAATCGCCACCGCCAGTGTCCATATCCAGCGCGTCTCCAACACCACACCGACGCTGCTGTTCAGCGTGTTCCCCCACGAGCACGTCGCCATCCCCAACCCCGGGCGGGACGTAACTCCCGACTAATTCGTCAGCGCATCGTTCCCGTCCCAGCCGAAGCCACTCCGACAGGCGGCCCCCGGACGACACGTCCACACCACACCAGCAGCGCACGCCCAGCCCCTCCCTCACAGACGAGCCAGCTGTCCGCGGACACGACACCCCCGCCGCACCAGGGGGCGCCACCGGCCAACACACACCCCATCGGCCAGGCCCGGCTCCATGCGAAACGGCCTAGTCGCCCCGAAAGCCCTCCGCCCGTGAACGTTCGAGGCCCCCATGAACGATCAACCCCTCCACCGCCCGCAAACCTGTCACCAGTCGCCAGCAACACGAACCGGCCATCGATCGGGAACCGATCAACGAGCCAGCAGCGTCACACATCGAACCGCACCGCACCACAGGGAATGCGGCAACTGGACTACCTCTGCCGTTTCTGGCGGGCCAGCCCGAGCCTCATCACCGACCGCCCCCTCCTGCCCACCACGAGCCCCTCCCCCCTGCCAGCCGATCTCACCGGTGCGCCCTTCACAACGCCAGAGTTTCGATTCGCCATCTCCGTCCTGACCGATAACGGCAGACTGGCATCATCGGCGATGATCGTCGACCACCTGGAATGGGAATCGCACCAACCGATCTCGTTCGCGATGCTCGATCACATCATCATCGTCACTCCGTCGAACCGAGAGGACGACAGCCGTCGGCTCGACCACAGACGACATCTGCGACTACCCGCAGCGATCCGCGCTCGCGCCCGGCTTCGGCCAGGCGACACCACCCTGCTCGTCGCCGTCACCGACAAATCAGTACTCGCCATCTACCCTCCACCCACCGTCTACGAGGCCCTGCACACCCTCGAATCCCGAATATGGGAGCTGGAGTGAGCAGCTCGGAGATCGAGGCCGCTCATCTCCTGCTGACGAAGCTCGGCATCCGACCCCAAGACCTCCTCGACCGCACACCACGCAGCAGACCCATCCCGACCTTCGGCGAATACATCCCCCATATCGAAGCCGCCACCCCGGCCGGAACGGCCCGCACCTACCGCCCGTACTGGCGAAGGCTCCAAAAGACCTGGCACGACCGACGACTCGACGAACCTACAACCCTCGAGCTGCGTCAAATGGTAGAAGACGCCCGCCAGCAAGCCGTTACACGCCGCAACTCCCGCGGCGGCCGATCAGCCGCAGAACACATGGCCGGCGCGATCCGCTCTCTCTACCGACACGCTCGCAACGACGGACACATACCCGACACTGCAAACCCCGCCGAACACGTCGACAAACCACGACGTGCTCCCAGCCCCCGGACCGCACTATCCAATCACCAACTCGCACAGATCAACAACGCCGCATCCACCACCGGCAACGACCCCGAGTTGGACACCATCATCGTGCGGGCTCCACATCGAAACCGCTTGCCGCACCAGAGGAGCACTGGCTCTGCGGCCCGAGGACCCCGACCCCGAGAACTACCTCATCTGGCTGCGCGAGAAAGACCAATCCGACCATTGGCAACCCATCTCACCAACACTCATGCGCGCCCTCATCGCACACAGCGACCGCGGCAACGACCCCCACGGACAACTCCTTCGCTACCGAAACGGACGCCCAATCACCCGAAGCCGCTACAGCCATCTCTGGCAACGGATCGGCCGACACCACCCATGGGTCGCAACACTTGGCGTCACCGCACACTGGCTGCGACACACCACCCTCAAATGGGTCGAACGCAACCTCGGCTACGCCGTCGCCCGCGCCTACGCCGGCCACGCCGAACCCACCGGACACGACGGCCCACCCTCACCTACGTGCGCGCCTCCCTACCCGAAGTAGCTCTCGCGCTGTCCGCACTGGTCGGCGAACCGCACCCCCTCGCAACACCACTCGGCACCACGCCTCACGACTGAGTGCCATCGTCTGACGAATCAGCGGAGCAGGGCCCGGGCGCCGGCGGCGGAAGCGAGCGCCACACTGGCCCGGCCGTGTCTCCGCCGGTGCAGCGCCGAGAGTCTCCGGCCCCGCTGATTTGACCGGGCCGGGGGCAGGGTCGATCGTCGTCCCAGTGCCCGACGGAGGTTTCCGATTCCTCGCGACCGTGTGTCAACTCCGGCCGAACCGTGGCTCAGGCACAATTTTCGTGATCGGATTGGGGCCGCCTCGTTCCGTGCCTGTAGCTCGCCGACACACTCGTGGCGTCAGGGCTGTGAGCCGGAGGACCGTGCTGTCCAACCGATGGAGGCCATAGTGGCCCCCTCGGTGAACCACCGCTGGTCGGTGAATCTCGGGTGTCGGCTCGGAAGTTGTTGATATCGCGGAATATTGACCTCGCCGGGCGGGTCTGGGTGGCAGGATCGCTCTGTCATCACCGTGCGACGACTCGCTGGAGACCAACACTCATGCTCATCACGATGGACGGCTCCCATCGCCGGAAACCCGACCCTGTCGGGGTGCGATCGCTGCTGGCCCTGCCTGCCGGTTCTCTCGGCACCGTGGCCGGGCACCCTTTCGGGGACCCTGATATCGGCAGTCGCAAGACTGTCGCGTTCTGGCGCATCGACCAGTCGGGTGGCGAGCCGGCCGCGCTGGTGGCCTACGAGATCGGCGACGTGGCCAGCGTGCTGTCCCCGTTGCGGCACGAGGGCGCGGTGCTGGGGCGGGTGACCGCCACAGGTGTGGTCGACATGCTCGGCGGCGTCGCGCGCGATGACACGGAGACACTGACCGCGCGTCTGGCGGCGTTGCCGGTGGGGGCGATGGTGTTGTCGGACGCTTCGGGTTCCTTCACCTCCGGGACGGAGACCGCCAGTCTGGCGTTCAAGTCGAGGCGGGGCTGGCGGATCTCCGACGGCCTCGACGGAGCCGACACATTGGACGGTTTCCTGGCTCTCACTCCCGTCGACCCCGAGGCCGCCGAGCGGAACATGGTCTACCTTCACGGTGCTGTGCTGCTGATGCCCATCCTGGTGACCGTGGCGTGCCCGCGGTGCGGCGAACCGTGGGGCGCGGATCCGCCCGGGAGGTCTCGAATGACCGTCGAACGCGAGCTGCAGATCTGCTCGCGATGTGGGACGGACGAAGCCGCGCGCGACGCGGCACGGCTCCCGCCGATCGAGCCTTCAGCGTGGCCGGTTGCGGGTGGGATGGACTGGGGCAGTGTCGCTTCCGGTTGAAGACTGGGCCTGGCACGAATTTCGTGATTCTGCGATCGAATTGCTCAGTCGCTCAACAGAATCCGCTTGCGGAGTAGCTCCGGTTTGGCCCTGCCGAACATTTGGCGCTTGATTGTTTTGATGCGGTTGACGTGTCCTTCGACGGGACCGCTGTTCCAGCGAAGGGTGAATCCGGCGGTGACTGCGTCGAAGTCACGGCGCAGGCCACGCACGAACGAGTGCAGGGCCGGTAGGTCGTCTGTCTCGACGGCGCTCATCCATCGCTCCAGCTCACGGCCGCGGAGCTGGGTCATCATGGTCGCGAACGCGCGGACATGCGCGGACAGGCAAGCGAGTTGAGAGTCTGCGGCCAGTATGGCATCCAGTCGCCGGCGATCGTCGGATTCGAGGCCGGCGGGGTCGCTCATGATCCAGCGGACCACACGACGGACCGAGGGCGGCTTGGGGGTCGTGCGGGGAGTGTGGCCGGTGGTGCGGAATGCGTGTAGGTAGTGGAGCACGATCTTCGCGCCGCCGCGGTAGCCGAGGCCCTGGATCTCGTGGAACAGCTGAGTTGCGTTGGTGCAGCCTTCATTCCATCGCCGGTGCAGGTGTGGCTTGAATTCATCCAGCAGGCTCGGTCGGCGGCCGGTGCCGGTGTTGACCAGCAGCTCGTCGACGGTGGCGGCGCGGGCGTAGCGCCGGACAGTTCCGCGGGCGTGGCCGAGCTGGGTGCCGATTGTTCGGATGCTCACGCCGTCGTCGAGCAATGCGTGGACCGCGGTGTAGCGTTCGCGGGTGCGCACGGCCCACTTGTCGGTCCGGTTCGCCGGTGTCGCGACCGATTCAGTTAGGACCGGAATCTTGTTCTCGTACACGGTTTCCGGGTCGGTATCGCCGTCCGCGGCGACCGCTGCGTCCAAGTGGTTTCGGTGCCGAGCCACGACGCGTTCGACCGCTTCGCCCAGGTTGTGCCAGACATGCCACCGGTCCGCGACCTGCAGTGCATGAGGCGCTCCGGCCGCGACGCCCTCGGCATACGCGCCGGCGCGGTCCCGGCATACGACCTCCACGCCCGGATGCGCCCGCAGCCAGGCGGCCAGGGTATCGGCGGCGCGGTCACCGAGGACATCGACCGGGCGCCGGGTCTCAATATCGATCAGGATCGTGCCGTAATGATGTCCACGCCGCAGCGCGAAATCGTCGACGCCAAGGACCCGCGGAGTGGGGTGATCTGGCTCCGGCAGGGCGCGAATCTGACGCAGCAGCGTCATCCGCGACACCGACGCCGCCAGATGTGCGGTCAGCCGGGCACCGGCCCGGCCACCCAGCGTCAGCCCGACCGTGCACAGCAGACGCTGCAGTATCGTCGTGCGCCGGGCGTGCGGGACCGCTACACCAGTCCCCTGCTCTACGAAAGTTCTTCTCGCGCAATTGTTGTTATCACAGAGCAACCGGCGCACCCGCAGACGGAACAGCACCTCGCGGCCCGCAACAGAGGCGTCGGACAGCCGCCGTTCATAACGGCTATGCACCCGTCGGGAGATGGCTCCGCATCCGGGACAGGCTCGCCGCGGGTGCTGGCCTGAATGGTCAACACCCGACCGGAGGCGTGGACGCGCTCGATCGACAACTGGGCGAGATGCGGGAACAGGACCGCCACCGGTTCAAGATCAGAGCACTCGTAATATACTCAACTACCAAGTGCCCGTTAGCAATTCATGATGGGTCAATAACGCAAACCGCACTGGATCCCCAACCGTGACCCGTTAGTTCAGGTCCAATCGGGGTCACCCGGCCTATGCTCATGGGGTGATCAAGTCGCGATGCCCGCGCTGCGGGGACCTGATGGGCGAGCTGCCGCCAGCCAGGTCTCGGATGAAGGTCGACCGCGACCTGTTCGTGTGTTCGGCCTGCGGCACCGACGAAGCCCTGCGTGACGGGGCGGGACTCCCGCCGATCGAGCCCTCGGCCTGGCCGGTAACAGAGCGCCTGAACCTGAACGACTACATCACCTGAACAGCCGGATCACGTTCTAGCCGTTGGTTTGGCGGCAGCCTCATATAGCCGTGTTGTCCCGGATAACACTGTGCCGGGCGTGGATAGGTGTTCGATCAACGGCCGGCACAGTGCGGGAACACGATCGTCATAGGTCAGAGGGCCCGCAACATCTTCAATGATTGAGCGCCCGAGCGCATCCCGAATCGGGTCAATCACACAAACCGTGCCAGATCCAGTATTGGGCCGGAATCGACACCGTGGCGGCTGGCGGTGGCGTAGGGCGGTGGCGTAGGCTCCCTAATCCGCTTGTCAAGCCGCTGTGCACGTTTCCGAGTGGGCACCAGTCTTAAGTAGGGGGGCTGCTGCAGGATCGGGTGACAGTTGTTAGGCAGCGTGTAGTGCTGCTGGGGTCATGATGGTTTCGAATTCGATGGGGGTCAACCGGCCGAGGCGGGCTTGTCTGCGTCGACGGTGGTAGGTGCGTTCGATCCAGGACACGATCGCGATTCTGAGTTGCTCGCGAGTGTCCCAACGCCGCCGGTCCAATATGTTGTGCTGCAGCAAGCTGAAGAAGCTTTCCATCGCCGCGTTGTCACCGGCCGCGCCGACCCGGCCCATCGATCCCACGATTTCGTGAAAAGACAACGCGCGTAAGAACTTCCGGCTCCGAAATTGACTGCCTCGGTCAGTATGAAGCACGCAGCCGGCCACATCGCGACGACGGGCCACGGCGTTGTTGACCGCTGTGACCGCTAATCGCGATTTCATGCGCGAGTCGATCGAGTAGCCGACGATCCGGCCGGAGAAGACATCCTTGATCGCGCAGAGGTAAAGTTTCCCTTCGCTGGTGCGATGCTCGGTAATATCGCTGAGCCACAACATATTTGGTCGGTCAGCAGTGAAGTTCCGTTTGACGAGATCGTCGTGGACCGCCGGTCCCGGCCGGGTGGACTTTCCGCGGGATCGTTTGCCGAACACACTCCACCAGCGTTGTGACGAGCAAATCCGCCACGCGGTCCGCTCGGACATCGCCTCACCGGCGTCGCGGGCCTCATCGGCAAGGAATCGGTACCCGAACTCGGGATCGTCGCGGTGCGCGTCGAACAAGGCATTGGCCCGATACGCCTCCGTGGCCTCGGCTGAGGCCACGGGAGCATTCAGCCAGCGATAGTAGGGTTGGCGAGCGAGCTGTAATACCCGGCACGTCACCGATACGGGAATCCCGTCGGCGGCAAGCTCTTTCACGAGCGGGTAGAGCCTTTTCCCGGTAGATGAGCCTGAGACAGATACGCCGCAGCGCGGCGCAATACTTCGTTCTCTTGTTCCAGCAGACGATTGCGGCGACGTAGTTCCCGCAGCTCAGCAGACTCACCGGTGGGGACACCAGGCCGGTTTCCGTCGTCGATCTCGGCTTGACGCATCCATTTCGTCAACGTCACCGGATGAACACCGAAATCAGCGGCGACCTGCTCGAGAGTCACCCCGTCCTCGCGGTTACGGGCGACCCGGACCACATCGTCACGGAACTCCTGCGGATACGGCTTGGGCACGTGAACATCCTTCCAGGCCCGCCTATGGGCAAGCCAGATCGATGTCACCTATCCGTGCAGCAGCCCCCTACGTAGCCATCCAGGCAGCGAATGTGAAAAGCCATACCCGTCCCGCCCGCACACCCCGATCCTTCCGGACGACCGGGGGTACACCGAAGACGGTAGGGCGATGTGACTCGCCTCTGGTTGTCCTGCGCCGTTTCAGGTGCGGAGTTGTCGGTGGGGTGGCCGAACAGGACGTTTGACCTTCTCCGGCTCGTAGTCGTCAGACACTAACCACATTCGCCCCTTCGCATCCATCACCGTCATCTGGTACCGCACGACGGAGCGATTGCTGTGCCGGGTTTGGTCAGCGTCCATCGCCCATTGGAACTCCTCGGTCGCGCCTGCTTTGACCTGCGGCGCCACTGGCCGATCGCCCGTGACGAGGGTCTGAGTGCCCAGCGGAGTGAATTTAATAGGACGCAGCCAAACGGGGCTACCGTCGTCCTCGACCACGGCTCTTACTGCCATGACATGTACGTCGTAAACGCTTTCGTCGCTACGGTTCTCGACCATCATCCACCAGGTAAGCCTGCCCTCGTGCCTTGGTCCGGGCATGAACCAGGTTCGCAACAAGCGCACCTGACACGCTTGGTCCTCAAGCTGGGACCGCCGTTGTGACCGGAAGGTGAACACTGCTACCGCAACGCCGATGCAGGTTGCGAAAGAGCCTGTTGCGGAGATCCACGGGGGCACGGTCTCTGGTCTGACGTGCTTGATCAACAGCACCCATGCCAGTACGGCAGCAAAGGCCACGACGATCACAACAATGGTTAGCGGCACCCGCCACCGACGGAACATCATCCGGCCCAACGCAATCCACCGGTGAACCACTGTCCACACTGCGGCGTCCGGGCACTTCCACATTGCCCCGACCAGGCCCGCGCACGCTGCCACTCCAACGCTGACGAACGTCGACCCGGCCCATCCGAGTCCGAGAATCACTGCTGCCACGCAGAAACCGATCGCAGCAAGGATGCGGGCGCCGGCCGCAATCCACCGTCCCCGCCCGCGTAGCCAGTTCACCCGGTCGCCGTGGGCTCGTTGCCTCGGCGGCCCGATCTGAGGCTCGGAGGCAGGCGCGGCGGCTGTAGGCGCTGGATCGTCCGCGGGTACAGAGTCAGAGTCTCCAATCGGTATAGGGTCGGTACTCGAATCCGTCACCGCGCATGACCTCTCGCCTCGAAACAAGCATCCCGCTACGGGGTGCCGCAATGCCTCCGTTGCTGGAACGTGTATCGCCGTCCCCTCACCGATGTTTCGGGGTCACCTGGCCTCTTCTTCAGATACCTCGCTGAAGTGTTGCCGATCGGGCTCAGGACCTTGTTGCGTCATCGTGGACTGCCCCCCGGGCTAATATTCGGGTACCTGACGTCTGCCCTTTTGGAATTCGCGTCGCTGAGACTCGGGGAGGCTTGCACGGCGAAAAAGGGCCGCCAAAGCGTGAATGATTTCGGCTCGTTTATCGGGCGGTGCGCCCCACAGGGCAACGATGCTCACGATCTCGAGTGCGATCGCGAACGAAACAGCACCACAAGCCGAGATGAGCGCAACCATTGTACCGGCGTCCATCCGGATAAGATCCCTCTCCCTGGTCGAGAGGGGCACAGGCCAGCCTCAGCTCGACCAGATCGCAATCTGGTTGAACCAAGGTCCAGCCGACGGCTTCGGATTGGGTCCTAACCTCCCAATCGACAACGGGATCTTGAAAGGTTGTGCGTTCTGCCCAGCAGCGCCACCTCGACACTGCTGGGCAGTGCGCCAACGTCTGCAGCCTCGTGCTGAGATTCTCGCCGAGCGCGGACGCCCGGCGCTGCTTGCGGCACCCCTGCCCACTGGCGTCTCCCGGCCGTTGTTGAGATTCTCGCCGAGCGCGGACGCTCGGCGCTGCCCTGGATAACCTGCAGTTTTACTCTCAACCGCAGGGAGATCCAGTGCCATTGTCGTTATTTCGGCGCCATCTGTCCTGATGACTGGTTGGGAACCTTCCAGGAACATCCGCCGCACCCGGGGTTCCGAACCAACGTTCTCCGCCGAGGCGCTCGCGTACCGATGGAGGCGTCGCCGTCTGGTCCTCTGCTCGAATGGCAATAGCACGACGGCGACCGGCATGGTCTAGCGACGTTCTCTGGCATAGCAGCCTTCGTGCCGCGAAGTTTCCGGCCCAGCGAGCACCTCGCACCCGCACAACCTCTGCTAGTCTTCCCGTTGGAAGGATCTGCGAAAGATCCACTCACACACCCCAATACGTCACCGGTGTCCCGAGGGCGCAATAGAGTCCCCCCTCGCACACGAAAGCCGGTCGCCGACTCCGCGCAACCTTCGCAACCCGTCACAGCGGCGACCGAAATGACCGGCTTCGCTTCCACGCTGTCGAAACGTGTCGCGCGATGTACTTGCGCGGGGATACCTCGTGTCCGAGGTCGGCCAGAAACCCTCTGCGCGTCAGCATATCGGCTTCGGCTATGCAGGTGGCGAGGGTCAGGAAGCCCGTCGGAGACCTCCAGACGGCCATGCATTTCTGCCGACACGGCGACGCCATCAGCTTCCGAATGAAGAAGATGAAGGACCCTCTCGACCTAGCGCAACTGATCATCGCCTAGATTGCAACCACGTACGACGATTGGGGCTGATGGTCGGGCACATGACCGCCCTCCACGCCCTCAGCGGGACCGAAAAACCGGATCCAAGTGCCCATTGTGACCGATCCAGCGAAGTGGGCTGCCCAGGACCGGACGTACTCAGGGTTGGGTCGACGCCCCCTTGGAGGCCATCATCGACCGCCAACAGCCGTTCCACGAAATGAACACACAGCTCCACGGGCTTCACATCCTCAACGACCTCGTGCCGAGCCCGAAGTGCCCGTTGTGCCCCTGACAGTGGCATGATCTGGCCATTTCGACTGTTCGCACCCCGGTCTCCGAGGTGCTTCTTATTCCACTAGTACTAATTCGACTAGTACTAATTGAAGCACTTTTTAGTCTAGAAATCTGTTGCGAGAACCGGTTCTCATGGACTTAGGAGAGTTCACCCTCGGCTCAGATTCACGTCGTTCCGCCGGTGGCCACACGCAACTGACAGTTCGAGGCAACCCGATGCAACCCAGCCCAGACCACTCGCTAATTCGCAACCCGAAGCTGCTGCGCTCCGAGAGGCGACGGTGAGCGATTCAAGCCAGAGAGGCGAGCCATCCGGCGCCAGGGATCACCTGCACGTCGTGGTCCCTGATAACCTTCCGCAAGTCAATGACGCAGCAGCTAGAGTGCTGATCCGGCTCATCCTCCGGCTGGCCCGGTCGAATGCCGATCAGGTGGACGGCGACGACCACATCGAACTCGCCACCCCTGCATTCGTCACCGAGTTCCCTAGACCGACCGCCGGTACGGCACATGCAGCTCCTCCGTCCGGTTCCGTATGTGGAGAACAACTTCGAGGAGGCTCGGTACCGATGACCCGATTCGCGTTCGCCGGCAGAGTGTCAACGGAGGATCAGCAGGATCCCGAGACCTCCCGCAACTGGCAGCTTGCCCGTGCACAAGCGTTGATCGCCCAGCAGGGCCAGATCGTGGCCGAGTTCTTCGATGTTGGTCAGTCGCGGTCGATTCCGTGGAAACGACGCCCGCAGGCATCTCAGTTGCTCGACACGCTGAAGGACCCTGGACGCGGGTTCGACGCGGTGGTGATCGGGGAACCGCAACGCGCCTTCTACGGCAACCAGTTCGGGCTGACCTTCCCGGTCTTCGTGCATTACGGAGTCCAGCTGTGGGTACCCGAGGTCGGCGGACCGATCGATCCGGAATCCGAAGCCCACGACCTGATCATGTCCGTGTTCGGCGGAATGTCCAAGGGCGAACGCAGCCGCATCAAAATTCGGGTCCGCGCGGCCATGTCCGCACAGGCCCGCATCGAAGGACGCTACCTCGGTGGACGGCCGCCTTACGGATACCGGCTCGCCGACGCGGGGCCACACCCGAATCCAGGGAAAGCCGCCGACGGCAAGCGATTACACGTCTTGGAGGCCGACCCGGCGACTGCCCCAGTGGTCGCTCGAATCTACCGGGAGTATCTGGCGGGATTCGGGGTGTTCGCGATCGCGCAACGACTCACCGCCGATGGAGTGCTGTGCCCGTCAGCGCACGACCGCGCCCGGAACCCGCACCGCAGCGGGGCGGCGTGGTCGAAGAGCGCGGTGCGCTCGATCCTCACCAACCCTCGGTACACCGGCTACGAGGTATGGAACAAGCAGCGCAAACAGGAATCACTGATCGACGTGGACGATGTCGCCCTGGGCCACCAGACACAGATGACCTGGAACCCCAAGTCCGACTGGGTATTCTCTGACAAACCCGCACACCCCGCCCTCGTCAGCCGCGAAATCTTCGACCAGGTACGCCTCCGGCTCACCTCTCGCGGACCCACCTCGACCGGCCGCATCCTGAACCGCAAACAACACCCGTACGCCTACCGCGGCCTGATCATCCACGAAGCCTGCGGACGACGAATGCAAGGCAACTGGAACAACGGGCGCGCCCACTACCGCTGCCGCTACCCCGCCGAGTACGTACTCGCCAACGACATCGACCACCCCGGCGCCGTCTACATCCGCGAAGACCAACTCAGCGGCCCCCTCGACGACTGGCTCGCCGGCGTCTTCGCCCCCGACCGCATCCACGACACCCTCCACAAGCTCGAGCAAGCCCAACCCGACCACACCCCCGCCCTCGGCGACGCACGACGGGCACTCGCCGCGCACGATCGCAAGCTCGCCCAATACCGGGCCGCACTCGAAGCCGGAACCGACCCCGCCCTGATCGCCACCTGGACCGCCGAAGTGCAACACCAGCGCGACCTCACCACCGCACAGATCGCAGCATTGGAAGCCAGTCGAACAGCACAGCCACAGCTGACGGCCGACGAAATCGAGCAACTCGTCGAAACACTCGGGGGCATGGTGACGGTCCTCAACCACGCCGACCCAGAGGACAAGCTGGAGGTCTACCGCGAACTCGGACTCACGCTGACCTATGACCACACAAAAAGGACGGTCCAGGCGGAAACCCGCCCGAAACCGTCCATGTGCGTAGTGGTCGTGTCCGGAGGGGGACTTGAACCCCCACGCCCTTGTCGGGCACTAGCACCTCAAGCTAGCGCGTCTGCCATTCCGCCACCCGGACCGGTGATGGGATGAGCGTAGTCGATAGGGGGTTGTGGGATGAAATCGGTTGGTGGTTGGGGGGTTCGGGGTGGGTGGTGGGGGTCAGTGTGGGTGCAGTCCGGCGAAGATGATCGATAGGACGCGCTGTTGGCGGTGCGGGTTCCAGCCACCCTGCACTGCGCCCTGGGTTGTGCTCGTCGGTAACGCGGCGAGGTCGTCGGTCGTGACATCGTCTCGCACGGCGGACGCGGCCTGTGCCCGCGCAAGCAATTTCGCCAGCACATCGGTGAAGCCGTGATCGTGGTGTCGACCGGGACCTCGGTGCCCACACCGGCGAGCAATTCCACGATCGTCTTCTTCTCGGCCGACTCGGCCACGAGGTAGGAGAAGAACGTGAACAGCGCCGTGGCGGGGTCTCCGTCCCGGACGAGCCGGTGCGCCTCGGCCTCCAGACGCCCCCGCAGCTCTTTGACGATCGCGGCCAGCAGGTCCCGCTTGGCCGGGAAATGCCGGAAGAGCGTGCCGATGGCTACGCCGGCGCGCCGGGCGATCTCCTCGGTCGATCGCCCAGCGCCGAATTCGCTGAAAACCTCCTCGGCCGCAGCGAGGATGCGGGTGTTGTTGCGTCGTGCGTCGGCGCGGCGCGGTGTGGCACTTTCCGATTCGTTCGGCACTGTCCGTCGTCATCGAGGTGCCGTTCGCAATGTCGTCGTCCACCAGAGCGTCGACCCGAACGTCGTCGTCGGCGAGTACGAATTGGCCGGACCCATCACCACGACGGATCAGCCCGCCTCCGCGCGGTTCATCAGCGTGCTCACCGCCGAGAACGGGCAGATCGTGCATTGGCGGGAGTATCAGGACACCCTTGCCATGCTCACAGCCCTCGGCCCGCAATCCCCGTAATCGCGCCACTGCGAACACACCCGCGCCGAACTCGAAACCCTCTGCACCCGAGCGGGTTTCACCGCCCCCCACGAGCACGTCACTCCCCGCCACCTTCCCGCCGATCGAGGCCGCACGGTTAGGCCGTGCCTTCCTCGTCCGGCATGCCCAGGCCCAGGTGCTCGATGTGGTAGACGGCCTCGTCGAGGAGCATGGCGACGTGGTTGTCGTAGAGGCTGTAGATCATGCTGCGGCCCTGCCGGGTCGCCGTGACCAGGCCCATGGCGCGCAGCAGGCGGAGTTGGTGGGAGACGGCGGACTGTTCCATCTCGACCGCTTCGACCAGGTCGCCGACGGAGCTGGGACCGTGGCGTAGGCGCGTGAGAATACGCAGGCGGCTGGGGGTGGCCAGCGCCTGCAGGGTGGCCGCGACCGTGGCGGCCGAGTCGGCATCCAGTTGTGCCGGGGGCGTCGTTCTGCCCTGGACTCCGTGTCCCACAGCCGCTACTGTACCGTGCGGTGATTACATGAAGACGTCTTCATGTGTTCCTGTAAGGTGGACGGAGTGTCGGAGATGACCACAGCGCTTTCGGCCGGCTCACGCACCGGCCGTACGCGAATATCGACGCTGCCCGAGGTGCGGTGGGCCGCGCTGGCGACCGCGCTGTTCGTGGCCGGGCTGTCGGCGCAGTGGCTGGGCGCGCCCGCGTGGCTGTGGTGGGCGCTGTACCTGGCGTGCTATGCCTGCGGCGGGTGGGAGCCGCTGGGCGCGGGCCTGAATGCCCTGCGGGACAAGACACTCGACGTCGATCTGCTGATGATCGTCGCCGCGCTCGGCGCCGCGGCGATCGGGCAGATCTTCGACGGCGCGCTGCTGATCGTCATCTTCGCGACCTCGGGCGCGCTGGAGGCGGTCCTGACCCAGCGCACCGCCGATTCGGTGCGCAGCCTGCTGCACCTCGCGCCCGACCGCGCGACCGTCGTCGACGACAGCGGGCGGGAGCGGGTTGTCGATGCCGCCGATCTGGCTCCCGGCGCGGTAATCGTGGTCCGGCCCGGGGAGCGCATCGGCGCGGACGGCACGGTCGTGGCCGGGGACAGCGACGTCGACCAGGCGTCCATCACCGGCGAGCCGCTCCCGGCTCCGAAGCGGGCGGGCGACGAGGTCTTCGCGGGAACGGTCAACGGCACCGGCATGTTGCGGGTGCGGGTGGAACGGGATGCCTCGGACTTCGTCGTGGCCCGGATCGTCGCGATGGTCGAGCGGGCCTCGGCGACGAAGGCGAAGGCGCAGTTGTTCGTCGAGCGGGTCGAGCAGTGGTATTCGACCGGGGTGATCGCGGCGACCGTCGCGATTCTGTTGATCCCCTTGGCATTCGGTGCACCTTTGCAGTCAGCGCTGCTGCGGGCGATGACGTTCATGATCGTGGCGTCGCCGTGTGCCGTGGTACTGGCGACCATGCCGCCGCTGCTGGCGGCGATGGCCACCGCGGGACGGCACGGCGTGCTGGTGAAGTCCGCGATCGTGATGGAGCGCCTGGGCGGCGTCACGACGGTGGCGTTCGACAAGACCGGCACCTTGACACGTGGCGAGCCGCGCCTGGCCGATATCGTCTGCGGCGATACCGCTCTCGGCAGCGATCGCCTCCTTGCACTCGCTGCCGCGGCCGAGCATTCCAGCGAACATCCGATCGCGCGGGCTATCGTCACGGCCGCCCGGAAACGCGGGCTCGAACTCCCGCACGCCACGAATTTCGAGTCGCTGCCCGGGCAGGGTGTGCGGGCCACCGTCGGCGGGCTGGACATCCGCATCGGCAGTCCGGCGCGCCTGTTCTCCGAAATAGCATTGGCCGGAGTGACAGGTGGCGAACCGGGTCGGAGCGGAAACGTCGAAGGCGAATCGGCGTGGACCGCAGAGGCCGAGGCCGGAAACGCTGCGGCCGAACGCCTTCCGGCACCGGCCCGCGAGGCGATCATCGATGCGGAATCGGCGGGTAAGACCGCGGTCGTCGTGATGATCGAGGGCGCGGTCGCCGGAGTGCTGGCGGTTGCTGATCAGCCGCGACCCGAGGCAGCGGACGCGGTACGGGCGCTGACCCGGCTGACAGCGTCGCCGCCGGTCCTGCTCACCGGCGACAACCCGCGCGCCGCGGCGACCCTCGCCGGGCAGGTGGGCATCTCCGACGTCCGGGCCCGCCTGCTCCCCCAGGACAAGGTGGCCGCCGTCACCGCGCTGGAGAACGACGGTCACCGCGTCGCTGTGGTCGGCGACGGCGTCAACGACGCCCCCGCCCTCGCCGCCGCACATACCGGAATCGCCATGGGCCGCAACGGATCCGACCTCGCGCTCGACACCGCCGATGTGGTGCTGGTCCGCGACGATCTCACGGCGGTCCCGGCGGTCATCGCCCTCTCCCGCCGCGCGAAACGCATTGTCGTCGCGAATCTCGCCCTCGCCGCGACCTTCATCGCGGTCCTGGTCGTCTGGGATCTCGCCGGGCACCTGCCGCTGCCGCTGGGTGTGGCCGGTCACGAGGGATCCACCGTCCTGGTCGGCCTCAACGGCATGCGCCTGCTCGCCTCCCGCGCCTGGACCGGTGGCCGCGGACCGTCGTCCCGCACCCGAAACCAGAGCACCGCCGACAGCCAACCGCCATCCCACGAGCGGAGCCGGCACAGCGCCGCCGGTCGAGAGAGGTTGCCTGTCCACACCGGAAGGTAGATTCGCCGGTGGTCGTCATTCCCCTGCCGAGACCAGGTCACGAGCGACAGGGGCAGCCGCGGACGTGTTGCGGGGCAGCACGATCAGGGCGATGAGTACCGCGCCGACGAGGAGTCCGGCGCTGAGGGTGAGGCCGAGTGCGTAGCCGTCGTTCAGGGCGGCCGGCGTGACGGCAGAGCCGGTGCGGTGGCCGGCCGCGGTGCCGAGGGCGGCGAGTCCGAGGGACGCGCCGAGCTGGCGTGAACTGTTGAGCAGCGCGGAGGCCGTCCCGGTCTCGTGAGCGGCGACGCCGGAGGTGGCGACGGACACCACGGGCGCGAGGCAGAGACCGAAGCCGACGCTGGCGACGATCGACGGTCCGAGGACGTTCACGAGGAAGGAACCGCCGGGTTCGATCAACCCGAACCACGCGAATCCGGTCGCGGTCAGCAACCCGCCGCCCACCATCAGCGCCCGGGGAGCCACGCGGTAACCCAGTTTCACGGCGAGCACCGACCCGGCGATCACCCCCAGCGCGAACGGCAGGAATTCGACCCCCGCCAGCGCGGGCCCGGCCCCGAGCACCCGCTGCACGTAGAGCGAGACGAAGTAGAAGGCCGCGGCCATGGCGGCGCCGAGCAACAGGTTGTAGCCGTTGGCCCCAGCCACAGAACGATTCGCGAAAAGGCCGAGCCGGACGAGAGGTTCACGCCGAGTGGTCCGCTCGACGTGTACGAACGCGGCCAGCAGCGCGACGGCGGCCACCAGCGTCGTCACGGTCACCGGCGACGTCCACGAGTACTGATCGGTGCGGACCACGCCGAACACCAGCAGCGTCATCCCCGCCGTCGCCAGCACCGCGCCGAGCACATCCGGCCGCCCGCCCCGAACCGGCGCATCGGCCGACACGCTGCGCCAGGCCAGCACCAGCGCACCCGCGGCCATCGGCACATTCACGAACATCACCCAGCGCCAGCCCGCGTACTCGGTGAGCAGCCCGCCGAGCAGTACGCCGAAGGCTCCCCCGGCGGCATTCATCGCACTCCACACCCCGAACGCCCGCACCCGCTCCCGGCCCGTGGGAAATGTGGCCGTGAGCAGTGCCAGCGCCGCCGGAGCCAGGGCCGCCGCGCCGATGCCCTGCACCGCCCGCGCCGCGACCAGATGGCCCGGCTCCTGTGCGAACCCACCGAGCAGCGAGGCCAGCCCGAACAGTCCCAGTCCCAGCAGCAGTATCCGCTTGCGGCCGTACCGGTCGGCGGCCTTGCCGCCCAGCAGGAGCAGACCGCCGAAGGTGAGCGCGTAGGCGTGGATCACCCACGTCAACCCCGCCGCCCCGAAACCGAGACCGGCCCCGATCTGCGGAAGTCCGACGTTCACGACCGACAGGTCCAGCGACACCATGAATTGCACGACGGCCACCGCGGCGAGGATCAGCCCCGGTCGCGCGCCCGTTCTCGACTTTTCGAACATGTTCCGAAAGTAGCACCGGCGAATCGGGCTGTCGAGTGGGCAAGCATGATGGGACGGTGCCCCGAACACACGCATCGCAGGGCCGTACCGGGCGGCCGCCGCTGACCTCGCGCCCGCAGATCCTCGTGGCGGCGCGGCGGCTCATCGATCGAGACGGCTGGGAGAAGCTGACGATCCGGCGGCTGGCCGCCGAACTCGGCATCGGCGCGACGACCCTCTACCACCACGTGCGCGACAAGGAGGATCTGCTGGTCCAGCTGCTCGACGACTACGTCGACCAGACCGAGCGGCCCGACCTCCCCGACGACCCGCGCGAGCGAATCGTGGTGGCCGCCACCGCGATGCACGACGCGCTGGCGGCTTGGCCGTGGGCCGCCGAGGTGCTCACGGTCGACGGCTTCGTCGGCCTGCTCAGCGAATCCGCGCTGTGGATGGTCGAATCCGTCGTGGCCGCGGCCCTCGACGCCGGATGCGACACCGAGCGGGCCGTCGACGTCTTCCGCGGCATCTGGTACTACACCGTCGGCGAGATTCTCGTCCGCGCGAACTCGACCCGGCGTCCGGCCTTGCGCGACATCGACTTCGGCGGTTTCGACGCCGACCGGCTGCCGCGCCTGGCCGCCATCGCCGGCCGCTGGCCCGAACTCGCGGCGCGCGACACCTACTCGCAGGGACTACGCGCCTTCGTCGACGGGCTGCTCCCGGCGACCTAGTTGTATGAGGCCATGGCCTTGGTGACGCCGGGCTGGAGCGCGGGAAGCGGGGCTGTCCCCTATGGCTCCCCGGCGTCGGCGTGGGTCACGCGTCGCGGTGGAACGAGTCCGTGTTGGACAGCACGGCGTGCGCCCAGGGCAGCTCGATTTCGGTGGGTTCCGCATCCGGCTGCGGTCGTTTGACAGCCCGGTCGGAAACGACGTGCCAGGCCATATGCAGCGTGCCCCCGCGAACAAGCCCGGTGAACGACGCGATCGAGGTGGGGTCGTTCGTGGTGGCAAACGCGAAATGAAGCGCGTTTTCCCTGCTCAGGCCAATGATAGGCACCGTCGCGCCGGCGAACGAACTGTCCCCGAGCGCCGTCGTGAACGTTCCTTCGATGCGGCCGTCCCTGTCATCGGTGATGTGCAGGCGAGAGCCGTACTCGTTGATCCATGTGCCGGTCCAGGTTCCTGGCGTGTTGTTGTTCATGCCCTCAGGGTGCGCGGGCGGGGCTGCCGAGTGTGAGTGGCTTGTTTGCCTCCCTTCGTGGTTATCATGCCACCATGCTTCAGGTCGTCGCACTGGTGGCGGAACCACAGGCATCGTTCGAACTCGCCTGTGTCGCCGACGTTTTCGGTATCGAACGTGATGGGGTGCCACCCTGGGCCGACTTCCGGGTAGCCGCTGAACAACCAGGGCCGGTACGGGCCAAGGCGGGCTACCACATCGTTGTCGAGCACGGCTTGGACTCGGTCACCGACGCCGAGATAGTGTTCGTGACCGGATGGCCGACACCTGACGAGCCGCCCTCCCGCTCGCTCACGGACGCGCTGGTACGCGCGCACGCCCACGGCGCGACCGTCGTCGGCTTGTGCTCGGGAACCTACGTGCTGGCGGCCGTGGGCCTGCTCGACGGCCGTACGGCGACAACGCACTGGTCACAGACCGACGACCTGGCCCGCCGATACCCATCCGTTCAGGTCACGCCCGATGTGCTCTTTGTCGATCACGGCGACGTCGCCACCAGCGGCGGCGCCGGTGCCGCCGCCGACCTCGCACTGCACATCGTCCGTCGCCGCTGCGGAGCCAGCCTCGCCGATACCATCGCTCGGCACATGGTGTTACCGCCGCACCGCGTCGGCGGGCAACGGCAATATGCGATCCAACCCCAGCGACGCCACACCCCCGGGGCGATGGGCGGACTACTGGACTGGTGCGTAGACCACCTCGCCCAGGACCTGAGCCTGAGGGCGCTGGCGAAACGGTCCGGTCTCTCCGCGCGGACCCTGCACCGTCGATTCGAGACACAACTCGGCACGACACCGGCAGCATGGGTCCAACAGCAACGCATGATGCGCGCCGCCACGCTCCTGCAAACCACCGACCTTCCAGTCGCTGCCATCGCTGCATCCGTGGGGCTCAGCGACCCGGCCAACTTCCGCAAGCAATTCCGTTCGGCAACCGGAATCAACCCCAACCGCTACCGCGACACCTTCACCTCGGCCACCATGAACAACGTCCTGACCCGCAACACCTAGTCAGACGGCCCGCGCCGTCCCGGGCGCGTCGTCGTCCTCGCCCCGCATGGCGTAGACGCGCTCGAGGAAGTCGCGGTGCGCGCGCAGCGTCGAATCCAGCAGTTCCCGCCAGGTGCGGCGATCGACCCGGGTATCGCTCGCCCTCCGCCACAATGCCGCAGTTGCGCGCGTCTACCCGCCAGTCCGGGCGTTCTATGCCGAACCGACCGGCCAGCTGCCGATTCAGTTTGATGCCTGATTCCGACTTGCGCCGGGTGGGATCAGCAGCCCGCGAGGATGTTTCGGAGGGTGTCCTGCTCGTCCTGCTGGATGGTCAACTGCCATGCCGATTTCGACGCCACCCACATCTCCGCGTAGGTGCAGCGGTAGGAGGCGTTCGGCGGCATCCACTGGGTCGGGTCCTGATCGCCCTTGGCGCGGTTCGACGCCGCCGACACCGCGATGAGCTGCGGATGTTCCAGATCGTTGGCGAACTTCTCGCGCTGGTCGGTGCTCCATTCGTCGGCGCCGGACCGCCACGCCTCGGCCAGCGGGACGATGTGATCGATATCGATCTCGGAGGGTTTGGTGATGGTCTTGCCGTCGTAGGGCGACTCCCATGTCCCGGCGGTCGGGCGGCAGGAGCCGTCGACCTCCACACCGGTTCCGTCCCGTCGCAACACCTCTTCCCGTGTCGTGCACTCGCCGGACACCGTGCTCCAGTGCGGGAACTTCTCGCGTGAGTATCCGCTCATGGATCCCTCGTCGGCGACCCGGAGCGACCCGAGCATGTCACGGGCGGCGCCGGCGTCCGGAATTCCGGGCGGTTCGGCCCCCGCCGTGCCGGGCAGGCAGGCCACCGCGGCCGCCGATATCGCTACGCAGACAACCATGGTGAGGCCTCGCATACATCGTCCATCCATTCGGAGGGTTCGGATGTATGCCGAAACTAGTTAGCCGCAATAAAAACCACATGGACGTCCGGTATCCATTGGCGAAACCTTGTGGAACAGCGCCGTTTTGATCCTCAGTCTCGCAGGCGCCCGACGATCTTCTCGGCGATCCTGCTCGTACCGGCCGGATTCGGGTGATACATCCCGGCCGCGGCGGTCGGGTCGGCGGGCCGCGGCGGGTGCTGGAAGTCGAAGACCCACGGGTCGGCGGTGCAGGCGGTGTGGTTCTCGGCGTCGGCGACGGAGACGATCTGCGCGCCGCTCTCGCGTGCGGCCCGCGCCGTGGCGGCGATCAGACCGTCGTACGTGGCGCGGGCCGCGGCGGCCTGGGTGGGCGTCATCGGCGCGGCGGCGCAGGTGGAGCCGTCGGACGGCAGGACGGGCAGGTACTGGACGAGCAGGACCGTCGCCTCCGGTGCGCGATCCCGTACCGCCGCAACGATATCGGCCAGCGCGCGGGTGACCGTGTCGAAATCGTCCGGCGTCGCCGGTTGGGTGCGCGTCACGCCGTCGCAGAGACCGGCGACGGCCCCGGCGACGATCTCGCAGCCGCTGCCGGTGAGCATGGAGCCGATCAGATTCAGGTCGTTGCCGCCGACGCTGACGGTCACGAGCCTGGTGTAGGAGGTGACGGCGCCGATCTGGGGTGGCATCACCGTGCCGGCCACGGTCTGCGGGCGGTACAGGATGTCGTCGGTGGTCGCGCCCGAACAGCTCACGTCGACCAGATCGAGGTTCGCGGCCTCGGCGACGCGGTGCGGGTAGTTGCGGGCCGAGCGCGCGCACGGGCCGTCGGCCACCGGTTCCAGCCCCGGACCCGCGGCATAGGAACTTCCCAGTGCGACATAGCGAGCCCCGGCGGGCACAGGCGCGGCGTGTGCGTCGGCACACGGCAGCCCCACCGCGAGGATCGCCGCCAGAGCCCCCAGCAGTCGTGACGTCATCGTCGACCGAACCTCCCATCCGGCGCAAAGATCGTCTCGAGATCCGATGAGGATACCGCACGAAAAATCCCCCAGCCGGGGCCGGAGGATTTATATGTAACTCTGAGTTACAGATACTGTCGGGGAGGGTCGATTCTGCCGCTACACCCCCGTCCAGCACAACACCATGAATCTAGCACGACCCGTGCCGTCCCGCTCGCCGGGGGCAGCGGGACGAATCGGCGGCGAACGAGGTCCTAGACCGGTCGCGCGTGTCCCCCTCTCGCGGACGACAACTGCGCCGCCCCGTCACCGGTGAGTTCGGCGAAGACCTCGCGGCCGCTGGCGAGCATCAGCAGAGCGCCGACCGGACCTTCGACCCTCGGCCCCGAGCCGACGGCCCAGTCGGCGTCGGTGGCGACGAGACGGAAGCCGCCCAGCCGCTGCTTCGCGTGGAAGAGCCAATTCGTATCCCAGACCCGCTCCAAGGCGAGTATGCCTGCGGCGGTGGGTATCTCGCAGCGGCGGCCCAGTGGGATCGCGATGTCCCCGGTGTGTACGAGGACGTCCATCAGGCGATCGGCGGGTGTGGTGCCCAGCGGGGTCTTCCGCAGCGGGACGCACGCGCGCATTTCGGCGAGCAGTTGCGCGGGGGTCGCGCCGTCCGTGTGGCGCAGCGCCATGTCGAAATTGAGGCGCGCGATGCTGCCGCGGGCCTTCGCGAGTTCGGCCAGCAGCCGCAGCGTGTTCGGATCGCTGCTGATGACGACGTGCGCGACGACCTCGCGGATCCGCCATCCCGCGCACAACGAGGGCTGGTCCCAGTCCGCGTCGGCGAGGTCGTCGAGTAGGTCGATCATGCCGGTGCGCGCGGCCGACACCGCGGTCCAGATCTCGTCGGGCGTCATTGTCATCGGAGGATTCCTTCCGTATCGGGCCCTTGTACGCTAGAAACTCCACCCGGGTGGAGGTGCAAGAGAGTGTGACGAGCGACACTGCGCGTAGCGGCCTGATCGGAATCGGGGACCTGTCGAAGCGGACCGGCGTTCCGGTGCGCACGATCCGGTTCTATTGCGACAACGGCATTCTGGACGCGGCCCGTAGCTCCGGCGGGCACCGCATGTTCGAGCGGGGCCCGGCGGTAGAGCGGTTGCTGCTGGTGCGCCGGCTGCGCGCGCTGGGGCTGGGTTTGACCGCGATCGCCGCGGTCCTGACGGGCGAACAGCCGATCGAGCAGGCGGTGGCCGCCGAACGCGCGGCGGTCGACGCCGAGCTGGGCGCGCTGGCGTGGCGTCGCGCGTCGCTGGCCGCGGTCGAGCACGCGGACCCCGCCGAACGGGCGGCCAGGCTGGAATTGCTGGCGGCGGTGCAGGACGGCACGGCGGCGCGCGACACGCTCGTCGCATTCTGGCGGCGGATCCTGACACCCGTGCCGGCGGAGACGTTCGACGATTTCGTCGACATGATCGTGCCGGCGCCGCTGGCTGATCCCAGCCCGGAGCTGGTGGTCGGTTTTGCCGAACTCGTCGCCCTGGCCGCGGATCGCCAGTTCACCGGCATTGTCGCACAACAACTCTGGCGTGCGGATCGCGAGCTGATACGGGACCGCGTCGGTTTGCTCGCCGGCGTCGCGGAAGCCTGCGGTATGGCGGAACCGCTGATCGCCGCCGACCAACCTCCCCGTCCGGGCCGCGCGCTCGATCGTTTCGTGTACGCGCACGCGGCGGCGCGCGGCGTCCGCGATACGCCCGGCTTCCGCGCCCGCCTACGGCACGGCGGTCACGACCACGATCGCCGCCTCTACCGGTACTGGCATCTGACGGGCGAACTCACCGGCGCCTCGACCACCGCGGGCGCGGCACAGCGCTGGCTGTTCGACGCACTCGCTACGGAGGGCGCGGGGGTCTGATCCGCGGAGGCCCGGACCAGGCGGGTCGTTGCCGGAAATGCGCCAGGGGTGTGCTGCCGCGAGAAACGGGTACGCCTTTCGTAGAACAGACGTTGTCCGCTTCCAACCCGAGGAGGTCATGATGGCGGCAAAGTTCGAGATGTTCACCGACGCGTCGAAGAAGGTCCGGTGGCGGCTCAAGGCCGGCAACGGCGAGATCATCGCCCAAAGCCAGGCCTACGAATCGAAGGGGTCGGCCGAGACGGGCATCCAATCGGTCAAGGCCAACGCCGCGGCTGCCAACGTCGTCGATCTCACCGAATAGTCCGGCGCAGCTGCGTAAGGGGCTTTCTGCCCTAGACCGACCCAGACACCGCGAGCGATCGTGGGGACGTGGGCGAGAACAACCAACCGCCGAGAGGTCCGGAAGGACCGACGGCGGACGTCGAAGCAGTGGCCGTGACCAAGGTCCGTCTCGGCGATGTGATCCGCGGCCCGCACGGCGAGGACAGCTGGCGCCGGGTGCGCGAGACCGGTTTCGACATTCTCCGGAAAGGCGACGACTCGGGCGAGTTCTGGGATCTGTTCGTCTTCTTCGGCCCGCTGGTCGAGCCGTCCGTCGAGCCAGGTACCCGCCCCGGTTTCGGCCGCTTCATCTTCCGCGAGGACGAACCCGTGATCCGCAGGACCACACCGGATCCGCACGAGGCCCAGGTGTCATAACCCGCGATTCGAATTGCCATCCACTGATATGGACTCTGCCCGCCTCACGACACACTGGTGGGTCAGGCGTAGTCGTGGGCGGGTTCTTCGAGTGCGGTGGCGATGATGTCGCGGCGGCCGCCGTATAGGTGTGCGAGGCCGAGGCGGGTGATGAGGGTGTCGACCTGTGCGGCGGTCCACTGGACGCTGTGGTCAGCGAGGCGGTGCAGGTAGTAGCGGAACACGTCGAAGTCCTCGACCACGATGTCGATTTTCTCGGGGCGGACTTGGGCGTCCAGAGAGGGGACGTCCTGGTCGGGGCGCAGCATCACCAGGACGAGGCCGTAGACGAATCGCCTGCGGCGGGTGATCTGGGTGGCCCAGTTCTTCATGGCGAGGGCGTTGGCCCGGACCTGGGTGATGGGGTTGTGGTCGTAGGTGTTGCCGTAGATGTCAGCGACCCGCCCGTCGCTCATCTGCCACGGACCGTTGGGCGGGACCACCAGCGTGCCGTCCTGCCGGCTGCGGAAACCCTTGACCTCGACCACGATGCATCGCTGCCGCGTCCAGATCAGCGCATCGATCTGGCGAGTGAACCCCCGGTTCGGGACGTCGACGTTGAGCAGCACGACACCGGGCTGAGCGGGGCTCCACTCCACCCATTCGGCGAAGCGCTGCTCCGCCGGAGACAGCTCCGCCCCCTCGTTGATCAGCAACAGCACGACGGCCCCCTACCCTCGCCCGGCACGGGCGACTATTCCACCGTAACGAATCCCGCTCCGTCACAACGGCATAACCGAAATTCCCGGGAGGCGGGTGTCAGTTCTTGCGGGCGGCGGCGGCGTAGAACTGGACTCGGCTGTCCATGGACTCCGGGGGTTCGATGGCCGGGTTCCATCGGTGGGGTGTGGTGATGCCGGGGGCAATGAGGTCCAGGCCGGTGAAGAAGCGGGCGAATTCGTCGCGGCTGCGGACCTGGGCGGGCATTCCGGACTCGCGGTACACGCGGGCCACTTCCGCCATCTCCGGCCCGAAATCCGCTGTCGCGTGCGACATCACCAGATACGAGCCGGCCGGGACGGCGTCGATCAACCGGGCGACGATCTCGAAGGGGTTCTGGGCGTCGTCGAGAAAATGCGCGATCGCGATGAGCGACACCGCGACCGGACGGGACAGGTCGAGGGTTTCCAGGAGTTCGGGCGCGGTCAGGATCGTCTCGGGCTTCCGGACGTCGGCGTGGACATAGGTGGTGCGGCCCTCGTCGGTGCCGGTCATCAGGGCACGGGCGTGGGTGAGGACCATGCGGTCGTTGTCCACGTACACCACCCGGGCGGTCGGCTGTACCTCTTGAACGGCTTGGTGGAGGTTGGGCTCGGTCGGGATGCCGGTGCCGATATCGAGGAACTGGGTCACGCCCTGCCCGGCCAGGTAAGCCGCCGCACGCAACATGAACCTGCGGTTCTCGAGGGCGGAGGTCCGGACATGCGGGTGCACCAGTTCGGCGCGTTCGCCCGCGGCGCGGTCGGCCTCGAAATGATCTTTGCCGCCGAGATAGTAGTCGTAGACACGGGCGGTATGAGCGGTATCGAAGTCGATCACGGGATCGTTGTCGGTCGGCACGATTGCGCACAGTAGTGGGCGGATACGCACGCCCGCTACGGCATTCACCCCTCCGCTATCGAACAGTGACACACTCGCGACCCACTTCGGGCCGAAACCCGGCACGCCCGCGATACACACGAAAAAGTCCCCCAGCCTAAACTGGGGGACTTATGTGTAACTCTGAGTTACATACACTGTGTCCGGAGGGGGACTTGAACCCCCACGTCCATTAGTAGGACACTAGCACCTCAAGCTAGCGCGTCTGCCATTCCGCCACCCGGACCGGTGGTGCTCAGCAAGGTTATCGGATCAGTCCGCAAGGTCCAAATCACGGGGGGACCGTGGTGGTTCGTCGCGAACCGGTTGCTGAGCGCCGCCGGGAGTCCTTAGTTCTTGATCGCCTCGAGCAGCGCGGCGCGCTGACGCGAACCCAGGCCGCCGATGCGGCGGTCGGCGGGGATCTCCGCCTCGTCCATCAGCTTGGCCGCCTTCACCGGGCCGATGCCGGGCAGCGCCTTGATCACCGCGGCGACCTTGGTCTTCTTGACCAGGTCTTCCTTGTCGGCGCGCTCGAGCACCTTGGACAGCGAGATCTTGCCCTTGCGGACCTCCTCGATCAGCTCCGACCGGGCCTTGCGGACCGCGGCCGCCTTGGCCAGCGCAGCGTTACGTTGCTCGGCGGTCATGGTGGGAAGTGCCATGTCTACTACCTTTCGCTTGTTCGCTGGAACCTCAACGGCACCGATTGAACATCACGAAAGCCCCGGTGGCGTTCCGACACACCGCGAGGAAAAACAAGGTCGCAAGGGTTTCGACGCTGCGGACGGCGAAGGATGCGGGCGATTTGCCAGGCTCGGCGTGCGCACAACGGTTGCCGTGACGGCGCGCAGTGGCGAGAGTGGACAGCGGTGTCGCGGCCGGATGCGCCGCCACCCGATCGACATGTGAAGGAGACGTTCGTGCGCTTCGGCATCTTCATTCCGCAGGGCTGGCGGCTGGATCTGGTCGGAATCGACCCCGCGGCGCAGTGGGGGGTGATGCGGGATCTGGCGCAGCGCTTCGACGCGGGAGACGCCTGGGAGTCGCTGTGGGTGTACGACCATTTCCACACCGTTCCGGTGCCCACCGAGGAGGCCACGCACGAGGCGTGGTCGCTGATGTCGGCGTTCGCGGCGGTCACCTCGCGGATCCGGCTGGGCCAGATGTGTACCGCGATGAGCTACCGCAATCCGGCGTATCTGGCGAAGGTGGCGGCCACGGTGGACCTGATCTCCGGCGGCCGGCTCGAGATGGGCATCGGCGGCGGCTGGTACGAGCACGAGTGGCGCGCCTACGGGTACGGCTTCCCGTCCGCCGGTGAGCGCCTGGGCCGCCTGGACGAGGGCGTGCAGATCTTCAAGCAGGCGTGGAGCACCGGTTCGGCCACCCTGGCCGGGAAGCACTATCAGGTCGACAGGGCGATCGTGCGGCCGCTTCCGGCGCAGGAGGGCGGCATCCCGCTGTGGATCGCGGGCGGCGGCGAGCAGAAGACGCTGCGCATCGCCGCCAAGTACGCCGCCTACACCAATTTCGCCGGCGATCCCGAGGGTTTCGCCCACAAGTCGGAGATCCTGCGCAAGCACTGCGCCGAGGTCGGCACGGATTTCGACGCGATCACGCGGACGGCGAACTTCAATGTCGCGATCGGCCGCACCGAGTCCGAGGTCGAGGAGCGGCTGTCGGCCGCGGTCGCGCGCATGGCCCCGCTCACCGGTTCCGAGGCGGCCGAGACGATGGTGGACAACCAGTTCCGGGGTTCGGCGGCGGCGGGGACACCGGAGCAGATCGTCGAAAAGCTCTCTCGCGTCAGGGATCTCGGGCTCGGCTACGCGATCTTCAACTTCCCGGAGGCGGCCTACGACACCTCCGGGATCGAGCTGTTCGAGCGCGAAGTGATCCCCGCGCTGCGCTGACCGCCGAGGAGAACCATCATGGCCGACGACCCCGTCGCGATCCTCGAGCGCTGGGCCGCCTCCGGCGCGATCTGGCGCGTCCTCGGGCGGGGCGGCGGACGGGTGGTCGTCGGCCTCTACGACTGCGCCGGGGGCACCGAGGTCGACCGGATCGTCTCCACCGATCCGGCCGTCCTGCGATATCTCGGTGAACGGTCGAGCAGCGAGGACTGAGATCGGCCCGCGCCTGTCGCCTCGCTATCCGACCTGACCGAACCAACGGATCAGGGCCGCCTCCAGACCGTCGATCCCGCCGTCCGACGCCCAGGCGACGAACCCGTCCGGACGCACGAGCAACGCCGAGAGTTCGCGCGGCTGAGCGGGTTTCGCGGTCACCACCCGGACCCGCGACGACCAGGGCGCGGCGATCGCCCGCAGCGCCGGCGAGTCGGCGAGGTCCAGCAGCACCGCCCGGCCGTCGGCGCAGTGCTCCCCCAGCCGGGTGCCGTCGGACAGCTCGATATCGGGGGCCTGCGCGCCCACGAGGTCGTGCCCGCCACCGAGGTCGTACCGGTGCAGCACCCCGGAGATCTTCTGGTAGATCCGCGTCGCGCCGTCCCGCGTCGCCAGGAGGTCCACCAGCACGTCCCGCATCGCGCGGCTGCGGGCGTCGCCGCGCATGACCGCGATCTGGGCCCGGGTCCACTCCAGCACCCACTCCCCGACCGGATGCCGTTCCGCGGTGTAGGTATCGAGCAGTCCGGGCCGCGCCCAGCCCGCGACGACCGCCGCCAGCTTCCAGCCGAGATTCACCGCGTCGCCGACGCCGAGGTTCAGGCCCTGTCCGCCGAAGGGCGAATGCACATGGGCCGCGTCGCCCGCCAGCAGCACCCGGCCGCGGCGATACTCGGTGACCTGACGCGTGTTGTCGGTGAACCGGGTCGCCGACCGGACGCCCGTGATCTCGACCGGGACGCCCGAGACCGCGCGCAGGGCGGCTTGGAGTTCCGCGGCGGTGACGGGCGCGGTGCGATCGGCGGGCGGGCCGTCGACCTGCACGGTGAGGATGCGGCCGGGGCCGGGGTTGTGGACGTAGATGCCGGTGGCGGTGAAGTTCCAGCCCGGGCGCAGGCCCTCGGCGCCGGTCATCTCGACCACCGCCTGGTGACCGGTGATCAGCGGGTCCAGGCCCGGGAAGTCGAAGCCCGCGAGCTTGCGGACCAAGCTGTGGCCGCCGTCGCAGCCGACGAGCCATCCGGCCCGGATCGCGGTGTCGCCCAGCCAGATCGTGACGCAGTCGCTGTCGTCGGTGAATCCGGTGAGTTCGACGCCGCGCCGGATCTCGACGCCGAGTTCGGCGGCCCGTGCGCCGAGGATGCGCTCGATCTCCTGCTGCCCGACGAACCACGCCTCACTCACCGGGCCCGTCTCGCCGAAGGCCGGATCGTCGAAGTCGACCAGTGACGAGTCGAGGGTGATACCGGCGAAGTGGCCGACGAAGAAGCGCTGCGGGCCGGGCTGCCCGCCGGTGAAGGCGGCGACCTTCGCGGCATGGTCGTCGAGCAACTGCGGCAGCAGGCCGCGGCGGTAGAAGGCCTCGGCGGTCGGGACATTGATCGCGCCCGCCTTCACCGTCGGATCGATGTCCGGCAGCCGCTCCACCACCAGTACGTGCACTCCGGCCAGCCGCAGTTCGCACGCCGTCATCAGGCCCACGGGCCCCGCCCCGGCCACCACCACATCGAATGTCTCGGTCATGCGGACGAGCGTGCCGACGCGGGGTTTCGCCGGGCTTGCACGCGCCTTGCACGATGCGCACGCGAGCAGTGGACGCAGGCGTGCATTCGACGCAAACCGGTCGGCCGCATACGATCTCGTTTGTTTGCGGGTGGAATTTTCTGGCACACTCCCGACGGTTCACCGATTTTTCCCGGCAGCCGGTACTACCGTATGCCCGACTCCACCCGAGCAGTTCTGCGAAAGGCGGACACGATGAGCGGGCCGTCTTTCCGCCATACGAACGGGCGGGAGCTGCCACTGGCCGAGCGCTACGCCGGCGCCGAGCCGATCTCCGTCGACGGCACGACCGTCCATCCGATGTACTCCGAACCGCTGGGCGCGGACCCCGCGGTGGTCACGCTGACGCTGCACGCCGCCGCGCCTCCGGCCGGGCTGCTGGGGCTGGGGATCGGGCTGTCGGTGCTGAGCGGGCACGTCGCGCTGCGCGGCCGCCGATTACGCGGCGTCGACGTCTGGACCGACGCCATGAGCGGGGGCGTCGACCTGGAGGTGTGCGCCGCCGGTCCGGACGCCTCCTTCACCCTCACCCCCGTCTGGATGGATGCCGCCGGCGTCACCGAATCGTGGACGGGCAACTACGGCGTGCGCATCGAGCGCACCGCGTCGGGGCAGCCGCTGCTGTATTGCAGTTCGGGCATCGGGCCCGCCGATTTCACGGAGTTGGTCGTGGAGGTCGGCACGGCCCCCGCCCCGACCGATCAGAGCCGCTACCGCAGCGCGCTCTACGATCTCGGCGTCGCCATGCACGGCCGCGGCGAGGTCGACGAGGCCTGCGCCCTGTGGACCCAGGCCGCCGGATTCGGCCACGCCGGCGCCGCCTACGACCTCGGCGTCGTGCGCTACCGCCGTGGCGAATTCACCGAGGCCGAACGCTGGTGGCGTGCGGCCGCCGACCACGGCGACATCCGCGCCATGGCCGGTCTCGCCGAAATCCTGGACCGGCGCGGAGATTCGACCGAGGCCCAGATGTGGCGCGCCTACGCCAGCGGCCGCGCCCAGCCCGTACCGAAATAGTCAGGCGCCGCCCACCGAGGGCAGCGGGCCGATCAGCAGGCTGCCGCCGGCGACGAGTGCCGCGAGGGTGACGGCGGCGAAGAACAGCACCCACAGCAGGGACGGGAGGCGGGTGAGGCGGGAGAGCTGGTCGGCGTCGGAGCCGTCGCCGCGCACTCGCACTCGCTGCAATTCCACCACCGCGCGCAATCCGCCCAGCAGCAGGAACCACGCGACGGCGTAGCCGAAGACGCCCTGCCACGTCGCGGTTCCGTACCAGGAGACCGCGAAGGTGACCGCGCCCGTCACCACGACCGCGAGCAGGCCGAACAGATTGCGGATCACCAGCAGCAGCACCGCCAGCGCGGCGACCACCAGCCACAGCATCAGCGTCAGCCGCCCGGTCGCCAGCAGCGCCGCGCACCCGAGCCCGACCAGCGACGGCGAGGGATATCCGGCGAGGGTCGTGAGAATCATCCCGAGCCCGTAGGGCTTTCCACGCGACACCGTCACGCCCGAGGTATCCGAATGCAACCGGATCCCGCTCAGCGTCCGCCCGGTCACCACCGCCACCACCGCATGCCCGACCTCGTGCGCGATCGTCACCACCGTCCGCAGCACCCGCCACACCGGCGGATACATCACCAGCGCCAACGCACCCACGCCGGTCGAGACGACCACCCACAGCGGCGGCAACGGCGACACCTCACCGAGCCGATCCGTCACCGACGACACCGAACTGTTCATTTCCGACAGATCCACCGACGCAGACTAGCGGCGCACCCGCGCCCCCGCACTACTCCCGGCGGGAAGCGGACACTCCCGCACCCGGTGCGTCTTCCCGCACGAGTTCCGGTGCACCGGAACGGGTGCACGAAGACGCAGAGGGTGCGGGAAACGGGATCGGGGTCAAGGGCGGGTGAGGGCCTCGGTGGCGGGCTGGTCCTGGAGGTTCTCGATGAACCAGTTGGGGTAGACGGGGGCGGGGGGCATGGCTTCGGCGAGTTCGGTGATCTCGTCGGCGGTCAGGTGGACGTCGAGGGCGCCGAGGTTGTCGTCGAGCTGATGCCGCTTGGTCGCGCCGAGCAGGATGCTCGTGACCGCAGGCTGGGCCAGCAGCCAGGCCAGCGCGACCTGGGCGACGCTCGCCTCGTGCTTGCCGGCGATCACCCGCATGCGCTCCACCAGATCGAAGGCCGCGTCGCGGTCGTAGGGCAGGATGTCGAATCCGGCCAGCCGGTTGTCCGGGTCCGACAGCGACTCGCGGGTGTACTTGCCGCTCAGGAATCCGGAGGCCAGCGGGCTCCACACCGTCATCCCCTGGCCGTAGCGGCGCATCATCGGGATCACGTCGCGCTCCACGTCGCGGCCGACGAGCGAGTAGTTCATCTGCCCGTGTGTGAAGGGCGCGAAACCGTTGGCGCGCTGGATCTCCGCGGCCGCCGCCACCTTCCACGCCGACCAGTTGGAGTAACCGAGGTAGCGCGCCTTACCCGACCGCACCACGTCGTCCAGCGCGGCCAAGGTCTCCTCGAGCGGCGTGAACGGATCCTCCTTGTGCACGATGTAGACGTCGACATGGTCGGTGCCCAGCCGCCGCAGGCTCTGGTCGATCGACCACTGGATGTGCCGGCGGGACAGCCCCGCCTGCGTCACGGGCGTCCCGGTCCGGAAGCCGACCTTGGTCGCGATCACGACGTCGTCGCGGTGTGCGCGCAGCGCCTGCCCGAGCAGGACCTCCGACTCCCCGCCCGCGTAGCCGTCGGCGGTGTCGAAGAAGTTGATGCCCGCCTCGAGCGCGCGGCCGACCAGCTCGTCCGCCAGCTCCGCCCCCACCTTCGCGACCGCGGCCATCTCGCTGTTGCCCGCGGTGAAGGTCATGGCGCCGAAGGCCAGGCGGGAAACGATCAAACCGGTATTACCGAGCGTGCTGAACTCCATGGGAGCCGACAGTAATCGGGCGTCCCCCGGCCCGGCCAGCCCCGGTGCGATCGCCTACAGCGGAATTTCGGCCCCGGCCGGTTTGACGCTCGCCGTGGCGGGCATGGCGAAAGACACCCCGCGCGAGGCCCACCCTCTAGGCTGAGCGGCGATCGCGTATTCGACCGCCGGGCAACCCGGCACGACCCTTCGAGGAGAAGCCAGATGAAATCGCCGCGATGGCCCGCCGCAGGTGCCGCCGGATTGGCTGTCGCCACAGTGCTTCTCGCCGGCTGCAGCGATGTCGAGAAGGCCCTCAACAAGGGCGGCGACACCCCGTGCAGCGAGTACGTGAAACAGGACCAGGACGGCAAGCGCACCACGGTCACGAAGTTCGTCAAGCAGCAGACCGGCGACGACCACGAGCCGGCGGGCACCCAGGTCGACCTGACGATGACCGCGGTGGAATTCCTGTGCGGCAATCAGCGCAACGCCGACACCCCGATCAAGAACGCCGACGTGGCCGGGATCTTCTTCAACAAGTAGCCGCCGCTCAGCGCAGCTGCTCGAGGACGGGCGCGAACTTCTCCATATTCGGTTCGAGCACCGTGAAGTAGCTGATTCCGTAGCGTTTACGACGCTCCCGAAGCTGATCCGCCATCTCCGCCGGAGAACCGATCACCACCACCGGAATATCCTCGAGATCGTCTCCGGTGCCCTCCGGAAGATTGGCGGCGTACCGCTCGAGGATCCGCGCGCGCTCGGCGGCCGGGGCGACCACCTGCAGCAGGATATTGAATTCGACGCGGCCGGCGCGCTCTCCGAGCAGCCCGCGGGCGTAGTCGAGGCGCTGAGCGGTCGCCTCGGGCCCGGCGAGCGCGATATGGCCGCTGTCGGCCGCGGTGCCGCCGGTGACACCGATGATGTCGGCGTGCTCGGCCGCCACCCGCAGCAGCCGGTCGCCCCAGCCCGCGATGAGCAGGGGCGGGCCGCCCGGCCGTGCGGGGCGCGGCTGGTACTCCGGATCGGCGTAGAGCCGCCGCAGTGTCGCCGCCGCCTCGGCCACCTGGTCGACACGCTGTCCGGCACCGGGGAACGGGATACCGGCCGCCTCGAATTCGGCCCGCACGTAACCCGCGCCGAGACCGAGTTCGACGCGGCCGTCGGTGAGCAGGTCGACGGTCGCGACCTCGCGGGCCAGCAGCGCCGGGTTGTAGAACGGCACGTTGAGGACGAAGGTGATCAGCCGCACCCGCTCCGTGGCCTCCGCCGCCTGCACCATCGCGGGGAACGGCGCCGGGAGCCCCAGATGGTCGGGCACGCTGACCACGTCGTAGCCGAGTTGTTCCGCGCGGCGGCACTTCTCGATCCAGTCGGACCGGGATTCGGGCCGCATCAGATTGACACCGAAGCGGAAGGGAGCGCTCATCGCTCCTGTCTACCAGCCCCCGGTGACAGATCCGCGACCCGAAATCCGGCCCGCGCCGCCGCCGGGTACGCAATCATGAGAATGCGCAGGCGCTTTCCGGACGACGAGGTTGGTAGCGATGCCCCAGACCCGCACGCTGTCCCAGCGGCGCGCCGACCTCGAGCAGGAGTGGGCCCGCTGGGCGTCCTCGCATGCCGTGCCCCCGGGGAAGACGGTGCTGCGCACCGAGGTGGTGCAGTCGTGGCGGCGCTCGCTGCCCACGGTCGACCCCGCCTGCCCCGCCGCACCCGCCGACTCCGATCCGGGGTCGCGGTGGTCGCGTTCACCGCTGCGCACCCCGGTCACCGACCTCTCCGGCGATCTACGCAGTATCGCCGACGATTCCGGATTCGTCGCCGCGGTCACCGACGATCGGGGCACCATCCTGTGGTCGTGCGGCGGCCGGGTGATGCGCCGCCGCGCCGAGGAGGTCAACTTCGCGCCGGGCGGCCGCTGGGACGAGACCCACATGGGCACCAACGCGCTGTCGCTCGCGCTGCGCACCGGGCAGCCGAGCATCGTGTTCTCCGCCGAGCACCTGGTCGCCGCGCTGCACGGGTGGGTCTGTTACTGCGCGCCCATCCATGCCCGCGACGGGCGGCGGCTCGGCGTGCTCGACCTGTCCACCACCTGGGACCGCTCCCACCCGCTGGCCATGTCGACGGTGCGGGCCCTGGTGTCGGCGATCGAATCCCGGCTGCCGGAGGTACCGGCGGACACGGGAGCCGCGGGGATCCGGTTGCGGTGCCTCGGCGGCGCGGCCGTCACGCGAGCGGGACGCTCGATCCGGTTGCGGCCCAGGCAGATCGAGATCCTCACGCTGCTCGCCCTCGACCCCGACGGCTACACCCCGCAGCGGCTGCACGCCGCGATCTACGGCGACCGCGCGGTCTCCGCGTCGACGCTCAAGGCCGACGTCTCCCATCTGCGGCAGGCGACGGGCGGCGATATCACCAGCCGCCGCTACACGCTGGCCCGGCCGATCTCCTGCGACGCGGTCGACCTCCTGGAAGCGATCGCCGCCGGTGATCTCGCCACCGCGCTACGGCTCTATCGGGGCCCGTTGCTACCCGGCTCGGACACCCCCGGCATCGCGCACTGGCGCGAATACCTCACCGTGAGCCTGCGCACCGCCGTGCTGACCAGCGAATCACCCACGCACGCGGTCGAATTCGGCGCGCGCTGCCCCGACGACGCGCAGGTCCACGAGCACGCGCTGCGCCTGCTCCCCCGGGACGATCCGCGCCGCGCCCTGGTCACCGCCCGGCTGCACGCCGCGCTCGGCTGATATCGCGCCAACCTCGCGCCAACCGCGCCGATCCATAGTGGCACAGGTCACGCCGCCCACACCGCGGCGCGATCGTCGCGCACCGCGAGCAGAACAGGAAGCGAGCATCATGATCTACGCCAAGCCCGGAACCGACGGCAGCCTCGTCACCTTCGCCCGGCGTTACGACAATTTCATCGGCGGCGACTGGAAGGCCCCGGTCGAGGGACGCTACTTCGACAATCCCTCCCCCATCGACGGCGAGACGTTCTGCGAGGTCGCCCGGTCCACGGCCGCCGATATCGAGCTGGCCCTCGATGCCGCGCACGCCGCGGCCGACGCCTGGGGCGCCACCTCGGCCACCGAGCGGGCCAACCTCCTGAACAAGATCGCCGACCGGATCGAGGGCGATCTGGAGCGGCTGGCCGTCGCCGAGACCTGGGAGAACGGCAAGGCGGTGCGCGAGACCCTCGCCGCCGACCTGCCCCTGACCGTCGACCACTTCCGGTATTTCGCCGGCGCCATCCGCGCCCAGGAGGGCAGCCTGTCGGAGATCGACGCCGACACCATCGCCTATCACTTCCACGAACCGCTCGGCGTGGTCGGGCAGATCATCCCGTGGAACTTCCCGATCCTCATGGCCGCCTGGAAGCTCGCCCCGGCGCTGGCGGCGGGCAACTGCGTGATCATCAAGCCCGCCGAGCAGACCCCGGCGTCGCTGCTGCTGGTGATCGAGCTGATCGCGGATCTGCTTCCGCCCGGAGTCGTCAACGTGGTCAACGGGTTCGGCGTCGAGGCCGGGAAGCCGCTGGCCTCCAGCTCGCGCGTCGCCAAGGTGGCGTTCACCGGGGAGACCACCACGGGCCGCCTGATCATGCAGTACGCCAGCGAGAACGTCATCCCGGTCACCCTGGAACTGGGCGGCAAGAGCCCCAACATCTTCCTGCCGGACGTGACCGCGGCCGACGACGACTTCCTCGACAAGGCGGTGGAGGGCTTCGTCATGTTCGCGCTGAACCAGGGCGAGGTCTGCACCTGCCCGTCGCGGGCGCTCGTGCACGCCTCGATCTACGACGAGTTCCTGGCCCGCTGCGTCGAGCGGACCCGGAACATCAAGGGCGGCAACCCGCTCGACGACACCACCATGATCGGCGCCCAGGCCAGCAACGACCAGTACGAGAAGATCCTGTCCTACATCGACATCGGCCGTCAGGAGGGCGCGCGGGTGCTCACCGGCGGCGAGGTGCGCAAGGTCGACGGCTACCCGAACGGCTACTACATCGAGCCGACCATCTTCGAGGGCCGCAACGATATGCGCATCTTCCAGGAGGAGATCTTCGGGCCGGTGGTGTCGGTGACGAAGTTCGACAGCGTGGACGACGCGATCTCGATCGCCAACGACACCCTCTACGGCCTCGGCGCGGGGGTGTGGACCCGGGATACGAATTCGGCGTACCGGATCGGCCGCGCGATCAAGGCGGGCCGGGTGTGGACGAACTGCTACCACGCCTACCCGGCGCACGCGGCGTTCGGCGGCTACAAGAAGTCCGGGATCGGGCGCGAGAACCACCGCATGATGCTCGACCACTACCAGCAGACCAAGAACCTGCTGGTGAGCTACTCGCCGCAGAAGCTCGGGTTCTTCTGATGTCCGGACCTGCTGCGGGACACTCCGTTTCGCGCATCGGCATCACCGACGACGCGGCCCGGCTGCTCGATCAGCTGGCCGGGCGGCACGGTCCGGTGATGTTCCACCAGTCCGGCGGCTGCTGCGACGGTAGCTCACCCATGTGTTACCCGCGCGGGGAGTTCCGGGTGGGCGGCGCCGATGTGCTGCTGGGTCACCTTCCCGACGGGACGCCGTTCTGGATGAGCGCCGACCAGTACGAGTACTGGCGCCACACCCACCTCACCGTGGACGTGGTGCCCGGTCGCGGCAGCGGCTTCTCGCTGGAGGCTCCCGAGGGTGTGCGGTTCCTGATCCGCTCCCGGCTGCTGACCGACGCGGAAGTCGAAGCGCTGGAAGCGGATCCGCCGCGCACCGGCGCAGACCACATCGGCTGACGGGATCGGTGCGCGCCACGCCGGTCAGTGCCCGGGCAGCAGGGCGCCGGCGTGGTAGCGCACCGACGGGTTCCACAGCAGGAAGCTGTCGATCCCGGTCGCGGCGGCCGCGTCGATCTGGGCGCGGACCTCGCCGTCGCCGTAGTTCACCCCGAGGCTGAAGTCCTGCAGCCACGGGATCACGGTGGCGCCGGTGCCGGCGGTCTGCGCGCGGAAGTCCTGCAGCGACCGCGCGACGATGTCGTACGGCTGCCCGTTCGGGTTGCCGACCCCGTACTCCCCGGGACCCCAGTGCGACGGATACACCATCGGCGCAACGTAATCCACGTTCTCCGACATCATCCGGATGTCCTGTGCGATCTGGTCGGGCCGGGTGGCGGCGATGCCGAAGACGGCCGCGCCCAGGCAGGCGCCCGCGTCGCGCACCGGGTCGCGGCTCTCGCGCAGGAAGTGGGCGATCGAATCGGTCGGCGACTCCGCGAGCCCCGGGAACCGCATCCCGTCCAGCGGACCGTCGGGGCGGCGGACGTAGTCGTACATGACGCCGTCGAAGCCCAGCCCGGCCGCCTCGGCCGCGAGCGCGATGTTGTACTCGCGCACATCGGGATTCGCGAAGTTCGTGAACGCGATGGAGCCGTACCCGCTGGAATACGGCTGCCCCGAGGGGTTCTGGGCGACCCAGTCCGTGCGACCGCTGTGCCACGCCCAGCCCGCGAGGGTGGGGTCACGGAAGGCCACGATCCGGCCTTCTACTCGTATTCCCATGTCGTGCAGCGTTTTCAGGGCGGCGGGGGCGTCGTAGATACCGGCCGCGGCCCCGGACTCCCGGGCCAGCGGGACATGTGAGTCGTAGCCGACGGCGCCGTCCTCGTCCTTGATATCGAGTTCCACGGTATCGATGCGGCCCTCGCGCGCCATGGCCAGCACACCTTCGCGCAGGCCCTCGTCGGCCCAGCCGTACGCGGTCACGTGGACCGCCTTCATGCGCGGCGCGGCGACGGCCGTCCCGATCGGGCGCGCGGTCGTATTGCCCGCCGCGTCCGTCGCGACGGCGCTCGCGCCCACGGGGGCGCGGGGCACGGTCAGGGCGAAGTCGCCGGAGGCGTCGGGCGTCGCCGAGACAGTGCCGACGGTCACGCGATTCGCGCCGGTCGCCTTGCCGCGCACCGTCACCGGCTGGCGGTAGGACTGCACCGGCTGCGGCGGCGTCACCTCGAGGGCCGGGGGTTCGGTGTCGACGGTGAAGGTCTTCGAGACTCCGGGGCCGGTCCGCATCCAGCCGAACAGGCCGCCGGGCGGGATCTCCGCGGTGAGGGTGTGCTCGCCGTCCGACAGCGGGCCGGGCCGGTATCGCACGATATTTCCGGCGACGTCCTTGTGGACCTCGCGGCCGTCGAGGGTCAGTCGCAGTGCGGCCGGGTCGTGCTCGCGGGCGTCCACCGACAGCGTCAGCGAACGCAGCGCTTCCGCGCCGACGGGCCCCTCCGGCAGGCCCGTCACACTCAGTCCCGTCGGCTGCGCGCGGACCGCGCCGAGGAGAGATCCGGATATCACTACGAGCGCGATCGCCAGGACCGACACCACCACCCATAGCCGACGATCCTGCGTCGGGACACGCTTCAGCAAGGCGTACACCAGCTTTCGGTTGACGTCCCTCTACGTTGTACCCAGGTACTGCCATTCGAGACGACTTTTCGAGATCATCACGAAAATCGTTGGCGGTACGTAACATTGACGTGATGGTGAGGATGTGCTGTGTCGTCCTGTCCGCTCTGACGGTGCTCGCCGCTGCCGCCTGCGGCACCGAACCCCCGCCGCGTCCCGCCGCGGCGGCCCCGCCCGCAACCCCGCCGCCCGCACCCGATCCGGCCGCCGTCGGGGCCGACGAGCTGGGCCTGGTGCCGATCATGATGTACCACCAGCTGAGCCCGCAGCCCTCCGGCGAATACGACCAGACGCCTGAGGAATTCCGCGCGGAACTGGAGCGGATGTACCGCGAGGGCTACCGTCCGGTGACCGCCGCCCACTACGCCGCGGGCGAGATCGATATACCGGCCGGCACCCATCCGGTGGTGCTGACCTTCGACGACTCCACCGTCAGCCAGGTGTCGTTCGCCGCCGACGGCACCCCCGCGCCCGATACCGTCGCCGCCGTCCTCACCGAATTCGCCGCGCGGCACCCCGACTTCCCCGCCCGCGCCACCTTCTACGTCACCAACGACATGTTCGGCGACGACCGCCGCGCCCTGCCCTGGCTGGTGGCCCACGGCTTCGATATCGGCGCGCACACCGCCGACCACGCCAACCTCGGAAACCTCGACGCCACCGGCGTACAGCGCGAACTGGCCTCGAACGTGCGAGCCATCCAGGAGGCCGTCCCGAATACCCCGGTACGCACGATGGCCCTCCCGCTGGGCGTCTCCCCCGACAACCGAGCCCTGGCCACCGCGGGCGCCTGGGAGGGCACGCCCTATTCCTTCGACGCGGTAATGCTGGTCGGCTCCGAACCGGCCCCCTCCCCCTACGGCCCCCTCGACCCCGCCGCCGTCCCCCGCATCCGCTCCGGCCGCGGCGAGGTCCCCTTCGACTCCGCCTACTGGCTCGACCACCTCGCCACCCACCCCGACCAGCGCTACACCTCCGACGGCGACCCAACCCGAATCTCTTTCCCCACCAACCTATCCGGCGAACTCACCCCCCGCTGGTCCACCCGAGCCCACCCCTACTGACCCTCCCCGATCTCCCCACACGCCTCGTCCCCATTTCCCCACACGCCTCGTCCCCATTTCCCAGCACGCCTCTTCCCCATTTCCCGGCACGCTTTTGGCCGGGATCCACCTCACCCCCGCAGTCGCCTCCGAACCTCCGGAAGCACTTCCTCCCCCAGGCGCTTCACATTCGCCAGCACACTGTCGTGGTCTCCCGAGATCTCCACCTGGCACAGGATGCGGCGGCACCCCGAAACGCGGATCTGGTTCACCAGGCGGTCGACGCAGACGTCGGGAGGGCCGACGGGGTGGGTTGCCAGGGCGGAGTCGGTCAGGCCGTCGATGACGTGCTCGGGCGGGACGTCACCGGAGACCCGCTGCGGGACGTCCAGCAGCAGGCGATAGTTCTGACTGGCGCGGACGAATTCGCCTGCCGCGCGGCGCATTACCCGGCGGGCCTCGCCGGGGTCGTCGGCCACGTGGGTGAACAGGGCCGCACCGTGGGCGTAGCCGGTATCGGGATGGCCTGCGGCGCGGGCGATGTCGGCGTGTTCGGCAACCGAGGCGGCCTTGGCCTCGGGGTCCCTGTCGAAGAACAGCAGCATCGGCAGCCCCCGGCGTGCGGCCAGTTCCACCGAGGCCGGGGAGTTGGCGGCGAGGTAGACCGGCGTCGAGCGGCCGGGTGCGGGGCCGGGTTCGGGAACCACCTCGCGGAAGCGGTACAGCTCGGAATCCGCCACCACCGGACCGGACAGCGCGGCCAGCGTCAGGTCCAGCGCCTCGGGCAGGCCGCGCTGCCAGTACTCGACGCCGCGCCCGATGACCTCGTAGTCGACGACCGGCTGCGCCCGGCCCACACCGAGATCGAAGCGACCGCCGGACAGGTGGTCCAGCAGCGCCGCCTGCTCGGCGACGTGGACCGGTGAATGCAGCGGCAGGACGGTCACCGCGGTGCCGACCCGCACGGTACTCGTCCGGCCGAGCAGGTACCCGGCGAAGGTCAGCGCGGACGGATTCACCCCGAACGGCACGAAATGGTGTTCGGTCACCCACACGTCATCGAATCCGGCGTCCTCCGCGGCCTGCGCCGTGGCGACGCCCCGCGCCAGCACCTCACCGGCGGACTGCCCGTCGTACCGGCTGGTGAACACGAACGCGCCGATACGGACCTCGTCTGCAATGCTCATACCGAGCATGGTCGCGTATCGGCGCGTTGGTGTTCTTGGATAAAAGGGAACTCAGCGGCCGGGGAAGAACCGGATCGCGCGGGCGACGGCCATGAGGAACGGCTGCCACTTGTCCTGCGGAACCCCGCGCGGCGCATCCAGATTCAGGAACCGGGTCACCACGACGGTCTGCGGCTCGGTGAACTTCAGCAGCCCGTCGGGCCCGTGACGGCGGCCGACGCCCGAGATGCCCATGCCGCCCATCGGCGCGCCGGTGCTGCCCCAGGCGGGGGCGTATCCCTCGTCCACGCAGACCGTTCCGGCGTGCAGGCGCTCGGCGATCCGCTCGCCCTCGGACTTGCTCGCCGCCCACACGCTGGCGTTCAGGCCGTATTCGGTGTCGTTGGCGAGCGTGATCGCCTCCTCCACATCGGCGACCGGGTAGATCGACACCAGCGGGCCGAAGGTCTCGTTACGGCCGCACTCCATGGCATCGGTGACATCCGCGAGAACGGTCGGCTCGAAGAACAGCGGGCCGATATCGGGGCGGGCATTGCCACCGGCCAGCACCTTCGCCCCCTTGGAGGTGGCGTCGGCGACGTGCTTGGCCACGGTCTCGAGCTGGGCCTCGGAGATCAGCGAGCCGATATCGGCCGAATTGTCGTAGGCAGCACCGAGTTTCGCCGCCTTCACCGCCGCCACGAACTTCTCGGTGAACGCCTCGGCCACGGCCTTCTCGACATACAGCCGCTCGATGGAGATACACAGCTGCCCGGCGTTGGAGAAGCACGCCCGCACCGCGGCCTTGGCCGCCTTGTCCAGATCCGCGCCGCGGGTCACGATCATCGGGTTCTTGCCGCCGAGCTCCGCGGAGAACCCGATCAGCCGCTTACCGCACTGCTGGGCGAGGGTGCTGCCGGTCGCCGAGGAGCCGGTGAACATCAGGTAGTCGCACTGGTCGACGATGGCGGTGCCGACGACGGTGCCGGGGCCGGGGATCACCTGGAGCAGGTCGCGCGGCAGGCCGGCGCGGTGCAGCAGTTCCACATTGGCCAGCGAGGAGTACGGCGTCTGGCTGTCCGGCTTGACGATGACGGCGTTGCCGGCCAGCAGCGCCGGAATCGAATCGCCGATCGACAGCAGCATCGGATAGTTCCACGGCGCGATCACGCCGACCACGCCCTTGGGCTGCGTCCGCACGCTGGCGCGGTTGAGGACCGGGAACGCGCCGGGCACCGAATGCGGCGCCAGCAGCCGCGGCGTGACCCGCGCGAAGTACCGGGCCGCGAACATCAGGCCCATGATCTCTTCCTGCGCCGCCCAGCGGGCCTTGCCGGTCTCGGCCTGGATGACGTCCATCAGATGGCCGCGGTTCTGCACCACCAGCTCGCGGTAGCGCTCGAGGACCGCGGCCCGATCCTTCGGGGACTGCGCGGCCCACCGCCGCTGGGCGACGCGCGCCCGCTCGAACGCGGCTGTCACATCCTCGGCCGTCCCGACCGGCACCTCGCCCAGGGCGTTGCCGGTGAACACCTCCGTGATCGTGCGCGTCGCATGCTCCTGGGCGGCATCGACGGCCGCGGACTCCCGCAGGCGCTCGAATACGGCGGCTTCCGGCACGGGCATCATCGTCTCCTACTTGTCAGTAACCACGCGGTACACACAATCTACCGCGCGCTCCGGCCCGCGCCTACCACCTTGGGACGGACCCCAGTCGGTACATCCGCCAATTGTTCACCGTTTTCTGAATACAGATTGTGCTGTACCGTCGGCGTATGGACGCCGCCCTGCACACCGATGCGCTGTCCCGCTTCGGGCACGCGCTCTCCGACCCGACGCGCACCCGGATCCTGCTGGCATTGCGGGAGGCCCCGGCGTATCCGTCGGAGCTGGCCGACGGTATCGGGGTGTCGCGGCAGATCCTGTCGAATCATCTGGCTTGCCTGCGGGGTTGCGGTCTGGTGGTGGCGGCGCCGGAGGGGCGGCGCACCCGGTACGAACTGGCGGATCGGCGGATCGCGCGGGCGTTGGAGGATCTGCTCGGGTTGGTGCTGGCGGTGGACCCGGCGTGCTGCCCCGACGCCGAACGCGACGGGTGCTGCTGATGGCCGAGCCGGGAGTGCTACCGGCGGAAGCCTCCGGACGGCAGCAGGTGCTCGCGCGGCGGATCCGCCGGCTGGTGGCCGCGACCATCTCCTACAACGTGATCGAGGCGATCGTCGCCGTCGCCGAGGGCACGCGGGTGTCGTCGGCCGCGTTGATCGGGTTCGGGCTGGATTCGGTGATCGAGGTGTCCTCGGCGGCCGCGGTGGCGTGGCAGTTCGCGGGCCGTGATCCGGAAGCGCGGGAGCGGACGGCCTTGCGGCTCATCGCCTTCTCGTTCTTCGCACTGGCCGCCTACGTCGCTGTGGACGCGGTGCGCGCCCTGGCGGGTGCCGGTGCGGCCGGGCACTCCACGATCGGAATCGGCCTGGCCGCGGCGAGTCTGCTCGTCATGCCGCTGCTGTCGGCGGCGCAGCGCCGGGCGGGCCGCGAACTCGGATCCCGTTCCGCGGTCGCCGATTCCAAGCAGACCCTCCTGTGCACCTACCTGTCCGCGGTCCTGCTCGCGGGCCTGCTGGTGAACAGCGCGTTCGGCTGGTCGTGGGCCGACCCGATCGCGGCGCTGGTCATCGCCGTGATCGCGGTGCGCGAGGGCATCGATGCCTGGCGCGGCGACCTGTGCTGCGCCGCACCGCCGCGGCAGGCCGGCGACGGGCGCGCCTGCTGCGGGTGATCCTGCGCGGAGTTCAGTTGCTCTGCACCGCGATTCGCACCCCCAAGGCCACCAGAACCGTGCCCATGGCGGCATCGACGACCCGCCGCACGCGTGCACCGGTGAAGACGTGGCGCAGGGTCGCTACTCCGGTGGCCAGCACCAGGAACCACGCCAGCGTGACCGCCGTGGCCGTCGCGCTCAGCTCCAGGGTGTCGAGGAGGCCGGGAGACGCGGGGAGGAACTGCGGCAGTAGCGCGAGGAAGAAGACGGCCGCCTTGGGGTTCAGCAGATTGTTCAGCAGCCCCTGCCGGAACCCGGTCCGCATACCTACCGGACGCCCGCCCAGGGCCGTGTCCAGCTCGTACCCACCGCGCCGCGCGGCGAGCAGCGCCCGCACGCCCAGGAACATCAGATACCCCGCGCCCACGAGCTTCACGACCGTATAGGCGACCGCCGACGCCGCGAGCAACCCCGCGATTCCGAGACCCGACAGCGCCGCCCAGACGAACACTCCCAGCGCGACACCCGCGGCCGACGCGACTCCGGCGCGACGGCCCGACAGCATCGCGTTGCGCACCACGATGACGAAATCGGGCCCCGGCGAAATCGCCCCGAGCAGCATCGCCCCACCCACACCGAGTACCTGCGCCGTCGACATCACCCGGCCAGTCTACGAATCGCCACCGACATCGCCACCCGGATTTCGGGCCTCTGCCCAACCGCTGCCCCACCGGCCCTTCCGACACTCCGGGGCCGGGTGTCGCGGGTACGACACGCTGCCGAAACCGGCCCGCGGCGAACACGTTCGGTGGAGGTGCCCCGAGATCCGGTGTCGGCCATAGAGAATGGGTCCGGCAACCGCGGCGGGAGAGCTCTCGGCCTCCCGGGACGAACAGGAAGGCGCCGGTGACCTCTCCCCACGCAGGTGATCTGAACACGCTTCTCGACGAACTCGTCGACCGCCTCGGTCTGCGGCACGCGGTGGTCCATTCGGCCGACGGCCTATTGATCGCCCGGTCCTCCGCCATGGACCGCGCCGACGCCGAGCACTTCGGCGCCATGTCCGCCACGCTCTACGGGCTCGCCCGCAGCGCCGGCAGCCGCTTCGACGGCGGGGGCGTGCGGCAGGCCGTCATCGAACTCGACCGGGCCGTGTTGTTCGTCACGGCCGCCGGCGACAACACGTGTATCGCATTGCAGGCCACCGATACCGCGAACCTCGGTATGGTCGCCTACGAGACGAACCTGACCGCGCAACGCGTCGGCGGCTGCCTGTCCGCCGCGGCGTCCGCGGCTCCGGAACAGCTGGAGCACAGATAGCCATGACACGCTGCGGGAACCCCCTGGCTGGCACCGAGCGCCCGGTCGGTGATTTGATCAGCAAGGGGCACTCGACCTTCCGGGCGCCCGCACGCCATCCTCGACGGAATCCGAAAGCTGTAGAAACACACCGTGCCTGAAACGATGTCCGCGGCGCCACTAGCCGCATCGGTCAAGATCCTGGTCGCCGGCGGTTTCGGCGTCGGCAAGACCACGATGGTGGCCTCGATCAGTGAGATCCCGCCGCTGCGCAGCGAGGAGGTCATCACCGAACTATCGTCCGGCGTCGACGATATGACCGGCGTGGAGGGGAAGAAGACCACCACGGTCGCGCTGGACTTCGGCCGCCTCACCATCGATCGCAATCTGGTGCTGTACCTGTTCGGGACGCCCGGACAGGACCGGTTCTGGTACCTGTGGGACGAACTCTCGCGCGGCGCGCTGGGCGCGATCGTCGTCGCCGATACCCGGCGGCTGGAGAATTCGTTCGCCGGCATCGACTATTTCGAGCGTCGCGGGCTGCTGTTCACCGTCGCGGTGAACTGCTTCGACAACGCGCCGGTCTACAGCACCGCCGAGGTCCGCGACGCGCTGGATCTCGATCCGAACGTCCCGGTGGTGCTGTGCGACGCGCGCGATCGGGCATCCTGCCGCGCGGTGCTGATGACGCTGGTGGAGCATCTCATCAAGCGGGCCGCGCCGAGCGCGGTGTGACTACCGCGCGCCGATCTCCACGGCGTCGAACGTATCGATCCACCGGTGCGGGGGGCGCGGCGAATTCGGTTCACCGGGGCGGGTGACGCCGAGGACCTGCCAGCCCGCAGCGGCGGCGGCGTCGAGTTCGTCGGGATGGTCGGACAGGAACAGGATCCGCCCGGGCGGTTCTCCGATCGCCCCGGCGATCTTCTCGTAGGAACCCGCGTCGCGCTTGGCTCCGGCGTTGGCGAGGTCGAACCAGCCGCCGATCAGCGATGCCAGCTCACCGCCCCGGGCGAAGGCGAACCAATCCTGTTGGTTGCGCACCGAACCCGACGAGTACACGTACAGCGCGATTCCCGCGGCGTGCCAGGCGCGCAGCGCGGGCGGTGCGTCCGGGAAGAACTCGCCGTGCAGGGCCCCGCCCCGGAAACCCTCCGCGCAGATCAGGCCCTGCGCGGCCTTGAGCGGTGCGGCCTTCACGTCCGCATCGAGCCAGCCGCGCAGGATCTCGGCGACCTCGGCGGTGTCCGCGTCGGGGCGACCGGCCTGTTCACGTGTGCCCTCGATCACGGCTTCGGCAGCACCGCCGCGATTGTCGGCGAGCCATCGCGGAAGGTGTTGGCGCGTATAGCCGTACAGGTCCTCGCGCACCGCACTCGTCGGGCTGGTGGTGCCCTCGATATCGACGACGACCGCGGAGATCACGGGGGCGGTCACGCCGCGACGAGCGCGTCGAGGGCCGGGAACCGGGAGCCGATCTCGTCACCGGTGAAATCGCCGACCCAGCCGTCGGCCTCCTCGAAGAACCGGACGGCCACGAAATCGGGGCGGGCGCCCATATCGAACCAGTGCCGCGTGCCCGCCGGCACCGATACCAGATCGCCGCCCTCGCACACCACCGCCACCACTTCCGGTTCCAGGTGCAGATAGAAACATCCGCGACCGGCCACGAAGAAGCGGACCTCGTCCTCGGCGTGACGGTGTTCGGAGAGGAATTTGCCGCGCGCCGCTTCGGCTTTCGCCGACCATTCCGGGTCGGCGGCGTCGGGGTGGATGCGGGCCAGATCGATGTGCTTGTACCGGCCGTCGGCGTTCAGGTCGCCGATGCGGGCGTCGTAGTGGGCGAGGATGTCCTCGGTGGAGGTCGCCGGGTCCAGCCCGGGCATGGTGGGCCAGCGGTCGAAGACGATGCCGCGCTTACCCAGTTCGGCGCCGATGACCTCGGCGTCGGCGGTGCGCAGCCGCACGTCGGCGGCGTCGCTGTCGGCCATGATCTGCAGAACGGTCATTGCGGTTCCTCCGGAACTCGGTGTGGGTGTTCAGATCTCGCGGCGGCCGGTCAGGGTCACCAGCTCGCACATCGCCTCCAGGCATTCGGCGCGGTCGCGGGCCTGCGCCAGGGTGGCGCCCCACGCGGTGATGCCGTGACCGGCGATGAACAGGACCGGCGGTGCGTCCGGATGCTCGCTCAGGTGGCGCTCGATATCCGCGCCTATGCTCGGGACGTCCGCGTGATTCGGGAAGACCGGGATATCGATGGCGCCGGTGGCGCCGAGTCCCTTGATGAGTTCGTATCCGGTGAAGCGCAGCGACTCCGGCGTGCCGATCGATCGTGCCGTGGCGTGGGGCGGATGGGCGTGGACGACCGCCCGGGCGTCGGTCGCCCGGTAGACGGCGGTATGGATGGTGGTCTCCGCCGACGGGCGTCTCGTGCCCGAAACCGGCTGGGAGTCGGCGATAGTCACGGTCACCATGTCGCTCGCCGTCAGCTCGCCCTTCGACAGGCCGCTTCCGGTGATCACCGTGTGGTCCCCCACGCGCTCGGAGATATTGCCCGCCGTTCCGGGCATCCAGCCGCGCTGGTAGAGGCCGCGCGCCACGTTGGCGATGCGCTCGCTCGCCGCCGATTTCCGTGCCGCGCAAACCTTTTCGGTGGCAGCGGCCAGACCCCCCTCCGCGTTCTCGGCCACGGGCGTGCTCGGCGCTGCGGACAGTGTGGCAGGCGGGTCCGCCGTCTCGCTCCCGGCGGCGGCTGCAGCGCTGGCGGCTGTCCCGCTCCCGGCAATCGCTGTGGTCGCGGGCGAGTTCACTGCACCACTCCCGGTGAGCGTTGCGGTCGGGAGCAGGCTCACCAGCCCGTTCTCTGTGACAACCGCGGTAATCAGGTCGGGTGGGGTGACGTCGAAGGCCGGGTTGAACACGTCGGTGTTCTTCGGCGCGGTGGCGATGCCACCGACGTGGGTGATCTCGCCTGCGGCCCGCTCCTCGACCACGATCTCCGCGCCCGTTGCCGTGTGCGCGTCACGCGTGGATTCCGGAGCGACCACAATGAAGGGGATGCCGTGCCGCTGCGCCGCCACCGCCAGGCCGTAGGTGCCGATCTTGTTGGCCACCGATCCGTCGGCGGTGATCCGGTCCGCGCCGACGAGCACACAGTCCACCTGCCCGGTCGCCATGGCCCAGGCGGCGGCCGAGTCGATCGTCAGCCGATGCGGGATGCCGGCCTCGGCGAGTTCCCAAGCGGTGAGCCGGGCCCCTTGCAACAGCGGGCGGGTCTCGTCGACGAGGACCGACTCGACCGCGCCGCGCGCCGACAGCACCCGCAGCGCACCGATCGCCGTGCCGAACGCGGTCGTCGCCAACCGACCGGTATTGCAGTGGGTGAGCAAGCGCAGCGGCCGGTCCGGACACAATCGCTGGACCAGATCGGCGGCGTGGGTCGCGGCCGCGCGGTTGACGCGGCCGTCCTCCTCCAGCATCGCCAGGGCCTCGTCGAGCACCGCCTGCGGCCCCGACGGCAGGGCCGACAGCGCCCGCCGCACGCCCCACGCCAGATTCACCGCCGTCGGCCGGGCCGCCGCGATGCGCTCGGCCTCCAACTCGACCTTCTCGCGATCACCGGGATAGGCCGCCGTGGCCAGCACCACACCGAACGCCCCCGTGACCCCGATGGCCGGCGCCCCGCGCACGGCGAGGGTCTTGATCGCGTCGACGACCTCGTCGACCGTCGCGAGCCGCAACTCCCGCACCTCGTGCGGCAGCGCCCGCTGATCGATGGTGACCACCGCCCCGTCGACCCACGCGATCGAACTCTCACCCATCCGCGCAACCTCACCCATCGGCACAACAGAATCCACTGAAACCGTATCGAACCAGCAGCTCACCGCCCACACCAGGTTTGCGCTCGCCGGGAGTCATTCGGACAACCACCGCTCGATGAGGTCGAGCGACGCCGCCGCATGCAACGCCACCCCATCCGCCGCATCCACCAGGACCCAGTCCCCGGGCCCGCGCACCAGCCGATAGCCCGCCCGCGCCGCGCGGTCCGCGACAGCCCGTTCCCGTCCCGGATCTCGATCGACCATCATCGGCTGACCTTCCCTGTCTTCACGTGCGATCGGCCTTCGCGTGCGGATTGCTGCGGGGTGATGAATTCAGTCCAGTACTCGTGCCGCACCGCATCCCACAGCCGGGTAAGCCTCGGGAACTGCTCGCGCATGTGCGCCAGATCCGGCGCGACGGCCGGGGTGGTTGCCGCCATCAACGTCAAGGCATCGGATACGTTGTGTACCAGCATCATTCGTATACTGTGCTGTTCCAGTCGCCAGACCGCCTGCCATCCGTCGATCTCCGTGCAGCGCTCGCCCGCAGCGTTCGCCGGGCCGGTCATTCGGAACCTACGACCGGTCGAACGATCAATTGTCGCGCGGCCGAAATAATTACGGCCGAGACCGGCTGTCTCACCGTGAAATTCAAGACGTATCCCCTCGGATCGTATTTCTCCGGCTGTGGCACTTGTTTATCGGTCATCGGTCCGACTTTCGGTCGATGGTGTGGTGGCAGCCCGGCGGCCAGGATCGACACGGATCGCATTTCGCTCGATCGCTCAGCGGAGTGCGCTAGTGTTTCGAATCGGTCGCACCGGGGATGGGGATCTTCTGGGCGGCTTGCTGATTCGAGCTTCCTCCGGCTGTCGGGTCACAACAGAACACCACTGGACAAACCGGCAGCACAAGCGCACCATGCATTCGCTGACAAGCTTATTTGAATGGCCAGAGCGGTTTTCACGATTACCCAGAAGCTTTTGCACGGTGCAAACAACCATCACTCACGATGCAAAGCGAGGAACCTCGTGCCAGACGATAGCTCGACGACCCTCCCCCGTCGCCAACTCGGCCGATATCTCCGGGAAGCCCGAGAGGCCGCCAACCTGAATCTCGAAGATGTCGCCCCGATGATCCAACTGTCGGTCAGTACCCTGTCCCGGGTCGAACGAGGCCTCACCGGCGTCCGCGTCCCCGACGTCGAGGCACTCTGCCGCATCTATGCCATCGACGACTCCGAAACCGTTGCGGGACTTGTCAGTCTGGCGAGGCAGTCGACCGGCAAGAGTTGGTGGCAAGCCTTCGATGATGTCATGTCGGGCAACTTCGACATGTACGTAGGGCTCGAATCGTCAGCTAGGCATTTGACCATCTATCGACCCGATATGCTGTCCGGCCTGTTCCAGACCCCGGACTACGCGCACGCGCTCAATCGAGTCTATTTTCCGGATCTCAACGATGAAGAGCTGGAAAGGCGCATACAGCTCAAGATCAAGCGCCAGGCGCTGATCACCCGCAGGACCAAGCCTGCCAGCGTCGACCTCGTCGTCCACGAATCAGTCCTGCGCACGGTTGTCGGCGGCGCGAAGGTCATGAGGGAACAGCTGAACCACTTGGCGAACATGCCTGCCAACGTGACAGTGAGTGTGCTTCCGTACGCTGCGGGGTTTCCCACCGGCTTCTCGACCGGACCGTTCACGATCCTCGGATTCGGCCAAGACGCCAAGGGCCGAGACGTGTCGCCCACGGTGGTTTACATCGAGTCGTACGCGGGTGACCTTTATCTGGAGCGAGCCAAGGATGTCGGCAGGTATCGTCAGGCCTACAACGTCATACGGCAATCGTCGCTTGACGTCGCATCCAGCAAGCGCCTGGTAAGGCAGATAGCAAGGGAGTACCCAACGTGAGCTTCGATCTGTCGACGGCCCAGTGGTTCAAATCAACCCGCAGCGCGGCCGACAAGGACTGCGTAGAGGCCGCCTTCCTCGACCGCGGGATGGTCGGGGTGCGTGACTCCAAGAACCCGACCGGCCCCACCCTCGTCTTCACCTCATCCGAATGGGATGCCTTCACGGCAACCCTCCAAGGCGGCGAGTTCGACCACGCCTGACGATCCGCCTACGGCCCACGCCGACACGCGAAGCAGCCTCGCCCCACCACTTCCGGGGCGGGGCTGCTTTGTGAGGCCGGGGGTGTGCGGTCGACCTCCACTCGGGTGGGCATAGTCGGGCTGTGCTGCGTGGTCTGAGCCGAGTAGCGTTGAGCCAGACGGATTTCAGAGATAGGGCCCTGCGAAGGACGACGACTATGCATATCGATCTGTCCGCAACGCGATGGTTCAAGTCCAGTCATAGCGCGGGCGGCAAAGACTGTGTGGAGGTTGCCTTCCTCGGCGACGGGATGGTCGGGGTACGGGACTCCAAGAACCCGACCGGCCCTGCACTCGTCTTCACCCCGTCCGAGTGGGACGCCTTCACGGCAACAGTCCAGGGTGGCAGGCTCGACCGATCCTGACAACACCTCGAACCAGAGCCGGAGATATCAGGCACCACTTAGGCGGTCATTCCCCAGCAGGGGTCGATCAGCACCCAGCCGAGCATGAGGGTGGCGGCCAGGGTCGCTGATGCGATGACGGGAGCCTTCCGGAATGTGATGCGGGCGAGTCTGTTTCGCAGCGGGCCGCCGGGGCGGACGATACGGCGCAGGTAGACGATCGAGGCGATGAGCATAGTGGCGATGAGCATGGGGGATCCCTCAGGCCGATGCTGACGCTGACTGTGGGCGAACGCCTTTGCGGGCCGCTCGGCGGGTATTCGGCCCCGGGTCGGGTACCAGACCGAAGTGGATGAGGCTCGCGGCCGTGTCGAGGACGGTCTGCTCGATCGGGCGCATGGTCCAGCCCAGTTCGCGCCGGGCCTTGTCGGAACTGACGTCTTCGTGTCGGCTCAGATAGCGCGCCGCGGTGCGGGCCGCCGGATTGAAGCGGGCGATCAAGCGGATCAAGGGAGCCGGGATGGTGCGGGTAGGCACGCGGTAGTGGTCTGCCAGGATCCGCGCGATCTGCGGCAGCGAAACCTGGTCTCCCGCACAGATATAGCGCTCGCCCGCAGCGGCCGGCTCGGTCATCGCCAGGCGATGCGCCGCCGCGACGTCGCGGACATCGACCGTGGCGAAACCGATGGGCGGCACACCCGGCATGCTCGCGGCCAGCAGTAACCGGATGGCGTCCACCGAGGTGCGGGCCTCGGCGCGCAGTACCGGCCCCAGGATCATGCCCGGATTGACGACGGCGAGTTCGAATGCGGCTGTCTCGCGGACGAATTCCCATGCGGCGCGTTCCGCGAGCGTCTTACTCTTCTCGTAGGCCTGACACTGCGCGAGATCCGACCAATCCTCCTCGGTGCATACCCGATCTGCGTGCCCGACTCGCACGGCGGCGATCGAGGAAGTCACCACCACCCGCTCGACGGTCCCCGCCTCGGCGGCGGCCCGCAGCACCCGCCGGATGCCGTCGACGGCGGGGCGCACGAGGTCGTCCTCGTTCTCGGGTTCGGCGTCGGGGAACGGCGAGGCGGCGTGGATCACGTAGCGACAGCCCGCGACCGCCTCGGCCCACCCAGCGCCGGCGCTCAGATCGGCTCCGACCAGCTCGATATCGCCGAGTTGGGCGGCGATCTCCGGCGTGGCCCGGCGCGCGGTCCCCCGCACCGCGTAGCCGTGAGCACGCAACTCGGCAACGATGTGCCCCGCGAGATACCCCGACGCGCCCGTCACCAGAACACGGTCCTGCATGACAACCCCAATCTAAGCAGTGTTCAGAATATAATCACTGTATAGATTGCCGGATGTACCGCTGTCAACCCGTACCCTTCGTCCCATGCCGCCGACCAAGAACCGCTATCACCACGGGGCGCTGCGCGAGGAGTTGCTGCGCGCCTCACTCCAGTTGATCGAGGCCGAAGGGCTGGCCGCGGTGAGCTTGCGTCGGGTCGCGCGGGAGGCTGGTGTCAGCCCCGGCGCGCCCTACCATCACTTCACCGACCGGGCCGCGCTGCTGTCGGCGCTGTCGGTCCAGGGATTTCGGCTGTTGGCCGAGCGATTGCAGTCGGCGCACGCCACGACGACCGCGCCCATGGAACGCCTGCGCGCCATGGCCGAGGCATACGTGCGGTTCGCCTGGGATCAGCCCGCGTACTTCCGCCTGATGTTCCGCCCCGAACTGTCGCAACCCGATAAACACCCCGATGCCGAAGCCGCCGGGGACGCCGCATACTCCGTACTCGCCGACACGATCGACGAGGCCGTCGAGGCGGGCGTGCTGCCGTCGGGCGAAGCGGCGGAGATGGCGATCGGCTGGTGGAGCCTCGCCCACGGCCTGGCCTCACTCGCCCTGGACGGCCAGCTCACCAAACGAGCCGCGCAACTCGGCACCGATCCCCGCACCCTGGCCGAACGCATCACCCGCATGTTCGCCGACTTCGCCGGGGCGGGCGCGCGGCACGCGGAATAGCGATGCTGTAGTCCTGCCGTACTCAGTGGGCCTGCAGGAGTTCGACGTTCAGGCCTTCGGCCAGCAGGAAGTACCCCAGGAACGTGACGCCGTCGCCTCGGGCGTCGAAGCGAGCGATGCGCGCGCCCTCGGGCTCGTAGAACACGTCGCCGGGTTCGAGGACGGTTTCGGGTTCTCCTTCGATCTGATAGACCGCCGAACCGGTCTCGATGTTGCCGAAGACCGGCCCGTTGTGGATGTGGAGCCCCGCCGGGTGCCCGGGCGCGATGGTGATCCGCCTAATCTCGACGCGCTGGGTGGCCAGGGGCCGCGGCAGTGCCTGGTCCATGACGACAACGCGGCTCACCGGCTCGGTCTGAGCTGTACTCGCGCAACCATATTCGACGTCGGTCACCGCCTCGGCGACTTCTGGCGTCCGCCCGTCTTCCGGCGACTCCTCGATGGCCACATGGATCATCGCGCTGGTGGGCGTCGCACCGTGCCAATGCCACTCGCCGGCGTCGATCCGTACGACGTCACCGGTGGTGACCGTCTCGACCGGTGCGCCGCGACGTTGTACGAGGCCGGCACCGGCGGTCACCACGAGAACCTGCCCGACCGGGTGACGATGCCAGTGGGTGCGGGCACCGGGCGTGAAGTGCACGCTGTCGACCTGTGTCCGCGACGGCCCCGCGGGGACGGCGAGTTCTTCGACGCGGGCGTCGCCGGTTACCCATTCGGGCGAAGCGGGCATGCCGGTGTGGGGAGTACGGGATATACGCATGCTGTTCTTTCGATCTTGTCAATGGACGGTATGGCCGTCGAGCAGCGCGAGGACCCCCTCGATCGCCTGCTCGAAAGGCGCTGCGCTGCCTGCGGACCGGGCGAGGACGTACCCGCCCTGAAGTGTGGCGACGATCGCCGACGCCGTGGCCTCCGGGTCGAGGGCCGCGCTCAGCTCGCCGCCGTCGATACCCTCTGTCACCACCCTCGCCAGGCGTGTGCGCAACCAGCTGAGCGTCTGCTCGACCGGCTCTCGCAGGACGGGTGCGGCGAGCACATCCGGGTCTTGGGTCAGCCGGCCGATCGGGCAGCCCTTCAGGACATCGCGTTCACGCCGCAAGTAGGCCGAAATGCGGTGGAGCGCAGTGCCCGGACCGGACAGCTGTGCGTCGACACCGACCCGCAACTCCTCGACCGTGCGGTCGATCGCGGCACGCGCCAAGTCCTCCTTGCCCGAGAAGTGGTGGTACATACTCCCCTGCCCGGCCCCCGCCCGCTGCTGAATGGCCTTCGGGCTGGTACCGACATAGCCCCGCTCCCACAGCAACGCCCGCGTGCTCTCGATGAGGTTGTCCTTGGCGTTCACACGAGCTACTTTACATACTAGTAGGTACAGCGTCCATAGCTACAGGTGCGGTTGCCGTTCCGCCGTAGCCGATTGTGGTGGTCGGGCCCCTATCGGGTTTCCTCGCCGAACCGAGTGGCGAGGGTGGCCAGAGCCGTGGGATCGCCCCAGGTTCGCACGACCACGTTGTCCAGGTCGCGGTTCCACAGATACAGCAGCAGATCCTCCGGAGGTGCGTGTATGACCGCGTCTACGGCAACGCCTCTCGCCGCGTAGTCGACTCCGCCTGGCCGAAGGGTCAGCGTCCACCGGTGGTGGCCGGCCTGCAACTCGACGGTACGGCCTGCGCCCTCCGGGAGCGCTGGGCTGTCTCCGAAATCGTGGACAACGAAGCCGATCAGTTCATCGATCCCGTCCGCTGCCAGCTCAGGATCTACGGGTGTTCTTGTGCCAGCGGCAAGTTCGGCGTCGACGCGGTGGACCGCGGTCTCCGACGCCATCCTGCGATACCAGAAACCGACCGATTGATCGGGAGGGAACCAGGTGTGGCTCGGTTGGGCGTGGCCGCGCCGGGACAGCTGCTCCAGCAACGTATCCCGATGCCCGACGAACCAAGTGTGCAAGGCAGAAGCGTTCTGCGGCACGGCCGTTCGTTGCTCCGGATCGGGTTCGCGCCCCAGGGTCATGCACAGGATCTTGTGCTCGTATACCTGGCCGACGTGAACCAACACGTCCGTCGCGGTCCATCCCGGGCACGAGGGCACTACGGCACCTGGATTCTGCCGGGCAGCCGCGAGCAGCGTATTACTGTCGGCCAGAATCAGTTCGAGATATCGAGGAAAATCCATTCCGACGATTCTGCCGCACAGTCAATCCTCGGGACCGGGAAACTTCACCTGAGCTTTTCGCAACAATCACGCTTCGGACGGTTCGGGACCCTCGTCCGGCGGAATTACGGGAGCGGATGGTTCTGGAACAGTTGCCACATGCGGTTGCGTACGTCGGCGCCACGGGCATCGGCAGGCCATTCGTGGCCGCCGTCCTTGTACTTGCGCCAGACGACGTTGGCCCCCTGCTCACAGGAATACCGATATCCTTCTGCCACTTCGGGACCGGTCTCGGTGGCCGCGTCGTTGCCGCAGCCGATGGTGCCGCGCCATTGCAGGTGTGCGGCGAAGACGGGTGCCTGGGTGAAATCGTTGTCGGCGGTGAAGAATCCGAACGACAGTTTGCGCACCGGAACACCGTCCTCGCATCCGCCGTGCGAGCCGCCCGCGTACATCGCCGTCGCGCCGAGCTGTGCCGAAGCGGCACACGCCATTCGGGATGTCATCTGCCCGCCGTTGGAGTGTCCGGCCATGTAGACGCGCTTACTGTCGACGCACGACCGGCCCTCGACATCGGCGATGACTCCCAGGAGGAAGTCCACGTCCGTTTTGTTGCCGTTCTCGAAATACCAGCTGCGGTCGTCGGGCCGGGTGGGATCGCTGACGTCGTCCTTGCCGCCCTGCGGATAGGCGACGATAAATTTCTGCTGCGCGGCGAATGGCGTCCAGCCGGATTGAGTCTCGTGCAGAGCCGGGTTGCTGCCGCCGCCGTGGAGCGCGATCAAGAGCGGGGCGGGACCGGTCAGTCCGCTCGGGACACGCAGCAGGTACTGCCGATCGCCGAGGGGGCGGGTCTCCGAAATGGGAGCCAACGAGCAGGCCGCCTGCGAAGGGTTCTCCTGCTCCGGTGCCGGCTGGGCCGTCGCGAGGCTGCCCGGCACCGCCAGCGCGGCTATGGCGCACAAAGTTGTCGTGACTCTGCCCGCGGCTCGGGTCGCCCGGCCGAACATACGAATCTTATGCACCGAAAACTCCTGCCCGGCAAATGCATTGAACGTACAACGATCGAAACTTATCGCCGTGCATCTCGGTTCGCTGAGGTTCGTAGGCTTTTGTGACAACTCCCAGGACCGGTCGCTAACCGCTGGGAATCTTGTGCCATACGGAGATGTGCTTCGCGGAGTCCTGGGTGAACGGCGTCCCGTCCCAGTCCGCGACGCGACATTCCAGCTCGAGCCCGGCGATTCGGGCCATGAGGTCGAGTTCCGCGGGCCAGGCGTACCGGTGCCGGGAGCTGTCGCGGCGGTAGCGGCCGTCGTCGCCGTCGCGGGTGAGGTGGTGGGACACGAGAATCTGCCCGACGAGATCGACGGTGTCGAAGCCCAGGTGCCGCTCGGAGACGTCGAACGGCACCGCGACCTGCCCGGGCGGCAGGAACCGCAGCGGCGGCACGCCCACCTCGATGACGAATCGGCCGCCGGGCTCGAGATGGCGTGCGGCGTTGCGGAAACACTCGACCTGCTCGTCTTGGGTGAGCAGGTTCGTGATGGTGTTGTAGACGAGGTAGACCAGCGTGAACGCGCCAGGGACGGCGGTGGTGGTCATATCCCCGATGGCCACCGGGAGGGTGTCCTCGTCGACCTTGCGCCGAAGCACTGCCGCCATGTGCTCGGACAGTTCGATGCCCGCGACCGGCACGCCCCGCTCCCGCAACGCAACGCCGACACGTCCGGTTCCGATGGCGAACTCCAAAGCCCTTCCGTCCCCGGCGAGTTCGGCCAGGAAGGCGAGAGTCGGCGCGAGAACGGCGTCGGAGGACATCTCGGTCTCCTCGGCGTCGTAGCGCTCGGCGGCTGCACGGCTCCACACTTCGCTGCTCGTCACAGAGGGCTACTGTGCCGAGCGCCCGGGGCGCTGTCCACGCATTTACTCCCCGCCCCTGCCGCGCATGCGTCCGATCCCGCCGATTGGCCTACGCGGCCCCGGAGATCCGGATCCGGACCGAGTACGGCCTCAGGGAGATGAAGCAGGCAATCGAAACGGCAGCGCACGTAGCCAGTCCGTGAGAACCGTGAAATCGGTGTCGCGGAGACCCAGAGCACTGTCGATTCGATAGAGAAGGGCAGGGCCGGGATGATTGCTGCCAACCCAGGTTCGATCCTGCTGCCTGATCTCATCATCGATCCAGATGAACGAGCGACCGGCGGCAATGCCGACTAACGTCCTTGTCTTCCAATGCAACTCGTCATCGTAGTAATCTCCGCCGGGATACTCCGGCAGCGTCACCACCGGCAACTGCGGCAGGCCCAGGACCGGGGCGAGCACGCGGTTGGCGTCGTCGCCCCACCCCGTAGCCCACCTCAGGTCGCAACCCAATGCCAGCAGTTGGTCACCGAGGCGTCGATTCAACCGGGACAGAGCTGGATTCGACCGATGCTGCCATGCCGCCCAGTCGATTTCATTCTCCGCTGGCTCCGCGCCGCGAGGAAGTAGTGTGCCGTCGACATCGAGGAACAGCAGGTGACGAATCGAGCCAGCGCCCATGCGGACGATTCTCCGTGATGGAGGCGGCTTCGTTGTCACCACGCCATGAGTGCGATGGCCGATCCGGATCGCATGATGTGGTCGATGTGGCCGGCGATGGCCGGCAGGGGCGGATTTTCGTTGGGTTCGGACGTAGGGTGAGGTCCCGTGGAGTCAGACGGCAAGTTAGAGGACTTACGGTCGGTGCTCTCCTGCGTTTTCGAGAAGCTCGGTGCCGAGAGTCTCACCGAGCCCGATCGGGTCGAGTTGGTGGCGCGCGCCGAGGTGGTTCAGGATCAGATCGAGGCGATCCAGGATGGCATCGACGACGAGGAGCGCGCACGGATGCGAACGACGGCCGTGCCGGAGCCTACGGGTGATCGGCTGTTCTGAGGCGGCGTTGATCCGCGCGGGGCGCGGCAGAAGGGAACGACCGCGCGGTGCCGTCACGCAACCTTCGTCCGGTCGGTTTGATGGGTTGAAGCCGCGACTGGCTGCTAGGCGAACCGGGCGGTGAGTTCGGTCCAGATTTCGTGGTGGCGCACGAGGAATGAGCGTTCGTCGAGCTTCTTGCGTCGCAGCCAGCCGGTCACCTCGGCGTTGCATTTGCTGGCGTTGCACGACCCGCATGCGGGGACGACGTTGCCGAGTGTGTAGCGGCCGCCGCGTGAGATGGCCTGCACGCAATCCTTCTGCAGTGCGGTGGCGGGAGAGCCGCAGTAGGCGCACCCGCCCCAGGACGTCTTGAGCGCGTCCCACTGGGCGTCGGTGAGATCGTGGGTGACGCGCACCATCCGCTTCTTGCGCTTGCGCGCCGCGCGAACCTGTTTGCTACCGCCGGACGGCATGGATAGTGAGACTACGCGCCGCGATGGTCAACCGGTCGGAGGCGGGGCGTTGTGCCGAGCGCGCTCATACCGACATCTCGCGGGTCGGCCGCTCACGTCGCGGCGTCACGGCGTTTCGGAAATTTGGCTGCTCCTCGACCTCAGCATGCGCCGTTCGCTGGCGTCATCCGGCGAACGGCCCGCGTCGGTGAATCCATGGCGTTCGTACAGTCGGATCGCGGCCTGGTTGTCGCTCTTCACCGACAACCCGACCACTCGGCCGTCTGCCCACTGCAGCACTGCGCTCACCGCCGCGTCCGCGACGCCCCGGCCGCGGGCGTGCGGCGCGACCCACATCGATATCAGTTCGACCGTGCCAGCTTCTTCCTTGTAGGCGCTGACCATGCCTGCCTCGATTCCGTGCCACCGAACGACCACATTGAACGGAACGTCCGTCAGCCGCGCACGCCACCGGGCTTCCGTATCACCTGGCCCACTCCATTCGGCGAGCGTCGAGCCGAACGCCGCCGGCGCCTCCGCCAATGCCTCCCGTCGCAGCCGCCGCCAAATAGGCCAGTCATCGGACCGCAGCACCTGCACCTCCACCACACCACGACGATATCCACGACACGAACGCGCGGCCAACGAATATCGCGCCGATTAGGCTGAATTCAATGGTCGATTCGATGCACTTCGATGCTCATGCCGGGGCTTACGAGCGTGGGCGGCCGCCGTATCCGGCTGCGCTGTGGGCGCGATTGCGGGCCGGTGGTTTGCTGCGTGCGGGTACCCGTGTGGTCGAACTCGGCGCGGGTACCGGGTTGGCGACCGGGCCGATGGTGCGAGCCGGTGCGTCGGTGACCGCTGTCGAGCCGGGACGAACGTTCGCCGACATCCTGCGTCGCCGCTGGCCCGAGGCGGACGTACAAGCCGCTACTGCCGAAGATGTGGCCTTGCCGCCTGCCGCTTTCGATCTGGCTGTTGCGGCGACGGCGGTGCATTGGTTCGACCTCGACGTCGTACTTCCCACACTGCATCGTGCCGTGGTGCCCGGCGGTCATTTCGCTGTGTGGCGCAATGCGTTCGGCGACCCATCGGCACCCGTTACCCCGTTCCGGAAGCGGGTCGCCGCGATCACGGACCGGCGCCGCGCGGTGCCACCACCACCGGTCCCTGGAGAATTCGAAACCGCCGCCTGGGTGGAGCGTCTGACCGGAACCGGACATTTCACATGCAGTAGTGTCGAGTGCTTTTCGTGGACCATCGAACTGCGCACCGACCAGATCCGTGATCTGTTCACGACCTTCAGCAACTGGAGTTCCGGCGAAGCCGACGAGGCGGCCCGAGCGGTGGACGATCTCGGCGGGCGCGTACTAGAGTATTACACCACTCCGCTGATCATCCTCGAACGCGGCGAATGAGTAATCGGCTCCTTGATGAGGACGGGCGCAGTTCTCCTACGTAACGCCACACCCAGGTTTCCTGATCGGCAGGAATTCACGGTTGCACGATCTGGACCAGTTGCTTGCCGAGATTGGCGCCCTCGAAGACCGCGCGTAGTGCGGAGGGTGCGGATTCCAGTCCGCTGGCTATGGTTTCGGCGAGGGTGATGTCTCCCTGTGCGTGCCAGTCGCGTAATGCTGTGAAGGCTTCGGGGAATCGGTCGACGTAGTCGAGGAAGATGAAGCCTTCCATGCGTGCTCGGTCGAGCGCCAGGCGCATGTAGTTGCGTGGGCCGTGTGCGGGGTCGGAGCCTTGGTAGCCGGAGGAGATGGCGCCGGCCAGAACGACGCGGGCGTGGCGTGCGAGGTGTGCCAGACCGTATTCGAGGATGCGGCCACCGACGCCGTCGAAGAAGACGTCGATGCCGTTCGGGGCCAGGCGGTTCAGACAGGCGTCGATATCGTCGTGCTTGTAATCGATGGCGGCGTGTAGCCCCGCGTGATCGGTGATCCACGAGCATTTGCGCGGCCCGCCCGCGATCCCGATGACCGTGCAGCCCAGCGCTTTCGCGATCTGGCCCGCGAGGGAACCGGTCACGCCCGCGGCGGCCGATACCAGCACCGTCTGGCCCGGCTCGGGGCGACCGATATCCGTCATTCCGAAATACGCGGTCAGGCCGGGCGCTCCGAACAGGCTCAGCATGTGCGTGGGCGTCACCCCGTCGGGAATCACGTTCAGCCCGAACAATCCGCCCTCGGACGCCACCGCGTAGTCCTGCCACCCCACCATTCCCGCGACCCGGCTTCCGTCCGGATATCGCGGATCGTTCGAATCGACAACCTCACCGATGCCGCTACCCCGCATTACCGCGCCGACAGGTACGGCATCGATGTAGTTGTCGGCGGCGTTGAGCCAGCCACGCTGCGTGGGATCGATCCCCAGGCAATGCACCCTGACCAGGGCCTCCCCCGGTCCCGGGACGGGTACGGGCCCGCTGCGCAGTTCGAAATCCTCGTCCCGCAACGCGCCCTCCGGCCGCCGCCGCACGATCCACTGCCGATTCACCGCATCCGCCACCGGGCGATGCTAGATCACCCTCCACACAGCCTTCGAGCCATTTACGCTTGGATGACCTCGATTCCCACGAGGGCGTTCAGTGAGTCGCAGCTGGCCCAGGACTGGTTTTGCCCGTACTGTGCCGGGCCGTATTTCCAGTAGAGGAATGGGACGGGCCACGCGACGCATGTCAGCTTGACCTGGTGCCAGGTGGGCAGCTCACAGGTGGACATACCGCCGGTGTTGAAGATGCTGTACACGTGGCAGTTGGCCTCCCACACCGGTACGTCGGCCTGGGCCACACCGCCGCCACCGACCAGTGCGGTGGTCGCGGCCGCCGTGACAACGGCGGCGCCGGCGGCCAGTCGCTTCGCAGAAAACATGTCGAGCCTCCTGAATGAGTGATGCTCAACACATCGGACGGAGGTAGCTGTTGTGTTACTGAAGGCTGTCGAGAATGTGCACCCGGACCCCCGCCGGGGCGAATTCGGCAGCGGCGTCCGCGACGGCCGGGCGGGGGAAATTCTCGCCGAAGGGCATGAGCACCGCGGCGCCGTCTTTGCCGCGGAATCGTTTGGGAAGGGTGGTGTCGACGGCCCAGACTCGGAGGCGGGCGGATTCGGTTCCCGTGCCCCTGCCGTCGATGCGGCGGATATGGCTCCACGGCAAGCGGAGATCGGTGCCGTGATAACGGATGGTCAAGCCGTAAGTGTCGAATCGGAGAGTGTCCGGGGTGCGGTAGGCGGCCCAGTCCAGGCGGCCGGCGCGCAGGAAGCGCCACAGGAGTCCGCCGCAGCACACGAGCATCAGCGCGGTGCCGAGAATGACTTGATCGAGGAAATGCGCGGTGAGCCAGCGGGACAGCAGTTGGATCGTGCAGATCACCAGCAGCAGCAGGAAGATCCAGACAATCCAGGTCGGACGGGACGGGGGCGCGGTGAATTCCCGTGTCTCACCGTGTGGTTCGAGTTCGGAGTGCGTCACGAGTCCCCCGGTCCGGCCGCTTGTCCGGCCACACTACAAGCAGTCGCCCCCGCCCGCAGCGCGTCACCGCGGTTCCGGTGATCGGAGGGTATTCGTGATGAGCAGGCGGGCAGCCTTCGACACCCGAGTGTTGTCGCCCGTGACCAGCCGGTCCTGAAGCAGGCCCCGGATACCCGAAACCAGCAGTGTGGCCGTCGATTCCGGATCCGGGAATTCGGGCTCCAGCCGCCGCAGCACGTCGGTCACCGCGCCGACCAGCACCCGGACCGCGTCGACGCCGTAGCGGCGGAACGGGCTGCCCGGCACCGAGGCCACGCCGAGTACCTGGAACAGGACACGCGTGCTGCTCACCCAGCCGGTGGTGGTGTTCACGCAGAACGATTCGATCAGCCGCCGCCGCAGTTCCTCGATGTCGTCGATATCGGCGAACATTCCGGCGATATCGGGGCGCTGGGTCTCCAGCGCCGCCACCAGCATCTGCTCCTTGGTGCCGAAGTAGTGGATCAGCATGCGCGAGCTGGTGCCGAGGTAGTCCGCCAGCGGCCGCAGCGACAACTCGATGAGTCCGTGCTCACCGATGTAGGCGATCACTCCTGCCAGCAGTTCGGCGCGACGCGCTTCGTCGAGAGGTCTGGGCACGGGTTGACTGTAGCGGTCGCTACAGGTATCCATGTCCCCTATGGGTGTACCAACTGCTACACAAACCCGGAACGTGGTCGTGACCGGCATGGCCGCCACCACGTGCCTGGCCCCCGACCTCGACACCACCTGGGCGGGCCTGCTGGACGGCGCGTCGGGGATCGCCGCACTCGACGACGACTTCGTGACCGACTACGACCTGCCCGTCCGCATCGGTGGCAAGCTGAAGCTGCACCCGGGCGAGCATCTGAGCCGCATCGAGCAGCGCCGCCACTCCTATGTCCAGCAGCTCGCGCTCGTTCTCGGCCGTCAGGTGTGGGAGGAGGCGGGCAAGCCCGACGTGGACGGCGAACGGCTGGGCGTGGCGATCGGCACCGGACTCGGCGGCGGCGACGCGTTCGTCTCCGCGGTCGACGCCATGCGCGCCGGCGGCTATCGCAAGGTGCCGCCGCTGACGGTGCCGATGGTCATGCCGAACGGTTCCGCGGCCCGCGTCGGACTCGAATTCGGCGCCAAGGCGGGCGTCTACGCGCCGACCTCGGCGTGTTCCTCCGGCGCGGAGGCGATCGCGCACGCCTGGCGGCTGATCACCACCGGCGAGGCCGACGTCGTGATCGCGGGCGGCGTCGAGGGCTACATCGAGGCCGTGCCGATCGCGAGTTTCGCCATGATGCGCGCGATGAGCACCCGCAACGACGAACCCGCCCGCGCCTCACGGCCTTTCGACCGCGACCGCGACGGATTCGTCTTCGGCGAGGCCGGGGCCCTGCTGGTGCTCGAGTCCGAGGAGTTCGCGCGGGCCCGCAGCGCCGAGATCCACGGCCGGATCCTCGGCGCGGGCATTACCTCCGACGGATACCACATCACCGGCACCGAACCGGAGGGCGCGGGCGCGGCGCGGGCCATGCGGAAGGCGATCGCGTCGGCGGGACTGATCGCCGCCGATATCGACCACGTCAACGCGCACGCCACCTCCACCCCGGTCGGCGACGCGTCGGAGGCCAATGCCATTGCGGCCGTGGCGGGCCAGGCCTCGGTGTACGCCCCCAAGTCGGCGCTCGGGCATTCGATCGGGGCGGTCGGCGCACTCGAGGCCATTCTGACCCTCCGCACGCTGCGCGATCAGATCGTGCCGCCCACACTCAATTTCGACCATCCGGACGAGGGCGTCGATCTGAACATCGTGCACGGCGCGGCGCGACGGCAGCGAATCTCGCACGCGCTCAGCAACTCCTTCGGCTTCGGCGGGCACAACGTCACCCTCGCCTTCGGGCGGGCCTGAAACGACTTGTCCCCAAGTCCGTCCCAAGGGTGTGGAACGAGCGGTGTTCACCGAAATGTGTGGATGAAGAGCGATAACTGGGGATAAACCAGCCGGACATTGCATCGCGTGCGTTCATGCACTAACTGCCCGGCCGCCCAAGCGATTTCGATCGGCTGGTCGGTAACTGCTCTCGGTCCGGATCGGAGGGAATGCGGCACACCCTCGGGGAGGTAGAACCGGTTTCAGTATTGTCGTTGCATGGCCTTCACGATCGACGACAGTGTGGATATCGACGCGCCCGCCGAGGTGGTGTGGAAAGTGCTCACCGACTTCCCCGCGTACGGCGAGTGGAATCCGTTCGTCGGCGAGTGCCGGACCACCCTCGAGCCGGGCGACGCGATCGATATGCGGGTGCGGCTGGTGGGCCCGCGGCCGATGGCGCAGCGGGAGTGGGTCCGCTCGCACACGCCGGGCACCGAATTCAGTTACGCGATGAAGCCGATACCGCTCGGCGCGCTGCACAGCCTGCGCTCGCACACGCTGACGCCGCTCGAGGGCGGGCGCTGCCGCTACACCTCGCACTTCGAGATCGCCGGATGGCTGCAGCCGCTGGTGACCGGGCTGCTGGGCGCGGCGCTGCGGCGCGGGTTCGGCGGGATGACCGCCGCGGTCAAGCGGCGGGCCGAGCAGGGCTAGGCGCTACGCCTCGAAGGGGATGGTGTTGCCGGCCGCGTCCCGTTCGCCGCGGCCGGCCTCGATCGCTTCGGCGAGTTCGCTGACCGACGACCAAGTGCGCACCGGCTCGTCCTCGAGATTGCCGACGGCGTACCAGGTATCGGTGTCGCGGTAGCGGACCTGCCCCCGGCCCGCGTCGTCCAGGCGCACATCGAGTTCCCCGGACACCGTCCCTTCCTCCTGGGTCATGACGGCGGCCTTACCGGGGATCTCGATGATGTCGCTTATTTGAACTCTCCTCGCTTCACACAGTCGTCGACCGCGGTGCGCAGCGCCGACTGTTCGTCGGGATCGATCGTCAGACCGTATTTTACTTTCACGGTGACGTAGTGAGCGACATAGGCGCACCGATAGGCGCCGGGCGGCAGGTAGTCGGAGGGGTCCTGATCACCCTTGGACCGGTTGGCCGACGGGTCGGCGGCCACCAGATTCTGCGCGTCGTTGGCGATATTGCGGCGCGTGTTCTCGTCCTTGTCGGCGGCGCCCGAACGCCACGCCTCGGCCAGCGCGACGATGTGGTCGGCGTCCATACCGGAAGGGTCGGAGGTGAACTTGTAGTCCTTGAGCTTGCCGGTCTTCTTGTCGAGGATGCCGTACTGATCGCGCCAGCCGCCGTCCTTGCCGACGGTGAACTTGCACGTCTTCGCGTCGAGTTTCACCGAGCCCGTGGCGTCGCGCAGCAGCATGACGTCGCGCGTCTCGCATTTGGCGTAGGCGGTGTAGTCGGCGCCGAATCCGTGTTCGGGCGTATTGGTGTCCCAGTGCGGGAACTTCTCGCGGGAATAGCCCGACATCGAAGCCTCCGGCGCGACAACGAGCTTCGCGAGCAGGTCGGGAATCTCCTTGCCCGCCACCACGGTCGACCCGGCCGGGGCGGGTTTGTTCTTGTCGTTCTTGTTGCCCATCTCGTCGATGAGCACGTAACCCACCGCGAGAACGATCGCGACCAGAACCGGCGCGACCAGAGTGATGATCCGGCGCATACCGGACTGCCGGGAGCCTCGCTTCACCACGACTCCCCCGCTCGTTCCACGACGCCGTCGTCCTTGTTACCGTTCACCACGCACCGTCCCGAATACTGCTGCACTGCCGGGTAAATCATGCGCTATCTCCCTGATTCGCGCAGCATCCTCCGGTACGGCAGGCGCCGCGCGACCGCGCAGCAACCGCGCGCGCCGCCCAGACCGCAAGCAGCAGGAGATACACAACACCCAAGGGCAGGATCACTTTTCGGCCGCGGCGGGACGGCTCTTCGCAGGCATTTCTCATCTCGGGAAAACACAGTGTCAACGGTTCGGGCAAACAGCAAGCCCGACACAGGGTTCAGTAACGTGAGTCACATGTCCCGAACAATCGCCACCGCGGTGGCCACCACCGCCCTCGCGTGCGCGCTGGCCGCGTGCGGATCCTCGACCGGCCCGAGCGCGGGCTCCGACGAGTCGAAAGCCCCAGCGGCAACGCGGAGTCCGAGCGCCGCGGCCGAGCAGGCGACGCACTCCTCGACCGTCTCGCCGGCGCGCTGCGGCGTGGACCTGGGCGCACCGGCGGTTCGGCAGGCGGCGTCGGCACTTCCGCCCGAGGCCTCGACCCACGCCGCCTGGAATACCGATCCCGCGACGTTCGAGGGCAATTTCGATCCGTGCGCGACGCTGTCCACCGCGATCGTCAGCATCGCAGGGGCGACGGGCAGTTCGCCGCAGCACGCGCTGATGTTCCACCGGGGTGAGTACCTCGGCACCGCCACCGCCGACGCGCGCGGGTTCACCACCCTCGCCGCGGCGGCGACCACCGACGACACCGTGGTCCTCGACTACAAGACCCCCGGCAGCTGCAATGCCTGCCCGGACGCCACCCACACCCAGGTCGGATTCCACTGGGACGGTACGCGTGTCGTGATGGAGGGGAACCCTCCGAAGTAAGGGGGGACGACGCGCGCCGGGCGTGAATTTTAGTGTACATCTGTGCACTACTGGCTGGATATTTGTGCGATATCCACAGAGCCGTCGCACCGGCTTGCACGGCAGCCCTCCCCATGTGAGTGTACGGTCGTACACAGGGAGGTGAGGTCCGCCGTGGATCTGTTGAAGTGGAGCACACGGCCCGCGGCGGGGGTCAGCGCGCGGACGCCGCGGGTGAACATCGTGCGCGGGCTCGTCGCGCGGGCGACCACGCCGCTGCTGCCGGACGACTATCTGCGCCTGGTCAATCCGCTGTGGACCGCGCGGGAACTGCGCGGCAAGGTCGTCGACGTCGTCAAGGAGACCGCGGATTCGGCCACGGTGCGCATCCGGCCGGGGTGGGGCTTTCCGGCGTCCTACGAACCCGGGCAGTACATCGGCATCGGATTGCAGATCGCGGGCCGCTGGCATTGGCGCTCGTATTCGCTGACCTCGATCGGCTCGGCCGCGGACAAGACGATCACCATCACCGTGAAGGCGAATCCCGACGGTTTCCTGTCGACCCACCTGGTCGACGGCGTCGGCCCGAACACCATCATCCGGCTGGCGGCGCCCAAGGGCGATTTCCATCTGCCGGAACCGGTTCCGGGCAAGATCCTGTTCGTCACCGCCGGCAGCGGCATCACGCCGGTGATCGCGATGCTGCGGGCGCTCGAGGCGCGCGGGCAGACGCCCGACATCTGCCATGTGCATGCCGCGCCGACCCGCGACGACGTGATCTTCCTGGAGGAGATGGAGACCCGCGCCGCCGCCTCGCCCGATTACGATCTGACGCTCCAGCTGACCCGGGAGAACGGGAATTTCGACGTCGCGCGCCTCGAGGAATGGGTGCCCGACTGGCGCGAGCGCGAATGCTGGGCGTGCGGTCCGCCGGCGCTGCTGGACGCGATGGAATCGCACTTCGAGGCCGGTGGGCTGCGGCAGCGCCTGCATGTCGAGCGGTTCACCATCGCGCGCACCGACTACGGCGGCGAGGGCGGGACCGTGCGATTCGCCGCCTCCGGTAAGGAGGCGGAGATCGACGGCGCGACAACGCTTCTGGAAGCGGGCGAGAAGCTGGGCGTGCAGATGCCCTTCGGCTGCCGGATGGGGATCTGCCAGACCTGCGTCGTCCCCCTCGCGGGCGGCTATGTGCGCGATCTGCGCACCGGCCAGGAGCGGCGCGAGGGAGAACGCATCCAGACGTGCATCAGCAGCGTGTCCGGCGAGTGCACGCTCGATTTGTAGGAGGTCCCATGGCCATTACCGATATCGACGCCTACGCGCATCTGACCGCCGCGGACGTGGAGGCGCTGGGCGCCGAACTGGACGCCATCCGCCGCGATATCGAGGAGTCGCGCGGTGAGCGCGACGCCAAGTACGTGCGGCGCACGATCGCGCTGCAGCGCGCGCTGGCCGCCGGCGGCCGCGCGACCCTGATGTTCAGCAATCGCCGACCGGCGTGGCTGGCCGGGACGGTGATGCTGTCACTGGCGAAGATCATCGAGAATATGGAGCTCGGGCACAATGTGATGCACGGGCAATGGGATTGGATGAACGATCCCGAGATCCACTCCTCCTCGTGGGAATGGGATACCACCTGCCCGAGCGTGCAGTGGAAACATTCGCACAACTTCGTCCACCACAAGTACACCAATGTCGTCGGCATGGACGACGATGTCGGGTACGGCATCCTGCGCGTCACCCGCGACCAGAAGTGGGAATGGTGGAATGTCGGCAATCCGCTGTACAACCTGGTGCTGGCGACCTTCTTCGAGTGGGGCGTCGCCCTGCACCACCTCGAGGCCGAGAAACTCCGCACGAAGAAGAAGACCTATCGGCAGGCGCTCAAGGACCTGCGCATCATCGGGACGAAGGTCGGCAAGCAGGCGGCGAAGGACTACCTGATCTTCCCGGCCCTGGCCGGGCGGAATTGGAAGACGACCCTGACCGCCGACGCGACCGCCAATTTCGTGCGTAATTACTGGGCGTATCTGGTGATCTTCTGCGGCCATTTCCCCGACGGCGCGGAGAAGTTCACCACGGCGGAACTGGAGTCCGAGGACCGGCCGCGCTGGTATCTGCGGCAGATGCTGGGATCGGCCAACTTCCGGGCCGGGCCGCTGATGCGTTTCGCCAGCGGCAATCTCAGCCACCAGATCGAGCACCACCTGTTCCCGGACCTGCCGAGCAACCGCTACGAGGAGATCGCCGTGCGGGTGCGGGAGGTGTGCGACAAGTACGACCTGCCGTACACAACCGGATCGATCGGCCACCAGTATTTGCAGACGTTCCGGACGATCGCGAAGCTGGCCCTGCCGAACGCGCTGCTCGCGTCGACCTCCGACGATGCGCCGGAGACGGCGTCGGAGTTGCGGTTCGCGATCCGCGAGGGCATGCAGGATCACTTCGGCGTCGACCCCGAGACCGGCAGGCGCCGGGGGCTGCGCACCGCGCTGCGCGAGCTGAAGCACGCGCCGGTGCGGTCGGCGAGCTGAGGACGATCACCACGTAGCCGAGTCTCGGATTCCGGGAGAACTTCCGCCGAAACGCTCCCGCCCGAGACTTGAATGATTCATACTTCGGAACGTGTCCAGCACGTCGGACTTCGAGCGCATGCTACGCGGGGCCACCCTCCGGGTGACCGCACCGCGGGTGGCTGTGCTGGGCGCGGTACACGACAACCCGCACTCCGATACCGACACGATCCTCGGTCTGGTGCGCGCATCCCTCGGCACGGTCTCCCATCAGGCCGTCTACGACGTGCTGCGGGCACTGACCGACGCGGGACTGATCCGTCGCATCCAGCCGATGGGTTCCGTGGCGCGCTACGAGACGCGGGTCGGCGACAACCACGTCGTGTGCCGGTCCTGCGGCGCCATCGCCGACGTCGACTGCGCCGTCGGTGACGCGCCCTGCCTCACCGCGTCGAACGACAACGGCTTCTCCCTCGACGAGGCCGAGGTCATCTATTGGGGCGTGTGCCCCGACTGTTCGACGACCCCAACACGATCACAGCCGTGATCACAGCCCGAACGACAGCCCCCGAAAGGAAAACCCGTGCCCGAGGAAACTCCGCCCATCGGCGAGGCCAACACGGAACCTGCCGAAAACGGTTGCCCCGTTCTGTCCGGTCGCCTCAAGGAACCGGTCGAGGGTGGCAGCAACCGTGACTGGTGGCCCAACCAGCTCAACCTGAAGATCCTGCAGAAGAACCCCGCCGTGGCCAACCCCATGGCCGAGGACTTCGACTACGCCGCGGAGGTCCGAAACCTCGACGTGGCCGCGGTGCACCGCGACATCGTCGAGATCATGACGACCTCGCAGGACTGGTGGCCCGCGGATTACGGCCACTACGGCCCGCTGTTCATCCGCATGTCCTGGCACGCCGCGGGCACCTACCGCGTCAAGGACGGCCGCGGTGGCGCCGGCGCCGGCATGCAGCGCTTCGCGCCGCTCAACAGCTGGCCCGACAACGCCAGCCTGGACAAGGCCCGCCGCCTGCTGTGGCCGGTCAAGAAGAAGTACGGCAAGCAGCTGTCCTGGGCCGACCTTCTGGTCTTCGCCGGCAACGTGGCGCTGGAGTCGATGGGCTTCAAGACCTACGGCTTCGCCTTCGGCCGCGTCGACCAGTGGGAGCCCGAGGAGGACGTCTACTGGGGCCCCGAGCACGTGTGGCTCGACGACGAGCGCTACACCGGCGAGCGCGATCTGGAGAACCCGCTCGCGGCGGTCCAGATGGGCCTGATCTACGTGAATCCCGAAGGCCCCAACGGCAATCCGGATCCGCTGGCCGCGGCCATCGACATCCGCGAGACGTTCGGCCGGATGGCCATGAACGACGTCGAGACCGCCGCGCTGATCGTCGGCGGCCACACCTTCGGCAAGACCCACGGCAACGGCGACGCCGACCTGGTCGGCCCCGAGCCCGAGGCCGCCCCGCTCGAGGAGCAGGGCCTGGGCTGGCGCAGCGCCAACGGCACCGGTGTCGGCGGCGACGCCATCACCAGCGGCCTCGAGGGCACCTGGACCCCCACCCCGACCAAGTGGGACAACAGCTTCCTGGAAACCCTCTACGGCTACGAGTGGGAGAAGACCAAGAGCCCCGCGGGCGCCTGGCAGTACATCCCCAAGGACGGCGCGGGCGCGGGAACGGTTGCCGATGCCCACGATCCGGCCAAGAGCCACCCGCCGGTCATGCTGACCACCGACCTGTCGATGCGGGTCGACCCGATCTACGAGCAGATCACCCGCCGCTGGCTGGACCACCCGGACGAGCTGGCCGAGGAATTCGCCAAGGCCTGGTACAAGCTCATCCACCGCGATATGGGCCCGAAGGTGCTCTACCTCGGCCCGCTCGTGCCGGAGCAGACGCTGCTGTGGCAGGACCCGATCCCGGAGACCACCCACGATGTCGTCGGGGCGGAGGACATCGCCGAGCTGAAGCGCCAGATCCTGGCGTCCGGGCTGACCGTGCCGCAGCTGGTGTCGACGGCGTGGGCGTCCGCGTCCTCGTTCCGCGGCAGCGACAAGCGCGGCGGCGCGAACGGCGGCCGCATCCGGCTGCAGCCCCAGATCGGCTGGGAGGTCAACGAACCCGACGAGCTGGCGAAGGTGCTGCGGACGCTCGAGGGCATCCAGGAGTCGTTCAACTCCGCGCAGACCGGCAACACCCGGGTGTCGTTCGCCGACCTCGTGGTGCTGGGCGGCGTGGCGGCGGTCGAGCAGGCCGCCAAGACCGCGGGGCACGACATCCAGGTGCCGTTCACCCCCGGCCGCACCGACGCCACCCAGGAGCTGACGGACGTGGAGTCCTTCTCCCTCCTGGAGCCGAGCGCCGACGGATTCCGCAACTACCTCGGCAAGGGCAACCGGCTCCCCGCCGAGTACCTGCTGATCGACCGGGCGAACCTGCTGACGCTGAGCGCTCCGGAGCTGACCGTGCTGGTCGGCGGCCTGCGGGTGCTGGGCGCCAATTACAAGCAGTCGCAGCTGGGCGTGTTCACCGCCAACCCGGGGTCGCTGACCAACGACTTCTTCGTGAACCTGCTCGATATGGGCACCAAGTGGGAGCCGTCGCCGGCCGACGACGGCACCTACGTCGGCACCGATCGCGCCACCGGCGCGACCAAGTGGACCGGCAGCCGCGCCGACCTGGTCTTCGGGTCGAATTCGCAGCTGCGGGCGCTCGCGGAGGTCTACGCGACCGACGACGCGAAGCAGAAGTTCGTCGAGGACTTCGTCGCCGCCTGGGACAAGGTGATGAACCTGGACCGGTTCGACGTGCGCTGACCCCGTCGTTCCACCCGACGCCCCGCGAGTTCGGCTCGCGGGGCGTCGCGCGTGTGGGGCCGAAACCTGTTCCGCCGCAAGGTGGAATCGCGCGGGTGGCGCGGCGTCAGCGGTCTACGGAGCGGATGGCGTCGGTGACGGCGGCGAGGGCCATCAGGCGGACGACGTCGACGTGGGTATCGACCTCGCCGGTGGCGGCGGCGATGAATCCGTCGCCGTCGAATCGGGTGTGCGGCGGGGTGAGGGCGCGGGAGAGGCCGTCGTGGGCGCCCTGCGCGACGATGTGGCACGACGGCTTGTCGAGCCGGGCATTGGTCACGACCGCGCCGATGGTGGTGTGCGTGCGGCCCTCGGCGAATTCGAACGGCTGATTCAGAATCGCCACGGCGTCCAGGGGGACCTCGGTGTCGCCGTGGTCGATATCGCCGAAGGCGTTGACGACGCACAGTGCGCCCACGACGAGATCGCCCAGCCGCCGCTGCGCGAACGCCAATCCGCCGGGGCGGCGGCCCTCCCCGCGCCAGTGCGAGGTGTACGCGCCGGTTCCCGCCCCGATGCGCCCGGCAAGCACCTGTTCGCCCGAGACCGCTTGCGCGGCGGCATATCCCGAGTCGGCGGTGGGTCGTGCGGTGGCGTCACCGGCGGCCAGGTCGAACAGGGCGAGGGTCGGGGCGATCGGGACGCGGCCGGCGGGCGTCGGCACGCCGCGCCCCTGTTCCTCCAGGTAGCGCATGACGCCGTCGGCCGCGGCGAGGCCGAACGCGGAACCGCCGGTCAGCACGATGGCGTCCACGCTGACGACGGACTTGTCCGGGGACAGGGCATCCAGCTCGCGGGAGGCGGGAGCGCCGCCGCGGACCTCGCACGAGGCGACCGACCCCTCCGGCAGCTCCAGCACCGTACAGCCGGTCTGCCCGGCCGTATCGGTCCAATGTCCCACGCGCACACCGGAAATCCCGAACTCCACACCAACCTCGCTCTCGCCGGACGCACTCCGCCCCTCGATCATCTCACCAACCTCCGGACGCGCCCGCCGCGGCTCGCACATGATCGACGGTGTTCTGCCAGCGGCGAACTCAGCGGGCACCGAAGACGATTGCCCGAGCGGTGTCCACCAATTTGACCAGGTCGTCGGCGGCTCCGTCGTCCAGGACGGCGAAGGCCGGGGCGATGAGGGCGTCGGTGGTGGACTCGGCGGCCTCCCAGGCGTGCCGCTGGGCGTCGGTGATCTCCTCGAACGGCTCCGGCCAGCCGAAACTGCGCGCCTGGTCGGGGCCGCTCTTGAGCGGCGAACCGCCGATGAGGACGGCCTGCCGCGGCGTCAGGCCGTGGGCGCGGATCGCCATCAGGTGCAGCCCGCCACGCAGTTCCCGCAGCACGTGGATGAGTTGCAGGACGCGGGCGGGCGCGTCGTCGGCCAGCGGCAGCGCCCGCCAGCCCGCGAACAGCGGCGCGCCCGCCACATCCGCGGCCTCGGCGACGGCCCGCAACAGCTCGGCGAGGCGTTCCGCGCCGTCGAAATCGCCCAGCTTGCGCCGGCCGAAGTCCTGGCAGGCCGCGAGGTAGCCCGCCGCGGCGTCGGCGGCGGGCAACCGCACCGATTCCCAGGCCGCGCGGACCGTGCCGGGCTCGAAGAATCCGAACGCGGCCACCACGACGGCGGCGTCGACATCGCCCAGGACCCCGCCGCGACCACGGGTGTACGGGCCGAGGAATCCGTCGACGCCCGTCGACTTCCCGAAGGTCTTCGTCTCGCGGGAGAACATGAATCCCCCGCCGACCTGCTGAATCTGCTCCTTGACCGCGGCAGCGACCGACACGGGCGAACCCCTCTCTCCGAGAACCGAACTCGAACCGGACCCTATCTCACTATCGTCCGCTAAGGCCAGGACTCGGCGGCGGCACAGAAACAATGGGCTTGCACACCGACGCTCCCGATCGGATGATGACCTCGATATTCCGACACCGGGTTACGGTATCGGCACACAGCCGATGACCCGCGCCAGGATCGAATACTCGGGGCCGGGCCCGGGCACGACCAGTTCGAAGCGAGCGACGATGGACGACGACCTCGGCGCGACCGCACCCGACCCCGGTGCCGATCGTGCGACGGCAACGCAGACCGCGTTGACGAGCCTGGTCGCGCTCTTCGCCGGGCAGTGGCAGGCCGCGGGCGCGCCCCCCGACCTGTCCGCCCACCTCCCGGCCGAGCCCGCACTGCGCCGCACCGCCCTCATCGAACTGATCAAGGTCGATCTCCAGGAACGCTGGCAGCGCAGCGACGCCGCCCTGCGCCTGGCCGACTACCGCGCACAATTCCCCGAACTCGCCGCCGCGCCGCTGCCACCGGACCTCATCTACGAGGAGATCAGCGCCCGCAGCCGCCGCGACGACATCGACCTGAGCGAATACGAGCAGGACTACCCCAGCCAGATGGCCCGCATCACCGAGGGCTACGACGTCGACGGCCTGCGCACCACCATGCTCGCCGATCCCACCGCGCTCGACGCCCTCGACACCATCAACCCCGGCGCCACCATCGACGACTTCGACCTGCTGCTGCCCCTGGGCCAGGGCGCGTTCGCGCGCGTCTTCCTCGCCCGCCAGCGTTCCCTCGGCCGCCTCGTCGCGGTCAAGATCTCCCACGACCGCGGCAGCGAACCGCAGACCCTGGCCCAGCTCGACCACGACCACATCGTGCGCGTCTTCGATCAGCGCCAGATCACCGACCAGCACCTCAAACTCATGTACATGCAGTACATCCCGGGCGGCACGCTGCTGGGGGTGCTGCGCATCCTGCGGCGCACGCCGCTCGAACGCCGGTCCGGGCGGCTGCTGCTCGAGGCGATCGATGCCGCCTCCACCACCGGCGGCGTCCTGGAACCCCAGCCGTCGGCCACCCGCTCCGAACTCGAACGGCTGACCTGGCCGGAAACCGTTGCGTGGCTGGGCAGCCGGCTCGCCGCCGCCCTCGACTACGCCAACCATCGCGGCGTGCTGCATCGCGATATCAAACCCGCCAACGTCCTGCTCACCGCCGACGGGCACCCCAAACTGGCCGACTTCAACATCAGCTTCAGCCGCCACCTCCCCGGCGCGAACCCGGTCGCCTACTTCGGCGGATCGCTGCCCTACATGTCCCCCGAACAGCTCGCCGCCTGCCACCCCCAGCTCGAGGCGACCGCCGCCGACCTCGATACCCGCAGCGATCTGTACGCGCTCGCGGTCGTGCTGTGGGAACTGCTCACCGGGCGCATCCCCTTCGACGACGGCCACGCCGCCGGAGAATCCGAGCATTCCCTGAACGCCATGATCGAACGGCGGCGCGTGCCCGTCAGCGCCGAGGCCGAGGACGCCCTGCCGCCCGACTGCCCGGCGGTCCTGCGCCACGCGCTGCTCACCTGCCTGTCGCCCGATCCCGCCGACCGCTACGCCAGCGGCACCGAACTCGCCCATCAGCTGGAACTCAGCCAGGACCGCGCGGCCCGCGACCTCGTCGATCCGCCCGCCCACAGCTTGCGGGCCCGGCTCAAGATGCGGCCGATGCCGGTCGTCACGCTCTCCAGCCTGCTCGGGCAGCTGCTCGCCGGAGTGTTCCTGGCCGCCCACAATCTCCGGCTCATCCGGCACGAACTCGGCACCGACGCGGCCACCGAGCTCACCCGCCTCGGCTACCTCGTCATCGTCATCGCCTACCCACTGGCCATCGGGCTCCTGCTGTACTGGTGCCGGCTGGTGATCCTGGTTCCCGACGGGCTGCGCCGCGGCAGGCAGTTCGACGAGCGGACCCTCGCCAAGGCCCGCAACGACAGCCTCGCCTGCGGCGACCGCATCGCCGTCATGACATTCGCCGGCTGGATCGGCGCGATGGGCATCTTCCTCGCGAAGCTGTACTCCCTGGGGTCGATGCCCGCCGGGTTCACCGTGAACCTCATCGCGTCGAATCTCGTCGCCGCCGCGGTCGCCGTCGTCTACACCTACTTCCCGGTCACCTTCTTCATGCTGCGCTGGTACTACCCCGGCATGGTCGCCGCGGGCCGCACCACCGCCGCCGACGGCATCCGGCTGCACCGGCTGGTCCGCCGCAGCCGCGTGTATCTCGGTGTGGCCGCGTCGGTTCCGCTCGCCGGGGTGCCGGCCGGGCTCGTCTTCCTGACGCCGCCGCAGCAGCAGCTCGTGATCAGCAGCATCGTCGGCCTCTGTGTCGGCGGGCTTTTCGCGTTCGCGATCGCGTTGCGGGCCTTCTACGCGCTGGAATCCGATCTGCACGCGCTCGACCGCGTCGTGAACTCGCACTCGCACGGCTGACCACCGCACGGGTGTTCGATCAAGATCGGCTAGTCTTCCCCGGTGCTAGGACATTCACATGCGACCAGTGGAGCACTGGCCTGGGCGGGAGCCGCTGCGGTGCTTCCGCTTTCGGTGCTCACCTACCCCGTGCTCCAGAACGGCGATCTCGGAACCGTCGACCTGCTGATGGGTACCTTCCTCACCGCGGGCGCGGCCCTCCTCCCGGACGCCGACCATCCGAACGGGACGATTTCGCATGTGCTGGGGCCGATTTCGCATGTGGCCTGCAAGATCATCTCCACGGTGTCGGGCGGGCACCGCCACGCCACCCACTCACTCGCCTTCGTCGTCCTGGCCGCCCTGGGCACCTGGGCCGGCGAACACTGGATCGGCCGCTGGTTCACCCTCGGGCTGGTGTTCTTCCTGCTGGCGCTCGCCCTGCGGGCGCTGAACCTCTGCCCGCCCGGGGAGGGATTCCGGTCCTATTTCTCCGTCACGGTGCTCGCGGTCGCGGGCACCTTCGCCATGGATCACTGGCTCTCCGACAAACCCTCCTGGCTGCCGTTCTGCGTCGGACTGGGCGCCCTCGCCCATCTGCTCGGCGACTGCCTCACCGACCACGGCTGCCGCCTGCTGTGGCCGCTGAAGCTGCGCATCAGCGTGCCGATCATCGATCGCACCGGCAACAAGGTCGAAACCTGGGTGATCTCACCGCTTTTCGTGCTCGGCACCCTCGCCCTGCTGTGGTACATCGTCATCCACCAGCCCTAGGCGTACCTCCGCATTCGCTCCGGCCGTGCGCGGACTGGGGACGGCTACGCCGACCAGCAGGGCCACCGCGTCGCGGTCCGGGCCGTCCGGCGCGGCCTGGAACGCGACGACCCGCTGACCGTCCGGGGCGGTGAGAATCTCGGAGGTCAGCTCCATACGGCCGACGGCGGGATGCCGGAACGCCCGCCGCGATCCGCGCTTGGTGCGCACCTCGTAGTGCGCCCACAGTTCGTCGAACTCGGCACTGGCAGCGCACAATTCCGTGGTCAGCGCCGCCAGCCCCGGATCCGCCGGATCGCCGCCCTGCACCGTGCGCAGATGCGCCACGCAGTCCCGCGCCATGCCCTGCCAGTCCTCGAAGACCGTCCGCGCCGCGGGATCGGTGATCACGTACCGAATCAGATTGCGGCGCCCCGGTTCCCACGCCGTCATCCCGGACAGCAACCGCAGCCCTTCGGGATTGGCGGCGAGCAGATTACTCACCCGATCGAGGACGAACGCCGGTGTCGGGCGCACCGACTCCAGCAACAGCACCAGTCCAGCACGCGGCGCCGCGTGCACCGGCCGCGACACCTCGCGCCTATCCGCCACCGCCCGAGCCAGATCGATGAGGTGATCGCGCTCGTCCGCGGTCAGCCACAGCGCCGTGGCGAGCGCATCCAGCACGGCGAGGCTCGGAGTGGTATCGCGCCCTTGCTCCAGACGGATGTAGTAGTCGACGCTCACCCCAGCAAGTGGTAGCCGCTCTGCACTATCGATGGCCGGAACCTGGCGGACGATCCTCTAGCCAATGCAGACCGACATGATCCCGCGTCGCGAGTGCTGCCCCACATGTCACCTCGGGTCGCGGTGAGCGAGTATCACGCAATTGGCAGTTGCGCTGCGCAACTGAGGTCACACCCGGCAGACGCGGAAACTTCTCGGCAGTGAGGGCTCGCGGACACGGCATTCTGAAAGTGATCGATAGTATCCGAGACTGGGCATTGACTGGTAGTCCGACCGGAGGGAGGAGAATGGCTGCTCCGAAGCTGAGGACTGTGCTCATACGGGAGAGCCGCTGACGGACCCAAGATTATGACGTTGACGACCTTCTTGAGAGCGTCGGTTATTGGTTCCACTCGTCGATTGCTCAAGCGCATCCGCCACCTCGCCGATTCCAGGAGCGACCCTGAGATCACTTCCTGGGATCGGTAGCGACGGCCTTGTTGGCCAGCACCAGAAGTCTTCGACACCGCAATGCTTGGACATGATCACCGCCTAATACCCGGACACAATCGTCCAAGCTTGATTCGGCAAGTGAAATAGCCTTGCCATGCTGCCTGTTCAGCACGTACGCGAAAACGAGGTTCTCCGTGTTGTCGAGAACGTTCGGATGAGTCGCGTCCAAGCGGCGGATCCGGTGCGCAAGGTTTTTCTCGCGTTCGGCTACAGCCTCGGCGTAGCGATCCGCCAGGATATAGGCGTCGGCCAAGCGGTCGCGGTAATGCTGCGTGAGTGGGTATCCATCACCGAGTATTCGTTCTGCTTCGCAGAGATTCCGCTGGTAGAGCTCGATTGCTACGTCGACGCGATCCAATTGACAGTAGACGTAAGCGAGGTCATTCCGGGCTCCTAGTACGTCGACGTGCTCGGGTCCAAGAACGCTCACCGCCTCGTCAAGATTCGATTTTCCGAGTTCGAGCGCCTGGTCCAAGTGGCTTGCCGAGCTGTAGGCCATGACAAGATTGCGGCGGCAGGTGAGTGTGCTGGGATGGTCATTTCCGAAAATTCGCTCGGATACAGATAAGTTCTGCCGATGTAGATCCACTGCTTCGGATGCACCCCCGACCGAGACGCAAACGGTGGCAAAGTTGTTGCGGTAGAGGACTACGTCGGGATGCTCATGGCCAAGAACGCGGATCGACTCCCGCAGATTTTCTGCGTATAATGCGAACGCGTCAGACTCGCGGCCAGCAGCGTTATACGAATGAGCGAGGTTGTTCCGTGCTAATAAAACCTCGGGATGCTCGTTTCCATGGATTCGAATCCATGCCGCAACCAGCTCTTCGTGTATTGCAATCGCCTTCTCGGTGAGGCCGATGTCTTGATATGCGACGGCGAGATTATTTCGTGCAGAGAGAACTTGGGGATCATCGCTCGCAAGGTCGCGGATCCTCGATGATGCCTCGTATAGCGCGACCGCCTCAGCCGGTCGACCGATGCCGAGTTGCGCGTGGGCCGCGAAGCTCCGAGTGATGTCGGTGTCGGTATGATCCGGCCCCAGCAGTCGTTCGTGGTCTGCCAGCGCCGTAGCCGTGAGACGTGCTGTCCGCGCAGTATCGGCAGTGTCAAGCAATTGTCTGCAGACCCACCGACGGGCGGTGAGGGATCGCGTCCTCAGTTCGGCGCTCGCCAGGTCAGGAAGTCCAGTCGTCCAAATCGACTCGACCTGATCGGCGAGGTGGATTACAAGGTCACGGTAGCTCCATAGTTCGTCCGTTGTTGGCAAGTACGGTTCAATGATTCCGAGAGCATCCCCCACGAGTATGTCGATAGTTTCGGTCGATACGGCGGCGCGTTCTCGCACGACGCGTGCAGTAAGTCTATGCATCGTCACAACGTCGTCGCTGGCCGACCACAGCAGTAGTGATCCCTGCACACATCGTTCCAATGCCTCTTCGATGAGTAGCTCGGAATGTATTTCCGAGGTGTTGAGCAGTTCTCTCGGCACGCCCGACGGATCAAGCATCGATATGACGCCGAGTGTCCATCGCACTGCATTGTCCAGATCGATGTCCTCGCTGGCCGACTCGACCGTATCTATCGACAACAAGATCGCCTGATCGACTCGATAGGGATGGTCGTGCCCTTCTCGTCGTCGCAGTGCGCGCGGCAGAGGATGAATTCGCAACAGTTCCAAGTAGCGCGAGTATGACAGGTGGCGAGACTTGATAGTGGCAGCGGCCGCAGATAGCGCTAGAGGCAGGTCGCCCAGCTCTTCTGCCAGTAGATGAGCATCTTCCTGATCATCGATGTCGGTCGCCTTACACAAATACTGAACAGACTCTTGTCGGGTGAACCCGTTCGCAGCATCCACGGTCACGCCCAGAAGACAGAACGCGCGGTTCGTCGTGGTGACGACGACAGATAGCCCCTCCCCGAAGGGGATGAATGGCCGAAGATCATCCAGGTTCGAAGCGTTGTCGAGGACAAGCAGTCCCGTGCTTGAGTGTGTGGACAGATGGTCACGCAACCAACGAGCGGAAGCCGCGGCATCGGACCCGGCTTTTGAGATGCCTAGGCGCTCGGCTATTTCGGCGTAGTCGCTGATCAGTGAGTCGACTGTTTCGGCATTCACCCATGCCACCAATCCGGATCGCGACGCGACCAACTGCCGTGCGTACGCGGCTGCCAGCTGTGTTTTACCGGCGCCACGCATCCCAGTCACGATTGTAACGACCGTGGTGTCGTTCAGCGCCTCGCAGACCTCATGAAGTTGCGCACGAGCAACGTAGTGTTGGGGTTCATCCGGAATCTTTCCGAACACCGTCAATGTTGTTTGGACCGCCTGTCCGGTGGCACAGCGGAATGCGGCCAACCATTCAGCCAGCTGATCTCGCGGAACTTGGCAGATGAACAACAGCAGGCGTAACCGTTCCTCACTGATTCGACGTCCCTGGCGCATGTCTCCGACGACGGATTTATTCAAAGTGGTACGCCGTCCATCCCTCTCGGCATTGATCCGGCTCGCAATCTCTTCGACCTTTCGGTACGACAGGTTCGAGTGTGCCAAGGCCCGTCCGATCAGGTCCCCCAACTCGTCAAGATTCCGTACAAGTGTCAACTCATCGCGAGTGACTGCTGCGACCGATTGGGGTGCCACCAAATCCTCCATAGGTGCGGATGGTGCTGTCCGGTGAGTGTCCAGGCGTCCGAGACGCGATTCTAGATGTGTGCACCGACCTGCGTTCGGAGACTTTCGTTGTCCGAACCGTTTTGGACATCTGTGCAGCTGTGCACTCTGGTCGACAAGACCGCGCCGATAGCGCTGAAGACCGATGGAGGAAGACAACGATGTGGGTCGAGATCGGGAAGACAGTCCGCCATGCGATCAAGGACTGGGGCAGCACGTGGCGGATGGTCGTCTGTGTTGCATCGCTGACCGTGTCCGTGACCGTCGTTCTTTGGGCAACTGACGGCGCCCTGCTATAGCACGGCAGCCGCCGGTTCACGTGGAAACCAGACACAGTGTGTAACTGACATCTCACCCCGGCGAGCGGTGCTGACTCCGCACTCCCATGGCCCGGACCAGCCCGCACGATAAGCGGCATGAGCGCGCACTCAAGTTCGCGTGAGTCAGCAGACCGCGATGCGGGCGCCCGCGAGCTGTACGGCGGCGGCTCAGGTGTTTCCGGCCAGCACCGCATGGAGCACGGCCTCGGCGGCGTCGAAACAGTCGGGGAAGGCGCCCTCGCCGTTGGCCCAGCGACCGAACGCCTCCTCGGAAATGATCGAGGCCACTCGCGCGGTGAGGTGTGCCTCGGTGGGCTCGGCCCCGCGCTGTCGCAGGGCGTCCCGGAGCGCGGCGGTGACCGCTGCCGACTTGCTCCGCTCGCGTTCCAGCAGCTCCGTACTGGACTCGATGATCGCTCTGCGTCGCCCGGACTCGGCGGCCATTCCGCTGACCGCCACACCGACCTCGCGAAGGGCCGACAGCGCCGCCGGTAGTGGCGCAAGCTCGGGATCCGCGGCGAGGACCGCCTCGGACACGGCGGCCGGAAGCCGCTCGGAGCCGGCGAAAAGAATCTCCCGCTTGTCTGCGAAGTACCGGTGGAAGGTCCGCCGGGTCAGCCCGGCCCGCTCCGCGATGTGCGTCACCGTCACAGCGTCGTAGCCGTGCTCGTCGAACAGGTCCAACGCCGCCTGTCGCAAACGTTCCGGCGCTCCAGGGTCCCACCGTGCCATGCTCGCATCCTACCCATCGCGATGACTCACTGTGACATCGATGCTATCGTCGTGATGACACAATGAGACATCACACGATGGAGAAGACATGGCGCAAGGTGAGATCTGGGTTCTCGGAGCCACCGGAAGGGTCGGGCGGGCCGTCGCGGCGCAGCTCACGGCGGCCGGGGCCGTCCCCGTGCTGGTCGGGCGCGATGCCGGTCGGCTGCGCACCGCGGCCGCCGACCTCGGGCTCGACGCCGAGGCGAAGATCGTCGTCGCGTCGGGGGCGGAGGCCATGGCGGCCGAGATCACCCGGCAGCGGCCCGCCGTGGTCGTCAACACCATCGGCGACTACGCCGAGACCGCCGTACCGCTTGCCCGCGCCTGCATGCCGGGCGGCCACTACCTCGACCAGGCCAACGACCCAGCCGCCTTCCATCGCCTGTTCGCCCTGCACGACGAGGCCGTCGCCGCGGGAAGCACCCTGGTGACCGGTGCGGGATTCGGCGTCGTCGGCACCGAGGCGATCGTGGCACGCCTGTGTGAGAACCGTCCCGTGCCGAGCCGGGTCCGGGTGGACACCTTCGCCTCGGCCGCCGTCGAGGAAGGAGTGCTGGGCCCCGCCCTTGCCGCCAGTATCGTGGACAGCTTCGCGATGGGTGGTCGCCGCTACGACGGTGGCCGGCTGGTCAAGACCCGCCTCGGCGCGGAAGTACAACGCCTGACCCTGCCCGACGGGGAGCGCATGTCCTCGGTCGGTGTGCCCTCCGGTGAGCTCATCGCCGCGCATCGGGTCAGTGGAGCTCCCTCGGTGTCGGCGACCTCCGGCCTCATTCCCGCCTCGCTCGCCGTTCGGGCGGTCCTGCCGCTGCTCTCGGCGATCCTGCGGATCCGGACGGTGCGGACCTTCGCGATCGGCCGGATGGCCGGAATCAAAACCAAGGCTGCCCCACGCCCCCGTCCCCACACCTGGGGCCACGCCGTCATCACCTGGCCCGACGGCACCGCCCGCGACGGCTGGCTGCGGGCCGGCGACGCAATGGAATTCACCTCTGCCGTCGCCGCTCAGACCGCGCTCCAGCTCGCCGCGGGTAATGGACGGCCCGGCGCGCACACCCCGGCCGCCGCCCTCGGCCCGGACCTTGCCACCGCTGCCGGAGCCGACTTCGTGGACGAGGCCCTGGCCTGACCATCACGGCAAAGAACCGCCACGCCGCACAGCGCACCGGTCCTCGAGAAGCCCACCGCACCAGCACCGGCACCCCCGCCGCGGATCACAGGGGTGCTGTCGGCCACCACTGGTTCACGATGTCGGCACCGTTGTGCCCGCGCCAGCTGACCATCAGTCCGCATGCGGCGCGCGGCATCTCATCGAAGTAGACGTACAGGCCAGCGCCTTCGTCCCGGTCCGAAGTCGATATCCGCAGGTAGCCAGTACCGGAAGGACGCTGGAACGATTCCCGGCGGAAGTAGCGGTCGTCGCTCTGGAACGGATACTGCTCGCGGTAAACCGTCGGAGTCGCATTGCAGGACAAGGAGTATCGGAGCGCCCCGGCGGTCAGCCACTGCGGGGAGCAGTGGACAGTGTCGATGCCGTCAGAAACCGAAGCGCTGCATCCTAGGCCGTTGCCATGGAGGGCGTCCGCATCGACCGGAGCGAGCCCGGGAAACATATCGGCGATGCGCTGACGGGTCTGCGTTGCCATGACGGGCGTCGGTCGCGCCCGCGTCGCCGTCGACGTCGCCACGGATCCGGATGTGGCAGGCTGCGGACCGGTCCCCAGCGCCGCAGCGAGGACGACACCGATGACGACCGCACCGACCCCCGCGACCACGATGATCGCGGCCAGCAGGACGCCATGACGTCCCCGCGAACCGGCTTCGGCCCGCGGGAGGGTCGCCTCGCCGGCCGCCGGAATCGCCGGGCTCGAAACCGGCACAAGTGCTCCCTGCGTCGGCACCGGCGCGGGGGCGGGCATGCCACCGCGATACCGCTCCGGCCGTGGCGGACGAGCACGGCTCCGTTGCCAGTGATCGACTCTCCTGATCAGCGCGGCCAGACACACCGCCGTGACGGCGGCCGATACGGTGCTCGCCGTGATGAGCAGGGCAGCCACACCGGAGAACCCGGAGGTGAACCGGCCCGAATCGAGATCGGCCGAGGCACGAAAAGCATTGCCGCCGCCGCTCTGCCGGACCGCCCAGAGCAACGACAGCGTGGCCAGCCATCCCAGCCACCACGCGACGACCAGCACACCGACCGAGCGGCCACGCAGGTCCCGGGCATTCGACGGGGTCCGTGGATCACTGGCGCGCAGGACGTCGGCGACGATGAGCGCCGGAAACCAGACATTGACGATTGGACAGAACCAGCCGCCGATCACCCACCCGATCGGCAGCCGATGCCGCGCCGCGCACAGCGCCTCGCTGTTGCGCCGAGCCCGCCACAACCACACCAGCAGGACGACACCCGCGGCCGACATCGCAAGCAGCGTCAGTGCGGTGGTCACACCGTAGACCGCCAGCCACGCCCGTTCCCGGCGTACCAGCAGCGCGCCGCTCACGTGATGACCCGCCATGCTCCGATAGGACCACCAGGCCGCGACTGTCTGCACGACCTGCGTCGCGACAGCCGCGGCGAGCAATGCCACCGTCCAGAAACCCAGCGCTCGCAGTGGGCGCACCTGCCCCACATGCGCCGACGAAACACCGTCGGTACTCGATGTCGTCATCGGCCCCACCCCATCGCTGCGCAACGGCCCGTCGCCGACGCAGTTGGATCATGGCACGCACGTAGAGGTTTCACTCGCCAAGCACGGGAAGCGAGAACCTCCACCGACCTCCCCGCAATGGCGCGACAGGCTCCCGTCACCTACCGGGCAGCCCGCCACCACGGCGGGATACCCTCGGTCCCCCAACCGAAGACACCGCGGTACTGGAGCCGCCAACGGGAACAGAGTGATGTTGTTGCACAAGACCTTTCGAGTCAACGCCGACAGGCCCCGGCACTGGTGCGCCGGGGCCTGAGATCTACGAAGAAAGGGGAAAATCGCATTGCTTCAGCGGCCCGTCAGGGCCGCTGTGACACCGCATCCGATGCATCCCGGGATGCGGAACCGATAAATCACTACTCAGTGACCACCTCCTGGAACGCCGCCTTCCTCGGTGCTTACGAACTCGATTGTTCGATGGTGCTTCGTCCCCTTCCGGCAGGTCCGGCCAACGTGCACCGGGTCTATCCGTCATCCGCCGGAAGGGGACGGTGAAACTTCCTTCTCCCGGGCAGTTCACCTCCCGGCTTCTGAACTTTCCTTCATTCGAACGAGAGCGACTCTATAACGGCCTTCAGCGAATGTCTACACCCGACACGATAGATTTTCGGCTGTCGGTACGGGCGCTTTCACATAGGTAGACGGGTTTCGGGGTGGGAAGCGGGGGCGGGCGCCGGCCAAGGTGCGCCAGCGCGGCGTGGGGGCGACCAGCCGATCGTGTGCCCTGCGCGCGACTGCGGCGAAGCGCTCCGCATGATGCCGAAAATCTGTAGTCGAAGCTCTAGACATTGGAGGTTCCGGTGTGTAACTTCACTGTCATTGAAGAGAGAGAGATCGAGTGGCTGGGCAGGTGAACTGCCTGGTATGCGGTACGCCCTTCCCCTTCCGGCGCAGACGAGAATCCGGCCAAACCCCCCGTGGCCTGGACCGCCGCCGGAGGGGGACGGGGGCGTAGCACAGTGAAGACCTTCGCAAGCAGGACCCGGCGCGTTTGGAGGTGGTGGCCCACTGAGTGGTCCTCAGTCTGTTCCGCGACCCGAGAAAGCATCGGGTGCGGTTGTACGCCACCGGTCTCCGAGGACCGGTGAACAGTTGACCCTTTCGTACACACGGATCCCCGGCCCCGGCGCACTCGCGCCGGGGCCCGTCGTCGTCTCCAAATCCTGAGAGGTGTTGTGCAGCAACCCGATACCACTCCCCCCGGCGGCGCCGGGGGGACCGACAGGCTCGATGACGAGGACTTCCCCGCCTACAGCATGGGCCGCGCGGCGGAGATCCTCGGCGTCACCCAGGCATTCCTGCGCAGCCTCGACGCCGCGCGCCTGCTGGCCCCGCAACGTTCCGCGGGCGGGCATCGCCGCTACTCGCGCTACCAGCTGCGGATCGCCGCGCGGGTGCGCGAGCTGATCGACGCCGGCAATTCCCTGGAAGGGGCCTGCCGGATCGTGATCCTCGAAGATCAGCTCACCGAGGCCCAAGCCCTCAACGCCACCCTGCAACACGCCCTCGACGAGCGCGAATCACAGCACCCGCACCGCTGATCACCCGCACTGCGGCCACCGCGAAGTGCCCACGCGGGCGCGGCTGCGACTTCCTGGCGCGGAGCGAGGTGTTCCGGTCACGTAAGCCACCGGCCAGCAGGTGACATCCGCAACGGATTCCGGGCCCTTGCCCAGACGTCGAGCATCGACGATGATCGCCTCGTGAGTAAGGTGACCCTAACAACCGAGCTTCCGATTCCGGCCGAAGCGGCGTGCGCGCTCGCGCTGAAACCCGAACTGTTCAAGTACGTGGTCCGGCCGATCCTGCGGGTGCCCGCCATGGACTTCCCCGAGCACGTCGAACCGGGAATCAGCGTTTCGGCTCGACTGTGGTGGTTCGGAATCATCCCCGCATGGACACACCATCTGACTCTGGTTCGCCTCGGCGACACCGAGATCTACACCAACGAACACGGTGGGCCCGTGCGTACCTGGAACCACCACCTCACGTTCACTCCGATCGACGAACGCCGGTGCCGCTACACCGACGAGATCGAAACCGAGGACGGACTGCGCGGAGCGGTCACTCGTCTGTTCATCCGGCTGATGTTCCGTCACCGTCACCGCCGCTGGCGGACACTCACACGAATTCTCGCCTGAAACCCGAGGGCCGAAGTCCCGGCGGCGCATTCCTCGGAGCGGAGGTGGTCTACGTTCGTTCCAACGGTTACGGAAGGGGCGCGGATGTCGGATCGGGAAGAGCTCAGCTGGGAGCTGTTCGGGTCGGCGAGTCGGGAACTGGCCGAACAGGTTGCGAAGGACGGGTTCGAGCCGGATCTGATTCTGTCCATCGCGCGGGGTGGGTTGTTCGTGGCCGGGGCGCTCGGTTACGCGCTCGACGTGAAGAACCTGCACGTGATGAATGTCGAGTTCTATACCGGGGTCGATCAGCGGCTCGATCTGCCGGTCATGCTGCCGCCCGTGCCGCAGGCCGTCGATCTCGCCGGGGCGCACGTGCTCGTCGCGGACGATGTCGCGGATACGGGTGCGACGCTGAAACTCGTGCGGGACTTCTGCGCCGGGAAGGTCGCCGAGGTGCGATGCGCGGTGGTCTACCAGAAGCCGCGGTCCGAGGTCGACTGCGAATACGTGTGGAAGCGGACCGATCGCTGGATCAACTTCCCGTGGTCGGTGCAGCCGCCCGTCACCAGCCGGGCCGCCCGCGTCCTGGACGCCTGAGAACACCGAAGGCGGCCGCGCCACCGGAGTGGGCGGCCGCCTTCACCGTACTTACGGTCAGGCCAGCTGGGCCGACAGGATGGTGATCGGGTCGATCGGCACGTCCTGGTGGCCCGCCCGCGAACCGGTGCGCACGCCCGCGATCGAGTCGACCACGGCCGTACCGTCCACGACCTGACCGAACACCGCGTAGCCGAAACCGTCCTGGCCCGGGTAGTTCAGGAAATCGTTGTCCGAGGTGTTGATGAAGAACTGCGCGCTCGCCGAATGCGGATCGGAGGTGCGCGCCATCGCCACCGTGTACTTGTTGTTCTTGAGTCCGTTGTTCGCCTCGTTCTCCACGCGGTTCGGGGCCGGCTTCTGCTGCATGTCGGCGGTCATGCCGCCGCCCTGCACCATGAAGTTCGGGATCACCCGGTGGAAGATGGTCCCGTCGTAATGACCGGCCTTCACGTAGTCGACGAAGTTCGCCACCGTCTTCGGCGCCTTCGTCTCGTCGAGCTCGAGAGTGATGTCCCCGGCTGAAGTGTTCAGCAGCACTTTGGTCATCCGGTCATCGTATGGGAGCCGTTCGAGCGGCGGGCTGGCGGACCGGAATCACCTTCCTCGGCACCATCTTCGGCCTGGTCACGCCCGGCTCACGCCTCGTACAGCTCCAGCGGCAGATCGTCCGGATCGGCGAAGAACGCGAACCGCCTCCCCGTGTACTCGTCGACCCGCACCTCCTCGGTCCGCACGCCCTTACCCCGCAGCTCCGCCAGTGCCGCGTCGAGATCGGCGACCGCGAAGGCCACGTGCCGCAGCCCGCACGCCTCCGGCCGCGACACCCGCGCCGGCGGATCCGGGAACGAGAACAGCTCCACCTGACCGCCGTCCGGCAGCGCGAGATCCAGCTTGTACGAGCGCCGTTCGGCCCGGTAGTTCTCCGCCAGCACCCGCAGGCCCAGCACGTCGACGTAGAACGCCTTCGACCGCGCGTAGTCGGAGGCGATGATCGCCGCGTGGTGAATCCGCAGCAGGTCCATGACCCCGACGCTAGCCGACCACCACGGCCGGACGGCCGCCCCTCTCCTCCGTGCGTCTCTAGACGCAACCACACCGAGCCGTAATTCTCCGACACAGCCGGAGATACATGGTTAGATGCGCATATCTAAATTTAGGTATTTTTCAACCAGCCGATCGAGGATGCAAGACCAGCGAATCGCTCACCCGCCCAACGCCGATTCCGCCGCGTCGATGGTCATCTCGCGATACGAACTCCCGAACAGCACCACGTGGACGAGCAGCGGATACAGCTGGTGCAACGGAATTCGGTCCCGCCACCCGCGCGGCAGCGGCACCGCCTCGTGATAGGCGGCGCGAATACGGTCGAGATGGGGCGCACCGAACAGCGCGAGCATGGCCAGATCGGTTTCCCGGTGGCCGCCGTGTGCGGCGGGGTCGATCAGCCGCACGCCGTCCGCGGTCCAGACGAGATTGCCCGACCACAGATCGCCGTGAATCCGGCTCGGCGGCTCCGGATCACCGGCCAGCGCGCCGATATCGGCCATGACCCGCTCGACGAGCCGCACGCCCCGCTCCCCCAGGGCCGGCGCCGCGGCCGAGAGCAAGGGCGCCAAGCGGCGCTCGGCGTACCACGGGCCCCACTCCCCCGTCGTCGGCGTATTGTCTTGCGGCACAGTGGCGATGAAGCCGGGCCAGGGCGCGCCGAAGGCTTCGGGAGCGCGGGCGTGCAGCCGCGCCAGATCGCGCCCGAACGCCTCGGCCGCCGCCGCGCCCGGGGCGGCCGATTCCAGCCACGGCAGGACCAGCGTGGTGTCGTCACCGGCAAGCACCGGCGGCACCAGGCCGTTGTCGAGGCCCTCCCCCAACCAGCGGAGTCCGGCCGCCTCGGCGTGCAGCATCTCGCCGATCTCCGGATTGCGCGCTCCCTCCGCCGCTTTCACGAAGACGTCGCGGCCGTCGTCGAGGCGAACGCGATGCAGCGTCCACGCGTGACTGCGGCCGAGGTCCGAAACCCCCGCCACCGGCACTCCGAGCAGGTCACGCACGCGGGCCGCCGCATCGATCATGCTCTCGATTGTGCCCGCGCGGCCCGCCGGTGCGGTGTCATCCGGTGGGCGCGTTGGTGCGCATGTACTCCGCGGTGGCCGGATCGGCCGGGAAGAACGATTCGATGGCCAGTTCGGCGACGGTCACGTTCATGGGCGTGCCGAACACCGTCATGGCACTCAGGAACGCGAGTTCGATGCCGTTGTGGCGCAACCGGAGCGGGACGACGGCCTGTTCGGGCTCGGGCAGACCGGGCGCGTGCTCGCCGCCGGGATAGCCGCGCAGTTCTGTGAGCAGTTCGGCGAGGTGCGGCGAACCGGTGATCTCGAGCTGGCGTTGCAGGCGCTCGAACAGGTGCCCGCGCCATTCGGCGAGGTTCACGATCCGGGGCGCCAGGCCGTCGGGATGCAGGCTCAGCCGCAGCGCGTTGACCGGCGGGGCGAGCAGTTCGGCGGGGATGTCCTGCAGGAACAGCCCGGCGCTGGCGTTGGCGTCGACCATGTTCCAGTGCATGTCGACGGCCAGCGCGGGGTGCGGTTCGTGGCCCACCAGGATCTGGCGCATGGCGGTGCGGACGGGCTCCATCTGCGGCGTATCCAATCCGGGCTCGGCGTAGACGGGTGCGTACCCCGCGGCGAGCAACACCCGATTCCGTTCGCGCAGTGGGATTTCCAACTCCTCCGACAGGTGCAGGACCATCTGGCGGCTGGGTGTGGCGCGCCCGGTCTCGATGAAGCTGAGGTGGCGGGCGGAGGTCTCGGCGCGGCCGGCCAGTTCCAGCTGGCTGAGGCGGCGAGTCACCCGCCAATGCCGGAGCAGGTCGCCTGCGGTCTGGGTTTGCACGTGCTCGATCGTACGGAGACGCGTGCGGTGTGCCGATTACCTACGAGGTAATGGCAATCCCGGCGGTCAGCGATGGGCGGCGAACTGGGCCAGGCTGGTCGGCGGATGGCCACCGTACTTCTCGATATCGGGCGTGACCTGGTAGAGGCCCGTGCCCTCGCCGAGGAGGCGGAAGATCTCCCACAGTTTCGACAGATGGTCGGCGGCGTGGGCGGAACCGTAGAAGTCGAGCGCCCAGCTGTGCCACTGCGGCGGCGGGACGTCGATGTAGGAGCGGCCGAGCAGGCGGGCGGCCTCGCCGATGGCGAGAACGTCGCCCGTCAGCAGCATGACCGGATCGGCCGGGCGGTCCGCGGCCGCGAGCAGGCCCGCGGCGACCCGGGCCACGTCGACCGCGGCGATCAGCGGCACCACGGTCGTCTCCGGACCCATCGGAAGGGCCAGGCGGGTGGCGTCGCCGGTGTCGGCGATCAGGGCGAGGTTCTCGTGGAAGACGGCGGCCCGCAGATGCACCGCCCCGATACCGGCCCAGTCCAGGACCTGTTCGGCGACCCAGTGCTGGCGCATGCGCGGGGTGAGGGCCTGCGGGCCTGCGGCCAGCTGCGAGACGGCGACCACCCGGTGCACCCCGGCGTCGCGCGCGGCGACGGCGAATGCGCCCGCGGCATCGACCAATCCGTCGACGACCGGGTAGGTGAAGTAGGCGCGGCCGACGCCGTCGAGGGCGGCGCGGGTGATGGCGATATCGCGGAGGTCGCCGACGACGACCTCGGCGCCCAGGGCGCGCAGCGGCGCGGCGCGTACGTCGTCGGTGTGCACGAGGGCGCGCACGGGGATGCCGCGGCCCAGCAGCAGGGCGGTGAGATGGCGACCCGTCGAGCCCTGCAGTCCCCCGGCGGCGCCCGTGACCAGTACCGGCTCCATCCGTTCACGGTACCGGTCGCCGTATGGCACACAGGGTGTTTCGCGCGGGCCGCGGGGCCGATAGGGGGTCGATTCCGTGCGCAGGACAGGGTGCGGGGCGATCTGGCATCGTGGCTGTCATGAAGACGATCCTGATCACGGGGGCGACATCAGGCATCGGGCTGGCGGCCGCACGGCAGATCGCCGCGGGGGGCGATCGGCTGGTGCTCGTGGGGCGCAATCCGGACAAGCTCGCGGCGGCGGCCGACCAGGTGCGCGCGGCCGGGCCCGGTGCGGTGGACACCGCCGAATGCGATATCTCGTCGCAGGATTCGGTGCGGCGGCTGGCGAGTACGGTGCTGGAGAACTATCCGCGGGTCGATGTGCTGGCCAACAACGCGGGCGGCTTCTTCGGCCGCTACACGAAGACCGGGGACGGCGTGGAGTCCACCTTCGCGACCAATCACCTCGGGGGCTATCTGCTGACGGAACTGCTGCTGGAACGCCTGCTGCACAGCGCGCCCGCGCGCATCGTGTTCACCTCGTCGGTCATGCACTACGGCACGACCGTGGATCTCGGCGATCTCGGGTGCGCGCGGGGCTATTCGGGGCAGAAGGCCTACAGCCGGTCGAAGCTGGCGAATCTGCTGTACGCGCGGGAGCTGTCGCGGCGGCTGGCGGGGACCGGGGTGACGGCCAACGCGTTTCATCCGGGCGCGGTGTCGACGGGCATCTGGGATTTCGCGCCGTGGTTCGCGAAACCCGTGATGGAACTGGCGAAGCGGGTGTTCATGGTGCCGTCGGAGGAGGGCGGGCGGCGGCTGACCGCCTTGGCCACCGACCCGGATCTCGCGGCCGTGACCGGCTGCTATTTCCAGAAGGGTCGCGTGAAGGCGCCGTCGCGAGTCGCCCAGGACGACGAACTGGGGACGCGGCTGAGCGCGGCGTGCGCGGACCTGGTCGGCCTGCCCGCGCCGTCGCGGCCGCGATAGTGCCGCCCCGACCCCTACCGGCCCGGACCGAGTTCCCGGGCGTACCGGCGCGGGCACGGTTATGGTGGGTCCCGTGTCGCTGGTAACACCCGTCCTCGATCTGCTGCCGGAACGCTATCGCGCCCTCCTCGTCCGGCATCAGGAGCTGATGAAGTTCGCGGTGGTCGGCGCGATCACCTGGTTCGTCGACACCGGCATCGTGTACACGCTGAAACTGACGGTGCTGCAGGACAAACCGCTCACCGCCCGTGCCTTCGGCGTGCTGATCGCGACCATCGTGTCCTACATCCTCAACCGCGAGTGGTCGTTCAACACCCGCGGCGGGCGGCAGCGCCATCACGAGGCCGCGCTCTTCTTCGCCGTGAGCGCGGCGGCCATCGCGGTCACGCTGATCCCGCAGGCGATCTCGCTGTACCTGTTCGACATCCGGGTGCCGCACGTCAGCGCGCCTACGCAGGCGATCGCGAATTTCGTGACCGGGCAGATCCTCGGCGTCCTGCTGGCGATGGCGTTCCGGTTCTGGGCGCTGCGGCGGTTCGTCTTCCCCGACGATCTGCGCGCCGCCGCCGAACTCGAACTGCTCTGACCGGCGCACCGGACACGCCGGGCGCGGGTGGCCGCTCGCCGTGATCGCGACGGTAACGTGGGACGCCTGCCCGGAACGGACATACCTCGCCCCCGAGGAGGCCGCGTGGCCCGGTACGAGACGGTCGACGACTACATCGCCACCTTCCCCGAGTCGGTGCGGGCGGTGTTGCGGCGAGTCCGCGCGGTGGTCCTCGAGGCGGTGCCCGGCGGCGCCGAGACCATCAGCTATCAGGTGCCCGCCGTCCAGGCCGGCGGCAAGGCCGTCGTGTACTACGCGGGCTGGCAGCACCATGTCAGCATCTATCCGATTCCGGCCGGTGACCCCGAGTTCACCGCGGCCGTGGCCCCGTATCGGGCGGGTAAGGGCACGTTGAAGTTCCCGCTGGCGCAGCCGGTTCCCTACGAGTTGATCGCGCGGGCCGCCGCGCTGCTGGCCGCACAGCACGCCCTCCGCTGAGCCGTCCGAGCCTGTCATACAGCTGGTAACCGGATGCGGGGTTCGTGTATCCGCGCCGTTTCCCGACCGGCCGTACTATGTGCTCGCCGCAATGGCCCCGCGGGAGGTAGAGGTGACGTCGGAAACCACAGCAGCGCAGCCGATCAGGCGTTTCGTCGCATTGGGCGACAGCCAGACCGAAGGGATCGGCGATCCGGACGGCCGGGGCGGGCACCGGGGCTGGGCCGACCGGCTCGCCACGCTGCTGACCGGGCAGAACCCGTCCCTGGCCTACGCCAATCTGGCGATCCGCGGCCGCCGGGCCGCACAGATCCGTGCCGAGCAGCTGGGGCCGGCGCTGGCCCTACAACCCGATCTGGCGACCGTGGTGGCGGGGATGAACGACGTGATCCGGCCGCGCTTCGACCAGGAGGCGGTGCTCGCCGAGATCGATGCCATGTTCGCGGCGCTGACCGCCGTCGGGGCGCGCGTGGTGACGTTCACGTTCCCCGATATCGGCGGGATCGCCCCGATCGTGCGGCCGCTGTCGTCGCGGGTGCGGGAGATGAACGCGCGGATGCGGGAGCTGGCGCGGCGGCACGCGGTCACGCTGGTGGATTTCGAGCCCGTCGCCGCCACGACCGATCGCCGGGTGTGGGCGGAGGACCGCCTGCATCTCAATCCGCTCGGCCACGACCTGGTCGCCCGCGCCGTCGCGGAAACCCTGCATATTCCGGGAACCGACGGTGCCTGGCGCCAACCGCTCCCGCCGCTCCGCTACGACCTGGCCGAGTTGATCACGGCCGAATTGCGCTGGGTCGCATTTCATATGGCTCCCTGGGTCACCCGCTGCCTGCGCGGGGTGTCTACGGGCACCGGCCTCACGCCCAAACGTCCCCAGCTACTTCCGGTCGCCGACTGACCCCGCCTGCGGTGGAGGTTTGTGTGCCACGGGTGAGCGAGGTGCCGAGCCGGACGTGCGCGGGCGTCGCCGGGCACGGGGCACGCCGACCGTCGTCGTGCGGACGGGACGGGTAGCCGGGTTGTGGGATGTGGGCTGCGCCACGGTAGTCGGAGGTCGCGGGTGGGTCGGGCGATCGTAGGATGATCGGGTGCGGTCATCGGCGGATCCTGCGGCGCGGTTGCGTGGTGCGTCCGTGGGTGCGGCGTCGGGGGCTGTGAGTATCGCCGCGCATGCGCTCGGCGGGGGCGTGGTGTCGCTGGGGTCGGCGGCGGTGCCGCTGCTGGTCGCGGCGTGCACGCTGGTGGGGGTGGTGGTCGCCGCGCTGGGGACCGGACTGCCGCGGCTGATGCTGATGCTCGGCGCGGGGCAGGTCGTCGGGCATGCCGCGCTGTCGGCCGCGCCCGGGCACTGTCATCCGGCGGTGTTCACCTCGGCGATGCTGGTCGCCCACCTGGTGGCGATTCCCGTGGGGGCCTTGCTCGTTCGCGGGGCCGAGATCGCGCTCGGCCGCATTCTGTCGAGCGTGCGGCGGGTCGTCGTCGCTCTCGCCGGGACTCTGGAAACGTCGCGGCCCACGCCACGCATCGTCCGCGCCGTACGCGTGACGATCCCGCGGCGCTTGCTGCTCAGTTCGGGTACGGGCCGGCGCGGCCCGCCGCGCGGCGCTCCTCTGTTCCTTCACCGTTCGGCTGTCCCCGCGTGCGCATGAGGCGTTCGCCGGACGGCCGCGCCCCCCATCGTTCGGCAGTCATCGCACTCATCTCACAGGCGGCTGTCTTGCTGCGATAGCCGGACTATCGGTGACGACCGCAATAGGCGATCAGCGTCCCGCAGATGATTCTCGGCGTCCCCACTGCCCGCGACTGAGCATCGGCGTCTCGTGTGGTCTCCGGTGAGGCGGTGACCTGCGCTGCCGGAATTGCACTGTGGCCGAGGCGGTTTCCGTGTCGGATTACCACTGCGGCGAGTACCGCGGTGGTACGCGCGGTGGGCGGCGGTCGGGAACAGAGGCTTCGCATGCGTCCACGGTCCACCCCTTCCTTCCGAAATGGAGTTCCCATGCCGACATTCACGCCCGTGCGCCTGACCGGTCTCGCCGCTGCCGCGCTCGTCGTACCCGGACTACTGACCGCCTGTTCGTCACGTGACGGCGGTGCGCCTGCGGCACAGGCCGATTCGATCACCGTCACCGATCAGTGGATCAAGGCCGCCGATCAGGGCATGTCGGCCGCCTTCGCCGAGATCGCCAACGGCTCCGATCGCGAGGTCCGCATCGTCGACGCGGCCAGTCCCGCGTCCGCGCGGATGGAGATTCACGAGACCGTCGACGCCAACGGGTCGAAGACCATGCGGCCCAAGGCCGGTGGCCTCGTCGTCCCGGCGCACGGCAGCGCCGCGCTCGTGCCGGGCGCCGACCATCTGATGTTCATGGATCTGACGAGTCCCCTGCGCACCGGCGCCGAGGTGCCGGTGACGCTGAAATTCGCCGACGGATCCACCACCACCCTCACGGCCCAGGTGCGCGACTTTCCCGGCAACAAGGAGAACTACACGCCCGCCGACGGCGCGACCCCGGCGGGTCACGGTGGCTGATCGGCGAGTGTCGCGGCGGCGCCTGCTCGGCGGGGGCGCCGCCGCGGCCGGGGTCGCGGGAGCCGCCGGAATCGGCTGGGGCGCAAGCAGAGTCGCGCGCCCCGCGGACGGCGGCGATCCCGCGGCGGACGTGGAACCGTTCTACGGCCGCCACCAGGCCGGGATCGCGACGACCCCGCAGCTGCACGCGTCGTTCGTCGCCCTCGACCTGAAACCGGGCACCGACCGCGACGACGTCATCGGACTGCTGAAGATCTGGACCGGCGACGCGGCGCGGCTCACCCGGGGCGCGCCCGCGCTCGCCGACACCGAACCGGAACTCGCGGAACGCCCGGCCCGGCTCACCGTCACGATCGGATTCGGGACGCGCGTCGTCGGCCTCGCCGGGTCCGGCGCCGCCCCGCCGTGGCTGCGCCCGCTGCCGGACTTCCCGATCGACCGGCTCGATCCCGCCTACTGCGCGGGTGATCTGCTCCTGCAGGTCTGCGCGGACGAGGCGACGACGGTGGCCCACGCGGTGCGGGCGCTGTGCAAGAGCGTCACGTCGCTGGTGTCGGTGCGGTGGGTGCAGCGCGGATTCCGCAATGCCGCCAAAGGACGGACGATGCGCAACCTGATGGGCCAGGTCGACGGGACCGTGAATATCGATCCGGCCGACTTCGATCGGCTGGTGTGGGACGACGGCGGCGCGCGGCCGTGGCTGGCCGGTGGCACCTCCCTGGTGTTGCGCCGGATCGCGATGAATCTGGACACCTGGGACGAACTCGACGCCGACGGCCGGGAACTCACGGTCGGGCGCCGGGTGGCCACCGGCGCGCCCCTGACCGGGACCCGCGAATTCGACGACCCCGATTTCGCGGCCGTCGACCGGTTCGGCATCCCGGTCATCCCGGCGTCGTCGCATATCGCCCGCGCGCACCACACCACCGAGACCGAGCGATTCCTGCGGCGGGGCTACAACTACGACGACGCACCGCCGCCCGGCGCCACCTCGAATTCGGGACTGCTGTTCGCCGCCTACCAGCGCGACGTCGACGCCCAGTACCTGCCGGTACAGCGGCGGCTCGCGGAATTCGACGCGCTCAACACCTGGACGACGCCCATCGGCTCCGCGGTGTTCGCCGTCCCGCCCGGAGTGCCGGCACCGGGCGGGTACGTCGGGCAGCCTCTGTTCGAGGGGTGAGGTCCGGATCGCCGCAACCCTGTCATCTGCGGTTACTACGCGCGTAGTATTGAACCATGGGTTTCGAGTGGCCTGATTGGGCGCTTGCTCACCTGATCGGCATCGAGACCGCCGAGGTTCGGCAGATCCTCGCGAGCACGCGGCGGTGGCCGCGGCAGGCCGGCGACGGGTCGGTCGCGGTACTCACCCTGTGGGGCCGCACCGACGCCGGTCGGCCGCTCATCGTCGCCGTCCGCCGTCAGGACAGCTGGACATGGCTGATAATCGGCGCCCGCGAGATGCGCGGCGACGAGGTGAGGGTGTTCGAACAGTGGGAACAGGAGAACCTGCGATGAGCGACAAGGATTTACCGTCCAGCCCGCAGGAGGTCACGGCGTTTCTGGACCGGCTGACCTTCGACGGCACGGCACCGGCGGACCAGGTGCCCCCGCCGCTGCGTCCGGACGAGGACATCATGATCACCAGTTCGATCCGGCTGCCGCTGCGCCTGCACGCCAGGCTCAAGGAATTGGCGAGCGAGCGCGGCATCGGATTGTCCACACTGGTGCGGGAGTGGTTGGAAGCGTCGATCGCCGAACTCGACGACGACCAGCTGATCTCCCGCGCCGAGGCACGCATGGCCCTGGCCCGCCTACACCCGGCGCGGCAGGCGGGCTGAGCCGCGCTCAGCGGGCCGGCACGGGGGGTGACGATGTCGACGGAGACGAGACAGGAGTGTCGCAGTGAGTGTGGATCAGGCGAAACAGGCCGTGCGCCAGGACATGTGGTCGCTACTGAAGTACGAGCGCGCGGTGCCGGTCGGCGCACCCTGCAACATTCCCGATTTCGACGGCGCCGCGGCCGCCGCCGACCGCCTGGCCGGGCTGCCGGCCTGGACGTCCGCGCGCGTCGTCACCACCGTGCCCGATACCGCCCAGCTGCCCGTGCGCCTGCGGGCGCTGACGGCGGGCAAGCTGATCTACATGGCCGTTCCCCGGCTGGCCGAACCGAAGCCGTTCTACCTGCTCGACCCCGACCGATTACCGGTACCGCCGGCCGAGGCCGCCCGCAAGGACACCGCCGCGCGCGTCGCCCGCAATGTCGAGGTCGACGAGATGCTGCCGGTCGATCTGGTGGTGCTCGGCAGCGTCGCGGTGAACCGCCGGGGAGTGCGGCTGGGCAAGGGCGCGGGCTACTCCGATATCGAGATCGCCCTGCTGCACGAGGTCGGCCTGATCGACGACCACACCACCATCGCCACCACCGTCCACGAACTCCAGGTCCTCGACCACGACCTGCCGGAGGCCGACCACGACTGCCGCGTCGACCTGGTCGTCACCCCCGACTCGGTGATCCACTGCGACGAACCTCGCCGCCCGCCGGGCCTGCGCTGGGATTCGCTCACCGCGGAGAAGATCGCCGCCATCCCGGCCCTAGCCGCCCGCTACGCGCTGCGCTGAGTGCAGTCCCCGGTCCGGCTCAGCCCGGCCGGGCCGAGGTGCGGAAGCGGGACCTGTAGGCGGAGGGTGTGATGCCCAGGTGGCGGAGGAAGGCTCGGCGTAGGGATTCGTCGCTGCCCAGGCCCGAGCGGCGTGCCGCGGCGGTGACGGACTCGCCGGATTCGAGCATGGCCTGTGCCGCCTCGAGGCGGGCGGATTCCACGAAAGCCGCTGGGGTCGTGGCTAATTCGTCGCGGAACAGGCGGGTGAGGTGCCGCACGCTCACGGCGGCGCGGGCGGCCATCGCGGGCAGGGAATGGTCGCCCGCGGGGTCGGCGAGGACGGAGTCCAGCACCGCGCGCAGGTCGGCCCGGCGCGGGCGCAGGGTGCGCGAGGCGACGGAGAACTGGGACTGCCCGCCCGGTCGCTGGAGGAAGACCACGAGGTCCCGGGCGACCTCGCGGGCCACCGGCGCGCCCTCGTCCTCCTCGACGAGCGCCAGCGCGAGGTCCAGCCCCGCGCTCACCCCGGCCGAGGTCATGACGGTGCCGTCGCGCACGTAGATGGCGTCCGGTTCGACGGCGACGGACGGATAGGCGCGGGCCAGGCGTCCGGCGTGCCGCCAGTGCGTGGTCGCGCGCCGCCCGTTCAGCACTCCGGCCTGGGCGAGCGCGAACGCGCCCGTGCACACCGACGCCACCCGCCGCGACGTCCCCGACAATCGCGTGATCGTCGCCAGCAGTTCGGCGGGCACAGGGCCGAAGGGCAGCGTGGGCGCGCCGGGGACGAGCAGCGTGTGGGGATGCGCGAGATCGCCGAACGCGGACTCCACCATCAGGCGGGTGCCGGAGGCCGTGGTCACCGGCGCGCCCGTCGGCGAGCACAGCACGACGTCGTAATGGGCGCCCAGGGTGTTGGCGGTGCTGAACACCTCCAGCACCGCGGTGGCGTCCAGCAACCGCACGCCCTCGAACGCCAGCACGGCGACCTGCCTCTTCACGCCGCCACCCTAGCAACCGGCCATGTCCGAATGTGTGGATTGTCTGTCCGGATAGACACGGCCGCGGGATACTCGGCAGGACGATGCTCGGTCGTATGGATGGACATGAAATACCCGTGAGCCGACCGCCGCTACCGCCGTTCACCGACGAGGCCGACGCCCGCGCCAAGGTCCAGCTGGCCGAGGACGCCTGGAATACGCGCGATCCCCGCCGTGTCGCGCTGGCCTATACGCCGGATTCGGTGTGGCGCAACCGCGACGAGTTCGTCACCGGCCGGGACGAGATCGTCGCCTTCCTCACCCGCAAATGGGAACGCGAACTCGACTACGCCCTGCGCAAGGAGCTGTGGGGGTTCCGCGGGCACCGCATGGCGGTGCGCTTCCAGTACGAGTGGCACGACGCCGCCGGCCGCTGGTGGCGCAGTTACGGCAACGAGCTGTGGGAGTTCGACGACGCCGGGCTCATGCGCCGCCGCGAGGCCGGTATCAACGACACCCCGATCACCGAGGCCAACCGCCGTATTTTCGGTCCTCGCGCACCGGGAGACACCGGCCCGCTGCCGCTGCGCTAGAGCGGATCGGCCGCGCGGGAGGCGGTCGTTTCCGCGGGAGTCACCGGCCAGGCGGGACCCGACCGTCGGCGCACCCGCGTCACCGTGAATCGCGACGGCCGGCGCGGGGCGCGGGCGGGCCCGTCGGCATCGGGAACCATGCCGGCGGCCCGGTACGCCTCGGGGTGGGTGGCCACCGCGTGCGCCGCCGTCGTGGCCGCGGCCACCGCCCACGCGCGCAGCGGATCGCGCACCGGCGACCGCGCCGCCACCGCGCGGATCAACATCTCGCGGGAGCCTTCCAGATGCCGCACCCAGGTCACCAGCCGCAGCCGCGCCGCCTCCCGGACCAGCGGCTGCCGCCCCGGATCGTCGGCGAGCGCGCCGGCGAGCCGCAGCGACGCCTGTTCGCTCAGCTCCACCAGTCCGGGATCCATGGGACCGGGCGGCAGCCACGCCGACGCCCGCGCCGCCAGCCGCACGGGCCACGGCGGGCGATAGGGCACCACGCCCGTCGCCGCGGTCAGCCGCACGAACAACGCCGAATTCCGGTGCGACGCGGCCAGTGCCAGCACCGGGCCGCGCCCGCCCGCCTCGCGCATACCCAGCAGCGACAGCACCGACTGCGCGCACATCCCCGCCGTCAGCAGCCCGACCAGTTCGCGGCGGCCGAGGTCACGGCGCTGGATCGGATCCAGCCGCCACCACAGCCAGCTGCCGTAGAGCGAGATCCGGTGCCGCGGGAAACGATCGAGTTCCGCGGCGGGGGGCGAGAATCCGGCTCGGCGCACCGAGGCGCGCATCATCGCCGAGGCGGGGAGATGGAAGTGGTCTCCGCTGGACATCGTTGTCCCTCACGAGCTTTCGCCGATTCGCCGCGCACCGTCAGGCAACCGGTACCTGCGGCCCGAGTACAGAAACGAGTGTGAGCGTCGTCTCATCCCCTGTCAACGCGTGACGCCGATCACGTCCACAGCACGGCGACGAGGACGTTCAGGATCGCCAGCCCGCCCGCGGCGTGCGACATCCACTCGACGGTCTTGCCGCGCTTGGCATCCGCGTGCGCCACCTCCGCGAGACCGGCCACCGCGACCGCCACGACCAGCTTCACGACGACCTTGGCCATCACGAGGTGCTTGTCCAGCGAATCGATCCCGTCGGCCATGCCGACCAGCACCAGACCGGTGATGATCTGCGCCCGCGCGCCCCAGACCATCACCTCGTTCACTTTGGGCTGCCCGGAGGCGTATCCGCCGATGACGGCGGCCAGGCCCAGAATGTGCGTGACGACCACCAGGTTGTAGACGAATGTCATGACTACACACAGTAGTTGATCAACGGTCCGTCAACGACATTATGTAGTAGAAATATCCGCCGCTCATTCGGACGGGGCGGCGATATTCACCATCCAGCCGATCCCGAACCTGTCGGAGCACATCCCGAACTCGTCGCCCCACATCTGCTTCTCCAGCGGCACCGCGACGGTCCCGCCCTCGCTCAGCCGGTCCCACCAGCCGCGCAGGAGCGCCGCGTCGTCACCGCTGAGACTCACCGCGATACTGCTGCCCGGCGCGTACTCCATGCCGGGCGGGGTGTCGGCGGCCATCAGGGTGAAGCCGTCCGGGGTCTCGAGCATGCCGTGCATGATCAGGTGCGCGCCCGGCGCCTGCTCGTCGCCGAACTCGCCGAAGGTCGACAGCGTCAGAGTGCCGCCGAACACCTCCCGATAGAACTCCAGTGCCGCACGTGCGGTATCCGCGAAGCTGATGTAGGGATTGAGTCGAGCCGCCATGGGAACCCTCCTGAGGGGTCTTGTCGCAGTCGCCATTCGGAGGCTAGTCCGGCGGGCGCGGCGATGCGGCGGATATCGCCGCGATTCGGCGTTTCGGCGGTGTATAGCTCGGGTAGTCCTCTCCAAGTGGCTCTCTCAAGTCCATGCCGTGCTCTCCAGCGCGGGGGCGAAGTGGGTCGGGTTGTCGTGGGTCGCTTGGTGGATGGCTAGGAGAAGAGGGTGGCGGTTGTACTTGTGCTGCGCGCACGCGGACTAGGTGATCTCCTCACCGCGGTCCCGGCTCTCCGCGCGCTGCGCCGGGCCAGGCCACACGATCACATCGCGCTCGCCGCGCCGCATCGGCTGAAACCGATCGTGGATCTGATCGCATCGGTCGACGAGATGGTTCCGACCGCGGACCCCGAGAGCCTCCGTTACGACGGTGAGCCTCCGGCGCTCGCGGTCAACCTGCACGGCGCCGGGACCGAGGGCATCGTGGAGCTGGCCAAGACCGATCCGGCCCGCATCCTCACCTATCGCAATCCCGCCTTTCCCGAGCTCCGCGGGCCGGACTGGCAGCAGGACATGCACGATGTAGACCGCTGGTGCCACCTGCTGGAGTCCGACGGCATCGCCGCCGACCGCCGCAATCTCGGGCTGGTCCCGCCGGTGGCCACCACCAGTCACCGCGACTGCGTGGTCGTGCACATCGGGGCCGGGTCACCGGCGCGCCGCTGGCCGCCGGAACGGTTCGCCGCCGTCGTGCGGCATCTGCTCGTGCAGGGGCGCGAGGTGGTGCTGACCGGCGACGAGTTCGAGCGCGAGATCGCCCTCAATATCGCCGCGCGCGCGGGACTGCCGCACCTGCACGTCCTCGCCGGGCAGCAGAACCTCATCGAGCTGTCCGCCACCGTCGCCGAATCGGCGCTGGTGGTATCCGGCGATACCGGCGTCGCCCATCTGGCCACCGCCTTCGGCACCCGCACCGTCCTGCTGTTCGGTCCCACGGCCCCCAGCCACAGCGGCCCGCCGCCCCACCTCCTCGGCCGCCACGTGGTGCTGTGGGCCGGCCGCACCGGCGACCACCACGCCGACACCCCCGACCCCGGCCTCCTCGAGATCAGCGTCGCCGAGGTCGTCGACGCCATCGATAAACAACTCCGCTAGCGCCCCTGGCCCGGCACCAGCGTCGACCGCCGCCGCCCGGCCTACCGCCGCGTGGGCTGACCCGCTACTTCCGCGCCTCGGACAGGGCCGCCGAATAGGAGGCGAGGGCGCTCGGCCAGAACTGTTCCAGGTAGTCGCGGGCGTCGGCCAAGCCGCGGGGGTCCAGGGAGTAGAGGCGGTGGTTGCCCGCGGGGCGGACCATCACCAGGCGGGCCTCGCGGAGAACTCGGAGGTGCTGGGAGACCGCGGAACTGCTCACGCCGACGGTGGCGGCCAGGTCGCCGACCGATCGCGGCGCCTGCGGCAGGGCCTCGAAAATCGCTCTGCGGGTCGGGTCCGCGAGAGCGGTCAACGCCTTGACTCCGTTAGTCGCCACTGAAATAGAGTGCCGGTTCTGCGGCGTGCCGGTCAAGACGCGGCAGCGTGCGATCGAACCCGGTCGAAGGCATTTTCCCTGCGTGTAGCCCCCTGGACGACACGGTACGGCGGCCGCGTCGCGGCGCTGTGATGGTCACAACACGATTACGGAACCGCCCGGATCCTGTCGTAGGTTCCCAGCCATGCCCGTGACCGTTTCGTTACCTTCGCGGCGGGCCCGCCGGACCGCCCAGGCCGTCGCGATCACCGCCGTCGTCGGCGCCTCGCTCGGCGCGCTGTCCGCCGCCGACCGCCACGGCGAGAGTCCTGCTCCCGGCCTCGCCGCTCTCCAGCAGACTCTGCCGCCCGCTCCCCCGGCCCCCGTCGCGGCCGACGCCCCGCACGTGCTCACCGCCCACGAGGAGCCGCACCTCGACTGGCCGCTGGCCAAGACGGCGCAGGAGATCCGCCCGCAGTCGGTGCGGCCGGTGGCGGGCGCGCTGAGCTCCCTGTTCGGGGTGCGCTGGGGCGCGCAGCACGCGGGTATCGACTTCGCCGACGCGCTCGGGAGCCCGATCGCCGCGGTCACCGACGGCGTGGTCCTCGAGGCCGGGCCCGCCTCCGGATTCGGCATGTGGGTGCGGGTGCGGCAGGACGACGGCACGGTCGGGGTCTACGGCCACGTCAACGACATCCTCGTCGGCGCCGGACAGCACGTGCGCGCCGGCGACACCATCGCCACGGTCGGCAACCGCGGCTTCTCCACCGGGCCGCACCTGCACTACGAGGTGTGGACCCAGGACAACGGCGACAAGATCGATCCCATCCCGTGGCTCGTCGCCCGCGGCATCGATGTGGGCGCGCTGCACGACTGACGCCCCGCGGAACCCGTTGACGCCGTAGGTGGTTGGCGGCGGATTCTCATACCCGGGTATCGGGTGCGGACAGCACCGGCGGGTGACGTGCGCGCGTGGTCGCCGCTCTTAGCGTCGGCCTATGACCACGACTGCTGTCGTATCCGCGTCCCTCCGGCGGTGGCATCGGCCACTGCTCGTCACCACCGCGCTCATGGGCGGGCTGGTCCTGTTCTCGCTGGCCGCCATGCTCGTCGATCACCGGCAGCTGATGGGAGAATCGGTGTGGCTCAAGCCGTTCAAGTTCGGGCTGGCGTTCACGCTGTACTCCGGGACGCTGGCCTGGCTGCTGTCGCTGCCGCACCGGGGGTCGCGGGCCACCTGGTGGCTGGGGACACTGTTCGCGGTGACCGGGTTCGTGGATGTCGGCTTCATCGTCCTGCAGGCCGCGCGCGGCACGTTCAGCCACTTCAACGCCGACCACGCCGACCGCGTGAACGATATCGGGCAGATGGTCTTCGCCTCGGGCGTGCCGGGGCTGTTCGTGGCGAATCTGGCCATCGCGGTGATCCTTTCGTGGCAGCGGATCCTGGACCGGCCGGCCTCGCGCGCCGTCCACGCGGGGCTGGCGCTGGCCGTCGCGGGGATGGCGCTCGGCTACCTGATGGGTTTCACCGGCGAGCAGACCGCGCTCGACGCCGAGGGCCGTACGGTGCCGCTGGCGGCCGGGCACACCGTCACCGAGACCGCGCAGCCCGGCCGCGACGCGGGCGCCACCATGCCGATCACGCATTGGAGCACCGTCGGCGGCGACCTCCGCGTCCCGCATTTCGCCGGGCTGCACGGCATCCAGGTCCTGCTCGCCGCGGCCCTCGCCCTGGCCTGGCTGGCCCGCCGTCATCCGTGGCTGACCGAGCGAGTCCGGGCGCGCCTCGTCGGGGTCTGGGCGGTCGGATACGCGGGATTGCTCGCCTTGCTGCTGCGGCAGGCGCTCCGCGCTCAGCCGTTGCTCCGCCCGGATACGGAAACGGCCGTCACGGCAGTGATCCTGGCCGCGCTCACGCTCACCGCCACGGCCGCGATCGTCGCCCGGGCGCGCCACACGGGCCCCACAGCCGTCACCGCCCCGCGCCGGGAACCAGTGCGGCGCGTGGTGCCGGCACATCTTCGGTGACGGCACGCGGAAGATGCCGCCCGTTCTCAGCGCAGGCGCTCGGCATCCTTGGTGAGGGCTACGAGGGTGGCGGTGAGTTCGGCCAGTTCGCTCGCGTCGGCGCCCTCGGCGACGGCGGTGGCGACATCCTCGGCGGCGCAGCGCGCGGCGAACCAGCGGTCGGCCAGATCGGTGGCCTCCTGGGCGCTCAGTACGACGGAATCCTCCGGAATGCCGGTGCCCTCCAGGCCCTTCCGATGCTCGTAGGCCCGCTGGCGGCAGGACTGCCGGCAGTAGCGGCGCCGCCGCCCCACCTCCGATTCGGCGATCTCGCGCCCGCACCACAGACAGGACACACGGCGTTCGGAGGTACTACGACCTGACCTGGGCGTACACAGCACGCGGACACCTTAGCCCCGACCGGCCCGAACACAAACGACCCCGCCGCGAGAAAACGCCGCATGTCCGAACCGACCGCCCCGTCCGCCACCTCGGCGGCAATCGGGGTGGGGCCTACCGCCCTACCAAGGGGCCCAGGCGGCAAGTAGGGGCGAGACCTACCGCCCATCCAGGACCCTGGCGGCGGGCGACGGTGAGACCTACCGCCCTCACCCAGGACCCTGGCGGCAGGCGGCTGCGAGACCTACTAGAATGTCAGGGTTGACCGTTGCCGGGAACTGAAGTAAGCCGCGGCGCGTTCATACTCGTGTAGGACGTTGCCGACAGGCTAGAGAGGACCGCACACCATGGCAGATCGCGTACTCCGAGGCAGCCGGCTCGGAGCGGTGAGCTACGAGACCGACCGCGACCACGACCTGGCGCCGCGTCGGGTGGCGCGGTACCGGACGGACAACGGCGAGGAATTCGACGTTCCCTTCGCCGACGATGCCGAGATCCCGCCGACGTGGCTGTGCCGCAACGGCCAGGAGGGCATCCTGATCGAGGGCACCACCCAGGAGCCCAAGAAGACCAAGCCCCCGCGCACCCACTGGGACATGCTGCTGGAGCGCCGGTCCAAGGACGAGCTCGAAGAGCTCCTCCAGGAGCGCCTGGACCTGCTCAAGACCCGCCGCGGCCGGTAGAGATACGACGAAAGGCCCCCTCTGCAAAGAGGGGGCCTTTTCTTGCCCTCGTCAGTGGCTGGCGACCTTGCGGTACTGGAGGAGCGCCAGCGGGACGGCGACGGCCAGGATGGCCAGGGAGCAGAGGACGGAGTAGCCGACGCAGTGGTCGGCGGGCCAGCCGTGCGGCGGGATGAAGGTCGGCGGCGCGCCGTTGTCGAACAGCCTGCGCCCGGCCGCCGAGACCGCGGTGATCGGATTCCACGCGGCGATGGCGCGCAGCGGGCCCGGCAGCGTCTCGCTCGAGATGAACGCCGAGGAGATGAAGGTGACCGGGAACAGCCAGATCAGGCCCGCGCTCTGCGCCACCTCCACGCTCGGCGACAGCAGCCCGGTCAGCGCGCCCACCCACGACATCGCGAACGCGAACAGCAGGATCACCCCGAAACCCAGTGCGGCGTCGGCGATTCCGCTGTGAATGCGCCAGCCGACCACGTACCCGCAGCCCACCATCACCGCGAGGGCCAGCACGTTCACCATCAGATCCGACAGGGTGCGGCCCATCAGCACCGCCAGCCGCGACATCGGCAGCGTCCGCATCCGGTCGATGATCCCCTTCTGCAGGTCGTTGGCCAGGCCGACCGTCGTGAACGCCGCGTTGAACGCGACGGTCTGGGTGAAGATGCCCGCCAGCAGGAACTCCCGGTACTGACCGCCGCCCAGCGACGCGCCGAAGATGTAGGCGAACAGGAAGACGAACATCAGCGGCTGGATGGTCGCGGTCACCAGCAGCGTCGGGACCCGCAGGATGGTCAGCAGATTGCGGTAGGCGACGATGGCGCTGTCGCGGAACACCCGCACCGGCGCGGCGATATCGGCGACGCCACGATCCGGCGCCTGCCCGGGCGCGGAATCGGACGGTGCCGCAACGGAATCCGTCGCCGCGAGTTCGGCCGTCTTCACGACATGATCTCCTCTGCTACGTCGTCTTTCTCGGATTCGGCGGCGAGCGCGGGCGTTCCGGTCAGCGACAGGAACACGTCGTCGAGGCTCGGGCGATGCACGGACGCGTCCACCACGCACACGCCCGCGTCGTCGAGGCGGCGTAAGGCCTCGACCATGGTGCGCGAGCCGTCGCCGACCACCACCGACACCTGCTCGGCGCCCGCCTCGTGCGCGGGTTCGCCGACGCCGACCTGTGCCAGCACCGACAGCGCGGGCGCGGGGTCCTGTCCGGCGGCCAGCGTCACGGTGAGGCGGTCGCCGCCGATGGACGTCTTCAGCTCGTCGGCCGAGCCGCGCGCGATCACGCGGCCGCGGTCGATGACGGTGATCCGGTCGGCGAGCAGATCGGCCTCCTCCAGGTACTGCGTGGTGAGCAGCACGGTGGTGCCGTCGTCGACCAGATCGCCGATGACGCGCCACATCTCCATGCGGCCGCGCGGATCGAGACCCGTGGTCGGCTCGTCCAGCACGACGACCGCGGGCCGCGCCACCAGCGCGCCCGCCAGGTCGAGCCGCCGCGCCATACCGCCGGAGTAGGTGCCCGCGCGGCGGTCCGCGGCGTGCTCGAGTCCGAGCGCCGCCAGCAGTTCGGTGGCGCGCGCGGCGGCCGGCTTGTGCGCCATCCCGTACAGCCGGGCCACCATGCGCAGATTCTCGAAACCGGACAGGTTGGCGTCGACGGCGGCGTACTGCCCCGACAGGCCGATGCGGGTGCGGGCGCTCGCCGGATCGCGCAGGACGTCCACACCCGCCACGCGCACCTCGCCCGCGGTCGGTGCGAGCAGCGTGGTGACGATCCGCACGGTCGTGGTCTTCCCGGCCCCGTTCGGGCCCAGCAGGCCCATGACCGTGCCGGACGGTATCTCCAGATCTATCCCGTCCAGCACCCGCGCCTTGCCGTAGCACTTCACCAGGCCGGCGACCTCCACCGCCAGACTCATACCCGCCTCTCCTTCGCGTCGTCGGCCCGGACGCTGCCGTCCAGGTGTTCTCGCACCACCGGGCCGATGATCGCGAGGGCTTCCGGCGTGGTCATCCCCGAATGGCGGCAGCGCACCTTCTGGTCGTGGACCGCGCCGGTCACGTACGGCTCCCACGCCGCGGCGCACCGGGTCGGATCGGCCCGGTTGATCTCGTCGTCGGCGGCGGTGAAGAACAGCAGGTCGCCGTCGAAGACGCGGGGCCGGAAGCCGTGGGCCAGCACCGCGCCGTTGGCGTAGCCGTTGTACAGCCGCTGCAGATGGTCGACGGTGAGCGCCGCGAACGGGCCCGGCCGGTCGCGCAGCAGTTCCGCCGCGTCCCGCAGGGTCAGCCGCGGGTCCACCGCGTGGTCGCCGCCCAGCAGGTCGCTGCCGAATTCGCCGATGATGTCGGCGACCCCCGGGATGGCGTGTTCCAGCCACTCGTCGGACAGCTGGTAGCTGTCCATCATGGCCAGCATGTCCACCCGCTCCCCCGCGTGCTGCAGCTGGACCGCGATCTCCTGCGCGATCAGGCCACCCAGCGACCAGCCGAGCAGGTGGTAGGGCCCCTCCGGCTGCACCGACTTGATCTGTGCCACATAGTGTTTCGCGGCCTCGACGATCGAGTTGTCGTCGTCGCCGCCACTGACGTGCGGCGCCTGCAATCCGTACACCGGCCGGTCGGCGGGCAGATGGGCCAGCAGGCCCGAATAGCACCAGGCCAGCCCGATCGCGGGATGCACGCAGAACAGCGGCGCCACACCGGAATCCGCGTCGCCCCGCGGGATCGGCCGGATCGGCAGCAGCGGTTCCAGCGCCAGGGCGAGCGCGTCACCGGCCGACTCGTCCAGCCGGCGCGCGATGGCCGCAGGCGTGGATTCGCCGAACATCAGCTGCACCGGCAGGTCGATGCCCGCCGCGCGCACCTGCGCTACCACCTTGGTGGCGAGCAGCGAGTTGCCGCCCAGTTCGAAGAAGCCGTCGTCGGCGCCGACCGTCTCCACGCCCAGGGCCTCCGCGAAGGCCGCGCACAGCGCGGTTTCCGCCGGGGTGGACGGCGGCCGGTACCCGGAACGGTTGCCGAACACCGGTTCCGGCAGCGCGGCGCGGTCCAGCTTGCCGACCGGCGTCAGCGGCAACGCGTCGAGCAGCATGATCGATTGCGGCACCATGTAGTTCGGCACCAGCTCGGCCAGGTGCCGGCGCAGGCCCGGGGCCGTGGGCGTGGTTCCGGCGTACGGCTTCACATAGGACACCAGCGCCGTCGCCCCCGCCGGGGTGCGGTGGCCGAGGCTGGTCGCGAACTCCACGTCCGGGTGCCGGGACAGCGCCGCGTCGATCTCGCCGAGTTCGATCCGGAAGCCGCGGATCTTGACCTGGTGGTCGGTGCGGCCCACGTATTCCAGCTCGCGCCGGCCGTCGTGGTCGGTCCAGCGCACCAGATCGCCGGTGCGGTACATGCGCTCGCCCGGTTTGCCGTACGGGTTGGCGAGGAATCGCTGCGCGGTCAGCCCCGGCCGGTGCAGGTAGCCGCGGGCCAGCGCCGGACCGGACAGGTACAGCTCCCCGGTGACGCCGACCGGCGCCGGATGCAGCCGCCGATCGAGGACGACCGCCTGCACGCCCCGGATCGGGCCGCCGATGGTGATCGGACCGCCGGGCCTCATCGGCTCGGAGATCACCGTGACGATCGTGGTCTCGGTCGGCCCGTACACGTTGTGCAGGTGGCGGTCCCGGCCCCAGCGGGTCACGAGATCCGGCGGCAGCGCCTCGCCGCCGACCAGCACGTGCCGCAGGGCGGTGACGCCTTCCGGATCGGCGGTGCCCAGCGCGGAGGTGGTGATGAAGGCGTGCGTGATGCCCTCCTCGACGAGCACCCGCGTCAGATCCGCGCCGCCGTACACTCCCGGCGGCGTGATCACCAGGGTGCCGGCGCCACCGAGCGCGAACAGCAGATCCAGCATCGCCGCGTCGAAACTCGGTGTGGCGAAGTGCAGGACGCGGCTGCCGGGCCCCACGTCGAAACGCTGCGCGGTCTCGGCCGCGAAGTTCGACAGGCCGCCGTGCGTGACGACGACACCCTTGGGTGTGCCGGTCGACCCGGAGGTGTAGATGACGTACGCCGGGTGGTCGAGGCGCGGGGTCCCGCGCCGTTCGGCCGCCTCGATCGGCGCGTCCGAGGTGCGCAGCACCCGCCGCCGGAACGACGGCGCGTCGAGGACGGTCCAGTCGGCGCCGTCGGGCATGTGCTCGCGGTGCGCGGCCAGCGTGATACCCAGCGCCGCACCGGAATCGGTGAGCATGTGGCGGATGCGGTACTCCGGGTAGTTCGGGTCGACCGGAACGAACGCCGCGCCCGCCTTGGCGACGGCCAGGGTCACCGCCACCGACTCCGCCGATCGCGGAATGCCCAGGGCCACCAGCGTTTCCGGTCCGACGCCCCGCTCCATGAGCACCCGGGCCAGCCGGTTGGTCCACCGGTCCAGCGCGTCGTAGCTGATCCGGGTGTCGCCGGACCGCACCGCCACGGCACCGGGGTTCACCGCGACCGCCGAGGCGAAGACGTCGGCAAGGGTGACCGGGCGGTCGGGGCACGCGCCGCGCACCGGGGCCAGGCTCGACCATTCCGCGGCGTCGAGGAGTTCCAGATCGCCCACGGGCAGTGTCGGATTCGCCGCGGCCGCCGTGAGCAGCCGGACCAGCCTGCGCCCCAGTCCGGCGGCCGTGTCCTCCTCGAACAGGTCGCGGGCGTAGTTGACCGAGATGGTGACACCGGCCGGTTCGCGCTCGCCCGCGGCCCCGGTCGTCCACGACTCGGTGACAGTGAACTGGAGATCGAATTTGGCGATGCCGGGGTCGGCGTCGGCCGCCTCGATCCGCAGGCCGGGCAGTTCCAGCACCCGCACCGGCTGGTTCCGTACCGACAGCATCACCTGGAACATCGGGTGATGCGACTGCGAGCGAGCCGGATTGAGCACCTCCACCAGCCGCTCGAAGGGCACGTCGGCGTGCGCGAACGCCTCCAGGTCGGTATCGCGCACGGCGTGCAGCAGATCGGCGAACGACGCGCCGCCGTCGATGCGGGTGCGCAGCACCAGGGTGCCGACGAACATGCCGACCAGGCGGTCCAGCGCGGGGTGTCCGCGCCCCGCGATCGGGGTGCCGACGGTGATGTCGTCCCCGGCGGTGAGCCGGTGCAGCAGCGTCGCCAGCGCCGCGTGCAGCACCATGAACATGGTGACGCCGTGCTGGCCGGCCACCGCCTGCAGTTCGCGGTGGGTGCGCGCGTCGATCTCGCAGTCGACCGAACCGCCGCGGTAGCTCGGCGCGGGCGGGCGCGGCCGGTCGGCGGGCACGTTCAGCAGTTCCGGGATGCCGTCGAGGGCGCCGCGCCAGTAGTCGAGCTGGCGGGTCGCGGTCGAATCCGGATCGTCCTCGCTGCCCAGCGTATCCCGTTGCCACAGCGTGTAATCCGCGTACTGGACCGGCAGGTCGTCCCATTGCGGGGCCTCCCCCGCCGCATGCGCCCGGTAGGCGACGGCCACGTCGGCGGCGAGCGGTTCCAGTGACCAGCCGTCCATCGCGATGTGGTGCGCGACCAGCACCAGCACATGGTCGTCCGCCGCGATCCGCAGCAGTTCGGCGCGCAGCGGGACGGACGCGGCGAGGTCGAATCCCGGTGTGGCGAAACGCTTCACCTCGGCCTCGATCCCGGCCTCGGCGACGTCCACGACATCGAGGGACACCGCGGCGTCGGACGGCGTGAGCACCCGCTGGTACGGCTCGCCCTCCAGTTCAGGGAAGACCGTGCGCAGCGTCTCGTGGCGCTCCTGCACCGCAAGCAGGGCCGCGCTCAGGGCCGCGGTGTCGAGGTCGCCGCGCAGCCGCAGCGCCACCGGCACGTTGTAGACCCCGGCGACCTCGTCGCCCGCGGCGGCGTTGAACCGCTCGAGGAACCACAGCCGCCGCTGGGCCGCCGACAGCGGAACCCGCCGCGGCCGCGAGCGCGGCGCCAGCTCCGGGGTGCTGTCGGCGCCGCTGCCGCTGTCCAGCCGGGCGGCCAGCGCCGCGACGGTGGGCGTGGCGAAGACGGCGCGGACCTCCAGCCGGGTGCCGGTCGCGGCGGCCAGCCGGGCCACCAGTTGCGTTGCCAGCAGCGAGTTTCCGCCGACCTCGAAGAAGCTCTCGTCCGCGCCGACCGCGTCCGCCCCGACCAGGTCGGCCATCACCCGGGCGACCAGGCGCTCGGTGTCGGTCTCCGGTTCGCGGACGGCGGCCGCCATCGGCTGGGGGTCCGGCAGCGCGGCGCGGTCCAGCTTGCCGACCGGTGTGAGCGGGATGGCGTCGAGCACGGTGAGGCTGCTCGGAACCATATGCGCCGGAAGGCGTTCGGCGACATGATCGCGCACCCGGTCGAGATCCACACCGGCTCGGTCGACGGGCTGCACGTACGACACGATCCGCTTCACGTCCGCGATCTCGCGAACCTCGGTGTGCGCGAACCGGATCGCGGGGTGGGTGGTCAGCACCTCGCTGATCTCGCCGAGTTCGATCCGGAAGCCGCGCACCTTGACCTGGTGGTCGGTCCGGCCCAGGTACACGATCTCGCCGCGGCCGTTCCAGCGCACCACATCGCCGGTGCGGTAGATGCGGGTGCCCTCCGGGCCGTAGGGGTCGGCGACGAAACGCGTTGCGGTGAGCCCGAATCGGTCGAAGTAACCGCGGGCCACGGCCTGCCCGCCGAGGTACAGCTCGCCGGGCACGCCCACGGGAACCGGGCGCAGCCGCTCGTCGAGCACCAGCGCGCGGGCGCCGCGCACCAGCGTGCCGATGGTGATCGGCTCGCCCACGGTCAGCACGCCGGACATGGTGATCACGACCGTGGTCTCGGTCGGGCCGTAGCCGTTGAACATCATGCGGTCCGGCGCCCAGCGCGCCACCAGCTCCGCGCCCAGCGCCTCGCCGCCGACCACCAGCGCCTTCAGGTGCGGCAGCGGCCACCGATCGCGATCGATGGTGGCCAGCGCCGCCGGTGTCATGAAGGTGTGGCTCACCCGCTCGCGGTCCATCAGCTCGGCCAGCTCGTCGCCGCCGTAGACGTCCGGCGGGCAGATGATCATGGTGGCGCCGGCGCCGACGGGCAGCAGCAGGTCGAATACCGCCGCGTCGAAGCTCGGGGACGCGAAATGCAGTGTGCGCGAATCGCGGTCGACGCGCATGCGGTCGCGGATCTCGTCGGCGAAGTTGGACAGCCCGGCGTGCGTGACCGCCACGCCCTTGGGCTTTCCGGTGGACCCCGAGGTGTACACCAGGTACGCCAGATCGGAGGTCCACACGGTGCGGATCCGGTCGGCGTCGGTCACGGTGGCCGGGCTCATCCGCTCGATCTCGGCCATCACGTCGGGATCGTCGAGCAGCAGCCAGCGGGTGTCGTACCCGCCGATCGCGGCCTCCCGCAACCGGTCCCGATGCGCCGTCAGCGTGATGCCGGTCCAGCACCCGGAGTCGGTGAGCATGTGCCGCACCCGGTCGGCCGGATAGTTCGGGTCGACCGGGACGAATGCCGCACCCGACTTGGCGACGGCGATCATGGTCACCACCGATTCGATGGACCGGGTCAGGCCCATCGCGACCCGGTCACCGGGGCCGAGGCCCCGGCTGATCAGCGCCCGTGCCAGGCGGTTCGAGTACTGGTCCACCTCGGCGTAGGTGAGTTCGACCTCGCCGAACCGCATCGCGGTGCGGTCCGGGTGCAGGTGCGCGGTGGCCGTGAAGTAGTTCGACAGGCTGCACGGCGGCATCGGCACCGGCGCGTAGCACGGGGACAGCAGGGTCCGTTCGCTCTCCGTGCGAGCATCGATGTCGCGCACCCGCACGGCCGGATCGTCGGTGACGGCCGCCAGCACCATGCCGAAGCGGTCGGCGAGCGTCCGCACCGTCTCCGGGTCGAAAAGTTCGGCGGCGTAGACGAATTCGAAGGTCCCGTCGGATTCGCGGGTGCTCGGCGGCACCCGCAGCTCCAGATCGAATTTGGCCGTGGCGATATCGAGTTCCTCGGCCTGCAGCCGCAGCCCCGGCAGGTCCAGCACCGGCAGCGGCCCGTCTGCGACCGTCAGGGCCACCTGCAGCACCGGCCGCGATCCGCCGCTGCCGCGGCCCAGTTCCTGCACGATCCGCTCGAACGGCAACTCCGCGTGGGCCATGGCCGCCAGTTCGCCGTCGCGGTCGATCTGCAACTGTTCGGCGAAGCCGCGGTCCGGGTCCACATCCGAGCGCAGCATCAGCGTATTGACGAACATGCCCACGAGGTCGTCGAGCCGGGTGTCGGTGCGGCCCGCGACCGGGGTGCCGACGACGATGTCACGACCGCCGGTCACGACGCGCAGCAGGACCGCCAGCGCCGTACGCAGCACCATGAACATGCTGACGCCCTGGGCGCGGGCGACGTCGGCCAGGCGCTCCCGCACGTCCTCGGGCACCTCGAACCGCACCGATCCCGCGCGCTGCGTGGGGTTCTCGGGCCGCGGCCGGTCGTAGGGCAGCGGCAGTTCCTCCGGCAGGTCGGCCAGCGTCTCGCGCCAGAACCGCAGCTGGGCGGCCGCGGGACTGGTCGGATCGGTCTCGTCGCCGAGCGATTCCCGTTGCCACAGGCTGAAATCGGCGTACTGGACCGGCAGCGCGGACCACGCCGGGGCCGCCCCGCCCCGGCGCGCGGTGTAGGCCACGGCCAGATCGCGGGTCAGCGGGGCCAGCGACCAGCCGTCGGCGGCGATGTGGTGCAGCACGATTCCGAGTACGTGGGTGCTCGGGCCGATGCGCAGCAGCGACAGGCGTAGCGGGATCTCGCGGGTCAGGTCGAAGCCGCGCCGCGCCAGGGTGCGCAGCGTCGCGCGGGCCTCGTCCTCGTCGGTCGCGACGGGTTCGAGAACGGGCAGGCACCGGTCGGGGTCGAGCACCAGCTGGTAGGCGCCCGCCGTCTCCGATCCCGCGCCGCTCGCGGCGGTGTCCTCGGGGAAGACCGTGCGCAGCACCTCGTGCCGCGTCATGAGATCGCCGAGCGCCGCCCGCAGCGCGCCGACATCGGGCTCGCCGTCGATGCGGATCGCGAAAGCGATGTTGTAGGCGCTGGATTCGGGCGCGAAGCGGTTGAGGAACCACACCCGCTGCTGCGGCAGCGACAGCGGGACGCGGTCCGGGCGCGGGCTGCGCACGGCCAGCGGCGCCCGGTGCGTCCGCGGCGCCGCGGCCAGGCGCGCCGCGACGCCCGCGATGGTGGGCGCCTCGAAGACCGCGCGGACCGGCAGGTCGACGCCGAACTCCGCGTGCAGCGCGGCGGTGAGCCGGGTGGCCAGCAGCGAGTTGCCGCCCGCGTCGAAGAAACTGTCCTCGGCCCCGGCGACCGGATGCCCGAGCACGGTCGCGAAAACATCCGCCACACCGCGCTCCAGATCCGTTTCGGGCGCGCGGGAGGGTCCGGCGGTCACGAAAACGGGCTCCGGGAGCGCCTTGCGGTCGAGCTTGCCCGACGGGCTGATCGGCACCTCGTCGAGCAGCGTGATCGCGGCCGGGACCATGTAGCCGGGCAGCCGCTGCCGCGCGGTCTCCAGCACCGCCGCCGGATCGGTCGCGCCGTCCGCGGTGACATAGGACGCGAGCCGGGCGCTGCCGTGCTCGCCGTGATGCACGACGGTGAGCGCGAACCGGACACCCGGATGCGCGCGCAGTACGTGGTCGATCTCGCGCAGCTCGATGCGGAATCCGCGAATCTTGACCTGGTCGTCGGCGCGGCCGAGGAAGCGCAGTTGCCCCGACGCGTCGGCCACCACCAAATCGCCCGTGCGGTACATGCGCTCGCCGCGGCGGCCGTGCGGGTTGGCGGGGAAGCGCAGCGCGCTCAGCCCGCGCCGGCCGAGATAGCCGCGGGCCAGGCCCGGACCGGACAGGTACAGCTCGCCGGGCACGCCCGGCGGTACCGGATGCAGGCGGCCGTCGAGGACGAACAGCCGCATCCCGCGCACGGCCAGGCCGATCGGCACCGGCGCGCCCGCGGCCATCGGACCGGTCGCGGTGGCGGCGACGGTCGCCTCGGACGGGCCGTACATGTTGTGCATGCGATGCTCGGCCGTCCACGTCCGCACCAGATCCTCCGGGCACGCGTCGCCGCCGACGATCACGGCCTCGAGGTCGTCGAGACCGTCGGACGGCACCGTGGCCAGCGCGGCGGGGGTGACGAAGGCGTGCGTCACCCGCTCGGTGCGCAGCAGGCCGGCCAGTTCGGCGCCGCCGTACACGCCCGCGGGTGCGACGACGACGGCGGCGCCCGCCGCGAAGCCGAGCAGCATCTCGAGCACCGACGCGTCGAACGACGGCGACGAGAAGTGCAGGGTGCGTGCGGAATCCGTCACGCCGAACAGATGTTTCTGCTCGTGCGCGAGGGAGGCCAGCCCGGCGTGGGTGACCACGACGGCCTTGGGCGTACCGGTCGACCCGGAGGTGTAGATGAGGTAGGCCGGATGCGCGACGCGCAGCGGATGGTGCCGGTCGGTATCGCCGACCGGGGTGTCCGGGAAGCGGGCGGCCTCGTCGGCCAGCGCCGGCGACCCCATGAGCAGCCAGTCGACATACTGCTTGCGGTGCCGGCCGCGGCGCACCGGCCAGTCCGGCAGGGCGGCGTGGCAGCGCGCGTCGGTCAGGCCGAGCATGGCGCCGGAGTCGGAGAGCATGTGCGCGATGCGCTCGGCCGGATAGTCGGGATCGATCGGCACGTACGCGGCGCCGGTCTTGGCGACCGCCCAGATCGCGGTGATCGAGTCGAGGCCGCGCGGCAGCGCGATCGCCACCACCACCTCGGGTCCGGCGCCGTGGCCGATGAGCACCCGGGCCAGCCGGTTGGACATCTCGTCCAGCCGCCGGTAGGTGGTGTCCTCGCCGAGGTAGCGCACCGCGACCGCGTCGGGCACCCGCTCCGCGGTCTCGCTGAGCAGGCGGGCCAGCGTGGTCGCGGGTTCGCCGGGCGCGCCCTGGATCGGCACCAGCTTCCCGGTCTCGCGGGCGTCGAGGATCTTCAGATCGCCCACGGGCATTCCGGGCGCGGCCACCGCGGCGGTCACCAGGCGGGTGAACCGCCGCGCCATCGCCGAGACCGTCGCCTCGTCGAAAACATCGGTGGCGTAACCGAATTCGGCGGTGAGGGGGCCGTCGTCGGCGTCGGATTCGTGCACGGTCAGCTGCAGGTCGAACTTGGCGACGCCGACATCCATCGGCAGCACCCGGGCCTGGACCCCGGGCAGGTCGATGCGGGGTTCGGGCGTGCTCTCGTAGGACAGCATCACCTGGAACAACGGGTGCCGGCCGGCGTCGCGGGCCGGGTTGACCACCTCCACCAGCCGCTCGAAGGGCACGTCGGAGTTGGCGAACGCGTCCAGGTCGGTCTCGCGCGCCCGGTCGAGCATGCGGTCGAATCCGGCGGCCGGATCGACGGCGGTGCGCAGGACGAGCGTATTGACGAACATGCCGACCAGGTCGTCCAGCGCGGGATCCGAGCGGCCCGCGATCGGGGTGCCGATCGCGATATCGGTGGTGTTGCACAGCCGGGACAGCAACGTGGCCAGCGCCGCGTGCAACACCATGAAGGTGCTCACGCCGCGGTCGGTGGCCAGCGCCGCGATGGCGCGGCGGGTGGCGGCGGGAATGCTGAACCGCACGGTCGCGCCCTCGGTGCTGCGCTGCTGCGGGCGCGGGCGGTCCATCGGCAGGTCCAGCTGATCCGGCAGGTCGGCCAGGGCCGACCGCCAGTAGGCCAGCTGGCGGGAGAGCGCGCTCGCCGGATCGTTCTCGTCGCCGAGCAGTTCGCGCTGCCACAGCGCGAAGTCGGCGTACTGCACCGGCAGCGGCGTCCAGCGCGGCAGCGACCCCGCGGCGCGGGCGGCGACGGCCTGCATCAGATCGCGCGCCAGGGGCGCCACCGACCAGCCGTCTCCGCAGATGTGGTGCAGCACAACGAGAAAGACGTGCGTATCCGGTCCGGTGGCGTACAGCGCGACCCGGATCGGGGCCTGGCTGCGCAGATCGAAACCGTACCCGGCGTACTCGGCGGCGAGGGCCGACGCGTCGGTGCCGGTCGCGTCGATCGGATCCAGGCTCAGCGGGATCTCCGCGGCCGGATGCACCACCTGCGACGGCCCCTCGGGCGAGTCGGGGAAGGTGGTCCGCAGGCTCTCGTGCCGTTCCAGCACGTCGACCAGCCCGGCGCGCAGCGCCCCGATGTTCAGCGGCCCGGTGAGCTCGACCGCCAGCGGCATGTTGTAGGCCGAGGCGTGTTCGGCGAACCGGTTCAGGATCCACAGCCGCTGCTGGGCCAGCGACAGCGGGATGCGCTCCGGCCGCCGGGCCGCCACCAGCGGCGGCGAGGACAGGTCCGGGCCGTGCGCGTCCAGCCGGCCGGCCAGGGTCGCGACCGTCGGCGACTCGAACAGGTCCCGGATGGTCAGCGCCGCGCCGAAGGCGCTGTTGATCCTCGCCACCGCCCGCGCCGCGGTCAGCGAGTTGCCGCCGAGATCGAAGAAGTTGTCCTCGACGCCGAGGGCGTCGCCGGCGAGCACCTCGGCGAGGATGTCGCACAGCCGCCGCTCGACCTCGGTGCGCGGCCGGTCCGCCGAACCCGCCGCCCGGCGCGCACCGAATTCCGGTGCGGGCAAAGCCTTCCGATCGACCTTGCCGTTGGCGCTGAGCGGTAGTTCGCCGAGGACGAGCAGGTGCGCGGGCACCATGTAGCCCGGCAGCGTGCGGCGCAGCCCGGCCAGCAGGTCCGCGGTCTCGACGGTGTCGCCGGGCGCGGGCACCACGTAGGCGACGAGTTCGTCGCCGCCGGGTGCGGCGTGGGCGACGCACACCGCCCGCGTGACCCGCGGGTCGGCCAGCAGCGCCGCCTCGATCTCGCCGAGTTCGATGCGCAGGCCGCGGATCTTGACCTGGAAGTCGGTGCGGCCCAGGTACTCCAGGACCCCGGCGTCGCCCTCGTGCCGCCACCGGACCAGGTCGCCGGTGCGGTACATGCGGCCCGCCCCGTCCCCGTACGGATCGGCCACGAACCGCTCGGCGCTGAGTCCCGGGCGCGCGAGATAGCCGCGGGCCAGCTGGACGCCTGCCAGATACAGTTCGCCCACCGCGCCGGGCGCCACCGGGCGCAGCCGCTCGTCCAGGACGTAGGTGCGGGTGTTCCAGATCGGCGCGCCGATCGGCACGCTGTCGCGCTCGGGCGCGCATTCCCACGCGGTGACGTCGACCGCGGCCTCGGTGGGGCCGTACAGGTTGTGCAGCACGGGTTCCGGCAGCGCGGCGTGGAAGTCGCGCACCGTGGCCGCGGGCAGGGCCTCGCCGCTGCAGAAGACCCGGCGCAGGCTGTCGCAGCCGCGCACGTCGGTGTCGGTGACGAACACCGACAGCATCGAGGGCACGAAATGCGCCGTGGTGACACGCTTCTCGGCGATGAGCCGCGCCAGGTAGGCGGGATCGCGGTGCCCGTCGGGCGCGGCGACGACCAGCCGGGCGCCGACCTGCAAGGGCCAGAAGAACTCCCATACCGAGACGTCGAAGGTGGCGGGTGTCTTCTGCAGCACCGCGTCGGTGCCGTCGAGGGGATATTCGTGCTGCATCCACCGCAGCCGGTTCACGATCGCGGCGTGCGAGACGCCGACCCCCTTGGGCCGCCCGGTGGAGCCGGAGGTGAAGATGACGTAGGCCAGGTGATCGGGCCGCAGCGGCGTCGTGCGCTCGGCGTCGGTCAGCGGCCCGCCGGCGAATCCGGACGTGTCCAGAGTGTCGATGTCGAGCCGTTCGGCTCCCGCCGGCACGGCGAATTCGTCACGGGCGGCGGTGAGTACGCACAGCGGGCGGGCCTGCTCGAGCACGTGCCCGGTCCGCTCTGCGGGATGGTCGGGATCGATCGGCAGGTACGCCGCACCGGCCTGCACGACGGCGTACATGCCGACCAGCAGGTCGATGCCCCGGCGCAGGGCGAGGCCCACGATCGTGTCGGGTCCGGCGCCGCGCGCGATCAGCGCCCGTGCCAGCCGGTTGGCCCGCTCGTGCAGGTCGGCGTAAGTCAGTGTCTCGTCACCGAATTCGAGCGCAGTGGCCTGCGGGCAGGCCGTGGCGCGGTCGGTGAACAGCCCGGCGAGGGTGCCCTCCTGGCGGGCGACCGTCGTCGAATTCCATTCGCGCAGTACGAGTTCCCGTTCGGCATCGGTGATCACCGGGACCGCGGTGGCCGGGGTCGCGGGGTCGGCGGCGAGCAGCCGGGACAGGAAGTCCAGGAACCGGTGGTGGTGCCGGTCCAGCTCCGTGCCCGTGTAGAGCCGCGGGTTGGCCTCGAAATCGATATGGATGCGGTTGCCCGCGCCGTTGTAGAGGTTGACCGACAGGTCCTCGACCGGTCCGGTCGACAGCACGTTCAGGGAGCCGGTGAGGCTGCCGAAGCGCAGTTCGCTGTGGAACAGCATGATGTTGACCATCGGCCCGAAGAACCCGCGCGCATCGCGGGAGTAGCCGCAGTCGCGCCGGATGTCGTCGTGGCGGTAGCGCTGATGCCGCAACGCGCCGGTGATCTGCAGTTCGGCCGCCTTCACCACGTCGCGCACGGTGGTGGCGTGGTCGAAGCGGATCCGGATCGGCACCACGTTCGACACCACTCCCGCTGACCGGCGCAGCGCGACCGTGGTCCGCGCCGACACCGGCAGGCTCAGCACCACATCGGCGCTGCCGGTGACGGCCCGCACGTAGCAGGCCAGCGCGGCCACGAAGAGGGTGGAGTTCTGGGTGTCGAACACCCCGGTGGCCGCGGCCAGATCGGACGCCGCCGCCGGCGCGAGGACGCCCGCGGCGATGCGGCGGCCCGCCTCGGGCACCGAGACGCCGATTCCGCTGGTGGACAGGCTCATCGGCGCGCCGACCCCGGCCAGCTGCTCGATCCAGTACTGCCGGTCGGACCCGAAACGGCTGGTCTCGCGGTAGGCCGACTCGCCCGCGTACATCTCGGCCAGCGTGGTGGCGCGGGAGGCCACCGGCTCGGTGTGGTTCTCGAGGGCGGTGTAGATCTCCGCCGTGCGGGTGGTGCCGTTCATGGCGCCGTAGCCGTCGATGACGATGTGGTGGCCTCGCGAGTACCAGATGTAGTCGCGCTCACCGACGCGCAGCACGACGTTGGTCGTCAGCGGATCGCGCTCCAGGTCGATCGGGGTGCTGGCGTGCTCGTTCATCCAGCGCAGCGCCGCCGCCCGCGGGTCGGCCTCGTGCCGCAGGTCGATGCGGGCCCAGCCGGGCCGCCGCGCCGGATCGATCACCTGATGCGGGACGCCGTCGATCTCCAGCAGCCGCACGTGGCCGACCTGTGCCTCCGCGCCGAACCGCTCGATCGCGTACAGCAGGCGGCCGACGTCGAGATCACCGTGGATGTCGACGTACTGGGCGACGGTCAGCGGAACGTCGGGCCGGATGCGCTGGGCGTACCAGATCGCGGTCTGCGCGGGCGACAAGGCGAAGGGCTGTGCTGAGAATTCGCCGGAAGAGCATTGGTCGACGCGATCCGTGGCCAATGAACTCATCAATCACTCCGTTCTGCCGCTGTTGACGCAACTCCCCGTGCCCTCGAGAACGACGCTGCGGCGGGCGCGCACACGCGGCCGCCGTAGGACGTGATCCACGCCCTATGATTCGGAGCATCGAGTCGGGCGGATCGGTAGCGATCTCGAGATGTTTCACTTCCAACGATGTTGGTGGAGAGTGCTTTTAGTTAGCAATCTCTTCGCAAACATCGCGATCGAACCGGAAAAACCACTTAAAACGCTGTTCAAGCCGGGTTTTCGGACGCACCCGTGGAGCTACACGCAATGATCGGGCGAACTAGGCGCGGGCGTACCGGCCGGTGCCTGGTACTCGCATCGGCCGTGCGGTGTCACAGTATGTTCACCACGCGGGAGAGCCTGCGGAGGCGACTAGCGGCCCATCCGGTCACCGACGGCGTCCGCATCTGCCGGATGCTCGGACGACGACATTCGCCGCCGAATAGCCACAGCCACAACAACAGCCGCGGCAAGGATACACAATGTCCGCTCGGGCCACGGGCCCACCCGCGTCGCGGGTGTCGTCGCGTCGCGCAGCGGGACCGTCGCCTCCAGTGCGGCCGGAACGAATTTCGGGGTCTGCTGCGCGACGGCGCCGTCGGCGGTGACGATCGCGCTGACCCCGGTGGTGGCGGCCACGATCAGGGCCCGGCCGTGTTCGACGGCGCGCAGGCGCGACATGGCCAGCTGCTGATACGTCATCTCGCTGTCGCCGAAAGTGGCGTTGTTGGTCGGCACCGTCAGCAGTTGCGCACCGGCGCTCATCGAATCCTCGAAGGCGCGGTCGAAGGCCACCTCGTAGCAGGTCGCGACGCCGACGGCGACCTCGGGGCCGCCCCCGGCGGGGCGGGCGTGCACCACGCCGTCGCCGTGGCCGGGCACGAAATAGCCTGCGCGGTCGGCGTATTCGGAGAAGTGCCGGAAGAAGCCGCGCAGCGGCAGGTATTCCCCGAACGGCTGGATGATCTTCTTGTCGTGCCGCTCCCCCGGTCCGGCGTCGCCGTTCCACACGATGACCGAGTTGGTGGTGGTGACCGCGGAGTCGCCGGAGTCGCGGTTCACCAGGACCGCGCCGACCAGGATGGGCGCGTGGATCGCGGTGGACGCGGCGGCGATCTCGTCGGCGGCGTCGGCATTGCGCAGCGGGTCGATATCGGACGAATTCTCCGGCCAGATCACCACATCCGGCTGCGCGGCCTGCCCGGCGGCGACGGCCAGGGCCAGTTCCTCGGTACGGCGGACGTGGTTGTCGAGGACGGCGCGGCGCTGGGCGTTGAAGTCCAGTCCGAGCCGCGGCACGCTGCCCTGGATGGCGGCGACCGTGATGTGGCGGATGCCGTCGTCCGGGGCGGGCAGCGCGGAGCGCAGGAGCAGTCCGGCGCCAGGGACGATCACCACGACGAGTGCGGCGGTGACGATTCCGAGCAGCCATCGGGGCCGTCGCCGGTCGGCGATCCCCAGCAGCAGGGCGGCCAGCGCGGTCCCGGTGAGGGCCACCGCGAAGCTCACCCCGGGCGCGCCGGCGAGGCTCGCGAGCGGCAGATACCAGCCGTCGGCCTGCCCGAACGCCAGCCGTCCCCAAGGGAATCCGCCGAACGGGAAGGTGGAGCGACCCCATTCGGTCAGCGTCCACATCGCGGCCACCCACAGCGGCCACCCGGGCCGCGTGCTCACCAGCCGCGCGAGCAGCCCGAACAGCCCGACGTACACCGCGCACGCCGCCGACAGCGCCAGCCACGGCACCGGCCCGACGTAGATCCCGGTCCAGGGCAGCAGCGGGACGAAGAACGCCGCCCCGGCGAGCAGGCCGTACCCGAATCCGGCGCGCAGCCGCCCGTTCCCGCGCACCACCAGCGTCAGCAGCGCTATTCCCAGCGGCGCCAGATACCAGCAGGCCCGCGGTGGGAAGCTCGCGTAGATCAGCAGTCCGGCGACGATCGCGCCGACGATCCGCGACCACACCGGATACCGCCGCGGCAGGTCCAGCAGCCTCGCGCCGACGTCACGAGTGTTCGCGGTGGCGTCACGAATGTTTCCGGCACGCTGGTGGCCGGGATCGGTATCGGGCGCGGCCACTGCGCCTTCGGCGTGATCGTTCGTCATCGACGTTCGCGTCTCACGCCTCGTAGATGGTGACGCCGCGATGGACCGTGCGCAGGCAGGCGGGCGGTGTGGTGCCCGGGTCGAGCGGCGGGAGGCCGGGGACCCGCGAGCGCGGGTCGGTGGACCAGCGCTGGACCTTGTCGGAGGCGGCGGCCACGACCAGATCGGCGGCGTCCCAGATCGCGTACGAGGCGGGCGCGCCGGGGACCAGGGTTCCGGCGATGCCGTCTCGGATACCCCCGGCGCGCCAGGCGCCGCGGGTGGCGGCGGCGAAGGCGGCGCGCGGGGAGATCTGGTGGCCGGGCGTCCGGTGGTGGGCCGCGGCGCGCACGGCCTCCCACGGGCTCAAGGCGGTGACGGGGGCGTCGGAGCCGAGGGCAAGGGAGATCCCGGCGGAGGCCATGGCGGCGAACGGGTTCAGGGCGGCAGCGCGCGCGCCCAGTCGCGCGGCGTACATGCCGTCCGGCCCGCCCCATTCGGCGTCGAATCCCGGTTGCACGCTGGCGATCACGCCCGCGGCGGCCAGCGCCGCGATCTGCTCGGCATCGATCAGCTCGGCGTGTTCGACACGGTGCCCGCGCGCGGCGACCGCGGGACCGCCGAGGTCGGCCGCGACCCGCGAGAAGCCCTGTGCCACGGCCTCGAGCGCGCCGTCGCCGATGGCGTGGAATCCGGCCTGGATCCCCGCCTCGGTGCAGGCCCGCACGTGCGCGGCGACGGCGTCGGCCTCCAGGTAGCCGACGCCGGTGGTGTCCCGGTCGGCGTAGGGCGCGCGCAGCCAGGCGGTGTGCGAGCCGATCGACCCGTCGACGAACAGATCACCGGCGAGGCCGTGCACGCCCAGTTCGTCTATGAGGGCGCGGGCCTCGTCCGCGGTGCGGACCGCCTCGCCCCAGTACGCGCGCACCTGCACGCCGTGGGTGAAGGCGAGCAGTTCGGTCACGTCGTCCCGGCCGGAGATCTGCGGCCCGGCGCATTCGTGCACGGCCACAACGCCGTTGGCGGCGGCGTGGTCGAGGGCGGCGGTGCGGGCGGCGTCCCGCTGCGCCCGGTCCAGACTGTTCAACGCGCTGGCACGCACGAGGTGGTGGGCGTCGGCGCGCAGCGGTTCTCCCGGGGTGAATCCGGCCGCCGCGGTCACCTGCGGGACGGCGTCGAGCAGCGCGGAGGAAGCGACCGCCGAATGAGCGTCCACGCGAACGAGATACACCGCGCGGCCGGGTCCGGCGGCGGCATCGATCTCCTCGGTCGTCGGCGGCCTGCCCTCGGGCCAGCGGGTCTCGTCCCAGCCGTCGCCGAGGACAATGCCCGGATGCGCCCGGGCGTAGTCGCTCACCAGTTGCAGGCAGTGCGCGAGGGAGGTGGCCCGCGACAGATCGAGTCCGGTCAGTTGCAGTCCCAGCGCGGTGACGTGCACGTGCGGGTCCACGAACGCCGGCGCGACGAACGCGCCGTCGAGATCGACGACCTCCGCGTCGGGATGCAGCGCCCGCCCGGGCTGATCCGCACCCAGCCACACCACCGTGCCGTCGGTCACCGCCATCGCCGTGGCATCGGGTGAACTGGAGCTGTAGATGCGTCCGCCGACCAGCAACTGGGTACTCACGGCATCCCAGTCTGCCGTACGGGCGATCCGCCGCTCGGCCTGCCCTCGACCGGCCGCGGACCGCCCGCGGCGGCGGTGGTCAGCGACCGTCGATCATCGGGCGGGCCCCGCCCTGGCCGTCGTCGTAGTACTCGTGCACGACGGTGCCGTCGACCACATCGCCGCTGGGCTCGACGACCACGCCGTGATACCCGGCCGCCATGGACAGGCGGTCGATGCGGCGGGTCGCGAAGGCCGACACCACCGGGCGCAGCAGCGCGCGGGTGGGCAACAGCAGGAGCAGGCCGAACACGGAGGTGATCAAGCCGGGCACGAACATGAACACGGCGCCGAGCGCGACCAGCGCGCCGTCGGCGACGGCGGTGCCGGGCGCGATCTCACCGAGGCGGGCGCGGCGGAACTGGTCGAACACCCGGCGGCCCTGCGACCGGACGAGGATCAGGCCGAGGCCGGATCCCGCGATGAGCAGCAGAATCGTGGGGACGACGCCGATCAGATGGCCGACCACGACGAGCGCGGCGATCTCGACGACGAGGTAGAGCGCGAACAACAGGGCGGGCATGGCGATCCTTTCGAGAACGATCTACCCGTCCAACGCGCGGGACGCCCGATTTTCTCCCGCGGCTCCTGAATTCCGGCTGTGAATTCCGCGACCGGGCTCAGGCGCCCGGCCGCACCAGACCGGTTTCGTAGGCCAGCACCACCGCTTGCACCCGGTCGCGCAGGTTCAGCTTGGTGAGCACGCGGCCCACGTGCGTCTTCACGGTGGCCTCGGACAGGAACAGCTCGCCGGCGATCTCGGCGTTCGACCGCCCGGCGGCGATCTGCTCGAGCACCTCGCGCTCGCGGGCGGTGAGCACGTCGAGCACCGACGGGTCGCGCATCCGCGCCGGATCGTCGGCGATGAGGCGGTCCAGCAGCCGTTTGGTCACCTTCGGCGACACCACCGCATCGCCGGCGGCGACGCTGCGGATGGCTGAGATCAGGTCCTCCGGCGGGGTGTCCTTGAGCAGGAAGCCGCTGGCCCCGGCCCGCAGCGCGCCGAGCGCGTGCTCGTCGATGTCGAAGGTGGTCATCACCAGAACCCTGCTGCCGCACCCGGATTCGAGGATCTGCCCGGTCGCGGTGACGCCGTCGACCACGGGCATCCGCACATCCATGAGCACCACGTCGGGCCGCAACTCCCGCGCCCGGCTCACCGCCGCGGCCCCGTTGTCGGCCTCCCCCACCACCTCCACGTCCGGATGGGCGCCGAGCACCATCTTCAGCCCGGCACGCATGAGCTCCTGGTCGTCGACGACGAGAACGGTGATCGGCACGCGCACCAATCTATAGCGTCCCCCGACGTCCCCACCCCGTCTCCCGACGCCCCCGCCGGTTTCCCGGAGCACCCGCCGATTTTCCCGACGTCAGTCGGGGCCGTCACGGTCCAGCGGGATGACGGCGCGGACGCGCCAGCCGCCTTCCGGGCGGCGGCCCGCCTCGAGGCTGCCGCCGAGGACGGCGACGCGCTCACGCATGCCGACCAGGCCCAGACCGCTGCCGATGATCTCGGCGCGGACGCCCGGAGCAGCGGCACTCGCGGCGTGCCCGAGGTCGTCGACCTCGACGAGGACGTCACGGTCGCGGCGGCGCACCCGCACCCACGCCTTCGGATCGGGCCCGGCGTGGCGGAAGGTGTTGGTGAGCGACTCCTGGACGATGCGGTGCACGCCCAGGCTGACCTCGGGGGTGACGTCGTCGAGTTCGCCGGTCAGCTCCAGTTCCACCACCAGGCCCGCGCTGCGCATCATCTCCACCACCCGCGCCAGGCCCGCCGTCCCGTGTTGGGGCAGCTGTTCGGGGGCGTGTTCGGTGCGCAGCAGGGCGACGGTGCGGCGCAGTTCGCGCAGCGCGTCGCGGCCGGTGCCGGCGATGACGCTCAACGCCTGTTCGGCCACGTCCGGATCGCGGCGCAGCGCGTATTTCGCGCCGTCGGCCTGCACGATGATCACGCTCACCGCGTGCGCGACCACATCGTGCAGTTCGCGGGCGATGCGGGTGCGCTCGATGGCGACGGCCTCGTGGGCGCTGCGCTCCCGGTCGTAGTCGGCGACGGCGAGACGGGCCGCGACCTCGGTGTCGTAGGCGTGGCGGGCGCCGAGGAATTCGGCCAGCGTCCAGCACAGCGCGTAGAACATGATCAGGAATCCGGTGGTGATCCAGACGCCCTGGTTCAGCAGCGTGATCGACAGAATGCCGTCCACGGCCAGCGCCGCGAGATAGAGCAGCCCTTCGCGGCGCCCGACATAGGCGACCAGCGTGTAGAGCATGATGCCCACCGCCACCAGCGCGGGCGGCTGCAGATCCTCGCCGATCGCGATGCTCACCACGGTGCTGCCGATGGAGACGGCGAGCAGCGCCGCGGCGCTCCCCCGCGGATACGCCCGCCGCCACACCACCGGCAGCGGGGCCAGCACGCCCAGCACCACGTAGACCGCGTGATGCTGTTTCCCCGCCACGGTCAGCAGATCGAGCACCAACAGCACCAGCGCCAGCATCGAGTCCGCCACGAGTGGTTTGCCACGCAGCCACAGACTGAATCGACGCACCCGCTCAGCCTAGGTGGCACAGCCGGCGTAGCCGTCCTCAGCCGCGCACGGCCGGAGCGAATGCGGAGGTACGCCTAAGTGGCGCAGTCGGCGTAGCCGTCCTCGGTCCGCGCACGGCCGGAGCGAATGCGGAGGTACGCCTAGGTGGCGGCGCGCTCGTTCCGAGCAGGCCGGGGGCGGATTTGCCCAATCATCCGACGTCTGATTGGGTCGCTCGGTGAATCTCGCAGACTGGGCGGTACTCCTCGCGGCCGCGACCGCGGCGGGCTGGGTGGATGCCGTGGTCGGCGGCGGCGGGTTGATCATCCTGCCGACGCTGTTCCTGGTCGCCCCCACGATCGCGCCGCAGACGGCGTTGGGCACCAACAAGATCGCCGCCTTCTCCGGCACCACCGCGGCGACGATCACCTTCGCGCGCAAGGTGCCGATCCGCTGGCGGCTGCTGCTGCCGGGCGCGGTGATCGCCGCGGGAGCCGCGGCGGCCGGATCGGCGGCCGTCGCGCTGATCGACCGCGACTACTTCATCCCGATCGTGATGGTGGTGCTGATCGGCGTCGCGATCTTCGTGACCGCGCGGCCCTCGATCGGCGTCACGATGGCCACCCACGCCCCCACCCGCCGCAAGACGATCCTGGTGGTCGCGCTGGCCGCGGGCCTGATCGGCTGCTACGACGGGCTGCTCGGGCCCGGCACCGGCACGTTCCTCATCATCACCTTCGCCACGCTGCTGGGCACCGAGTTCGTCCGCGCCGCGGCGATGGCCAAGGTGATCAACTGCGGCTCCAATCTGGGCTCGCTGCTGTTCCTCGGCGCGACCGGGCACGTCATCTGGACGCTGGGCCTGGCCATGGCCGTGGCCAATATCGCGGGCGCGATCGCCGGGTCGCGCATGGCGCTGGCGCGCGGCGCGGGATTCGTCCGCGCGGTCCTGCTGATCGTGGTCGTCGGCATGGTGATCCGGCTGGGCTGGCAGCAGTTCGGCTGAGCCCCGCTCTCAGCAGCGGGCCTCGGCCATCATCTGCCGGACCGGCCGATCCGCCCGCGGCGGCTCGGCCAGCCAGGGCGCCAGGACCTTCGAGGTCGTCTCCCGGATCTTGTGGTGCAGGCGCTCGCCGTCCTCGATCGCGTGGCGGCCGGAGAACAGCACGGTCAGCGCGCCCGAGACCGCGCCGACCACCGCGCCGACCAAGGCGGCCGCGCCGACCTCGTCGAGTTCCTCCGGGAACGCCCCGCGCAGCTGGCGGGCGATCTCCTGCTGGGCGGCCAGCTGGGCGTGCGCGGCGCGGCCGCTGACCGCGGGCACCGTGCGCGAGACCTGCGCGCGCAGCACGGAGATGCGGGCGGCGAGGTCGTCGCCGAGATGGTCGCCGGGATTGTCGCCGGCCGCGCGTAAGGCGCGTAACAACACTTCGACGGGCCGCTCGTCGGGCCGGCGGGTGGCGATGGCGTGCACGGCGGCGCGCACCCGCTCGTCGGGTTCGGGGAAGAGCAATTCCTCTTTGCTCTCGAAGTAGTTGAAGAACGTTCGCGTGCCCACCTCGGCGGTCGCGGCGATATCGGCGACGGTGGTCGCCTCGTAGCCACGTCTCTCGAACAGGTCGACGGCGGCCTCGAGGAGGGCACGGCGGGTGCGTTCCCGCTTACGGTCACGGAGCGCGGATGGCGGCACGCGGGCACACGGTACGCCATTGATCACGAAACACCCGGCAAGCTGTGTGTCGGCGCGTGCGGTTCACCTCGTGCCACACCGCATGTCGTGCGGGTTTGCATCGCGTGCAGGTTTGCACGGCGTGTCGTGCTGGGCGGCAACGATTCCCGCACGGCCGCATCGAAAGCTGTTGAACGACCGGTCCGCAACCGATTAGCGTATTCGCCGTGAGCACCCCTGTCCGGGCCGTGGACGAACAGTTCCGCGCCCTCCCGCTCGCCGAACTGGCCGACGCCGCGCTCACCGCGGCCCGCGCCGCCGGCGCCACCCACGCCGATCTGCGTGTGCACCGGCTGGTGACGCAGTCGATCCGGCTGCGCGACGGGCGCGTCGAATCCATCGGCAATGCCACCGATCTCGGCTTCGCGGTCCGGGTCGTCGTCGACGGCACCTGGGGTTTCGCCTCGCACGCCGATCTGTCGCCCGCCACCGCGGCCGAGGTGGCGCGCCGCGCGGTGACGGTCGCGACGACGCTGCGCGCGCTGAACCGCGAGCGCGTCGAGCTGGCGGACGAGCCCGTCTACGCCGGAGCCGCCTGGGTCTCGCCCTACGAGATCGATCCGTTCGCGATCGAGACACCCGAGAAGGTCGCACTGCTGCAGGACTATTCGCGGCGGCTGTCGGACGCCGCGGGCGTCGACCACGTCACCGCCTCGGTGCTGCAGGTCAAGGAGCAGACCTTCTACGCCGATACGGCCGGATCGTCCATCACCCAGCAGCGGGTGCGCCTGCACCCCGAACTCGAGGCGATCACGGTCGACCCGGCGGCGGGCGTCTTCGAGACCATGCGCACCCTCGCCGCTCCGGCGGGCCGCGGCTGGGAGTACGTCACCGGCGCCGACGGCGTCTGGGACTGGCACGGCGAGCTGGCGCGGATCCCGGAGTGGCTGGCGGAGAAGGTGTCCGCGCCGAGCGTGGATCCCGGCGCCTTCGACCTGGTCATCGATCCGACCAACCTGTGGCTGACCATCCACGAGTCGATCGGCCACGCGACCGAATACGACCGCGCCATCGGCTACGAGTCCGCCTACGCCGGAACCTCGTTCGCCACCCCCGACCAGCTCGGCGCCCTGCGCTACGGCACCCCGGTCATGCACGTCACCGGCGACCGCACCCAGGAGCACGGGCTCGCGAGCGTCGGCTACGACGACGAGGGCGTGGCGGGCCAGCGGTGGGATCTGATCCGCGACGGCACCCTGGTCGGCTACCAGCTCGACCGCGTCTTCGCCCCGCGGCTGGGACTCGACCGCTCCAACGGCTGCTCGTACGCCGATTCGCCGCATCACGTCCCCATCCAGCGGATGGCGAACGTCTCCCTGCAGCCGGATCCCGAGCGCGACACCACGACCGCTGAGCTGATCTCCCGGGTCGACAACGGCATCTACGTGGTCGGCGACAAATCGTGGTCCATAGATATGCAGCGCTACAACTTCCAGTTCACCGGTCAGCGGTTCTACCGCATCCGCGACGGCCGCCTCGACGGCCAGCTGCGCGATGTCGCCTACCAGGCCACCACCACCGACTTCTGGGGCGCGATGGAGGCGGTCGGCGGGCCGTCGACGTGGGTCCTCGGCGGCGCGTTCAACTGCGGCAAGGCGCAGCCCGGGCAGGTGGCGGCGGTCAGTCACGGCTGCCCGTCGGTGCTCGTGCGCGGCGTGACCATCCTCAACACCCGCGCGGAGGCCGGGCAGTGACCACTACCGACGGGGTGTTCCCCGCACAGGATGTCGTCGAGCGCGCGCTGCGGCTCTCGCGCGCCGACGACGCGATCGTCATCGTCACCGACGCCTACGAGGCGTCGCTGCGGTGGGCCGGAAACTCCATGACCACCAACGGTTCCTCGGTCTCCCGGCAGTGGACGGTGGTCTCGATCCTGCGGGACGGCCCGGAGGCCGCGCGGGTCGGCAGCGTCGTGTCGACCAGCGTCGACCCCGCCGAGATCGAGGCCGTCGTGCGGGCGAGCGAGGAGGCCGCGCGCACCGCCGCACCCGCGAGCGACGCCGTGCCGCTGCCGGATCCCGATCCGCTCGGGCCCGATCGCGCTCTGCCCTGGGAGGGCGCACCGGCGACCACCGATATCGGCGTCTTCGAGCGGCTGGCAAGCGATCTCGCCACCGGATTCGACGGCGCGGACCGGCTCTACGGCTTCGCCCACCATCAGCAGCATTCGACGTGGCTGGGCACCTCGACCGGGGTGCGCCGCCGCTGGACGCAGCCCACCGGATCGGTGGAGATCAACGGCAAACGCGGCGAGGGCGCGGAGCTGGCGAGCGCGTGGGCCGGGACCGGCACCGCCGACTTCACGGATGTCGACGTTCCCGCGCTGCTCGCCGAGCTCTCGCGCCGGCTCGACTGGTCGCGGCGGCGCGTGGAACTCCCGGCCGGGCGCTACGAGACGCTGCTGCCGCCGGGCGCGGTCGCCGATCTCATGATCTACCTGATGTGGTCGATGGAGGGCCGCGGCGCGCACGAGGGCCACACCGCATTCTCCCGCGCGGGCGGCACCCGGATCGGTGAGCGGCTGGGCGACCTCCCGCTCACGCTGTACTCCGATCCGAGCGCTCCCGGGCTGGAGTACCGGCCGTTCGTGGCCACGCCCTCCTCGTCGGAGTCGCTGTCGGTCTTCGACAACGGGCTCACCGCGCGCCGCGCCGACTGGGTGCGCGACGGCGTCGTGACCTCGCTGATCTACCCGCGCGCCACCGCCGCCGAATTCGGCGCGCCGGTCACGGTTCCCGGCGAGAACCTGCTCATGACAGGCGGATCCGGCGCCACGCTGACCGATATGGTCGCGCGCACCGAACGCGGGCTGCTGCTCACCTGCCTCTGGTACATCCGCGAGGTGGATCCCGCGACCCTCCTGCTCACCGGGCTCACCCGCGACGGCGTCTATCTCGTGGAGAACGGCGAAGTGACCGGTGCGGTCAACAATTTCCGGTTCAACGAGAGCCCGCTGGACCTGCTGCGCCGGGCGACCGAGGCGGGCGCCACCGAGATCACCCTCCCCCGCGAGTGGAAGGACTGGTTCACGCGGACGGCCATGCCGCCGTTGCGGATTCCAGATTTCCACATGTCGTCGGTCAGCCGCGCGACGTAGCGGCCGCGCGTCCGGCGGGTAATCGACTGGCGGGCAATCGCTCCGGTGCCCGCGACCGGCTCGCGTATGGCAGAATCGCCCCACCGGAACCGCCGGTCCGTCGCGCTTCCCGCTGTCGCGACCGGCCGCCGCACAGCTCGAGCACCGGAGGAGCTCGTGACCGATCGCCGCCGAGATCTTTATCCAGATCGATGGAACCAGGGCGGTCGCGTGTGCGTCGAATCGATAACAGATACGCACGCAGTCGTATGGGGGCATCATGGGAGATGACAGCGGCCGGCAGGTCTTCGGCCCGCTGATCGAACAGGCCAAGACGGGTGCGGTTTCGCTGAAGGTGAATCCGCAGGCGTTCGTGGCGCTCGATCAGGCGATGGAGAAGCGCAAGACCGAGATCCGGGCCATTCAGCAGCTCGTGCAGCAGGTCAACCAGCACGAATCCTGGGGTCTCGGCGAGAAGTCCGCCGTCCTCACCTCGGCGCACACCCTCGTGCAGCGCTTCCGGGACAAGGGGTCCGGCGGCGGCAGCAGCGCCCACGAGGCGCTCGAGGGTCACTGGCAGGTGGCCGACGAGGTGCAGAGCCTGTTCCGCACGATCCGCGAGCGGCTGCAGCAGACCGACAGCGAGTTCGCCGCGCAGTACCGCGCGATCTCGACGGCACCGGGCCCGGCCGCGCCCGGCCCCAGCGCGGAGAGTGTGTGATGAGCGGATACGACCAGCCCGGAATCACCAACCCGGAGAACGTCGACGCGCTGACCCATCAGCAGATCTACGACGCCTTCCAAACCGTCGACGACCAGACCGCCCCGGTGGTCACGGCCTGGCAGCAGGCGCGCGACCAGTGGCGGGACTCCACCACGCAGCTGGTCCAGTCCGTCCGCACCGCCGTCGACGGCGAGTGGACCGGCGCCGCCGCCGACACCGCGGTCCAGGCCCTGACCGACTACGGCACCCAGGCCGGAACGCTGGCGGACCTGTTCGACCAGACCGGCCAGGCGGTCGCGAACACCGCCACCGCCGCGCTGACCGCGAAAGCGTATGTGCCCAAACCGGTTCCGGTCAGCGCCGACCAGACCAAGGACCCGTCGGGCTACGACGGCCAGTCCCGCGCGGCCCAGCAGGCGCAGGACGACGCCCGCCAGGTCATGCAGCAGCGCTACGTGGTCCCGTTCCTCGATCAGGACGGTCGGCTGCCCACCTATCCCGCCGCGATATCGATCGGCGGCGAGGGCGATTCCGGCGGCCCGCTGAGCGGCCTGTTCACCGCGGCCGGTTGGAAGCCGTCCGCGGGCGCGACGGTGACCACCGCCGCGTCGGTCACGGGGCTGCCCGTCAACGGCAGCGGACTCGGCACCGACCCGGGCAGCAGCTCGCTGTTCGGGGGGCAGCCCCACACCTCGAACGGCCAGGACTCCACGTCCTCGCTCTACGGTTCCCGGCCGTCGCGGCCCGGCAAGCCGAATCATCAGTCCCCCGGCGGCAACCGGCCGTCGTCCACCTCGCCGGGCAGTCGCTTCCCTTCCACCAATGGCGTCAGCTACGGCGTCCCGCAACAGCAGCACGGGCACGACGCACCCCAGCAGACCCAGCCCGAGAAGCCGAGCGGTGACGAGAGGCCCGCGCCGCGGCCGAGCCACTCCACCTCACCCGGCTCGTCCACCTCGCCCGGCGTCGGCACGGGCCCGGTCGAGCAGCCGAAACCGGATCTGCCCCGCCCGGTCACCGGCACCGCGCCCGACGTCTCGTCGAGCTACACCTCACACGACAGCACGACCGGTGCGGCCACCTCTGCCAGCTCCCACAGCGGCGCCGCCACCACCGGCACGGGCGCGAACACGCCGCAAACCCAGGCGCCACAGTCCCAGGCACCTCAGTCCCACGCGCCGAATTCCCCTGCACCGGCACCGTATTCGCCGCCGCAGGCACAGACGCCGGTCGCGCCTCCGGTCACCCCGGCACCGCCGGTCGCGCCTGCGCCACCGGTCGCACCCGTGCCGCCGCCCGCGGCCGGTCCGCTGCCGAGCGCGCCGGTACCGCCGCCCGTCGCCCCGCCCGCCGCGCCGCCGCCCGCCACGCCCATGCCCGCACCGGCTCCGCCCGTGAGCCCGCTGCCGCCGAGCCCGGCTGTCCCCACGCCGCAGCCGGCTCCTGCCCACCCGGCACCCGGCGCGCCACTGCTCAAGCCGGCGCCGCCGGTGCCACCGGTCGCGCCGCCGCCCCCGGCGACCCCCAATCCGCCGGTGCCCCCGCAAGCGCCGAACGCCCCGGTGATGAAACCCCCGGCCTTCACTCCCCCGTCCGCGCCCGTGACACCGCCGGATCTCACCCCGTACACCACAGCGGGCGCCACCGCCGTCGGCGGCACGGCGGCCGCGGAACTCGCCGACAACAATTCGCCGCACCGAATCCCCCGCCTCCGCGTCCGCTTCCAGGGCGACCGCGACCGTTTCGGCATGCGATTCGACCAGCACCGCGAAACCGCCGATTCCACCGCCGAGGACCTCACCCCCGACACCGCCGCCCAGGAACAGGCCGCCGCCGAGGCACCGTCGGCCACCGATTCCACGCCGACCGAGGTACAACCCGCCGACACGTCAGCCGAACAGACAGCGGCCACTGACGGCGACGCCTCGCACGCCACCGCGGCCGAGCCCCAGCCGGGCATCATCGGATTCCATGCCGCCGAACCCGTTTCGACCACGGATTCGGGAAGCGGATCGTCTCTCGGCGATAGCGGCACGGCTGCGGACGACTCCCCGTCCGGGGCTACCGACGACACGGCCGGAGAACCGGGACCAGCAGAGCCGGCTGAGGGGGTGCACGGCGGAGCCGACACTCTGCAAGACTCCGGCCGACATGCCGCGAAGGAGCCGCTGGTGGATACTGTCGGAACAGAGTCCGCCACAGCGGGTTCGGAGCCGAGGTCCGATACCGGCGCCTCGTCTCCTGCCGGGCGACCGGACACGTACCGCAACGTTCCACCCGTGATTGGTGAATAGATGGCGTCCTGGTCGTTCGACGAAGAGGAATTCGCGGCCCTGTGGTACGGGCCCGCCAACGACCGCATGCTCTATCCCCTGAATTATCTGTCCCGGTTCGGGCACGTCAACGAGCGCGACGCGTTCTGGGCCGGGGTGCGCCAGGAGTACTCCGAACGCGGCCGGCTGAGCTGGAACGAGGCCGATCTGCTGCGCCGCGCCTTCACAGTGCTGACCGATCCGGAGGTCTGGGCGGAGATCCACGGGGTCTCCGACCAGGCCGGGCCCATCCGGGTCGCGGCCGCCCGGCACGACCGGCACGCCGCGCTCGCCATGCAGTTCCTGCGCCGGGAGCGGATCGAACTGTCCATCACCTCCGCCGACCGGCTACCGGACCGGCTGACCATGCTGCTGTCGGAACAGCCGCCCGGCAGCCGGCCCGCGCAGGCGTTCGTCGCCGCCGACCTCTATCCCGAACATCAGCCGGTACTCCGCTACACCGGCGAATCGACTCCTCTCCAGCGCTACCGCGACTTGGTCCGCCGACCGGCCACCGGCGCGGGGGTGATCACCGTCTTCCGCGGCCCGCGCCGCCAGGGCCTGCGCCCGCCCCGCAAGGTCGGCACCGTCCGCTGGTACGACATCGAGGACGACGGCCGCTATATGGAGACCGGCACCCGCACCCTCACCGTCCGCCCCGCCGACACCTCCGCCGTCCGCAGCGCGGTCACCCGCCTCCTCGACCACGCCCTCACCGAATTCCGCGACTACACCGAAGATCTCGGCGAATTCGCCCACCAGCACGCCACGATCGATCCCCCCGCTTCCCCGGCCCCGGGCCTGCGCCCCTGACCCTCGGAGAATCAGACGAGGGGCGTCATGAACGACCAGAGCCGGTTCTCGCAGCTGACGGTGTCGAATCCCGCGGTCCTCGGCGAGTGCAGCCCGAACCGCGGCGACACCCGGTGCAGCCAGATCACGCCGTCCCCGGCGGTGACCTCGCCGTGCTGCACCACACCGTCCGGATCGCGGTCGAGCCGGCCGGCTTCGAAGCCGAAGACCTCGGTCAGGAATGTGTGCGCCGCTTCGATATCGGCGTACACGAGCGTCGGGATCCGCCGCCGCACCTTTGTATCCAGCATGACCATGTCCTCCAATGTGTCCAGTAGTTCCCGGGATCGGATCTCGCGCCGGTCACCGGCGGCGTTCACCATGACGGTGAGCCGTTGCCGCAGGCGGTGCCCGACCGCGAGCTGCCCGTCGAGCTGTTCGATGTGCCTGCCCATCGCCGACCGCAGATCCCAGGCCGGATCGTCCAGCGCGGAGGCGATCTCGTCCAGCCGCAAACCGAGCTTGCGGAGCAGGGTGATCCGGTACAGCCGCTCGATATCGGCGGTCGAGTACAGCCGGTGCCCGGCGCTGGTGCGACCCGACGGCGCCAGCAATCCGATCTCGTCGTAGTAGTGCAGCGTGCGCACCGTCAGCCCGGTGGACCGAGCCAGCTCACCGACCTTGGTTCCCGCCATGACGCCCACGGTAGAACCTCACGCCGCGTGAGGAGCAAGGGCTGGTCGTGTCAGAGGAGGTTCAGTGCGAGGGCGAGTGTGCCGAGGGTCGCCAGGATGGTTGCCGAGCCGACGTGCATTCCGATCGAGATCCGGATGTCCCGGTGCCGCCAGGCGAGCCAGTATCCGGGGAATGTGAAGAGCACGCGGGAGACGAATGCCCACGGTGACCAGAGGTGGTACAGCGAGAACAGGACCGTGTTGAGCACGGGCGCCCGGCGGCCGAGGTGGGCGATGCGCGGCAGGAGGAAGCCGCGGAAGTACAGCTCCTCGATGAGCGGAAGTGCGAATCCGGTCAGTGGCAGGCAGGTCAGCATGGTGGTGAGCGTGGTGGCGTGCGAGTACCCGTGCAGGTAGGCGTTGGTGCCGTTGCTGCCGGCGTCGGCGTAGGGGAGCCAGGTGAACAGGTGGTCGAGGAAAAATGTGTTCACCGGCGCCAGTGCGTAGCCCAGGATGATCATCCACAGGATGAGCGGGACGACCATCGCCACCAATCTCCGGCGTGCGACCGGCCTGCCGGTGTAGTGCAGCACGCCGTGGAGCGCGGGGCGGCCGTTGCGGCGGTAGCCCAGCCACAGCAGACCCGCCAGGATCGGCAGGAGAACCGTGCACAGGGCGACGGCCCAGCCGGCGAAGTGCGGATAGCCGATGGCGTCGGCGAACGGTTCGCCGATGAGCAGGTAGGCGGCGACGATCAGCGCACCGGGAGCAAGGTGCAACAGGACCGACAGCGGCACGGAGTGACGATCACTCAGCAGCCGTTCGGCCAACCGGTTCGATCGTGTGTCTACGGAAGCGGGCATGACCGGATTCCTCGTACTGGTGGAATGTGGACAGATGCGGATGCCGTTGCGCGGGAAGGGCTTCCGCGTCGCCTCAGCGCGCCTCGTCATCGAGGAGAGCGGCGACCTCGCGGACCGCGTCGGCGACGGCGGGGGAATCGTTGCGCAGGATCTTGCCGTGATCGCTGGCGACCCGCGCGCTGATCTTCAGGTTCGGGTTCCGCGCCAGGTACGGGTCGAGGGTGCGGCGCATCTGCTCCAGCTCGCCGCCCTTGTCGTAGACGGTCTCGGCCGAGGCGGCCACGTATCGGACCGGGAGGGCAGCGCGGTCGAGGAGGGGGCCGAGGGCGGCGTGCAGCGCGTGGGCCTCGATCTGGATCTCGGCGTGCTGGTCGGCGCTCATCCGCGCGGCTAGGCCCAACGGGGCGACCAGCGGCAGCAGCGGCCGCATCCGGCGGAACGTCTTCCGCAGTCGCTCCCGGCCCGCCTCGTCGGTCCAGCCGGACGGGTACGGGCCGTCGACCCCGACCACGCCCAGCGCCCGATCCGGGTGACGGTCGGCCCAGTAGACCCCCAGCAGCGCGCCGTAGGACCAGCCGACCAGCAGCGGCTGGTGCACGCCACGTGCGGCGAGAACCGCATCGATATCTCGCAGGCAGGCCTCGAACGAGTAGTCCGCGGATCGCTTCGACCTACCGCGAGCCCGCTCGTCGAACGTGATGTGCCGATAGCCGGGGCCGAGGTCGGCGATCACGCGCCGCCAATGCCGTTGGCTGGCATACGATCCGTTCAGATAGACGATCGGCCGGCCGGAACCGCCGGTGTCGGTCACGGCCAGCGCGGTGTCGTCCACCGGCACGGTGCCGATCCAGGTCGAGGTCGAAGTAGCGTTGTCGGACATCGTTTTTCCTTCCGAAGAGGTGTTGTCCAACACTCTCGCCAACTCGGCTGATACGGACCTGACATGTCGCTGACATAGCCTGACACGAGAGTTTCGGCCTGGTCAGGCCCCCGACGACGAACACCGACGGGCAGCTGACCGACGCTCGGCTACCGCGCTGGGCGGTCTCGACAGTTGCTACCGCGCTGGGCGGTCTCGACAGTTGCTACCGCGCTCGGCGGTCCCGGCGGTTGCTAGGCCGTTTCGGCCAGGACCGCGGACTGCCACACGTCGGCGAGATCCTGGAGCGGGATGTCCAACGCCCGGCTCAGGCCGACCACCGTGCCGAACGCGGGGCTCGGCAGGCGCCCGGACTCGATCTTGCGGAGAGTCTCCGGGGAGATGCCCGCCGCGCGCGCCACTACCACCGGGTCCCGTCCCGCGCGGGCGTCGCGCAGGTACGTGCCGAGGCGGCGACCGGCCTCGACCTGGGCGGGAGTGAGGGGCAGGCGAACCATGCGGCCAGGCTACGGCTGGTATTCAAATACCGCAAGCGCTATGGTCGGTATTTAAATACCGATGAAAGGACGCACGTGGTAGAACTCAAGACCCCCGCCGAGATCGAGCGCATGCGCGTGACCGGGCAGTTCGTCGCCGAGACCCTGGCGGACCTGCGCGAGCGCGCGCGGGTGGGAGTCAACCTGCTCGACCTGGAACTGCACGTTCGCCGGCGCATCGAGGAACGCGGCGCGGTCTCCTGCTACTGGGACTATTCGCCGTCGTTCGGCCGCGGCCCGTTCCGCAACACCATCTGCCTGTCGGTGAACGACGCTGTCCTGCACGGACTTCCGTTCGACTACGCGCTGTGCGACGGCGACGTGCTCACCATGGATCTGGCCGTGAGCATCGATGGCTGGGTGGCCGATTCGGCGGTGACCACCATCGTCGGCAACGCCGACGACCGCGACCTGCGGCTGGTCCGCGCCACCGAGGAGGCCCTGGCCGCCGCGATCGAGACGGCGCTCCCGGGCAACCGCATCGGCGACATCTCGGCGGCCATCGCCGAGGTCGCGCACGGGTACGGCTATCCGATCAATACCGAATTCGGCGGCCACGGCCTGGGCCGGACCATGCACGAGGATCCGCACGTGGCCAACGACGGGCGCCCCGGCCGGGGCATGGTCCTGCGCCCGGGTCTCACGCTCGCTCTGGAACCGTGGTTCGCCGCCGGCACCGACCGCATCGTGACCGATCCGGACGGGTGGACCCTGCGCTCGGCCGACGGCTCCCGCACCGCCCACTCCGAGCACACGATCGCCGTCACCGACGACGGCCCCCGGATCCTGACCCTGGCCGCCTGAGCCCTATCACGCCTCCCCGCCGCCCGGGAACTCGCCGCCGATACCGTCGAGGTCCGCCCGCGACAGTCCGAGTGCGGCGAGTTCCCGGCGGCACTCGCTCGCCCGCCCGGAATCCCCTGCGACGTCGCGCATTTCGGCCAGCATGGCCAGTGCCCGGCCACGCTCGAGCGGCGGCGCGGTGCCCGCGAACCGGCGCAGGCCCACCTCCAGCACCTTGGCGGCGGCCCGCTCGTCGGTCTTGAAATCGCGCAGGATCCGCGCGTTGTCGATCACCCGCGCCAGCCCCTCGAGGTCGCGCGAACCGCCGTATTCGACCTCGGGTTCGTCGCGCTGGATGTAGATGATCGAGTTCCCGGCCGGGTCGACGACCGTGAATCGCGACTGCCCGGGCCGGAACCGGGTGATCCGCGGCGCCCCGCGCGCGGGAACGCGGCTGTAGCGCTCGCGCAGCCCGTCGCTGAACGCCCGATGCAACTCCGCGGCGTCATCGATCATCACCAGGCAGCCGACGTACGCCTCTTCCGCGCTGCCGCCACCCTTCGGCATCGGCCCGAAATGCACCTCGCAGCCGTCGCGCTGCACGACGCCGTAGGTGTAGGGCCGGGTCTGCTCGTAGGTCACCTTGTAACCCAGCGCCCGGTAGAAGTCGAGCGTGACCGGCAGGTCACCGCTCCAGAGCACCGGAATCGAGGTGGAACTCATGCATTCCCCTTGGCTAGGTAATCAAATTTGACTAGCCGACGGTAAGCCGGTTGGCGGCGGAAGTCAAATTTGACTAGCATGATCGAACACCCTCGGCCAGCGAAGGAGACCCGTGTCCGCCGTACGCCTGCTCGTACTGGGAGTGATCCGGATGCGGCAGCCCACCTACGGCTACGCCGTGCGCCAGGAGCTGCTGTCCTGGCGCGCCGAGACGTGGACCAATGTCAAACCGGGTTCGATCTACCACGCCCTCAAGCAGCTCACCGCCGACGACGCGCTGCGCGCGGTACGCACCGAGGACAGCAGCCAGGGACCGGGCCGCACTCTCTACGAACTCACCCCTGCGGGCGAATCGGAATTCCTCGCGCGCTTGCGATCGGCGCTGACGAGTGTCGATATGGAGGAACTCGGCGCCGGCATCGCCTTCATGGACGCGCTGCCGCGCCGCGAGGTGATCGATCTGCTGACCGAGCAGCGCCGCGCCGCCGCCGGCGTCCGCGACGATCTGATCGCCATGGCGCCCGACTTCCCGGGCCGCCACGACGCGCCGCACTCGCGCGACCTGCTCGACCTGTGGAGCGGCGTCTTCGATAACTTCACCGGCTGGACCGCCCGCCTCCTGGACCGCCTGGCGGCCGGCGAGTATCGCATGGCCGACGACCGCCCGCGCGATGCCGATCCGGACCGCCGCGGATAGGCTGCCGGATGTGGACAATCCCTTCGGTGACGCCGGCACCGCGAATTACGTTCTGCTGACCACGTTCCGCAAGGACGGCACCCCGGTCGGGACGCCGCTGTGGGCCGCGCTCGGCGACGGCAAACTCTACGTCTGGACGGTCACCGACAGCTGGAAGGTCAAGCGGATCCGCCGCGATCCCAAGGTGACGGTGCAGCCGTGCAGCGTCAACGGCACCCCGCAGGGCGAGGTCGTGGAGGGCACCGCCCGCATCCTCGACGACGCGGGCAGCGATCGCGTGCGCGGCCTGATCAAGCGGAAGTATCCGGTGCAGGGGTGGCTGATCGTCACCGGCAGCGTCCTGCGCCGGGGCAAGCGCGGCACCGTCGGCATCGAGATCACCGCCGATAGCTGACACGCGAAACACGCACGCGCCCAGCCTCTTCGGTCCCTAGGCGGTCGGGGCCTGCTGCGCGATCGACAGCCCGACCGACCGATCCTTGCCCAGGAACAGCTTGTGCCCCTGGATGGCGAGGGTGCCGATCACCCCGTACTTGCGCCCGACCAGACCGCGGACCCGGTCGGTACCGGCGTCGTCGAGCACCTCGGCCGTGCCGGTCAGGATCTCCTCGCCCCGCACGCGCCCGCGGTTGTCGCACGCCTGCAGGGTGACCTTGGGATCGCGGCGGATCCGTTTCACCTTCCAGGTCTTGGGGTTGGTCCACACCACGATGCGGTCGCCGTCGGGCGCCACCCACACCGGCGTGCCGACCGCGGTGCCGTCCTTCTTGTACGTCGTGAGTAGCGCGTATTTGGCTCGCGCGAGATCGTTCCAGGTCATGGGGCCAACAGTACGGCGAGGCGCCCCGCGGCACATCCGCCCCGGGGCGCACGGGTCCCTACGCCCGGCGGCGTAGGGGCGACTCCGTCACGGCTGGTTGGCGCCGATGGCTCCGCCGATGAGACCGCCGACGACGCAGCCGAGGATCGCGCCGACACCGAAGAACCAGATGCCGACCACGATCCCGATCACGCAGCCGAGCGCCGCGCCACCGATGATCTGGCCCTCGCTGCCGATCTGCTTCAGCGCCTGGGTCTGCGGCGTGGGCGCGCTGATGTCCGCCGCGTTGTCGGGGCGCACCGTCAATGTCGTTGCGGCGGCGTCGATTTCCGGTGTCACGTGCACCGTCCGGCCCGCCGCCTGGTACACCAGCGGCACCGTGCCGACCTGCGCGCCGTCGGGCGCGAAGACCGCGACGGCGTCCGGCGTGACCTCGAACCGTCCGGCCGCCAGGGTGGTGGTGACGGCGGAGTGGTCGTCGGCCATCGTCGTGGTGTAGGCGACGCCCTGGTCGGCCCCGCTCAGCGACGGCCCGGTGATACCGGCTTCACCGTGGGCGGTGGCGGCGGCGATTCCCAGAGCGGCGACGGAGACGGCGGCGGTGGCAGCGAATCTGGCAATTCTCATGATCAATTCCTGTGCCTGGAGAATCCGTTCGCGAACGGCCTCGCGACAATCCGAGCAGCATCGGACAATCGACCGTTCCACGAACCTGATTCGGGGTCGAATTGTGCTTCCGGATAACGTTATCCGCCGGTCCGGCGCTGGACTGGACCGGACGGTCGTCGCGACATTCTCATGGTGCTCTCAGGACAGGCGCGGACCAAGCCCAAGCTTTTATGGGGCAGGCGAATTCGCTACTCCAGCTCGCCCTCGGTCTCCAGGTACACGTGCCGCAGCCGCTCCAGCGTCTCCGGTTCCGGATGCTCCCACAGCGTGCGCTCGGCCGCCTCGAGCAGGCGTTCGGCGATGCCGTGCAATGCCCACGGATTCGACTGCTCCATGAACTTGCGGTTGACGTCGTCGAAAACATAGCTTTCGGAAAGCTTCTCGTACATCCAGTCGGCGACGACATTGGTGGTGGCGTCGTAGCCGAACAGATAGTCCACGGTGGCCGCCATCTCGAAGGCGCCCTTGTATCCGTGCCGCCGCATCGCCTCGAGCCATCGCGGATTCACCACGCGGGCACGGAATACGCGCGCGGTCTCCTCCGACAGCGTGCGGGTGCGCACCGCGTCCGGGCGCGTGCTGTCGCCGATATAGGCCTCCGGATTGGTTCCGGTGAGCGCTCGCACGGCGGCGACCATTCCGCCGTGATACTGGAAATAGTCGTCGGAGTCGGCGATATCGTGTTCGCGGGTATCGGTGTTCTTGGCCGCCACCGCGATTCGCCGGTAGGCGGTGCGCATATCGTCGGCCGCCGGGGCGCCGTCGAGGTCGCGGCCGTAGGCGAAACCGCCCCAGGCGGTATACACCTGGGCCAGATCGTCGTCGGTGCGCCAGCTCTTGGAATCGATGAGCTGCAGCAGTCCCGCGCCGTAGGTGCCGGGCTTGGACCCGAAGATGCGGGTGGTCGAGCGGCGCTCGTCGCCGTGGCCGGCCAGATCCGACTGCGCGTGCGCGCGTACGTAATTCGACTCCGCCGGTTCGTCGAGCGCCGCGACCATCCGCACCGCGTCGTCCAGCAGCGCCAGCACGTGCGGGAAGGCGTCGCGGAAGAAGCCCGAGATGCGCACGGTGACGTCGATGCGCGGGCGGCCCAGCTCCGCGAGCGAGATCGGCTCCAGATCGGTGACCCGGCGGCTCGCCTCGTCCCACACCGGCCGGACGCCCAGCAGCGCCAGGACCTCGGCGATATCGTCGCCGGAGGTCCGCATCGCCGAGGTGCCCCACACCGACAGGCCGACCGAGGGCGGGTAGGCGCCGTGGTCGGCCAGGTAGCGCGCGAGCAGCGAATCCGCCATGGCCTGACCGGTTTCCCAGGCCAGCCGCGACGGCACCGCCTTCGGATCGACCGAGTAGAAGTTGCGCCCGGTGGGCAGCACGTTGATCAGCCCGCGCAACGGCGATCCGCTCGGCCCCGCGGGAATGAACCCGCCGTTCAGCGCGTGCAGGACCCGGTCGATCTCGACGCCGGTCTGCCGCAGCCGCGGCACGACCTCCGTCGCGGCGAAACGCAAGACCGCGCGCAGGGTGTCGACGCGGTCGGCGGGCACGGTGATCGGCGTGACATCCGCGTCCGGCGAATCCGCCACGGGCGCTGCGACTTCCGGACCGGACGTAGCGAAAGCGCCGATCGTGACGTGCCGGTCCAGCACGCCCTCGACGGCGTCGGCCGACCAGTCCGCGGCCTGCAGCGCGGCCAGGAGGGTGCGGGCGCGGAGTTCCACGGCGTCCACGCGCTCGCGGGATTCGTCGCCGGATTCGCTGAGCCCCAGCGCCTCTCGCAGTCCGGGCACCGCGATCTCGCCGCCCCACAGCTGGCGCGCCCGCAGCATCGCCAGCACCAGGTCCAGCTCGCTCTCCCCCGCCGGGGCCCGGCCGAGGATGTGCAGGCCGTCGCGGATCTGCACGTCCTTGATCTCGCACAGCCAGCCGTCGACGTGCAGCAGCATATCGTCGAAGACGTCCTCGTCGGGCCGTTCGGTGAGGCCCAGGTCGTGGTCCATCTTCGCGGCCCGCATGAGGGTCCAGATCTGCTGGCGGATCGCGGGCAGCTTGGCCGGGTCGAGCGCGGAGATGTTGGCGTGCTCGTCGAGCAGCTGCTCGAGGCGGGAGATGTCGCCGTAGGTCTCGGCGCGCGCCATCGGCGGGATCAGGTGGTCGACCAGCGTCGCGTGCGCCCGCCGCTTGGCCTGGGTGCCCTCGCCCGGGTCGTTGACCAGGAACGGGTAGATCAGCGGCAGATCGCCGAGGGCGGCGTCGGTACCGCACGCCGCCGACATGCCGAGCGTCTTGCCGGGCAGCCATTCCAGGTTGCCGTGCTTGCCCAGATGCACCATCGCGTCCGCGCCGAAGCCGTCCGCGATCCACCGGTAGGCGGCGAGGTAGTGATGGCTCGGCGGCAGATCCGGGTCGTGGTAGATGGCGACGGGGTTCTCCCCGAACCCGCGGGGCGGCTGCACCATCAGCACCACATTGCCGAATCGCAGTGCGGCGATGACGATCTCACCGGCCGGATCCGCCGACCGGTCGACGTACAGCTCGCCCGGCGGCGGGCCCCACGCCTCGACCACCGCGTCGCGCAGTTCGGCGGGCAGCGTCGCGAACCATTCGGCGTAGCGGGCGGCGCCGAGGCGAATCGGATTGCCCTCCAGCTGTTCCGCGGTCAGCCAGTCGGGGTCCTGGCCACCGGCGGCGATCAGCGCGTGGATGAGCGCGTCGCCGTCGCCCTCCTCGAGGCCCGGGATCTCCCCCGGCGCGCCGAGATCGTAACCGGCCGCGCGCATCTCGGTGAGCAACCGGATCGCGCTGGCGGGAGTGTCGAGGCCCACCGCGTTGCCGATGCGGGCGTGCTTGGTCGGATACGCCGACAGCATCAGCACGATGCGACGCCGGGCGGGCGGGATGTGCCGCAGCCGGGCGTGCCGCACGGCGATACCCGCCACCCGCGCCGCGCGTTCCGGGTCGGGGACGTACGCCGCCAGGCCGTCGGCGTCGAATTCCTTGAACGAGAACGGGACCGTGATGACGCGGCCGTCGAATTCCGGCACCGCCACCTGCGTCGCGACGTCCAGCGGCGAGAGGCCGTCGTCGTTGGCCGCCCACTGGGCGCGCCCGCTGGTCAGGCACAGGCCCTGCAGGATCGGCACGTCGAGGTCGGCGAGCGCGCCGATATCCCAGGCGTCGTCGTCACCGCCCGCCGACGCCGTCGCGGGTTTACTGCCGCCCGCCGCGAGCACCGTCACCACGAGGGCGTCGGCGCCGCGCAGCGTCTCGATCAGCTCCGGTTCGGCGGTGCGCAGCGAGGCGCAGTACAGCGGCAGCGGACGCCCGCCCGCGTCCTCGATGGCGGTGCACAGCGCGTCGATATACGCGGTGTTCCCGGCCAGCTGCTGGGCGCGGTAGTACAGCACCGCGACGGTCGGGCCCTCGACCTCGCGCGCGGTCCGTTCCAGCTCGCCCCAGTTGGGCAGGTGCACCGGCGGTTCGAAGCCGTGCCCGGTGAGCAGCACGGTGTCGGAGAGGAAGTGGTGCAGCTGCCGCAGGTTCTCCGCCCCGCCCGCGGCCAGGTAGTTGTGGGCGTCGGCCGCGACGCCGCCCGGGACCGTCGAGCACTCCATCAGCTCGGCGTCGGGGGTCATCTCGCCGCCGAGGGCGACCACGGGAATCCCGCTGTCGCGCAGCGCGTCCAGCCCCTCCTCCCAGGCCCGCCGGCCGCCGAGGATGCGCACCACGACCAGCTCCACGCCCTCCAGCAGGGCGGGCAGATCGTCGAGCAGCAACCGGGCCGGATTGCTCAGGCGGTAGGCCGCGCCGCTGGCCCGCGCGGACAGCAGATCGGTATCGGAGGTGGACAGCAGCAGAATCACGGTTCGGCCTTCCTCGGGTGACGCGCCCATCGGGGAGTTGGCGCTCGCCGGGAGGGTCTGACTGTCACAGTGGCGCGACCGCACCGGAATTACACCGGTTTCCTCCCGGAGAGGCGAGCACCCGGGATGCTACCGGGCGCCTCCCGGCCCCTCGAGGGCCGCGTCGGGGTACCCGCGATGTGCTTATGCATCGAACAGGCAACGACCTGTGCGTTCGACGTTTCCAGCACGGCCGCACCAGAGTACGCTCGACATATGCCAAGCTCACCAGGATGGGCCAGGCGGAATCGCTTCGCTGCCTGGTCAGGAATTGTTTGCATGTTGATTGCCGTTGGATTGCTGGCGATGGCACTCGCGGCAGCGGCCGGGAATCGGGGCGACCTGTTGCTGATCGCCGCGGGCGTGTGCGCGGCGGTGGCGATCTTCGGGCTACTGGCCTTCCAGACCACCTCGCGCCGGGACCGCCTCGAGCATCACGAGCGGCCACATCTGCTGGACGACAGTTACGTTCCCACCCCGCCGTGGCGGAGCGGTACCCGCGGGGAGGCCGATCCGAGAGGACGCTGAACGATGCCGGCGACTCCGAACTGGGTGCGGCGCAATCGTGCCGTCGCCTGGTCCACCTACTTCTGCGTGCTGATTGCCTTCGCGACGCTGGCCATGGCGCTGACCGCCGCCGGCTCCGGACACACCGATCTCGCGGTGCTGGCGGGCGGTGTCTGTGCCGCCACGGTGATCGTGGGCCTCACCCTCGTCGCGACCACGGTGCACCGCGATCACGAGGACCATCACGCGGTGCCGAATCTGCTCAACGATCACTGGCGGCCGATGCCGTCGGAGCGGCGCGAGGGCCGTCCCGCACCGATCGCGGCCCGGCGGATGCGGTCGTAGATCCGCTCCGGCCACGAGTCGTAGGCTGAGGGGACCATGACTCGTTCCGTCCCCGACTCCTGCCCCGGCGTACTGCGGCTGCACGAGGCCGCCGACGGCCCACTGGCCAGGATCCGGATCCCCGCCGGGATGCTGCGGCCCGACCAGTTGCAAGTCCTGGCAGCGGCGGCGCACGACCTCGGCGACGACCACATCGAACTCACCTCCCGCGGCAATGTGCAGCTGCGGCGGATGCACGACGCCGCCGCCCTCGCCGAACGCTTGGACGCGGTCGGCCTCCTGCCCAGCGCCACCCACGAACGCGTCCGCAATATCGTCGCCTCCCCGCTGTCGGGCCGGGTGGGCGGTCCGGCCGACGTGCGCGCCTTGGTCCCCGCGCTCGACGACGGCCTGCGATCGAGCCCAGATCTCGCCGAACTGCCCGGGCGGGTGCTGTTCACCCTGGACGACGGACGGGGCGACGTCAGCGGCCTCGGCGGCGATATCGGGGTGCACGCGGTCGGCGAGAACGAGTACGCGCTATTGCTGGGCGGCACCGACACCGGCATCCGGCTCCCGGGTGACGCGGCCGTCGGCACGCTGCTCGCGGCAGCACATGCGTTCCAGGACCTGCGGGGCGAGCATTGGCGACTGCACGAGATTCCCGGCGGCCCCGCCCTCGTCGCCGAACAGCTCGGCCTGAACGGTTCCACAGCCCGGCTCGGACTCGGCGACAGCGCCGCACAACCCGGACCGAACGACAGCGCCACACGGCCCGGACCGGACGGCAGCGCGGCGCAACCCGGGATTAAGGGCAGCGCCGCGCGGCCTCGGACAGGCTCCGGCGCGCCGCTCGAAATCGGTGCGCGGCACGCTATTCCGATCGGCTGGTTTACCCAGGCCGACGGGAGGGTTGCCCTCGGTGCGGGGGTTCCGCTGGGCAGCTTGCCCGCGCGCACGGCCGAATTCGTTGCCGCCGTGGACCGCCCGGTGATCGTGACACCGTGGCGCAGCCTGGTGCTCGCCGACCTCGACGAGTGGGCCGCCGAGCAGGTGGTCCGTGTCCTCGCGCCGATGGGCCTGCTCTTCGACGCGGACTCGCCGTGGCTACAGGTGACCGCCTGCGCCGGAAAACCCGGATGCGCCAAGTCCCGCACCGACGTTCGCGCCGACCTGGCCGAGGCGATCGCCCAGGGCCGTATCCGCCCCGGCGCCCCGCCACCCTCCGTCGCCGACGGCTCCAGTCTCCCGGCCAACCAACCGCCGCCCGCCACCGGCCTAGCCGCCGCAGACGTCTCTGTCGCGGGCCGTCAGCACTGGTCCGGCTGCGACCGCCGCTGCGGCCGCCCCAAAGGGCCGGTCACCGATGTCGTCGCCGAGCCCGGCGGCTACCGGATCGCCCCTCCCGCCGAGTCGGCCCGCTGATCGGCAACGAACCCTCTGGTCGACCAACCACGCCCATCTCGTTTCCGGCACGCTTTTGGCCGGAATCCTCTTGGCCACGGCGGTTTCCGGCCAAAAGCACGCCGGAAACAAGGGCGGGTCGGCGACGTGGGCCTGGCGCGCCTATCCATCGCAGGGCCCTTGCATGTCCGCGCCGCCTGGCGGTTACCCGGCCGTGCGGGCCGAATGTAGTTCCAGCGTGCAGCATTTCACGCTGCCGCCGGACTTCAGGAGTTCGGAGAGGTCGATGCCGATCGGGGCGTAGCCGTGTGCGGCGAGGCGGTCGGCGAGGGCGGTGGCGCGGTCGCTGAGGAAGACGTGGTAGCCGTCGCAGACGCCGTTGAGGCCCAGGACGTTCGCGTCGGCGGCGGTGGCTCGGATCGCGTCGGGGTAGAGGCGTTCCAGCAGGTCGGCGCTCGCGGGGTCGAAGGCGTCCGGGTAGTAGGCGATGGTGCCGTCGAGGACCATCAGGGCGGTGTCGAGGTGGTAGAAGCGGGGATCGACCAGCCGCAGCGAGAGCACCGGCAGGCCGAAGAACGCCTCCACCTCGCGATGGGCCGCCGCGGAGCTGCGGAATCCGGTCCCGGCCAGGATCCGGTCCCCGGCGACCGCGAAATCACCCTCGCCCTCGTTGATCTCGGCCGCGGCCGACACCGCGGCGAATCCCTGCGCCCCCAGCCACCGATGGAACGCCGGGCCCTCCGCGACCCGCTCGGGATGGGCGAACCGGGCGGACAGCGCGCGCTCCCCGATCACCAGTCCCCCGTTGGCGGCGAACACCATATCCGGCAGATCCGGTTCCCCGGCGATCACATCGACGCGATGGCCGCACCCCTCGAACGCGGCCCGCAGCGTCTCCCACTGCGCGAGCGCGCGGGCGCGGTCCACCGGGGCCGCGAGATTCATCCACGGATTGATCGCGTAGCGGACGTCGAAATGGTCCGGCCGGCACATCAGGAACCGGCGGGGCGTCGGGCGGCGAGCGCCGGCCGGTTCGGGGGCACGCACGGTGGCGACGGAGGTCAACGGATCTCCTCGGGCTCGACGGATACGCGACGTATTTCGACGATAAGGGGCGTACCGTTGCGCTCGGAATATCGATTCGTTGCGCCATTTCGGACAATGGCGGCGATTCATTGCGCAGGGCGGAGGGAACGGCATGGACGAGCTGGACCGCACCATCCTCGCCCACCTGCTGCGGCAGGCGCGGGCGTCGTTCCAGGAGATCGGCGCGGCGGTCGGCCTGTCGGCCCCGGCGGTCAAGCGCCGCGTCGACCGGATGGTGAGCGGCGGGCAGATCACCGGATTCACCGCCCTGGTCAACCCGGCCGCGCTGGGCTGGCGCACCGAGGCCTACGTCGAGGTCTACTACCGCGACAACATCTCCCCCGCCGAACTGCGCCGCAGCCTGGAACCCATCCCGCAGGTCGTCGGCGTCTGGACCATCGCGGGCGAGGCCGACGCCCTGGTCCACGTCATGGCCACCGATATGGCCGATATCGAGTCGACCGTCGAACGCATCCGCGAGAACGCCCGAGTCGGCCGCACCCGCAGCAGCATCGTCATGTCGCGACTCCTGGAACGCCCCCGCACCGACCGCCCTCTGGACCACCCCGGCGCCTGACCGCCCTGCCCTGCACCGCACACGCCCCCGCTCCGGCTCAGGGTGGCGAGGGGCGGTCGGGGCGCGCGGCTTAGGGTGGACGCCATGTCCGATGTACGTACCGGCTATATCACCGACGGGGCCGAGATCTACCGGCGCTCGTTCGCGACCATCCGGGCCGAGGCCGAGCTGGATCGTTTCCCGGCCGATGTCGCGCAGGTGGTGGTGCGGATGATCCACGCGTGCGGGCAGGTCGATCTCGCCGCCGCCGTGGCGTACAGCCCGGATGTGGTCGCGCGGGCGCGCGCCGCGCTGCGGGCCGGTGCGCCGATCCTGTGCGATGCCACCATGGTGGCGTCAGGGGTGACCCGCACGCGGCTGCCCGCGGACAACGACGTGCTGTGCCTGCTCGGCGATCCCCGGGTGCCGGAGCTGGCGCGCACCATGGACAACACGAGATCGGCTGCGGCACTGGAGCTGTGGCGCGACCGGCTGGCGGGCGCGGTGGTGGCGGTGGGCAATGCGCCGACCGCCCTGTTCCATCTGCTCGACATGCTGGACGCGGGCGCGCCCCGCCCGGCGGCGATCCTCGGCATCCCCGTCGGATTCGTCGGCGCCGTCGAATCCAAACAGGCTCTCACCGCCTATGACGGCGTCGAATACCTCACCGTCCACGGCCGGCGCGGCGGCAGCGCCATCACCGCGGCGGCGCTGAATGCGATTGCGAGCGAACAGGAATGAGCGGGAAGCTGTGGGGTATCGGGCTGGGGCCCGGTGATCCGGAGTTGGTGACGGTCAAGGCCGCGCGCGTGATCGGCGCGGCCGATGTCATCGCCTTCCACAGCGCCCGGCACGGACGCAGCATCTCGCGAGGCATCGCCGCGCCGTATATGCGAGAGGGGCAGCTCGAGGAGCATCTCGTCTATCCGGTGACCACGGAGACCACCGATCATCCCGGGGGCTATCAGGGCGCGATCGACGAGTTCTACGAGCACGCCGCCGCCACCCTCGCCGCACATCTCGAGGCGGGCCGCACGGTGGCGCTGCTGGCCGCCGGGGACCCGCTGTTCTACAGCTCCTACATGCATATGCACCGCCGGTTGGCGGACCGGTTCGAGGCCGAGATCGTGCCGGGCATCACCTCGGTGAGCGCCGCCTCGGCCGCCCTGGGCACGCCGCTGGTGGAGGGCGAGCAGGTGCTGACCGTCCTGCCCGGCACCCTGCCCGCCGACGAGCTGACCCGCCGCCTCGCCGGTGCCGACGCCGCCGTCGTCATGAAACTCGGCCGCACGTATCCCGGTGTCCGCCAGGCACTCTCGGACTCCGGTCGCCTCGACGACGCCTACTACGTCGAACGCGCCAGCACCGGACGCCAGCGCGTCCTGCGCGCCGCGGACGTGAACGACGCCGACGTCCCGTACTTCGCGATCACCGTCGTCCCGGGACCGGAACCGACCACCGAGATTCCCCTCGACCCTGCGGCGGGCGGCCGGACCACCACCGAGATTCCCCTCGACCCCGCGGCGGGCGGCCGGACCACGACCGCGTCTTCTCGTCTCCCGGCCGGCGGGCTCGCCGCCGCGGGAGTTCCGGGCGAGGTGACCGTCGTCGGCCTCGGCCCCGGCGCCGCCGAGTGGACGACTCCCGAGGTCACCCGGGCGCTCGCGGAGGCCACCGATCTGGTGGGATACACGACATACGTCGACCGGGTCCCCGTCCGCCCCGGCCTGCGGCGGCACGCCAGCGACAACAAGGTCGAATCCGAACGCGCCGCCATGGCACTGGATCTCGCCGCGCGCGGCGGGCGGGTGGTCGTCGTCTCCTCCGGCGATCCGGGCGTCTTCGCCATGGCCGCGGCGGTGATCGAGGAATCGGCGGATCCGCAGTGGCGCGACGTCCCGGTCCGGGTGCTGCCCGGTATGACCGCGGCCAGCGCCGTCGCCTCCCGCGCGGGCGCGCCCCTGGGCCACGACTTCGCCATGCTCTCGCTGTCGGATCGGCTGAAGCCGTGGGAGGTGGTGGCGCGGCGCATCGCGGCCGTCGCCGCGGCCGATATGGCCCTCGCCGTCTACAACCCGGCCTCCTCGCAGCGCACCTGGCAGGTGGCCGCCATGCGCGACCTCCTGCTCGAGCACCGCAAGCCGGACACCCCGGTCGTCCTGGGCCGCGACGTCGGCGGACCGTCCGAATCGGTGCGCGTGACCACCCTCGCCGACCTCGACCCCGCCGATGTCGACATGCGCACCCTCCTCATCATCGGCGCCTCCACCACGACCGCGTTCGACACGCCCACCGGGACCCGGGTGTACACCTCGCGGCGCTACACCGCACACTGAATCCTCGAGTTCCGGCACCGCGGCCGGAGGCATCGGGCGCGCGGTGTCGCCGACAGCGCGCTAATATTCCACTGTAGAGGGTTGTCGTGGGAAGGGGCTGGTGTGGCCGAGAGTTCGTCGAAACGGGGGCTGAACTCGACCGCGGCGTCACTGCTGGGGTTTCTGCACGAGGGGCCGATGTCGGGCTGGGATCTGGTGAACATGGCCCAGGACCGGATCGGGGACTTCTGGACGATCACCCAGAGCCAGGTCTATCGGGAGCTGGGAACGATGGACAAGTCCGGGCTGGTCGAGAAGGGCGCGACCGGCGCGCGGGAGCGCACGCCCTATCACCTCACCGAGGCCGGACGGGACGCGTTCGCCGAGTGGATCGCCCGCGATCCCGGCGCCGAGACCATCCGGGTGCCGCTGCTGCTGACGCTGTCGTTCGGCGAGTTCGTCGATCCCGACCGGCTGGACCGGATCATCGCCGCCAATCGCGAGATCCACGAGGAGCGCCTGGCCGAGTATCTGGAGAGCCGTGACGAGCCGATGTCACGGTGCGAGCGGGCCACCCTGGATTTCGGCATCGGATACGAGCGATCGGTGCTGGACTGGTTCGACCGGCTGCCGGAACTGCTGGAGCGGCCGGTCCACGGTCACGCCTGAGCGCGCAGCCACTCCCTGACCGCCGAGGCGGTCTCCACGGCCGCCGCGCCCGCGGGCAGGGGCGGGCGGTCGACCATGACCACGGGCACCCCGCGGGTGCGGGCGGCGGTCAGTTTGGCGGCGGTGAGGTCACCCCCGCTGTCCTTGGTGACCAGTACGTCTATTCGGCGGTCGGTGAGCAGCCGTTGCTCGTCCGCGACGGTGAACGGTCCACGCGCCAGCAACACTTCGTGCGACTCGGGCACCTCGCCGGTCGGCGGATCGATGGCGCGGATCAGGAACCACTGCCCGGTCAGGTGCGCGAACGCGGCGACGCCTTGGCGTCCGATCGTGAGGAACACTCGATCGCCCCGTGTCGCAACGGTTTCCGCCGCACCGCGCAGGTCGGGAACTCGGATCCAGCGATCGCCGGGGACTTCCCGCCAGCCCGGCCGGCGCAGATGCAGTACCGGGATGCCCAGGCTCGCCCCGGCGGCGGCCGCGTGGTCCGACATGGTGCCCGCGAAGGGATGCGTCGCGTCCACGAGCGCGTCGATGTCGTTGTCCGCCAGCCAGGTTCGCAGCCCCTCCACTCCCCCGAAGCCGCCCACCCGCACCGGCCCGGCGGGCAGGACGGGCGCGCGCACGCGACCCGCCAGCGACGACACGATCTCCACACCCCGCTCACCGGTAGCGATCTCGGCCAGTTCCCGGGCCTCCCGGGTACCGCCGAGCAGCAGGACGCGCACCGCTACCGCTCCGCGCTCTTGGTGACCGACCACTGCGTAACCGGCAGATGAGGTCGCCATGCCGTGAATCCCCCGAGCGGTTCGGCGCGGGAGATCTGGATCCTGCGCAGCGCGCCGCCGTGCGCCGCCGCCCAGCCGACCACCGCGGACTCCGATTCCATGGTGACCGCGTCGGCAACGAGACGACCGCCGGGACGTAAACGCGCCCAGCAGGTTTCGAAGACGCCGGGCTGGGTCAGACCGCCACCGAGGAAGATCGCGTCGGGCGCTGGGAGCGCGGCGTCGGCGTCGGCGAGCAGTTCGCCGCGGATGTCGATGCCGGGGACGCCCAGGGCCACGGCGTTGTCGGCGATCTGCTGTCGCCGCGGCGCGGACCGCTCGAAGGTGACCGCGCGGCAGGCCGGATGGGTGCGGCACCATTCGATGGCGATGGTTCCGGAGCCGCCGCCGACGTCCCACAGCAGCTCCCCGGGCGCGGGGGCCAGGGCGGACAGGGCCAGGGCCCGCACCTCCGCCTTGGTGAGCTGGCCGTCGCCGCCGAAGACGGTGTCGGGCAGTCCGGGCAGCCGGGTCAGCCGCGGCGCGGCCGGGTCGGCGGCGCAGTCGACGGCGACGACGGCGAGCGGATCACCCGGCGGTTCCGACCATTCCGCGGCGGTTCCGGTCACGATCCGTTCGGCCGGTCCGCCCAGCTGTTCCAGTACTGTGAGCGAGGAACCGCCGAACCCGTTGCGCGCCAGCAGGTCCGCGAGCAGCGCCGGGGACGAGTCGTCGGGGACGAGGACCAGGATCCGCCGCCCGTCCGCGAGTTCGGGCAGGACCGTCTCCGGCGGGCGTCCCACGATGCTGACCACCGCGACGTCCGCGAGACCCCAGCCCAGGCGCGCACAGGCCAGCGCGGCCGACGACGGCTGCGGCAGCACCCGCAGCGCCTGCGCGCCAACGAGTTTCGCGAGGGTGACCCCGATCCCGTAGAACATCGGGTCACCGCTGGCCAGTACGCAGATCTTCGAATCACGGTGCGCCGCCAGCAGATCCGGCAGGGCGGGCAGCAGCGGCGACGGCCAGGTCACCGGCCGCGCCGTCACCTCCTCGGGCAGCAGGGCCAGCTGCCGCGCCGACCCGAAGACCGTCTCCGCGCCGAGGATCGCGGCACGGCCGGTCTCGCCCAGACCGCACCATCCGTCGGCCCCGATTCCCACCACGGCGATCGGCCTCTCCGGGGGCCAGGTCGAGGACGTCATCGGGGCAGGCGACGCCACACGGCCTGCGGGACGAAGCGCGATACGAAGTAGAGCAGCCGCATGACCCCCGGGGCCCAGGTCACCCGTGCGCGGCGGCGCAGTCCGGTGACCACGGCGTCGGCGACCTGGCCCGGGGTCGCGGGGAACGGGGCCGGGCTCATGCCCTCGGTCATCTTCCCGATGACGAAACCGGAGCGCACCAGCAGCAGGTGAACTCCGCTGCCGTGCAGGGCGTCCGCGAGCCCGCTCGCGAAGCCGTCGAGCCCGGCCTTCGCCGAGCCGTACACGTAGTTGGCGCGCCGCACCCGGAACCCGGCGACCGAGCTGAACACCACGAGCTGTCCGCCGCCCTGGCCGCGCAGCGTATTCGCCAGCACGGTGAGGACGTTGACCTGGGCGACGAAGTCGGTCCGCAGCACCGCGACGGCCGCCTCCGGATCCCGCTCCGCGACGGCCTGGTCGCCGAGGACACCGAAGGCCAGCACCGCCACGCCGATGCGGCCGTACTCGGCCGTGACCTTCTCCAGGAGCGGCTGGTGGCTCGCGAGGTCGTCGGCGTCGAATTCGATCGCGTGGACCGCGGTCGCGCCCGCGGCCTCCACACGGCGCCGAGGTTCGGCCAGGTCGCCGCTGCGGCGCGCGGCCAGGATCACCGCGCGGCCGGGCGCCAAGCGCTCGGCGATCTCGAGCCCTATCTCACTGCGCCCGCCCAGCAGCAGGATCACACCCTCGTCGACGTCGCGTCCGCGCACACCCATGGCGCCCAGTCTGCCAAACCGCCGGGTACGGCCGGACGCGCCCGGTCCCCGGCTTGCTAGCGTCGCGGTCATGACGACCGCCGAGACCCGCATCGAACTGTCCCCCGCCGCACTCGAGTTCGTGACCGAGCGGCACCTGGCCACGATCTCCACGCTGCGCGCCAAAGGCACCCCGCACGTGGTCGCGGTCGGGTTCACGTGGGATCCGGAGGCGGGCATCGCGCGGGTCATCTGCGACGGCGGGTCGGCGAAGGTGCGCAATGTGCGCCGGAGCGGGTGCGCCGCCGTCAGCCAGGTCGACGGCGCGCGCTGGCTGACCCTCGAGGGCCCGGCCGAGGTCCTCACCGAGCCCGCGGAGGTCGCCGACGCCGAGCAGCGCTACACCCGGCGGTACCGCGTCCCGCGCGAGAATCCGCGCCGCGTCGTCATCGCCATCCACGCCGACCGCGTCATGAGCAGCAGCTCCCTGCGCGGCTGACCGAGGGTAGGCACCCGCCGCCGGGAACTGCGGGCGGGGGCCTCGACCACGATCCGGCGGGTCAGACGACGGTCAGGCCGTGCGGCCGGTGGTTCACGGATTCGCAGCCGTCGTCGGTGACCACCACGATGTCCTCGATGCGCGCGCCCCATTCGCCGCGGAAGTAGATGCCGGGCTCGACGCTGAAGGCCATCCCGGATTCCAAGGTGATGCCGTTGCCCGCCACGATGTAGGGCTCCTCGTGCACCGACAGGCCGATGCCGTGCCCGGTGCGGTGGATGAAGTTCTCCCCGAAGCCCGCCTCGGACAGCGGGTTTCGCGCGGCGGCGTCGATCGACTCGGCGGTCGCGCCCGGGCGCACGGCGGCCACGGCGGCGGCCTGGGCCTGTTCGAGGACGGCGTACCGGGCAGCGATCTCGAGGTCCGGCTCGCCCACGGCGTAGGTGCGGGTGGAGTCGGAGTAGTAGCCGGGTTCCACGGGCCCGCCGATATCGACGACCACGATATCGCCGGATTCGATGCGCCGGTCCGAGACCTCGTGGTGCGGGTCGGCGCCGTTCGGGCCGCTGCCGACGATCACGAAGGCGGCCTCGGTATGGCCCTCCTCGACGATGGCGGCGGTGATATCGTCGGCCACCTCGGCCTCGGTGCGGCCGGCGCGCAGCCACTCGCCCACCCGGGCGTGCACGCGGTCGATGGCCGCGCCGGCCCGGCGCAACGCCTCGATCTCGCTGGCGTCCTTGCTCATTCGCAGTTCCCGCAGCACCGGCGTCGCCGAGACCGGCAGCGCGGTGAGCGTATCGGCGATCGGCAGCAGGTGCAGGGCGGGCATGGTGTCGTCCACCGCCACCCGCGCGCCCGCGTTGAGCGCCGACTTCACGATCCGGTAGGGATCGATACCGTCGGTCCAGTCGAGCAGTCGCAGGCCCAGTTCGCCCGCGGCCGATCCGGACAGTGACGCCAGCTCCAGCTTCGGGATCACCACCGACGGCGTCTCGCCGCTGGCGGGCACGACCAGGCAGGTCAGCCGCTCGAACGACTGCGCCCGCGAGCCGATCAGATACCGCAGATCCGGGCCCGGCGTGATGAGCAGGGCATCGAGTTTCGCCGCGCGAGTCAGCTCCGCCGCCCGCTCCAGCCGCTTCCCGTAGACGTCCGCCGAAAACCGTGCCTCCGTGTGCGCGCTCATAGCTCCGACGTTACCCGGCCCGCGCCCGCTGTTCCCGCGATACATCCGATCACCACACGCGGCAGGGATACCCACCCGCTCCGGTGCGGGTATGCGGTTGATTGTCGGCGGGATCGGCTAGCGTCTGGGGAATGAGCTCACCTGCCGCCGGTCCGCTGCTGTTGCTCGACGGGGCCAGCCTGTGGTTCCGGGCCTTCCACGCGATCCCGGAGAAGATCACCGCGCCCGGCGGTCAGCCGGTGAACGCGCTGCGCGGGTTCACCGACATGGTGGCGGCGCTGATCAAACAGCATGCGCCGGGGCGGCTGGTGGTCTGCCTGGACCTGGACTGGCGGCCGGCGTTCCGGGTGGAGCTGATTCCCTCGTACAAGGCACACCGTCTCGACGATGCGGCGGACGCCGAACCGGGCGCGGAACAGGTACCCGACACGCTGACCCCGCAGGTCGACATGATTCTCGCGGTCCTGGCCGCGGCGGGTATCGCGACCGCGGGAGCCGAGGGGCTGGAGGCCGACGACGTGATCGGCACCCTCGCCACCCGCGAGGCCACCGACGAGACCATCGTCGTGAGCGGCGACCGCGACCTGCTGCAACTGGTCCGCGACGACCCGGCCCCGCCGGTGCGGGTGTTCTACGTCGGGCGTGGGCTGGCCAAGGCCGAGCTGTGGGGGCCCGCCGAGGTCTCCGCGAAATACGGTGTGCCGCAACGCAATGCCGGGCCCGCCTACGCCGATATGGCCACCCTGCGCGGCGACGCCTCCGACGGCCTGCCGGGCGTCGCGGGCATCGGCGACAAATCCGCCGCCACCCTCATCTCCCGCTTCGGCGACCTCGACGCCCTGGTCGCCGCGGTGCACGACCCGTCCGCCGACCTGGCCCAGGGCGTCCGCGCCAAACTCCGCGCCGCCGACGACTACCTGAAGGCCGCCGCCCCGGTGGTCCGCGTCGTCCGCGACGCCGAGGTGCACCTGTCCCGCCCCGACCTCCTGCCCACCACGCCCGCCGACCGCACCGCCCTCCAGGACCTCGCGGCCGCCTACAACGCCGAGAGCCCGGTGAAACGTCTGATCGCGGCGATGGAATCCCGCTCGGCCTGATCCGTACCTCCTCCTTCCGGCAAGCTCACGACCGGCCGCCGCCGGAGCCGTGGCGGCAATGGCCGACCGACTCCGAGAAAACGCGGGAATCTGTGCGCACCACAGTTTTCCGGGCTGCCCACCATGAATAAGGTAGTGGGATACTCGTGTTCGAGGGGTCGGAGGGGAGCACTCTGATTCCAAGGCGCGGACCGGTTCTCGGCGGTCGCGCTTCGGAGAGGCAGCCATGTGGTGCGGGGTACGGGCATTCCTTGTCGCGGTGACGACGACGGCACTGCTCGGCGCGGCTCCGCTCCCCCTCGCCGTGCCCGCGCCCACCACGACCACGACGCCTCCTCCGACTACGACATCCTCTCCGACCGGAGGGACGAGGTCGTGCCCGACGACTCCCACCGTCATCGGCGAATTCTGCCCGGGGCCGGACCCGACTCTGAACGTCCCGTCCACCGCCGAACGCGGCACGCGAATCACCGTGTCCGGCAACTATTGGCGCTGCGCCACGGTCCGGGTCACGCCGAGCTGGACCGGCACGGCGGAGCCCGCGACGGTCTACGGAGAAGGTTCGTTCGAAATATCGTTCACTGCCACCGAACGGGTAGCCCCCGGGCAGTATTCGATTCGCGCCACCTGCGGTGAGGCGTCGAAAACCGAGCCGATCACGATCACCGTGCGCTCGGTTCCGTCTTCTTCCACGACCACCCGGCCGAAACCCCCGCCGGCCGAGACCACCACGCAGCCGGTCCCGGAAACGTCCGAGACGGAAGTGCCGATCACCACGCGATCGGACGATGATCCGCAGCGGGACAACACCTTCGGCACCGTACTCGCTGTCGTCGCTTTCCTCCTGGCCGCCGGCGTGGCCGCACTGGTTCTGCGGCGGCGGCGCGGGCGCACGCCCACAACCGTGCGGGCGCACCACCAGAGCTCGCATCCGCCCCAGGTGCACGTCCAGGTGGTCGCCGATACGAACCCGTCCATCCGGGTCCGCGAGTTCATCCGGCCCACCGGCCCGGTCGTCCGGGTCCGGATGACCGGCGGTGAGCCCCACATCCGCGTGCGGGAGGTTCCGCGATGACGAATCCACCCTCGATCACGGCCCGGGCCGTGCTGTTCGGGCACGCCGCACGCGAGGTCGTCGAGAACGAGCTGGCCGAACGCCTCGCCGAGAGCGGCATCGAGGATCTGGCATTACGGCACGCGCGGGCCGTCACCCCGATCGTCCGATCGGCGGCCCTGCGCGAGATCGCCGGGGCGGTCGACGGTCTGCTCGCGGTCGATATCGGCGGCGTCGCGGTCGCGGGGTGGCGGCGCTACGAGCGGCTGCGTGCCTCGGCCGCGCGCACCGGAGCGGGCGGAACCGAGCGGGTCGAGCTGATCGAACACGAGATCACCCAGACCTGCCGCCCCCGCCTCGAGATCACCCTCGACGGCGATCGCGTCGGCGAGTTCGAACTCGAACTCGGTGGGGCCGTGATGATTCGGCCGCTCACCGCGACGGTCCGCGACGGCATGCTGGTGGCGCTGGGCCCCGGCGACTGCACGGTGACGATCTCGATCCGCGTACCGGAACTCGGGCCGATCCTGGAGCGCGAGCGCGTATTTCCCGTGGGGCTCATGGTCGATCTGCGGCGGCCGATCCCGATTCTCGGGCACCGGCCACCGCCCGCCGCCTCACCTCCGGATCAGTTCGGGCGGCCGACCTCGTAGGTGCCGTCGTCCTTGGTGATCTTGACGGTGACCTTCTTCTGCTCGCCACCGACCTTCAGGGTGCAGTCGAAGGTCTTGCCGACGTCGACCTTCTGGCCGGACGGGCAGGTGACCTCCTGGACATCATCGATGCCGTAGGAGTCCTTGAGGACCTTCTGGATACCGTCCTGGACGGCCTTGTTGTCGAGCTTGTCACTGGAGAGGAAGACGAAACCCAGCACGACCGCGACCACGACGATGACCAGGACCGCGCCACCGACGAGCAGCGGGCCCTTCTTCGACTTCTTCGCCTTGGTGACCTGGAGGTCGGGCTGCTGCGGCCACTGCTGACCCGGCGGCTGCTGGGCGCCCCACTGCTGGGGCGGCTGGCCCCACTGCTGCTGTGTGGGCTCCCAGGCCTGTTGCTGCGGGGGCTGCTGCTGCGGCCACGACGGCGAACTCTGCTGACCCCACTGCGGCTGCGGCGGCTGATTCCACTGTTGACCGGCCTGCGGCTGGCCGGGCTGAGGCTGGCCGGGCTGAGGCTGGCCGGGCTGAGACTGCGCCCACGGCTGACCGCCGCCCTGCTGGCCTCCCCACTGCTGGGTGGGCTGGGCGGCGCCTTGCTGCTGACCGCCCCACTGCTGCGTGGGTCCCGCCGGCCCGGAGGGCTGCTGCTGTCCGCCCCACTGCTGGGTCGGATCGTTCGGGCGTCCCTCCCCTGGACCAGGGGTGTCGCTCGGTCCGTACGGGCCGCTCATCTGCCTGCCTCCACTCGCACTCGTCGTACTCACACTTGCCCCCCGCGTGAGGTCACCATTCACTCACCACGGCCGGTACACGCAAGCATCCAATCACAATCGAATCCACCGTGTCCGCATTGGCGGCACCGCGCCCGCAATCAGGCCGCGTCCACCGCCACCACGCCCCGGCGGATCGCCCGGACGGCCTTGGCCGCCGTCCCGGCCACCTCGGTGTCGTCGGCGGTCTGGTGGATCTGGTCCAGCAGGTCGATCACCTGGCGGCACCAGCGCACGAAATCGCCTGCCGACAGGGGAGTTCCGCCCTCTCCGCTGGCGAGCAGCGAATCCGCGAGGCTCTCACCGCGCGCCCACTTGTACACGCCGCCGACGAAGCCGAGATCCGGCTCGCGGGTGGGCAGCAACTTGTGCCGTGCCTCGTCGGTGCGCAGGGTGCTCCAGACCCCGATGGTCGCCCCGACCGCCCGGCGGATCGGCGCGGTGGGCCCGGCCGGGCCGAGGAAACCGCCGGTCTCCTGCCGGGATTCGTACACCAGGATCGATACCACCGCCGCCAGCTCCGCGGGGCCGAGCCCGCGCCACAGTCCCTCCCGAAGGCATTCGGCGACAACGAGATCCGCCTCGGTGTAGATGCGCGCGAGACGCCGCCCGTCGGCCGTCACCTCGCCCTCGTCGACGTAGCCGCGCTCCTCGAGCAGCCCGACGATGCGGTCGAACGTGCGCGCCAGCGAATTGGTCGTGGCGGCCACCTTCTGCCGCATCGACTCGGTCTCGCGCTGTAGCCGGTTGTAGCGTTCACCGATGCGCGCCAGCTGTTCTCGGTCCGGGCGGGTGTGCGCCGGATGCGAGCGCAGCGCCCGCCGCAGGGTCTGCAGGTCGTGGTCGTCGGCGGCCTTGGCCCGCGCGCCGCGCCGCTGCCGGCCCGGTGCGCTGATCCCGGTGCTGCGCAGCGCCGAGGCCAGGTCGCGGCGGGTGCGCGCGGTGCGATGGTCGATGTGGCGCGGCAGCCGCATGCGGCCCAGCGGCTGCGCCGGGGTCGGGAAGTCGGCCGCCGAGACGCGACCGGCCCACTTGTCCTCCGTGAGCACCAGCGGACGCGGATCCCCCGGCGACGCATCGGGTTCCAGGATCACCGCCAGGCCCTGGCGACGCCCGGAAGGGATGGCGACCACATCGCCGCGGCGCAGCGAGGTCAGCGACGCGACCGCCGCGCCCCGGCGGTCGGCCCGGCCCTGACGCTCCAGATCCTTCTCCCGCTGCTTCACCCGCTCGCGCAGCGTCAGGTATTCGAGAAAGCTCTCGTCGCCGATCTGCGAGCGCAGCTTGCGCAACTGGCCCTCGTTGCGTTCGATGCCCCGCACCAGCCCCACCACCGACCGGTCGGCCTGGAACTGCGCGAACGACCGCTCCAGCAGCGACCGGGACTCGGCCGAGCCCATCCGGTCGATCAGGTTGATCGACATGTTGTAGCCGGGCCGGAACGAGCTGCGCAGCGGGTAGGTGCGGGTGGAGGCCAGGCCCGCCACCGCGCTGGTGTCGACGTCCGGATGCCACACCACCACCGCGTGACCCTCGATATCGATACCGCGCCGCCCCGCCCGGCCGGTGAGCTGCGTGTACTCGCCCGGGGTGAGTTCGGCGTGCGTCTCGCCGTTGAATTTGACCAGCCGCTCCAGCACCACCGTGCGGGCGGGCATGTTGATGCCCAGAGCCAGTGTCTCCGTGGCGAAGACGGCCCGCACCAGGCCGCGCACGAACAACTCCTCCACGGTGTGGCGGAAGGCGGGCAGCATGCCGGCGTGGTGGGCCGCCAGGCCGCGGTGCAGCGCCTCGCGCCACTCCCAGTAGCCGAGCACCTCGAGATCGGCGCGCGGCAGATCGCCGGTGTGCTTCTCGACGATCTCGTCGATCACCTCGTGGTCGTCCTCGCGGCTCAGGTCCAGCCGCGACCGCACGCATTGGGCCAGCGCGCCGTCGCAGCCCGCCCGGCTGAAGATGAAGGTGATCGCCGGGAGCAGGCCCTCGTGATCGAGGACCGCGAGCATCTCCGGGCGCGGCAGCGGCCGGTAGAACCGCCTGCCCCCGCCGCGGCCGCGCGGGCCGCCCCAGCTCTCCATCCGGTCGGCCTGCTCGCGGTGCTTGATGTAGCGCACCAGATCCTCGTCCACGAGGACCTTCTGATCGCTGGACTCCTGGTCGAACAGGTCGAACATCCGCCGCCCGACCAGGACGTGCTGCCACAGCGGCACCGGCCGGGTCTCGTCGACGACGACGGCCGTATCGCCGCGCACGGTCTCCATCCAGGCGCCGAACTCCTCGGCGTTGCTCACCGTCGCCGACAGGCTGACCAGCCGCACGTCCGGCGGGAGGTGCAGGATGACCTCCTCCCACACCGCGCCGCGGAACCGGTCGGCCAGGTAGTGCACCTCGTCCATGACGACGTACGAAAGACCTTGCAGCGCATCCGAACTCGCGTACAGCATATTGCGCAGCACCTCGGTCGTCATGACCACGACCGGGGCGGTCGGATTCAGCGACTGGTCGCCGGTGAGCAACCCCACCGCATCGCGGCCGTAGCGCTCGACGAGGTCGGCGTACTTCTGGTTGGACAGCGCCTTGATCGGCGTGGTGTAGAAGCATTTGCCGCCCGCGGCGCGCGCGAGATGCACCGCGAACTCGCCGACCACGGTCTTACCCGCACCGGTCGGCGCGCAGACGAGCACGCTGTGCCCGCCCTGGAGCGCGGCACAGGACTCCTGCTGGAAGGGATCGAGGGAGAACTCGAGCTCCGCGGCGAATGCCGCGAGTTCGCCAGTCAGCGACCGAAGTGTCACCGTCAGAGGGTATCGGAGTAGTCCGACACCGGGCGCGGTGATTTCTCCGGCGGTGTCCCGACCGGATCGGCCGACGCCACCGGATCGGGCCGGTCCACGGGAGTCGCGGCCTCGACGTCGTCCGGCCGGTCGTCCAGCGGGGACGCCTGGTCGTCGGAGAGCTTGCTCCAGTCCTCGCGCCGGGCGCGCCGCCGGTCGTTCACCCGCGCGACCTGCACCGCGATCTCGAACAGCAGCGTCAGCGCGCAGGCCAGCGCCAGCATCGAGAAGGGGTCCTGCGGGGTGACGATCGCGGCGAAGACGAACAGGCCGAAGATCAGGCCGCGCCGCCACTTCTTCAGCTTCTCGTAGCTGAGCACGCCGATCATATTGAGGCCGATGATCAGCAGCGGCGTCTCGAAACTGACGCCGAAGATGATCAGCAGCTTGATGATGAAGCTGAAGTACTGCGAACCGCTCAGCGCGGTGATCTGCACATTGCTGCCGATGCCCATGAGGAAGCTCAGCGCGTGGGCCACCACCCAGTAGGCCAGCACCGCGCCCGCCACGAACAGCGTCGCGCCCGCGCCCACGAAGGCCAGCGCGTACTTGCGCTCCTTCGCGTACAGGCCGGGCGTGATGAACGCCCACAGCTGATACAGCCACACCGGGCAGGCCATGACCACGCCGGCGGTCAAGCCGACCTGGAACCGCAGCATGAACTGCTCGAACGGCGCGGTCGCCAGCAGGCGGCAGGCCCCGTCGGGGCTCAGCGCCGCGCGATGCGAGGCGGGCAGCTCACAGTACGGGCCACGCAGGATGTCACCCAGGCTCTCGACGCCCAGGAACCCGTACTGGTACCACAGGAATCCCAGCACCGTGGTGACGGCGACGGCCGCCAGCGACTTCAGCAGCCGCGAGCGCAGCTCGTGCAGGTGCTCGACCAACGACATGGTGCCGTCGGGATTCGTCCTGCGCCGACTCTGCCTGGGGTCGAACGGTATGCGCATGGATGTGGCTGCCTCGCTGGTCGCCTGTCACCGGATCCGGACACAACGCGACCCGGGATGATCGTCTCATCCCGGGATTCGCGAATCGGTTACGCCTTGTGCGTCTCCGGATTCGACTGGGGGGCCGGAGCCGACGGCTGGGCCGGGGGCAGCTCCTGCGTGGGCGCCTTGGCGGGCTGCTCCGTCTTCTGCGAGCTGTCGGATTGCATCTCGCTCATCTCGCTCTTGAAGATGCGCAGCGAACGCCCCACGCCCCGGGCCGCATCCGGCAGCCGCTTGGCGCCGAACAGGACCAGCACCAGCAATGCGATGATCAGCCAGTGCGTCGGGCTGAGTGAACCCATCGAAAACCTCCAAAGACTGTGGTATGTCGGTATGTCCGATGCTACCGGACCCCGCCGACGCGAACTCGCGCGTCAGCCGTCGTTCGCCGGATGCCGGGCGGTGTGCTCCCGCGCCGCCTGCAACTGTGCCAGCAGCTCGGGGCCCGACCAGGTCCGGGGGTCGCCCTCCTCGGCGGCCTCGACGAGTTCGGCCAGCCGGGCGTTCACCGGCGTGGGCGCCGACACCATCGCCCCGAGGTTCACGATCTCGCCGCACAGCCACCGGATCTCGGTCCGGCGGCCGCGGGCCAGGTCGTCGGCCATCGAGGAGCGGGCCATCGGATCGACCGCCAGCACGCTGCCCGCGGCCCGGGTGAACAGGGCGTCCGGCACGGTCAGCAACCGGGCCATCAGCGCGGGCGGCAGCACGGTCAGCCGGGCGGGGCGGATGCGGGCGCGCCGCATGACCGCCAGGGCCTCGGTCTGGGCCAGCGCGAGGCAGCGGCGGTAGTCGCGGTCGGCCAGTTCCTCGCGCAGCGGGCGGCCGGACAGGGCGTTGACCGCGTTGTTCAGGTTCAGCAGCAGTTTGGCCCACTGCACCGGCCGCAGGTCGGCGTGGCGGCCCAGTTCGAGGCCGCCGCGGCGGAACAGCGGCGCGAACCGCTCGAGCGCCGGATCGTCGGAGACGGCCAGCCCGCCCTCGGTGCCGCGGTGGAAGCGGCCGCCGTCGTGGTGCACGACATTGAACATCACCATTCCGGCCAGGACCGCGCACGACGGCAGCACCTCGCGGATCACGCTGTCGTTGCCGATCCCGTTCTGCAGGCTCAGCACCAGCGTGCCGGGGCGGATCCGGTCGGCGAGTTGCGCCGCCGCCTCGGCGGTCTGCGCGGACTTCACCGTCACCAGCACCAGATCGGCGGCGTCGACGTCGTCGGGCGCGGTGGCAGTGCGGAACGCCGACGGCGCGACCCGGTCGTCACCGCCGTCGAGGTCGGTCAGGCGCAGCCCGGACGCGCGGATCTCCTCGAGCAGGCGCGGGCGGCCGACGAAGGTGACATCCGCGCCGGCGGCGGCCAGTTTCCCGCCGACGAAGATCCCGATGCTGCCGGCGCCCAGCACCGTCACGCGAAACGTCAAGCGGGACCGACCTCCTCGATCACGGTCTGTTCGTAACCCGCGCCGCCGGCCTCGGCGAGCGCGGCATAGGCGGACAGCGCGGCGCTCGACCGGTCCCGCACGGCCGTCACCAGATCGGCGGGGCCCAGCACCGTCACGCCCGAGCCGAAGCCCAGCAGCAGCCGCGCCATCCAGTCCAGGGTCGCGAAGCGCATGGTCGCCTCCACGCTACCGTCGGGATGCACCGCGACCCGGTGCATCGGGTACTGGTCCAGCACCCAGCCGTAGTCGGAGTGCACCAGCAGGCGCGCCAGCGGGATGGCGGGATCGTCGGAGAACAGGTCCAGCGCAGCGGACTCGTCGGTGGCGTGGCTGGGCGGGCGGGCCGGTTCGTCGAGCTGGGTGGCCTCCTCGATGCGGTCGAACCGGAACAGGCGCACCCCCTCGGCCTGCCGGCACCACGCCTGCAGGTAGGAGTTGTTGTCCACCAGCACGATTCGGATCGGGTCGACCACCCGCTCCGACACCACGTCGCGGCTGGCCGAGTAGTACACCAGCCGCAGCGCGCGGTTGCGGGCCAGGGCGGAGCGCACCGTCGTCACCGCCGGGGCCTCCACGGGGCCGCCGGTTCGGGCCCGGCCGCGCGGCCGGGATCACCCGCGATGGCAGATTCGATCTTGGCCATGGCGGCGCGCGCGGCGGTCGGGTCGACCATGCCGGGCAGATCCGCGATCGAGCGCAGCGCCACCAGGACCGCGGTCGCCTCGGTGGAGGTCAGCCGCAGCGGGCGATCGATGCCCGCGGAGAAGGTGACCTCGATGCTCTCCTCGGAGAACGACAGGTCGATCAGATCGCCCGGGCCGTAGCCGGGCAGGCCGCACATCCACAGCTGGTTCAGGTCGTTCATCAGCTGTTTGGTGGTGACGCCGAGTTCGGACGCCGCCTCCGCCGCGCTGATGCCGGGATTGGCGAGGAAGTACGGCACCATGTTGAGCAATCTCGACAGCCGCGTCGAGAGCCGACCACTCACGAAGCCCCCACTTCCGTCCGCTCCAGCACCGACCGCAGCCGGGCGATCACGTCCTCCCGCAGCTCGGCCGGGGCCAGCACCAGCGCGTCCGGGCCCAGCCCGGCGATCAGGCGCGCCAGCCAGTCCCGCGACCGCACCGGCACCTCGATGATCTCGCCCGGACGGCCGCCGACCTCGCGTTCCTCCACCGCCGCGCCGAGCCGGCGCACGTCCTGGCCGCGGCCCTCGGCCACCCATACCGTCGCCGTGCCGGTCACCGCCGCGGCGCCCGTCACCCGCGCGACGATCGCGCGCAGATCGATGCCGTCCGGTTTGTGCACGGCGTTCTCGGGGCCGTAGGCGGTGACGTCGTCGCCGATGCGGGACAGGCGGAAGGTGCGAGTCGCGTCGCGGTCGCGATCGTGCCCGACCAGGTACCAGCGCCCGTGGTGGGTCACCACGCCCCACGGCTCCACATTCCGCATCAGATACGGGGCGTTGTGCGACATGCGGTGCTCGAACCGGACGGCCCGGCCCGCGTCGACCGCCGCGAGCAGCCGGCCCAGGGCTGCCTCCGATCCGCGGGTGCGGGCGGGGATCGCGGGGACCGTGGACAGCGCGGCATCGGATTCGACGTGAATGCCCGCCGCGCGCAGCTTGAGCAGCGCGCCCTCCGCGGCGGTCGCGAGTTCGGGTGACTCCCACAGCTGCACGGCCACCGCCACCGCGGCGGCCTCCTCGCTGGTCAGGTCGATATCGGGGAGTTCGTAGGCGTCGCGATTGATCCGGTAGCCCTCCTGCGAGGAATAGCGGCCGACCGGTCCGACCTCCAGCGGGATGCCGAGATCGCGCAACTCGTTCTTGTCGCGCTCGAACATGCGGCTGAACGCCTCGTCACTGGCGGAGTCCTCGTATCCGGCCACACTGTCGCGGATCCGCTCCGCGGTCAGGAACTGCCGGGTCGACAACAGCGCGATGACCAGATTCATCAGCCGCTCGACCTTGGATATCGCCACGCGGTAAAGAGTAATGCGGAACCCCGCATCCGTCCGCAGGGGTGCCGAGTTTCGCCTACATCGACGCGATCAGCCGATCCACTCGCTCGTCGACCGAGCGGCATCGAACACCGCTTGCAGAGGGCCGTGCGCTGGGCAGACCACTCACATGGAGGCGATCAGCCGGTCCACTCGCTCGTCGACGGAGCGGAACGGATCCTTGCAGAGGACCGTGCGCTGGGCCTGGTCGTTGAGCTTGAGGTGGACCCAGTCGACGGTGAAGTCGCGGCCGGCCTCCTGGGCGGCGGTGATGAAATCGCCGCGCAGTTTGGCGCGGGTGGTCTGCGGGGGCGTGGTGACCGCGGCGTCGACCAGCTCGTCCTCGGTGATCCGCTTGGCCAGGCCCTTGCGCTGCAGCAGGTCGAAGACGCCGCGGCCGCGCTTGATGTCGTGATAGGCCAGGTCCAGCTGGGCGATCTTGGGATCGGACAGGTCCATGCCGTAACGGTCCTGGTAGCGCTGGAACAGCTTGCGCTTGATCACCCAGTCGATCTCGGTGTCGACCTTGGCGAAGTCCTGCGCCTCGACCGCGTCGAGTGTGCGGCCCCACAGGTCGACCACGGCGTCCACCTGCGGATCGCGGTCGCGGTTGCGCAGGTGCTCGACCGCGCGGGCGTAGTACTCGCGCTGGATGTCCAGGGCGCTGGCCTGCCGGCCGCCCGCCAGCCGGACCGGACGGCGGCCGGTCAGGTCGTGGCTCACCTCGCGGATCGCGCGGATCGGGTTGTCCAGGGCGAAGTCGCGGAACGAGACGCCGGCCTCGATCATCTCCAGCACCAGGGCGGCCGTGCCGACCTTCAGCATGGTGGTGGTCTCGGCCATATTCGAATCGCCGACGATGACGTGCAGGCGCCGGTACTTCTCGGCGTCGGCGTGCGGCTCGTCGCGAGTGTTGATTATCGGGCGCGAGCGGGTGGTCGCCGAGGAGACGCCCTCCCAGATGTGCTCGGCGCGCTGCGACAGGCAGAACGTGGCCGCCTTCGGGGTCTGCAGTACCTTGCCCGCGCCGCAGATCAGCTGCCTGGTCACCAGGAACGGCAGCAGCACGTCGGAGATGCGGGAGAATTCGCCGGCGCGCACGACCAGGAAGTTCTCGTGGCAGCCGTAGGAGTTGCCGGCCGAGTCGGTGTTGTTCTTGAACAGGTAGATGTCGCCGCCGATGCCCTCCTCCGCCAGGCGCTGCTCGGCGTCGATCAGCAGCTCCTCGAGCACGCGCTCCCCCGCGCGGTCGTGGGTCACCAGCTGCACCAGGCTGTCGCACTCGGCCGTGGCGTACTCCGGGTGGGAGCCGACATCGAGGTAGAGCCGGGCACCGTTGCGGAGAAATACGTTCGAGCTCCGCCCCCAGGAAACCACCCGGCGGAACAGGTACCGGGCCACCTCGTCAGGGCTCAACCGGCGGTGGCCGTGGAACGTGCACGTCACCCCGAACTCGGTCTCGATCCCCATGATTCGTCGCTGCACACCATCGACATTACAGCCATGCCCTGTCCGAAATGGGCTGTGCGAACAAGCCGATGCATACGGGTTCACAACGATTTCACGGTCGACGCAACCCGCACAGCCTGCGAACTCGGCAAACGGCAAGGCCCCTTGCACTCGGTGGCATCGAGTGCAAGGGGCCCATTCGTCGATCGGAAGCCCGCCGGAACGCGGTCAGGGGCCGGAAGGATCGCCCGCAGAAGGCGTTTCGGGCTTCGAGTCCTCCCCGTCCTTCTTCGCCGCGGCCTTGGTGCCCGCGGCGCCCTTGTCGTCGGCGAGCAGGGTCTGTAGCTGCGGGCCGGCGATGCGGCGGAACGACCGCCGCGGCCGCGCCTGCTCCAGGGTCGCCACCTCGAGCGTGCCGACGCCGAGGACCCGCTTGTCCTTGTCACCCTCGGGGGTGCCCTTCTGCAGCACCTCCAGCGCGAGCTTGACCGCCGCGCCGAGTTCCAGGCCGGGCTCGTAGGTCTCCTTGAGCGCGGCGACGATCGGCTCGGTATTGCCGCCCATCACCACGTAGTCGCGCTCGTCCACTATCGAGCCGTCGAAGTTGATCCGGTACAGGACGCTGTTGGCGGCCTGCTCCGGGTAGCCCACCTCGCCGATGCAGATCTCCACCTCGTAGGGCTTGAGCTGATCGGTGAAGATGCTGCCCAGCGCCGAGGCGTACATATTCGCCAGCGCCCGGCCCGTCACATCGCGCCGGTCGTACTGGTAGCCGCGGAGGTCGGCCTGCAAGATGCCGCCGCGGCGCAGGCTCTCGAACTCGTTGTACTTGCCGACCGCGGCGAACCCCGCGCGGTCGTAGAGCTCACTCACCTTGTGCAGCGTCGCCGAGGGGTTCTCGGCGACGAACAGCACACCCTTGTCGTACACCATCACCACGACACTGCGGCCCCGTGCGATGCCCTTGCGCGCAAGTTCGGTCTTGTCGCGCATGATCTGTTCGGCCGACGCGTAGTACGGCAGTGTCATGCTGTCGCGCTCCCTTCTTCCGCCGCCGCACGAGCATCGACGATCGCCCGGCCGATCTCCGCCAGCCGGTCGTCCGAAACCTCTTCGGACCCTTCGGCGCCGATCGTGACGGCCGTCGGGAAGATGCCGCGCATCAGGTCCGGGCCGCCGGTGGCGGTGTCGTCGTCGGAGGCGTCCAGCAGGGACTCCACCGCGATGCGCAGCGCGCGGTCCTCATCGATGTCGCGGTGGTAGGTCTTCTTGAGCGACGACTTGGCGAAGACCGAACCCGAGCCGACGGCGGTGTAGCCGAAGCGCTCCTCGCTGCGGCCGCCCACCACGTCGTAGGACACGATGCGACCGGCCCGCTCGGGATCGGTGGCCTCCAGGTCGTACCCGACCAGCAGCGGCACGACCGCGAGGCCCTGCAGGGCGGCGGGGAGGTTGTCGCGCACCATCTTCGACAGCTTGTTGGCCTTACCGTCGAAGGTCAGCGGGACGCCCTCGATCTTCTCGTAGTGCTCCAATTCCACGGCGAACAGCCGGATCATCTCCACCGCCACGCCCGCGGTGCCGGCGATGCCGGCCGCGGAGAACGTATCGGTGATGTACACCTTCTCCATATCGCGGCTGGCCAGCAGGTTGCCCTGGGTGGCACGCCGGTCGCCCGCGATCAGCACGCCGCCGCGGTAGCTCACCGCGACGATCGTGGTGCCGTGCGGGGCGATGTCCTGCGACGGCGTCCCGTGCGGGGCGCCGCCGGAGATACGGCCGAAACCGTTGCCCGGCAACAGTTCCGGCGCGTGATCCCGCAGATATTCGGAGAAGGACGACAGGGCGTACCCCATGTGGAGCCGCGTGGGGTCACCTGATGTCACTGGCCGCCTTTCTGAACGTATGCGCGCACGAAGTCCTCCGCGTTCTCCTCGAGCACATCGTCGATCTCGTCGAGCAGGTCGTCGGTGTCCTCCGCCAGCTTCTCGCGACGCTCCTGCCCCGCGGCCTCGGGACCAGCCGCGTCATCATCCTCGTCGCCGCCACCGGCGCGCTTGGTCTGCTCTTGTGCCATAGCAGCCGACCTCCTCTGTACTGATATCGGCGAGCATCGGAGAAGATCCGATGCTCGTACGTCAACACTACCCAGCGTCAGGGACAACTTGCCGGATTACCTCGCAATGTGCCCCGGCCGCGACCTCGCGCACCACCCTATTTCCCGCGCTCCCCCACCCAATTTCCCGCGCTCCCCCACCTAATTTCCCGCACTCCCCCACCCAATTTCCCGGGATGCTTTTGGCCGGGACCTCGCGAGGTCCCGGCCAAAAGCATGCCGGGAAACGAGGGGATGGGGCGGACGCTATGTCGTCAGCTGCTCCACCAGCTCAGCGGCCGTGTCCACGCCGTCGAGGAGCTTGCCCACGTGGGACTTGGTCCCGCGGCGCGGCTCCAGGGTCGGGATGCGGACCAGCGAGTCGCCGCCGAGGTCGAAGATCACCGAATCCCAGCTCGCGGCCGCGATATCGGCGCCGAAGCGGCGCAGGCACTCGCCGCGGAAGTAGGCGCGGGTATCGGTCGGCGGCGCGGTCATCGCGTCCATGACCTGCTGCTCGGTGACCAGCCGCTCCATGGATCCGCGGGCGACGAGGCGGTTGTAGAGGCCCTTGTCCAGCCGCACGTCGGAGTACTGGAGATCCATCAGGTGCAGTTTCGGCGCGGCCCAGCCCAGGCCCTCCCGGCTGCGCATCCCCTCGAGCAGCCGCAGCTTCGCCGTCCAGTCCAGCAGGTGGGAGGTCTCCAGCGGATCGCGTTCGAGCAGGTCCAGCACGTGCGCCCACTTCTCCAGGACGTCGGTGACGCGCGCGTCGTCCGTGCCCTCGCGGCCGTGGAACTTCTCCACCCGGTCGAGGTAGATCCGTTGCAGCGCAAGGCCGGTCAGCTCGCGGCCGTCGGCCAGCGCCACCGCCGCGCGCAGCGTCGGGTCGTGGCTGATGGAGTGCACGGCGGTGACCGGGCGCGCCAGCTGCAGATCCGACAGGTCCTCCCCCGCCTCGATCAGGTCCAGCACCAGCGCGGTGGTGCCGACCTTGAGGTAGGTGGACCATTCGGCGAGATTCGCGTCGCCGATGATGACGTGCAGGCGGCGGTACTTGTCGGCGTCGGCGTGCGGCTCGTCGCGGGTGTTGATGATGCCGCGCTTGAGCGTGGTCTCCAGGCCGACCTCGACCTCGATGTAGTCCGAGCGCTGCGAGAGCTGGAAGCCGGTCTGGTCACCGGACTGCCCCAGCCCGACCCGCCCCGATCCGCACACCACCTGGCGCGAGACGAAGAACGGGGTCAGGCCGACGATGATCTGATTGAACGGCGTGTCCCGGTTCATCAGGTAGTTCTCGTGGGTGCCGTAGGAGGCGCCCTTGCCGTCGACGTTGTTCTTGTACAGCTGCATGCGCGGGGCGCCGGGCACGCTCGAGGCGTAGCGCGCGGCGGCCTCCATCACGCGCTCGCCGGCCTTGTCCCAGATCACCGCGTCGAGCGGGTCGGTGACCTCCGGTGCGGAGTACTCCGGGTGGGCGTGGTCGACGTAGAGGCGGGCGCCGTTGGTGAGGATCATGTTCGCCGCGCCGACCTCGTCCGCGTCGATCACGGGGGCGGGCCCGTTGAGCCGTCCCAGATCGAAGCCGCGGGCGTCGCGCAGCGGCGACTCCACCTCGTAGTCCCAGCGGGTGCGCTTGGCGCGGGGCACGCCCTCCGCCGCCGCGTACGCCAGCACCGCCTGGGTGGACGTGAGAATCGGGTTGGCCGACGGCTCGGTAGGCGTGGAGATGCCGTACTCGACCTCGATTCCGATGATGCGCTGCATTACTCGAGCCTATGCGACGACGCGCCGCGCGGGGCCATCCCGGGTCGGGCGTGGCCCGGCGAATCGCCCGCAGGAAGGACCCGAATGTCCTCCTGATGACGGACGACCATACCTATACGATCGTATGAGAATTATTCGCATGTCCAAATCGCTCGCACCGGCTCCCGCGGTCGCCTCGCCACCGTCCGATCGCCGTCCCGCCCGGCTACCCGCCCTGGATGTGCTGCGCGGTATCGCGATTCTCGGCACCCTGGGCACCAATATCTGGATCCTCACCGATCCGCAGGGCCTGATCGGCTACCTCGAGGACTTCGGCGCCCCGGCCGACGCCTGGCAGTGGACCGAGCGCGTCCTGCAACAGCTGGCCCAGGGTAAATTCCTGGGGCTGCTCACCCTCATGTTCGGCATCGGGCTCGCCATCCAGCAGCGGTCGGCCGTGCGCGGCGGGCGTCCCTGGCCGGGCACGTACCCGTGGCGGGCCGGGCTGCTGTTCCTCGACGGTCTGCTGAACTTCCTGTTCGTCGCCGAATTCGACGTGCTGATGGGCTATGCCGTCACCGGGGCCGTCGTCGCGTACATCCTCGCGACGAGCGAGCGGGCGCAACGGCGCTGGCTGCTGATCGCCGCCGGGGTACACACGGCGATGCTGACACTGATCGCCGTGGGGATGACTCTCGCGGCGGCACAGGGCGATTCGAGCGCGTCGACCGGTTCGCCGACCCTCGACCCCAATCCCTACGCCGACGGGTCGTTCTGGGATCTGGTGGTCTTCCGCGCGACACACGCCGGAATCTTCCGGCTGGAGCCGATATTCGTCTTCCCGATGTCGATCGCGCTGTTCCTGCTGGGCGTCCGGCTGTTCCGGGCCGGGCTGTTCGAACCGGCGGGACGCCGCCTGCGCCGGCGGCTGATGGCGCTCGGTTTCGCGGTGGGCGCGCCCCTGGATCTCGCGCTCGGCCTCGCGAACGGGAATCTCGTCCTGATCACCCGGTACGGCACCGCGCCGCTGGTCGCGCTCGGCATCCTCGCGCTGGTCGCCGAGTTCTACGTGGGGCGGACCCGGGCCGGGTTCGTCGGCCGCCGCTTCGCCGAGATCGGCCGGATGGCGCTGAGCTGCTACATCCTCCAGAACCTGGTCGCGTCCGCGCTCTGTTACGGCTGGGGGCTCGGACTGGCCGCGCAGGTCGAGCCGGACGCCCGGGTGCCGTTCACCGCGGCCGTCTACCTCGTGGTGTGCGTGACCATGCTGATCTTCGCCCACCTCTGGCTGCGGATCTTCGACCGGGGACCGGTGGAGTGGTTGTGGCACACCAGCTATCGCGCGATCACCCGGGAGCGGACGGCGTCACCCGCGTGATCCCCGCATCGCCGCCGCAATGTGCAATGATTTCCATGTTCGTTCCCGGCGCGGGTCACAGGTCGCCGGGCTGTACAGGTCCAGCGAGCGAAGCGTCGGAACGTAGCAACGGGGGTATACGCGGTGTCCACACCGATCGTGGAGTCGACTCGTTCAACCCCGCGTGGCCCTCGCCTGTCGTCGACCTACGTCCTCGCCGGACTGCTGGCGCTGGGACTGGTGTTCGCCGGGCCGCTCGCGCACTGGTTCGAGTCGGACGCGCGACTGCAAACGGCCGCAACGGTTTTCACCGGCGTCTTCATGCAGGCCGTGCCGTTTCTGGTCCTCGGCGTGGTGATCAGCGGGGGCATCGCGGCATTCGTCTCGCCCGATCTGCTGCGAAAACTGCTGCCGCGCAACGAATCCGCCGCCATCGGGGTGGCCGGTCTGGCGGGCATCGCGCTGCCCGGCTGTGAATGCGGTGCGGTGCCGGTGTCGCGCCGGCTCATGGATCAGGGCGCGCCCGGCGCGGCGGCCTTCGCCTTCCTGCTGTCGGCCCCCGCGGTAAATCCGGTCGTGCTGATCGCGACCGCGGTGGCGTTTCCCGGGGAGCCCGGCATGGTGGCGGCGCGGTTCGCCGGATCCCTGGCCACCGCCCTGCTGATGGGCGCCCTGTGGTCGCGGTTCGGGCGGCCGGAATGGTTCACCGCGCGGCCCCACGGGCACGAGCACTGGGCGCCGGGGCGCTCGCGGTGGCAGGTGTTCACCGAGGCCGCCCGGCACGACTTCCTGCAGGCCGCGGCGTTTCTCGTGGTCGGCGCCGCCGCCGCGGCCGCGCTGCACGTGCTGGTCCCGGCCGGCTGGTATCGCGGCCTCGCCGGGCAGATGCTGGTGTCGATCGTGGTGCTGGCGCTGCTGGCGGTCGTCCTCGCCCTGTGCTCGGAGGCGGACGCGTTCGTCGCGGCGAGCATGTCGAGCCTGCCGCTGCTGCCGCGGCTGGTCTTCCTCGTGGTCGGCCCGGCGGTGGACGTGAAACTGTTCGCCATGCAGGCCGGGACGTTCGGCCGCCGGTTCGCGCTGCGGTTCGCGCCCGCCACCTTCGCGGTGGCCACCTGCTGCGGCGCGCTGGCCGGGGTGATCTTCGTGGGGGTCCGATGAACCGGGTGACACAGAACTTCGTCCTGCTGCTGATCGGCGGGGCCGTCCTGCGGATCGCGCTGGACGGCACCTATCTGCGCTACGTCAAGCCCGGCCTGCAGCCGTACCTGATCGTCAGCGGTGCGGCCCTCACGCTGCTGGCGCTCCTCGCGATCGCCCGGGACATCCGGACCGGCTGGGCCGCCGCCGATTCCGGGCATCACCACAGCGGGCGCTCGCAGTGGCTGCTGCTCGCCCCGATCGCCGCGCTGCTGATCGTGGTGCCGCCCGCGCTGGGCGCGGGGGCGGTGCAGAACGGCAGCACCGCACAGGCGAGCGTGGGCGCGCCCGCCGCCACCGACGACGGCAAATTCCCCTTCCCGCCGCTCCCCGCCGGCGCGGCGCCGACCATCCGCATGTACGACGTGATCGACCGCGCCTCCTACGATTCGAGCGGCGCGCTGGATCACCGGGAGATCACAGTCCTCGGCTTCGTGGTGCGCACCGATAACGACGGCGCGCCCCGCACCGACGGCACCCGCAGCGGCGTCGATCTCGCCCGCCTCGTCATCACCTGCTGTGTCGCCGACGCCCAGCTCCTGCGCATCCACCTGTCGGGCCCCTTCGATCCCCCGCCGGACGACACCTGGGTCTCCGTGCGCGGCACCGTCGAACCGAACAGCTCCCGCCCGGAGACACAGATGACCCCCACCCTGCACGTGACGGAATTGCACCCGATACGTACTCCCGCCAGGGTCTACGGGTAGCTCGGCGTTCGTCCGACGGAACGAGATCCCGGCCAAAAGCGTGCCGGGAAACGAATATCGCGTTCGGGCAGGGAAACGGATACCGCGTTCGGGCGGGAAACGAATACCGTGCCGGCGAGAGTCAGGAGGCGGCGGCCGCCACGTCCGAGATCCGGCCGTCCTCGTCGAAGTCGACCGTGCCGTGGATGTCCGGGCCGGAGAAGCTCACCCGGTCCGGCGTGGGGGTCACCGCGAAGCCGCGGCGTTGGAGGTAGCTCCGCACGGCGCGGCGCTGATCGGACAGGCCGAGGTGGCTGACGGCCCGCTCGAGTACCGCGACGACGCCGTCCGGATCCGGGTCGGGCAGCCGGAATTCGGGATGTTCCACCAGGAATGCCGCGCGGGCGCCGTCCTCGCCGAGCACCGCGTCGTAGCCGGTCCAGCGGCCCGTGATGATCTTCGCGACCTCCGTCAGGAACCCCACCACGTGCGGCGGCTCCGGCGGGATGCCGGTCAGTGTCGCGAAAGGGAGTTCCGCGGTGGCCAGCGCGGTGATCTCGTGCTGAACCCCGAAGTAGCGCACGGCCTCCGCGACCTCGATGACCGGCGCCGGGAAGCCGCGCGGATTCGCCCAGGACCACAGCCACGACCCCGCCGCCGGCGCCACGGTGCCCAGCAGATGGAATTCGGTGCACACGAATGTGGCGTCGGCGCCGACGAATTCGAGCCGGCCCCCGGCCAGGTCGCAGCGCCACGAGTGCTCCCCGAGCAGGCTGGTCAGACGCATCTGGTGTTCCAGTGACAACAGGGCGGCGTCGTCGAGCAGATCGATCAGGGTCGCGGGTCCGGGCACCGGAGCGAGACTAACGAAACCGACCGCCCAGCACCACACCTGGCGACTAGGAAACCTGCTGCACCCGACCCGTTTCCGACCGCGCCAGCAGATCGGACACCATGGTGTCGCGTTCCAGCGGGACGCCGAGACTGCGCGCGTTGCCCTCGAACAGGGCCAGGACCGACGCCGAGGCGATGCCCTCGATCTGCTCCGAGGTCAGCGTGGTGGCCGGATCCGCGCGCCAGCCGTTGACCACGCCGTCGACGAAGCCGATGATGCCGAACGCCATCGGCCGGGCCCGGTTCGGATCGATCCCGAAGCGCGACAGCGAGGCCGCGAACAGGTCGGCCAGCTGCCCGCCGATGCGGTCGCGGGCCCCGGCGAGGGCCTGCGACGAATCGCCCTGCGGCGCACCGCCGGCCAGGAACCGGTGCAGATGCGGATGCCGGTCCACCCAGCCGACGTAGGTTCCCACCGCGCCGCGCACCGCGTCCTTGAGTGTGCCGTCGGCCCGCAGCGTCGGCATCAGTTCCGCCAGCAGCGATTCCAGGATGCGGCGGCGGATCTGCTCGTCGAGATCGGCGCGGCCGTCGAAATGCCGGTACACCACCGGGCGGGGCAGCCGCAGCCGGTCGGCGATCTGCTGCACCGAGACCTCGACGCCGTTCTCCTCGATCACCTCGACGGCGGCGTCCAGCACCTCGGCCCGGCGCTGCCGCTTGTGGCCGTTCCACCGCGTACTGCGGCCGTCGACCGACGGCTGATGCCGCGATCCGGACGTTCCGCTGGTTTCGGCCACACGCTTACGATACCCGCCCCGCTATTGACCGTTACAGCATGTCTCACTAATCTGACTGTTACAGCCTGTATCGGTAATCAAGCATTGGGAGAGCTGTCATGGGCAACGACGCCACTCTGCTCCCGCGCGAATCCTTCGCGCAGCGCCTGCTGACCGGGTCGGTGCGGAAGTCCTACGACCCGGTGGTGGACCTGGACTGGGACGCGCCGCTGGATCCGGAGAAACTGTTCCTGCCGCCGGAGGTGGTCTCGCTCTACGGCACCGAGCTGTGGGAGTCGATGACGCCGGAGCAGCGCCGCGAGCTGTCACGGCAGGAGCTCGCGAATGTGCTGTCGACCGGCATCTGGTTCGAGAACCTCCTCAACCGGCTGCTGCTGCGCGAGCTGATGAACGACGATCCCACCACCCGCCACTCGCACTACACGCTCACCGAGATGGGCGACGAATGCCGGCACATGATGATGTTCGGCAAGCTCATCGATCGGATCGAGGCCCGCCCGTACTGGCCGACACCCGCTGGGCGCCTGGTGATCTCGTCGCTGCAGCTGTTCCTGCGCGGATCGATGACATGGGTGGGCGCACTGGTCGGCGAGGAGATCTTCGACGCGCTGCAACGGCGCACGCTCGACGATCCGCAGTTGCAGCCGCTGGTGTCGCGGGCGATGCGCATCCACGTCACCGAGGAGGCGCGGCACATCGGATTCGCCCGGGACGCGCTGGCGCGGCAGGTTCCGGCCATGTCGCGGGCCGAGCTGGCCTACACGCGGCTGTGTGTCGCGGTGGCGGCGCCGCTGTTCGTCCATCTGATGACCAACCGGCACATGTACGACCGCGCGGGGCTGGACGGGCGGGCGGCCCGGCGGATCGCGCGGAACAATCCGCACGCGCAGCGCACGCTGGGCACGGGGGCGGCGAATCTGGGTGCGTTCCTGGACAAGCAGGGGCTCATCGGGCCCGTCGGCAAGTGGATCTGGCGGCGGCGAGGGCTGTGGGCATGAGCGGCGATCCCGCGATCGTCGTCGTGGGCGCGGGGACCGGGGGCATTGCCGCCGCGAACGAGCTGCGGAGTGCGGGAATCGAGGACTTCGTCGTGCTGGAGAAGGGCGTGGAGGCCCGCGACGCGGCCGCGCGCAAGTCTCGGCCATGGCCGTTCGGCCGCCGGCCCGGATTCCGAGATCCCTTGCGCCGCACCACTGATCGACACGAATCGACCTCCCACGTCCGGCCGAGGTCGGAAGTGACCGACCTGGACTTCGACGACGAGGCCGACCGATGGGAGGTCCGCACCACCGACGGGCGGCTGCGCCCGCGCGTGGTGGTTCTGACGTCGGGTGCGCTACGCGACGTCCCGCGCATCGCCGGTGTGGGCCGGCGGACGATCCAGGACGTCCGGGGAGAGGCTTTCCTTGGGGTGGCCTTGCACGGATTCCCGAACCTGTTTCTGATCACCGGTGGCGGACAAGGCATCTCGGTGGTCTCGGCGCAAGCTCGCTACATCCGGCAGTGCGTGGAGCGGATGCGGAGCACCGCGAGCACGAGGATCGAGGTCCGCGCCGCCACCCAGCACGAGTTCACCCGGCGCGTGCGGGCGGGCGCGGCGCCCTCCCGGCGCGCCCTGCGCCGGCCCGGCCCACACCACTTCGATCTGACGGTGCCCGCGGAACGTGAACCGGCGCACGAGTATTCGGGCCCCGCACTCTTGGACGCCCCCGGCGCCGAGATGCCGGTGACGGTCGCGCTGACCGGCCACCCGGACCCGATCGACGGCCGCTACCACTGGTACGGCCGGGTCAGCGCGGCGAACGGCGACGATCTCCCCGATCCGCGCCGCGGGCAGGTCCACCTCACGCTCCCGGGCGGCACACCCGCCGCCGGGACCTTGCAGGAACGCGACCCGTGGGGCAACCTCCGGATCGTGGGCCTCGGCACTCCCCCGTTCCCGACGGCGGCCGCCGAGACATACTGACCGCGCATGTCGGCGCGCACGAAGAGCGGCGAACCGCTGAGGGATCCCCGTGCGCGCCGGGCTTCCACCTCCCTCCGGTCAGCCGGGGACCTTGTCCAGGAAGCCGTGCACGGTCGCGATGCGGCCGTCCTCGAGGGCGATCACGTCGAAGCCGACGACCAGGGGCTCGGCGCCGGGCGCGCCGAGATTCCAGGTGAACCGCGCGATGTCGTGGTGACCGTCGACCCGGTCGCCGAGGGTGAAGCGCAGGCCCGCGAACTGCTCCTGCGCCCCGGCGATCACCTGGTCGATCGCCGCCGGCCCCACGACGGAGGCCAAGGGGTCGGTGTAGGTGGCGCCGGGCGTGTAGACCTCGGCGAGGAGGGCCTGGCGCTTCCCCGGATCCTGCTCGTTCCAGGAGTCGATGTACCGCTGTGCAATGGTGTCGTATTCGCTCATGACACCAGCATCTGCGACGCGCGGACCGGAGTCGATTACGCGTCAGGTAATGATCCGGCCCGCGAATCCCACTGGGGCGCAGCCGTGATCGCGATTACAGGACCGACTTCAGCGACTGCTCGTCGCGCGCGACGACCGCCTGCCCGTCGCCGGTGGCGATGATCGGGCGCTGGATCAGCTTCGGATGCAGAGCCAGCGCCTCGATCCAGTGCTCGCGGTCGGCGGGCGTGCGCGCCCAGCCGGAGATGCCGAGTTCCTTCGCCTCGTCCTCCGCCGTGCGGGTGATATCCCACGGCTCCAGGCCGAGTTTGGCCAGCACCGCGCGGATCTCCTCCACGCCCGGCGGATCCTCCAGGTAGCGCCGCTCGGTGTAGGCGACGCCGGCCTCGTCCAGCGCCGCCTTCGCCGCCCGGCTCTTGGAGCACCGCGGGTTGTGCCAGATCTCCATCTGATCGGAAGTCATGAGCGAACGATACCGACCGGCCTATCGGGCTAGCCGCGCCGACGGCCACCGCCCGCCCGCGAGAACCCCGCCACGCCGCCGGTGCTGCCCGCGGGGGCCGCGCCACGGCCCGTGCCGCGATTCCCGCCCCGGTGACCGCCGCCGTCCTGGGTACCCGCTCCGGCGGACGCGTTGCGCCTGCCGCCCGCGGGGCTGCCGCCACCGGCCTTCTCACCGCGACCGCGCCCGGCGGGCGCGTTGCCGCCACGACCCCGCACCGGAGCATCGGCGGCGCGGCGACCACGGCCACCCTTCGCCCCCGATCCGGCGAAATCACCCGCGTGGTCCGAGCGACCGGAACCACCCTGCGAGGCCGCACCGCGACCACTCTTGACCGCCGAACCGCCGCGACCGTTCTCGCCGGGCGCACGCCCACGACCGCTGTCGGCTACGGCGTGTCCGCGACCGTTTCCGGCGGCCGCACGGCCGCGGCCGTTCCGCGGCGTGCCCGAGGCGCGTCCGCGGCCGGAGGCGTTGTCCCCGGCCCGCTGCCTGCCGGACGGCTGCTGCGGGGCCGGCGGGGCGGCGGTAACCAGCGGGGCGATCTCGCCCACCAGGTCGCTGACGGCCGCCGAATCCGCGGTGACCCGTTGCGGCCGCACCGAGATCGCGGCCCGGCGCATCAGGGCGGCCATATCCTTGCGCTGGTCGGGCAGGACGAGGGTGACCACGTCACCGGTGCTGCCCGCCCGCGCGGTGCGGCCCGAGCGGTGCAGGTACGCCTTGTGCTCGGCCGGCGGGTCCACGTGGACGACGAGTTCCACATCGTCCACGTGCACTCCGCGCGCGGCGACGTCGGTGGCGACCAGGACCCGCGCCGCGCCGGACGCGAAGGCCGCCAGATTGCGGTCCCGGGCGGGCTGGGCGAGGTTCCCGTGCAGGTCGACGGCCGGAATGCCGGCGGTGGTCAGGGTCTTCGCGAGCCGCCGGGCCTGATGCTTGGTGCGCATGAACAGGATGCGCCGGCCCGTGCCGGCGGCGAGCTTGTGCACGAGGTCGTTCTTGACCGACGGGCTGCCGACCTCGAAGACGTGGTGGGTCATGGCGGCGACCGGCGAGGTGGCCTCGTCGACCGAGTGCAGCACAGCGTCCGGCAGAAAGCGGCGGACCAGTTTGTCGACCCCGTTGTCGAGGGTCGCCGAGAACAGCAGGCGCTGGCCGTCCGCGGGCGTCGCCGCGAGGATACGGGTGACGCCGGGGAGGAAGCCGAGGTCGGCCATGTGGTCGGCCTCGTCGATCACGGTGATCTCCACGGCGTCGAGGCTCACCAGCCCCTGCCCCATGAGATCCTCGAGCCGTCCCGGGCAGGCGACGACGATATCGACGCCCTCCCGCAGCGCCCGCACCTGGCGATGCTGGGTGACGCCGCCGAAGATCGTGGTGACCTTCATCGAGTACGCCGCGGTCAGCGGTTCCAGCGCGGTGGCGATCTGCGTGGCCAGTTCCCTGGTCGGGGCCAGGATCAGGCCGAGCGGCCGGTTGGGGCGGCGGCGGCCCGCGAGTTCGCCGGACAGCCGCGCCACGGTGGGAATCGAGAAGGCCAGCGTCTTGCCGCTGCCGGTCCGGCCGCGGCCGAGCACGTCGCGCCCGGCGAGCGTATCGGGCAGGGTGTCGGCCTGGATCGGGAACGGCGCGGTGATACCGGCCCGATCGAGAGCCCGCACCAGCGGTTCACGGACGCCGAGGGCGGCGAAGGTCGTGGTCGTATTCACAGAGATGTCAATGTCTTTCGGGCATGGGTGCCCAAGTCGCACGTCGGATATCGGATCCGAGCCGAGGGCACACGGTGGCGAGATTGCCGATGGGCAATTTCGATCGCCGCAAGAAGAGCCGGTGCCGCCCAGCTGGACGCTGGTGCGTAGCAATCTACGACGCTGGGTGCGCGTCGCACCCGGACACCAGCGTAGCTCGAGTGGTGCCGGAACACGACTCGGTGTAGTAGCCGTCACCCTCCGGGCGCGAGCGACGGTCACACGTCGTAGTACAGCTCGAACTCGAAAGGATGTGGGCGAACGTTGATCTCGGCGATCTCGGCCTCACGCTTCAGCCGGATCCAGGTCTCGATGAGGTCGTCGGTGAACACGCCACCCTGGGTGAGGTAGTCGTTGTCGGCCTCCAGCCGGTCGATCACGGCGGCCAGGCTGGGCGGCGTCTGGATCACCTCGGCGGATTCCTCGGGGGTCAGCTCGTAGAGGTCCTTGTCGATCGGGACCGCCGGTTCCATCTTGTTCATGATGCCGTCCAGCCCGGCCATCATCATCGCCGCGAAGGACAGGTACGGATTGCCGGACGAATCGGGACACCGGAATTCCAGGCGCTTGGCGGCGGCGCTCGCGCCCGTGACCGGAATGCGCACGGCGGCCGAGCGGTTGCGCTGGCTGTAGACCAGATTCACCGGCGCCTCGAACCCGGGGACGAGCCGCTTGTAGGAATTGACCGTCGGATTGGTGAACGCCAGCAGGGACGGCGCGTGGTGCAGCAGCCCGCCGATATAGTGCCGCGCCAGATCCGACAGCCCGGCGTATCCGGCCTCGTCGTAGAACAGCGGCGAGCCGTCCTTCCACAGCGATTGGTGCACATGCATTCCGGACCCGTTGTCGCCGAACAGCGGTTTGGGCATGAACGTGACGGACTTGCCGTGCTCCCACGCCGTATTCTTCACGATGTACTTGTAGAGCTGGAGGTCGTCGGCGGCGGCCAGCAGCGTACTGAACCGGTAGTTGATCTCGGCCTGCCCGGCGGTGCCGACCTCGTGGTGCCCCTTCTCCAGCTCCAGCCCCGCACGCTGCAGGTTCGTGCACATGGCGTCGCGCAGGTCGACGTCGTGGTCGTAGGGGGCGACCGGGAAGTACCCGCCCTTGGCACGGATCTTGTAGCCGCGGTTGATACTGCCGTCGGGATTGTATTTCTCGCCGGTGTTCCAGTCCGCCGACGCCGAATCGACCTCGTAGAAGGCGCCGTTCATGGTGGTGTCGTAGCGCACCGCGTCGAAGATGTAGAACTCCGCCTCCGGGCCGAAATAGGCGGTGTCGGCGATGCCGGTGCTGCGCAGGTATTCCTCGGCCTTGCGGGCCACATTGCGCGGGTCGCGGCTGTAGGCCTCGCGAGTGTGCGGATCGTGCACGAAACAGTTGATATTCAGCGTGGTGGCGGCCCGGAAGGAATCCGGTCGGCAGGTCCGCGGATCCGGCAGCAGTAGCATGTCGGATTCGTGGATCTGCTGGAATCCGCGCACCGACGACCCGTCGAACGCGATACCGCCGTCGACCAGATCGGGCCCGAACATGGTGGCGGGGATGGAGAAATGCTGCTGTACGCCCGGCACATCACAGAAACGCACATCGACGTATTCGACGTCGTGGGCGTCGATGTAATCCATGATGCCGGCGGTGGTGGGGGTGATCACCGGTGACTCCTCGGGACTCGCTCGTCGTCGCCGTCAACCATACGACTTCCGATCGCTCGCGGAGCGCGAATCACGCTGTGCGCCAGTATCATTCAAGATCACGACAGCTCCCGGGCAGCGCGCCGACCGGTCGGGACGCGCTCGGCGTCGACGGGCGTCGGGGAGGCGGCCGAATCGGACCCGATAAGATAACCGACCCTTTGCGTCGAACCGACAGATCCGGGGTCGCAGCGAACCACATAACCCCAGCTCGGTTGGCGCGACGGTAGCCGACCGCCGTGCACACTGCACAAATCTGCCCCGGGCACTCTGCCCGATTGCCGGTAGCGTCCGGCCGCCCGCCACGGTCTGCTGGATACCGACACCGAGATCATCGCCGTGACCTCGGGCCCGCGAAGCAGAGGTCAGGTTGTGAGTTCATCGACGGTGGCGACCGGCAGCGCGGTACAGCGCCGGATCCGGCCCCGCACCCTGTGCGAGGCGTTCCAGCACAACGTCGTCCACCATCCGGACGCCGTCGCCGTCCGCACCCGCGGCGACGCGGTGCGAATCACCTGGCGCGAGTACGGATCCCGCGTGCGAGCCATCGCCGCGGGCCTGGCGGCGCTCGGGATCGGCCGGGGCGACACGGTGGCGCTGATGCTGACGAACCGCCCCGAGTTCCACCTCTGCGATACCGCCGTCCTGCATACGGGCGCCACACCGTTCTCGGTGTACAACACCAACCCCCCGGATCTGCTCGCCTACCAGTTCGGCAATGCCGGCAACGCGGTGGTGATCTGCGAGGAGCGGTTCGTACCGCAGGTCCTGGCGGCCGTGGAACGCGCCGCCGCGCAGGGGTTCCGGGTCGAGCACGTGATCTGCGTGGACGGCGCGCCGTCCGGCACCGTCAGCCTGGCACAGGTCGAGGCGACCGGCGATCCGGACTTCGACTTCGAATCCGCGTGGCGCGCAGTGGGTCCGGAGGACCTGCTCACGATCGTCTACACCTCCGGGACGACCGGGCGGCCCAAGGGGGTCGAACTCACCCACACCAATTTCATCGAGAACGCCCGCATCGTCGACGAATTCGGCGGCGGCGGCATCGAGGACCGCGTGGTGTCCTATCTGCCCGACGCGCACGCCGCCAATCGCTGGTTCGCCCATTACCTCAATCTCCTCGAGGGCGCGCAGATCACCACGGTGCCCGACCTGAAACAGGTCGCCGACGCCCTGACCGAGGTGCGCCCGACCGTCTTCCTGGGCGTGCCGCGCATCTGGGTGAAAGTCAAAGCGGCGCTGGAGGATCGGCTGGCCGCCGAACCCAGCGCGGTGCGCGGTGCGCTGGCCGCGTGGGCGATCGGCGTCGGCCGCGCCCGCGCCCGCGCGATCTCCGACGGCCGACCGCACACGCCGCTCGACACCGCGCGCTACCGGATCGCCGACCGGCTGGTGCTGTCGGCCATCCGGACGCGCCTGGGCATGGACCGCATCCGCATCGCGGTCACCGGCGCCGCGCAGATCCCGCGGGACACCCACGAATTCTTTCTCGGTCTCGGTCTGCCGTTGTGCGAGGGGTACGGCATGACCGAATGCACCGCGGGCGCCACGGTCACGCGGCCGGAACGCATCCGGATCGGCACGGTCGGCACCCCGCTGCCCGGCGCCGAGGTCCGGCTCGCCGACGACGGCGAGGTCCTCGTCCGGGGCCCGATGGTGATGCGCGGCTATCGCGGGGAGCCCGGGAAGACCGCCGAGACGGTCGATTCCGAGGGCTGGCTGCACACCGGCGACATCGGGGAGCTGGACGCCGAGGGCTGCCTGCGGATCATCGACCGCAAGAAGGAACTCATCATCAACGCGGCCGGTAAGAACATGTCGCCCACCAATATCGAGAACACCGTCACCGCGCACACCCCGCTGGCGGGCATCGTGGCGGTCGTCGGCGAGGGCCGCCCCTACAACACCGCGCTGATCTGTCTCGACCCCGACCTGGCCGCCGCCTTCGCCGAACGCCACGGCCTGCCCGCCGCCGAGATCGCGGCGCTCGCGCGGGACGCGCGCGTGCGCGCCGCGGTGCAGGCCGGCGTGGATGCCGCCAACGCGGAACTTTCCCGGGTGGAACAAATCAAGAAGTTCGCGATACTTCCGGAGGTCTGGCAGCCCGGCGGAGACTGCCTGACGGCGACCGGCAAGCTGCGCCGGAAGCCGATCGCCGCCGCGCATGCCGATACGATCGAGTCTCTGTATGCCCCGTAACTTCCGGACGGAGGAAGCCGTGGAATCGCCGACCCGGGACCGCGCCCTGGAAGCCCTGTATCTGCGCGCCGGCGCGCTGATGCAGGAGTTCTCCGACTCGGTGCCGCCGTATCGCAGCATTCCGCAATCGCTGTTCCTGCCCGGCTGGGAACGCGGCGCGAAGCTGAATATCGAGCTGTTCTTCGACTACCTGCGCCGCGGTGAGCCGCCCGGTCCGGACGACACCCGGGAACTGGTCGACCTCGCCCTCGACCGGGTACGCGACGGCGAACCCCTCGAGGAGGTGCTGCGCCGCTACCGCGCGGGCGCGGAGTACATCTTCGACCGGCTGCGCGCCGCCGCCGCGGAGACCGAGCGCGAACTGCTCGCCGACGCGGCCCTGCCGCTGCTGCAGTACGTGACCACGGTGGTCGAGCGCATCGCCGTCGCCTGCGTGCACCGCGCCCACGATCCGCGGTGGGAACTGCTCGAGCGCCGCCGCACCCTGGCCGACGCGCTGCTCACCGGCCGCGACCCGGTCGAGTGGGCGGACGAACCGGCGATCGCGGTGCCGGAGGCGTTCGTGGTCGCGGTGTTCCGGCTGGGGGCCGGCGGCCGCCCCGGCTCCGGCACCAGCGATCTGCGCCACTGCATCGAGGCCATCCCGGGCGTCTTCCTGCGCCTGGACAGCGGCGGCTGGACGGCGCTCGTCCCGCTGCAACCCGGCGACGACGGCACCGCGACCATCGCGAGCCTGGCCGGGCGGCTGCCGGACCGGGCCCCGGAGGTGGCGCCGCCGTTCTGGGTGGGCGTCGGCGCGGCCCACGCGCGCACCGAGGTCCCCGCCGTGTTCGCCGAGGCCCGCACGCTCGCCGAACTGGGCCGCTGCCTGGACCGCACGGAACTCGTATGCCGCAGGGAGAACCTGCAATTCGAGTACACGGTCGCCGCCAGCGGCGCGGCCCGCCCCGGCCTGGCGACGGTGCTCGCGCCCCTCGACGCGCAGCCGCTGCTGGCGGAGACCCTCGAGATGTTCGTCGACAGTGGCTTCAATCAGCTCGCCACGGCCCGCCAGCTGAACATCCACCGCAATACGGTCACCTACCGGCTGGCGCGCGTGCACGAGCTGACCGGTCTCGATCCGCACCGGCCCACCGACGCCATGACGCTGTCGGCCGCCCGGATCGCCCGGCGGCTGGAATCCGCGTCGTTCGCGCCGTAGGGCTCCGGCTCGCCCCGGCGGTCGTGACGTTCCGGCTAATCCGAAGTGAATTCCGGCTCGCGAGGTTTACGCCGAAACTATCTCGGGCGTCCTCCTGAGTGGTACTTGACGTGTCATCTCAAGAGGCAGGCAGTGCGAAGTCCGAAATTTGCCAAAAGGTAGCCGACTCAATTTGACGACCCTTTTACGGCCGGTGATCGAACTCACCGTCACATCCTCTGGTCATATGACTTAGAGTCATCCGCATTCCGGCGAACGACGAGGTCACCGGTAACTTCAGACAATCCGAGCGTGCCCTGCCGAGCACGCCGACATTTCCCGCGTCGAACCGGAAAACCACTTCCGTTCGAAATTTTCTGACATCGGATGAGGGATGTTCATGGAATTCATCGAACTGGCCGATTACCCCCTGCGCGCCGGACGGGTGACGGAATGGCTGCCCACCGCGGACGCCCACTGGGCCGAGTGGCCGCGCGACTGGCGGGCGGTCTCCTACAACCACGAACGGCACCTGCGGGACGCCCTCGATCATCACCGGGTGCGCGTCGGCCGCCAGTGCTGGCTCGGTCACGTGCTGCGCGTCGAAGGGCCGCTCGACGCCGCCGCCTGGCGGACGGCTTTGGAGGCGTGGGTCGACCGGCACGAGGTGCTGCGCAGCCATGTCGCGATCGAGGGCGGGCGGCCCGCGCGCTACACCCTGCCGCCGGGCGCGGCCCAGGTCCGTCCCGTCGACGCGGGCCGGCCGGCGTCGGCGATGTCCGCCTATCGCCTCGTGCACCGGCTCCTCGACGAGCGCACCTCGCCGCTGGACTGGCCCGCCCACCTGTGCGTGACGATCGACCACCGCGAGTCGTTCACCGCGGTCGTCGCGGCCGACCACTCGGTCATGGACGGCTATTCGACCACCTCGATCGGCGGCGAACTCCGCGCGCTCTACGACGCGGCCCGCGCGGGCAACCACCCCGCCCTGCCGCCCGCCGCAAGCTATCTGGACTTCTGCCATCTCGAGCGCCGCCGCGCCGACAGTGCCACCGCAGACCACCCCGCGGTAGCGCTCTGGCGCGAATTCCTCACCGCCGCTGCGAATTACGAACCGACCCCCGGTGACTTCGCCGGGGCGGCCACATACCCGGTGGCCCCGACCCCGGCCGACAGCACGGCCCACGCCACACCCCAGCGGGCTCGCGCGGCAGAGACCGCCGTCCGGCACGCGGCTCCGCAGCACACCCTCGCGGTCGAGGTGCTGGACGCGGCGGCCGCCGATCGGGCGGCCGCGGCAGCACGCGAGCACGGGCAGGGCCTGGTGGCGGTGCTGCTGGCCGCGTTCGCCGCCGCGCATACCGAACCGGGGAACGCGGGCGAATTCCGCACGGTGGTCCCGATGCACACCCGCGACGAACCGCGGTGGGCGGACAGTCTCGGCTGGTACGTCGGCCTCGCCCCGTACCGGATCGACTGTGACGCACGGGGACTCGCGGATCTCGTGGCGCCGTCGGGCACGGAGCTGCGGCGGTCGCGGACGGCGGCGACGGTGCCCTTCCCCCGGGTCTGCGAACTGCTCGACGTCCGGCCACGGATCTCGTCGATGGTGTCCTACATGGATATTCGCGGTGCGCTCGGCGCGGATCGCTGGCTCGCGTCCGATACGCGCTGGCTGCGCAGTCGCACCCGATCGGCCGACGAGTTCTTCTGCTGGTTCCTGCGTACGCCCGCGGGCGTCACGCTCAATATGCGCTGCCCGGGCACCGCCCGCGCCACCCGCGACGTGCACCGGCAGGTGCTGCGGGTGCGCCACCTACTCGACGGCTACGCCCGCCACGGCGACGCACCGCTGCGCGCCGGGGCACCCACCTCCCGCACCCTCGGACAAGGAGCGCCGACATGGAGATGATCCACCTCACCGAATGGCTGCCCAAACCCGGCGAGCTGCTCGAATTCACGCCCACCCCAACGGCTTCCGCGGCCGCGGCGGCGGCCCCGGCCTCCCCGGCGCCGCCCTCGTTCATCCAGGAGTTCCACATCCGCTACTGGCAGCGACGCCGGCGCGAGTCGGAGCCCGGGGACGTCGCGCGCAGCGTGCGGACCGAGCTGTCGATGTGCTTCGGCATCGCCGCGCCGCTGGACCGCGACGCGCTGCGGCAGGCGTTCACCGACCTGCTGCGCCGCCACGACAGCCTGCGCTGCCGGTTCGACTCGACCGATTCCGGCTTGACCCGTTACGAGGTCGATCCCGAGGCGGTCACGCTCGAGACCCGGACGCTCGGCGCGCACGACTCGAGCGAGGCTCTGCGCGACCGCCTCGCCACCCGCTTCCAGGCGCCCGATCCGAGCGTCTGGCCCGCGTTCGCCTGCGGCGCGATCGACCACGGCGACGACGGTTTCACGGTGTATTTCAGCCTGGACCACGCCTTTTCCGACGGCACGTCCCTGGTCGCGGCGATCGTCGAACTGCATCAGCTCTACACCGCCCGCGCCGCGGGCGCCGAACCCGCGCTGCCCCAGGCGGCCGGGTACGCCGACTACGCGCGGGAGGAGCGGGATCGGATCGACGCCCGGCCACCGGAGCTGGAGCGCCTGGCCCGCCTGCTCGCCGACAATGCCGATCACATCCGCCCCACGCCGTGGGATCTGGGCCTCGAAGCCGGGGAATTCGGCGACAGCACCGGCGCGCGGGTCGATCTGCTGACCGGCGCGCAGTGCGAGTCCTTCGCCGCCGCCTGCACCGAGGCCGGGGGGTCGTTCGTCTCCGGGCTCTATGCCGCGATCGCACTCGCCGAACTCGAATTCGCCGGGCGTACACGATATCTCGGCCTCAACGTCCTCGGTACCCGCACCGATCCGCGCTTCCGGACCACCCAGGGCTGGTTCGTCAACCTGCTCCCGGTCACCTTCGAGGTCGGCCGGTCCGCGCGGTTCACCGACCTCGCCGCCCGCGCCCGCGACGCCCTGGCCGAGATCAAGGCGCTGACCGGCATTCCGCTGCTCGCCGCCCTGCCGCGCGCGGCGGAACTGGCCGGGCGCGAGCTGCCGCAGGTCCGGGACTGGCCGTGGGTGTCCTATATGGATATGCGGCCGATCTCCGGCGACGTGCTGGAGCGCTCCCTGCCCGGGCTGCACGGCATTCGCGGGCTCGGCTCGTCCTCGCGCATCGGCCAGCCCTCCCCGCTGTGGTTCAACCGCGAGGCCGACCGCGTGCACGTGGCGGTCATGTTCCCCGACACCGCCCGCGCGCACGCCTCGGTCGGCGCGTACCTCGACCGGCTGCGCGCGGTCGTGCGGCAGATCGCGGAGACCGGCGAATCCCGTACCGCGGCACCGGGTTCCGAGGTGACCTGATGCGCCTGGCATTTCTCGACGGGCTCGCCGTGCCGCCGGGCGCCCTGCTCGAATGGGCGGTGTCGGCCGAGCCGGTACCGGATCCGACACCGCCCACCGCCAACCAGGTCCTGCACCTCACCGCGGACGGGCCGACCACCTGGCTCGCGGCCGTCTTCGACGTGCCGGGGCCGATCGACGAGGCGGCGCTGGAGGCCGCCTTCGCCGCCTGGCTGCCGCGCCACGACGGGCTGCACTGCTGCTTCACGCCACCGGCCGGCGCAGACGGCCCCGGGCTGCGGCTGGTGTCCGACAACGACATTCGCCTCATCGCCCGGCCACCGGCGTCCGCGACCTCCGCCGGCGAGATGCGGAACCTGCTGGGAGCGCGCCTGGACGCGGCGTGCGCGCCGTTCACCTTTCCGCCGTACTTCCTCGGCGCGATCACCCGGCCCGACGTGTCGACCGTCGTCTGCGGTTTCGACCACGCGGTGTGCGACGCGTGGTCGACCACGGTGGCGGTCACCGAACTCGACGCGCTCTACCGGGCCGCGTGCGAGGACGGACCAGCGGCGGTGGACGCGGCGGCCGAATCCCTGCCCGAGCCGGGCAGTTTCCTGTGCTACTGCACCCGCGAGGCCGCCGCGCCGACGACGGAGACCGGGACGCTGCTGCGCGGCTGGCAGGAGTTCCTGCGCGCCGCCGGTGACGACCTGCCGCATTTCCCCCTGGACCTCGGCGTGCCGGCGGGTGCGCGGGCGGCCGCGGACAGCGACGTCCGCACGATGCTCACCCCCGCCGATATCGCCGGGCTGGACCGGCGATCGCGGGCCGGCGGTCATTCGGTCTTCGCCGTGCTGCTGGCGGCGATCGCGCATTCGGTCGCCAAACTCGGCGGAGGCGCGCACACCGATCTGGTGTTCCCGGTGCACACCCGCCGGGAACCGCGCAATCACCACACCTTCGGGTGGCTGGTGGCCAACGCGCCCGCGCGCATCCGGGCGGAGGACGATCTCGCCGCGGCGATACCCGGTGCGGCGGCGGCCGTCCGCGACGGGCAGCGGCTGGCGCGGATACCCGCCACCACCGTCTTCGCCGCGGACGGCACCGTACTTCGCCGCGCCCGGCACGGCCTGTTCAGCGTGTCCTACACCGACTATCGCCACCTGCCGGGCGGCTCGCGCGGCGAGTCCGGGCACGCCCTGCCCCGCGGGGCCACCCAGATCAGCCGGTCCGCGCCGGTCGACGACGTGCAATTGTGGTTCGCCCGCACCGACGAGGGCCTGACGCTGCGCACCCGATTCCCCGGCACGGCGACCGCGCGCGGCGTCGTCTCCGAATTCCTGTGCGTCCTCACCGATCTCGTGCGCACGGCCGCGCGCGACTGATCGCCCTGCCGTAACCCCAGGTAGCGGCGTAACTATGCCCACTGGGCACATTTTCCCGAAAGGAAATCTTGCCCAGTGGGCAATTTAGTGCCAGAATCGGTGCATGGCCGACGAACTGGGACTGCGGGAACGCAAGAAGCTCGACACCCGCCGGGCGCTGAGCGATGCCACCCTGGAACTCGCCTTCGAGCGAGGGCTGGACAATGTCGTGCGCGAGGACATCGCCGCGCGGGCCGGCGTCTCGGTACGCACCTTCAGCAATTACTTCGCCAACAAGTACGAGGCGATGGGCTACCGCCAGGTCGAGCGCATCCAGCGCAGTATCGACCTGCTCCGCGCCCGCCCCGCCTCCGAGCCGATGTGGACCGCGGTCACGGCGGCCGTGCTGGAGCCCTTCGAGAGCGAGGGCCTGCCCGGCTACCGCCCCACCCGGGAGCAGCTGGCCGAGATCCGCAAGCTGGTCCAGGCGCCCGAGGTCCAGGGCGCCCTGAACCGGTGGACCTACAACGACATCACCTCGGCCATCGCGGAGCGCAGCGGCACCGATCCGCGCCGCGATCTGTATCCCCGGCTGGTGGCGGGCGCGGTCGTCGCCGCGTTCCAGGCCACCACCGAGATCTACATCCACGCCGATCCCCCGATCGGCATCACCGAACTGCTGCGGCAGGCGCTGGCGGCATTCGCCGACGGCCTGCCCGAACCCACCCGCTGATTCTTCCGACAACCGCATAGACCGCCACAGAAATGGGGGCTGATCAGCCATGCCCGAAACACGTACCGACATCGTCATTTCCGGCGCGGGCCCGAACGGGCTCATGCTCGCCTGCGAACTCGCGCTCGCCGGGGTGACACCCGTTGTCCTGGAGCATCTTCCGGGCCCGTCCGAGGAACCGAAGGCCAACGGCATCATCGGCCAGGCCGTCCGGCTGCTCGAGATGCGCGGCCTGGCCGGCGACGGCGACTTCACCGGCCGCACCGGTGCGCTCGAGCCGCTGCCCGGCTACCTGTTCAGCGGCATGCGGCTGGACCTGTCCGAGGTGCCGCGAAATCCGTTGTACGGCGCGGGGATTCCCCAGCCGCGCCTCACCCGGCTGCTGGCTCGCCGGGCCGGGGAGCTGGGTGTGGACGTCCGCTGGGGTCACGCGCTGGAGGGTTTCGAGACCCTCGATTCCGGGGAGATCGCATTGACGATCACGGGACCGGACGGCCCCTATACGCTGACCACCCGATACCTCGTCGGCGCGGACGGCGGCACCAGCCGGGTCCGCAAGCGCGCCGGCATCGCCTTCCCCGGGACGACCGCCGACGATCACGTGACGCGCTTCGGCCACGCCACCGTTCCGGCGGAATGGCAGCTCCCGGACGGCGGTATCGAGATTCCCGGCGCGGGCCGATTCTCGTTCGGGCACAACAGGATCGAAGGCGGCATGCTCGTCTACGCGGAACTGGTTCCCGGGCGGCCGATGATCGGGGCGACGGAATACGGCGGGGCCCCGGTCGACCCCGAGACGCCCATGACCTTCCAGGAGTTGCGGGACACCCTCGAGCGCGTGCTCGGTGTCCCGGTGCCGATCACTCCCCCGGCCGGCCCCGGGCCGCATGCGCTGCGGCGCACGGTCGATCAGAACACCCGGCTCGCCGAGCGCTACCGGGAGGGGAATGTCCTGCTGGTCGGCGACGCGGCGCACGTTCATTCGGCCATGGGCGGCCCCGGGCTGAACCTGGGCCTGCAGGACGCGGTCAATCTGGGCTGGAAACTGGCCGCCGAGATCCGGGGCCGCGCCCCGGCCGGACTGCTCGACACGTACCAGAGCGAGCGGTATCCGGTCGCCGAGCGGGTCATGATGCACAGCCTGTCGCAGACCGCGCTCATGGCGCCGGGGCCGCAGGTGACCGCGCTGCGGCAGCTGTTCGGCGAACTGCTGGACATTCCCGAGGTCGCCACCCACATCGCGAACCTGCTCGCGGGATCGGACGTCCGCTACGACATCGGCGACGACCACCCGCTCTCGGGCCGCCTCGTCCCCGACCTCACCGTCGACATCGACGGCCGCCCACGCCGGATCGCGGAACTCCTGCGCCCCGCCCGCCCGATCCTCCTGGACGGCACGGGAACCCGCACCGAGGCCGCCCGCGCCTGGTCCGACCGCATCGACACCCACCACACGCCGAACCTCCTCGACGTCTCCGGCGTCACGGCCGTGCTCATCCGCCCGGACGGCTACGTAGCCTGGGCCACCGCCGATTCCACCGGCCCCGGCCTCCCCGAGGCCCTCGACCGCTGGTTCGGCCCGGCCCACACCCCCGCGGCCGTCCACTCGTAACAACCACCCACGGGCCCTTTCCCCGGGAGGAAGGGGCCCGTCGCAGTATTGTTGTCTGCCAACGGTTTACAGGTGCATCCACCGTGGCCAGATCTCGGACCAGGGGTGGCGGAGGCCGGTGCACCGCCAGATCGTGACGCCCTGGGTGTTGCCGGGAAAGCCCAGCCGCGTGTCCACCTTGCCGACCGGGTCCACGTGGTCGAATTGGGCGCGCAGGATCGCCTCGTAGCCGCCGACGGCGAGGACGGTGGCAGCGTCATCGGGCGGCGTGCCGAAGTAGCCGAAGCCGCGGCTGAGGCTGTAGATCGGGGGCAGGTGGTCGCGGCCGAGCTGGTCCAGGGCGGAGGCCTGCCAATAGGTGTCGGCGAGGATCACGGCGCGGGAGCGCTCGGGCGGCGGGAGCGCGTCGTAGGCCGCGGTGACGGCGGCGTCGAGTTCGGGCCAGCCGAATCGGCCGTACACCCCGATCGCCACCGCGGCCTCGGCGTCGTCGTGCGGCGGCGCGACCTTGTCGGCCGGGCGCCAGGGAACAGAGGACGCCGTGAAGGCCACCGCCACCGTTGTCAGGACGATGAGCGCGGCGGTCGCCGCGTACCGCCGTCCTCGCGGCAGCACGCCGAGAGCGGCCACGACACCCACCGCACCTGCCGCGATCACCACCCCGTACATCCCCGCCGCGTAGTAGATACGGCCTCCGGTCACCATGAACACGACGTACAGCAGAATCAGGGTCACGCCGAGAAACCGATAGGGCCGCAACGGTTTCCAGAACAGCAGCGCCCACAGCCCGGCCAGTAGCAGCGGCGCGCCCAGGAATCCGGCCGTGGTCAGCGACATCGGCACGAACAGCAACCGGCCGCCCAGAATGCCCTGCTCCCCGGCGATCTGGCTACCCATCGCCAGCTGCGGCCAGTCGTGGCGCGCCTGCCAGAGCAGTTCCGGCACCGCCGACATCACCGCGATCGCGCCGCCCGCCCACAGCGCGGGCCGGCGCGCCAGCTCCCGCGGCCCGAACACCTGGCTGCCGAGCACCACCGCGATCCAGAAGAACGGAATCAGCCACTTCACCTGCAGATCCACCGCCGTCACCAGGGCGGCCGCCAGCAGCAGCGCGTCGCGGCGGGTCCGCACCCACCGCACCACCAGCCACGTCACGATCACCCACAGCGCGGTGTCCACGGCATTGGTGGTCAGCATCGCGCCCTGTAGCAGCAGGAACGGCGACGACGCGTATCCCACCGCCGCCAGCGCCTGTGCCCGGCGGCCGCCCCCGAATTCGCGGGCGAGCATGGCGCACACCAGGATCGCCGCCACCGTCAGCACGACGGCGGGCACCCGCAGCACGAGATAGGACCCCGGCGCGAGGCTGTCCATCAGCCGCGCCAGCAGCGGCAGGACCGGCCCTTGATCCGCGTACCCCCACGACGGCCGCCGCCCCGCCGCGAGGAAGTACAGCTCGTCCCCGAAGTACCCGTACCGCGACGCCGAGAACAGCAGGACCGCCGCCGACACCACCGCGACGACGATCACGGCCGGTGGTGGCTCGGCGCGCACGCGCTCGGCGGAACGATCCACCACTTGTGTCACCGGCACCCTCCGCGCGCATCGATCGTCGGACCAGTCCGAATCTATCCGCCTGCCCGTACCGCGCCGTCCAACCCGGGGGCGAGTCGCGCCGCGGACCGGTGCCCCCGTAACCGGTGGCACCGCCTCCGACCGGCTACGGTGGCTGCGAGTTCGGACGGTGAGAGGCGAAGTCGGTTGGTGGCGAACCTGGTTCGGTATGTGGTGGGCGTGGTGGCGGCAGCGCTGCTCCTGGCGGTCCCGGGCGCCGGATTCGGGCCCGATCTCGCCCGAGCCGACTGGTTCTCGCACCAGCGGCTCGCCTGGCACGACTGCGAGGGCGGAAGTCCCGCCGGCGGCGAATGCGCGACGGTGCGCGTGCCGCTGGACTACGCGGATCCGTTCGGGCGCACGATCTCGGTCGCGATCTCCCGGGTCCCGGCCGCCGATCCCGGCCGCCGCCGAGGCGTGCTGCTGGCGAATCCCGGCGGGCCGGGCGCGTCCGGTCTCGACACCGTGGACCTGCTCGGTGACGTGCTGAGCCCGGACGTGCGGGCGCAATACGACCTCATCGGCATGGACCCCCGCGGCGTGGGCCGCTCCGACGGCGGGCGGAACTGCGGCTGGCCGGTCGGCGAGATGGTGCACTCGGCGGGCGTCGGCCTGTCCGGATTCCTGCACGACACCGGCGAGGCCGCCGCCATGGCCAGCGGATGCGTACTCGGCGACCCGGTTCTCGCGCGACAGCTCACCACCCGCAATACCGCGCGCGATATGGATGTCGTCCGCACCGCGCTCGGCGAATCCGCCCTCAGCTACTTCGGCGTCTCGTACGGCACCTATCTCGGCGCGGTCTACACGCAGATGTTCCCGGAGCACAGCGATCGCATGGTCTTCGACAGCTCGATCGATCCGCGGCGGTATTGGGAAGGGCTGGTACAGGATTGGGGTCCGGCCGACGAGACGGCCCTCGACGACTGGGCGGGCTGGGCCGCCACCCGCGACGAGACGTACCACTTCGGGACCACCGCGCCGGACGTGCGCCGCACCGTCGAGGACCTCATCGCGGCGGCCGAACGGGAGCCGATCGTCCTCGACGACTTCCGCATCGACGACCACTGGCTGCCGTTCATCCTGCACAACCTGCTCAACAACTTCCGATCGAACGAAGGGCTGGCCGACGTCGTGCGGGAGATCGCCGACGCGGCCGGTCATCCGCCCGCCACCGCGCACGGGCCGCGGCTGCAGGCCGTGCTGGAATCGCTACGCGACGGGGAGAATTCGGCGCTCGCGTTCATCGCCTGCGGTGACGCCGCGGCGCCGGCCGATCCGCGGTGGTACTGGGACGGCATCGAGGCCGCGCGGCCCACCCAGCCGGTCTTCGGGGCGATGGCCAACAACATCCAGCCCTGCGCCTTCTGGCCCCGCCCGGCCGAACCCGCGACCGAGGTGCGCAATGCGGTCCCGGCGCTGCTGGTCCAGGCGACCGGCGATCCGCGCACGCCCTACGCGCACGGCGTCGGGCTGCACCGGGACCTGACCGCCTCGCGACTCGCCACGCTGCGCGACGTCCGCATCCACATGACCTTCCGGCCCGGGCTGAGCAGCTGCGTCAACGACACCATCAACACCTACTACGGCACCGGCAGCCTCCCCGCCACCGACATCGTGTGCGAGGCGGACCCACCGCCGCAATAGCTTTCGCGGCGCTCAGGCCGGACGCGCCTCCAGGTAGTACTCGGCGCCGACCGCTCCCAGCATCTGCCGGACACCCACCGGGGCCCAGCTCGCCCGCGCGTCGTGACGCACCTGCGGATCGCGCACTGTGACGGCGCGCCCGCCGATCTCCAGCTCGAATTCCCCGGCGGCGAGGATGTTCTTCAGCCAATCCACGTTCCGGCCGTAGGTGAGCCCGATGCGATAGACGCCGTCCTGGGTGAATACGGTCACCGGCGTCCGGTACACCCGCCCCGACTTCCGCCCGGTGTGCACGATCATCGCCAGCCCGGGCGTGCGCCCGGCCACCAGGCCCGCGACCCGGTTGGTGACCCGCCGATTGAACCTCGCCAGCCCCTGCGGCAGCGGCATGAGCGTCCCCTCTCGGATGTGCCTGCGCAGCACAGGCTACGCCCACCACCCCCACTCCGCCCCCATTCCCCCCAACCGATACCTCCCCGTACCCGAACCCTCATCTCCCCCAACCACATTCACCCCACCCACCACATCCCCGGCCCACACCCACAACACCCTGCCCGTCACACACGCCCCACAACCCGACCTCGACCACGCCCGGGACAGCCCCGGTCCCCACAGTCGCCGCCGTAAGCGCTCTGTGGCACCATTCGCAAACCCGCCCTCACAGCGGCTGCCGCCGTGAACGTTCAAGCCCACCATCCGCAGAGCCGCCCCACAGCAGTTGCCGCCGCAACCGTGCAAGCGCACCCTTCGCAGCCCCACCCCACAGCGGCTGCCGCCGTGAACGTACAAGGGCACCGTTCACAGACCCGGCCCCACAGTGGTTGCCGCCGTGCGGTTCAGGGGTGCCATTCGCGGAGGCGGATCTGTTGGCCAGGGCGGACCTGGGCGAGGAGGTCTACGTCAGGGTCGATCACCGTGCCTACGACCGGGTAGCCGCCGGTGATCGGGTGGTCGGCGAGGAAGACGACGGGCTGGCCGGACGGGGGGACCTGGACCGCGCCGAGCGGCATGCCCTCGGTGGGGAGTTCCGCGTCGTCGACCCGGGTCAGGCGGGGGCCGTTGCCGACGCGGTCGAGGCGTACGCCGACGCGGTCGGTCTCGGTGGATGCCTGCCAGTATCCGGCGAACAGGTCCGCGGGGCGGCGGAACCAGTCGTCCCGGGGGCCGAGCCGGACCCGCACCGTCACGGGATCGGTTGTCAGCGTGGCGATCGGGGCGACGTCGACCGACGGCCAGGCCCGCGGTGCGGGGCCGATCGGCAGTACGTCCCCTGCCGAGAGTGGTTCGGGGCCGAGGCCGGCGAGGGTGTCGCGGCTGCGTGACCCGAGCACCGGCGGCACATCGATTCCGCCCCGCACGGCCACGTAGCACCGCAGCCCGGCCTCGGCGAACCCCAGTTCCAGCCGCTGCCCCTCGTCCAGGTACACCACCGACGCCCGCGCCTCGGGCCGCCCGTCCACGCTCAGGGGCGCGGGCGCTCCCGTCACCGCGACGACCGCCGGCTCGGCGAACTCCAGCCGCAGCCCGCCCAGCGCGCATTCGAGGGCCGCCGCCGACTCCGGATTGCCGACGAGCCGGTTGGCCAGCGCGAACGAACGCCGGTCCGCCGCACCGGACACCCCGACGCCCGCGTGGAACCAGCCCGGCCGCCCGAAATCCTGGATCGTGCTGAACAGGCCGGGCGCCAGCACGCGCACCGATGCGCCGCCTTCCCGCCGCCTACGCCGGATATCGTGTGCCGTCAGGGATTTCATGACTCCTCCTGGACGAACCGGACGCGCGCCCCCGGCCGCAACAACGCCGGTTCGGACCGCGCGAGATCCCACATCCGCACGGTCGTGGTGCCGATGAGACGCCAGCCGCCGGGCGTGCTGCGCGGGTACACCGCGCTGTACCCGCCCGCGAGCGCGACCGACCCGGCCGGCACCGCCGTGCGCGACCGGTCGTGCCGCGGGACCGGCAGCTTCGCCTCGGGCGATTCGAGATATCCGAATCCGGGCGCGAATCCGATGAAGGCGCAGCGCCATTCGGACGCGGTATGCCGCGCGATCAGCTCCTGTTCCGAAATACCCAGCAGCGCCGCGGTTCCCGCGAGATCCGCACCGTCGTAGCGCACCGGGACGAGCAGCGGCTCCGACTCGTCACCGGATGCCTCCCGCCGCGTCACCACGGCCTCTGCCAGCCGCCGCAGCCGCGCCTCCACCTTCTCCACCCGCGCCCGCGCGTCCAGCGTGACGAGTACCGTGCGCGCCGCGGGCAGATGGTCGAGGACGTCCTCCACCGGCTGACGGCGCAGCTCGTCCACCATCCCGGCCAACAGGTCCGCGTCGTCGGGCACGAGCAGCAGCGCCCGGTCACCCGCGGGCAGGATGCGTAGCCCGCTCACGCGAACGCCTCGATCTCGATACCCTTGCCCGCCAGCGCATCCCGGATCGATCGGGCCATCGCGACCGCGCCGGGCGAATCGCCGTGCACGCAGAGGCTACGGGCGGGAACCGGCACCCGGCCGCCGTCGATATCCTCGGTCGCCCCGTCGACCGCGATCGATATCGCCTGCGCCAGTGCCGATTCCTCGTCCAGCACGCTTCCCGGCGTACCGCGCGACACCAGGGCGCCGGCCGGGGTGTAGGCGCGATCGGCGAAACCCTCGGCGTGGAAATCGATTCCGGCCGCCGCCGCGGCCGCCGCCAGCTCCGATCCGGGCAGGCCCAGCAGGGCGAGCCCGCCGTGCACTGCCGCCGCGCCCGCCACCGCGTCGGCGATCGCTCGGTCGGCCGATGCCGCGTGGTACAGCGCCCCATGGGGTTTCACGTACCGGACCCGGTCCCCCGCCGCCCGCGCGAACGCGTCCAGCGCCCCGATCTGATACAGGCATTCGTCGGCCAGTTCGCGCGGCGGCACCGCCATCGCGCGCCGCCCGAATCCGGCGAGGTCGCGGTAGGAGATGTGGGCGCCGATGCACACCCCGCGCGCCACCGCCAGCTCGCAGGTCCGGCGCATGATGGCCGGATCGCCCGCATGGAAGCCGCACGCGATGTTGGCGCTGGTGACGACCTCCAGCAGGGCGGCGTCGTCGCCCATCGACCAGGCTCCGAAACCCTCGCCGAGATCACTGTTCAGATCGATCATCGCATTCACCGCCTCGCGAAAGAGTGTGTCTCACACCAGTTCCCGGCCGCGCGTCTCCGGCAGCCCGAACAGGGCCAGGACCGCCAGCGCGTAGCCCAGCGCCCCGAACAGCATGGCGCCCGCCAGCCCCAGCGTCGTCGAGGCCAGGTAGCCGACCACGGTCGGGAACACCGCGCCCACCCCGCGGCCGAGGTTGTAGGTGAACCCCTGCCCCGTGCCGCGGGACTCGGTCGGATACAGCTCCGCCAAGTATGACCCGAAGCCGGAGAAGATGGCCGAGGTGGAGAAACCCAGCGGAAATCCGAGCACCAGCACCAACGCGTTCGCGCCCTCGGGAACACCCGTGTAGGCGACCATGAACACCACCGACAGCACCGCGAACAGCTGGATGGTGCGCTTGCGGCCGAGCCGGTCGGTGAGCACGCCACCGGTGACGTACCCCAGGAACGCCCCGCCGATCAGGAAGAACAGGTACCCGCCGGTGCCGACCACATCCAGATCGCGGCTCTTCTTCAGATACGTCGGCAGCCAGGTCGCCAGCGTGTAGTACCCACCCTGCACACCCGTGGCCATCAGTCCCGCGAACACCGTGGTCCGCAGCAACTCCGGACCGAAGATCGCCCCGAACCCGCCGCGCCTCGACGCGCCCTCCATTTTTCCGGCACGCTTTTGGCCGGAATCCACGGGAGACTCCGCCGCATGCTGGAGCTTCTCGGTGACCGCCTCGGCGTCGGTGACACTGCGGCGGACCCAGACGATCAGCAGGGCCGGGAGTGCGCCGGTGAAGAAGAGCACTCGCCAGGCCACCGATTCGTCGAACACCTGGAAGACCACCGTGTAGGCGCATACCGCCAGCCCCCAGCCGACCGCCCACGCGCTCTGCACGTAGGCCACGGCCCGGCCGCGATACTCCGGCTGGGCGTACTCGGCGACCAGGATCGCGCCGGCCGCCCACTCGCCGCCGAATCCGAGGCCCTGCAGCGCGCGGAACACCAGCAGCGATTCGAAATTCCAGGCCAGCCCGCACAGGACCGTGAACACGGCGTACACCGCGATGGTCAGCTGCAGCGTGCGCACCCGCCCGATCCGGTCGGCCAGCACGCCGGCCAGCGCGCCACCCGCCGCCGACACCACCAGGGTGACGGTGGTGAGCAACCCCGACTGGCCGGTGCCGATGGCGAAGTACGACGCGATCGCGCCCAGCGACAGCGGCAGCACCTGGAAGTCGTAGGAATCCAGGCCGTAACCGCCGAACGCGCCGAAGAAGGCGCGCTTGCCGGTACCGCCCAGGGTGCGGAACCAGTCGAAGGCCCCGGCGCCCGGGCGGGACCGCGCGGAGACAGGGGTGGTGGGCATATCCGTCATGATGACCCCCTAGGAGAGCGTGTGTGGCACAGGTCTCACTATAGAAATCGTTGAACGATCCTGCAATACCACGACTGGATCGTTCTGGGATTCCACGGGCTGCGGGGTAGTCTCGGATTCGCACGTCCGGTCGGCAGGACCAGGAGGAGGACTTCGATGACATCGGCGTCTGCCGGGAGCTACGCCTCGCTGGCCGCCCATCGCGACCGGCTCGATCGCGCCAGCCGCAGCGCGCAGGTCGCCGATATCGTGCGCGAGGGCATCCTGGACGGCGCGTTCCGGCCGGGCACGCGGCTGTCGGAGCCCGATATCTGTGCGGCGCTGAAGGTTTCGCGCAACACCCTGCGCGAGGCGTTCCGCACGCTCATCGAGGAGCGGCTGGTCGTGCACGAACTGAACCGCGGTGTGTTCGTGCGGATCCCGAGCGCCGAGGACGTGTCTGAGGTCTACCGGTGCCGCCGCGTCGTCGAATGCGCCGCCCTGCGCGACCATCCCCGCACCGGGGCCGATCTCGCGCCCGTGCGGGATATCCTCGAACGCGCCGATCGCGCTGCGGCACAGAACGATTGGACGGGGGTGGGCACCGCCGACGTCGATTTCCACCGCGCCGTCACCGCGCTGAACGAGAGCCGCCTGCTGGACGCGCTGATGTCGAACGTCTGGAACGAGCTGCGGCTGATCTTCCACGTGGTGGCCGATCCGAATGCCTTCCACCACCCGTACCTGCGCCGCAATCACGAGGTCTTCGACACCCTGGCGCGCGGCGACGCGGCGGCGGCCGCGGACATGCTGGCCGAGTACCTCGGCGATGCCGAGGCCCAGATCCTCGGTGCGTACGCAACCATCGACCGGGAATACTGAGCGCCGATGGGCGAGACGATCGCGGTGTACGACCGCGCGGGACGCGAGACCGGCAGCGCGCCGCGCTCGACGGTGTACGCCGAGGGCCTGTGGCACGCCAGCGCCGGGGTGCTGGTGCGCTCGCGCGACGGCGAGCGCCTCTACGTGCACCGCCGCACCGACACCAAGGCCGTGTTCGCGGGCATGCACGACTGCCTCGCCGGCGGTGTGCTGGGCCCCGGTGAGGATCCGGCCGAGGCGGCGGTGCGCGAACTGGCCGAGGAACTCGGCATCGTGCTCGACCCCGGCGACGACCGCCCGCTACCGCTGGCCGGCACGTCCTGGGACGGCGAATGGCTCGGCGCGCCCATGCGCTGCCACCTGTTCGCCTACGAACTGCGCTACGACGGTCCCCTCCGCCACCAGCCGGAGGAGATCGCCGACGGCTGGTGGTGGACCGACGTCGAACTCCGTGCCCACCTGGACGATCCGGAGTGGCCGTTCGTCCCGGACACGCGCGTGCTGATCCCCGATCTGCTCGCCTGACCGGGTTTCCGATCAGATCCGGATGCCCTCCGAGTGCTTGCCGTCCGGGCAGCCCGCGTCGAGCGATGCGGCGCTCGTCGGCGGGATGGACCAGGTGACGGGCATATCGATCCACGAGCACACCACCGTGCCGGTGACGTTCTGCGTTTCGGGAGTGCTGTTGTAGCACAACGACTGCAGGCAGTAGACCCCCGCCGGAAGTTCGGCGGCGGCCGGTCCCCCGGCGGCCACGGCCACGGCCGCCAGACCCGTGCACATCCCGGCCACGCCGGCTGCGATGCGGTTCATCCCTACTCCGTTCTCGGCCGGCGTCCGGCGCCGGATCAGTGGGCGACGACGAGCGATGCGCCGCACACTGTAACTCCGATCCGGCGCCCGGAGCGGCAACTCCGCCGCCTGCCCCTATCGCCGATTCCCCGCTTCCCGCACCCGCGACGACCGGCCGTGGAATGATGCCGGGCGACCGTGCTCGATATCTCCGGAACCAAGGAGGCCCATCCCGGTGAACAGCGATCCGCAGCATCCCCGGCCCGATCTAGACCAGCCGCATCCCCCGATTCGCAAGCAGCACAGAGCTTTGCGGCGGTTCGGTCTCCTCGCCGCCGGCGTGGCGATCGCCCTCCTCGTCACCGGGCGCACCTCGGCGGCGCCGGTCCCGCAGCACACCGCCGCCCCGGGATGCATGACCGCCTCGGACGCGCAGCCCAACGGGAAACAGTGGCCCGCCGAGCCCGGGATGACCATCGACGCCGGATTCCCCTACACCGCCACGCTGCAGACCAATTGCGGCGCGGTCACCCTCGATCTCGAGGCCTCGAAGGCGCCGCACACGGTCAACTCCTTCGCCTTCCTGTCCGGCGAGCAGTATTTCGACCACACCCGCTGCCACCGCCTGACCACCGACGGCATCTTCGTCCTGCAGTGCGGCGACCCGACCGGCACGGGCAGCGGCGGCCCCGGCTACAAGTTCGGTGACGAGAACCTGGAGGGCGCCGTCTATCCGGCGGGCACCGTCGCGATGGCCAACGCCGGGCCGAACACCAACGGCAGCCAGTTCTTCCTGGTGTACGCCGACAGTCAGCTGCCGGCCAAGTACACGCCGTTCGGCCGCATCACCGCCGGTATGGACGTGCTCCAGAACATCGCCGCGGGCGGCACCAAGGACGGCTCGTCCGACGGCGCCCCCGCCACCGACATCGTCCTGGAATCCGTGACGGCCCAGCACAGCTGAGCCCCGCGTCCGCGGCCCGGCAGATGTCCAACCTGCCGGGCCGCGGATGTGATTCCGGTCAGTCGAGGCGGAGCATGTCCGGCCACGCCTGCGACCACGGAGTTCGCGGATCGGCGCAGCGCCAGATGGTGACGTCGCGGGTCAGGCCGGGGAAACCTAGGCGGGAGTCGGCGCGGCCGAGGGGGGCGACCGATCCGCAGCGCTCGCGTGGCTCGGTGCCGTCGCCGCCTACCCAGAGCACCGTGGTCGCCGTATCGGGCGGGACGCCGAAATATCCGAACCCGCGGTTGGGGCTGTAGGCCGCGGGCAGTCCGGTCCGCTGCCGGTCGACGTCCAGAGCGCTTGCCTGCCAATAGGAATCGGCCACGATCACGGCCCGCGCCCGCTCCTCCTCCGGGAGCGCGCGATACGCCGCGGCGGTCGAGCCGGCCAGCTCCGGCCAGCCGAATTTGCCCCACACGCCGATCGCCAGACCGGCCGACGCCTCGTCGCCGACGGGCTCGAGATCCTTTTCGGGTTTCAGCGGCAGCGACAACACCATCAGCAGCGCCGACGCCACGACCAGCGGACCCACCACGATCTTCCGCCAGCGCGCGACCGGCGCCCGGGTGCACCACACCGCGCCGGCGGCCGCCACCGCCGCATAGCAACCGACCAGGTAGTACGGGCGACCGTCGGTAATCACGAACGCCACCAGCAGCAGCGGCACCACCCACCCGAGGAACCGATACGGCCGAAAGGCGGGAACCCGCAACAACGCCCAGATCCCGGCCAGCAGCAGCACACCGCCGAGCAGCCCGGCGGACAGCAGAGCCAACGGCACGAAGGTGAACCGCCCGCCGACCGACGCCTGCTCGGCCGCGACCACGGCGCCCATGCCCAGCTGCGGCCAGCCGTGGCGGGACTGCCAGATCAGTCCGGGGATCATCGTGACGACGACCAGCCCCGCCCCCGCCCACAGCGCCGGGCGGCGCAGCAGTTCCCGCGGACCGGAGATCAGGACCCCGATCGCCACCGCGACCCAGAAGAACGGGATCAGCCACTTCACCTGCATATCCAGGGCGGTGGCCACGCCCGCCCACAACAGCAGCGCGTCGCGGCCGGTCCGCACCCAGCGAACGAGCAGCCACGTGATCAGCACCCACAAGGCGGTGTCGATCGTGTTGGTGGCCAGCTGCGTTCCCTGCACCCACAGGAACGGCGAGGTGACATAGGCCAGCGCGGTCAGCACCTGCGCCGCCCGCGATCCGCCGAACTCCCGGGCGATCTGCGCGCTCACGAAGACCGCGCCCACCGTGACGACCACCGCCGGAACACGCAGCGCCACCAGCGATCCCGGAGCGAGCAAATCCATCGCGCGCGCGATCAGCGGCAGCAGCGGCCCTTGATCGGCATAACTCACCGCCAACCGCCGCCCGCCCGAGACGAAGTACAACTCGTCGCCGAAGAACCCGTACTTGCCGATCGACAGCAGCAACGCCACCGTCCCGAGCGCGGCCACGACCGCGACCGGCGCCAGCGCGAAACGCGGGGTGCCGCCCGGCAATCCGGGCCGCGGCACCGCCTTGTGCACCGCCGTCGTCATCGACCGGGCTCCTTCCGGGTGGCGAGACGGCAGGGCCGCAACCCTCGCCGAGGATTGCGGCCCTGGGGATTCCGCCGGTGGTTACAGGTACTGGCCGGTGTTGGACTCGGTGTCGATCGCGCGGCTGGCACTGGCGTTCTTGCCGGTGACCAGGGTGCGGATGTAGACGATGCGCTCGCCCTTCTTGCCCGAGATACGCGCCCAGTCGTCGGGATTCGTGGTGTTGGGCAGGTCCTCGTTCTCGGAGAACTCGTCCACGATCGAATCGTAGAGATGCTGGATGCGCAGGCCCGGGTTCCCGGTCTCGAGCACCGACTTGATGGCGTACTTCTTGGAGCGGTCCACGATGTTCTGGATCATGGCGCCGGAGTTGAAGTCCTTGAAGTACAGGACCTCCTTGTCACCGTTGGCGTAGGTGACCTCCAGGAAGCGGTTGTCCTCGCTCTCCGCGTACATGCGGTCGACGACCCGCTCGATCATCGCCTTGATGCACTTGGACCGGTCGCCCGCGAACTCGGCGATGTCGTCGGAGTGCAGCGGCAGGGTCTCGGTCAGGTACTTGGAGAAGATGTCCTGTGCCGCCTCTGCGTCCGGACGCTCGATCTTGATCTTCACATCGAGGCGGCCGGGCCGCAGGATGGCCGGGTCGATCATGTCTTCGCGGTTGGAGGCGCCGATGACGATCACGTTCTCCAGGCCCTCGACACCGTCGATCTCCGACAGCAGCTGCGGGACCACCGTCGTCTCCACGTCGGAGGAGACGCCCGAGCCGCGGGTCCGGAAGATCGAGTCCATCTCGTCGAAGAACACGATCACCGGGGTGCCCTCGGAGGCCTTCTCCCGCGCCCGCTGGAAGATGATGCGGATGTGGCGCTCGGTCTCGCCCACGAACTTGTTCAGCAGCTCGGGACCCTTGATGTTGAGGAAGAAGGACTTGGCCTCCTTGGCGTCCTCACCGCGCGCCTCGGCGATCTTCTTGGCCAGCGAATTGGCGACCGCCTTGGCGATCAGCGTCTTACCGCAGCCGGGCGGGCCGTAGAGCAGCACGCCCTTGGGCGGCCGCAGCGCGTACTCGCGGAACAGGTCCTTGTGCAGGAAGGGCAGTTCCACCGCGTCGCGGATCTGCTCGATCTGGCGCGACAGGCCGCCGATGTCCTCGTAGTCGACATCCGGCACCTCCTCGAGCACCAGATCCTCGACCTCGGCCTTGGGGATGCGCTCGAACGCGAAACCCGCCTTGGTGTCGACCAGCAGCGAATCGCCGGGACGCAGCCGGCGGATGGGCTGATCCGGGTCGTCGAGGTCGTCGATGTCGACCAGCTTGGTCAGCGGGCCCGACAGCCAGACCACGCGCTCCTCGTCGGCATGGCCGACCACCAGCGCACGGCGGCCGTCGTCGAGGATCTCGCGCAGGGTGCCGATCTCACCGGTCCGGTCGTACTCGGCCGCCTCGACTACGGTGAGCGCCTCGTTGAGGCGGACGGTCTGCCCGTAGTGCAGCGTGGACGTGTCGATATTCGGCGAACACGTCAACCGCATCTTGCGCCCCGAGGTGAACACGTCGACGGTCTGATCGTCGTACACACCGATCAGGACGCCGTAACCACTCGGCGGCTGACCCAGCCTGTCGACCTCCTCGCGGAGTGCGACGAGCTGCTGGCGAGCCTCCTTGAGGGTGTCCATGAGTTTGGTGTTGCGAATTGTCAGCGAATCGATGCGCGCTTCCAATTCCCTTGAGCGATCAGGGGTGTCGGCGAGTTGCCTTCGGAGTGCAGCCGCCTCGGCGCGTACCACCTCGAGTTCCCTCCAGGCCGCCGAATCCGAATTCTCGATGGGGCTCATGATGCTGCTCCTCCCAGTCCCGGTCTATCAACGCTACCGGGCGCGAACCGTTCTCGCTTTCCGACATGGTTTCGTCGTGATCACATCTCAGCTGCGGTCAGCGGCCGGGATGACCATGTTAGCCTGCCCTAACCCGAATCCGGTGACCCTCTGTCGCCGGACCGAGCCGAAAGGTGTGTTACTCGATGCTCCTTCCCACCGGTGGTACCCGTTGTAGTGGCAACGTCGCACACACTGTTCGTGTTTCCCGAATTCGTCTTGTGACAGCTACCGCGTTCGCGGCCCTCGCCGTTACCGGTATCACAGCATGTGGCTCCGACAAGTCCGACGACACGGCCACCGCGACCGCTACCACCAGCGCCGTTTCCGCCTCGACCGCCGCGCACGACCACAGCGGCGCCGCGGCTCCGGCGCCCGAGGCGCTGCAGGCGACCCTCGACGGTTTCGTCGATCCGGCGAAACCGACGGCCGACAAGGAGAAGCTGGTCGTGGACGGCGCGAAGCGCACGGCCAACATCGACACCATGACCCAGGGCCTGGCCAACTACGGCACGATCACCTTCGCGGTGTCGGACGTGAAGACCGAGGGCGAGACCGCCACCGCCCAGGTCGTCATCACCTCGCCACACGGCCCGGCCCCCGCCATGCCGATGACCTGGCAGCACGCCGACGCGGGCTGGCAACTCTCGGACGCCTCGGCCTGCCAGATCCTGGCCATGGGCAAGGCGCCCTGCCAGCCGTAACTCGATGTCTCCCTGCGCGCCCTCGCCGGCCGCCCTCGACTGCTCCGCCGGCCGCCCTCAGCCCTTCGAGGGCCGCCGTTGCGGCTTGGGGGCCACCACACCGTCGGCGAGGCGCCGCGCGCTCACCAGGAAGGCCGTATGGCCCTGCATTCGGTGCTCCGGGCGCACGGCCAGGCCGACCACGTGCCACGGGCGCACCAGCGACTCCCACGACCGCGGCTCGGTCCAGCACTGCTGTTGCCGGAGCGCTTCCACGACCTCCGACAGCTGGGTCACCGTGGCGACGTAGACGATGAGCACGCCGCCCGGAATCAGCGCCTTCGACACCGCGGGCAGCGCGTCCCACGGTTTGAGCATGTCGAGAACGGCCCGATCGACCTGCTCCCCGTCGTACTCCGCGACGTCGCCGATCGTCAGAGACCAGTTAGCCGGTCGTTCGCCGAAGAACCTCTCCACGTTCCGGACGGCGTGCTCGGCGTGGTCGTCGCGGATCTCGTGGGAGATCACGCGGCCCTCCGGCCCGACCGCGCGCAGCAGCGAGCAGGTCAGCGCGCCGGAACCGGCGCCGGCCTCCAGCACCCGCGCGCCCGGGAACATGTCACCCTCGTGCACGATCTGGGCGGCGTCCTTCGGATAGATCACCGCGGCGCCGCGCGGCATCGACAGCACGTAGTCGACGAGCAGCGGCCGCAGGGCCAGATACGGTGTGCCGTTGGCGGATTGGACCACGGTGCCCTCGTCGGCGCCGAGCAGGTCGTCGTGCTTGATCGGTCCCTTGTGGGTGTGGAACTCCTTGCCGGCCTCCAGCACCACCGTGTGCTGACGCCCCTTGGCGTCGGTCAGCTGCACCCGGTCACCGTCGGTGAATGGCCCGGTCCGTCTGGCCGTCATGGATCTCCGTTCAATTCCGTGGTCGATGCGGGCGCTCCCGATTTGTCGGTGCCCCCGGATAGCCTGCCAGGTATGGCAGCGCCACCGACGACGACCCCGGACCGGGCAACCCCCGTATCGCCCGCGCCGGCGCTGTCGCCGTCGCGAGCAATGGATTTCAAACAATGCCCCTTGAAATATCGATTACGTGCCATCGACCGCATTCCGGAGCCGCCGGCGCGCTACGCGGTGCGCGGCACGGTCGTGCACGCGGTGCTGGAATCGCTGTACGGGTTACCGAGCGGTGAACGGGTCCCCGAGCGGGCGGCGGCCCTCGTCACGCCCACGTGGGAGCGTTTGCTGGCCGATCGCCCAGAGGTCGGCGCCCTGGCCGCCGCGGCCGGTCCGGGCGATTTCCTCGAGGAGGTGCGGCAGCTCGTCGCGGCCTACTACGGCCTGGAGGACCCCACGGCATTCGACCCCGAGTCGTGCGAATCGCTGATCGAGGTGTCCCTGCCGGACGGATCACCGCTGCGCGGCTACGTCGACCGCATCGATGTCGCCGCGGGCGGGCAGCTGCGCGTCGTGGACTACAAGACGGGCCGCTCGCCGTCCCCCGCCGGTGAGCAGCGCGCCCTGTTCCAGCTGAAGTTCTACGCCCTGATCGTGCTGCGCACCCGCGGGATCGTCCCGGCTCAGTTACGCCTGCTCTATCTCGCCGACGGCCAGATCCTCACCTACACGCCCGACGAGGCCGAACTGCTGCGTTTCGAGCGCATCCTCTCGGCCCTCTGGGCGGCCATCAGCACCGCCGGGCGCACCGGGGAGTTCCCGCCCAATCGCGGCTGGCAGTGCGATTACTGCGACTACAAGCCGCTCTGCCCGGCCTTCGGGGGCACGCCGCCCCCGTATCCGGGCTGGCCGGTCACGGTCGCCGATCCGCGCTGACCGGATCGCGGTGCGCCGCGGCGAGTTCGCCTCAGAAGGCGCGGCAAGAGCGGATGTCGGTGGCCAGGATGGCCTTCGCGCCCAGTTCGGCGAGCTGGTCCATCAGGTCGTTGCCCTGGCTGCGCGGGACCAGGGCGCGCACGGCGATCCAGCCCTCGTCGGCCAGCGGCGAGACGGTCGGCGATTCCAGGCCCGGCGTGATCCGCGCGGCGGCGTCCAGCAGTTCGCGCGGGCAGTCGTAGTCGAGCATGAGGTACTGCTGGGCGAACACCACGCCCTGCACCCGCGCGACGAGCTGGTTGCGGATCCGGTCGCTGCGGTCGGAGCCGTTGCCCTCGATCAGCACGGCCTCCGAATCGCACAGCGACTCGCCGAACGCGACCAGGTTGTGCTGACGCAGCGTGCGGCCGGAGCCGACCACATCGGCGATGGCGTCGGCGACGCCGAGCTGGATGGAGATCTCCACAGCGCCGTCGAGGCGGATCACCTCGGCCTCGATGCCGTGCTGCTGCAGATCCCGCAGCACCAGGTTGGGGTAGGAGGTGGCGATGCGCTTGTCGTAGAGGTCCTGGACCTTCCACTCGCGGCCGGCGGGCGCGGCGTAGCGGAAGGTGGAGCGGCCGAACCCGAGGCTCAGCCGCTCCTGCACCGGCGCACCCGAATCGAGCGCCAGGTCACGTCCGGTGATACCCAGATCCAGCTCGCCCGAACCCACGTAGATGGCGATGTCCTTGGGGCGCAGGAAGAAGAACTCGACCTGGTTGGCGTTGTCGAGCACCGACAGGTCGCGGGAGTCGGTGCGTTTGCGGTAGCCCGCTTCGGTGAGAATCTCGACGGCGGATTCGGAGAGGGCGCCCTTGTTGGGAACTGCGACGCGAAGCATGAGGGTGTCCTTTCGGGACTCGTGACGGAGGAAGGAGCGGTCGCCGGGCATCCGGCGGGTTATCCGTCACAGATGTCGGTACACGTCCTCGAGCCGCAACCCGCGGCCCACCATCAGCACCTGAACCCAGTAGAGCAGCTGCGAGATCTCCTCGGACAGGGCCTCGTCGCTCTCGTGCTCGGCGGCCAGCCACACCTCGCCGGCCTCCTCCAGAACCTTCTTGCCCTGCGCATGCACACCGGCGTCCAATGCCGCCACGGTCCCGGACCCCTCGGGGCGGTTGACCGCACGATCCTGCAGCTCGGCGAACAGGGCTTCGAAAGTCTTCACGGGGAGCCATTGTTTCAGATGCCCGCGCATGTTCCGCAACCGAGTATCGGGGTCGCGCGGACCTCGGCTCACGCGACACGGCCGCCGGGGGTGCGGGAACGCGATCGCCCTTGGCGAGTCGCGGGCCCGTGGTTACGGTTGGGCACACCCGGGGCGGGAGGCGCCACATCCGGGCAGGTAGGACCAACGAACAAGGGGGATCACATGAACGACGCCACCGTCGAGAATCGCCTGCGCGGCCTGGAAACATTCGCCCAGAACACCGCCGTCGACCTCGCGGACATCAAAGCCACGCAACGGGGCCACACCGCAACCCTCGCCGACCACACGACCACCCTCGCCGAACACACCGAAACCCTGGCCGACCACACAACGATCCTCACCGGACACACTGAAACCCTGGCCGAGCACACGACCATCCTCACCGGGCACACTGAAACACTCGCCGAGCACACGACCATCCTCACCGGACACACCGAAACACTCGCCGAGCACACGACCATCCTCACCGGACACACCGAAACACTCGCCGAGCACACGACCATCCTCACCGGACACACCGAAACCCTCGCCGAACATACGGCCACCCTTGCCGACCACACCGAAACGCTCGCAGAGCACACGGCCACCCTTGCGGGGCATACCGAAACGCTCGCGGGGCACACCGTCGAACTCGCGGAGATCAAAGCGACGCAGGCTCAGCACACGGATGCGATCGGCGGGCTGCAGCGGTCCGTGGACACGCTCGCACGCGAGGCCGATGCGCGGCATACGGCGACCACCGCCATGTTGCGGGCGCTGCTCGACAGGCACTAGCGCCACGGGCGCACGGTACGGATCGCCCGCCTCCGGGCGATCCGTACCGAGACTTGCTATTCCGCGGGGGTGAGCAGTTCCTCGATCTCCCGGACCGCCCGGCGCAGCTGCTCGGCGAAGTCGTGCATCTGCGACGCGGCGGAGGTCGGGGTGGCGAGGTAGATGTTCCAGCGGTCCGGCAGCAGCACGTAGGCGACGCCGATGCACTTCTGGCTGGTGCAGCCGAAACCGAAGTATTCGATATTGGCCGACGGCGCGGAGCTGGTGCTCAGGTAGTCGTCGCGGGTGACGGTCCAGCCGGGGCTGTCGTAGAACGGCATCGGCTCGGTGGCGCCGAGCTGTTCGCCGCGCCGCCGCTGGATCAGCTGCAACTCCCACAGGTGCTGTTCGGGGGCGTCGCCGCGCTGGCAGTCCTTGGCGCGGGCCACGTGCGCGTCGGCGGCCGCGCGCAGCCGCGCCCGCCGGGTCTCGGCATCGGCGGCCGGATCGTCCATCGCCGTGACGAATTCGATCATCTGCGGGGTGATCACGCGCATCGCCTCGGTGCGGCCGTTGCGGAACTGCCGGGTGGCGATGGACTCGTAGGTGGCGCCGATCAGACCCTTGCTGCGCTGGTGCGCGAGCTGGTAGCTGAGCTGCGCGAACGCGTCCGGCGACATACCCAGCGACTTCGCCCGCTTGGCGCCGAACTCCGGGAACGACACGTTCAGGGTGGCGTTGTCGGCCGCGAACTGCGCGAAATCGGCCGCCGCCGAGGCGATCCCGGCCCGCAGCCCGTCGTCCAGCGCGAAGTCGATCGGCTCGACCGCGGGCAGGCCCTGCGCCTGCGCGCCCGACCGCTCGGCATGCTCGCCGACCGGCTTCTCCAGCAGGGCGTCGACGAACGACAGGATGGTGGTGCCGTCCAGGCCGCAGTGCTCGACATTGATTCCGGCGCTGCCGTCGGCGAAGACGACGAACGACACCGCCTTGTCGAACCACCGGTTACCGCTGTCGCCGTGCAGCAGCTGATCGCAGGCCTGCTGGGTGTCGCGGGGCGCGAAATCCTCCAGGCAGACACAGAACAGCGCGGTCTCGATGGTCTCGAGCGCCGCGGCGTTCGTCGGATCGGCCAGCAGCGTCGCCCGGACGCCCGCCCAGTCGGCGCGGGCCAGGGTGGTCAGATGTCCCGCGGCACTGTCGGTGGCGGCCCGGCGGGTGCCGGCCTTCATGACCGCGCGCAGGCCGTCGACCAGGTCGTTCTGGCTGTGCGGGACACCGCCCGGACCGGCCACGTCCATCCGGAACATGTTGCCGCGGAAGAAGACCACGATGTGGCGGGCCTGCGACGGTCCCGGCCACTCCTCGCTGTAGGGCACGCGCACCGAGTCCTGCGGGTCGCCGGGAATCCGGGTCTCGGAGAACAGGAACTTGTTCTGCGCCATCGACAGATGCTGCCCGCGCTGGGTGACCGGCGGCACCTCCTCCGCGTCCAGCTGCCGCTTGTAGTCCACCGCGGCCGTGATGATCGCGGCGGCCCGCTCGGCCTGCTGGTCCGACGTCGACCGGGCCAGCGGGGTGTCGTCGCGGAACAGGAAGAAGAAGTTGGCGTTCAACGCGATTCGGTCGCGACGGCCCAGGTAGCGCGCCGGCCAAAACTCGTCGAGCCAGCTGGCGGTGCCCGGGGCCTGGTCGAAGCGCTCCAGGTCGGCGTGCAGGATGCGGGCGGGGCCGTCCGGTCGCAGCAGATCGGCGACCCCGCGCTCGGTCGCGGCGCGCTCCTCCTCGGTGAGCAGCGGCGCACTCCATTCCAGGAATCGCGCGCAGCTGTCCTCGAGGGTGGGCAGCGGCACGCGCGGCAGCTGGTCGTCGAAGGCGAAGGTACGGTCGGTCACGGGCGGTCCTCGTCTGTGGTCGAGTGGTCTTCGGGCAGGCAGAGATACAGCTGGGCGTGCAGCCACCCGTCGGCTTCCAGACCGGTCGCGTCGATTCCGTTGGCGGACAGGGTGTTCAGCACTTGGGTCCGTTCGGCCTCGGAGGCGAAGCGTCGCTGCCGGAAGGTGCCGGGCACCCGATCGATCCGGTACCCGAGCTCCGCCAGCTGCTTGGCGATCGGCTCGAAGTCGAACATCCGCAGCACGAAGTGTGCCATCCACGGCAGCCGGCCACCATGGGCCCGTACCACCCGCAGCAGGGTGCGCTCGGTGACGTAGCCGACGCAGCCCGTCGAGATGACCAGATCCGCCGAGGCCAGCAGGCGGCGATGGGATTCGGTGGGGTCGGCCGCCTCCAGGTCGGCGTGCACCGTGTCGTGTACGAGGCCCGCCGCCGCGGCGTACGACAGCGCCGGCGCGGCGGCGTCCATGCCGATGAAGCGGACGTCGGGCAGCGCGTCGGAGTCGGCCAGGCGCGCGCGGTCGCGGGCGATCAGCGTCTCGGTATCCCCCGAGCGGTAGTGCTCGGCGAGGTCGGGCACGGTGGTGTCGAAGCGCATCAGCGCGGCGTTCACACCGTAGGAGCAGCCGATGTCCAGCACCGTCGGCGCTACGCCGGTCGCGGCGCGGCGGTCCGCGATGATCCGTTCGAAATGTGGTTTCGCCAGTTCCGGGATGCAATAGCCCAGATCTGCCATCCGGCGGTAGTACGCGGATGGATCGGGGCGGTCGTAGATGTCGTCGAACGAGGCTTTTCCGGTACTGTCCAGCGAAACCGTCACGGGCGCTTCCTCTCAGTCGAGTAGTCGGTCACCGCGGACCGCATTGCCGGCCGCGGCGAGATGATCAGGAAGTACGCGTCCGAACAGCTGCCGGGTGCGCTCGACATTGCCGATGACGCCGGCCTGCTCGCTGTAGGCGAAGATGGCGGAGTGCCGCTGGGTCGTGCCCTGCACCGGGGAGACCCGGTGCAGGGAGAACCGTCCCTGGAACAGTTGCAGGTCGCCCGGACGTAGTTCCAGCCGCCGGATGAGGTGCTCGCCGCCGCCGGTGAGGACCGAGCGCACGGCGGCGAGGTTCTCCTCCTCCGGCGTGCGGATGGCGGGGCAGTATTCGAAGACGCCGCCGGCCTCCGGGGCCGCGGTGAGCATGGAGACGGTGAAGGCGTTGGTGTCGAAGTGCCACGGATGCGACATGCCGGGCGCCACCACATTCAGGCACAGACCGGCCAGCGGATCGGCGAATTCGTGCAGGCCGGGAAGCCCGAAACAGTCGGCGATGAAGCGCTGGAAGTCCGGGTTGGTGTAGAGCGTCTGGATCAGCGCCTCGGCCGGGATGAGATCGCGGGCGACGAAAGCGTTTCCGCGCTCGAGCACGATATTGCCCGGGTGGTCGGGCGGCAGGTCGGCGTCCAGCGGGATGTTGTAGGCGTTGACCTTCTCGACCGTGTAGTAGGCGTGCGGGGCCAGCGCCTCGCCCTCGGCGCGGAGCGTATCGAGCAGTTCGGGGCGGATGAAACCGCTGAGTACGCAGCAGCCGTCGGCCGCCAGCTCCGACCGGGCCCGCGCGACCACGCGCTGCCAGTCCGCGCTACCGGGCTCGTCCAGAGGATACCGACCGGTATCTATTGTTCGATGCAGCGCCGGCCAATCGCCGTGCCCCCCAGCGTTTTCGGCGCGCGCCGCGGCCGTGTCGTGTCCATCGGCCCGCTCCCCGGTCGAAGTCATGCAGCCCATTCTGTACCGCCGATCAAGAACACGCCCGGGATTCACCAAGATCACTGTCGAACATCACAAACCGGCGAGTAACGGTGTGCGACAGAGCTATTCCCGCGCACAATGTCGCACCCCGCCGCGGTTCGCGCGATGACCACACCAAAGCCGCCCCGCCCGAGCCGAACTCGCGGCGGCACGGCCGAGCGGGCTATTACCACCCAGAACCTTCACTCCCACGAACCCGTATGCCTCGGTGACATCGTCCTGTCCGGTGGCGGACGGGAGGCGCGACTCAACGGACGAGGTCGCTGCCCGATGGAGCGCGACGGTGTGGTTACGGGCGGGCGGTGTGCTGGACCGTGTTCAGGTCGTCGACGGTCAGGCCGGTGAGGGAGTCGCGGAAGATCAGGCCCGGGCGGGCGGGGACGGGGATCTCGCAGGGGACGACGAGGACGGCGCAGCCTGCGGTAGCGGCGGCGAGGGAGCCGGTGGGCGAATCCTCCACGGCCACACAGACGTCCGGGGATACGCCGAGCAGGTCGGTGCCGCGCAGGTACGGGTCCGGGGCGGGTTTGCCGCGGGGGACCTCGTCGCCGCAGACGGTGATGTCGAAGTAGTCGCGGCCCAGGGTGTCCAGGCACAGTTCGGTGAGCGCGCGCGTGGTGTTGGTGACCAGGCCGGATTTCAGGCCCGCGGCACGCACGGCGGCGAGGGCGTCCTTGGCGCCGGGCCGCCACGGGATGGGCCCGGCCATCAGCTCGGTCACCCGGTCGTGCAGCCACTCCCCCGCGTCGGCCATGGCGGCGGGATCGGGATCGAGGCCGAGCCCGGCGAAGATGGTCCGCAGCGCGTCGTCGGCGGCGGAGCCGATGAGCGCGTGGCGGGTCTCCTCGGACATCGCCCCGCCCAGCTCGAGCGACAGCTCCCGGACGCCGACATCCCAGAGCTTCTCCGAATCCAGCAGGGTCCCGTCCATATCCCACAGGACGGCGGCGAGTGCTGGCACGTAGCCGATCCTAGTCGGCGCAGTCGGCGTAGCCGTCCTCAGTCCGCGCACGGCCGGAGCGAATGCGGAGGTACGCCTAGTCGGCGCAGTCGGCGTAGCCGTCCTCGGTCCGCGCACGGCCGGAGCGAATGCGGAGGTACGCCTAGGCGATCATGCCGCCGGCTCGCCGATCAGCCCCGCTGGGAGTCGACGATCAGCGGGCGGCCGCCGTCGTTGGAGACGCGGAACCACCGCTGCTCCGATTCCTGCCGCCCGTTCTTGTAGTAGTAGGTGATCGTGGCGCTCGCGGTGTCGCCGTTCTGCACGATATTCGACGCCCGCACCGAGCTGAACTCGCTCCAGAACCGCGCGTACGAGTCGTATCCGCCGGTCTGCGCCTGATACGACGGCGACAGCTGCGACCAGGCGCCGCCGAGGTTGCCCGGCAGCATGCCGTAGTAGCTCGACACGAACGACGCGGCGCTCACCGGTTGCGGCGGCACGGTAGTGGTCGGGGCCGGCGTGGTACCGCGCGGCGGCGAGGTGGTCGGGCCCGGGGTGCTCGACGGGGCCGCACTCGACGGGGCGGCGCTCGGCGACGGCGCGGTCGTGGGAGCCGCGCCGCGACCCGCCCCGTCCTCGATCCGCGGCCGGGGGCGACCGCCGCCGCGGAGGGCGGGGGTGCGGCCTGGGACGATTCGCCCTGGGCCGCGGTCCCGCCGCCCGAATCGCCGCCGCCCCCGCTCAGCGCGGCCGCCAGCCCGATGACGACGGCCAGCAGCACCGCGCCCGCCCCGGCGATGATCAGCACCCGCCGGTTCTGCATCGCCGCGAGCGGCTTGCGCTGCGGCGCGGGTGTTCCCGCGGGCATCGTGCCGCCGGCGGGCGGCGGCGCGCCGGCCGGCACGTGCACGGTCGGGTCGTCGGCGCCCGCCGGAGCCGCGCCGGGCAGGACCGTGGTGGCTGCCACGGAGTCCAGGGGCGCGCCGGGTTTCGGCAGGATCTTGGTCGCGGCCTTGGGCGGGGGCGCGGCCCGGCCCTCGGCCACCGCCGCCAGCGCGGTCTGCGCCTCCCGCATGGTGGGCCGGTTTCCGGGATCGGCCGCCAGCAGTTCCATGAGAACCGGGCCCAGCGCCTCGGCGCGCTGCGGCGGCGGCACCTGTGCCCGGACCACGGAGTGCAGCAGGGCCAGCGGGTTGTCGCCCTCGCCGAACGGCGGCGTGCCCTCGACGGCGGCGTACAGCGTGGAACCGAGCGCGAAGACGTCCGAGACCGGTTCCGGATTCTCGCCGCGCGCCACCTCCGGCGACAGGTAGGCCGGAGTGCCGGCGAGGAATCCGGTGGAGGTCACGGTCACGTCGCCGACGGCGCGGGAGATGCCGAAGTCGGTGATCTTCACCGTGCCGTTCTCGGCCACCAGGATGTTCGCGGGTTTGACGTCCCGGTGCACGATGCCCGCGTCGTGCGCGACGGCCAGCGCCGCGGCCACCTTCGCCCCGATCCGGGCCACCTGCTGCGGGTCCAGCGGGCCCTTGTCGCGCATCAGCGCCGCCAGGCTCTGGGCGTCGACGAACTCCATGACCAGCCAGGGCTGGCCGTCCTCCTCCGCGACGTCGAAGACGGTGACCGCGTTCTGATGGTGCAACCGGGCGGCGATCCGCCCCTCGCGCATGGCCCGTAGTTTCGCCTCGAGCGCCTGCGACCGTGTCAGACCGGGGGCCAGCAGCAGCTGCTTGACCGCGACCGTGCGCCGCAGCCGAACGTCCGTCGCCCGCCACACCACTCCCATCGCCCCCGTGCCGATGGGATCCCCTAGCCGGTACCGTCCCGCGATCAACCGGTCTGACGTCATGTTGTTGTACCCCTCTTGCGCTCACGCAGTGTCGATTCGCGCATGAGCAACGCTCGCTCATGTCGGGCCACCCTGCAACGCTGCGCGTGAAACCCGGAAATCTCGAAAAGTCTACGCGTTGAAATACTTTGCTTCCGGATGCAACAGGACGAAGGCATCCGTCGACTGTTCGGGATGCAACTGCAGCTCCTCCGACAATGTGACACCGATGCGCTCGGATTCCAACAGCGACACCAGCTTCGCGCGATCCTCCAGGTCGGGGCAGGCGCCGTAGCCGAACGAGTACCGCGCGCCACGATATCCGAGTTTGAAGAACTCCTCCACATTCGCCGGGTCCTCGTCGGCGACCGAATGTCCTTCCAGCACAAGCTCTTCGCGGACGCGCCGGTGCCAGTACTCGGCCAGCGCCTCGGTGAGCTGCACGCCGATACCGTGCACCTCGAGATAGTCGCGATAATTGTCCTGCGCGAACAACTCGTTGGCGAAATCGGCGATCGGCTGGCCCATGGTCACCAGCTGGAACGGCAGCACGTCCACCTGCCCCGTCTCGGCGGCGAGTTCCCGCGAGCGGAGGAAATCGGCGACGCACAGGAAACGGTCGCGCTGCTGGCGCGGGAAGGTGAACCGATACCGTTCCGGCGCACCGGCTTCCGGCTCGGTGAGCACGATCACGTCGTCGCCCTCCGACACCGCCGGGAAATACCCGTAGACGACCGCGGCGTGCTGCAGCACGCCCTCGGCGGTCAGCCGGTCCAGCCAGTACCGCAGCCGCGGGCGGCCGTCGGTCTCGACCAGCTCCTCGTAGCTGGGCCCCTCGCCGCCGCGCTGGCCGCGCAGCCCCCACTGGCCGAGGAACAGCGCCCGCTCGTCCAGCAGGCCCGAGTACTCGCCGATCGCGAGGCCCTTCACCACCCGGGTGCCCCAGAACGGCGGCACCGGGACCGGCAGGTCGGCGGCTACGTCGGAGCGTTCCGGCACCTCGACCGGAACCTCCTTGGCCCGGCGTTCGGCGGCGATCCGCTGGGAGCGCTCGTGGCGCGCCTTGCGTTCGGCGGCCTTCTCCCGCTCCGCGACCGCCTCCGGGCTGTCGTCGACGACGGCGCCGCCGCGCTTGCGGGTCATGATGTCGTCCATCAGGCGCAGGCCTTCGAACGCGTCGCGGGCGTAGTGGACATCGCCCTCGTAGACGTCGGTGAGGTCGTTCTCGACGTAGGACCTGGTCAGCGCGGCGCCGCCGAGCAGCACCGGGAACTGCCCGGACATCCCCCGGGTGTTCAGCTCCTGGAGGTTCTCCTTCATCACGACCGTCGACTTCACCAGCAGCCCGGACATGCCGATCACATCGGCCTTCTTGTCGACCGCGGCGTCCAGGATCGTCGAAATCGGCTGTTTGATACCGAGATTCACGACCTCGTAGCCGTTGTTGGACAGGATGATGTCGACCAGGTTCTTGCCGATGTCGTGCACATCGCCCTTCACGGTGGCCAGCACGATCCGGCCCTTGCCCGAGTCGTCGGTGGCCTCCATGTGCGGCTCCAGATGCGCCACGGCCGATTTCATCACCTCGGCCGACTGCAGCACGAAGGGCAGCTGCATCTGGCCGGAGCCGAACAGCTCGCCGACCGTCTTCATGCCCGCCAGCAGGGTCTCGTTGATGATCTTCAGCGGCGGCACCTCGGTCATCGCCTCGTCCAGATCGGCGGCCATCCCGGCCTTCTCGCCGTCGACGATGCGCCGCTCCAGCCGCTCGAACAGCGGCAGGGCCGCCAGCTCCTCGGCGCGCGAGGCCTTCGACGAGGCGGTGGAGACGCCCTCGAACATGGTCATCAGCTTCTGCAGCGGATCGTAGTCCTCGGTGCGGCGGTCGTAGACCAGGTCCAGGGCGGTCTGGCGCTGCTCCTCCGGGATCCGGCTCATCGGCAGGATCTTCGACGCGTGCACGATCGCCGAATCCAGTCCGGCCTCGGTGCATTCGTTCATGAACACCGAGTTCAGCACCTGCCGCGCGGCCGGATTCAGGCCGAAGGAGATGTTCGACAGGCCGAGGGTGGTCTGCACGTCCGGGTGGCGGCTCTTCAACAACCGGATGGCCTCGATGGTCTCGATGCCGTCGCGCCGCGACTCCTCCTGGCCGGTGCCCAGGGTGAAGGTCAGGGTGTCGATGATGATGTCGCTCTCGGCGAGACCCCAGTTGCCGGTGATGTCGGCGATCAGGCGCTCGGCGATCTCGACCTTCTTCTCGGCGGTGCGGGCCTGGCCCTCCTCGTCGATGGTCAGCGCCACCACGGCCGCGCCGTGCTCGGCCACCAGGGCCATGGTCTGCTGGAACCGCGACTCCGGGCCGGCGCCGTCCTCGTAGTTCACCGAGTTGACCGCGCAGCGGCCGCCCAGGTGCTCCAGACCCGCTCGCAGTACGGGGGTTTCGGTGGAGTCGAGCATGATGGGCAGGGTGGAGGCCGTGGCCAGCCGCGATGCCAGCTCGGACATGTCGGCGGTGCCGTCGCGGCCCACGTAGTCGACGCACAGGTCCAGCATGTGGGCGCCGTCGCGGGTCTGGTCCTTGGCGATGTCGAGGCACTTCTGCCAGTCGCCCGCCAGCATGGCCTCGCGGAACGCCTTGGAGCCGTTGGCATTCGTGCGCTCGCCGATCATCAGCACCGACGCGTCCTGTTCGAACGGCACCGACGTGTACATCGAGGAGACGCTCGGCTCGTGCTCCGGCTCGCGGCGCGCCGGGGTCACCTCGCGGACCGCCTCGGCGACCTGCCGGATGTGCTCGGGCGTCGTCCCGCAGCAGCCGCCCACCAGCGCCAGTCCGAATTCGGTGACGAAGCCGTGCAGCGCGGACGCCAGATCCTCGGGGCTGAGCGGATATTCGGCGCCGTTGGCGCCGAGCACGGGTAGCCCGGCGTTCGGCATCACCGACACCGGCAGCCGTGCGTGCTTGGACAGGTGGCGCAGGTGCTCGCTCATCTCATCCGGGCCGGTGGCGCAGTTGAGACCGATCATGTCCACGCCCAGCGGCTCGATCGCCGTCAGCGCCGCGCCGATCTCGCTGCCCACCAGCATGGTGCCGGTCGTCTCCACCGTGACGTGCGTGATGATCGGAATGCGCCTGCCCGACAACGCCATCGCCCGCCGGCTGCCGGTGATCGCCGCCTTGACCTGCAGCAGGTCCTGGCAGGTCTCGATCAGGACCGCGTCGGCGCCGCCGTCGAGCATGCCCAGCGCGGCCTCGGTGTAGGCGTCGCGCAGGGCCGCGTACGGCGCGTGCCCGAGGGTCGGGAGTTTGGTGCCGGGCCCCATCGAGCCCAGGACGTAGCGGGCGGTGCCGTCGGCCGAGGGCCCCATCTCGTCGGCGACCTCGCGCGCCAGGCGGGTGCCGCGCTCGGACAGGTCGCGGATGCGGTCGGCGATGTCGTAGTCGGCGAGGTTGGGCAGGTTGCAGCCGAAGGTATTGGTCTCGACGGCGTCCGCACCGGCCGCGAAATAGGCGCGGTGGATCTCCCGCAGCACATCCGGCCTGGTCTCGTTCAGTATCTCGTTGCAGCCCTCGAGCCCGCGGAAGTCGTCCAGGGATAAGTTCGCGGCCTGCAACATCGTGCCCATCGCCCCGTCGCCGACCACTACACGCCGCGACAGCGTGTCGAGCAGGGTGGTATCGAACTCGGCGCGAGGGGTGGCAGACATGTACCCAAGAGTAATTGCCACCTCGGACAGTTCCGTTCGGAGGATCGGCGGGGCCGGGTCCGTCGCGGTGATCCCCGCCACAGTAGCGTGATCGGCGCCGTGGTCACGCGGTCGCGGGTATCGCGGGAACGCCGGAGCGATTGCTAGGGTGCGGGCGTCGGCCGACACGCGCGTTGGCGCATATGCCATGAACGGCAGGGCCTCCACGCCGTAGGCTGACCGGGTGAACCCCAGTGCATCACCCGATCCGGAACTGCCGACGCTGCGCGATCCGGTGCTCGTCGCCGCGTTCGAGGGTTGGAACGACGCGGCCGACGCCGCCAGTGGCGCGGTCGAACATCTGGAACTGATCTGGGACGCCGAACCGCTCGCCGAACTGGACTCCGAGGACTACTACGACTATCAGGTGAACCGGCCGAACGTCCGCCAGGTCGACGGCGTCACGCGCGAGATCCAGTGGCCGTCGACCACCCTGTCGGTGTGCTCGCCGCCCGGCAGCGCCCGCGACATCGTGCTGCTGCACGGTATCGAGCCGAATATGCGCTGGCGGAGCTTCTGTACCGACATCCTCGAGCTGATCGAGCAGTTGAAGGTCTCGACGGTGGTGATCCTGGGCGCGCTGCTCGCCGATACGCCGCACACCCGCCCGGTCCCGGTCACCGGCACCGCCTACAGCAAGGAGGCGGCGGAGCGGTTCAACCTCGAGCAGACCCGGTACGAGGGCCCGACCGGCATCACCGGCGTGCTGCAGGACGAGTGCGTGCGCGCGGGCGTCCCGGCCGTCTCGTTCTGGGCGGCCGTACCGCACTACGTCTCGCAGCCGCCGAACCCGAAGGCCACCATCGCGCTGCTGCACCGGGTCGAGGACGTGCTCGACATCGAGGTCCCGCTCGGCGAACTGCCCGCGCAGGCCGAGGACTGGGAGACCACGGTCGACGAGATGACCGCCGGTGACGAGGAGGTCACCGAGTACGTGCGGTCGCTGGAGGAGCGTGGCGACGCCGCCATCGATCTCAACGAGGCAATGGCCAAGATCGACGGCGACGCCATCGCCGCGGAATTCGAGAAGTACCTGCGCCGGCGCGGCCCCGGCGGATTCAGCCTCTGAGACGGGGGGTCGGGGGCGTCAGCACTCCATGGTCCACACCTGCGCCTCCGCGTCCTGGGCCAGCTTCGCGATCAGGATCTCGCGCGGGATCGTCTGGCCGGCAAAGTGTTCCAGTGACGGCACCACCACGTGGTGCGCGTCGGCCCGTTTGAGTTCGGCCGTCAGCTCCGCGAACGCGGTGCCGTCACCGTAAGTCGATTCATGGAACGTGGCGGCGAAGCAGAGCCCTTCGCTTGCGGCCAGGACGCACATGGCGTCCTCCAGCTCGTCGCTGTGGCCGTCGGCCAGATCGTCACGCACGTATCCATAGATCAACGCTTCCACCCGAACCTCCGTTTGGATGTGAACTGGGACTCGCTGTTCTCTTGTAGGTACTGCGTTGAGCGGTAGTGCGAGATGCCATACCGAGCGGTCTGGCACCGGGCCGGCAAACTGCCCACTTCGAGGATGCGACACTCGCAAATGCAATTGCAGATGTCAATCCGCTGACATCTGGATGCCCTATCCGGGCCATCTTGCGTTAACTGGTGGGATACTACATACGTGGCCGCTGGTGACGATCGACCCGTCTGGGCTGTCAGGATGCGTTCCGAACGAGATGCCAGGGGGTGGTCACAGGCCGAAGCCGTTCGCGCCATGCGCGCCAAGTCGAGCCACAATCTACCTACGGACAACACGTTGCTGCGCAACTGGCGGCGCTGGGAATCGGGCGAGTCGCGGCCCGACGACTTCTACGCCCCCATCATCGCCGCCGCGTTCGACACCGTGACCGCGGCATTCTTCCCGAAGGCCCGCCCCAACCGGGACGACGAACTGCTGTCGTCAACGGGTATGGACACCCTGGAGTTCATCGGGCGCCTGCGCATGTCCGACGTCTCGTCCGCCACCCTGGACGCCATCCGCATCACCGCCGAGCGCCTGTGCAGCGAGTATCCGGTGACCGACCCGCATGAACTGCACGCCGAGGGCACCTCGTGGCTGCGCCGCATCACCTCCCTGCTGGACGGCCGGTTGACGCTGGCCCAGCATCGCGAGGTGCTGGTCCTCGCGGGCTGGGTCGCGCTGCTGGTCGGGTGCGTCGACTACGACCTGGGCTGGCGGACCTCCGCCGAGGCCACCCGCCGGGCCGCGCTGTCGCTGGGACACGAGGCCGAGCACGCCGAGATCCTCGGGTGGGGCGCGGAGATGGCGGCGTGGTTCGCCCTCACGCAGGGCAATTACCGCGGCGCGATCGAGGCCGCCGATGCCGCTCTGGCTACCAGCCAGCGCCTCGGCGTCGGCGTCCAGCTCGCCGCGCAGCAGGCGAAGGCGTATGCCCGGCTCGGCGACCGGGCGCGGATGGAATCGGCGCTGAAACAGGGCCGAGCGATCTTGGAGCAACTCGATCATCCGGCCGATCTGGACAACCACTTCGTCGTCGATCCGCAGAAGTTCGACTTCTACGCCATGGATTGCTGCCGGGTCGCCGGCGACGACCGGCTGGCCGCGACCTTCGCCGAACAGGTGATCAGGTCGTCCACGGGGGCCGACGGAACGCTGCGCAAACCGATGCGAGTGTCGGAGGCACAGCTGACCCTCGCGGTGGTGGCGGTTCGCGCGCGCGACCTGGAACTGGCCGTCGACGAGGGTATGCGCGCCTTCGCCGGTCGGCGGCGCTCGCTGCCGTCGCTGCTGTGGATCGCCGGCGAGGCGGCCCGCGAGATGATCGAGCGCTATCCCGGCGACCCGCGCACGCACCTGTACCTGGAGCAGTTGCGTTCGCTGGCGAACTGAGCGAGCCGGGGTGGGTACGCTTCCGCGAATGGACTTCAGCCTGCGCGCGTGCTCGTGGCGCGGTCACGCCACCTACGCCCCCGACGAGCCGGAACTGGCTGCGCGCCTGCACGTCTCGACGCCGGCCGGGGCGGCATGGCGCTGCCTGCGCTGCGGCGACTTCGTCGTCGGGGAGCCGCGGCAGCGCGGCCCGGCCGACGCCGCGCCCGAGGTGCCGCGCGGGCGGCTGCTGCGCGACCGTTACATCATGCGGCTGCTGGCGATCGAGCGGGTGCTGCGCGGGCTGGTGTTCATCGCGCTGGCGGCGGGCGTGTTCCAGGTGCGTCATTCGCAGGATCGGCTGAAGGCGGCGTTCGATCGCGAACTGCCGCTGATCCAGCCGCTCGCCGACCAGATCGGCTGGAATCCGGGCAATTCCAAGATCGTGCACTTCATCGAGAAGGGCTGGACGCTCTCGCCGGCCACCCTCGCATGGATCGCGGCGGGGTTGCTGGCGTACGCGGCGATCGAGATCGTGGAGGCGGTGGGGCTCTGGTACGTGCAGCGCTGGGGCGAGTACTTCGCGGTGGTGGCGACCAGCATCTTCCTCCCGTTCGAGATCTACGAGCTGACCGAGCGGATCACGGTGCTGCGGGCGGGCGCGCTGCTGGTCAACATCGTCGCCGTGGTCTGGCTGCTGTGGTCCAAACGACTGTTCGGTATCAACGGCGGCGGACGGGCGTATCACGCCGAACACAGTGAGGAGAGCCTGCTCACGGTGGAGCGCGCGGCCGCCGCGGCGGCGACCGCGCACGCGTGAGCGAGGTTGCGCGGCACGCCGGGGCCGGGCACCGCATCGCGGTGTCGGTCCTCGGTACTACTCTCATCCCGGTGACCGAGTCCGCTGAACGATTGCTGCCCGACGCCGACGCGGCGTCCGAGGGCTCGTCGGCGGCCCTGTTCGACGGCGCCACCGTCGATCGCGCGCGCGTCGTGTTCGCACCCCTCGGTCTCGACGGGTCGGCCGAACCGGTCCCCATCGACGGGTCCTCGATCGGCGACCGGCTGCGGCTGTTCTCCTTCGCCACCGCCGAGAAGCGCGGCGAATACCTGTGGGTGCTGCGCGCATTCGACCACGCCCGCGCCGCGTACGTGGTGCTGCTGCACGCCAGCGACGTCACCGAGACGCTGACCCGGTTCCCGGAGGCGCCCCGGCTCACCGCGACCGAGGTGGGCCCGCTGCTCGAACAGCTGCACCAGTGGGGCGTGCTGGAACGCAGCTACGACGGCAGCCGCGCCGCCACGCTGGCCGAATATCGCAACCGGCACTTCGTGTATCAGTTCTCCCGCTCCGGCTATCAGGCGTACCGGGCGGTCGCGGAGGTGCTGGGTGCACGGCTGGACGAGGCCTCGCTGTCGCGGCTGGTGCTGCCCGAACTACTGTCCGATCTCGAGGCCCTGGCGCGCGCCAACCGCACCGGCGACGCCGAGCGCGTCTACCGCGTGCTCAAGCGTCTCGACACCGCCCTCTCGGAGCTGGCCGACCGGGCCGCACACTTCTACCTCACCCTGGGCGACCTGGTCCGCACCACCGAGGCGACCCCGGAATCGTTTCTGGCGCACAAGGACGCGCTGCTGGCGCACATGCGCGAATTCAGCATGGACCTGGCCCGCTTCGCGCCCCGGCTGGCCGCCGCCATCGCCGAGGTGGAGGACACCGGCGTCGACGAGCTGATCGCGCGCGCCGGCGCCTGCGACGAGCGGGTGCTGCTGAGCGTGCCCGAGCGCGAGGCCGACTGGCGGGCGCGCTGGCAGGGGCTGCGCGGCTGGTTCGTCGCCACGGCCGCCGACGTCGGGTCGAGCGAGAGCGTCGCGGGTACCGAGGCGGAGCGCCTGCGCGAGGCCACCATGAGCGCGATCGCGGCCGTGCTGTCGTTGCTGCGCCGGGTCACCGAGACTCGCAAGGGCGGCGTGAGCCGCGAGTCGGCGCTGCGGCATCTGGCAGGGTGGTTCACCGCCGCTCCCACCGCGGAGACCGCGCACGCGCTGTTCGACGCGGTGTTCGGACTCGGCCGCCCTCGCCACCTGGCGATGGAACATCCCGACGCCGACGTGATCCCGCCGAACCGATCCTGGTGGGACGCACCGCCGTTGGAGATCGCCCGCACCCTGGCCGAGACCGGCCGCCCGCCCTCGCCCGGCGCGCCCTCGCGTATCCAGCGCAACGACGCCGGTGTGCGCCGCCTGCGTCAGGAGCAGTTGGAGGCGCAGCGCGCGCGGGCGGCGGCGGCGCGGTCGCTGGCCGCGGCCGATGTGCACGAGCGCGCGCTCGACGAGGGCGAGACCGAGGTGCTGCTGCGGCTGCTGGACGCGGCGTCGACGGCGTGGGTTCCGGTGAGCGGCCGCGTGAACGGCACCAGCGGCTCCGACAGCGGCGTGACCCTGACCGTCCGCGAGCACACCGGGTCCACCGTCGTGCGCACCTCGCGCGGCCTGCTGTACCTCGACAACCGGCGGCTGGAGGTGCGCGAGAACGGCCGCGCCCGCACCGCGCCCGGGCGGTCGTGATGCACGCGCGCACGATCGACTCGCTCGCGCTGGACAGTTATCAGCGTGCGGCCCGGGTCATTCTGGCCAACCATCTGGTCACACGCACGTTCCCGGATCGCATCGCGCTGCCGCTGATCCGGCGCTGGGCGACCGAATTGCGCGAGGATCTGGCCGAGCTGTTCGGCTACCGGCTGGAGGTCACCGAGACCACGGCCCGGCTGTTCCCGGTGCAGGATCGGCTCGACGCCGGACGTCCCGCGCGCACGCCGGCCGAGCGGGTGTTCGACCGCCGCCGCTACGCCTACCTGTCACTGGCGCTGGCGGCGCTCGGGCGGGCCGGGGACCAGATCACGCTGTCGGAGCTGGCCGATCAGGTCGCGTCGTACGCGACCCGCGTCGACGGCCTGGAACTGGCCACCGATCGCGCGGCCGACCGGGACGCGTTCGTCGACGCCGTGGCTTGGCTGGCCGCGCGCGGGGCGCTGACGCTCGCCGACGGCGACGCCGGGGGCTGGGCCGCCGATCCGGAAGCGGGCGAGGCGCTCTACGACATCGACCGGTCGGTGGTGTTCGCGATCTTCCGGCCGCCGCGGGTCCTGCAGCACCTGCACAGCGTGCGCGGGCTGCTGACCGACGAATCCGACGGCGGCCCAGGGGGTTCCGCTCCGCAGACCCGGGCGGCGGCCGCGCGGCGGGTGCGGCGCGCGCTGGTCGAGCTGCCCGTGGTGTACGCCGAACGGCTGCCCGGCGACGAGCGCACTCTGCTCGGCACCGAGAAACTGGTGACCGAGGTCGAGCTGCTGACGGGCCTGCGGGCCGAGCGGCGCGCCGAGGGGGTCGCGCTGATCGATGTCTCCGGCCGGTTCTCCGATCTGCGGTTCCCCGGCACCGGCACGCTCGCGCAGGTCGCGCTGCTGCTCATCGGCGAGATCGCGGATCTGGTGCTCGATATCGACAATCCCGTGCGGCGGCGGCCGATTCCGCCCGCCGGCACCACCCTCGCCGAGCGGCTGGACGCGGCCATTCCGGAGTCGACGGTCTTCGCGCCGCTGATGGTCGAGACGGAACCCGAAGAGGCAGAAGACGATTCGGAGCCGGGCGAGGGCGAGGTCCCCGAGCATCCGTTCGTCACCACCGAATGGGTCGGGTCGACGGTGCAGGCCCTCACCGACCGCTACGGCTCCACGTTCGCCGCCCAGTGGCAGGCCGACGCGCCGGGCCTCACCCGCGAGGTCGTCGCGCTGCTGGCACGCCTGCACCTGATCGAGGTCTTCGACGACGGCCTGCTCATCCTCCCCGCACTGGCCCGCTACCGCGGCGCCGTCGTCACGGTCCGCACCCGCGCCGAATCCGAATTATTCGCCTCCGCAACAAAACTCGGTGACCACGCGCAGGCCACGGACGGCGCGGAGAAACCGTCATGAGAGTTCTCGCAGGGTCGGCAGGGCTGGTGGGAATCGAGAACGGAAGGGGTCGGCGTAGCTGATGGAGGCCATTCACGGTGGCGTGCGGTTCGTTCCCACCCGGGCGGGGATCGTCAATCTCTGGGACTACCGGGATCAGGAGTTCTGTTTCGCCGACGGGCGGCTGGTGTTGCGCGGGCCCAACGGGTCCGGCAAGACGAAGGCGCTCGAGGTGCTGTTCCCGTTCGTATTCGACGGCCGGATCGAGCCGCGCCGGCTGAATCCGTTCGCCGGCGAGGAGCGGACGATGAAGTCGAACCTGCTGTACCGCAAGCAGGAATCGGCCTACTCGTACGTGTGGATGGAGTTCGCGCGCGGCCGCTGGGAGGATCCGGAGGTCGTCACCGTCGGCATCGGCATGCGCGCCACCCGGTCCAACGACAAGGTCACGCGCTGGTACTTCGTCGCCGACGGCCGGGTGGGCGTGGACTTCTCGCTGATCGGCCCCGACGACCGCCCGCTGACCCGCAAGCAGCTCGCCGACCAGATCGGCACCGACGCCATCACCGACCGCCCCGTCGACTACCGCGCCGCGATCGATGCCCGCATGTTCGGGCTCGGGCTGCAGCGCTACGACCAGCTCATCAACCTGATCCTGACGCTGCGGCGGCCGCAGCTGGCCAAGAACCTCGATCCGCGCGGCCTGTCGCAGGCGCTCACCGACGGCCTGCGCCCGCTGGACGACCAGCTGATTCTCGACGCCGCGCGGTCCTTCAGCGATATGGAGGAGGTCGGCCGCACCCTGGAGGGGCTGGTCCAGGCCGACACCGCCACTCGCGCGTTCGTCGACGTCTACCGCAAATACCTGGGCGTGCAGGCGAAGTCGGATGTCGAGCAGGTGCGCGGCCGGCTGGAAACCGTCACCCACACCAGTACCGCCCTGTTCGCAGCGACCGCGCTGCGCGAGCGCCGGGAGACCGAGCGCACGGCCGCGGAACTCCGCGCCGAGGAGGCCGACCGCGCCTACGAGCAGGCCCTCTCCGATCGCGAGACCCTGCAGCGTTCCAGCGCCTACGAGGGCAAACAGCAGCTCGACGATCTGGCCGACGCCGTGCGCCGGCTGGAGACGTCGGCGGCCGTGCACCGCGACAAGTCGACCAAGGCCCAGCAGGCGGTCGATCAGCGGGCCGGCGAGGCCGAACGCGGCCGCGCCGCCGTCGAATCCGCCGCCGCGGCCCTCTCGCGCGGGGAGGACGAACTGCGCGCCGCGGCCGAGGAAGCCGGAATCGCGTGGGCGGCCCTGCCCGAGCAGGCGCGCGCGGAGCAGCTCACCGCTACGGTGCGCGGCCACGCCGAGGAACGCGACGCCGACGTCCGCGCCGTCCGCCAGGCCCTCACGCTCGTCGATACGGCCGCCGCCGACCGGGCCCGCACCGAACGCGCGGCCGAACGCGCCGGGGAACAGCGCGACGCCGCCGCGGCCGCGCTCGCCGAGGCAGAGGCGGCCGTCACCCTGGCCCGCTCGGAAACCGCGGCGGCCCTGCGGGAGTGGTGGGAGCAGCGGCGCGAGGTCCTCGCCCCCGTCCGCACCGGCCTGTTCGAGGCCCTCGACGCGGCGCTGGGCGAGGCGGGCGCCGACGACGCCCCCGCCCTGGCCGAGGTGCTCGCCGACCGCACCGAATCCCTGACCGAGGAGATCCGCGCCCGCCGCCAGCAGGCCCGCGCCGCCGTCGTGCAGGCCGCCGACCGCGCCACCGAGCTGCGGGCCGAACAGCAACAGGTCGCGGCCGAAAAGGACGACGCCCCACCGGCTTTCCCCGCCCGCACCGACACCCGCGACGGCCGTCCGGGCGCGCCCCTGTGGCGTCTGGTACGCTTCGCCGACGACGTCGATCCCGAACAAGCGGCGGGCATCGAGGCCGCCCTCCAGGCCGCCGACCTCCTCGACGGCTGGGTGTGCGCGGAACCCGAACTCCCACCCCACGATTCGGACCAGTTCCTCGTCCCCCTTCCCCCACAGGCGCGGCCGTCCGGGAAGACCCTCGCCGATGTCCTTGTCGTAGAAGACGATTCGGACGCCCTCACCGTCCCCACACAGACGGTCACCGACCTCCTCGCCTCGATCGCCCTCGCCGACACCGCCACTGGCAACGGCAGCCGCAACGACCCGAACAGGGGCAGCACCGAATCCGCAGGCGAAGCAGCTGTCCGCAGCGGCAGCGGCAGCGCCAACGGCGGCAACGGCAGCGGCAGCGCCAACGCCAACAGCGGCAGCGGCAGCGGCAGCGCCAACGCCAACAGCGGCAGCGGCAGCGGCAGCGCCAACGCCAACAGCGGCAGCGGCAGCG
>NZ_BAGL01000051.1 GCF_000308875.1 Nocardia transvalensis NBRC 15921
CCACCTGATACCCCAGGGACACACCGGAATACCGCATCCGGGTCGGGAACATCTCCGCCATGATCGCCGGCTGCGGCGCGTACATGAACGCATGGAACACCAGGCCGATGACAACCGCGGCCATGATGACGACGTTGTGCCCGCTGT
>NZ_BAGL01000050.1 GCF_000308875.1 Nocardia transvalensis NBRC 15921
AGAACCGCGAGACGCCCGCGGGCGCCTCGCGCGCGGAGCCGCCCCGCCGCGGCTCCGGCACCGGTTCCACCCGGAAGGTGTCGCGCGGCAGCCACGCCGAGGCCCCCGGCGACGACCCGGCAACCACCGGCCGCCGCACCCGCGTCGCCGCCGCGGCGGCGGGCGCGGGCCACCGCAAGCGCGCGGACTCCGCCGCCCTCGCCGACAGCCCGACCGAGCAGTACGCGCCGGCGACCGCGAACCGCAGTGCCCGCCGCGCCCGGCAACGCCCCAGTAAGGCGCAGCGGGCCGCGCGCGTCGGCGGCCGGCTTCTCGCCGCGGCGACCGCCGTGATCGTCGTGTCCGGCACCGGATTCGCCTACTACACCGAGCGCAGCGTCGACCAGGGCTTCACCCGGTCGGGCGTGATCAGCGCCGAGGATGCCGCCGCCCTCGACGGTGATATGAACATCCTGCTGATCGGCCTGGACACCCGCAAGGACCAGAACGGCAACGATCTGCCCAAGGACATCCTCAACGAACTGCACGCCGGCGACGGCAGCGAGGGCGGCTACAACGCGAATTCGCTGATCCTCGTGCACATTCCGAAGGATCTGAAGAAGATCACCGCCTTCTCCATCCCGCGCGACGACTACGTCGCCGTCAGCGGCATCCCCGGCTACGACCACGCCAAGATCAAGGAGGCGTACGGCCTGAAGAAGGCCTACACCGAGCAGAAACTGGAGAACCAGGGCGTCAAGGACAAGATCGAACTCGAGCACAAGGGCCGTGAGGCGGGCCGCGAATCCATCGTGCAGACGGTCAAACAGCTCACCGGCGTGCCGATCAACCGGTTCTCCGAGGTCTCCCTGGTCGGGTTCTACCACCTCGCCGACATCCTCGGCGGCGTCGACGTCTGCCTGAACCACCCCGTCAACGACGAGTACTACTCCGGGGCGGTGTTCCCCGCCGGGCCGCAGCACCTCGACGCCGCCAACGCCCTGTCGTTCGTGCGCCAGCGGCACGAACTCGAGAACGGCGACCTCGACCGCACGCATCGCCAGCAGGCGTTCCTCACCTCGGTGGCCAAGCAGCTCAAGGACTCCGGCACCCTCACCAACCCGGGCAAGCTCCAGCAGCTGATCAACGCCGCCCAGCAGGACATCGTGCTGTCGGAGGGCTGGAGCCTGCTGGACTTCGCCCAGACCATGGGCCGGGCCGGCTCGATCCCGATCGAATTCCAGACCCTGCCGGTGAAGTCCTACCAGCTCGTGAACGAGCAGGAAGTCAACATCGTCGACCCCGCCCTCATCAAGAAGACGGTCCGCGCCGCCTTCGGCGTCCAGGCCCCGCAGCCCGCCGAACCCAAGACCACCCCCACCAGCACCGTCGACGTCGTCAACTCCGGCGGCCAGACCGGTATGGCGGGCAAGATCTCGACGGCGCTGGCGGACAAGGGATTTCCGAAGGGCGAGATCGGCAACGCCGGCTACGGCGACGGCTCCAGCTCGGTGGTCTACTACGGCGCCGGCGCGGACGTCGACGCGGCCCAGGCCGCCGATATGCTCGGCGGCCTGCCCACCGCGCCGTCGAAGAACGTCCAGTCCGGGCACGTGAAGATCGTCGTCGGCAGCGATTTCACCATGCCCGAGGAACTCGCCTCCGGCAGTTCGTCCGCCGGCGCCGGCGCCACCACCGGCGGCTACGGCTCGTCGGCCACCTCGGGCGCCACCGGCTCCGGCGCCACGAGCCTCGCCTCCGGCGACCCCTCGCCCGACTCGGGCAAACCCGTCACCACGAGTATCGGCTCGGAAATCCCCTGCGTGAACTGACCTCCGGCCACCCTTCTACGATTCCCCGGTGACCGGATACGACGAGTTCGAGCACCTCGACACCTCGACCCTGCCGCCCCGGCAGCAGCGGATCCTCGCGACCATCCGCGACTGGGTGGTGCGCCACGGCTACCCGCCCAGCACCCGCGAGATCGGCGACGCGGTCGGGCTGCGGTCGGCCTCCACCGTGTCCAGACACCTGAAAGCCCTGGAGGACAGGGGATTCCTGCGCCGCAGCGACAGCATGTCGCGGCCGATCGACGTGCGGCTGTTCCTGCAGGCGCCGCCCGCGCGCGACCGCGACGAGGAATCGGTGGCCGTGCCGGTGGTCGGCGACATCGCCGCGGGCACACCGATCCTCGCCGAGGAGCACACCGACGACGTCCTCACCCTCTCGCGCCAGCTCGTCGGGCGCGGCACCGTCTTCGGGCTGCGGGTGCGCGGCGACTCGATGGTCGACGCCGCCATCTGCGACGGCGACATCGTGGTCGTGCGCCGCCAGCAGGAGGCGCACACCGGCGACATCGTCGCCGCCATGATCGACGAGGAGGCGACGGTGAAGGTGTACCGCCGCCGCAACGGCCACGTGTACCTCGAACCGCGCAACCCCGCCTACGACGTCATCGACGGCGACCGCGCGGTCGTCCTCGGCAAGGTCGTCTCGGTCATGCGCCGCGTCTGACCCGCCCGCGCGGACCGTACGATGGCGACATGCGTTCCGCCGGGACCGTCCGTGCCGCCACGGACGTCTGGGATATCGCGGTACCCGCCCCGGCGGACCGCCTCGCCGGGGTGAGCATGGCCGGATTCCGCGGCCGCGACGGCGCTCTCGTCGACATCCGGGTCGTGCCGTACCCCGCGCTCACGGTGTTCCTCGACTTCGGCGACGGGCAGCTCGTCGACGACACCGGCGGCACCGACATTCGCGGCGGCATCGTCTCCGGCCTCACCCCGGGCGGGCTGCGCGGGCGCGGCCGCCGGATCGACTGCCTCCAGGTGCGGTTGTCGCCGCTGCTCGCGCACACCGTGCTCGGCGCCGCCGATTTCGGGACCGCGACCGTGCCGCTCGGCGACCTCTGGGGCCGCGACGCCGACCGCACCCACGAACGCCTGCACGCGGCCCGCTCCTGGGACGACCGGTTCGCGATCGCCGCGGACGCGCTCGCCCGCCGGTCCGCAACCGGCCGGGCCGTCGATCCCGAGGTCGCCTTCGCGTGGCGGCGAATCGTGCACAGCCACGGGCGGATCCGGGTGGAACGGCTGGCCGACGAGGCCGGCTGGAGCCGCAAACGGCTGTGGTCGCGGTTCCGGGCACAACTCGGCGTCACCCCCAAACGCGCCGCCGGCCTGGTCCGCTTCGACCACGCCGCGCATCGCCTCGCCGCCGGCGCGAACCCCGCCGCCGTCGCGGCCGAGAGCGGCTATACCGACCAGTCCCATCTGCATCGCGACGTCAGGGCCTTCGCCGGTGTGACACCCACCGCCGTCGCGGCCGCGCCGTGGCTGGCCGTCGACGACGTCGCCTGGCCCGCCCCGCGTTAACAGGGCTACCCGCTACCCGGGTCCGGAATGGGTATCCAGGCAAGAGGCGGCGTTCCGGTGCACACGAACGATGTCGTTTGTCGTGACCCGGGTGCGGATCGGATCGCGAGAGGAGCGACTCGGGATGGCGATGGAATTCGACAGTGGCAGCCTGGCGGACACCGAGCAGTTCTTGAACCGGAACTACACCACGATGCAGATCGGCAACGCCGCCGAAGCGCCCGTCCACAGCCACATCACCCGCGACGTGCTCGGCACGGTCAGCCTCGACCGGCTCAAGCTCGGATTCGACATGTCCTACGACGCCGACCCGCTGGGCAAGATCTGCCTGTGCGGCGTGGAATCCGGCTCGGTCGAGGAAAACTACCTCGACGGCGGCACCGACACCTTCCACCCCGGCGAGATCGGCATCCTGACCCCGCCCGACCTGCCCTACTCCGGCATCATCCACCGCGCCCGCTACACCATCACGATGTTCGACCCGGCGGAGCTGACCCGCGTGGCCGCACCCGAGGACCCGGACGCCGACCCGGTCACCCTGATCGGGCACCGGCCGGTGTCGGCGGCGGCGGGGCAGCGGCTCATCACCATCATCGGCCACGTCCGGCGGATGGCGGCCGGCTACGACGGCGACGCGCCACCGCTGGTGGCGGCCACCGCGACCCAATACCTGGCGGCCAGCGTGCTGGCGGCGTTCCCCAACACCGCGGCCGCCGAAGAGGCCACCGGCGACGGTGACGACGCCCACCCCGACACCGTGCGCCGCGCGATCGCCTATATGGAATCGCATGTGCGGCAAGACATTTCGGTGGGGGAGATCGCGGCGGCGGCCTACGTCACCGTCCGCGCCCTGCAACTGGCCTTCCGCCGCCACCTCGACACGACACCGATGGCGTACCTGCGGCGCATGCGGTTGCGCGGCGCGCACGAGCAGCTCGGCGCCGGCAGCCCGGACACCGGCGCCACCGTCACCGGCATCGCCGGCGAGTGGGGCTTCGGCCATCCCGGCCGGTTCGCTGCGCTGTACCGGCAGCACTACGGGCAGGCCCCGGGCGTCACCCTCGACACCTGAGCCGGTTCAGGCGGCCTCGGGCGTCTCCGCCAGCGCCTGTTCGCGCAAGGTGGCCAGGACGCGCTTGAGGATGCGGTGGATCTGCATCTGGGACACCCCGAACTGCTGTCCGATATCGGCCTGGCTGCGGCCCTCGAAGAAGCGCTCGATGAGGATCTCCCGGTCGCGTCCGGGCAGGGCGGCGATGAGCGGCCGGACCGTCATCGCCTCCTCCAGCAGCCCGTACGCGGGCTCCGGATCACCGAGGAATTCCGTGAGCGGGGTGTCGTCGCCCCCGGACTCGGCCGGGACGTCCAGCGATTCGGTGCGATAGCAGCCCGAGGCGACCAGCGCCTGCGTGACGTCCTCGCGGTCGGCGTCGAGGGCCGCGGCCAGATCGTCGGCGGTCGGCATGCGATCGAGGCGCTGCGCGAGATCCGGCGTGATCGCGCCGATGCGCACCCGCAGATCCTTCAGCGCGCGCGGGACGCGCAGCGCCCAGCCCTGATCGCGGAAATGGCGGCGGACCTCGCCCATGATGGTCGGCACGGCGAACGACAGGAACGTCGAGCCGTGCGCCGGATCGAAGCGGTTGACCGCTCCCATCAGGCCCAGCCGCGCCACCTGCAGCAGGTCGTCGTAGTCCAGGCCGCGGCCGGAGAACCGGCGCGCGATGTGCTCGGCCAGCGGCAGGCTACGCAGGATGATGTCCTCGCGCAGCCGGTCGTGGCGGGGATCGCCGGGATCGAGGTCCGCGAGTTCGGCGAACAGCGGTTCCAGGCCGTCGTAGCTGTCGCGGCCACGACGGGAACGCTGCGCTGTCGAGGGGATGACAGTGTTCATGTTCATGACCGCGCTTCTTTCGCTGTCGGAACGGTCGGTAGTCGGGCGCATATGGGAGGGCTACCCGGGTTCGGCGGCCACCTCGGGCCGGTAAGCGAACGGTTCGAGCCACTTTGCGCGGGCCCGGGGAACATTTGTCCAAGACGCCTCCCGCACGGCCCGGCGATGCTGGCGGGCGTAGCCACGCCGTGGCCGAGGAGGAACGATGAACGACGACACCGGACGCGCGCCCCTGCGCCTGCGGCTGCTCAGCGCCCTGCGGAAGGAGCCCGACTGGTCGGCCCTGACGGACCGGGAACTGGCCGCCTTCCGGGATTCGGCCAACCGCACGGCCGCCTCCCGCGCCGCGCGCGTCATCACCGGGATCCCGGACCGCGGCGCGCGGATCCGCTGGCAGCGGATCGCGCTGCCCGGCCGGGACCTGCCGGTCCGGGTGTACCGGCCGACCGGCAGGCGCGCGGGCGGCGGCGCGTTACCCCTCGTCGTCCACGTCCACGGCGGCGGATTCGTGGGCACGGCCGCCCAATGCGACTGGGCCAACAGCCATCTCGCGGCCCGGCTGCCCGCGGTCGTCGTCTCCGTCGAACACCGCCTGCTCGCCGCCGGGACACCGATATCGGCGGTCGTCGACGACGGCTGGGACGTGCTGCGCCACCTCGTCGACCACGCCGCGGACTGGGGGATCGACCCTGGGCGCGCCGCGGTCGCCGGGGAGAGCACCGGGGGACTGGTCGCCGCGCTGGCCGCGCGGCGCGCCCGCGACGCCGGCCTGCCGTTGCGGGCCCAGGTCCTGGTCAACCCCGCCACCGACCTGACCGAGTCGATGTACGACTACCCGTCGGTGACCGAACACGCCGACAGCCCGACTCTCACCGTCGCCAAACTGCGGCTGTTCGTCCGGCTGGCGGTCCCGCCCGGCACCGACCGCGCCGCGATGTCACCCCTGCACGCCGGCGATCTCGGCGGCCTGGCTCCCGCCCTGGTCGTGGTCCCGACCGTGGATCCGGTGGCCGACCACGGCCGCCGCTACGCCGAACGGCTCCGCGCCGCCGGCACCCCCGCGCGACTCGTCGAATATCCGGGCGCGACACACGCCTTCCTCGCCACCCCGGGCGTCGTGCCGCAGGCCAAGGCCGCCCGCGCCGACATCGCCGCCTTCCTGCGCACACACCTCGGCACGACCCCGCACCCGTCGCCGAGCGCCGCCGAGGCAGGGGAGCGATGACCACCGCCGAAGCGGTCAGCTGCTGAGGGCCAGGAGGGGCGTTGCCGGCAACTTGCTCCGCGACGCACTCTGCCGCCTACCCCTATTCGACGCACCGTCGTAGCTGGTCGCCAATCGGTAACCGCTGAACTACAGTCGGTCGCGACGGGAAATGCCCGAGGCGGTCGAGTCGGCTACGGAGGCGCACGTGGCGGTAGGACATCGGATCGGAACAGCCATTGCCGCACTGATTTTCGCGGCACTGTCGACAACGGTGACGGCGGGCCCCGCGGCCGCCGACGGCGGCGACCCCGTCATCACCTCGGGCAGCCTGCTCGGCGACCCGCGGGCCGGCGACGGCTCCTACATCGAACGGGCCACGGTCAAGGACGACCGCAACATCCGCCTCTACGTCCACTCGGCGGCCATGGACGCCACCTTCCCCGTCGACGTGCAGCGCCCCGCCGACGCCTCCGTGCCGCGGCCGGTGCTGTACCTGCTCAACGGCGCCGGCGGCGGCGTGGACAGCGCCACCTGGGACAAGCGGGCGCCGGACGCGCTGCGGTTCCTCGCCGACAAGGACGTCAACGTCGTCCAGGTCATCGGCGGCGCGTGGAGCTACTACACCGACTGGCGCGCACCCGATCCGGTGCTGGGCGTGAACAAGTGGAAGACGTTCTTCACCGAGGAACTCCCGCCGCTGATCGACGGCTCGCTCGGCACCAACGGGCTCAACGCCATCGCGGGCCTGTCCACCTCCGGCACCTCCGTCCTGCAACTGCCCATCGCCAAACCCGGCCTGTACCGGTCGGCGGCGGCCTACAGCGGCTGCGCCCAGATCTCCGACCCCACCGGTTACACCTTCGTGAACCTCGCCACCGGCCTCTGGGGCGGCGGCAACACCGAGAACATGTACGGGCCGCAGAACGATCCGATGTGGGCCGAGAACGACCCCTACGTGCACGCCGACCAGCTGCGCGGGGTGAACCTGTTCGTGTCCAGCGGATCCGGGCTGCCCGGGCAGTGGGACGGCCTCGACGGCCCCTACACCCTGCCCGGCATCGGCGGCCAGATCAACCAGGTCACCATCGGCGGCGTCATCGAGGCCGCGGTCAACTACTGCAGCCACAACCTGCGGGCCAAACTCGACTCCCTCGGCATCCCCGCCACCTACGACTTCCCGCCCACCGGCACCCACTCCTGGGGCTACTGGCACGACGCCCTGATCGCGTCCTGGCCCGTCCTGGCCGCGGGCCTCGAACTCCCCGCCTGAACGAGGATCCGCCGAGCCATACACGCAGCCACCCGGCCCCGCTCGGACCGGGTGGCGCTGCGTGTACGGGAATCAGGAACCGGTGGTATCCGGGTCGACCGTGACCGGCTCGTCGCAGCTGGCCGGGGGATCGACCTGTGAGCACTCCACCGGCGGGCGGCTGGGGCGATAGGTGGCCGGGTTACCGCCCGAGCGGGCGAGCGTGGCGTAGACCTCCACGGCGTCGGTCGGATGCCGGGTCAGCGACGGGTCACCCAGCACATCGACCGTGTAGAGGCCGAAACGCGGTGCGTAGCTGCCCCATTCGTAGTTGTCGGTGAGGCTCCAGTAGTTGTAGCCCACGACGTTCATGCCGTCGGCCTTCGCCCGCTGCAGCCAGTACACGGTGTCGCGCAGGTGATCGGCGCGGCTGTACCCGTCCGGGCGCGGCCTGCCGTTGTCGGTCGGCATCCCGCTCTCCACCACGTACAGCCGTTTGCCGGGGAAGAGCCGGGAGTAGTGGCGCAGGGCGTAATAGATGCCCTCCGTTTGCAGGGGCAGCTCCCACATCTGCGGAGCGCCCGCGGAGGTGCCCGTCTGCGAGGCGTGGTCGTCGGGCCCGAAGTAGTAGTCCACGCCCACGAAGTCGAGCTTGTCGGCCACCAGATCGACGAACGGCTGATTGACCTCGGTCTCGCTGCCCGGCACGTACCCGAGATTGCTGGTCACCTCCGCGCCGGGCTGATTGCGGTGGATGGTGTCGTAGATGTCGTTGTGCGCCTGGGCCAGCCGCTCCCGCATCATCGGCTCCTCGCCGGGACCGAGGGCGCCGATACGCAGCTCGGTGCTGATGTAGGCGGCCGGCTCGTTGATCGTCACCCAGATCGGTGTGCGAGAGGCGAAGCGGTTCACCACTTTTCGCGCGTTGTTCAGCCAGTCCTGGACCATCTGCGGCTCGCGCCAGCCGCGCCCGTTCCCCGCCCACGCCGGATACACCCAGTGATCGAGGGTGATCATCGGCCGCATCCCGTGCGCGATGATCGCGTCGACCATCCGGTCGTACACCGCGAACGCCCCCTCGTCCCAGCCCTCCGGCGTCGGCTGCACGCGAGCCCACTCGACGCTCATCCGGAACACCTTCACCCCGAGGCGCGCGGCATGCTCGATATCGTCGGTGTAGAAGTCCAGGAACCGGCCCGAGTCGCGGTACTCGTCCACGGCGCCGGAGTCGATGTAGCGGGTCCAATTACTGTCCGGCGCATGGCCTTCGGACTGGAAACCCGACGCCGCGACACCCCACAGGAAGTCGTCACCCAGTGGCGGCAGCCCGCCCGATTGCGCGGCGGGCGCGGCCCATGCCGTCCCCGGCACGAGGAGGGCCGCCACGGTGGCGGCACACGCCGCCCAGGCGTGGCGGCGGTTCTGCGATCGCATTCGAGCAATCGTAGCTGGACGATTGCTGAATTCCCCGGTGGCGGCCGGTGTGTCGCGCGGGCGGCGATCAGGCCGGGACGCTCACCGCCCGGGCGCGGGCCCGCCGCGCGAACAGGCCCGCGGCGACGGCGGCGGGAATGTTCATCAGCACCCCGTACACCGCCGCCGGTACCGCCATCGCGGAATCGTGCAGCACCGACGTCGCCACCGCGATGGCCAGCGCCCCGTTGTGTATCCCGATCTCCATCGCCGCCGCGACCGCCTGATCGGCCTCGATCCCGAACAGCCGCGCCGCGAAATAGCCCACCAGCAGCCCGATCGTGGCCAGCAGCAGGCACACCGCCGCCAGCGCCCCGACGTTCTCGGTGAGCGTGTCGACATCGCGCGCCACCGCCGCGACCACCACCAGCGCCAGCACCACCACCGACAGCACCTTCACCGCGCCGCGCCGCCGCCGTGACCACTCCGGGAACCGGTGATGCACCCCCATGCCCAGCGCGACCGGAATCAGCACGATCGCGAACACCTGCGCGAACTTGTCCGGCCGCAGCCCGATCCCGGCGTCCCCGTCCAGGAACAGCGCATACGACAACCCCACCACCAGCGGCAGCGTGAACACGGCCAGCACCGAATTGACCGCGGTCAGGGTGATGTTGAGCGCCACGTTACCGCCCGCCACATGGCTGAACAGATTGGCCGACGGCCCGCCCGGCGACGCCGCCAGCAGCAGCATCCCCGCCGCCACCGCGCCGTGCAGCCCGAACGCGTAGATCAGCCCCAGGCAGATCGCCGGCAGCAGCGCCATCTGGCACACCAGCGCCACCGCCGCCGCCTTCGGATAACGCAGCACCCGCGCGAAATCGTCCACGGTCAGGGTCAGTCCGAGCCCGAACATCACCAAGGCCAGGGCCAGCGGCAGGAATACCGCGAACAACGAACCCACTGCGAACTCCTCGTCTGCGCGCACGCCGCCCGTGCGGCACGGCCCCCGACACTATCGAGTCACGCCCGCCGCCGACCACGGCAAACCCTCACCGGTGGTGAAGATCTCGCACTCAGGAGGCCGGAGCCGCCGACACCCGGACGATGAGATCGTCGATATAGGCGCGGAACAGCGCTGCCATGTCAACATGCTCGGGATCGAGCAACCACTGCAGCTGCAGGCCGTCCATCATCGCCGACACCTGGCGTGCGACCGCCGCGGTGTCGAGCCCCGCGGCGATCGTGCCGTCGGCGATACCGCCGTCGAGCGCGCGCGACAACCACGCCTGCAGCCCGCGATACCGGCCGACCGCCCACGCGTGCGCCGGATGGCCCACGGTGACCGCCTCGCCGCTGACCACCGTGAACAACCGCACCAGCCCCGGCACGTGGACGTTGTGCTCGACCAGGCGCGCCAGCCGGTCCAGGGCGGCCGGGCCGCGCAGCGTCTCGTCGAAGCCGAGCCGTTCGCGATCGACGCGATCGCGATGCTCGAGGACGGCCGCCAGCAGTGCGGCCTTGGTGGGGAAGTGGTGCAGCAGACCGGGCTGCGACAGGCCGCAGCCTGCGGCGATCTCGGCGATCGACGCCCCGCGGAAACCGTTGTCGGCGAACATCTTCAGCGCGACATCGAGAATCCGCTCCCGGCGGGCCGCGCCCCGCGGGCGGCCGTCGCTGGACATGCGGCGGAGCCTATCACGGCGCCGCCACGCCGCCGACCGAGCGGTCGGTCCGTACGGTGCGGGCGGCGGGACGCAGTTCGCTCGGCGGCCTGCCGTGGTGGCGGCGGAAGGCGGTGCTGAAGGCGAACGGGTTGCGGTAGCCCACCTTCCGGGCGACCCCGGCGACGGTCTCGCCGCGGGCCAGCAGATCCGCGGCCAGCGTCATGCGCCGGCCGGTCAGATACGACAGCGGGGATTCGCCGAACAGCGCGGTGAAACGGCGGTAGAGCGTGGCACGCGAGACCGAGGCGTGCGCGGCGAGCGAATCGGCCGTCCACGGATGCCCCGGACTGGAATGGATCGCGTGCAGGATGCGGGCGACGATCGGATCCCGCAGCGCCGCATGCCATCCCGGCGAATCCGGCTCCGCGCCGGCCAGCCACGCGCGCAGGGTGTGCGCCAGCAGCAGATCCAGCAGCCGGTCGCGGACGGCCTGACGGCTCGGGCCGAGGTCGATCTCCTCGTCCAGCAGCGCCAGCGCCGCCGGGGACGTCCCGGATTCCGCGGTGACACAGACGTATTCGGGTAGCGCGTCGAGCAGGCGGCGGCCCGCGATATCGATACTGCCGTAGGTGCCCGCGATGATCACCGCCCGGCCGCCGTGCCCCGCCGCCGGCGCCCGCAGCGCCGCGCAGTGCTCGCCCGCCTCGACGCGCACCTGCGGGCGATCGCCGAGGACGTGCGGGCGCGGGCCGCGCACCAGGGCGATATCCCCGGCGGCGAGGTCGGCGGCGTACTCGTCGCGGCTGAGCCGGGCGTGGCCGTGCAGCACCGCGTACAGCGTCAGCGGCGCCGCCCGATCGGCCAGCCACGACCAGGGCGCCTGCCGGTCGGCACGCCACAGCAGCGAGCCCTGCGCGCGGATCCCCTGGAGCATCTCGGCGAGCACGTCCACTCCTACGACGCTACCGAGTGCCGTGAACCGATCACGAAGGTTCGCGAACGCGTGTGTTCGGGCCGACCGGTGTGTACGCGGAGGACACGCGGGTGGATCGGGCCGGACCCCGATCCGGCATAGGGGCCTTGGCGAATGTCTCGGGGTCGTCTGCGCGTCGATGCCGTGACCGGGGCTTCCGCACGGCTTCGTCTCCGCTTCCGCCCTGCTGTTCGCCCGCCTCCCGGTCACCGTGGGCAGCGGTGCCCGCCCGCACCGCACCCGGCGGGGTTCTTGCTGTTCAGCGCCTACGGCGAGAAACTTGCAGCATGGCCAATCCGACGGTGGTCGCGACCCAGGGGGATTCCACGGCGGCGGGCAAGGCCGCGCGCAAACGACTGACCCGGACCGACGCCGGGACCTGGAAACCGGGCGCCGGGCGGGCGGACCCCGTCGCGATCCTGGAACGGCAGGCGCTGACCAGGCTGCCGTTCCTGGTGCCGATCCGGTACGCGCGAATGATGCAGTCGCCGTTCGCGTTCCTGCGCGGCGCGCCCGCGATCATGGCCGCCGACCTGGCCCAGGGCGAGAACACCGGGCTGCGCGTGCAACTGTGCGGCGACGCCCACATCGCCAACTTCGGGCTCTACGCCTCGCCCGAACGCAACCTCGTCTTCGACGTGAACGACTTCGACGAGACCCTGCCCGGCCCCTTCGAATGGGACGTCAAACGGCTGTGCGCCAGCGCCGCGGTCGCCGCCCGCGACGGCGGCTGCACCGACGAACAGGCCGTGGGCGCCGTCCGCGCCGCCGCCACCGCCTACCGCGAGACCATGCACCGCCTCGCGGAACTCGACAGCCTGACCGTCTGGTACCAGAGCGCCGCCGCCGAGGACTACATGCGGCTGATCGAGAAGCCCAAACAGCGCCGCAAGGTCGAGAAGACCGCCAACAGCGCCCGCCGCCGCACGAGCCTGCAGGCACTGGACAAGCTGACCGAACCCGACGCGCACGGCATCCCGCGGATCAAGAACCAGCCGCCGCTGCTCGTGCCGATCGAAACGATGGACCGGCGGCTGCTGGAAGCCACCTTCGCCGACTACCGCGAAAGCCTGCCCGACGAGCGCCGCACCCTCATCGACCGCTACGAGATCGTCGACTTCGCCCTCAAGGTCGTCGGCGTCGGCAGCGTCGGCACCCGCTGCTTCGTGCTGCTGCTGCAGGACCGCGAAACCGCGAGCCCGCTGTTCCTCCAGGTGAAACAGGCCGAATGCTCGGTCCTCGCCGACCACCTCGCCCCCAGCGACTACCGCCACCAGGGGCAGCGCGTGGTCGTCGGGCAGCGGCTCATGCAGTCGGCCAGCGACATCTTCCTCGGCTGGTCCACCGGCCCCGCGGACAACTGGTTCTACATCCGCCAGCTGCGGGACATGAAGGGCTCGGCCGACATCGCCTCCATGTCCGCCGCGGAACTGGCCGTCTACGCCGCCCTCTGCGGCACGGTGCTGGCCCGCGCCCACGCCCGCTCGGGTGACCGCGTCGCCATCGCCGGCTACCTCGGCGGCAGCGACGTCTTCGACACCGCCATGGCCGATTTCGCCCTCTCCTACGCCGACCAGACCCTGACCGACCAGCAGGCGTTGCGCGAGGCCATCGACTCCGGGCGCGTGGAATGCGCCGCGGAACCCTACTGAACCTCACAACGGGGTGGCCGCGGCCGGTGAAACCGGCGGTCCTGGTTAGCATCGGTCCTACCTATCGAGGACACCCCGAGGACTTGCGTTGACTGACGAACTCGACCGCTGGAACGCTCACGAGGCTTCGGCCGAGGCGATGATCCCGATCATCGGCCGGCTGTACCGCGGGAAGGGGGTGACCATCCTGCTGCACAGCCGGTCGCTGGTGAACAAATCGGTGATCAGCATCCTGCGTACCCACCGCTTCGCCCGCCAGATCGAGGGCGAGGAGCTGTCGGTCGAGGAGACCCTGCCGTTCCTCGAGGCTCTCGCCGCCCTGGATCTGGGCCCGTGCAAGATCGACCTCGGCCGGCTGGTCACGGCCTACCGCACCGATACGCGCGAGCTGTCGATCCCCGAGTTCACCGCGGCGGTGCTCGCGGAGGTCACCGGCGGCAACAAGGCCGAGCACGGCCCCCGCGACGTGGTCCTCTACGGATTCGGGCGCATCGGACGCCTGGTCGCCCGCCTGCTCATCGAGAAGGCCGGCTCCGGCAACGGGCTGAACCTGCGCGCGGTCGTCGTGCGCAAGGGCGGCGAGGGCGATCTCGCCAAGCGGGCCTCGCTGCTGCGCCGCGATTCGGTGCACGGCAAATTCGACGGCACGATCAAGGTCGACGCCGAGAACGACACCATCGTCGCCAACGGCAACGTCATCAGGTTCGTCTACAGCGACGACCCGTCGGCGATCGACTACACCGACTACGGCATCCGCGACGCGATCCTCGTCGACAACACCGGGAAATGGCGTGACCGGCAAGGGCTTTCGCAGCACCTGCGGCCCGGCATCGCGAAGGTCGTGCTCACCGCGCCCGGTAAGGGTGACCTGCCGAATATCGTGCACGGCGTCAACCACCGCGCGCTGGACCTCTCGGAGCGGATCTACACGTGCGCGTCCTGCACCACCAACGCGATCGTGCCGCCGCTCAAGGCGATGGACGACGAATTCGGCATCGTCCGCGGCCACGTGGAGACCGTCCACTCGTTCACCAACGACCAGAACCTGCTGGACAACTACCACAAGGCCGACCGCCGCGGCCGCTCCGCGCCGTTCAACCTCGTCCTCACCGAAACCGGCGCCGCCTCCGCGGTCGCCAAGGCCATGCCGGACTTCGAGGCCAAGATCACCGGCAACTCGATCCGCGTCCCCACCCCCGACGTCTCCGTCGCGATCCTCAACCTGCACCTGAAGCGCGAGACCACCCGCGAGGAAGTGCTCGACTACCTGCGCCGCGTCTCACTGGCCGGCCCGCTGAGCCGCAACCTCGACTACACCGCCGCCACCGACGTCGTCTCCAGCGACTTCATCGGCTCCCGAGCCGCCTCGATCGTCGACGCCAACGCCACCATCGTCGACGCCGACACCGCCATCCTCTACCTCTGGTACGACAACGAATTCGGCTACTCCTGCCAGGTAGTCCGCACAGTCCAGTACATCTCCGGCATCGAATACCCCACCTACCCCCAGCTGGACACCGCAGACCTCACCCCCGAGATTCCCGTCCCCGCGGGGTAGTCAGTGCGGCAACGAAGTTCGCGTGGGCGCGAAGTCGCACGCCGGTCAGGTCCACGATGGGCATGATGCGGACGATCGTCGTGGAACGGATGTAGGCCAGCATCGCGGCGAGCAGCCCGAACGGAATCCAGCCGGGAAAGATCAACAGCACCAGCACGGTCGGGCGAAAACCCAGCTGACTTGCGGCGAACACGAGATACAGCGCGACCAGGCCCAGAGCGATGAAAGCGTGCCCGATCCACCGATACGCCGAGGAAACCCGAAGGCACCGTGGACAAACCGGCCACTCGCCCTCGACCACGCCCTTTATCAGTTCCGTCTGCACCGGCGCACCGGTCGCCACCCGCCGGGGCATTCCCGATATCAGCGTTCCCAACTGGTTCGCCGCCGTGACCTGCACCCAGCCCCTACGCGCCCGGGCGAACCGAATATCCTTGGCGCGCTTCCCGGCAGCGGGCCGACCGTGCGCGGCACACACATCCGGTAGCGATTCGGTGAGTTGCAGGACGAAGCCGTCCGCTGCGGCCGACGAAGCGTCCTCGAAGTCGGAGCGAAGCCGGGCGTGAAGTACGACGGTCCCTTCCTGCGCCGCGTCCTCCTCCGTCACCGCAACCACCCTTGCTGACGACGCTGCTGGAAGTACAGGTCGTCGTCGTCCGGCTCGTCGGGAACGAAGATCTGCTCACGATTCGGTGCACGGGTGCCCGGAAGAACGCGCGGGGCTGTCGATTTCGCCGGCCCGGGGGGCGGCGGCGTCGCGGGCGGTTCGGCCGGAGGGTTCCGTAACCGTTCGAGTTCCGCGTCGCCTCGGGCAGCGAGCCGTTCTCGTTCCTCCTCCGGCATCGACAGATCCCGATCGATGATATTCCGGGGTATCCGGTCGACGACCTGAGCGAACGATTCGGAGTTTCCGAAGGCACGCATACTTGTGCGGCCCGCGAGGACATCGTCGATCTGCCTGCGCAGGTCCGGGTCCGTGGCCGCCGACTTGATCGCTTCGAACGACCTGCGCAGATGCCGTGAGGCGCCCTGATCGCCGTGTGCGATGTCGAAAAGGGGTTCGGGTGGTTGTGACATCACCGATCACACTCCGAGGTTGTCGTAGGCCGCATTCGGCAGCGGCGGAAGTTTGTCCGGCGCAGTCTGGTTGGACAACCCGTACAGTTCGCCGATTACGCCGTAGACGACTTTGAAGGTCACTGTCACCCAGTTGACGACCTGGTCGATCTTTATGATGATGCGTGCGATGCAGGCAGCGGAAACCGCTGCCTGCGCGGCTGCAGCGGGGGCTCCCACCAGGCTCGATGCCAGGATTGCTTCAGCCGCCCACGACGCGGCCAAGAATATGATCTCGTCGGCGACGTCTTGCAGCAGGTCGGCCACAAGTCGTGCCCGTTCCCGCATCAAGGTCGCGGTATTGCTCAGTTTCCGTTCGATCTCCTCCAGCGAGCGCACCTGAAAATCGACGGAACGAGCGAGCTGGTTGAAATAGGTTTCCGCTGCGGTCGCCGCCTTGCCCTGCCAGGACTGTTCGACCGTGTTCTGCCAGTCCGTGCGCAGGGCCTCCGCGTAGGCGGCGTTGAAGCGACCGAGATTACCCGCTGCTCCTCCGGCCTTCTCGACCGCCTCCCAGTCGCCCTCCATGTGCTGTGCGGCCCAGCCGAACGGATCGAATCCGGCGAGACTCTTGGCGATTTCGGCGATGTAATAGGCCGGCGATGCGAAGTTCCCGCCGAGAACGAACGGGCCGAGGAACGGCATCGGATCCTCGGCAGACGGGTCTTGCAGCGCCTCGTCCGGGCGGCTCATTTGGTCGTCGTCGGGTAGGCGGCATCCAACTTCCGGGCCGACTCGGTTTCGGTGGTCCGGTACATCTGCGCGGAGGCGGTCAGCTCCGCGGAGGAATTCTGGGCGAGAGATTGCAGGTGGTTGTAGTTGGCTACCACGTTCTCGCGAATCTGGTCGACAACTTTTTTGACCTCGCCGTAGATACGCATCTCCGCGTCAGCGAGATCCATCCATTTCGTGGCATGGCCGGATGCGGTGGCGGCCTGCCCGGCCAAGTCGAGCAGAGAACCTGCCAGCTTGTCCAGGTCGTCGGGGACGACTCGGAAATCTTCTGTCATAGGGTTCCCCCGCTTCCTGATCCAGCCCGCTGCCCGAACCGAGCCCTTCTCTGGTTGGACGCAGTTCGCCATCCTATGGTTCCACACGGGAAACGCCGGGGATCGGACCCCCGCTCGCTGAAATCGGCGGGACTCGGCCGGAACGGGCTGCTACCGAACGGATCTCAGCGGGCGGCGAACATGGCGGCTGCGGGGAAGACCGTGACCCAGCCCATGAGGGCGACCATGATGACGAATTGTTTGGCGCGGGGGCGGACTACCGTCATGGCCTCCTCGAGAGGCTTGCCCCGGACGCCGAGCAGGGTGGTGCCGAGGTAGTACATGACCAGCAGCCAGACGAGGGCGTAGGGGACGAGGGTCCAGGTCCAGCCCGCCACCGCGACGGTGCCGGCGGTGACCAGGGCGGCGCCGACGGTGACGCGGGTCATGGACTCGGCGAACGACAAGGGCAGGCCCAGGGCCAGGACCGAGGTGTTGATGCCGTGCTCGGCGTCCTCGGGGACGTCCTCGGCGGTGTTGACCGAGAAGATCCCCGTGAGGGTCAGGCCCATGCCGAGCACCGCCAGCAGCGCCGGGATCTCGATCGGCCGGTCGTACAGGCGCAGCACCACGAGGCCGGGGAAGACCATGCACGCGATATAGGTCCACGGGATCTGCCAGAACCCGCCCGACTTGAAATGCCACGGCGGCAGCGAATATTGGAGCAGCAGGAAGGTGCCCAGCGGGACGAGCGCCAACAGGTCCCAGTGCCGCGTCGCCACGGCGAGGTAGACCCCGCCGAGGAGAATGAACGCGGTGGTCAGATAGATCTGCCACGCGACGAACCGCACCCCCAGATCGCGGGTCATGCGCGCGAACTTGGACTTGTACTCCATATCCACCCAGCGGTCGGCCAGGCAGTTGGCCACATGCAGCAGCTGGATGGCCGCGGCCAGGATCAGCGACGCCACCAGCATCGGGACGTTCCAGATCTCGCGGCCCGAATGCGCGCTGAACAGCACGTCCGCGACCATGACCGAACTGGACATGGGCGCGATCTCGGGCCGGGTCAGCCACAGCGCGTAGTTGAACTTGGTGCGCAGCGGGAGCGGCCGGCGGCCCTGCTCACCGGGACCCGCGGTGAAGATCCGGTGCAGCTGCGCGCGCAGCGCGGTGTCGCCCTGCGTGGTGACCATGGGCAAATCCTATCCGTCGCTTCGTGATTCGGGCGCTGCGGCGGCGCCGCGCCGGGCGCGGGAAATGCTGTACCGCAGGAACGGCCGCATGAAATCCTCGGGCAGATTGGCCCACCGCATGAGGAACGTGGTCAGCGGATCCATCGTGATGTGGCGGCGGCCCCGCTCGAGCCCGCGCACCGCGGCCACGCCCACCTTCTCCGCCGGTATCGGCGTGATCGATCCGGTGATGGCCTTCGTCTCCGCCGGTTTGCGCAGATTCTCCCGCACCAGCCCGGGGGTGTCGGTATCGGCGGGGTACAGCACCGACACCCGCACCCCGGCCGGTTCGGTCTCGTAGCGCAGGCACAGCGCCAGCTGCCGGATACTCGCCTTGGTCGGCGCGTACGCCGAGTACCCCGGAATGCCCATGAACGCCGAGGTCGAACTCAGCAACAGCACCTGCCCCGCACCGCGTTTCATCATGCCCGGCAGCACGCAGCGCACGGCATTGACCGCGCCGAGATAGTTGGCGTCGCTCTGGATCTCGAACTCGTCGTCGAGATCGGCGAACAACCCCGGCAGCGTGAGACCCGCACAGCAGGCGAGCACCGCGCACTCGCCGTTGCGGGCCTCCAGCCGCTCGATCGCGGCGGCCAGCGCCCCCCGATCGGTGACATCCGCGGCCTCGTGGTCGCCGCCGATCCGATCCGCGGTGTCCCGCAACGGTTCCGGACGCCGCGCGATGATCGACACCCGCGCGCCGCGCGCGGCGAACGCGGCGGCCACGGCGGCCCCGATCCCCTCGGAGCCGCCGGTGACGACGACATGCCGACCGTCCCAATGCTTCCCGCTCATGCTGTACCTCTCTCGGCAGGAGCGGGGGCCTGCGTGGTGATGCTGCGCTGCCGCCTCCGGCCCTGACCGCTCATGCCGGTACGGCCAGCGCGCCGAGATGATCGCGCCACGCCTGGTAGCCCGCCGCGGTGCCGTCCTGCGGGATGTCGTCGAAGGCCTTGTCGATCAGCGCGGCGGCCTCGTCGATCGTGCGCCCGGTGTAGATGCGCACCGCGTCGTGCGTATGCGGGATGGCGCTGTCGGCCTGCTGCCGGATCTTGGCCACCATGGCCGATCCGGCCGCCAGCGGCTCCCGGAACTGCGGCACACGGGCCAGGATCGCCTCCAGATCCGCCGCCTCGACCCCGCCCGCGAACGTCGTCGCGATGCCGATGCCGCTCCACAGATCCGCGTGCCGCTCGGGCGCGAACTCCTCGATCAGTTTCGCCACCCCCTCCGGCGAACCGCCGCTGACGAACCACAGCGCCCGCCCGATGCCCTGGTCCGCGGCGCGGCGCAGCGGTTCCTTGGCGCCCATCCAGCCGGGATACCGGTTGTCGACGTAGTGCCGCCCGATGTACTTCTCGGTGCGGAAGAACGCGTTGTAGAAGCCGTACCCGTCGATCGCCAGCCAGCGGTAGGTGGGGTGTTTCGGGAGCACCTTGCGCCAGAACGGCCGCGGGATCCGGCCCAGCGCCAGCCCTACCCCGACATACATGGTGAGGTCGTGCTTGGCGGCGGGCCCCGCGATCAGGTCGTGCGCGCGGCGACCGAACGGCGTGATCGAGTCGACCGCCGCCAGGCCCGTCGCCGCGCCCTCGAACGCGAAGCCCCGGTACTGCTCGGGCAGCCCCTCGATGTGCGCGATCAGCTCGTCGTTGTTCTTGCTGCGGACGGCGAAGTCGATACTCGTCGCCAGATGCGTGGCGACGCGCTCCAATTCGGCCTTCGTCGCCGGGCTCGGCGGCTGGAATCCGGGCCTGCCCAGCGGGGGCACGTCGGCGCCGGTGCCCAGCAGCACCGACCGTATCGGTCCGATCATCGATGGCATGGGATCCTCGATTCTGTTGCGGCGGAACGAGATCGGGTCAGGACGTCGCCGCCGCGGGCTCGCGCGGGGCGGGTTCGGCGGCGGGCGTCGCCGCAGCCGCGGCGGGCTTGCGGGTGGCGAGCCATTCGCGGATATTGCGCGACCACCAGAAGAGGCCGCGGCTGGCGCACACGATCACCAGCGCGAAGAACAGCCCGAACGACACGTTCAGCGCCATCAGCACGCCGTACATGAGACCCACCGACGCGCCGAAGATGATCTGATCGCGCTTGGCGAACGGCGAGGTCGCCGGGTCGGTGATCATGTAGTTGGTGTAGAGCACGAACGCGATACCCGTGATCGGCAGCAGCGCCGCGATGATCGAGATGTCCGGGTCCAGCGCCCCGCGCACCACGGCCTGCAGCACGAACGCGCCCAGCCACGCCGCGATGAGCGGCGTCTTCTTGGTGAGCTTGGCGTTCAGCATGGTGCCCGCCCCCAGCAGACCCATCACCAGCAGCGCGTCCGCCGCGCCCTGCACGTTCTCCACGAAGTGGTACGGGCCCACCACGGCGATTCCCGGGAACACCAGCAGCGCCACCACGATCCCGAAATTCGACGGGTTCATGAAGTGCCGCACCTTGCCGTTGATCTTCGCCCGCAGCACCCACTTGGTGCCGACGGCGACGGTGATGCCGAACATGATCGGCAGCCACTGGTCGGCGGCGTACATCAGGAAGTTGAACGCGACGCCGGTGATGTGCGCGGGCATCAGGAAGACGAACAGGCCGCGGAAACCGTTGCCGCGGTAGCCCGCCGGCCGCTGGTAGGCCCATGCGGCGAGGGTCTCCAGCAGCATCTCGACCACGTACGCGGTGAGCGCCGCCAGGATCGGCCACAGCCAGGGCTGCTCGAAGCCGAGCCACAGGAAGCCGACGACGTTGAAGAACGTCAGCGAGGCCGCGAAGTTGCGCAGCGCCAGATAGCGCGGATCGCGCCCTTCCTTGTTGACGCCCAGCCACTTCCGCCGCCACGCCTGGAAACCGGTCGGCGGGTCGGCGGGCGGTTCGGACGCCGACCCGTTCGCGGCGGGATCGGCGGCGAGGGCGGTCTGACCGTTGGATTCGGCCTTGCCGTTGGCGTCGGCGTGACCGTTCGATTCGGGATGGCCGTTGGATTCCGGATGGCCGTTGCCTTGGACACTCACTGGTGCACCTCCCGGGCATCGGTGTCGAGGACGAGGGTGTGGCTGCCCGGCCGCAGTTGCAGCTGCTGGGTGTGCGTGGCGCCGCGGTTGTCGCGCCAGCTCAGCTGCACCGGGAGCGGTGTGGCGGGATCGACGTCGCCGAGCCCGAGATGGATGTCGGTGGCACGCTTGCCGGCATGCCCGCTGCCGCCGTCGAGCTGCGCGATGTGCGGGGTGCCGTCGGGCGTGGTCACGCTGACCTGAGCGCCCACCGCGGGGGAGCCGAGGACCGGCTTACCCGCGAGCGTGGTGTCCCCGGCCGCCGCGTTCGTCGGCGGGGTGAACAGTTGCAGGCCGAGATAGCCGCCGGTATTCGGCGAATCGTTGTGGTAGTAGACCGGCGTGTCCCACTGGCGGGCCACCGCGAAACTGAGCTTACCGGTGCCGCTGGGATCGCCGACCGCGATGCCGCGGGTGGGGACGGCCGCGAAGACGTCCAGCGCGGGGGAGATGTTGGCGTACTTGCCGTCCCCGTTCTGGGCGAAGAACGCCATCCGGTTGTTCCCGGCCAGATCGCCGTGCTGGGTGAAATTCGGCCAGGCCCACGGATACCGGCTCAGCAGGTCGTTCATCGTGGCCAGCTCCTGCACCTGCGGCCAGCGGGTGGTGTCACCCTTGAACATGCCGTTGGACTGCACGATCTGCGGATGCCCGCTGTTGTCGAAGTCCGCGATCTTGGTGTCCCAGCACCAGCCGCTCCACGCCAGGCCCTTCTCCACGGCCCGGTTGTCGAACGGTGCTACGCCCGCGTTCAGCTGCGCCGCCGCGTCCTCGGTGTTCTTCGCGGTGTTGTAGAAGGCCAGGTTGCCCTCGACGATGCCCCACCGCTGCGCGATATTGCTGACGAACATGTCCGGCAGGCCGTTACCGCTGAGATCGCCGAAGTCCACGCCCATGCCCTTGAACGAATCATGCCCCAGGACGAAGGATTTCGGATCGGTCGGCCCGCGCTGCCCCTCGGCCAGCCCGAACTTGACATGTCCCGGCGTGGACTTGTTCACGAACAGCCGGTCCGGGCCCATATCGTTGGCGACATACAGTTCCGGCAGCTGGTCGCCGGTCAGATCCTGCGGCGCGGAGGCGATGGTCCAGCCGTTCTTCGCCGCCTCGGGGAAGGCGTCGAACACCTCGCGGAAGTCCGCGGTCGGCTCGGCCCCGCCCGTACTGTGCTGGAGCGAGAGTAGATGCGCGCCACCGGCATTGGTGGCCTTGGAGAACGACTCGTTCAGCGTCAGGCTGTGCTCGCCGTCCTTGCCGATGAAGTCGGTGTCGGGGAAATAGTTGCCGACGAAGACGTCGAGATTGCCGTCGCCGTCGAAGTCGGCCACCGAGGACGCCAGGGTGAACCAGCGCGCGCCCTGATAGCTGCCGTCCGGTGTTGCGGGCGGCTGCACCGTCTCCACCGGCTTGAACGCCGCGTTGTCGAGCTTCTTCGCGCCGGCGCGGGGCAGGAACACGATCGGCGTGCGGCCACCGTAGTAGACCATCAGGCCGATCCGCCCGGAATGGTCGAAATCGCCGGGGATGCAGCCGGTGGGCGCCATCTTGTCGTCGGTCGGCAGCGGCGCCGGATCCAGGACGAACGGCGCGTAGCGGCTGGTGTCGCTGTCCGGGGCGGGCGTGACGATCACCGAATCCGACCGCGAATCGACCAGGCACAGATCGTCGGACTTGCCGTTGCCGTCGATATCGTTGATCGCCACCGCCGAGTTCACCGACGACATCCAGGCGACCACATGCTCGTACCGGGGTTCGATGGCGCGGATCTTGCGCTCGGGCAGCCCGGGCGGCAGCGCGATCGGCATCTCGGTGAATTTGAACCGGCTCGCCAGCGGCCCGTTCGCGTCCTTCTCCACCGGCGCCACCATCGTGGAGTGGGCGGGGACGAACAGGGCGACCATCATGCCCAGCGATGCCAACGGCACCAGCGCTTTTCGCAGGAGATTGGGTGGCTGCTTCACGACTGTCGCCCCTCTTCGGTGGTGTATCCGTCGAGCACCTGTCGCACGGTGTCCAACGCGTGGTCGAGCTGTTGTTCGGTGTGGCGGCAGTTGACGAAGAACCGCAGCCGCGCCTCCCCGGCGGGCACCACCGGGTGGCCGATGGCATTGGCCATCACATCGCGTTCCAGCAGATCCATCGACGCGCGGACCGCGGGCTCGTCGGCGCCGGTGATGATCGGGGTGATGGGCGTGCCCTGCCCGTGGCCGGTGTCGAAGCCCAGCTCACCGGCCCGCCGGAAGAAGTATTCGGAGTTGTGCCGCAGCGCCGCGACACGGTCGGGTTCGTCGTGCAGCACCGCGAGCCCCTCCAGCGCCGCGGCGGCGGCCGAGGGGGCGGGCGAGGCGGTGTACATGCTCAGGCCCGAGGCCGAGTATTTGAAGCCGTCGACCAGCTCCCGGTTGGCGGCCAGATAGCCGCCGACGCTGCCCAGCGCCTTGGACAGGGTGCCCATCCAGACGTCCACCGCGTCGCCGGGCAGGTCGAAATGTTCCCGCACGCCCAGGCCGCGCTCGCCGAGGACGCCGAACGAATGCGCCTCGTCGATCATGATCGAGCAGTCGTATTTGCGTGCCACCTCGATGATCTCGGGCAGCCGCACGATATCGCCGTCCATGCTGTAGACGCCCTCGATGAGCACCATCGCCCGCTCGAAGCTGCGCCGCGACATCGACAGGATCGCCTCGAGCGATTCGGGATCGTTGTGCCGGAACGTGACTCGCTTGCATCCGGCCCATTCGGTGCCCTGGATGATGCTGTTGTGGATCAGCGCGTCGCACACCGCGAGATCGCGCTTGCCGAGCAGGAAGCCGACGGCGGCGGCGTTGGTGAGGAATCCGCTCGAGGTGACGATCGCGGCGTCGGTGTCGTAGGTTCGCGCGATCTCCGCCTCCAGCTCCCCGTACAGCGGCAGTTCACCGGCGACCAGCCGCACCGCGGCCGCGGAGGTGCCGTAGCGGCCGATGGCCTCCGCGGCGGCGGCGTGCACCCGCGGTTCCGCCGCCAGGTCCAGATAGCCGAAACTGCTGAAGTTCAGCATGTCCCGGCCCGCGAACCGGGTCACCGCGCCGCTCACGCCCTCGTGCGGCAGGTAGTACGGATTGATCACCCCGGCCCCGCGCGCCCAGGTGTCGAACCGCGCCCACTTCTCGGTGGCCTCGACGACACCGGGGTGGTCGCGGAAATCGGTCCGCAGTGTGGGTCTCGCGGCCGCCGGGGATTCGGCGGTCGCGGCGAGCGTGGTGGCGGCGGGTGAGCCGTTGCCCTCCGGATCGTGTTTGGACATCAGGGAGCGCGCCAGTGCGCGCGCATCGGTCGTCATGGGCGATTCCTCACGGTGCCGTCGGTTCGGTCGTTGCTTCTTCCTGGGCGATCTGGGCGGCGATCTTGGTGCCGAGCCCGCCCAGCGACAGTCCGGCGCCGATCGACAGCACCGACATCTTCACGCCGAGGCTCTTCACCACCCGGGCGCCGAATTCCATCGCCATCAGCGAGTCCAGGCCGATCTCGCTGGTGGGGGTGTCGAGGTCCACGGTGTCGGCGTCGACGCCGAGGACGATCGCGAGCTGTTCGGCCAGCAGCCACGCCACCACCTCGCCGCGCTGCTCGGCATCGATGGCGAGGATCTCCGCCCGCAGTGCGCCGGTGCCGCCCGCGCCGCCACCGGCCGCGGTGACCAGTTCCACGAAACGCGGTGCGCGCGCGGAGGATCGGTGCGCCAGCGCCCACTGCGCCCAGTCGATGTCGAGCACCGCGCACTGTGGCACGTCCAGCCGCAGGCACTCCCACAGCAGCACGGCCGCGAAATCCATATCCAGCGAGCCGTATCCGGTCATCTCCGCATACCGCGACACCGCCCGCGAATCGGCCATGCCGCCGTCGCCGCGCATGAAACCCCAGTCCACCGACACCGCCGTGCGGCCCTGCGCGCGCCGCGTCCAGGCCAGCGCGTCGAGTACGGAATTGGCCGAGGCATAACCTAATTGGGGTGACAGGCCCGCGATACCGCTGGCGGAGGAGTACAGCACGAACAGGTCGAGGTCGACGTCGGCCTCGGTGGTGGCGCGGTCCAGGTTCATCGCCCCGGCGACCTTGGGCTCGAAGATCTCCCGCAGCGATTCGGCGGTCACCTCCGGGATCTCGGTGTTGTTGACCACGCCCGCGGCATGGATGACCCCGCGCAGCGGGGCCCCGCTGGACTGGATACGGGCGACGAGCGCGGACACCGCGTCGTAGTCGGCGACGTCGACGCGTTCCTCGCGCACGTCCACGCCCTGCTCGGTGAACAGCCGCAGCTGCTCGCGCGCGGCGTCGGTGGTCGCGCCCCGCCGCCCCGCGAGTACCAGGTGCCGTACCCCGCGCCGCACCAGATGCCGTGCGGTCGCCAGGCCGAACGCGCCGAAGCCGCCGGTGACGAGATAGCTTGCGGCAGGGTCGATCTCGACCTCGCGCGGAATGTGGCGCACCGCGGGCGTGTCCTCGCGCAGATCCAGCACCACGCGCCCGACCTGCGCCGAGCGTGCGACGGTCTCGAACGCCTCGGTCAGCCGGTCCAGGCCGAACACCATATTGGGCAGCGGCCGGTACTCGCCGTGGAACAGCGCGTCCACCACCCGCCGCGCGGCGTGGCGCACCTGTTCGGGGCGGCGGGCCAGGATGCGGTCGATATCGACGGCGAAGAACGACAGGTTGCGGTCGAACGGCCGCAGATCGATCGTGCCCGCACCGTAGATATCGGCCTTCCCGATATCGACGATGCGCCCGAATTCGCCCGCGACCCGGAAGTTCTGCTGCAGGATCTCCCCGGGCGCGGAACTGTAGACCACGTCGACGCCCTCGCGGCCGGTCAGCCGCAGCACCTCGTCGACGAAGCTGACCGACCGCGAATTGAGCACCTCGTGCGCGCCCAGCGCCCGCACCTGCGCGCGCCGCTCGTCGGTACCGGCGGTGGCGATCACCCGCGCGCCCATGCGCAGCGCGACCTGTACCGCCGCCATCCCCATACCGCCGGCCGCGCCGTGCACCAGCACCGTCTCGCCCGGCCGCACCCGGGCCAGCTCACCGAGCCCGATCTCGGCGGTGAACAGCGGCATCACCGAGGTGCAGTGCAGCGGGTCGAAGGCGCCGGGCGGGAAGATGTCCATCGCGGTCGTCGCCCCGGTGTCCGGGCGCAGCGTGACGTAGCGGCGCACGATTCCCGGTGCGACGACCGAGATCTCGTCGCCGGGGGAGACGCCGGTGACCGCGCTGCCGACCCGCTCCACGACGCCGTAGCCGTCCATGCCGATCTCGGTGCCGAAGAACGTGCCGTCGAGTTCGCGCTCGGTGAGCACGCCGAGCACCTTCAGCGTGTCCTTGTAGTTGAGGCCGACCGCCTGCATCCGGATCTCGATCTCCTCGGGACCCGGCGCGATCCGGTCGGTGGTGCGCAGCGCGAGTTCCGGCAGCAGCCGCGAGCGCGGGATGTCCAGGCGGAACGAGCGATCCGGATCGGTCAGCGGCGCGGGCGCGTTCCAGCGGGCCAGATGGGCGCCGAGGGTGCGGCGCCAGCGGATCGTCCAGCACGCCCCGGCCCGCAGCGCCACCTCGTCGACGAGCGTATCGGCGTAGATCTGCTCCAGGACGTCCGCGGCGGCCGACCCGGGCTCGGTGTCGACCAGCCGCCACTGCCCGGCGGGCAGCTCGTTGAGCAGTTCGCGCCGCCCGCCTGCGAGCGCCGCGTGCTCGAGCCGGGCGAACCGGTCGATCGGCAGGCACAGCGCGTTCTCCGTGACCACCACCGCGCGGATCTCCGCGCGCGGCGCCTCGGACTCCCGCGGCTGCTCCGAATCGTCCAGGGACAGCAGCTGTTTGACGGCCTGCGCGACGCGGGCCAGCCCGTCGACATTGTGCATGCCGTCGAGATCGCCGCCCGCGACCACGACCAGCCGCAGCCGCCGCACCCCGGGCCGGGCGTGCGCGGACCGCAACAACGCCAGCAGCTGATCGCCGCCCAGCGCCGAGGCGTGCTCGCCGACCGTGACCAGCTCGCCGCTGCGGGTATTGGCGATCTCCTTGGCGCGCAGCGAGATCTCGGCGCCGAGGTTGACCACCAGCAGCGCCTCCTCCTCGCCGACCTGGGCCGGCGGCGCGGCGTCGGGGGTGTCGGAGACGATCTCCCACACCGGCTCGTAGTACAGCTCGTCCAGCTGATCCGACAGCGGGCGGCGCGGCGTGAGGGTGCGGAACTGCACGCCCGTGAGAGCCAGCGCGACATCGCCCGCGGCCGAGGCGATCCGGATGTCGGCGCGCAGCGGGTCCGCGGGGTCGCGGGTCACCACCACGACCGGTGCGGCGGGCAGCGGGCCGTTCCAGCGGATCCCGGCGACGGCCGCCGGGACCACCACATCCGGATCCGCCGTCTCACCCCGGGCGGCGGTGGCCGCATACAAAGCCGCGAAACACTGCAGCGCCGCGTCGATGACCGCCGGATGCGCGAGATGCCGGTGCGAGTCGTCGCCGGGCGGCGAATCCAGCTGTGCGACAACGCCGTCCGCGCCGACCGACACCGTGCGCAGCAGCCGGAAGGCGGGCCCGTAGGTGAGCCCGTGCTCGGCCATGCTGTCGTACAGGGTCGCGGCCGGAACATCGGCGAATCCGGCGCGCGGGGCGATATCGACCGTGGCGGGATCCACGTCGGCCTCGATCAGGCGGCCGTACGCGTTGACCGTCCAGTCCGCCGCGGTGGCGGGCCGTGACCGTATCGTGAACCGGCGGGTGCTCTCCTCCACCGCGATCCGCACCACGGGCACGTCGTGCTCGTCCACCACCAGCGGGCTGACGAATTCGACCGATTCCAGCCCGAAGGACGCGCGACCGGTCCGGGCGGCCACCGCGCTGAGCGCGGCGTCCAGATAGGCCGCGCCCGGCAGCACCACGGCCCCGGCGACCACGTGGTCGCGCAGCCACGGCAGGTTGGTCACCGACAGCGAGACCTCCCACTCCGGGGCCGCGGTCGAGAGCCGGTCGCCGAGCATGGCGAACCCGTCCGGCGTGCCCAGCCGGTCGAGCCGGGTCTCGGGCTCCTGGGTCCACACGTGACGGCGCTGCCACGGATAGCGAGGCAGCGCGACATGCGGTGTGGCGGTATCGATCGGGCGGGGGAGGCGCTCGCCGTCCAAGGCGCCGGCCCGGTACAGTTCGGCGACCGCGGTGAGCAGGTTCTCCTCGTCGTCCCCGCCGCGCGCCAGGGTCGGCACCGCCGCGCCGGACACGCCCTGCTGCAGCAGGATCTCCCGGACGCTGCCGCTGAGCACCGCGTGCGGGCCCACCTCGAGGAAGACGCGATGCCCGTCGTCGAGCAGCGCGCCCACGGTATCGGCGAAGCGCACCGAATCACGCACATTGTGGCACCAGTAGGCGGCGTCCCAATCCTGCTGTGTCGCCACGGCGGCCGTCACGGTCGAGTACACCGGGACGGTCGTGTCGCGGGCGGCCAGCGGGGCCAGCGCGGTGCGGAGTTCGTCGAGGATCGGATCCATCAGGCGGCTGTGGTAGGGCACCTCCACCCGCAGTACGCGCGCGAAAACACCGTCCTCGGTGAGCTTTTCGGCGATCTCGGTCAACACCGGGGCCGGACCGGCGAGCGTCACCGCCGACGGGCTGTTGATCGCAGCGACATCCACGTCCGCCCCGTCCGCCAGCAGGTCGCGGGCCTCGGCCTCGGACAGGCCCACCGCGAGCATGGCCCCGGTACCCGCCGTGGTGGCCTGCAGCCGCGAGCGGTGATAGCTCACCGTCACCGCCTCGGTCAGGGTGAGCGCCCCGGACACATACGCCGCGGTCACCTCGCCGACGCTGTGCCCGACGACGACCGCCGGCCGGACGCCGCGCTCGGCGAGGTCGGCGGTCAGCGCGGCCTGCAGCAGGAAGTTCGCGGGCTGCGCGATCTCGGTGCGGGTGATGCGGGAATCGGCCTCCTCGCGCAGCATCTCGTCGAGAATCGACCAGCCCGACAGCTTCTCGAACTCCCGGTCGACCTCGCGCGCCACCCGCGCCGCCGGCCCGTCGCCGCGCAGCAGCGCACGGCCCATACCCCACCACTGCGGGCCCATCCCGCTGTACACGAACACCGGATCGGTGCTGCCCTCCGCGACCGCCCGCGCGGGCGCCTGCCCGCCCCCGGCCGCGAATTCGGCCAGCTGCGCACGCAGATCGTCACCGTCGGTGTAGCGGAACGCCGAACGCATCGGATGATGCGCCCGCCGCACCCACGCCGCCGCCGTCAGCTCGTCCGCGGGCGTCTCCGCCGCGACCAACTCCGCCGCCAGCGTCCGCAGCGCGGTCTCACTACGCGCCGACAGCGGGAAGATCGGCAACGTCGCGCGCTCCGCGCCAGCCCCAGACCCGTTGTCCCGCACGGCGGCTCGGTGGTCCCGCACCGTGGCGGGGATCGCGGGCGCGGTGCGGGCGGTCACGCCGGTGCCGTGGGCATCGGCCGGGGCGGGGCCGATGAGGACGTGGGCGTTCGTGCCGCCGTAGCCGAAGCTGTTGACCGCCACCACCGGTCGTCGTAGTGGTTCGGGGGCCATCGGGATGCGTAGTCGCAGGCCGTCGAAGTCGATGTCCGGGTTCGGGTCGTCCAGCCGCACCTGCGGGGCGACGGTGCCGTGGTGCACGGTGAGGGCGGCCTTGATGACGCCCGCCACGCCGGCCGCGGCCTCGGTGTGGCCGATGTTGTTCTTCACCGACCCGACCGGCAGCGGTTCGGAACGCCCGTCGACCGCCCCGTACACGCGCCCGAGCGCGCCGAGTTCGAGTGGATCACCGACCGGGGTGCCGGTGCCGTGCGCCTCGACGAATCCGATCTCGTGCGGCGCGATCCCGGCGAGGGTGTGCACGCGACGCGCGAGGTCCTGCTGCGCAACGGGATTGGGCACCGGGATGGCGAGCGTGCGGCCGTCCTGATTGACGCCGCTGCCGCGCACCACCGCGTAGATGCGGTCGCCGTCGCGCAGCGCGGCGTCGAGGGGCTTGAGGATCACCGCGCCCGCGCCCTCGCCGCGGCCGTACCCGTCGGCGGAGGCGTCGAAGGATTTGCAGTGCCCGTCGACCGCCAGGAACCGGCCCTTGCACATGGAGATGAACGTCTCCGGCTGCAACATGGCGTTGGTGCCGCCCACGATGGCCGACTCGCAGTCGCCGTCCGCCAGCGCCCGCACCGCCTGATGCAGCGCCACCAGCGACGACGAGCACGCCGTATCGATCGTCATGGTCGGGCCGTGCAGGTCGAGCAGGAACGCGATGCGCGCCGACAGCAGGGTGTGCGAGGAACTGGTCGGCGTGTGGCTGTTGATGGCGTGCCGGACCACGTTGCGGCCCACCGCGTTGTCCATCATGAACCCGCCGACGAACACCCCGACATCGCGGCCGGCGATGCGCCCGGCCATCCCGCCGTCGTCGAGCGCCTCCCACGCCACCTCGAGCAGCAGCCGCTGCTGCGGGTCCATGATCGACGCCTCGCGCTGGGAGATGCCGAAGAAGTCGGCGTCGAACTCCCACAGCGACTGGGCGAGGAATCCGCCGTGCCGGGTGTACATGCGGCCGGGGGCATCGGGATCCGGATCGTAGAACTTGTCCAGGCTCCACCGATCCGGCGGCACCTCGACGATGCCGTCACCCTTGCGGATCAGGAAATCCCAGAAGGTGGCCGGACCGTCGATGCCGCCGGGAAAGCGGCAGCCGATCCCGACGATTGCTGCATCGGACATTGCGCGGTCCTCCGAAAATGTGCACCGAGCGGCGCGCGGCGATACGAACTGAGTGGCAAAGGATTGTCTCCGGACAATAGGTCAGCATAGATTCGAAGATCAAAGGACGGGGCCGGAATTCGCAAAAGTCCTTGTCGAGCAGTGCAAGTGGACCTGACGAGTCCGAATTACGCTGTTATTCGGACGGGCCTGTGACATTGTTATCCGCAGGTGACACTGTTATATGTTTCCCCCGCCTGGGAATGATTCGCGAATCCTATTCGCCGATAACATCGTCAGGACGATCAATCACATTGTTATCGACCCGGTGACGCCGTTATAGAGGTACGTTCTCGCCATGAACTCGGGTGAATTCGCGCTCGATCCCGCCGCCGAGCCCATCGCGGGCCCGGAGTGGCTGCGCACGTTCGTCGACCGCTACATCGCGGGCTGGAACGCCGCCGACCCCGACGCCGTCGCCGCCTGCGTCACCACCGACACCCGCTGGATCGACCCGTCGGAGGAGGCGCTCATGGTCGGTCGCGCGGCGGTCGCGCGGTTCGTGCGCGATACCGTCCGCTCCTTCCCCGACGTCTCCTACGACCTGGTGTTCGAGCCGACGATCACCGCCGACGCGCGCGCCGCGATCGTGCCGTGGCGGATGACCGGCACCCACCTCGGCCCCATCGATCCGCCCGGATTCGCCGGCACCGGAAAGAAATTCGATCTCTTCGTCGTCGACATCTGGCAGTTCCGCGGCGGGCTCATCTGGCGCAGCAAGGCCACCTGGGACCTCAACGAACTGCTACTGCAAATAGGACTGCTGCCCAAGCGCAACGGCTTCGCCGAGCGCTCCATGGCCTGGGCGCAGCGGACCGGTGCCCGGCTACGGCCCCGCCGCTGACCCGCGGCCCGGACGCGGCGCGCGCCTGTCAGGCGCGGGCCGTCCACAGCACGCGCTGTACCGCCTTGGCGACGGACTCCTGGACGCGCTGCGGGTCGGCGCCCATGCCGATGAGGATGTTGACTATCGACGGCAGCAGCACCTCGGCCATGCCGTCGTCGCCGTACAGCCCGGCCATATCGAGCTGGATGAATCCGTAGAGCCCGGTCCAGAACTGGGCCGCCGCGGCGCGGGCGCTGGTCGCGGTGATCAGCCCGGCGTCCAGGGCTCGCTGGGTCGCGCGCACCACGTGGTCGAAGCTCTCGGAGAAGTTCTCGAAATCGGAGTCACCGGAGCCGGACAGGATGTTGCCCCGGTTGAGCTTGACCTCCGGCTTGGGCGATTCGGTGGTGTACATCAACCGGAACAGCTCCGGTTTGTGCACCGCCTCGTCGCGGAAGATGAAGCCCAGCACCAGGATGTCGGTGATCGGGTCGTCACTCGACGCGCAGTCCGACAGACGCGTGTTGAGCTGGGCGAAGCCCACCGAGCCGACGGCCCGCAACAGTCCGGGCATACCGCTGAAATTCGAATAGATAGCCATGGTCGATACATCACATATCCGCGAGACCCGGCGCACCGTGAGCGCGGCGAGTCCCTCTGTCGAAAGGAGCTTGATTGTCGCTTCTATCAGTCGTTCTCGTAGCGTCGACAGCTCGGTGTCGGCGGTCGTCTCGGATCGGGTCATGCTGCCACCTGCAATTCCTGGGCGGTGATCTCCTCGAGCGAGCGGCGTCTGGTCTCCACGAGGAAGACCACGGCCGCGATCGCGGCCAGCGCCACCGGCACCGCGCCCAGCAGGGCGGTGACGCTGATGGACGGCGTGGCCACGGCGAGCACGACCAGCGCGATGACGAGGACGCCACCGGCCTTGGTGAGCGCCGCCGCGACACCGCTACCGCGGGAACGGATACGGGTGGGGTACGCCTCGGCGCCGTACGCGCCGATCACCGCCACGATGGAACTGGAACCCCAGATCGGCACCACCAGCAGCGCGTACAGCAGCGTCGAATTGCCGGCGACCCGATCGCCCAGCACGACGAAACCGGCGAGCGCGACCGCGAGCAGCGCGCCGAGGGAGACCAGCGTCCACTTGCTGGAACGGTGATAGCAGTACGCGACGAGGAAGTTCAGCGGGAATCCGATCAGCGCCGAATCCCGCAGGATGCGATCGGCATTCACGCCGGTGAAGCCGAGCGCGCGCAGATTGGACGGCAGCCACAGCTGGAATCCGTAGGTCACCAGGCCGACGCCCAGCCCGAGCAGCGCCAGCACCAGCGTCACCCCGGCGAACGGGCGGCGCAGCAACTGCGTGAAGCGGTCGCCGACCTGATCGTCGACCGTCGTCTCGGCCGGGTCGGCGCGCACGATCTCGGCGTTGTAGGTGCGCAGCACCCGTTCGGCCTCCCGATGGCGGCCGGTCGCCAGCAGATACCGCGGCGATTCGGGAATCCAGCGCACCAGCAGGACCAGCAGCAGCCCGGTCGGCAGGCCGAGCAGCCACAGGCTGCGCCAGCTGTAGGTCTCGCCGATGGTGGACGACAGCCAGCTGGTGATGATGTACGCGCCGGCGACATCGCCGCCGATCAGGACCAGCAGCCAGCCGCGGTGCCGCGCCGGGATCGCCTCGGACAGCAGCGTGAACGCGATGGGCAGCATGCCGCCCGCGCTCAGGCCCATGATGAAGCACATCGCGAGATTGAGTTCGAAGCTGGGCATCGCGCCGCAGACGGCGGTGCCCGCGAAGAAGACCCCCGCCAGCAGGATCGCGGCTTGGCGCCCGATGCGGTCGCCGAGCCAGCCCCACAGGAACGACCCGGCCACCGTGCCGGTCAAGCCGAACAGCGGCAGCAGCGCCACGGGCAGCGCGTCCAGCTGCGGATTCGCCGGGGTGCGCAGATGATATTCCGCGCCCACGCCGGGGACGACGAACGCCAGGGTGGTCGGCTTCATCACGTCGATCGTGATCGCCGCGGCCATCACCAGCAGCAACAGCACGTGCACGCGGTTGATGGGCGCGTCGTCCAGCGCGCGCACCCGCAGCCCGGCCACTTTCTCGTGCGCTGCCGCCCGGGGGAACAGGCCGACCGTGGTCAGTGCCAGACCGAGGACGATGAGCACCATCCCCGACACCATGTAGCCGTCCATCGGCATGCCCGCCAGCCGGAACCCCATGTCGCGGGCCATGAGATACATGGGCAGGTGCAGCACGGTACCCCCCACGGTTGCCGTCAACCCGAGCCAGAACACCCAGGCGCGCCGACGGCCGACCGGATCCTCCGGCAACCGGGCAATGTCGACAGCATCCATGTGCTGCATCACCGAACCCTCATCACATATCCACCCCCGACAACCCATTACCGGTCGGTAGCGTACGAGATCGCCAGGGCTGGGAAGGTCCGTTTCGCAGATTTCGGTTAGTTAGTTTCGCTTTGTAGTTCGTCATCTGCCGACTGTTTGCGGTGGTCATAGACGTGCCGCGGGGTTTCTGAAACACGCTGTAACGGAATCTCTCCGGATCAATAGGGGTATCCAGCGCTACTGGGGTGGCGGTCGGCCACATCAGCGTGCTTATTCGAGGCGGTAGGGGGTCCTCGGCCTCTGGCCACCCCCACGATCACGCAGTACTGTCCGACCGAGAGCACGGCTCGACGCGTGGGAGGGGACGATGGTCGCTACCGAGCTGTCCGAAACCGCTGGACCGCAGGCGCCGGCGCACCGGTGGGGGAGGTCGATCGCGCGGCGTCGCCGCCTCGTCCTGGCCGTCTGGGTGCTGCTGCTGGTGGCGTGCGGGGTGGCCTACCCGGCGCTGCAGTCGCGCATCGTGGCGCCGGATTTCAATCCGCCCGAGGCGGAGTTCCTGCGGGCGGAACAGCTGACGCGGCAGTACTTTCCGCAGCTCGGCGACGAGCAGAGCGTGGTGGTGTTCGACTCCGGCGCCCTGCGGGCCGACGCACCCGAATTCCGGCAGGCCGTCACGCGGGCCGTGGACGGGCTGCGCGCGACCGCGGGCGTCGCGTCGGTGGTGAGCCCGTTCGACGGCCTCGGCCAGATCTCCGCGGACCGGCACACCGCCTTCGCCGTCGTCGGACTGCGCGGCGCGCCGCCCGAACGCGCGGCGGTGGCCGCCCGCATCCAGGACGACCTGCGGTCCGCGCGCACCGCGGCGGTGACCGCGGAACTCACCGGATTCGTCGCCGTGCAGAACGATCTCGCCGAGGTGGAGAAGGCCGACCTCGCCCGCGCCGAGGCGATCGGCCTACCGGTCGCGCTCGCGATCATGGTGCTCGCGCTCGGCGCGCTGGTGGCCGCGGCGGTGCCGGTGGGTATCGGCCTGGCCGGGATCCTGCTGGCCGGCGGCGTGCTGTTCGTGCTGTCGTTCCTCACCGACGTCGACATCCTGATGACCTCGATGGCCTCCATGATCGGGCTCGGCATCGGCATCGACTACGCCATGTTCGTGGTCAGCCGGTTCCGTGAGGAGCTGGCCCGCCTGCGGGTCCGCGACCGGCGCGACCCGGCCGTCGCCGAGGCCGTCGGCATCGCGATGAACACCGCCGGGCGCACCATCCTCGCCTCGGGCGTGATCGTCGCCGTCTCGGTGATCGCCCTGGTGCTCATCGAGGCCAAGACCTACCGCGGCCTGGCCCTGGTGGTGTCGATCTCGGTGGTGAGCACCCTGGCCGTGGCCATGATCCTGCTACCCGCCCTGCTCGCCGAACTAGGCCCGGCGGTGAACCGCGGCGCGCTGCCGGAGCGATTCCGCCCCGCGTCGATGCGCGGGGAACAGGTCGTGGCAGGCAGGCGCCAGTCCGGGACGGGCGCGGAACAGGGAGCGGCAGGCGGGGAACCCGGTGTGGCGCATGGTAATTGGTATCGGTGGGCGCTGGCCGTGATGCGGCGGCCGCTGGTGTTCGGTGGCGCGGTGACCATCGTGCTGCTGTTCGCGGCGGTGCCGATCACGCGTATCGAGTACGGGCTGAATCTCGGCGTCGCCGCGCTGGGGGACCGGCCCGCGGGGCATGCCGCGCAGGTCCTGTCCGAGAAGTTCCCGCCGGGCACCATGGCGCCGATCCAGGTCGTCGCCACCGGCCCCGGCGAGACCTCGCTCAGCGCGGAGGGCGTCGCGCAGCTCGACCGGTTCGCGGCGGAGGTCGGCAAGGACGACCGCGTCGCCGGCGCGCTCACCCAGCGATCCGGCGGCGCCGCGATGCTGATCGTGCTGCCGAAGGCGCCCGTCGACGACCCCCGATCCAACCAGCTCGTCCTCGACCTGCGCGAGCGGGCGCGGGAGATGAGCGATGTGCGGGTCTCCGTCGGCGGCCCGAACGGCGGTTATGTGGACGTCGCGCGGGAGATCATCGGCACGGTGCCCTACGTCGTGGCGTTCGTGCTGATCGCCTCGTTCCTGTTCCTCGTGGCCGCCTTCCGCAGTATCGTGCTGCCGCTCAAGGCGATCGCGATGAACCTGCTCGTCACCGGCGCGGCGCTGGGCCTGACCGTCGCCGTATTCCAGTGGGGCTGGGGCGAATCGGTACTCGGCTTCCACAGCGCCGGATATCTCCAGGTCTTCCTGCCCGGCATGGTGTTCGTGATCCTGTTCGGGCTGTCGATGGACTACGAGGTGTTCCTGATCCGGCGCATGCGGGAGCGCTGGGACGCGGCGGGCGACCGGACCGACCTCGGCAACCGGCTCGCGGTGGCCGAGGGACTCGAACACACCGCCCGCCCGATCACCGCCGCGGCCGCGATCATGGTGGTGATCTTCGGCAGCTTCGTCACCGCGGATGTGCTGGAGCTGAAGCAGATCGGGTTCGCGCTCGCGGTGGCGGTGATCCTGGACGCGGTCCTCGTCCGCATGGTGCTCGTGCCGGCGTTCATGCGCCTGCTGGGCCCCTGGAACTGGTGGCTGCCCCGATCGTTCAGCCGGCGGCCTGGATCAACCAGCGGCGCAGCCACGTAGTCGCGGTGGTGCCGGCGCCGTCGACGACGTACGACGGATAGTCCTGATGCACCCCCGACCCGTAGAACTCCTCCAGCTCCTGACGACGTTCCTCGTTCGCGGGATCGCTGAACTGGCTCTGCAGCAACGGAATTCCGCCCGCCGCCATCAGATCGTCGATGATCGACTGCGCCTCGGTCTGGTAGCGGCTGATCAGGCCCGGATCGGGCGACGACAGCTGCGCGAAGAAGCCGGCGAAGCGCGTGGCGAAATCGTCGGCGGGTGTGGAACAGTAGAGATCCCCGGCGGCGCAGAAGCTGCGCACCCGCGGGGTCACCCAGCCGAATCCGCCGACCCGCGGCCCGCCCGCACCGGCCCCGGGGACCGGCGGCCCGATCATCGGATCGGTGGGGGAGCGGCGCGGATCGGCGATCAGCCCGACGGCCGCGACCCGATCCGGCGGCACCACCCCCAGGCCGGTGCCGATCTGGGCGGCGAGATCGCCCGCGGCGTCGGCGCCCTGGCTGTACCCGATCAGCGCGATGTCGGTTGCGCCACAAGCGCGTCCCATCTCGGCCACCAGCCCGCGGGCGTTGTCGATCGCCTCCTGTTTGGAGCGGCCGTAGACCTCGCCCTCCCACGGCAGCGCGGTCGCCGTATAGCTGACGTAATCGGTACGGATATCGCCGGGCAGGCCGTCGGTGACCGTGGCCAGCATGCCCTCTCGCGGATCGTCGCGGGAGGTCTCCCAGGTACCCGGAATCGCGACGACATACAGGTCCGGGCAGCCACCCGGCGCCGCCTGCGCCGCGGGAGCCCCCGACAGCACCGCCGCCGAGACGGCCGCCGCCGACGCCAACACACTGCAACTTCTACGTAGAGACACGGCCGAACTCCTTGCGCTGCAGGACCTTTCCTGGCGAGACGGCCGACGAGCGCTCGTGGATCCGCCGCCGGTTCGACGGTAACCGAGATCACGGGCCTCCGGGGCGGGGTTGTGCCGAGATGTGAACGAACCGTCACGAATCCCCTACCGCCGTGTCCCAGACGATATTTCGTGCCCGGTCGCGCGGAGCCGACGTCAGGCGGTGGCGGCGGTCGCGGTCTCGGCGCCGCCCACGACCTCCTCGTCGAAATGCGCCACGACGCGCTCGTGGAACATCCCGAACAGGTCCTCGAACAGCGCCACCTGCGCATCCGACGGGCCGCCGTCGGAATCCCACACTGCCGCCAGCGCCCGCCACATCAGCACGTGCAGATCGGGACCCACCGCGTAATACGCCTCGACGGCGGTGGGCACCTCGAGGATCATCTCGCCGATGGAGTTGAGCACCGCCCGCTGCATGCTGTGGCCCAGCGCCGACAGCAGGGTGCGGACCAGGGCGAGTTCGCCCGCCAGGATTGCCGGCAGGTCGGGATTCAGCTGGCGGGCAAGCGTTTCCAGTTCGTCGATCGACCGCTCCAGCACCGCGCGCTCGACGCCGTGCGGCGCGGCGGTGTAGGCGAGTAGCGCGTCCATCACGATCTGCCGCTGCATGGTGACGATGTCGCGGAACATCTCGACGGCGACCTCGGGCCGGGGGAGCGACAGCCGGAACAGGCGGCGGTAGACCTCGACCCCGCCCTCCTCGCGCACATCGCGGATGGTGAACCCCTTACCGCGATGCGCCTCGACGAATCCGTGCGACTCCAGCCGGCCCAGAATCAGCTGTGCCGTCGCGCGATTCATGGCGAATTCCTCGGCGACCTGGCGAACGGAGGGCATCAGGTCACCGGGAGTGTATTCGCCGGCCGCCACTCGCCGCGCCAACTCGTCGGCGACATCGGCGACGACCGTCTGCGCTCCCATGGATGTCTCAGCCTTTCGGTGTGGACGACTCCGAACACTTTTCGGTTACGTCCCAGACAGTCTAAGCTGTGCTGTGCCAAACTGCACGTGCGCAGCCGGAAGTTGCGCACACAATGGGGTGATCGATGTCAGTTCGTCGCGTCGGCGACCGGCCGGAGAACGAGCGCGCGGGTACGGGCCGGGCGTGGGGCCGGGCGCGCCGGTCGGACGGAAACCCGCCGGGGCGCAAGGTGGTTCGCAACGCGAAGCTGGCGGCGCTGCCGGTGGCGTTCGCGGGACGGCAGGCGGCCGGGGTCGGCAGACGCATGCTGGGCCGCCCGTCCGCCGAGATCCAGCGCGACATCCAGCTGCGGACCGCCCAGCACATCTTCGAGGTACTCGGTGAGCTGAAGGGCTGCGCGGCGAAGCTGGGCCAGATCCTCGCCATCTACGAGCTGGCGCTGCCGCCCGAACTCGCCGAGCCCTACCGGACCGCCTTGAGTCTGCTGCAGGATTCCGCGCCGCCGATGCTGCCGGGAACCGTGCACGCGGCCATGGCGGCGAACCTGGGCGAGGACTGGCGCGACCGGTTCCGCGAATTCGACGACCGCCGCGCCGCGTCGGCCAGTATCGGCCAGGTGCACCGGGCTGTCTGGCACGACGGCCGGCCCGTCGCGGTCAAGGTGATGTACCCGGGCGCGCGCGCCGCCGTGCTCAGCGACCTCGACGAACTGCGCCGGATCTCCGCGCTGGCACCGGTTTTCGCGCCCGGCGCCGATATCGACTCGCTGACCGAGGCGCTGGCCTCCTCGGTGCGCGAGGAACTCGACTACGCCGCCGAGGCCGACCACCAGCGCGTCCACGCCGACGCCTACGCCGGCGACCCGGAATTCGTGATCCCGCGGGTGGTGTGCCAGCAGGGCGACGTGGTGGTGTCGGAGTGGCTGGAGGGCACGCCCCTGCCGCGGCTCATCGCGTCGGGCGACCAGGACGAGCGCAACCGGGCGGGCATGCTGGTGCTGCGGTTCGTGCTGTCGTCGTGGGAGCGCACCGGGCTGCTGTACTGCGATCCGCATCCGGGGAATTTCCGCGTACTGGCCGACGGGCGGCTGGGCGTGGTCGATTTCGGCGCCTGCGCGCCGTTCCCGCCGCCGGGATTCCGCGAAGCCGTCGCGGGCATCGGCGAGGCGCTGGTGAACGGCGGCATCGAGGAGCTGGAGGACGCGATCCGCGCGCACGGATTCGTCGATCCCGGGCGGAGTTTCGATATCGCGGCCCTCGCCGACCAACTGGAACCGATCGTGGAACCGCTGTTGCGGCCGACCTTCCGGCTCAGCATGCGCTGGCTGCGCAAGCGGGTACTGCGAGCACTGGACCTCCGGCTGACCAACGTCAACCGCGAACTCACCATGCCCGCGGACTACACGCCGTTCGCGCGTTGCCTGCTGACCGTGGCCGGTGTGCTGTGCCAGCTGCACCTCGAGGGCCCGATCTCCGCCGAAATCCTCACCTGGTCACCCGAACTGGCCGAGGTCATGGACCGCCACCGCGCCCGCACCCCGGCCCCCACCCACCTGGACGACGTGCGCCGCCGCCGCAAGCCTGCCGCCTCCTCGGCCGAGGCGGCAGGCTGAACGGGCTCAGTACTTGCCGAACAGCACGGCCGCGTTGTGGCCGCCGAAGCCGAACGAGTTGTTCATCGCGAATTCGATATTGCTGTAGCGCGGCTTGTCCCGGACCACGTCGAGTTCGACCTCCGGGTCCTGGTTCTCCAGGTTCAGCGTGGGCGGGATGACCTGGTCGCGCAGCGACAGCACCGAGATCGCGGCCTCGAGCGCGCCGACCGCGCCGACGGAGTGGCCGAGGGCCGACTTGGGCGCGTACACCGCCGGATGGGTGCCGATCGCCGCGGTGATGCCCTTCGCCTCGGCCAGATCGCCCAGGCCGGTGCCGGTGGCATGCGCGTTGACGTGGTCGATATCGGCCGGGGTGACACCGGCGGTCTCGATCGCGCGGCGCATCGCGCGGGCACAGCCCAGGCCCTCCGGATCCGGGGCCACCATGTGGTAGCCGTCGGCGGTGAGGCCCGCGCCGAGCAGCCGGGCCAACGGCTTCGCGCCGCGGGCCAGCGCGTGCTCCTCGGACTCGAGCACCAGCAGCGCCGCGGCCTCGCCGAACACGAACCCGTCGCGGTCGCGGTCGAACGGGCGGGAGGCGCGCTCGGGCTCGTCGACCCGCGAGCTGAGCGCCCGGGCCATGGTGAATCCGGCGATGGCCATCGGGTTGATGTAGCCCTCGACGCCGCCGGCCACGACCATATCGGCCTCGCCCAGCACGATCGAGCGCCAGGAGTGCACCAGCGCCTCGTTGCCCGACGCGCACGCCGAGACCGGGGTGACGACCATGGCCCGCGCGCCGATCTCCAGGCCCACGACGCCCGAGACGCCGTTGGGCATACTCATCGGGACGGCGAACGGCGACACCTTGCGGTAGCCGCCCGCGCGCATGGCGTCGTTGGCGTCGACGATGGTGTCGGCCCCGCCCAGGCCGGTGCCGATGCACACGCCGAGGCGGTCCTTGTCCACCTCCGGCTCACCGGCGGTGGTCCACACCCGCTTGCCCATGGCGTACGCCATCTGCTGCACGTAGCACATGCGCCGCTTGCGCACGCGGTCCAGATCGGAGGTCGGATCGTGAACGAGCTTGCCGCCGATGGTGTTCGGCATACCGTGCTGCGTGATCTCCGGATCGGTCAGGGTCTTGATACCGCTGGTCCCCGAAAGCAGGGCCTGCCAACTGCTTTCGGTATCGGCGCCGATAGACGTCGTGATCTCCAGCGCGGTCACCACGACATTGCGGAAACCCCCGGTGCGGGTGGAGAAGTTCTCGAGCTTGCCCACGTTCTGCTAATCCTCACTGTCGGTCCCTGCTAACGCGAATACGGCAGCATCGGCGGACGCTATGACCTCATTGTCGATGGCGTACGACACCGGCGCCCGATCCCGCCGGTGCAGGAGAACGGATCGCGTGCCGGGTCAGCCTACAGCGTGCCGGGGCAATGCTCCGTTCGGCGAAACGCGACACCCTGACCGCCGGCTCCTAGTTGCGTTCATGGAAATCCTCCCGGAATCGGGATGCTCGATGTTTGCCCAGGCTATGGCGTGGAATACCTCCGATATCATCGAGTCGTAAGGATGGCCGGGCAGGCAAGGAAGGTCGTGCCCGAAATGGTGATCAACGTGCTATCCGAGCTGGTTCACACGCAAATGGAGAATCCGCGGCCGGAGGCGCCGCCGGGATCCGGTTCGTCGGCGTCGTTGTTGCGGCATCTTGTCTGGATTCATCTCGCAGCCACCATGATCGCCGTCGTCTGCTGGGTGCACCTGGTGCGACGCGGCGGTGCGGGCCGGGCGCGGACGATAAGGGTCGTGATGCTGGCGATCCTGCTGGGACTCAGTTCCGCCGGCGCCGGTGTGCTGCTGGGCGCCGCCCTGGAATGACGGGCGCCCCCGGGCGCGCCGTCACGACATGACGGCGCGCGCGGTGCGCAGGTCCGCGAGGAATTCGGCGTAGGCGGCGTCCCGGTCGGGCGCGCGCAGGACCGCCGACGGGTGCACGGTCGCGACCGCCCGGCACGTCTCCAGCGCGACCACCTGCCCGCGTTCGCGGCTCACCCGGAACGACGGCGCGATCACCGATTGGGCCGCGACGGCGCCGAGGCACACCACCAGCTCCGGGTCGATCTCGGCGAGTTCGGCCGCGAGCCACGGCCGGCACGCGGTGATCTCGGAACGGCCGGGCTGCTGGTGAATGCGGCGTTTACCACGTTCGACGAATTTGAAATGCTTCACCGCATTGGTCAGATACACCGCGTCGCGCTCGATACCGGCCTCCGCCAGGGCCCGGTTCAGCAACCGGCCCGCGGGCCCGACGAACGGGCTGCCGACGACATCCTCCCGGTCACCGGGTTGCTCGCCGACCATGACCACCCGGGCGGCGGCCGGTCCCGCGCCGAATACGGTCTGGGTGGCCTCCCGGTAGAGATCGCAGCCGTGGCATTTTCCGGCCGCGATGCGCAACGTCTCCAGATCGGCGTCCTCGGGAACGTATTCGCTGGCACTCATCGCGATGTCCTCCCGTCGTCTCCTGCCGCCGCGAATACCCGTGCCGCCGAGGGCGAAACGACGCATTCGCCGCGTCCGTGCAGTCGATGCAATTCCGCATTTATCGCCGAAATACGCCCCCGCGTCAGCCCCCCGGAACGGGATGTCGTTCGGGGTTGCCGGAAGCGCCGGCGCGGCGTATTCAGCCACGGCGGACGAAATTCGGGCGGATATCGGGGTCGGGCGGGTCGAAGTACCGATGGAATGTGGGGGTGAGCGCGGCCGACATGGGCGGATTGATCCAGGACCACTCGGACGGGCAACTCCGCCCGGCCGCGCGTTCGGACTCCGCGTGATCGACGAACTGCCGGGCGACCGTGTGATGGTCCACGATGTACACCCCGGCGCGCCGGTAGCTGTGCAGTACGGCCACATTCAGCTCGACCAGCGCCCGGTCGCGCCACAGCGTGCGTTCCGAGCCTGTGTCCAGCCCCATTCGCTCGGCGATCGCGGGCAGCATGTCGTAACGGTCGGCATCGGCCAGGTTGCGGGCGCCGATCTCGGTGGAGACGTACCAGCCGTTGAAGGGCGCGGCGGGGTAGGTGACGCCGCCGATCTCGAGATCCATATTCGACACCGCCGGGATGGCCGGCCACCGCAGCCCCAGCTCGCCGAACCAGCCGAACTCCGGATGTTCGAGGGGTACCTCGCCCACCACCTCGCGCGGCACCGGGAACCAGCTGATCGGCTCGCACGGCGTGCTGATCAGCAGCGGCAGCACGTCGAAGGCCGTGCCCGCACCCCACCAGCCGAGTTTGCGGGCCAGATCGGTGAGCGCGACGGTCGCCGGATCGCCGGTGACGGTCCCGTCGGGGCGGCGGTAGCCGGCGTACCGGATCAATTGCGGGCTGAGGATGCGGAAGGGCAGGCCGTCGGGCCGTGCGGGCGGTCCGATCGTGATCAGGCAGCGCACGGCGCGGCCGTCGCGGGCCCGCCGCAGGTGTTCCCAGCAGGCCTCCGCCAGCTCGGCCGCGCTCCGGACGGCGCGCGCGTCGACGACCTCGAGCGAATTCCAGAGCTTGCGGCCCACGCAGCGGTCGTGATTGCGCCACGCCAGCCGGGCGCCGACGCGGATCTCCTCGAGGCTCTGCCGGTAGGTGCCGAATGCCTGTAGTTCGCGCAGCGCGTCGTGGCGGCGCTGGGCGGGCAGATGCGCGAGTTCGGGCCGGGCGAAGAATTCGTCACACTCGCGGAGGCGGCGGGTCAGTTGCCAACCGGCCGGTCGTTTCGTGGCGATGGGTGGAATGTCCGAGGGAAGTAGTTGTGCCGCAGGACAATTCACGAAGCAGCTCCGAGAGGGCGGGGTGTGCTGGGCGGACGCTGGAGACGGTCGTCCCAGTGTCGCACTCGCCCGATGGCGGTGGGGCTCGAATTCGCGGGAAGCTAGACGTAACCTGCAATCACACGTAACCTGCGATGTACCCGGTCACGGACGTCCGGGCGGGATCACACGAAACGAGTACCTCAATGGCGCGGCATGTCGACGTACTGATCATCGGCGCGGGTCTGTCCGGCATCGGAATGGCCTGCCACCTCACCCGGGAGGGGACCGGGCGCAGTTACGCCATCCTGGAGCGGCGCACCGCGATCGGCGGCACGTGGGACCTCTTCCGGTACCCCGGCATCCGCTCGGATTCGGACATGCTGACCTTCGGCTACGGCTTCCGGCCCTGGCACGGCACCAAGGTGCTCGCCGACGGCCCGCACATCCGCCGCTACATCGCCGACACCGCCGACGAATACGGCGTCACCCCGCACATCCGCTTCGGCCGCAAGGCCACCCGCGCGAGCTGGTCCAGCGCCGAGGGCCGCTGGACGGTCGAGGCCGTCGACGAGCAGACCGGCGCGACCGAGACCTACACCAGCAATTTCCTCGTCGGCTGCACCGGCTACTACGACTACGACAAGGGGTACCGCCCGCGATTCCCGGGCGAGGAGAACTTCCGCGGTCCCATCGTGCACCCGCAGCACTGGCCCGAAGACCTGGACTACCGCGGCAAGCGGGTCGTCGTGATCGGCAGCGGCGCCACCGCCATCACCCTGGTCCCGGCCATGAGCGCCGACGCCGCGCACGTCACCATGCTGCAGCGCTCGCCCACCTACATCACCGCGCTGCCCGCCGACGATCCCGTCGCGGTCGGCCTGAAACGGGCCAGGGTCCCGGCCGCGCTGGCCTACAAGACCGGCCGCGCGCGCAATATCGCGTTGCAGCGGGCCAGTTTCCAGCTCTCGCGCACCAACCCGAAGCTCTCGCGCAAGCTGCTGCTGGCCGCCGTGCGGGCCCAGGTCGGCAAGTCGGTCGATATGAGGCACTTCAGCCCCGCCTACAACCCGTGGGATCAGCGGCTGTGCGTGGTGCCCAACGGCGACCTCTTCAAGGTCCTGCGCAGCGGCCGCGCCTCGATCGCGACCGACCACATCGACACCTTCACCGAGACCGGCATCCGGTTGCGGTCGGGGGAGGAACTGCCGGCCGACATCGTGATCAGCGCGACCGGCCTCACCGTCCAGATGCTGGGCGGCGCGGCCCTGGACCTGGACGGCGAACCCGTCACGCTGCGCGATCGGGTCGCCTACAAGGGCGCACTGCTCGGCGGAATCCCCAACGCCATGGTGGTCATCGGCTACACCAACGCCTCCTGGACGCTGAAGGCGGACCTGGCCGCCGAGTACTTCTGCCGCCTGCTCAACCACCTGCGCGATACCGGGCAGACCCGGTTCGTCGTGGAGCCCGAGCCCGGCGACATCTCCGACCAGTCGCTCATGGGCGGCGCGCTGACCTCCGGCTACATCGCGCGCGGCGATGCGGTCATGCCGCGCCAGGGCACCCGCGGACCCTGGCAGGCGATCAACAACTACTTCCGCGACCGCGCCCTGTTGCGCAAGGCGCCGCTCGAGGACGGGATCATGCGTTTCTCCGGCGAGACCGCGGAGCGCGAGCCCGTCCCGCAGACCCGCTCGGCCTGACCGGGTTCCGCGTCAGCGCAGCGGCACCGACCACCGCAGGACGGTGCCGGGGCGCTCGCCCTCGCCCGGACCGGCCGACACCGTGAACCGGCCCCCGGCGGATTCGGCGCGGTGCGCCAGATTGCTCAGCCCGCTGCGCGTGCCGTCCGCCGGGATGCCGCGGCCGTTGTCGGACACGGTGACCGTGAGATCGTCGGCGACCGCGATGGCGATCTCGATGGTCGTGGCGCCGGAGTGCCGGACGGCATTGCTGACCGCCTCGCGCACAACGGCTTCCGCGTGATCGGCGAGTTCGGCCCCGACCACCACCAGCGGTCCGGTGACGTGCAGCGACGTGCGGATGCCGCTGTCGCCGGTGTGCTGCCGGATGGCCTGCTCGAGGCGATTGCGCAGCCGCGTCCCCGACCGCCGTGCAGGTCGAAGATGGATGTCCGGATCTCCTGCACCACATCCTGCAACTCGCTGATGGCGTCGGTCAGCCGGACCTGCACGTCCGGTACCCGCGCGCGCTGGACCGTGCCCTGCAGGCCCAGCCCGATCGCGAACAGCCGCTGGATGACGTGATCGTGCAGATCGCGGGCGATGCGGTCGCGGTCGGACAGGATGTCGAGTTCGCGCATCCGCTGCTGGGCGTCGGCCAGCTGCATGGCCAGCGCCGCCTGATCGGTGAACGCCGCCGCCAGATCCAGCATCTCCTCGTCGTAGGGCCCGGCCTCGCTGCCCCGCACCGCGATCAGCATCCCGAACGTGGAATCCGGGGTGTGCAGCGGCAGGATCATCGCCGGGCCCGCGTCGGCGAAGACCTTCCCGAGATCGGTGGTCCCGATATCGTCGACGCACCGCGCGCCGCGCCGCAGCAGCGCCTCGCCCAGGATGCTGTCGGCCAGCCGCAGTGTGCGGCCGACCTGATCGCCGCCCGAAGTGTGGGTGATGAGCAGTTCGTGCACGTCCTCCGGCGGTAGGTCGGCCTCGGCGACCATCGCCAGGAACACCCGGTCCGAGCGGGTCAGGCGCCGGGCGTGCTCGGCCAGATGCGACAGCACCTCACTGGATTCGGTGCCGGCCAGGAATTCCGTGGTGAGGTTGCCGATCGCCTCGATCCAGTTCTGGCGGGCACGCGCCGACTCGTAGAGCCGGGCGTTGTCGATGGCGACACCCGCGGCGGCGGCCAGCGCCTGCACGATCAGCTCGTCGTCCTCGGTGAACATCTGACCGCCGGACTTCTCCGTGAGATACAGATTCCCGAAGATCTCGTCGCGGATGCGGACCGGGACACCGAGGAAGGTCCGCATGGGCGGATGATTCGCCGGGAACCCGACCGACGCGGGATGGTCGGCGAGATTCTCCAGCCGGATCGGCTTGGGCTGGCTGAACAGCAGCCCGAGCACGCCGTGGCCCTCGGGCAGATCCCCGATCCGGGCCCGGGTCTCGGGATCGATTCCCTGATAGAGGAATTGGCTGAGCTGCCGATCGTGCCCGCGCACGCCCAGCGCGCCGTAGCGGGCGTCGACCAGGCTGATCGCGGTGTGCACGATCGTGGTCAGGGTGCGGTCGAGATCCAGGCCCGAGGTGACGGTGAGCATCGCCTCGACCAGGCCGTCCATGCGATCGCGGACGTCGATGATCTGCTCGACGCGATCCCGCACCTCCCCGAGCAGTTCGCGCAGACGTAATTGCGACAGGGTTTCGCGTACGGAGTACGTGCCGGCTGCCGAGCCCTCCGTCATCGTGGCCGATCCCGATCTGTGAGCGAGTAGGTCCGTCGGCTGAATTGTATCGGGCCGCGAGGTCCGGCACGCCCGAGCCGACCGGCGATACGCGTAATTCGGGGCGATGTGCCCTAGCGTTCCGCGAGAACGTGGTGCACCGTGAGGTCGGGTGCCCGTGTCTTTGTGTCTCTCGACTGGAGGCGATCATGAACAGCCTGGAGCGGCAATTACTTTCGTGCCTGGATGCGCTGCGGGAGTTACCCAGCCCCGGCAACGTCCGCAGCGTGCGGCGTGCCGTGCTGGCCCTGCGGACGGCGGCCGACGAACTCGATCAGGCGGACCCGTACTCGCGCGGCGTGCACGCGCTGTACGAGTACGTGGACACCTCGAGTCGCGCCGCGGTCTCCGACCGGATGCAGTGGCTCGGCGGGAGAAGGTCCGAATACGAGAACGCGCTGGCCTCGGCGCTGGCGGCCGCGCGCCGCGGCGGGTCGGTGTACGCGCTGTCGTGCCAGCGCGACGACCTCGGCCGGCTCGGCGCCGAGATCGAGGGGCTGGACCGGCCCGAGGACCGAGAAGCGTTGCGCTCCTTGCTGTCCTACGTCTACATGAAGAACCGGGAGGCGCTGGGTCTCGCGGTGAGCAGCGGCTGGGGATCGCCCACGCCGAACTACCGGTTGGAGATGGGCCGCACCGACCTGGCCGGCGCCGGATCCTGAACCGGCCGCTCAGTTCGCCGTGGTCTCACTCCAGGTCGCGGCGAACTGCCCGGCGCGCAGCTTCGAGGCGTACACCGCGGCCTGGGTGCGGCGTTCCATACCGAGTTTGGCCAGCAGCCGGGAGACATAGTTCTTGACGGTCTTCTCGGCCAGGAACATTCGCTCCGCGATCTGCCGGTTGGTGAGACCGTCGCCCAGCAGATCGAGCAGTTTGCGCTCCTGGTCGGTGAGCGAGGCCAGCGGCCCGTCCGGTTCGGTGCTGCGGCGCAGGCGTTCCATCAGCGCGGCGGCCGCGCGGTTGTCCAGTAGCGAGCGCCCGGCGCCGACGGCCTTGATCGCCTCGGCCAGTTCCATGCCCTTGATGTCTTTGATGACGTAGCCGCTGGCCCCGGCCAGGATCGCGTCGAGCATGGCCTGCTCGTCGGTATAGGACGTCAGGATCAGGCATCGCAGATCGTCGAGCCGCGACAGCAGCTCGCGGCACAGCTCGATGCCGTTGCCGTCGGGCAGCCGCACGTCGAGGACGGCCACATCCGGGCGCAGCGCCGGTATCCGGGCGAGCGCGTGGGCGACGTCTCCAGCCTCGCCGACCACGGTGAGATCCGGATCCTCCTCGAGCAGGTCGATCAGGCCGCGTCGAACGATTTCGTGGTCGTCGACCAGGAACACCTGAATCATGGTTGGGTGTCCTATTCCGGTTGCAGTAGTCAGAACACAATAATGCGCGCCGGGTCGCCCGGGTAAGGCCGAAGGTCACACAATGACCGATTCGCCCGAGAGGTGAGCCGCTGATTCGGCATGGCAGGCAGGGCAGGCGTTCCGGCCGTCACGAGCGGTCCACCGCCTCGGGCGAGTGCCGGGGGGCAGCCCGACGGGTCAAGCATGCCCCGGCGGCCCGCGCCGCCGGTCGGGCCGAACGTCGGCAGTCGCAGTGCCGAAGGTCCTCCGCAAGCCCCTACTGCGGCACCGTGACCGGATCGTCGCAGCTGCCGGGCGTATCCACCAGGGAGCAGGCGGCCGGCGCGCGGGTGGGCCGGTAGTCGCCAGGCACACCGCCCGCGCGGGTGATCGACCGGTAGGCGTCGACCGCGTCGGTGGGGCGGCGGGTGCGGGCCGGATCGGTGCGCACGTCGACCGTGTAGAGGCCGAAACGCGGTGTGTAGCTGCCCCATTCGTAGTTGTCGGTGATGCTCCAGTAGTTGTAGCCCATGACGTTCATGCCGTCGTGGCGGGCGCGCTGGATCCAGTAGACGGTGTCGCGCAGGCTGTCGGCGCGGGTGTAGCCGTCGGCCCGCGGCGCGCCGTTCTCGGTGGGTATGCCGTTCTCGACGATGTAGAGCGGCTTACCCGGGAAGCGCCGCGCATAGTGGTCCAGCGCGTAGTAGATGCCCTCGGGTTGCAGCGGCATCTTCCACAGCGACGTGAGGTTCGCGGGCGACGTGGTCGCGATCGACTGCGGGGTGAAGCCGTAGTAGTAGTCGATGCCGATGTAGTCGAGCCGATCGGAGATCGGATCCAGGACCTGGCCGTTGACCGGCCCCTCCGCCGCGCCGGCGGTGTAGGCGACATTACTGGTCACCAGGGCGCCGGGCTGGACGGCGTGGATGTGGTCGTAGATGGCGTTGTGCGCGTCGACCAGTCCCTGCCGCATGGCGGGCAGGGCGGTCGCGGGCAGCCCGCCGTTGCGGGTCTCGTTCACGAGATAGAAGGTGGGCTCGTTGAACGTCACCCACAGCGGATCGCGGGAGGCGTAGCGGTCCACCACCTTTCGCGCATTCGCCAGCCAGTCGCCGACCATGTCGGGATGGCCCCAGCCGCCGCGTTCGGCCGCCCAGCCCGGATACACCCAGTGGTCGAGGGTCAGCATCGGGCGGATGCCGGCGGCGGCCATGGCGTCCAGAACGCGGTCGTAGAAGGCGAATCCGTCCTCGGACCAGGCGCCCGGCCGGGGCTGCACCCGGGCCCATTCGACGCTGATCCGGTAGACGCCCACCCCCAGCTCCGAGGCCAGGCCGATATCCGAGCGGTAGCGGGTGTAGAAGTCGGCGGCGTCCTGGTACCGGTCGTAGTCGGGATGCGCGTCGATGTAGCGGATCCAATTGCTGTCCGGCGCATGGCCTTCGCACTGGAATCCCGCGCTGGCCACGCCCCAGAGGAAATCCGGGCCCAGGGCCGGCACGGTCGCGGGCGGGGCCGGGCGGGCGCCCGCGACGGGCGCCGGTGCGGCGAGCGCGGCGGCGGTACCCGCCGCGAACAGACCCAGGGCGTGGCGGCGGCTGAACTGGCGCATCGGACTCCTCTGCCATCGAGTGCGGGGTGGAATTCCCGGGCAACGCTAGCCGGAGCCGTGGGCTGACCGAGCGACCACTCGGGAATGTTGCCATTCCGATATGAAACTGGTCGTGTGTCCATGTCTGGGACGCGGGTCCGGCGGCGGTGTCGGTGGGCGGCGTTACGGTGGTAGACATGACGACGCATCTGACGCACTGGGGAGCGTTCGAGGCCGCCGGCGACGGCGAGCGCCTGACCGAGGTGCGTCCCTGGCGCGGCGATCCGGAGCCGACGCCCCTGATCGAGAACGTCGCCACCGCCCAGCACCACCCCACCCGCATCGACCGCCCGCACGTGCGGCAGGGCTGGCTCGACCACGGCCCGGGGGCGCCGCGGCGGGGCGCGGAGCCGTTCGTCCCGGTGTCCTGGGAGCGGGCGATCGAACTGCTGTCCGGCGAGCTGCGCCGGGTGTACGACACCCACGGCGCGGAGTCGGTGTACGCCGGGTCCTACGGCTGGGCCAGCGCCGGGCGCTTCCATCACGCGCAGAGTCAGGTGCATCGCTTCCTGAACTGCCTGGGCGGCTACGTCCGGCACGTCAACAGCTACAGCCTCGGCACCTCCACCGTGCTGATGCCCTACATCCTGTGCGACCTGTACTGGTTGCTCGGGCATGCCACGGCGAAGTCGGTGCTGGCCGAGCACACCGACCTGGTCGTCGCGTTCGGCGGGCTCTCGCCCAAGAACACCGCGGTGTCACCGGGCGGGGTATCGCGACACAACGCGCGCGGCTGGGTGGCCGCCGCGCGGGAGCGGGGCTGCCGGTTCGTGACGGTCGCGCCGCTACGCGACGACACCCCGGCCGAAGCGCGGGCCGAATGGCTGGCCCCGCGGCCGAATACCGACGCCGCCCTGATGCTGGCGCTGGCCCAGGTGCTGGACGCGGAAGGCTTGGCGGACAACGCCTTTCTCGATCGGTACACCGTCGGCTTCGACCGGTTCGCGCGGTACCTGCGCGGCGAGGCGGACGGCGTCGTCAAGGATCCGGCGTGGGCGGAGGCGATCACGGGCGTGCCCGCCGACCGCATCCGGGCGCTCGCGCGCGAGATGGCCGGGTCGCGCACCTTCGTCACGGTCAGCTGGTCGCTGCAACGGGCGCGCCACGGCGAGCAGCCGCTGTGGCTGGGCCTGGTGCTGGCGGCCATGCTGGGCCAGATCGGCCTTCCCGGCGGCGGATTCGGGCACGGCTACGGGTCCGCGAACAGCGTCGGGGAGCCGACCCGGCAGCTGCGGGTGCCGCATATGCCGCAGGGCGAGAACGGCGTCGACGCGTTCATCCCGGTCGCCCGCATCTCCGACATGCTCCTCGATCCCGGTGCGCCCTTCCGCTACAACGGGCAGGAGCTGACGTATCCGGATATCCGCCTGGTGTACTGGGCGGGCGGCAACCCCTTCCACCACCATCAGGACCTGGCGCGGCTGCGCGAGGCGTTCACCCGCCCCGAGACGGTGGTCGTGCACGATGCGTTCTGGACCGCCACCGCCCGGCACGCCGATATCGTGCTGCCCGCGACGATGACCATCGAGCGTGACGACTTCGGCGCCGGCGACAACGACCGGATGTTCTTCCCCATGCCCGCGCTCACCCGGCCGCACGGCGAGGCCCGCGACGACTACGCCATCTTCGCCGAACTGTCCGAAAGCCTCGGCATCGGTAAGGAATTCACCGAGGGCCGCACCGCCCGGGAGTGGCTGCGGCACCTGTACGACCAGTGGCGCGACACGGTGGGGGAGCAGGGGCACCGGATGCCCGGCTTCGACGAGTTCTGGGCGGGCGAGGGCCTCGAGCTGCCGGTCGCCGAACCGGCCCAGGTCGCCTTCGCCGACTTCCGCGCCGATCCGGACGCACACCCGCTGACCACCCCGACCGGCCGCATCGAGATCTTCTCCGACACCATCGCCGGCTACGGCTACGACGACTGCCCGGGCCACCCGGTCTGGCTGGAGCCGGAGGAGTGGCTGGGCAGTCCCGTGGCGGCCCGATTCCCGCTCCAGCTGATCGCCAACCAGCCGCGCACCAAACTGCACAGCCAGCTCGACGTAGGCGCGCACAGCCGATCGGTGAAAATCGCGGGGCGCGAACCGGTTCGGCTGCATCCCGACGAGGCCGCGGCGCGCGGCCTGCGCGACGGCGATATCGTGCGCCTGGTCAACGACCGCGGTTCGTGCCTGGCGGGCCTGGTGGTCGACGAGGCGGTGCGGCCCGGTGTGGCCCAGCTGTCCACCGGCGCCTGGTACGACCCCGACCCGTCGGATCCGAGTTTCTGCCGGCACGGCAACCCGAACGTGCTCACCGCAGACCGCCCGTCGTCCACGCTGAGCCAGGGCAGTACCGGCCAGCTGACACTGGTCCAGATCGAGGCGTATCCCGATGCGCCACCGGACCTTTCGGTCCTCGCGCCGCCGACGATCGCGGACGGTCGCTCATGACCGACGCAGCGGACCGGCGGACCGTCACCCAGGTGGCGGTCGAGGCGACCCTGGACGACCTGCAGACCCGCTACGACCGCTCGGTCGGCGCGCTGCGCGCGGCGGTGAAGGATTTCGTCGACACCGGCGTCGCGCCCGACGAGGCCACCCGCGCCTCGGGCCTGTTCGTGTACCCGGAACTGCGCATCAGCTGGGACGGCCGCACCCAGCCGAAGAACCGCACCCGGGCCTGGGGCCGCCTCACCCGGCCCGGTACCTACCGAACGACGATCACCCGCCCGGCGCTGCTGCGCCGGTACCTGACCGAGCAGCTGACGGTGATCGCCGAGGACTACGACATCCACATCGAGGTCGGCCCGTCGCGGCAGGAGATCCCGTATCCGTACGTGATCGACGCCGCCGAACTCGGGCTGGACCGGTCCATGAGCGCCGATCTGGCCCGGTACTTCCCGACCACCGACCTGGCCGCCGTCGGCGACGAGATCGCCGACGGCCTCATCGATACGAGCGGCCCGCTGCCGCTGAGCCACTTCGACGCGCTGCGCACCGATTTCTCGCTGGCGCGGCTGCGGCACTACACCGGGACGCCGGTCGAGCACTTCCAGCCGTTCGTGCTGTTCACCAACTACACCCGCTACGTCGACGAATTCGTGCGCTGGGCCACCGATCTCATCGCCGACCCCGCCACGCCCTATATCGGCCTGTCCTGTGCCGGCGGGACGGTCATCACCGCCGAGAGCCGGGACGCGGATTCGACGGCCGCCGACCTGGCGTGGAAGAAGCATCAGATGCCCGCGTGGCACCTGATGTCGTCCACCGGCCACGGTCTCACGCTGGTCAATATCGGCGTCGGGCCCGCGAACGCCAAGAACATGTGCGACCACCTGGCCGTCCTGCGCCCGCACGCCTGGCTGATGATCGGCCATTGCGGCGGGCTGCGGGAGAGCCAGGACATCGGCGACTACGTCCTCGCCCATGCCTACCTGCGCGACGACCACGTCCTGGATCCCGTTCTGCCGCCGGATATTCCGATCCCCAGCATCGCCGAGGTGCAGCGCGCCCTCTACGACGCGACCAAACAGGTCAGCGGCATGCCCGGCGAGGCGGTGAAGGAGCGCCTGCGCACCGGCACGGTCGTCACCACCGACGACCGCAACTGGGAACTCCGCTATTCGGCCTCGGCCCTGCGCTTCAACCTCAGCCGCGCGGTAGCCGTCGACATGGAGAGCGCCACCATCGCCGCCCAGGGCTACCGCTTCCGCGTCCCCTACGGCACCCTCCTCTGCGTCTCCGACAAACCCCTCCACGGCGAGATCAAACTCCCCGGCCAAGCCAACCGCTTCTACGAGGGCACAGTCTCCGAACACCTCCAAATAGGCATCCGCGCCATAGAACTCCTCCGAGCCGAAGGCGACAGCCTCCACTCCCGCAAACTCCGCACCTTCAACGAACCCCCCTTCCGCTGACCTGCCTTCCGACGGGCGGTTCGGTGTGTTGTCGCGCACCAGGCAAGGGGGCTCCGACAGTACCTGTACCACCAGGGTCTCCCGGACGTCCGAAACGGCTGTCAATGTGTCCGAGTCGGAAGGAACCGGAGACCAATGGCGGACAACCAATGCACTACTCACACAGAACTTTTCGATCTGAGCGGAAAGTACGCTCTTGTCACTGGCGGCACCAGGGGCATCGGGATGATGATCGCGCGCGGCCTTCTCCAGGCGGGCGCCCGCGTCGTCATCAGCGCACGCACGGCAGATGCGTGCGCGCAGGCACAGCGTCTACTGTCCGAATTCGGCGAGGTTCGAGCAATCCCCGCCGACCTGTCCAGGCACGAGGAGTGTCAGCGTCTCGCTGATCTTGTCGAGGCCGACTCCGGACGCCTGGACATCCTCGTCAACAACGCGGGAGCGATGTGGCGCGAGCCGCTGGAGACGTTCCCGGACGAAGCCTGGGACGCCGTGCTCGACCTCAACCTCAAGTCGCCGTTCTGGCTGGTGCAGGCGCTGCTGCCCGCACTGCGCCGGGCGGGCACCGCCGATGATCCCGCGCGGATCATCAACATCGGCAGTATCGCCGCCATCCACGTCGCCGCGGCGCCCAACTACTCCTACGCCAGCAGCAAAGCGGCACTCCATCAACTCACTAGGGTGCTTGCCAGAGAACTGGGCCCACAGCACGTCACGGTGAACGCGGTAGCCCCAGGAGTGTTCCCCTCGCAGATGATGGCGTCCGCACTCGATGCCATCGGCGACACGATCGCGGGGGCGGCCCCGCTGCGCCGGCTCGGCCGCGACGACGACATGGCCGGTGTCGCCGTATTTCTCGCCGGCCGGGCCGGGTCCTACCTCACGGGGGCCATCATCCCGGTCGACGGCGGCATCGCGACGACCGCGACGGGTACCCCCTAGACGTCGGCGCAAGGCTTTGCCCGGCAACCGACGGGCCCTCGCGAACATCTCCAGAGGCGGGTCTCTCACGCAGTCGTCGGGGTACCCGCAGTACCTCCCTCATCCTGCAGGACGCGCTTACGGTGAGGGGATGGCCACGAGGGATCTACGCACCGATATCCGGGAGTTTCTCAGCTCGCGTCGCGCCCGCATCGCACCCGAGCAGGCGGGCTTGCCCGCTTACGGCGGCAATCGCCGGGTCAAAGGTCTGCGTCGCGAGGAGGTAGCGCTACTGGCGGGGGTCTCGGTCGACTACTACGTGCGCATGGAGCGCGGCGGCCTCGCCGGTGCCTCCGATGGCGTGCTCGACGCGTTGGCCGTCGCGTTGCAACTCGACGAGGCCGAGCGCGACCACCTGTTCCACCTCGCACGCCGATCCGCGACGCCCAGCGGCCTCCGCCGGCACAGGCCTGCCGCGGCGGTGCGCTCGACACTGCAGCGGGTGCTCGACGCCATCTCCGATGCGCCCGCCCTGATCGGCAACGGGCGGTATGACGTGCTCGCCATGAATCACCTTGCCCGCGCGCTGTATTCACCGGTGCTGGCCGACCCGCGACGGCCGGCGAACACTGCTCGGTTCGTCTATCTAGCTCCCGAGGCGGCCAGAGATTTCTTTGTCGACTACGACCGAATCGCCGGTGACGTGGCCGCGAAGCTGCGCATGGAAGCCGGCCGCAATCCACACGACGAGGAGCTGATCGCCCTGGTCGGTGAACTGTCGACGCGCAGTGCGCTGTTCCGGCAGCGGTGGGCATCCCGGGACGTCCGGCTGCACCGGTCCGGACGCAAGCGTATGCACCATCCGGTCGTGGGCCGGCTCGACTTGGACGTCGAGTCCCTGGACCTGCCCGCCGAACCCGGCCTGTACCTCACCGTCTACACCGCCCCCGCGGGCACACCGACCGCTGACAACCTAGCGCTCCTGGCGTCGTGGGCAGCCACCCAACAGACGCTCGAAGCACACAACGAATAGTCCACCCCTTCACCCGTACTTACCGGAACCCCTCTGGGTTCACCCTCCCTGCCCAGGCAATTCCTTGTTTCCGGCGTGCTTGTGGCCGGAATCTCACCATGGATTCCGGCCAGAAGCACGCCGGAAAATCCGGCGATGTCAGGAGATGGAGGCAGTGAGTACCAGGATGCCGCCGGTGAGGAGACCGGCGACCTTCACGACCTCCAGGGCTATATACACATAGTGGCTGTGGGAGCGTGGGGCGTTCAGGGGCGCTTCGAGGAACGAGATCGCCAGCACCATGCCCAGCCAGAGGAAGGCGGCGGCGGTGACGGCGGCCCAGGCGGAAGTCATGCGGTGGTCCTGTCCTTTCGGTCCGGTGCCGGCTACCAGAATGCTAAGGAGTGGTCATGCAGGTCCGCACATCTCATCCGATCGTGGACGCCGTCCTCGATCGGTATCGGCGTGAACTCGGCGAGGCGTTTCCCGTGTACCGCAATCACGTGTTGCGCGGCCTGAACTATCACGAGGTGTTGCTGGGGGAGCCGGTGCCCGATACGGCCGCCCTGGCGTGGGCGGTGCACGATCTGGGGATCTGGACGGCCGGGACGTGGGATTACCTGGCACCGTCGGCGGATCTGGTCGGGAAGCACGCCGAGGAGTTCGGAATCGAGGACACCGAGCGAGCACGCCGGATGGTCCTCGACCACCATCGGCTCCGCGGTATCGACGACCGGCTGCCCGAAACGTTCCGCATCGCCGACCGCGTCGATGCCAGCCACGGCCTCCTACGCGGGCCGGTGCCTCGCGCGGACATCGAGACCGTCGTCGCCGAACTGCCGTACCTCGGATTCCACCGCTTTCTCCTCCGCACCGGCACCCGCTGGGCACTGAGACATCCCTTCCACCCCCTGCCGATGGTCCGCTGGTAATCCCCATGAATTCTCATGGTGCCGTTGCACTTTCGCGACATGCTGTGTGAAGACACCATGGCAGTGCCGCGACCCCGACGAGAACACGCGACGCGTCGTCAGAGCACGTCGTAGGTCAGGTGCGTCGCCGTCGAGGTCGGGAGCACGGTGCGCTGGACGAGCGTGCGCGGCGAGCCACCGGTGAACAGTGGCGTCCCGGAGCCCAGCACGACCGGGGACAGGTGCAACACCTGCACCTCGACCAGCCCGGCGGCGAGCGCGGTGCCGATCGTCGCGCCGCCGCCCATGAGAACGACGTCGAGGTCCTTGCCGGCCGCCGACGAGGCCGCCTCGGCCCGCTCACGCGCGGCCGCGACGGCATCGGACAGACCGGTGGTGACGAATGTCCAGTCGAGGTCGGCGAGCCGCACCGACTCCGGCGGTGCACCGGTCACGACGACGAACGCGGGCTTACCGACCTCACCCGCGCCGTAGCCGATGTCGTCGCTCCAGCCCTCCGGCCCATCGACCACGTCGAAAAGCCGGCGGCCCAGGACAACGGCCCCCGAGCGCGTGGTCGCCTCGCGCAACACCCGCTGATCGTCCGGGTCGCCGGAAAATGCCCACGTATGCAGTGCTTCACCGCCGGTCCCCAGCCCGTTACGCGGACCGGGGTCAGGCCCGGTGACGAAGCCGTCCAGGGACACCGAGATATCCGCGACGATTCGAGTCATAGGAGACCAGACGCGATACGACCGCCGAACTCATCGGTCGACGCTCGAACGCGGAGTGCCCTGTTCATCGAACCGGACGATTACAGGCCCAGCTTGGTCACCGCGTTATCCTCCAACGGGTTCGCGGTGCGAATGTAGCCGTGCACGGTGCGGGGATTCGCCCAGCGCCCCTGCCGCATGATCTCGCGGTCACTGGCGCCGCCCAGCGCCGCCTGAGTCGCGAAACCCGCGCGCAGCGAGTGCCCCGAGAACAGGTCCGGGTCCAGGCCCGCCCGCGCGGCGTAGCGTTTGACGAGTTCGGCGACGGCGCGGCCGGACATGGCAGTATCGCTGATGCCGCCGTGCCGCGAGATCGCGGGGAACAGGGGCAGATCGGGGTCGTCGAGGGTGGTGCCGGTGAAGGCGTGACAGCGGTGGATGGCACTGTCGGCGGGCATCTGTTCCGCCAGCCAGGCACGCAGTCCGGCCGCGCCGCGCGCGAAATGTATCTCGCGCAGGCGAATCCAGTCCGCGAAGGCGCACACCGGACAGGTGCGGGGCCGCGCGCCGCGGGGGAGCGCCACGCGCTGCGCGGCGACACCCGTCGGGTCCGTCTTGGTCGCGGGCAGCTGGACCAGCAGGATCGGTTCGCCGCTGGCGTGATCCACCTCGGCCCGGACATCCGCGATCCGCAGCCCGGCGATCTCGCTGCGGCGCAACGCACCCGCGAAACCGACGAGCAGGACCAGGATGTCCCGGCGGCGGGCGGGTTCGGTCGGCCAGCCGGGTGCGGGCAACCCGCCGAGCAGCTGCTCGAGAGTGTGCAGCAGGACCGGTCGCTTGCGCTTCGGCTGGGTGCGGCGCGTGCGCCGGATACCGCGCAGCGTCAGGCGGACGACGTCGGTGCGGGTGGGGGAGGGCAGCCCGTTCGCGGCGTGCACGGCCGCGATCGCCGCACTCTTCCGTTCCAGAGTGGCCGCGCTGAAGGCCCACTCGCCGCCGGGCTTGCGGGTGTCGGCGGCGGCCGCCAGATACACGGCGACGTCCAGCGGATCGGCGGGCAGCGCCTGCCTGCCCTCCGAGGCGCACCACGCCGACCATGCGATCCAGTCGGATCGGTAGGCGCGCACGGTATTCGGCGACTGCGACGCCTCCAGGTACCGCCCCAGCGCCCCGGCCTGCTCGTCGTCGAAGCGCTCCCGCACCCTGCGCAGCGCCGCGGCATCCACGAGCACACTGCGCACGCCGCGCCGCAACTCGCTGTGCACCGCGTCGGGCACAGCGATCTGCCGGGTCCCGGTATCCGCCTCGACTGTGCTCATCGCAGGTCACCGTACCGCGATCCGGCGGTGTCCCCAGCGACGGTGATTCGGTGGCGCGTCAGCGCGGAGCGCGGCGGGAGAGTGCCACGCCGAGGAGGCATACCGCGCCGCCGAGGAGCCCCCAGGCCGTGGGGATTTCGGCGAGCAGCACCCACGAGAGCAGGATCGAGAGGGCCGGAACGGCATAGGTGCTGGCGGTCAGGCGGCTCGCGGCCGTCCGGTGCAGCGCGTAGGACCACGCCGTGAAACCCAGTGCGGTAGGGAACAACCCGAGATAGATGCCGTCGGCGATGACACGGGCGGGTGCGGCGGACAGCTCGCTGATCAACTGCGGAGTCCACGGCAGCAGGGCAACCGTCCCGATGACGCAGCCCAGCCAGATCGCGGTGAGCGGGTCCACGTAGCGCAACGCGGGCTTCTGCACCAGCACGCCCGCCGCGTACAGCACGGCGGCGAGCACGCACAACAGCACGCCGAGCCCGTCGCGGTGGCCCCCGCCACTCGACACCGCGATGATCGCCACACCGGCCAGCGACACCCCGGCCCCGAGCAGCAGCGCGCGGGTCAGCAGTTCCCCGAACAGGCCGGCGGCGCCGAAGGCGACCAGCAGCGGCGCGAGATTCACCAGCAACGCCGCCGTCCCCGCATCGACATGCAGCTCCGCGGTGTTCAGCGCGACGGTGTATCCGGCCAGCCAGAGCACCGCGTACGCCGTCACGAGCAGCAGCGCGCGCGGCGATCGCGGGATCCGGTCCAGGGGCCGGCGGCGGGCGAATACCGGAATCGTCAGCGCCGCGGCGGCGACCACCAGCCGCAGCAGCGCCATGGGCGCGGGCGAAAGATGCGGTCCCGCATCGCGGATCGCGACGAATGCCGACGCCCACAGGACCACCGCGACCAACGCGGCGACGGCGCTCGCGACATCGGCGCCGCCGTGCTGTGCGGTGGGCCGGGAAGGCGGATCGGCGAGTTCGGTCATGTCCGCGATCGTCGCCGCCGGGGTCCGGACGGCACAAGTGAATTCCGGACCTGTCGGTCGGTGCGCAGCGGTATCGGGGTGTGCTTCGTGGGTCACTCAGCCATCGTCGGCCGTTCCATACGACAGCACAAGCGAACAAAATAGAACAACAAGTAAGTACAGCTGTACGATCGGGGCATGCTCGATATCTCCCGGCTGCGGCTGCTGCGGACCGTCATCGCCACCGGCTCGCTGCGGGCGAGCGCCGAGACCCTCGGTTATACGCCGTCGGCGGCCAGTCAGCAGTTGGCCGCGCTGCAACGCCAGACCGGTCTGCGCCTGGTCGAGAAGTCCGGCCGGGGAATCGAACCCACGGCGGCCGGGCGCGCGCTCGCCGCGGAATCCAGCGGGCTGTTCGAGGAATTGAGCCGTCTCGACGGTGTGGTCGGCGACCTGCGCGCGGGACGGGTCGGCACCCTGTCCATCGGGTACGTGGCGTCCGTCGGCGCCACCTGGCTGCCGCCGATCGTCGACGGCCTGCGGTCCGAATTCCCCGAACTCCGGCTGGAGTTGCGCATGGCCGATGTCAGCGCGGGCCCGCGCGATATCGACGTGTTCGTCGAGGACGCCGAGACGACTCCGTCTGCCGCCGTGCGGATTTCGCGACTCGTCGCCGATCCCTACGTCCTGGCCGTGCGCGCGGACGATCCGCTCGCGTCCCGGCCCGAGGTCCCGTTGAGCGAGCTGGCCGACCGCGCCTGGATCGACAACGAACCGGTGGACGGCCCCTGCCGCCGCATCCTGCTCGACGCGTGCGCGCAGGCCGGGATCACGCCGCGATTCCAGGTGCAGACCCCGGACTACCGCACCGCGCTGCCGATGGTCGCCACCGGCATCGGCATCACCGTGCTGCCCAGGCTCGCGGCCCGGGACCTGCCCGCCGGAGTCACGGCCCGCCCGTTGACCGCGCCGACGCCGATACGATTCGTCAGCATCGCCGTCCGCCGGTCGATCGCGGAGAATCCGGCGGTCCGCCGCACCGTCGAGCTGTTGTTATCCATTGCGCGGCAGGGCATTCCGGTCGACTAGTGCCGCGTCCGATCAGGTGGTCGCCACCAGGATCTGCTCCGACTCCGCCGGACGCAGGCCGTCGGGGCGACCGTCGAAATAGCGTCGGATCAGGTCGGCCGACGAGATGTGCCGGGCCGCCGCGAAACCGCTCTCCTTGGCCAGCGCCAGGATCTCGTCCGGCGTGAAGAAGCTGATGAACGGTGTGCCGGAAGCTCGGGCGCCGTCCTCGGCGAACCGGCGCAGGCGCTGCTCGTCCGCGCCGACCGAGTCCAGCGGCAGCATGAACGTCGTCGCCAGCGTGGAGCCGGGGGCGAGCGCCGAGATCTGGCGCAAGGTAGCCGTATTCGCCTCCAGCGTCAGATACATGGTGACGCCCGTGGAGGCCACGAAGGCCGGGCGGCCCGGATCGAACCCGGCGGCCGTCAGCCGGTCCCACCACGAATCCCGTTCGAAATCGACCGGAACCAGCCGCAACCAGTCGGGGACGCCCAGGCCGACGTCGAGCAGACGCTGCCGTTTCCACGCCTGCGGACCAGGCTGGTCGACCTCGAAAACCGTGAGCCGATCGGCGAATTCGGGCCGGCGTTGCACGAAGGTGTCGAGCCCAGCGCCCAGCAGGACGTACTGGTCGACCCCGGTGCCGACCTGCTCGGCCAGCAGATCCTCGATACAGCGCGCCCGCGCCAGGACGCCCGCGCGCATCGGGGCGGTGCGGGCCGGATCCATATCCGGCCGCCGCTCCCAGCCGTCCTCGGGATCGGCGAGGCGCAACCCGATCTCGTCGTCGAAAACGTAAGGCGCGGAATCGACTCGGCGGTGCATGGCCCGCCAGAGTGCCACCCGGATCGCGGTGTGGTCCGGCGCGGCGGTCGGATCATCCGGCACAGTCCTCACTCCTTTCCGGGCGCTTGCAGGGTCCACGTCCGCCCGTCGGGATCGCGGACGGTCATCTCCTGGGTGCCGTAGTGGGTCTGCTCGAAATCGGTCACGACCTCGACATCCGCGCCGGGCCGCCGATCCGTCCCGGCGACCTTCAGAACCAGTTGCGCGCCGGGCTTTTCGGCCGGTGGAACCTCCGCCACGAAGATCGACGGCCCGTCACTGTTACGAAACTGACCCGAGTTGTGGTCCGTCTCGAACTCGAGCTCGAACCCCAGCCCGCGCAGGAACCGGGCGGTCTTCCCCCAATTGTGTGTCGTCAGAAATACGGCATCGATGCCCTCGGTCGTCATGTCAGTCCTTTCCGTCCGCGTGCTCGTCGGTGTCGTCGAGATACGTCCGCAGCGCCTCGGCGACCAGCGCCGACAACGACATACCCGACTCGATCGCCCGGAACTTGACCTGCTTGATCAGCCCGACCGGCAGATAGACGTTGAACTGCTTCACATCTTCGTCGCCCACGCCCCAATGCTAGCATGCTAGCATGCTAGGTGCCGCACGGTGCAGCAGTTCGTCACGACGGACCGCGGTTCAGCGAGGTTGGAAGAATTCGAGCATTCGCTGGGCGGCGTCGGGCGCCATGAGCATCTTCTGGAGGTCCGCGGACATTCGGGCGGCGGTGCTGGTGCGTTCGAACATCTCGCGTTCGTATTCTTCGACGGCGGTGGGGAAGTCGTGTGGGTGCGCGGCCAGGGCGAGAGCGAGTGAGGCGCCGTCGAGCATCGCCACGACGGCATCCAGGCCCGCATTTCGAACTGACGCGCGGGCGGGCCCGTGCCTCCACATTCTCCGCCGTGTCGGTCGGCTGGCCGTCACGTGACATCGGCATGCGTCGGGTCCGTGAGTACGGACGGAACTGGTACGCGCGTACATGCGAGCACAGTTTTCGAGAGATTTCGTAGCTTATTCGTTTCGTTGGTAGTGACCAAACGTAAACGAAATAAAAGAGCAGTCGCGGAACGGTTTCCTCAATCCTGACCGCCGATAACGTTCACTTATCGGGGGTCAGACGTTTACGGATAGCCACACGGCTCCAGCGATTTCGTTTCGTGTTGTTCCGTTGGATTTGACGAAACCAACGCTACGATTTCCAGGTGTCGAACGTGTGTAGCTATCCGGGATGCGCCCGGCCCATCCCGCGCAACGGCGGCCCGGGGCGGCCGTCGGAATACTGTGACCACCCGGACCACACCCGGTGGCGGGCATGGCGGGAGCGGCAGCGACGCCAGCAGGAGGCCGAGGCCCCGGAGCCCACCGTCACTGTGACGCAACAGGGTCCGGTGACGTCGGCGCGGCTACGGGCCGACGAACTGCTCGGACAGTTCCGTACGCTCGCCGAACAGCTGGGCGGCACGCTCACGTCGGCGGTCGCGGAACTGTCCACCCTCGCCGACCCCTCGGTCGCCGAGGCCCAGGTCCAGGCGGTGCAGGCCGATGCGGCGCGGCGCATCGCCGAAGCCGAGATGGCGACCGTCGCCGCGGAACAGGCGCGCCGCGAGGCCGAAGAGGCGCGCGACGCCGCCGAATCCGCCGCCGAGGACGCCGCGGCCGCCGCGGAGCAGGCCGAGGCCCGCATCGCCGAGGCGCTCGCCGCCCGCGACGACGCCCTGGCCGAGGTCGGCCGCGTCACGAAAGCGGCCGCGGACGAGGTGTTCACCGTCCGGACCGAGGCCGAGGCCGAGATACGGACGGCTCGCCGCGAGGCCGCCGACGACATCGAACGCGCTCGCGAACAGGCCACCGAGGACATCGCCCTCGCTCACCGGAAGGCCGCCGCCGAGACCGAACGCGCGAAACGCGAGGCCGCCCAGCAGGTCACCGCGTCCGCCGCCGAGCGCGACCTGGCCGTCCAGCGCGCCGCCGACGCCGAACGCGCCATCGAACGCGCCGAATCCGCGGTCGCCGAACGTACCCAGGCCCTCACCGAGACCCGCGACGAGCTGACCCGGGTACGCACCGAACTGTCCGACACCCGAACCGAACTCGCCGCCGTCCGGCGCACCGCGTCCGAGGAGGCCGCCGCCCTGCGCGCCGACCACGCGGCCACCCTCGCAAAGACCCGCCAGGAGATCGACGACCGCCTCGCCGCCCTGGACGACGCCCGCGCCCAGACCCTCGCACGGGCCGAACGCGCCGAACGCCAACTCGACGAACTCCTCGCCGCCGGCCGCTCCGCCCAGCCCGCCGAGCCGTCGTCGGCGCACACCTGAGATCTGCCACAATCCGGGTGCGCGTTGGGGCACAACGGAGTTCACTGGGTGCATGACATCCGCACACCGGAACAGCAGTTCGGATCGATCGGCGGAGGCGGGGACGGTCGGGTCGCCCAGCGAGCTGATCGTCGTCACGCACGGGGCCCCGGCCCCGATCGACGAGTTCGTGATGACGGCGAGCCGGGACACCGAGGCGCGACTCGCGCAGCTGCTGCCGGACGGCACCGAACTCGTGCGCATCTTCGGTCCCGAGGTGCGGGTGCAGCAGAGCCTGTTCGGGACGCCCGACGAACCCACGGGCGCACAGTTTTTGAACTACTTCTACGTCCAGGGCGCCGCGACGGGCCGCGTCGCGGCGGAGCTGGACACGCTGGCCGAGCGCCTGCGTGCGGACGACGCGGTCGCGGCCGCCTACGTCAAACCTCCCGCCGAGCCGCCGATCGACCCGCAGGTCGTGCTGATCCGCTCCGAGGAGCCGGTCCCGCCCGTGACACCCGACTTCACCACCCGCCAGGGCTACCTGGACGCCGCGCCGGCCGGGATCGCCGCGCGGTGGGCGTGGACGCAACCCGGCGGGCTCGGCACCGGGGTCCGCGTGGTGGATGTGGAGGGCGCCTGGCGTTTCACGCACGAGGATCTGCTCGCGAATCAGGGCGGCGTCATCGGCGGCACTCCGTCACCGGATCTGGGCTGGCGCGACCACGGCACGGCGGTGGCGGGGGAGATCAGCGGTGACGTCAACACCTTCGGCATCACCGGCATCGCGCCGGAAGCGGGTATCCGGGCGATATCGATCTTCGGGCCGGGCTCGGCGACCGCGATCCGCACCGCGGCGGACGCACTCGGCCCCGGCGACATCATCCTGCTCGAATTGCACCGTCCCGGACCACGATTCGACTACGCCGGGCGGGCGGACCAGCGCGGATACATCGCGATCGAGTGGTGGCCCGACGACTGGGCGGCGGTCCGCTACGCGGTGGGTCGCGGCATGATCGTGGTCGGGGCCGGCGGGAACGGCGGCGAGGATCTGGACGATCCGCTGTACGCCACGCGTCCCGCGGACTTCCCGGACACCTGGGTCAACCCGTTCGGCGGCGGCGCGGGCGATTCCGGCGCGGTCCTGGTCGGGGCGGGTGCGCCGCCGCCGGGCACGCACGGCCGCGACCACGGGCCCGGCCGGTCGCGGCTGTCGTTCTCCAACTACGGATCCCGGATCGACACCCAGGGCTGGGGCCGCGAGGTGACCACGACGGGGTACGGCGATCTGCAGGGCGGGGCGAGCGAAGACTACTGGTACACCGACACATTCAGCGGCACCTCGAGCGCCTCTCCGATCGTCGTGGGCACCATCGCGAGTTACCAGGGTATGTCCACGGCCGCCGGCGCCCGGCTCACACCCGGCCAGGTCCGAACCCGCCTGCGCGCGACCGGATCACCTCAGACCGACGCCCCGGGCCGCCCCGCCACCCAGCGCATCGGCAACCTCCCGGACCTCCAGGCCCTCATCGGCGAGGAGTGATACGCGCCCTCACCGCACCGCGAGGGCGATGATCTGCGTGATCTGATTCGCGGCGAAGTTGTCGTCGCTGACCAGGATCAGGGTGCGTTCGCCGGAGGGCAGCCGCGGGCCCCACGTCATGCCCTCGACATTGTCGACGGCGGGCAAGCCGATGTCGTCGAGGTCGACGAGCAGGCGTTTGGTGACCGGGCGGGCCCGGTCCAGGGGCGCGTCGAGGACATTGGTGGCGCCGGTGGTGTCCATCTCGTAGATGCGGACCTTGTTGCCCGCGCCCTCGACGTAACTGCGTTCCAGCACCAGGTATTTCGCCGGATCGAGCGGGTCGGCGGCGAGGATCGCGGCGACGCCGTTGGTGCCCTCGCCGGGGGCGAAGACAGGCTCCAGCGGGTAGGCGAACTGTGCGAGCAGCGGGCCGGTTCGCGCCTGGACGGTGACGCGGATGAGCGCGCCGGACGTGGTGGTCGGGTTGGGGCCGTCCTGTAGCAGCGGGCCCTCGACGGAGCTGACCAGCAGCGTGCCGCCGCCGGCGAAGGTGACGCCCTCGAGGACGGCGTTGCGCTGTGGACCGGTGCCCGGCCGCATGTGTTCGTCGTCCGGGAGGGGCAGTTCGCCGCCGAAGGTTCCGTCCGTATGCGCGATGCGGACCGACGGGTCCTGCAGCACGGTGTCGGTGCGTTCACCCTCCTGGGTCCACACGTAGTCACCGGTCCACGGATCGACTCGGATGTCCTCGGGATCGACGCCGTCGGTCGGATAGGCGCCGCCGTCCGGGGTGCGCAGCGGGTGGGTGGCGGTGAGGTCGACCGGGCCGACGCCGTTGCCGTCCACCGGGATCCGAGCCGTATAGAACCGCGCCGGATTCTTCGCCGACCGGTCGTCACTGATCAGCACGTACTCCCCGCGCTGTGGCGAGTAGTCGATCCCGGACAGCCCGCCGACGGCGGTCCCGTCGTAGTGCGTTCCGTGCGGCAGGATCTGCTCACCCAGCAGCCGTACGGCCGGCGCCTCCCCGTCGGCATGCGCTGGAATAGCGGTGGTTGCCAAGGCGCACAACGTGAACAACACCGTATATCCGGACCGACTCATGCCCCACAACCTAGCGGGACCCGGCCCGAACCGCTCTCGCGGCTGTCGCCGGTGGGAATCCGCCGACCGCGGGTGTGCGCCGCCGCCGACTACGCTCCACGCCGGCTCGACGGAACGGGAGGCGTGACGATATGCGGGTGCTGGTGTCGACGAGCGGGTCGCGTGGCGATATCGAACCGGCTCTGGCGCTCGCGCTGCGGTTACCGGAGTCGGGCGCGCAGGTGCGGGTGTGCGCGCCACCGGATTTCGCGGCCCGCTTCGCCGAGCTGGGCGTACCGCTCGAGCCGCTGGGCCCGCCGCTGCCGGGATCGCACGGCGGGGACGCGTCGCCGCCGGATCTGCTGCACTACGTCGACCAGTGGCCCACGTACCAATTCGACACGATCGCCGCGGCGGCCGCGGACTGCGACGCGGTGGTGGCGACCAGCGTCACGGAGATCGCCGCCCGGTCGGTCGCCGAGAAGCTGGGCATCCATTACCAGTTCGCGAGTTACCAGCCGACCACGCTGCCCTCGCCGCATCATCGCCCGATGCCGATGGCGGGCGACCGGCCCCCGCCGGAAGCATTGAGCAATCGAGTTCTGTGGGAGATCGACGCCCTCGGCTGGGACGCGCAATTCGGCGAGACGCTCACTGCCCGCCGGGCGGCGCTCGGTCTGCCGCCGGTGACCACCGTGCGCGACCACGTCATCGGCGACCGGCCGTGGCTCGCGGCGGACTCCGTTCTCGCGCCGTGGCCAGGAACGCCCGGCCTGGACGTGGTGCAGACCGGCGCCTGGATCGTGCCCGACGAACGCCCTCTCCCTGCCGAATTGGCGGCCTTCCTGGACCGGGGCGCACCACCCGTGTACGTCGGCTTTGGCAGCATGCAGGTGGGCCCCGGCGTCGCACGAGCCGCGATCGAGGCGATTCGCGCGCACGACCGCCGCGTGATCATCTCGCGGGGCTGGGCCGGACTGACCGCGGTCGATGATGTCTCCGACTGCCTGGTGGTGGGAGAAGCCAACCACCAGGCGCTGTTTCCCCGGGTCGCCGCGGTCGTCCACCACGGCGGCGCGGGCACGACGACGACCGCGGCCCGGGCCGGGACACCGCAAGTAGTCGTGCCTCAGATGATGGACCAGACGTATTGGGGACGACGGGTCGCCGACCTCGGCATCGGCGCGACCCTTGAGGAGGCCGGCCCCGATGCGGCGGCGTTGTCCGCCGCGCTCGATACGGCCTTGGCGCCCGCCACCCGCGCGCGAGCAGACGCGGTGGCGGAGAGCATCCGGACCGACGGGGCGGGGGCGGCCGCGGAGATGCTGGTCGGCGCGATCCGGTGAGGAGCCCGTGGTGTATCAGGGACGAATTCCGGTGGCGGTGAGCACGACTCGTGCGCCCTCGGCCGGGACGTTGGTGATGTTGCGGATGCGGCCGCGTTCCGTGGTGACGCCCGGGGGCAGGGCGAGGGTGTAGCGGGTCAGGACCTCGCGGAGGACCGCGGTGCCTTCCATGAGGGAGAAGCCCGCGCCGATGCAGCGGCGTACGCCGCCGCCGAAGGGGAGCCAGGTGTTGGGCGGGACGCTGCCGTCGAGGAACCGGGCGGGCCGGAACTCGTCGGCGTCGGGAAAGTTGGCGCGGCGTCGATGCGCGAGCACGATCGAGGTCGAGACCACCGCGCCGCGCGGGAGAGGCAGACCGGCGATCGTCATATCCCGGGTCAGCCGCCGCAGTGCCGCGCCGATCACCGGATGCCGCCGCATCGACTCCTTCAGGACCGCCTCCAGGTACTTGTCGTCGCCGTCCGCGGCGGCCCGGCGCGCGGTTTCCTGAGTGACGGGATCCGCGGCGAGTTCGTGGCACGCCCACGACAGCGCCGAGGCGGTGGTCTCGTGACCGGCGAGCAGCAGCGTGATGAGTTGATCGCGCAGTTCCGCGTCGGTGAGCGGGGCGTCGTCGGGATTCTCGCCGGAGCCGACCGCCAGGAGCCGGGACAGGACATCGGCGCGCTGATCGAGGTCGGGGTGCGCGCGGCGGCGGGTGATCTCGGCGTAGAGCAGCGCATCGATCGCGGTCTGGTTGTCGCGGAACCGCTTCCACGGCCCGAACCGCTGGAGCCGCGGATACTTCCAGCCGAAGAAGACGATCGGGTTGATATCGATGATGGGCCGCAGCAGCGGGGCGAGCTCGTCGCGGCGGTGCTGCTCGGTCATCCCGAACACCACCTGCATGATCACCTCGAGCGTCAGCTCGTTCATGCGGTCGAGCATGGGCTGCGTGGTACCGGCGGCCCACCCGTCGACCTGGGATTTGGCGATGGATTCGACCAGGGCGCGGTAGCCGCGCAGCGCGGAGCCGGTGAACGCCGGCATCAGCAGGCGGCGGGCGCGCGCGTGGTCGGCCTCGTCGGTCAGCAGCAGCGAATGTTCGCCCATGATCGCGCCGAGCACCCGGTTGCCCTCGCCCGCGTGCAGATCGGCGGGATCGCCGGCGAAGATCTCCCGAATGTGCTCGGGCCGGGAGAACACCACCAGATTCTCCGCGTACGGCGGGACCATCCGCACGGTGAACACGTCGCCGTAGCGGCGCGCCGCGGCCGTGACGTAGCGGTGGCGCCACCGGGTGTACAGCAGCGTCTGGACGACTCTGGGTAGCCGGGGTCCCGGCGGGTAGGCGCTGGTCACGAGCGGTCCTTCCGACATGCCGCGGCGGCGCGGCGCAGCGCGCGACACGCTGTCCCCCTCACGGTAACCCGCGAGGGTGCGCGTGACGAGTGGTGGGCGACAGCGAAATAGCGGCAGGGGAGCGCCCTCGCTGCGGGCGAATTGGAATGGTCGGTGGCCGCCAATTGTCACCTGTCGTCGCAAAGCGATAGCAATCCGCCGGAGGCAGAGAGGTTCTGCACCGGATATACGTCGAATCAGGGATTGCCATGCCTCTCCGACCGCATACCGAGAGATCGAAAACCGGTGGTCAGCGACGGGGCAGCCATCGGAAACAGCGTGACAGCCGAGGGGAAACGCACCGATTGCCCGATATTCGCGAAAATCCGTCCGGCGAAGAAGATTCCGACCGGTCGGGTACCTGGGTGGCGACGACTCGACCGTAGTTCGCAAATCACCGGCTAATTGCGGTCCAGGGCCATATCATTACGCTATGCCCACACTCCGAGTTGCGGGGCGCACCGACGTATTCGCCGGTGGCGCATGGCAGGCGGCCCTGGCGATCGGGGTCGCCACCGTGGGTCTGGGCGTGGTGATCCTGTTCTGGCCCGATAAGACCGAGCAGGTCGCGGGCCTGCTGTTCGGGGCGTGCCTGCTGCTGACGGCGGTATGGCAGCTGATGATCGCCTTCCGCGCCCGCGTCTCCGGCGGCCTGCGGGCACTGGAATTCCTCACCGCGCTGATCGCCCTGCTGCTGGCGGCCTGGTGCCTGCGCAGCGGCGACTGGGTCGCGGTCCTGGCGCTGTGGATCGGCATCGGCTGGGCCGTCCACGGGATCGTGCAGGCGATCGTCGCGGTCTGGTCCGACGATCTGCCGCACGCGGGGCGCGTGGAGTTCTACGGCCTGCTCACCGTGCTCGCGGGCGTCCTGCTGGTGATCTGGCCGATCAATACCCTGGCCGGACTGGCGGTGCCGGTGGGCCTGGGGCAGATCTTCCTGGGCGGCACCGAGATTCGCGTCGCGGTGCGCCTGGACCGGGCCGCCGCGCAGGGCGATACGGTCGGAGTGCACGGTTTGCTGCGCACTCAGCCCAAGGCTGGCTAACTCCGGGCACCCTCCAATAATCATTCCGACAAATCCCTCGTCCAGACGTCGATCGCAGGTAACGTTCAGGTCGTTCGTGCGATTGGTTGTCGATCGCGCGCCCCGCGGCGCTGTCGGTCGGCAGTCCTCGAAGGAGGCGTGCGCATGGTGCAACTGGACGGCGAACTCACCGACGCGCTGATCGGCACGCGGCGGTTCTTCACCCGGACCGAGGTATCGCCGGACCGGCGCACGCTGTATCAAGTGGGCGGCCGCCAAGCGGACGAATTCTATCGGGACCGCTGGGCACACGATAAAGTGGTGCGCTCCACGCACGGCGTGAACTGCACCGGATCGTGCTCGTGGAAGGTGTACGTCAAGGACGGCATCATCACCTGGGAGACCCAGCAGACCGACTATCCGTCGGTGGGCCCGGATCGCCCCGAATACGAGCCGCGGGGGTGCCCGCGCGGCGCGGCGTTCTCCTGGTACACCTATTCGCCGACCCGCGTGCGCTACCCCTACATTCGCGGCGCGCTGCTCGAACTGTATCGGGAAGCCAAGGCGCGCACCGGGAATCCGGTCGACGCGTGGGCCTCGATCGTCGAAGATCCGGAGACGGCGCGGCGCTACAAGAGCCTGCGCGGGCGCGGCGGCCTGGTCCGCGCGACCTGGGACGAGGCGGTGGAGTTGATCGCCGCAGCGCACGTGCACACCATCAAGGCCTATGGTCCGGACCGCGTCGCGGGATTCTCCCCGATCCCCGCGATGTCGATGGTGTCGTTCGCGGGCGGATCGCGGTTCGTCTCGCTAGTGGGGGGCGTGATGCTGTCGTTCTACGACTGGTACGCCGATCTCCCGGTGGCCTCGCCGCAGGTCTTCGGCGACCAGACCGATGTGCCGGAGTCCGGGGACTGGTGGGACGCGGGCTATCTGATCATGTGGGGTTCGAACGTGCCGGTGACCCGCACACCGGACGCGCACTGGATGGCGGAGGCGCGCTATCGCGGCCAGAAGGTGATCGCGGTCGCGCCCGACTACGCCGACAACGTGAAATTCGCCGACGAATGGCTCGCCCCGCATCCGGGCACCGACGGCGCGCTGGCCCTCGCGATGGGGCACGTGATCCTGCGTGAGTTCTTCGTGGACCGGCAGGAGCCGTATTTCGCGGACTATGTGAAGCGGCGTACGGACTTGCCGTTTCTCGTGCGGCTCGAACCTCTTGTTTCCGGCCAAAAGCATGCCGGAAACAAGGAAGATGCCGGTGGGGCGGGGAACGGGGCAGGCGTCGGTGAGGCCGGGAACGGCACAGGCGTCGGTGGGGCCGGGAACGGGGCAGGCGTCGGTGGGGCCAGGGACGGGGCGGGTGGCGCATATCGGCCCGGAAAGTTCCTCACCGCCGCCGATCTCGATGAATTCGCGGGCGAGCCGAATGCGGCGTTCAAGACGGTTCTGCTGGACGAGGGCGGACATCCGGTGGTGCCCAACGGATCCCTCGGCTTCCGGTACGGCGAGGAAGGCGCGGGGAGGTGGAATCTGGAGCTGGGGGAGACCGATCCGCTGCTGACCGTGTACGGCGGGGACGCGGTGGCGGTGGAGTTGTCGCGGTTCGACGCCCCGGACGGCGCGGCCCATCCGCTGCGGCGCGGCGTCCCGGTCCGCACCGTCGGCGGGCACCTGGTGACCACCGTGTACGACCTGATGCTGGCGCAGTACGGCGTGCACCGCCCGGGGCTGCCGGGTGAGTGGCCGAGCGGGCTCGACGACGCGAACCAGCCCGGCACACCCGCCTGGCAGGAGACCGTCACGGGTGTTCCCGCCGCGGCCGCCGCCCGCATCGGCCGCGAATTCGCCGCCAACGCCGCCGAATCCGAGGGCCGGTCGATGATCCTCCTCGGCGCCGGCACCAACCACTGGTTCCACTCCGACACCATCTACCGCACCTTCCTGGCACTCACCACGCTCACCGGCTGCCAGGGCGTCAACGGCGGCGGCTGGGCGCACTACGTCGGGCAGGAGAAGTGCCGTCCGGTCACCGGGTGGGCGCAGGTCGCCAATGCGCTGGACTGGTCGCGCCCGCCGCGGCAGATGATCCAGACCGCCTACTGGTACCTGCACACCGACCAGTTCCGCTACGACCCGTTCGCCGCCGACACCCTCGCCGGGGCCGCGGCCGGCGGGCGGCTGTCGGGCAAGACGACGGCCGACCTGATCGCGCTGTCGGCGCGGCTGGGCTGGATGCCGTCGTATCCGACCTTCGACCGCAATCCGCTCGACCTCGGCGCGGAGGCGAAGGCGGCGGGCCTGCCGGTCGCGGACTACGTGGTCTCGGAACTGAAGCTGGGAAAGCTGCGGTTCGCCTGCGAGGATCCCGATGCGCCGCAGAACTTTCCGCGGGTGCTCAGCGTGTGGCGGTCCAACCTGCTGGGCTCCTCGGCGAAGGGCGACGAGTATTTCCTGAAGCATCTGCTGGGCGCGGAGTCGTCGCTGCGCGCGGAGGAGGCGCCGCCGAACGCGCGCCCGCGGGAGGTGCGGTGGCACGACGAGGCGCCGGTCGGGAAGCTGGATCTGCTGCTGACACTGGACTTCCGGATGACCAGCACCACCCTCTACTCGGATGTGGTGCTCCCGGCGGCGACCTGGTACGAGAAGTACGACCTGTCGACCACCGACATGCATCCGTTCGTGCACTCGTTCTCACCCGCGATCGCTCCGCCCTGGCAGGCCCGCACCGACTGGGACGCCTTCCAGCGCATCGGCAAGGCGTTCAGCCGCCTGGCCTCGGACCACCTCGGCACCCGCACCGACGTCGTGGCCGCGCCGCTGCAACACGACACCCCCGACGAGCTGGCCACCCCGCACGGCGTGGTGCGGGACTGGAAAGCCGGTGAGTGCGAACCGGTTCCGGGCACGACCATGCCGAAGCTGATCGCCGTCGAGCGCGACTATCCGGCGGTGGCGGCGAAGATGGCGGCGCTCGGCCCGCTGCTGGACTCGCTGGGCGCCACCACCAAGGGCGTCACGTTCGACGTCGGCCAGGAGATCGCCTACCTCGCCGACAAGAACGGCACCGTGCGCGGCGGGCCGGCCGACGGCCGCCCGGCGCTGGTGCGCGACATCGACGCCTGCGAGGCGATCCTGGCGCTGTCGGGCACCACCAACGGCCGCCTCGCCACCCAGGGTTTCCGGACGCTGGAGAAGCGCACCGGAACCCGGCTGGCCGATCTGGCCGCCGAGCACGAGGGCAAGCGGATCACCTTCGCCGACACCCAGATCGCGCCGGTCCCGGTCATCACGTCACCGGAGTGGTCGGGATCGGAATCCGGGGGCCGCCGGTACTCGCCGTTCACGGTCAATGTGGAACGGAACAAGCCGTGGCACACCCTCACCGGCCGCCAGCACTTCTACCTCGACCACGACTGGATGGCCGAGGTGGGCGAGCAGCTCCCGGTGTTCCGGCCGCCGCTGAACATGGCCGCGCTGTTCGCCGAACCGGCGCTCGGCGCGACCGGCGAGCACGGCCTCGCGCTGCGCTACCTGACCCCGCACTCGAAGTGGTCGATCCACTCCGAATATCAGGACAACCTGTTCATGCTCAGCCTCTCGCGCGGCGGGCCGACGATCTGGATGTCCGACCGCGACGCCGCCAAGATCGGTGTCGCCGACAACGAGTGGATCGAGGCGGTCAACCGCAACGGCGTCGTGGTGGCGCGGGCGGTCGTGTCGCACCGGATGCCGGAGGGCACCGTCTACATGCACCACGCCCAGGACCGGGTGGTGGACGTGCCGATCGCGGAGACGTCGGGGCAGCGCGGCGGCATCCACAATTCGCTGACCCGGCTGCTGATCAAGCCCACCCATCTCATCGGCGGCTACGCGCAGCTGACCTACGCGTTCAACTATCTCGGCCCGACCGGCAACCAGCGCGACGAGATCACCCTGATCCGCCGCCGCGGCCAGGAGGTGCGGTACTGATATGAAACCCATGGCGCAGATGGCGATGGTGATGAACCTCGACAAGTGCATCGGCTGCCACACCTGCTCGGTGACCTGCAAACAGACCTGGACCAACCGCGCCGGTGTCGAGTACGTGTGGTTCAACAACGTGGAAACCCGTCCGGGACAGGGGTATCCGCGCACCTACGAGGATCAGAAGCGGTGGCGCGGCGGCTGGACGCTGGACCGGCGGGGACGGCTGAAGCTGCGCGGCGGCGGGCGCCTGCGCAAGCTGCTCACCCTCTTCGACAATCCGATCCTGCCCGACCTGGCCGACTACTACGAGCCCTGGACCTACGACTACGACACCCTCACCAGCGCGCCCGTGCAGCGGCACACCCCGGTGGCGCGGCCGAAATCGCTGATCACCGGCAAGGATACGACGGTGACCTGGTCGGCCAACTGGGACGACGACCTAGGCGGCGCACCGGAACTCGCGCGCAAGGACCCGCTGCTGGCGGAGCTGGGCGACAAGGTGCGCTTCGAGTTCGAGCACACCTTCATGTTCTATCTGCCGCGCATCTGCGAGCACTGCCTCAACCCGTCGTGCGCGGCGTCGTGCCCGTCCGGCGCGATCTACAAGCGCAGCGAGGACGGCATCGTCCTGGTCGACCAGGACAAGTGCCGCGGCTGGCGGATGTGCGTCTCGGGGTGCCCGTACAAGAAGGTGTTCTTCAACCACCGCACGGGCAAGGCCGAGAAATGCACGTTCTGCTTCCCGCGCGTCGAGGTCGGGCTGCCGACGGTGTGCGCGGAGACCTGCGTGGGCCGGCTGCGCTACATCGGGCTGATGCTGTACGACGCCGACAAGGTCCTCGATGTCGCGGGCACCCCGGACGAGCACGATCTCTACGCCGCCCAGCGCGACGCCTTCCTCGATCCGAACGATCCCGAGGTCGTCGCCGCCTGCACGCGGGCGGGCATCCCGGACGACTGGATCGAGGCCGCGCAGCGCTCACCGGTGTACGCGCTGATCAATACCTATCGGGTCGCGCTGCCGCTGCATCCGGAATACCGCACGGTGCCGATGGTCTGGTACATCCCGCCGCTGTCGCCGGTGGTCGACGCGCTGCGCGACACCGGGAACGACGCCGAGGACCACGGCAACCTGTTCGCGGCCATCGAGGCGCTGCGCATCCCGGTCGAATATCTCGCGGAGCTGTTCACGGCGGGCGACGTGGCGCCGGTGGAGTCGGTGTTGCGAAAACTGGCCGCCATGCGCAGCTATATGCGCGATATCAATCTCGGCCGCGAAACCCGCCCCGAGATCGCCGAGAAGGTCGGCATGGACGCCGAACAGCTCTACGACATGTACCGGCTGATGGCGCTGGCGAAATACGAGGAACGCTACGTGATCCCGCCCGCCCACGCCGAACAGGCGCGCGGACTGGAGGAATCTGCGACCGGGTGCAGCCTCGACTACGACGGAGGTCCGGGCATGGACAGCTGGGGGCCGTTCGGCGAGAGTTCCGGCGGCGTGACACCCGTCGCGGTGGAGAACTTCCGGATGCTGCGCGACCGCCAGACCAGCGATACCGGCGCGGCGCCGGTCGGCAAGTCCGAGCGGGTGAACCTGCTCAACTGGGACGGGCGCGGCGTGCCCGCGGGACTGCTGCCGCCCAGGACCGAAGGGAGGCATCGCAAATGAGCCTCGGCGCACCGGAGCGGGCCGCCGCCCGGCAGGTCCAGTCGCTGCTGCTGGGATACCCCGATGCCGTTCTGCTGGACCGGCGTCCGCTGCTGCGCCGTGCGGCCGATGCCCTGCCGAAGGCAGTCGGTGCACCGTTGCGCCCACTGCTGGATCACCTCGACACCGCCGAACCGCTCACGCTGGCCACCGAATACGTCGACACCTTCGACCACCGCAAGCGGTTCAGCCCGTATCTGACCTATTTCCTGTACGGCGACACCCGCAAGCGCGGGATGGCGCTGCTGCGATTCAAACAGGTCTACCGGGCCGCGGGCCTGGTCCTCGGTGACGGCGAACTGCCCGACCACCTGGCGGTCCTGCTGGAGTTCGCGGCGGCGCACGCCGAGGCGGGCGACAAGCTGCTGACCGAGTACCGCGTCGGCGTGGAACTCATGCGGCACGGGCTGCGCGACGCCGGCTCGCCCTGGACGGGCGTGCTCGATTCGGTCGATGCCACCCTGCCGCCGCTGCACGGCAGCGACCGTGACGCCCTGGCCCGCCTGATCGCCGAGGGCCCGCCGGGCGAGGAGGTCGGGCTGGAACCGTTCGCGCCGCCCTCGTACATGCCCGAACCGATCGGAGGACGCCGATGACGCCGAGCGCCGCGGATATTCTGCTGTGGGTCGCCGTTCCGTATGCGGCGCTGGGGATCTGCCTGGTCGGGCACGTATGGCGGTATCGCTACGACAAATTCGGGTGGACCACCCGGTCCTCGCAGCTCTACGAGAACCGGCTGCTGCGGCTGGGGAGCCCGCTGTTCCACTACGGGATCGTCTTCGTCTTCCTCGGGCACGTGCTCGGGCTGGTGGTTCCGGAGTCGTGGACCGAGGCGATCGGGGTCAGCGAGGGTGTGTACCACGCCGTGTCCTTCGGCCTCGGCACGCTGGCCGGTGTCGCGGCGGTCCTGGGGCTGGCGATCCTGATCTATCGCCGCCGCACGGTCGGTCCGGTGTTCTCGGCCACGACCCGCAACGACAAGATCATGTACGCGCTGCTGGGGCTGACGCTCGCGCTCGGCCTGGGCGCCACGGTGTACAACACGCTGAGCGGGCAGGACCACGACTACCGGCAGGACGTCGCGCCCTGGTTCCGATCGATCTTCTACTTCCGACCCGAACCGGAACTCATGGTGGGCGCGCCCCTCGGCTACCGATTGCACGCGCTGCTGGCCTGCGCGCTGTTCGCGTTCTGGCCGTTCAGTCGCCTGGTGCATGTGTGGTCGGCCCCGGTGGCCTACCTGACCCGCCCCTACATCGTCTACCGCAGCCGCGACGAATCGCTGGGAACGCATCGCCCGCCGCGCGGCTGGGAACGTGTCGGGCAGTAGCGGTTCCGGATGCACACACCGCACAGTTGCACGGTGTGCCATCGCGGGCGGGTGTCAGCGGAACTCGTCGGCGTGTGCCCCGGCCCAGTCGGCGAAGGTGCGGGGCGGGCGGCCGGTGACCCGTTCGACCGTATCGCGGACGACGGATTCGTCGATCGCGCCCGCGACATAGAAATCGAAGAAGGCGTCGACGTACTCCGGTGGCGTGGTCCGCAGCAGTTCGGCGCGGGTCTCGTCGTTGTCGAGTTCGACGCAGGTCAGATCGCGGCCGAGGACGCGGCCCAGGACGGCGACCTGCTCGGCGGGCCGCAGCGCCTCCGGTCCCGTGGGCCACAGGATCTCGCCGCGATGGTCCTCGCCGCGCAGGGCCTGTGCCGCGACCGCCGCCAGATCGGCGGGATCGAGGCTCGCGAGCGCGACGGTCGGGAACTGGGCCCGCACGACATCCCCGGCTCGCAATTGGGGCAGCCAGCGCAGGGCGTTGGACATGAATGCCGAGGGGCGCAGGATCGTCCACGACAGCCCGGATTCGACCACCTCGCGCTCGGAGGCGGCCATGTACCGGGTGACGGCATTGGCGGTATTGCCGGTGGCCGCGGAGGTCCCCGACAGCAGGACGATGTGCCGCACCCCCGACTTCTCGGCTGCCGCAACGACTCCGGGGTAACCCGGCAGCACGAAGGCGGCTCGTACGTCGTCGAAAGCGTCGCCGAGAGTGTCCGGTGCGGTCAGATCGCCGGTGGCCGCCTCGACGCCGGCGGGGAGGGTGGCCCGCGCCGGGTCGCGGACCAGGGCGCGCACCGGCTCACCGGCGGTCGCGAGCGCCGTGACGAGTGCTGATCCGATGGTGCCGGTGGCGCCGGTAACGAGGAACACGGTCTTCTCCTACTGCTGGGGCCACTGCGGCGGCGGGGGCTGGTGCTGGCCGGGATATCCCGCGGGCGGCTGGGCGCCGGGCATCGGCTGCTGCTGCCATGCGTTCGGGGGAGGCGCCATCTGCGGCTGGGGCCAGGAGTTGGCGGGCGGGCGCGGGCCGCCGGTCGACATCGCCGCGGAGAACAGCGCGCCGATCACTACGAGCGCGACGAGGGTGGTCGGGATCGCCAGCCAGCCGCCGTGGGCCAACGCGGCGCTGCCCAGATTGCGGTCGCCGGCGCTGAAGATCAACCCGAGATTGGGCGCGAGCACCGCGCCCGCACCGATACCGCCGGCGACCCGCGCGACGGCGGGCCTGCCGGCGGTGAGTAGCAGCACCGCGGCGAACAGGGCGAACAGCACGGTGAGGACCACGACGGCATCGCTCCAGAAGAACTTGTCGTACCGGGCGAAGAGCCAGATCCGGCGCGCGACGAACAAGATCGCCGCTAGGGCCAGGCCGGCGGCCGCGATCGCGTCGGCCGCGCGGCGCCCACCGGACGGCGGCGGATAGCCGGGCGGGGAACCCCATCCCGGGCCGGGGAAACCCGCCGGATTGTGCGGCGGCGGTCCGGGCTGGAACGGCTGACCCATTGCGGGAACTCCCTTGCTGCGGCGGCGACTCGATGCAGCCTATGCGATTCGCCCGGGGCGGGAAGGCCGACCGAGCACCCGAAGTGCCCGAATTCCGCGGTGGTCCGGCGTTAGGATCGCCCCGTGCTGCAGGTGTGCCTCAACGGTTCGCGCGCCCGCTCGGAGTGTGCCGGAGTGCCGGTATCCGCGAGCGAGCTGGCCGCGGCCGCGCGGGCCGCGGTCGACGCCGGGGCGGCGGATATTCATCTGCACCCCAAGGATTCCCGCGGGCGGGACACCCTGACCGCGGCGACCGTCGCCGAGGCCGTCGACCTGGTGCGCGCCGCGGCGCCCGGCATTCCCGTCGGCGTCACCACCGGCGCGTGGACCGAGCCGGATCCCGCCCGCCGGGCCGAGCTGATCCGCACCTGGACCGTGCTGCCCGACCACGCCTCGGTGAACTGGCACGAGCCCGGCGCGGATCTGGTCGCGGCCGCGCTGCTGGATATGGGGATCGGCGTCGAGGCGGGCGTGTACTCCGGGACCGACGGCGCCGACCGGTTCCGGCGCTCGCCGCACGCGCCCCACGTGCTGCGCGTCCTCGCCGAGATCGTCGACACCGATTCGCGGACCGCGCCCGCCGCCGCCCGCGCGTTGCTGGCTCAGCTGGGTCCGGCGCTCCCGGCCCCGGTCCTGCTGCACGGCGAGGACGGCGGGGCGTGGCCGGTGCTGCGGCTGGCCGGGGAGATGGGACTGGACACCCGCATCGGGCTGGAGGACGTTCTCCACGATCCGGACGGAAAGCCGGTGTCGGACAACGCCGTCCTGATCCGTGCGGCCCGGGCCATACTCGCCGGTCGCGGCTGACCGTCAGTCGTCGAGGGTGTCCAGCACCCTGTGCAGCTTCGGCATGAGGTTGCGCCAGCCCCGCTCCATGGCGTTGCGCGCCATCTTCTGCCGCCGGTCCTCGATATCGAATCCGGTCTGGGTCAACAGCAGTCGCGTACCGCGGCCCTGCGGGCGGATAGCCCAGTCGACGATCCAGCGCGCGGGATAGTCGGCGCGCAGATCGACCCAGCTGACCGTCAGCTGCTCGCGGGGCCGGGACGTGAGGACCTCGCAGGCGACCCCGGCGGCCGGCTCGGACGGTACCGCGAAGATGAAATGCGTTCCGACGGCCGTGTCGAATCCGACCGACCGCATGAGCCACCGCGCGAGGAGATCGGGTTCGGTCAGCACGCGCCAGACCTGATCCGGCGCGTGTGGGAAGAAGCCGCCGATCTCGACGGCGGCGGGATCGAGTTCCGCATCAGAAGTCACCCGTACACCCCCGGGACGATCTTGCCAGGACACCGTCATTTTATGATCTCCGGCCGAAATGTCCTGTGCGCGCGGCCCGGTACGGGCTACGGCTTGCGGGCCAGCGCGCAGGCGATCAGCTGCTCCCAGACCGTCAGGTCGCGTTCCTCGACGCCGATCTTGTCGACGTCGTCGGCCGGCGGGGCGGGCCGCCACTGCGTGCAGTAGGTCAGGCCGGGGTCGAGGATCTCGAGGTCGTCGCCGAACAGGGACAGGATCTCGTCGTCGGTGCGCCAGCGGCCGCGGCCGAAGGTCTCCTGCAGTTTCGCCTCGGCGGCCTGCGTCTGCTCGTTGTATCCGGCGCGGAAGTGCGAGATGTAGACCTCGCTGCCCGACGGCACCCGGTCCACCCACCACCGGACCAGTTCGCGCGGATCCTCGTCGTCGTTGAGGTGGTGCAGGATCGCGCTGAATATCATGCCGACCGGCCGCTCGAAGTCGATGAGCCGTTCGACATCGGGGTGCCGCCGGATCTCCTCCGGCTCGCGCAGATCGGCGTGGATCACGGTGGTGTTGTCGTCGGTCTCCAGCAGCGCCCGGCCGTGTGCCAGCACGATCGGATCGTTGTCGATGTAGGCGACCCGGGCGCCGGGCACGTGGACCTGGGCGACCTGATGCACGTTGTCGGCGGTCGGCAGGCCGCTGCCCATATCGATGAACTGGGTGATGCCGTCGCGGGCGATAGCGCCGACCGCGCGGACGAGGGCCTGCCGGTTGGCGTAGGCGATGGCCACCGAACCGGGCAGATCGCGGATGAAGAAGTCGCCGATCTTGCGGTCGGCCTCGTAGTTGTCGCGGCCGCCGAGCAGGTAGTCGTAGACGCGGGCGATACTCGGCTGCGATTGGTCTATGCCCGTGATGTGGCCGGCCATCTCGATCTCCCCTGTCCGCCGAACGGCTGTCGAGTGCATCGTAGTCTCAGCCTGTGGCGGCGCGGCACCGATCACCCAGGGCGCGAACGGCTTCCACGAGTTCGGGTGGTCCGGTCACGGTGAAGTCGACGTCCAGGGAGCTGATCATCCAGGCCAGCGACCACGGCGTATCGGCGCCCACGTGCAGCAGGCTGGAGGTGTCGTCGACCGCCTCCAGCACGCCCATGCCCGGCCAGATCCGGTCGGTCAGCGCGGCGGCGGGCCGGTGCAGCACGACGGTCGCCCGCCACGACCACGCCTCGTCGGACAGCCGCTGGGACAGGTAGGCGACGACGTCGCCGCCGGGTAGCTCGCGCGGCGTGAAGCGCGGGCCGGTCGGGATCTTCGGGCGCAGCCGGTCGACCCGGAACGAGCGCCAGTCGTCCCGCCCGACATCCCACGCGACCAGATACCAGTGCCGGCTGAAGTTGACGACGGCGACCGGTTCGGTCGCGCGAATCGTCTGCCGCCCACCGTGATCGGTGTAGTCGAACCGCAGCCGCTCCCGCCGGTCGCACGCCTCGGACAGGGCGATCAGGACATCGGGGTCCACCCGCGGCGCGGTGGCCCCCACCCGCACCATCGAGCGTTGCAACGTGGCGAGCCGGTGCCGCAGCCGCGACGGCAGGACCTGCTCGAGTTTCGCCAGGGACCGCAGCGACGCCTCTTCGATCCCGGCCACGGTGCCGCCCGCGACCGTGCGCAGGCCGACCGCGACGGCGAGCGCCTCCTCGTCGTCGAGCAGCAGCGGCGGCAGCGCGGATCCGGCGCCCAGCCGGTAGCCGGCGATGCCCTGGGTGGCGTCGACCGGATAGCCGAGATCGCGCAGCCGGTCGATATCGCGCCGCACGGTACGGACGGTGACGCGCAACCGGTCGGCGAGTTCGGCGCCCGACCAGTCGCGGTGCTCCTGCAGCAGCGACAGCAGGCGCAGCAGCCGGGCGGAGGTCTCGGTCATGGTCCCAGCATGCCATTCACTTAGGACCGGATCGTTCCTAAGCGGGTCGTAGCGTCGAGCCATGACCACTCCCGAACCTTTCCGGATCGACATCCCGCAGCACGACATCGACGATCTGAACGCCCGCCTGGCCGCCACCCGCTGGCCCGCCGAACTGCCCGGCGTCGGGTGGGACTACGGCATCCCGACGAGTTACGCCCGTGCGCTGGCCGACTACTGGCGCGTCGAATTCGACTGGCGCGCACAGGAATCGGCGCTCAACACCCATCCGCAGTTCGTGACCGAGATCGACGGTCGGCGCCTGCACTTCACGCACGTGCGCTCGGGCGAGTCCGGAGCATTGCCGCTGGTGCTGGTGCACGGGTGGCCGTTCGCCGACTTCCGTGACGTGATCGGGCCGCTCACCGATCCCGTCGCGCACGGGGCGGACGCGGGCGACGCCTTCGATCTCGTGATTCCCACCCTGCCCGGATTCGGGTTCTCCGGGCCGACCGGCGCGCCGGGGGAGGCGGCCACGGAACGGTCCGCCGAGCTGATCGCGGAACTCATGGCGCGGCTGGGCTATCGCCGCTACGGCGCGCAGGGCGGCGACGCGGGATCGTTCATCGCGCCGCGGCTGGGAAGCATCGACGGCGAGCACGTCGCGGGTGTGCACCTCAACGACCCCATCACCATCCCGTCCTGGGACGACGACGGATCCGGGTACAGCGCCCGCGATCGGGAGAAGCTGGCCGAACTCCAGGACTGGAGCAGCTCGGAGACCTCCGGATACGCGGGCATCCACGCCACCCGCCCGCAGACGCTGGCGCCGGCGGTGAACGATTCGCCCGCGGGCCTGCTGTCGTGGGTGCTCGATGTCGTGCACACCTACACCGATCCCGCGAAGGATCTGCCCGACGAGGCCATCGATCGCGACGTGCTGCTCGCCAACCTCGCCATCCTCTGGTTCACGGGCACCATCGGCTCCTCGATGCTGCTGTACAAGGAGTCCCGCCAGTGGGGTGCGGAACCGGCCCGCTCCGGGGTGCCGACCGGGATCGCGGTATTCCCGGGCAACCGGACGATCCGCGGCATCGCGGAGAAGCAGCACACGGTCGCGCACTGGTCGGAATTCGACCGCGGCGGGCACTTCGCCGCGATGGAGGCCCCGGATCTGCTCGTGAAGGATCTGCGCGAATTCTTCCGCACGGTGCGCTGAGGCCCCTGGGTCGGGATACGCCTCGGCCACAGCCGTGACAACACTCTGCCCCGGGCGGACATACGCTTCGGCCGCAGCCGTCACGACACCCTGCCCCGGGCGGACGTACGCCTCGGCCGCAGCCGTCACGACACCCTGCCCCAGGCGGATATAAGCCTCGGCCCCGGGTGATAAGCACCCGGGGCCGAGGGACTGACGGCTCAGCGCACGAATATCGTTGCGCGCTCGGCCATATCGAGCAGCGGCTGGGGCAGGATGCCCAGCACCAGTGTGGCGGCGGCGGTCACGGCGATCACCCCGGTGGTGGCGGGCGGGGTGACGACGCGCGGCGCGTCCTCGGGCGGATCGGTGAAGAACATCAGCACGATGATCCGGATGTAGAAGAAGGCCGCGATCGCGCTGGCGATGACACCCACGATCACCAGGACGGTGGCGCCGCCGGTGGCCGCGGCGGAGAACACCGCGAACTTGCTGACGAATCCGCTGGTGAGCGGGATACCGGCCATCGACAGCAGGAACAGCGCGAAAACCGTTGCCAGCCAGGGGGATTGCCGACCCAGGCCCGCCCAGGACGACAGCGCCGTCGCCTCGTCGCCGGTGCCGTCGCGCACCAGGGTCACCGCCGCGAACGCGCCGACCGTGGCGATGCCGTAGGCGGCGAGGTAGAACAGCACCGACGAGGTGCCCGAGGTGTTCGCGGCGACCAGTGCGGTGAGGATGAAACCGGCATGGGCCACCGAGGAATACGCCAGGACGCGTTTCACGTCGGTCTGCGTCACCGCCATGATCGCGCCGACCACCATGGTCGCGATCGAGACCGCCGCGAGCACCGGGCGCCAGTCGTCGCGCAGCCCCGGCACCGCCACCTGCAGCAGCCGCAGCAGCGCGCCCACGGCGGCGATCTTGGTCCCGGCGGCCATGAACGCGGTCACCGGAGTCGGCGCGCCCTGGTACACGTCGGGCACCCACGCCTGGAAGGGCACCGCGCCGATCTTGAACAGCAGGCCGACCGCCAGCATCGCGATACCCAGCACCGCCAGGGTTTTCGAGCCGGAGTCGCGGGCCACCACATCGGCGATGCCCCCGAAACGCACTGTACCGGCGTAGCCGTACAGCAACGCCATCCCGTACAGGAAGAACGCCGAGGAGAACGCGCCGAGCAGGAAGTACTTCAGCGCCGCCTCCTGCGACAGCAGCCGCCGGTGCCGCGCCAGCCCGCACAGCAGATACAGCGGCAGTGACAGCACCTCGAGCGCCACGAACATGGTCAGCAGATCGTTGGAGGCCGGGAACAGCAGCAGCCCGCCGACGGCGAACAGCGTCAGCGGGAACACCTCGGTGGTGGTGATTCCCGCTCGCGCCGCGGCGATCTCGTCCTGGCTGCCGGGGACGGCGGCCGCCTGCGGGGTGAACGCGTCGACCGGGATCGTGGCGCCGGCGGCCTGGGCGGCGGCGCGGCTCCAGGTGCCGGGACCCTCGCGCCGCGGGCGGCGCAGCAGCGGCACGATGCCGCGCTCGGCCATCAACACCAGCCCGAGTATCGCGGCCACCAGGATCGTGCCCTGCAGGAACAGGGCCACATTGTCGACGGCCACCGCATCGACGACGGCGGTGGTGCGGGTGCCGGCCAGACCGACGACCGCGCCGAGCGCGATACCGAGCCCGGCGAAGCCGAGCAGCACCTGCAACCAGTACCGCCAGGCGCGGGGCGCGAACGCCTCCACGATCACTCCGGCGACGGCGGCGGCGAAGACGACGAGCATCGGTGCGAGGACACCGTATTCGATGGACGGGGCCGGAACCGTCGCGGCGAGAAGCTGAGTCATTTGTGGGTCCCTCCGCCCGGGGCGACGGCCGCCTCCTGCTGTGGCACGGTCGGTGCCGGATCGTGTTTGCCGATGGTGGTCAGCGTGGTGGCCACCGCCGGATTGATGCGGTCGAGCACGGGCTTCGGGTACGCGCCGAGGAACAGCAGCGCCGCGATCAGCGGAACCACCACGACCAGTTCGCGCGGCAGCAGATCGTAGAGCCGCTCGTTGTCCTTCTTGACCGGCCCGGTCATCATCCGCTGGTAGAGCCACAGGACATACAGCGCCGCGAGCACCAGGGCGCTGGTGGCGAAGATCGCCGCCACCGGGTAGCGGGTGAAAGTGCCGACCAGGACCAGGAATTCGCTGACGAACGGTGCGAGTCCGGGCAGCGAGAGGGTGGCGAGTCCGGCGATGAGGAAGGTGCCGGCCAGCACGGGCGCCACCTTCTGCACGCCGCCGAAGTCGGAGATGAGCCGGCTGCCCTTGCGCGACACCAGGAATCCCGCGATCAGGAACAGTGCCGCGGTCGAGATGCCGTGGTTGATCATGTACAGCGTGGCCCCGGCGCCGCCCTGGTTGGTCATGGCGAAGATGCCGAGGATGATGAACCCGAAGTGCGAGATCGAGGTGTAGGCGATCAGGCGCATCACATCGGTCTGCCCGATGGCCAGCAGTGCCCCGTACACGATGCCGATCACCGCGAGGGTGCAGATCAGCGGCGCGTAGGTGGACGAGGCGGACGGGAACAGCAGCAGGCAGTAGCGCAGCATGCCGAAGGTGCCGACCTTGTCGACCACCGCCATCATGAGTACCGCGCTGGCCGGGGTGGCGGAGACGGCCGCGCCGGGCAGCCAGGTGTGCAGCGGCCACAGCGGCGCCTTCACCGCGAACGCGAACATGAATCCGAGGAAGATCGCGTTCAGCACCGCCGGGCCCGCGCCCAGCTCGCCGGAGTTGGCGGCGGCCATGACGGCCCGGAAGTCGAAGGTCCCGCCGCCGTCGGCGCCGAGCTTCTCGCGCGCGGTGAGCACGTACAGCCCGATCACCGCCGCCAGCATGATGAGCCCGCCGAACAAGTTGTACAGCAGGAATTTCACCGCTGCGCGCGAGCGTTGCTGGCGCAGCGCGACGTCATCGGTGCGCGGCCCGAATCCGCCGATGAGGAAGTACATCGGGATCAGCATGACCTCGAAGAACACGTAGAACAGCAGGATGTCCAGCGAGACGAACGAGATCAGCACCATGGACTCGACGACGAGCGTCAGCGCGACGTAGATGTGTGCCACGCGCCGCCCGGTCCCGACCTCCCGCTCGTCCTTCCAGCCCGCCAGGATCAGCAACGGCACCAGCGCCGCGGTGAGCAGCACCAGCACCAGCGCGATCCCGTCGACGCCGAGCGTGTAACCCGCCCCGAAAGCCGGTATCCACCTGTGCGATTCGACGAACTGGAACTGCGCGCCCCCCGGTTCGAACCGCACCGCCACCACGATCCCGGCGGCCAGCGCGGCCAGCGAGAACACCAGCCCGGTCGAGCGAGCCAGCGTGCGCTGCGTCCCCGGCAGCAGGAGCACCAGTGCCGCACCGGCCAGGGGCAGCACCCACAGCGTCGTCAGCCACGGAAATGAGTTCACAGGAGCCTCACCGCGAGAAGGGCGGCGACCACCAGGGCCGCGCCGGTGAACATGGACAGGGCGTAGGAGCGGACGAAACCGGTTTGCACGCGCCGGATTCGGGCGGACAGGCCGCCGATGAGGGCGGCGGTGGAGTTGACCAGGCCGTCGATGCCGCGGGTGTCGACGAACACCAGCGAGCGGGTGACGTGCTGCCCCGGCCGCATGAACGCGGCTTCGTTGAGGGCGTCGCCGTAGAGGTCGCGGCGGGCCGCGCGGGTGAGCGCCGAACCGGCGGGCGCGGTCTCGGGCACCTTGCGGGCGTATTCGTCGTAGGCGACCCATACGCCGGCCACGACGACGACCAGTGCGAAGACCGTGATGGCCCAGGCCGGAATCGCGGACTCGCCGTGATGGACGCCGACCACGGGCTCCAGCCAGTTCTGCAGCGAGGACCCGAGCACCAGCAGCCCGCCCGCGCCGACCGACCCGAGCGCCAGCAGGATCATCGGACCGGTCATCACCGCGGGCGATTCGTGCGGGTGCGCGTCCTCGCGCCAGCGGCGCTCGCCGAAGAAGGTCATCAGCATCACGCGGGTCATGTAGAACGCGGTGATGCCGGCGCCCGCCAGGGCGGCGATACCGGTGACGATGCCGCCGACGCCGCCGAAGGCGAAGGCGGACTCGATGATCCGGTCCTTGGAGAAGAATCCGGAGAACGGCGGCACCCCGATGATCGCGAGGTAGCCGAGCCCGAAGGTGACGTAGGTGATCGGCATGACCTTGCGCAGTCCGCCGTAGCGGCGCATATCGGTCTCGTCGTTCATGCCGTGCATCACCGAACCGGCGCCGAGGAACAGCCCGGCCTTGAAGAATCCGTGGGTGAGCAGGTGCATGATGGCGGCGGCGTAGCCGATCGGCCCGAGTCCGGCCGCGAGGATCATGTAGCCGATCTGGCTCATGGTGGAGGCGGCCAGCGCCTTCTTGATGTCGTCCTTCGCGCAGCCGATGATCGCGCCGAACAGCAGCGTCACCGCGCCGACGGTCATCACGGCGGCCCGCGCGCCGGGCGCGAGGTCGAAGATCGGACCCGACCGCGCGATCAGGTACACACCGGCGGTGACCATGGTGGCGGCGTGGATGAGCGCCGACACCGGGGTCGGGCCCTCCATCGCGTCCCCGAGCCAGGACTGCAGCGGCACCTGCGCGGACTTGCCGCACGCGCCGAGCAGCAACAGCAGGCCGATCGCGGTGAGCGTGCCCTCGCCGGCCTGCGGCGCTCCCGCGAACACCTGGGAGAAGTCGACCGACCCGAAGGTGGCGAACATGACGAACAGCGCGATCGCCAGCCCCATGTCGCCGACCCGGTTCACCACGAACGCCTTCTTCGCCGCCGTTGCGGCGGAAGGCTTCTCGTGCCAGAAACCGATCAGCAGGTAGGACGCCAGGCCGACGCCCTCCCAGCCCAGGTACAGCACCAGGTAGTTGTCGGCGAGGACCAGCACCAGCATCGCGGCCAGGAACAGATTCAGGTAGGCGAAGAACCTGCGGCGGCCGGGATCGTGGCTCATGTAGCCGACCGAGTAGAGGTGGATCAGCGATCCGACCCCGGTGATCAGCAGGACGAAACACATCGACAGCTGATCGAGGCGCAGCGCGAAGTCGGCCTGCAGCCCGGCCACCGGCACCCAGCTGAAGAAGCTGTGCGCGACGGGCCGCGCGTCGGCGCCGCGGCCGAGCATGTCGACGAACGCCCAGCCCGCCACGGCGAACGAGGCCAGTGCCAGCGCGGTGCCCAGCCAATGCCCCCAGGCATCGCTGACCTTCCCGAGCAGCAACAGGATCACGGCGCCGGCCAAGGGGAGGGCCGGCAGCATCCAGAGCGTCAACGTGGTACCCACGTCAGTACTTCAGGAGGTTGGCGTCGTCGACCGAGGTCGAGCGACGGGCGCGGAAGATGGTCATGATGATGGCCAGGCCGACGACGACCTCGGCCGCCGCGACCACCATCGTGAAGAACGCGTACACCTGGCCGTCCAGATTCGCGCGCTCCCGTGCGAAGGTGACGAAGGCCAGGTTGACCGCGTTCAGCATCAGTTCGATGCACATGAACACCACGATCGCGTTGCGCCGTACCAGCACACCGGCCGCGCCGATGGTGAACAGCAACGCGGACAGATACAGGTAGTTGTCCGGATTCACCGCAGAGCCTCTCTCTCAGCCGTGCGCAGGGTTGTCGTCGGAGCCGTTGTGGCCGTTCCCGTTCGGTGCGTCGGTCGTGCCGACGCCGATGGCGGCCGCCTCGGTGTGGGCGCGGTTGCGGCGGTGGCGCAGGATGGTGCTGACCGACAGCTCCTCGAACGAGCCGTCCGGCAGCCGGGCGGGCACGTCGACCGCGTTGTGCCGCGCGTACACGCCGGGCGTGGGCAGCGGGGTGACCCGATGTCCTTCGCGCACCCGGCGTTTGGACATCTCCTTCTGGTCGGTGCGCGGGCCGAACCGTTCGCGGTGCGCCAGGACCATCGCGCCGATGGTGGCGGTGATCAGCAGCGCGCCGGTCAGCTCGAACGCCCACACGTAGCGGATGAAGATCAGTTCGGCGAGCGCGGCGATGGTGTCGTCTCCGACCCCCGGAAAAGCACCGGGGGATGGGGGTGGGGCGGCGACCGAATCGTCGTGCACCCCACGGGCAATCGCGCCGATGAGCAGTGCACCGAACCCGATACCGACAGTGATCACCGCGACGCGGTGCCCGCGCAGCGTCTCCCGCAGCGATTCGGCGGAGTCGACGCCGACGAGCATCAGCACGAACAGGAACAGCATCATCACCGCGCCGGTGTAGACGACGATCTGCACCACGCCCAGGAATACGGCCTTCTGCGCGATGTAGAACACCGACAGCGTGATCATGGTGGCCGCCAGGCACAGTGCCGAGTGCACGGCCTTGCGGGCGCACACCATGCCCAGTGCGCCGCCGACCGCGACGACGGCGAGCACCCAGAACGTCACGGCCTCACCGGTCGAGGTCCGGGTCACCGCGTCGGTGGCGAGGTACATCATCGCGATCCTCCTTCCGCGCCCGTCACGGCGGGCTCCCGGGATTCGGCGGCGGCCGGAGGGATCGCGGGCATGCCCAGGTCGGTCCGGCGCAGTCCGGTGTCCTCGGGTGTTCCGGGGGCGGCGGGGACGTTGCCGAGGTAGTAGTCCTCTTCCGTCGCACCGGGATACGCCGGATGCGGGGCCGGTTCCATCCCGGCCCGCAGCGGCGCCAGCAGCTGGTCCTTCTCGTAGATGAGGCCGCCGCGGTTGTCGTCGGCGAGTTCGTACTCGTTGGTCATGGTGAGCGCGCGGGTCGGGCACGCCTCGATGCACAGGCCGCAGCCGATGCAGCGCAGGTAGTTGATCTGGTAGACCCGCCCGTACCGCTCGCCGGGGGAGAAGCGCTCGCCCTTGGCGTTGTCGGCGCCCTCGACGTAGATGGCGTCGGCGGGGCACGCCCACGCGCACAGTTCGCAGCCGATGCACTTCTCGAGGCCGTCGGGATGCCGGTTGAGCTGGTGGCGGCCGTGATAGCGCGGCGCGGTCGGGACCTTCTCCTCCGGATAGAACTCGGTGTTCTTCTCCTTGAACATGGTCGTGAAGGTGACGGCGAATCCGGCCAGCGGTTCGAGCAGCCCCGGTTTTGCGGCCTCCCGCGCGGGCCGCGGCGGCATGGGCGGTACCGGGAAGCCCGCATAGGGTTCGGGCACCGCGGGTTCCGCCTCGCCGGCGCGGTCGTCGCCCCGGTGCCCGGCGCGCAGCATGACGCCGAGCAGCGCCAGCGCCACCACGATCCCGCCGATCACCAGGCCCGCGGTCTCGATGTGAATGCCGTTGTCCTGCAGCACCTTCAGCGACGCCACGATCATGACCCACAGCAGCGACACCGGAATCAGCAGCTTCCAGCCGAGGTTCATGAACTGGTCGTAGCGCATCCGGGGCAGGGTGCCGCGCAGCCAGATGAAGACGAACAGGAAGATCCACACCTTGGCGGTGAACCACAGGACCGGCCACCAGCCGGAATTGGCGCCCGCCCACAGGCTCAGCGGGAACGGCGCGTGCCAGCCGCCGAAGAACAGCGTGGTGGCCAGCGCCGACACCGTGCCCATGTTGATGTATTCGGCCATCATGAACATGGCGAATTTCAGCGACGAGTATTCGGTGTGGAAGCCGCCGACGAGTTCGCCTTCGGCCTCGGGCAGGTCGAACGGCGCCCGGTTGGTCTCGCCGACCATCGAGACCGCGTAGATCAGGAACGACGGCAGCAGCAGGAAGACGTTCCAGGTGCCCCACTGGCTGTCGACGATGCCGGAGGTGGACATGGTGCCGGTCAGCAGGAAGACCGCGGCGAAGCAGGCCGCCATGGCGATCTCGTAGGAGATCACCTGGGCGGTCGAGCGGAGCCCGCCGAGCAGCGGATACGTCGATCCGGACGCCCAGCCGGCGAGCACGATCCCGTACACGCCGATCGAGGCCATCGCGAGGATGTAGAGCACGGCGACCGGCATATCGGTGAGTTGCAGCGGGGTGTGCGTCCCGAAGATCGACACCACGGGGCCGAGGGGGATCACGGCGAAGGCCATCACCGCGGGGATGAGCGCGATGATGGGCGCCATGATGTAGATCGGCTTGTCCACGATCGCCGGGATGATGTCCTCTTTCAGGAGCATCTTCGCGCCGTCGGCGAGCGATTGCAGCGAACCGCGCGGCCCGACCCGGTTGGGGCCGACGCGCATCTGCATCCACGCGACGACCTTGCGCTCGATGAGCACGGCCAGCAGCGGGATCAGCAGCAGGTAGACGAAGATGCCGACGGATTTGAGCAGTACCAGCCACCAGGGGTCGTGGCCGAACATCACGAGATCACTCACGGTGGTCCTCCCGTCGGATGCGCACGAGGTGGCCGGGGGTGGCGGCGAGCCGGTCGTGCACCACCGACCCGGGCGAGTTGAGCGGCAGCCACACGACCCGGTCGGGCATCTCGGTGATCACCAGGGGCAGCGTGATGTGCCCGTGGTCGGTGCTCACCCGCACCGGATCGCCTGTGGTGGCGCCGATTTCGGCCGCGGTGTCGTGGGACATCCGGACCGCGGGCGTGCGCGCGGTGCCGGCCAGGTTGGGTTCGCCGTCCTGCATGCGGCCGAGGTCGAGCAGCATGCGCCAGCCGGCGAGGACGGCGCTGCCGGGCCCGGGCTGGGGTGCGGGGTGCGGCGGTTCGTCGGGGGTGGGCGCCGGCGCGCCGTCCCACACGCCGAGATCGGCGAGTTCGGCGCGGGCGGTGGTGATGTCGGGCAGGCCGAGCGGGATGCCCATCTCGTCGGCGATCGCGTGCAGGACGCGGTGGTCGGCGAGCGGCGCGGCCGCGCGGCGGACGGTGGGGTCGTCCAGTGCCGCCGCGAACTGCCGGGTGCGGCCCTCCCAGGTGAGGAAGGTGCCCGCCTTCTCCATAGTGGAGGCGACCGGGAAGACGACGTCGGCGCGGTCGGTGACGTCACTGTGACGCAGTTCCAGGCTGACCACGAAGCGGGCGGCGTCCAGGGCGTCGCGGGCGGCCTGCGGATCGGGCAGGTCGCCGAGTTCGACGCCGCCGACGACCAGCGCGCCCAGATGCGCTGCGGCGGCGAGGATCTCGCCGGTGTCGCGGCCCGGATCGGCCGGCAGGTCGTCGGCGTTCCAGGCGGTGCGCACCTGCTGGCGGGCCCGCGGATCGGCGACGGGACGCCCGCCGGGCAGCAGGCCCGGGAGCGCGCCCGCCTCGATCGCGCCGCGTTCACCGGCGCGGCGGGGGACCCAGGCCAGCGCGGCGCCGGTGCTGTCGGCCAGGCGCACCGCGGCCGACAGCGCGCCGGGGCAGGGCCGCGAGCCGTTCCCCCGGCGAGCACGACCGCGCCCGGCTCGCGCAGCAGCCGCGCGAGGACCGACACCTCGTCGTCGGACTCGGTACCCGGAACAGCCTGTGGCACCGCGAGAGTGGCGATCGCGTCGAGGACGTGTGCCTCGCGTCCCGGAGCGGCGGGAAGCAGGGTGCCCGACATGCGTTCGAGACCGCGGGAGGCGTAGGCCGCGAGGGAGTACACCCGCAGTCCGTGTGTGCGGGCGGCCTTGCGCAGCCGCAGGTAGACGATCGGCGATTCCTCTTCGGGTTCGAATCCGGCGAGGACCACGACCGGCGCCTTGTCCAGGGCGGCGTAGTCGACGGTCGTGCCCTGCCCCGCGACGCGGGCGGCCAGGAATCCGGCCTCCTCGGCCGAGTGGGGGCGGGCGCGGAAGTCGATATCGTTGGTGCCCAATGCCGTTCGCGCGAATTTGGCGTAGGCGTAGGCGTCCTCCACGGTGGCGCGCCCGCCGACGAGGACGCCCGCGTTGCCGCGCGCGGCGGCGAGGCCCTCGGCGGCCCGGGCCAGCGCCTCGGACCAGGAGGCGGGGGCGAGGGTGCCGTTCCAGTCCCGGACCAGCGGCGTGGTGAGCCGGTCGCGTTCGGTGGCGTAGGTGAACGCCCACCGGCCCTTGTCGCAGTTCCATTCCTCGTTGACCTGGGGGTCGTCACCGGCCAGGCGCCGCAGCACCTTTCCGCGGCGGTGGTCGGTGCGCTGGGCGCAGCCCGAGGCGCAGTGCTCGCAGACGGCCGGGCTGGAGACCAGGTCGAAGGGGCGGGCGCGGAACCGGTAGGCGGTGCCGGTGAGGGCGCCGACGGGGCAGATCTGCACGGTGTTGCCGGAGAAGTAGGAGTCCATGGGCTCGCCGTCGGCGATGCCGACCTGTTCCAGCGCGCCGCGATCCATCAGCTCGATGAACGGGTCGCCCGCGATCTGCTGGGAGAACCGGGTGCAGCGCGCGCAGAGCACGCACCGCTCGCGGTCCAGCAGCACCGCCGAGGACAGCGGAAGCGGTTTGGGGTAGGTGCGTTTCACGCCCTCGAAGCGGGATTCGGCCCGGCCGCTGGACATCGCCTGGTTCTGGAGCGGGCATTCACCGCCCTTGTCGCACACCGGGCAGTCGAGCGGATGGTTGATCAGCAGCAGTTCCATCACGCCCTCCTGCGCCTTCTCGGCGGCGGGGGAGGTGAGTTGCGTGCTGACCACCATGCCCTCGGCGACGGCCATGGTGCAGGAGGCGACCGGCTTGCGCTGGCCCTCCACCTCGACCAGGCACTGGCGGCAGGCGCCGACCGGATCGAGCAGCGGATGGTCGCAGAACCGCGGGATCTGGATGCCGACGAGTTCGGCCGCGCGGATCAGCAGGGTCCCCGCCGGGACGCTGACGGTGGTGCCGTCGATGGTGACGCTCACCAGATCCTGGGGCACCACATCGCTGTTGTTGCTCGAGACGGTCGCGGTCATCGCATGCCTCCTGTTGTTCCCGCCGTCTCCGCCCATGCCGTGCTGCGGGCGGGATCGAACGGGCAGCCGCCCGATCGCAGATGCTCCTCGTACTCCGCGCGGAAGTACTTCACCGACGACACGATCGGGCTGGCCGCGCCGTCGCCGAGGGCGCAGAACGACTTTCCGTTGATGTTGTCGGCGATATCGAGCAGTTTGTCGAGGTCGGCCGTGGCGCCCTGACCGGCCTCGAGCCGCGCCAGCAGCTGGACCAGCCAGTAGGTGCCCTCGCGGCACGGGGTGCACTTACCGCAGGACTCGTGGGCGTAGAACTCGGTCCAGCGCAGTACCGCGCGCACGACGCAGGTGGTGTCGTCGAAGATCTGTAATGCCTTGGTGCCCAGCATGGATCCGGCGGCGGCGACGTTCTCGTAGTCGAGCGGGACGTCGAGGTGCTCGTCGGTGAACAGCGGGGTCGACGAGCCGCCCGGCGTCCAGAACTTGAGGCTGTGCCCGGCGCGGACGCCGCCGGCGTGGCCGAGCAGTTCGCGCAGCGTGACGCCGAGCGGGGCCTCGTACTGGCCGGGCCGGGTGACGTGCCCGGACAGCGAGTACAGCGTGAAGCCGGGCGATTTCTCGCTGCCCATGGACCGGAACCATTCGGTGCCGTTGACCAGGATCGGCGGGACGCTGGCGATCGACTCCACGTTGTTGACCACGGTCGGGCACGCGTACAGGCCCGCCACGGCGGGGAACGGCGGGCGCAGCCGGGGCTGACCGCGGCGGCCCTCGAGCGAATCCAGCAGCGCGGTCTCCTCGCCGCAGATGTAGGCGCCCGCCCCGGCGTGCACGATCAGTTCGAGGTCGTAGCCGGAGCCGAGGATGTCGTGGCCGAGGTAGCCGGCGTCGTAGGCCTCCTGCACGGCCGCGCGCAGGCGCCGCAGCACGGGCAGCACCTCGCCGCGCACGTAGATGAACGCGTGCGAGGCCCGGATGGCGTAGGCCGCGATGATCACGCCCTCGACGAGGACGTGCGGGGTGGCCAGCATGAGCGGAATGTCCTTGCAGGTGCCCGGTTCCGACTCGTCGGCGTTGACCACGAGGTAGTGCGGTGTGGTGGTGCCGTCGGGGCCGGGACCCTGGGGGATGAAGCCCCATTTCATGCCGGTCGGGAAGCCGGCGCCGCCGCGGCCGCGCAGGCCCGCGTCCTTGACGGTGGCGATGACCTCGTCGGGCTGCATGCGCAGCGCCTCGGCGAGGCCTCGGTAGCCGTCGTGCCGCCGGTAGGTGTCCAGGGTCCAGGACCGCGGCTCGTCCCAGTACCGCGTGAGGACGGGTGCGAGAGTCACTGTCCACCGTCCGGATTCTCTTGCCGCGCGGTCTCTTCCGAGGTTCCGCGGGCGACGCGGAGCCCGGCGAGGGTGGCGGCGCCGGGTGTGCCGTCGTTGGCGCCGGGCCGGTCGTCGGCGAATCCGGCGAGCAGGCGGGCGGTTTCGCGGAAGGTGCACAGCGGCGCCCCGCTGCGGCTGCCGGTGAGTTGCTCGCCGCCGCGCAGCGCGTCCACGAGGGCGCGGGCGGATTGCGGGGTCTGGTTGTCGAAGAACTCCCAGTTGACCATCACCACCGGCGCGTAGTCGCAGGCGGCGTTGCATTCGATGTGCTCGAGGGTGACCGCGCCGTCGGAGGTGGTGTCGCCGTGCTCGATTCCCAGGTGCCGCTTCAGGTCCGCGAAGATCTCGTCGCCGCCCATGACCGCGCACAGGGTGTTGGTGCACACGCCGACGTGATATTCGCCGGTGGGTGTGCGCCGGTACATCGAGTAGAAGGTCGCGACGGCGGTCACCTCGGCGTTGGTGAGGCCGAGCTGTTCGGCGCAGAACTCGATCCCGGTGCCGGAGACGTAACTCTCGACGCTCTGCACGAGGTGCAGCAGCGGCAGCAGGGCCGAGCGCGGCTGCGGGTAGCAGTCGATGATCTGCTTGGCGTCCACCTCGAGCCGGTCGTGCACCTCCTTCGGGTACGGGATCGGCCGGGTGCTGAGTTGCAGCAGGATCTCGGTCATCGGTCGACACCACCCATCACGGGGTCGATGCTGGCGACCGACGCGATGACGTCGGCGACCATGCCGCCCTCGCACATCGCCGCCACCGCTTGCAGATTGGTGAACGAGGGGTCGCGGTAGTGCACCCGGAACGGCCGGGTGCCGCCGTCGGAGACCATGTGCACCCCGAGTTCGCCGCGCGGCGACTCCACCGCCGTGTACACCTGGCCCGCCGGCACCCGCATACCCTCGGTGACGAGTTTGAAGTGGTGGATCAGCGCCTCCATCGAGGTGCCCATGATCTTGCCGATGTGTTCGGGGGAGTTGCCGAGGCCGTCGGGGCCGAGCTTCAGGTCCGCGGGCCAGGCGATCTTCTTGTCGTCCACCATGACCGGGCCCGGCCGTAGCTTGTCGAGGCATTGTTCGACGATTTTCACCGACTCCTTCATCTCCTCGACGCGGATGAGATAGCGGCCGTAGCAGTCGCAGCCGGTATCCGTCTTGACCTCGAACTCGTAGTTCTCGTAGCCGCAGTAGGGCTGGGACTTGCGCAGATCGTGCGGCAGGCCGGTGGAGCGCAGCACCGGGCCGGTGATGCCGAGCGCCATGCACCCGGCCAGATCCAGGTAGCCGACGCCGCGGGTGCGGGCCTTCCAGATGGGGTTCTCGTTGAGCAGCAACTCCATGTCGCGCAGCCGTTTCGGCAGCAGGTCGAGCAGTTCGCGGACCTTGGCCACGCCGTTGTCGGGCAGGTCCTGCGAGACGCCGCCGGGCCGGATGTAGGCGTGGTTCATGCGCAGGCCGGTGATGGTCTCGAAGACGTCGAGGATCAGCTCGCGCTCGCGGAAGCCGAACAGCATCGGCGTCAGCGCGCCCAGTTCCATCCCGCCGGTGGCCAGCGCCACCAGATGCGAGGAGATGCGGTTGAGTTCCATGAGCAGCACGCGGATCACGCTGGCGCGCTCGGGAATATCGTCGGTGATGTCGAGCAGCTTCTCCACGCTCAGGCAGTAGGCGGTCTCGTTGAAGAACGGCGAGAGGTAGTCCATCCGGGTGACGAAGGTGACGCCCTGCACCCAGTTGCGGAATTCGAGATTCTTCTCGATCCCGGTGTGCAGATAGCCGATGCCGCAACGGGCCTCGGTGACGGTCTCGCCCTCGATCTCGAGGATCAGGCGCAGCACGCCGTGGGTGGAGGGGTGCTGCGGGCCCATGTTGACGACGATGCGCTCCTCGGCGGCCTCGCCGAGAGATTCGCGCACGTCGTCCCAGTCCTGGCCCGCGACCGTGATGACGCGCTCGGGGGTGTCGATGTCGTTCATCAGCTGTACGCCCTCCGCTGGTCGGGCGCCGGGATGCGAGCGCCCTTGTACTCGACCGGGATTCCGCCGAGCGGGTAGTCCTTGCGCTGGGGGTGCCCGCGCCAGTCGTCGGGCATCGTGATCCTGGTCAGCGAGGGATGGCCGTCGAACAGGATGCCGAAGAAGTCGTAGGTCTCGCGCTCGTGCCAGTCCGTGGTCGGATACACCGAATACAGCGAGGGGATGTGCGGATCGGCGTCGGGCGCGGACACTTCGAGCCGCAGCCGCCGATTGTGGGTGATCGACATGAGCGGGTACACCGCGTGCAGTTCGCGGCCGGCGTCGTCGGGGTAGTGCACGCCGCTGACGCCGAGGCACAGTTCGAAGCGCAGCGCGGCGTCGTCGCGCAGCGCCCGGGCGACCCGGGGCAGGTACTCGCGCCGCACGTGCAGGGTGAGTTCGCCGCGGAACACCACGATCTTCTCGATCGACTCGCCGAATCCGTTGTCCGGCAACGCGTCCTGGAGGGTGGCGACGATCTCGTCGAAGTAACCGCCGTAGGGGGCCGGGGTGCTGCCCGGCAGGCTCACCGTGCGGGTGAGGCGGCCGTAGCCGGAGGTGTCGCCGGTGCCGCGGACGCCGAACATGCCCTGGCGCACGCCGATCACCTCGTCGGCGGGGGCGGCGCGCTGATCCTCCTCGGCGCGCTGGGCCTCGTCGTGTCCTGTCGTGTCGCCGTCCATGGTGGCCTCCGGCGGGTCCTCGGTGCTTCTGGGTGAATCGAATGTCATCGCAACAGTCCCGTCATCTGGATGGTCGGGGTCGCGGCGAGCGCGGCCTGTTCGGCGGCGCGCACGGCCTCCTCGCGATTCACCCCGAGCGGCATCTCCTGGATCTTGTCGTGCAGGGTGAGGATCGCGTTGAGCAGCATCTCCGGGCGCGGCGGGCAGCCGGGCAGGTAGATGTCCACGGGCACCACGTGATCCACGCCCTGCACGATGGCGTAGTTGTTGAACATGCCGCCGGAGGAGGCGCAGACGCCCATCGCGAGCACCCATTTGGGCTCGGTCATCTGGTCGTAGACCTGGCGCAGCACCGGGGCCATCTTCTGGCTCACCCGGCCGGCGACGATCATCAGGTCGGCTTGGCGCGGCGAGGCCCGGAAGACCTCCATGCCGAAGCGGGCGCTGTCGAAACGCCCGCCGCCGGTGGCCATCATCTCGATCGCGCAGCACGCCAGGCCGAATGTCGCGGGCCACAGCGAGCCCTTGCGCATGAATCCGGCGAACTGTTCGACCGTGCTCAGCAGGAATCCGCTGGGCAGCTTCTCTTCGAGACCCATGGGGACTGGCTCACTTTCCTGTATCGGGCGCCGGAATCAGTCCCAGCTCAGTCCGCCGCGCCGCCACTCGTAGGCGTAGGCGACGGAGACGTTGAAGATGAACAGCGCCATCGCGGCGAGACCGAAGACGCCGAGGGCGTCGAAGTGGACGGCCCACGGGTAGAGGAACACGATCTCGATGTCGAAGATGATGAACAGCATCGCGGTGAGGTAGTACTTCACCGGGAAGCGTTGTCCCGCAGCGTTACCCGGGCCGCCGGCGACGGCATGCGGCGTCGGTTCGATACCGCATTCGTAGGCCTCGAGTTTGGCCCGATTGTGGCGCTTGGGGCCGACGACGGCCGCCAGCAGAACGGATCCCACCGCGAACGCGGCGGCGACCGCGCCCAGCACAAGGGTCGGCACCTCGGTATTCACAACGCACTACCCCTTCCCTTGCGGACACAGCCGGCAATTGCCGAGGCGGGCTGACGTCGTCGTCTGCCGGGCCAGTCGCACCCCAGGGCACGCTCAGCGGGGGTGCGAGTGATGATGCTGATCCGGACAAATGGGACTCATATCAACGCTCGCACTGGTGTGAGCTAGGGCACAGCCTACAACCGATCTTTCTTAATGCAGGCCGTTTGTGGGCGGTGTTTGATCGAATTCGGAACTGGCACTTATGACTGAAACGGCGCAATCGCCGGCCGTCACAGGACAGGGCGCAGCGCGGATTCCGGCGTGCCGGACGTCTGCGCCAGGGCACGCGCGAAGGCGTGCACGCGGCCGCTGTCGCGATCACGATGCCAGATCAGGGTGACATGACTGTCCGGAATGCCGCGCACCGGAACGGAGGTCACGTCCGGGCGCCGATGGTAGGCGGCGGTGGTGTCGCACAGCAGCAGGCCGCCGTGCCCGGCGGCCACCGCGGCGATGGCCTCCTGGGTGGTGGACACCGCGGGCCCGGCCGGGATCGCGCGGCCGTCGGGCGTGCGGCGCGGCGCGTGCACCTCGCGCCAGTATCGCGGTGCGGTGTCGGCGATTCCGACGAGCGGGCAGCCGGCCAGGTCGGCGGCGTCGAGCACGTCGCGGGTGGCGAGCGGATGCCGCACGGGCAGCACGAGCACCTGGGTGCGGCCCGGCAGGACGGGGCCGACGACGAGGTCGGGCTCGGCGACCGGCAGCAGCGCCAGGGCGGCGTCGACCTCCTGGCGGCGGACCGGGCCGAACGGGTCGGCGTACGGGATCTCGACCAGTTCCACCGTGCCGCCGGGATGCCGCGCGCGGAAGGCGGTGACGGCGGCCAGGATCCGTTCGTCCGCACTGCCCTGGAAGCCGACGCGCAGCACTCCGCGCACGCCCTGCGCACTGGCACAGGCTGAATCGAGGGTGGCGCGCAGGCGGTCGTAGGCGGTGCGCAGTTCGGGGAACAGCTCCTGCCCGAGCGGCGTCAGGCGCACGCGGCGGCTGGTGCGGTCCACCAGCCGCCCGCCGATGCGGTGCTCGAGCGACCGCAGCAGCTGCGACACCCGGCTCTGCGATACGTACAGCCGGGCCCCGGCGCGGCCGAAGTGCAGTTCCTCGGCCACGGCGAGGAAGGCTTCCAGCTCCCGCAGGTCCATACCGCTCCCGCATCCTTCCCGTCGATCCATGAGTTCCACTAATAGAAGGATGAGACCTTCGCCGTTGTTCCGGCCGGTCGCCGCGGGTTGGCTGGTGTTATGACGGAGATCGGGACACTCGGTGCGGAATCCGCACCGCCACAACACCTTCCGGCGCGTGGCCGGCTCGCGGCCGGGGCCGTGGCCGTGGGCACGTTCACGGTGGTGACCTCGGAGATGCTGCCGGTCGGCCTGCTCACCCCGCTGGGCGCCGCACTGGGCGTCTCCGAGGGGCTGGCCGGGCTGGCCCTGACGGTCACCGGACTGCTGGCGGTGACCGCCCCGGTGCTGATGGCGGCGCTGGGGCGGGTGGACCGGCGACGGCTGCTGCCGGTGCTGATGCTGGTCGTCGCGGTGGGCAATCTGCTGTGCGCGGTGGCGCCGAGTTTCGCGGTACTGGTGGCGGGGCGGGTCCTGGTCGGGGCCGGGATGGGCGGGGTGTGGGCGATCTCGGGCAGCCTGGCGGTGCGGCTGGTGCCGCCGCGGTCGGTGGGGACGGCGACTTCGGTGATCTTCAGCGGTATCGCGATCGCTTCCGTACTGGGCGTTCCGGCCGGGACCTACCTGGGCGCGCTGGCCGGTTGGCGGTCGGCCTTCGGCGCGGCGGCCGGGCTGGCGGTGCTGGTCGCGGTGGCACTCGCGGCGATCCTGCCCCCGCTGCCACCGGAGCGCGGCGTCGCGTTGTCGGATCTGCCGCGCCTGCTGGCGAATCCGCGGCTACGGACCGGAATGATCGTGGTGGCGTTGCTCGTCGGCGGCCACTTCGCGGCCTACACCTACCTCCGGCCGGTGCTCGAGCAGCGGGTTCATGCGAGTGCGGGCACGGTCAGCGCCCTGTTGCTCGGGTACGGAATCGCCGGTGTGGCGGGAACTTTCATCCTCGGCACGATTGCAGCCCGTGCACCCCGGCGGGCCGTGGTCGCGGTGTGCGCCGGGCTGGCGGCCGCGGTGGGCGTGCTGGCCCTCGTCGGAGGTTCGCCCCTGGCCGCATGCCTGCTGCTGGTCGCGTGGGGGCTGTCCTACGGTGGCGTCTCGGTCAGTACTCAGACCTGGACGTCGGCCGCCGCGCCCGGTGCTCGCGAGGCGGCCTCGGCGATCCTGGTCGCGGTCTTCAATGCCGCCATCGCCTCGGGCGCGCTGTTCGGTGGGCGCGCGGTCGACGGGTACGGCCCGACCGCGGCCCTCTGGCTGGGGACCGGGCTCGTAGTCCTGGCGGGATTCGCCGCCGCGGTGGGCAGTGCGCCGCACAGCAACCATCCCGACCAGTGAGGCCAGTGCCTGGAGAAGGCATAATCGCTGGGCCGTTGCTCCGCAGCAGCGGTCGGAAAGGACTTGGTGTGTCACGCGATTCGGTCGAGGTCGTCGAAGAGTATCCGGTGTGTGGCGCCGACGAAGGCCCGTACTCGATTGCCACGGGACCCGATGGCGCGCTGTGGTTCACGCTGGTTCACAGTGGCCGGATCGGGCGGCTGGTCCCCGGCGGGCAGCCCACGTTCTACCAGCTCGATCCGGAGTGCGGTCCGACGATTCTCACCGCCGGTCCCGATGAGGCGCTGTGGTTCACCGAACACCGGGCGCATCGCATCGGCCGGGTGGGCAGGGACGGATCAGCGGCGAGTTTCGCGCTGCCCACCGCGGAGTGCGGGCCGTTCGGCATCGCGGCAGGCTCCGATGGCGCGTTGTGGTTCACCGAGACCGACGCCGGGCGGATCGGGCGGATCACTCCGCAGGGGGAGGTGACGGAGTTCCCGCTGCCGGATCCGGGAGCGTATCCCGCCGCGATCACCGACGGCGCCGACGGCGCACTGTGGTTCACCCTCAACGCCGGTAACGCGATCGGCCGTCTCTCCGTGGACGCGGATATCTCGCTCTACCCGCTGCCCACCGAGGCCGCGGGCCCGGTCGGCATCACCGCCGGTCCGGACGGGGCCGTCTGGTTCGTCGAGATCGGCGCCGGGCAGATCGGCCGCATCGATACCGGCGGCGTGATCACCGAATTCCCGCTGCCCGACCGCCGCGCCCGGCCACATGCGGTCACCGCCGGAAACGACGGCGCGCTCTGGTTCACCGAGTGGGGCGCCAACCGCCTCGGTCGCATCACCGTCGACGGTGTCGTCACCGGGTACGAGCTGCCGACCGCGGAGTCGGAACCGCACGGCCTCACTGTGGGACCGGACGGTGCGGTGTGGGCGGCGCTGGAGATCGGCGCGCTCGCCCGCCTCGTGATCGGCTAGGCCGCAGAGCGGTTGTGCAGGAGGGTGGTGACGGCCTCGGTGAGCTGGAAGGGGTCGATCGGGTGGGAGATCGAGCCGTCGGCGCGGGACCAGTTGGCGAGCCAGGCGTCGTCGGGGCGGCCGGTGATCACCAGGATGGGCGGGCAGGTGTCGAGTTCGTCGCGCAGTTGCTTGGCGACGCCGAGACCGCCGGTGGGGGCCGATTCGCCGTCGAGGATCGCCAGGTCGATACCGCCGGCGTCCATCTGCTCGACGACCACGGGCGCGGTGGCGACCTCGAGGTATTCGAACGGCGGCAGGTCGGGGCGGGGCTGCTTGCCCAGCGCCGTCATCACCTGGCTGCGGGTGTCGGATTCACTCGAGTACACGAGAACCCGCACCACGGCGGGACGGTTCGCTTCGGCCACGTTCCGCATGCTACGTCCGCGGGGGCCCTCGCCGCGGCAGGTTCGGCGACAGCGGTGGGTCGCCCGGTGTGGGACATGACCGTGCGGTTGATCGTCCCGCGCGGAATCTTTGCTGGTCACGGCGGAGGAAACGCGAGATCCTGGTAGACGACCGAGGGCAAGGGACGGCGGTGGATATCCGATGCGAATTTCCGAGATCCTGCGCAGGAAGGGCGCCGAGGTGGTGACGATCGCCCCGGACGCGGCGGTCCGCGAGCTGCTGGGGGTGCTGGCCGAGCGCAATGTGGGCGCGGTGGTGGTGTCGGCGGACGGTCTGGCGCTCGACGGCATCGTCTCCGAGCGGGACGTCGTGCGGCGGTTGCACACCGAGGGCGCGGCGCTGCTCGACCAGCCGGTCGCCGCGATCATGACCGCGGTGGTGCACACCTGCTCACCCGACGACCGGGTGGAGAGCCTGCGGACGACGATGACCGAGCACCGCATCCGGCATCTGCCCGTGCTGCGGGCGGGCCGGATGGTCGGCATCGTGAGCATCGGTGACGTGGTGAAGAGCGCCATCTCCGAATTGCAGACCGAGCGCGAGCACCTCGAGCAGTATCTGCTCGGCTGAGCGGTTACAGCCTGCGCCGGTAGAAGTTCCAGTCGCGGGCGCGGTAGCGCGCGCGTTGCGGCGGCAGCCCGAACAGGTCCTCGATCCTGATGACGGGCTCGTCCTCGGCGCGGTCCGGATCCCTCGGCGCCGGGCGGGCGGTATCGGCCCCGGTGCGCGCCGCGGCCGTGTGGACCGCGGTGGTGGCGTCCGAGCACAGCAGCGCGAGCCGCGCTCGATCCTCGCCGGTGTACGCGCCGACGCCGAATTCGCGGATCAGTCGCTCGAGCCGCGTGGCCAGTGCGTCGGCCTGCGCGGCGGTGTCACAGGCGCCCGCGGTGGTGATCACGTCATGTAAACGCGCTGCAAGAGTTGGCATCCGGGTATCCCCTCCCCAGCCGTCGGCCCCGAATAAAGGATAGCGGCACCGAACGACGGGAGGCGAACACGCGGCGGAGCCTCAGGCCAGGCCCCAGGCCTGCAGCAGGTACGTGACATTGGCGGCCAGCGAGGTCACGGTGTTGGCCAGGTTGAGCGCGGACGAACCGAGGTCGATGATCGGCATGGAAAACTCTCCGTTCTGGGAATATCAGCGAATTCACGGTAGGTCGCGCGGCAATCGACCGGCAAACCTCACTGGAGGAGCGGTCGGCTGCGCCATCCGGCCGCCCGGCCGTCCGGTCGCGGTCCGCCGCAACCGGTTTCGTTTATCGCGCCGAACCGCGGGCAATCACTTCCGGAAGGAAATGATGGCGCATCTCACGGTTCGGCGGCACTGTGGCCGGGATCACCGACGGCCGACGGTCCGGCGCGCGCCGGGGCGGCGTGGGTGATCGTGAGGGGACTGGCGTGCCACGGTTCGAGTACCTGACCGAGCGATTCCTGACGGCGGCGCGGGCCGGCGGGGGCGGCGTCGCCGGGGCGTGCGCGGCGTCGGTGCGGGTGCTGCCGGTGCAGCGGGCCGCGATCGTCATCGACGAGCACCACGCGGGGATGCAGCCGTGGTGGAGCAGCGACGAGGTGGCCGCGGGCGTCGAATCGGTGCAGGCGACCGTCGGCGAGGGCCCGGCGGTGGAGGCGGCGGCGACGGGCGAGCCGGTCGGGGTGGCCGATCTGGCGGGCGGCTGCGAACGCTGGCCGGGATTCGCCGAAGCGCTGGCGTGGACCGGTATTTCGGGCGCGATGATCGCGATGCCGTTGCGGCTGGGCGAGATCCGGTTCGGCGCCCTGGACCTCTATCGCGACATCCCGGGCCGCCTCGACGCGCGGATGATGTCGGCGGGCCTGCACGTGGCGGATCTGATCACCACGCAGCTGGTGGTGGCGCGGGCGGCGGGACTGCCGGGCGGCGCGCCCGCCGACGCGCCGTGGCTCGAGCAGCCGCTGTCGAGCCGCGCCATCCATCAGGCGGCGGGCATGGTGGTGGCGCAGGCGGGCGTGCGGGTGCCCGACGCCTACGCGCGGTTGCGCGCCTACGCGTTCGGGCACGCGCTGTCGCTGTCGGAGGTGGCCGCGGCGGTGGTGGCGCGGCGCGTCCGCTTCGACCGCGACTGACGGGCGATCGCGCCGCGACCGTCACCGGCGCCGCAACCCCGCGAATTATCCACGGAATACGGGTAATTCGCCGACCGGCGGGGTCGTACCATCGATAGGTCCGGCTGACGCGAGATCCGACCGACCTGGCGGGCACCACCGGTGTCCCGGCCGCGGGGGTGATGCAGGGATGTCTGACGGCGACACGCTGGTACCGGCGCTGGCGCGATTGGTGCTGCGCTTACCCGCCGCTCCCGACCGGTCGGACGCTTTGTCGGAGCTGATCCACACCGCCACCGATGTGCTGCCGGTGTCCGGCGCCGCGGTGACACTGCTCGAGGACGACCGCTACGAGGTCGCGGGCGCGGTGCCCGAGGAGTTGGCCGAGGTCGAGGTGGTGCAGCAGGTCGCCGCGCGCGGCCCGCTCGTGGACGCGCTGCGCGGCGGGGAGCCCGTCGCCGTGACCGACGCGCGCCGCTGCGGCGACCGCTGGCCCGAATACAGCAGCGCCGCCGCACATTACGGCGTGCCGGCGGTGGCGGCGATGCCGCTGCGACTCGGCGAGGCCCGGCTGGGTGTGCTGAGCCTGTACGCGGCCGCGCCGCACGACTGGACGCCGCAGGATCTGTCGCTGGGGGCCCTGCTGGCCGGTCTGACCGCGGGGCATCTGCTGACCGCGGACCGGTTGCGCCGCCAGCAGCGGCTGACCGACCAGCTACAGCACGCGCTCAGCGCGCGGATCCTCGTGGAACAGGCCAAGGGGGTCATCGCGGGTGCCCGCCACATCGCGCCCGAGGCGGCCTACGAGCTGATCCGCGCGCACGCGCGCCGCAACCGGGTGCGCGTGCACGAGGTGGCGCGCGCCATCGTCGAACTGGGGCTGCGGCTGTGAGGCGCGCACCGGTAGACTGAATCTCCGGATCCCCAATCCCTTGCCCCCGGAGGGGATCTCACTCCGGCATACGTCCTTGAACCCGACGGTCGGCTCCGACACCTTCTCTCCGTGGGGGCACTCGTGGCCGTTCTCCTTCCCGCCCGTCCCGCCCGGCGGTCTCCGATCACGCATCCGCCGGAATCCTGTTCCGCGCGAGCGGCCGCCGCCGACCTCGACGCCGAACTCGTCCGCCGCGTGGGTCACGGCGACCGGGAGGCATTCGCGCAGCTCTACCAGCGGACCCGGCCCATGGTGTTCCGGCGGGTGCTGGCCGTCGTCCGCGATCCGGGCTACGCCGAGGAGACCTGCCAGGACGTCTACATCCAGGTGTGGCGCAGCGCCGCGGGATTCGACCAGCGGCGCGGTTCGGCGGCGACCTGGCTGCGGACGCTCGCGCACCGGCAGGCGGTGGACCGGGTCCGCCACGAACGCGCCTGTTCCGATCACGATCACGCCTGGGGCGTCAACGACTACCGGCCGCCGATCGATTCGGTGGTGGAGGAGGCGCTGCGCAGGCTCGAATTGCGGTGTGTGCGAGACGGTCTCGAATCGCTGACCCCGTTGCAGCGGGAGGCGCTGGTGCTCGCCTACTACGCGGGTTTCAGCTATCCGCAGGTGGCCGCGCGGCTGGGCGTGCAGGTGTCGACGGTGAAATCGCGGATCCGCGCCGCGCTGGCCCGGATGGAAACGGTACTGTCGGAAATTACGGTCCGATAGCCGGCGCGATGGCCGGGATATCGGATTTTCATCATGTTGTAACAGCGAAAACCACTGCCGGACGGAATTTTCCGGCGCACAATTTCGGGGAGTGGATCCTCCGGTCCCGGCAGCTCGCGGTCGACAGCACCGCTGATCGGGTGGGGTCCGGGACGTGCTACGGCCCTCGGACCTCACCGCCCGGCGACCACCGTTCCCTATTCGCAATCGCGGTATCGCGAATAGCTCTCGACGGCGGTGTGGCGCCGAATTTCCGGACATCGACCGGAATCGGCCGCATATCGATCGAATTCCGGCGGCGCCGGCCGAAATCTATCGTGCGCACGGCGACGGGGTGTCGTATCCGCCCCCGCGCGCGACGGCGGCGGGCCGGGCGTACTACTGTGCGTGGCGCAGCTCGAGGGCCGGGCGAGGCCGGTCCGTGGATGTAGAGGAAAATGTATGCGCCGCATCGCGGTATCCGTCGTCACTGTGGCCGTCGCACTCGCGTGCGGGGCGTGCGGATCGTCCGGGGACGGGCAGAGCACAGCCGAGTCGAAGCCGACCTCCGCCGCGCCCGGCGGTTCGGGATCGGCGGGGCCCGCGGCCGCCTCCTGCGACAAGCAGACCTGGCCGCAGCCGCTACCGGACTTCCGCGGTAAGCCGCTGGCCGAGACCGTGGTGGGACCGGGCCTGTGCTTCGCGATCGGCTCGATCACCGCCACCGACGGGCGGGACGTGATGAACGACATGGCCAGTCACACCACCGCGTGGACGATCTCCGAGCAGACTCCCGCGGCGGGTACGCAGGTCACCGCCGACACCCCGGTCACGCTGACGGTGGCTGCGGCGCAGTAGGTCCGGCCGCCGGCAGCGAGACCACGAAGCGGGCGCCGCCGGCGTCGCCGTCCTCGACCCGGATCAGCCCGTCGTGGCGGTGCACGACGTCGCGCACGATGGCGAGACCGAGTCCGGCGCCGCCCTCGTCGCGGCTGCGGGCGTCGTCGAGCCGGACGAAGCGGCCGAAGATCCGCTCCCGGTCGTCGGGCGGGACGCCGGGCCCGTCGTCGGACACCGCCAGCACGACCGTGTCCCCGTCGCGGGCGACCGTCACGCGCACGGCAGCCGCGGCGTGGCGCTGGGCGTTGTCGAGGAGGTTGGTGAGCACGCGCCCGAGCTGGGTGCGGCTGCCGGCGACGACGGCGGGCTCCGGCGCCGTATCGATCACTACCGGGTGCCGGTCGTGGGCGCGGTGTTCGAGTTCGTCGCGGACCAGATCCGTGAGGTCGACCGGTTCGCGCCGGGGTTGTTCGCCCGCGTCGAGCCGCGCGAGCAGCAGCAGATCGGCGGCGACGTGTTCGATCCGGACGGTGTCGGCGACGAGGCCGTCCATATCGAGCAGGTGCGGGTGGGCCTGGGCCACCTCCAGTTGCGTGCGCAGGCTGGCGATCGGGCTGCGCAGCTCGTGGGCGGCGTCGGCGACGAACCGGCGCTGGCGTTCGGCGGATTCGTCGAGCGCGGCGAGCGTGGCGTTGGTGGTCGTGGCCAGGCGGGCGATCTCGTCGCGGGAATTCGGTACGGGCACACGGCGAGTCAGGTCGCCGTCCATGATCTCGACCAGTTCCGTGCGGATCGCCTCCACGGGCCGCAGGGCGCGGCGGGTGACCAGCCAGGCGACGGCGGCGACCAGTGCGAGCACCAGGGGCAGGCCGAGCAGCATGGCGTTGCGGGCCCCGGCGACGGCCTTGTCGGCGGTGGCGAGGGAGGCGCCGGCGTAGATGGTGACGGGCTGCCCGGACGCGGCGGCGGTGAGCGCGGCGACGCGGAACTGGTGACTTCCGGTGTCGTCGTGGGCGACCGGCAGTTGGAGATCGCGGAACTGGAGCGGGGTGGACGCCGAGGCCACGGTGACCGCGGGGACGGTGTCCTTCGCGTCGTCGTCCGAGTCCTGGCCGTCCTTGTCGTCCTTGTCGTCGTCCTCGGACTCGTCGTCGTCCTCCTTCGACGCGTCCTCGTCGTGATCGTCGTCGTCCTCGGCGTCCTGCTCGTGCGGAGACGCGAAGTCGGTCATGGGTGTGCCGCGCAGGTCGTCGTCGGCGGCCAGGACGCGTCCGTCGGCCGAGATCACCTGCACCGGTTGGGTATCCGCGTCGGGCAGTTTGAGATCCGCCGGGGCGGTACCGCGGGTGAGCTGGGCTTCGACGCTGCGCGCGGTCATCTCGGCCTGCAGCCCGGCGCTGTTGACCAGGTTGTGCCGCAGCACCGCCAGGACGACCGCCCCGGCGAGCACGAGCCCGATCGCGACCACCGCGGCCGCCGCGGCGGCCGTGCGCGACCGGACGGAACCGAACAGCCGCGGGAGGCGGCGTAAGTCAGCCACGGTCGGCCACCAGCCGGTAGCCCGCGCCGCGCACGGTGGTGATGGACCGCCGCCCGAACGGGGCGTCGATCTTGCGGCGCAGCGTGCTGATGTACACCTCGACGATGTTCGGATCGCCGTCGTAGGCGAAATCCCAGACGTGGTCGAGGATGTCGGCCTTGGAGACGATCTCCCCGGCGCGCACCGCGAGCTGTTCGAGGACGGCGAACTCCTTCGCCGTCAGGGGCACCTCCTCGGGCCCGCGCCGGCAGGTCTGGGTGTTCGGGTCCAGGCTCAGATCACCGACGCTGAGGGTCGGTGCGCCGCCGCGGGTGCGCCGGCGCAGCAGGGCGCGGATGCGGGCCAGCAGCACCACGTACGAGAACGGTTTGCGGAGATAGTCGTCGGCGCCGGTGTCCAGGCCCTCCGCCTCGTCGTATTCGCCGTCCTTGGCGGTCAGCATCAGCACCGGGGTCTCGTGTCCCGCGGCGCGCAGGGCGGCGCACACCTGGTAGCCGTTCATCCCCGGCAGCATGATGTCGAGGATCACGAGGTCGTAGTCGCCGGTGGTGGCCAGGTGCAGGCCGTCGGGCCCGTCGTGCGCGAGGTCCACGGCGAAACCCTCTGCCGCCAAACCCTTTGCGAGGGTCTCGGCCAGGCGCGTCTCATCCTCGACGATCAGCAAACGCATGGGCACAGCCTGACAGATACTTCCTGAAGGGAGTTTCAGGTGGGTTCAGGGTGTCTTCAGCCACGCGGTGCGACGGTGGCCCCCACATTCGAGATCACCGGCACAGGAGGAACTTTCATGACACTCGTCGCACGTCGGATTCTGGGCGGTCTGCGGTGGATGCTGGTCGGCGCGGTCGCGGTCGCGCTGATCGGCGGGGGCCTCGTGCTGGCCTCCTTCGGCTCGCCGGGCCGCGCCCACGCCGGCCACTCCCTGACCCAGGTCGCGAAGACCACGATCACGAAGGACCAGGCCACCGCCAAGGCCCTGGAGGCGGTGCCGGGCGCGACCGTCCTGTCCGCCGAACTCGACACCGACGCGGGCGTGACGACGTGGGAGGTCGACGTCCGCGGCACCGACGGCGTCGAGTCGGAGGTGCGGATCGACGCCGAGTCCGGGGCAGTGGTCGGCACCGATCGCGAGGGTGTCTGATTGCCGAGGCTCCGCCGCAGGGACGCCTATTTCCCTGCGGCGCGGGCCATTTCCTCGGGGTAGCGGGCTCCGGCGACGGCCTCGGCGGGTGCCGCGGCCTCGATGCGGGCCAGGTCCTCGGGGGAGAGGTCGAGGTCGGCGGCGGCGACGTTCTGCTCGAGGTAGGTGCGGCGTTTGGTGCCGGGGATCGGGACGACGTCCGCGCCGCGGCTCTGGACCCAGGCGAGGGCCAATTGCCCTGCGGTGACGCCCTTCTCGTCGGCGATGCGGCGCAGTTCCGCGACGATGGCGAGGTTGCGGTCGAAGTTCCCGTCGGCGAAGCGCGGCAGGCGGCGGCGCATATCGTCGGCCGGGAGGTCGGCGGTGGAGGTGACGGAGCCGGTGAGGAAGCCGCGGCCCAGCGGCGAGAACGGCACGATGCCGATGCCCAGCTCGCGGCAGGTCGGCACCACCTCGGCCTCGATCTCGCGGGTCCACAGCGACCATTCGCTCTGCAGCGCGCTCACCGGGTGCACCGCGTGCGCGCGGCGGATGGTCGCCGGCGCGGCCTCGGAGATGCCGAGGTAGCGCACCTTGCCGGCGGTGACGAGGTCCGACAGCGCGCCCCAGGTCTCCTCGATCGGGACGTTCGGGTCGACGCGGTGCTGGTAGTAGAGGTCGATGTGGTCCACGCCCAGCCGCGCCAGCGATTCGTCGCAGCACTGCCGCACGTAGGCGGCGTCGCCGCGGGCGCCGACCGCGCCGCCCTCGCCCCAGACGATGCCGAACTTGGTGGCCAGCACCACCCGGTCGCGGCGGTCGGCGACGGCGCGGCCGACGAGGCGTTCGTTGGTCTCGGGACCGTAGACGTCGGAGGTGTCGAGCATCGTGACGCCCAGATCCAGCGCGCGGTGAATGGTGGCGATCGACTCGTCGTCGTTGTCGCGCACGCCGTAGGCCTGGCTCATGCCCATGCAGCCGAGGCCCTGTGCGCCCACGGTCAGCTCGCCGAGTTTCCTGGTCGCGATCATGCGGGGGAGTCCTCCTGGGGGGTAACGCCGGGTACGAGGTGAGCGGGCGCCCACGTCTACCGACGCTACGACCTGGAGCGAACTCGAAGTCAAGCGCCTCCGGGTGATCGCGCGTGTTCGCCGGCGCGCCGGAGTCGCCGCCGCGATTTCGCCCCGGAAACACTCATTCATTTTTTTCGGGCGCGTTCGGTTACGGTTCCGCGAATGTAAACACCCGGGGATTTACCGCGGCTCACACCGGAGGCCGGGAAAAACAACCGGCGGGTGTGTTCTTACGGATGTACACGACCATTGATCCCGCGAGCGCACGTGCCGATGAATTTGCATACGTGCGCAAGCGGACTCGTACCGGGCGTGGTGAATCCGACCTTCCGGCGTGTTTTTGGCCGGAATCGCAACGGATTCCGGCCAAAAGCAGGCCGGAAGTGGTACTACACCGCGCCCCGGGGTGGGCGGCGGCGGTCGGTGGAATCCTGCATTACGGTCTGCCACCAGGACGTAAGCGGACTGGGTTCGGGCCATACGACAGCGTCATCGGGGGCCTCGTCGTCCTCGCCGGAAGCAGGGGTCGGGGTGTTCGAGCGGACAGTCATCATTACGGTTCTCCTCCGGAAACAGTGCCGAGCTCCGAAAGCCGCACTGTGACAGGGGTTTACCGGGAGCTCGAACTCCGGCCCACCACTTTGTGAGCAACCCAGATCTTTGTCAGCAGAAGTAATCTTGTTCTATCAGATTTTGCAATGTTGCGCAGCCACAATGGGATCCACGACTCTGCGATTGTGACCCGTCTTACTCGTCGAGCAGGTCGACGAGTTTGGTCATCGCGGTGGCGAGTACCGCGCGCTCGCCGGGTTCCAGGTCGTCCAGTGCCGCCGCGAAGCGTTGAATGCGGGCCGAGGTGAGCCCGTTGACCAGCGCGCGAGCCGGTTCTGTCGCCGACAGCAGCTGTGCGCGCCCGTCGACCGGGTCCGCGGTGCGCTCGATATGTCCGACTTTTTCCAGGCCCGAGACGATCCGGGACATGGTGGGCGCGGTGACGCGCTCGGCGGCGGCGAGATCGCCCAGCCGCATCGGGCCGACGCGCACCAGCGTCGCGAGTGCCGCGGCGGATCCGGGGCTGAGCGATCCGAGATCGCCGGAGCGGCGCAGCAGCCGGGTGATCCGGCCCAGGGCCAGATACAGGTCGGCCGCCTCGGCGAGCTGTTCGGCGCTGCGCGTGCGCTCCTGCTGGATCATCCCGTCTTCGCTCCTACGCGGCTCGCTGTCGTGTCGGCATTGTCCGTTTCAGTATTCCCTGTGCCAGAAAGTATGCCCTCCCGGGCGGCCTCGGCCAGTTCCTCGTTCTCGTCGGCGGGTTTCCCGCCGCCGGCGAACCAGGACGCGATGGCGCCGACGAACATCATCAGCGCCGCGCCGAGGAACACAACCACGAGCCCGGAGTGGAAGGGGCCGGAGATGAGGTTCGGGAAGAACTCCTGGCCGGTGAGCACGTCGGCGTGCACGCCGGGCTTGTCCAGTGCGCCGGTGGGTCCGAGGAGTTCCTTGAACGGGTTGTAGCCCAGGAAGGTGGCGAACAGGCTGCCCACGGGTGGCATATCGGCGACCTGGCCCGCGACGTCCGCGGAGACGCCTTGTCCGCGCAGCCCGGAGTCCATGGCGCCGGGCAGGGTGCCGGAGAGCCCGACGATCATCAGCGAGAAGAAGATGCCGATCGACAGCGCCATGCCGCCGTTCATCAGGGTGGCGCGCATCCCGGAGGCGACGCCGCGCTGCGAGGCCGGCACCGCCGACATGACCTCGGCGGTGTTGGGGGAGGCGAACATGCCCGAGCCCAGGCCGTTGAACAGGATGATCAGCGCGAACACCCAGTAGTCGAAATCGACCGGGATCACCACCAGCAGCACGAAGGTGACCGCGACCACGAGCAGGCCGCCCGCGGCGAACGGCCGGGCGCCGTAGCGGTCCGACAGCCAGCCCGAAACCGGTCCTGCCGCAAGGAATCCCACGGTCAGGGGGAGCATGTAGATGCCCGCCCACAGCGGGGTGGACTCGTAGTCGAAGCCGTGCAGCGGCAGCCAGATGCCCTGCAGCCAGATGATGAGCATGAACTGCAGGCCGCCGCGGCCGACCGACGACATCAGGCTGGCGAAGTTGCCGAGCGCGAAGGTGCGGTTGCGCAGCAGCGACATGCGGAACATGGGCTGGCGGACCTTGGTCTCGATGTAGCAGAACAGCGCCAGCAGCGCGACGCCGCCGACGACGGCCCCGAGGACCCACGGGTTGGTCCAGCCGGTCTTGGAGCTGCCGTGCGGCTGGATGCCGTAGGTGATGCCGGTCAGCAGCGCGGTCAGGCCGAGCGCGAAGGTCAGCGTGCCGGGCAGGTCGATCGAGCCGGGGGTGCGCACGCCGTTGTCGTGCAGCGACCGGTAGGACCAGACGGTGCCGATGATGCCGAACGGCACGCTCACCCAGAACACGGCCTTCCAGTCCCATTCGGCGAGCAGGCCGCCGATCAGCAGGCCGAGGAACGAGCCGGCGACCGCCGCGACCTGGTTGATGCCCAGTGCCACGCCGCGCTGGCGGGCGGGGAAGGCGTCGGTGAGGATCGCCGAGGAGTTGGCCATCAGCATGGCGCCGCCGACACCCTGGACGACGCGCCACACGATCAGCCACATCGCGCCGCCGCCCAGGTCGAACGGGTCGAACGACAGGGCGATCGCCGAGAGGCTGAACACCACGAAGCCCAGGTTGTAGATGCGTACCCGGCCGAACATGTCGCCGAGGCGCCCGAACATCACGACCAGCACCGCGGAGGTGAGCAGGAAGCCCATGATCAGCCACAGCAGGTAGCTGACGTTGCCGGGCGACAGCGGGTCGAGGTGGATGCCGCGGAAGATCGCGGGCAGCGAGATGATCACGATCGAGGAGTTGATGGTGACCATCAACATGCCCAGCGTGGTGTTGGACAGCGCCACCCACTTGTAGTGCGGGTGGTCGTGGTCGACGCGGAGCCGGCGGCGGATGGTCTGGACGTCACCGACGTCGACGCCGCCGGTGGGTTGAGCGGAAGCCAAGGGTGTCCTTCCCGAAGACAGACGGACGGAACTTCCCCTCACGATAGTTGTCTTGCACTAACTAAATAAATGGGTGGGGGTGATGGAATGTGTCACACCGCCGCGTAGGTTGGTCCGACATGGACTTCGCGATCTCGATCCCCCAGTTCTTCGCGGACGGCGAGTTCGACCCGGCCGCCTTCCGCACCCATCTGCGCCGTATCGAGCAGCTGGGCTTCCACAGCGGCTGGACCCAGGAACAGGTGCTCACCATCAACGCCCAGCCCCAGCTCAGCCCGCTGGAGACGATGACCTACGCGGCCGCTTGCACCGAGCGGTTGCGCCTGGGCTGTTCGGTATTCGTGTCCACACTGCACACTCCGGTGCATCTGGCGAAGGCGCTGAGCAGCCTGGATCAGGTCAGCCGCGGCCGGGTGGAGGTGGGCGTCGGCCACGGCGGGCAGGGACGGATGTTCTCGGCGTTCGGGGTCGACCGCGAGGGCGTGGCGTCCCGCTTCGCCGAGGGCGTGCGGTTGATGCGGGCGCTGTGGACCGAGCCCACCGTCACCTTCGACGGCCGGTTCTGGCAGCTGGAGCAGGCGAAGATGGAACCCAAGCCGTTCCAGAAGCCCGCGCCGCCGGTCTGGTTCGGCGGCGGGCACCCCAACGCGCTGCGGCGCGCGGTGCGCCTGGGCGACGGGTTCTTCGGCGCGGGATCGAGTACGACCGAGAAGTTCGCCGACCAGGTGCGCACCGTCCGGTCGCTGCTGGACGAGGCGGGCCGCGACCCGGGCGGGTTCCGGATCGCCAAGCGGATCTACATCGCGGTCGACGACAACCCCGACCGCGCCCGCACCCGGATCGCCCAGAGCCTCGAAAAACTGTACGGCACACCGAATTTCGCGGCGGTGTCGGTGGCGGGCACCCCGGCGGACTGTATCCGCGGCGTGCGCGAGGTGATCGACGCCGGCGCCGGACTGGTGCTGTTCACGCCGATGTTCGACGAGCCCGAGCAGACCGAACGCCTTGCCGCCGAGGTGATTCCGCAGCTGCGGTGACCCCCGGCGGTCAGCGCGGGCAGTCGGGATAGGTCTGGCCCTGCCGCGACGGCACGGTCGCGGGCACCGGCAGGGGCTGGTCCGGGCGAGCGTCGATCGGGCACAGCCGCACCACCGCCGGGGGCTGCCCGGACCGGTTGCCGCCGTTGTCGAACATGATCGGGCCGCCGGCGCCGGGCACCGCCTGGGCCGGGGCGGAGAATCCGCCGATCACGCTGTTGACCGAGGTGCGCTCGACCGGTTGCCCGGCGGGCAGCCGGTTCACGGCGGTGGCGATGGTCAGCACCGCGTCGTAGCCGTTGACCGCCCAGTTGTCGGGCAGGTGCGCCGGATCGAATCCGGCGCCGGTGAACGCCTGCCGGTACCGGATCGTATTGGGGTCCTCGGGTCCGCGTTCGGCGCCGGCCAGCAGGCTGTACACCAGCCGGATCCGGCCGGAGATGAAACTGGGCGAGGTCAGCGCCCGGCGGCGCAGGTCCTCGCGTCCGGGGTCGAGTTCGGGGTGGCGCAGCCGGTCGCCGTCGGAGACGCTGACGATGTCGACCGGTTTGGCGGCGCACTGCCCGTTGGCGTACAGCTCGTCGAGGCGGACCACGAATCGCGCGAGGTCGCGGCCGCGGGCGAGGTAGGCGACGGTGACCTCCTCGGGGTCCGCGCAGACCCGCCGCGCGGTCTGGTCGACGGTCACCGGGTCGGTCGTATCGAATTTCACGTCCACGATGTCGTTGCCGGTGATGTCGTCGCCGAATTCCCGGTGCAGCAGCGGCAACGCGGTGCAGGTGTAGGGGTCGGTGCGGTCGGTGGGGACCATGATGTAGTCGGGCCGCGTGCCGACGCTGCCGTGCAGCGCCTGGATCTGCGGGTAGACGCGGTGCGCGAGGCGGTAGTAGTAGTCGGTGCCCATTCCCTGCGAATAGGTCGCTCCCCGGTCGCAGGATCCGAAGTCGGGGCGGTCGGCGCGCGAGCCCTGCCGGTCGAAGCCCTCGGCCGTCACCACGTCCGACACCATCGGAATCTTCTTGTCCGCCAGCGTATTCACCACGTCCACGGTGGCCTGGTTACTCAGCCCGACCCCGGCCACCGCGACGACGTCGCCGCGCGCGGCGAGCCGCCGCGCCACCCCGGCCGGGTCGCCGTTGCCGTCGTAGTCGCCGAGTTGCCCCACGACCAGCCGCACGGGGTGGACGCAGCCGACGTCGTTGGCGGCGCGCTGGCCGGCGGCCATGCCCTCGAGTTCGTGCAGCGGGCGGCCGCCGGCGAACGGGTCGGTCATGGTCAGCAGGACGCCGACGGTGACCGCGGGGCCGGGGCAGTTGCGGGTGGCCTCGCCGTTCTGCCGGTCGATCGCGGCCATGATCGGGGCGAAATCGTCGATGCCGAAGGCGTAGGCGCCCTCGCTGAGCCCGACGCAGCGGGTGCCGGCCAGCCAGGTGCCGTCGCCGTGGCAGTCCGGGTCGGCCTGCCACGGGCGCACGACGACCAGGACGGCCGCGACGAGCACGGCGGCGAGGACGGCCGCGAGCAGTGGCAGCCAGTCCTTCGGATGCGGGAGCGGCCGGTCGGGACGGGGGAAGATCAGTAGTCTGTGCCGCTCACCCACGCGCAGCATCCTTTCCAGAGCAGTTGTGCCGACCGGCCGCGTCACCAGCCGTAGCGTTCGGCTCGTTCGTCGAACGGGCCGCGGTCCTCGACGTGGCGGGCGAGGAATTTGAATCCGGATCCGGCGCGGCGCCGCAGATCTCGCCAGCGGTCGGGGTCGACGAGGGTGGGGTCGTGTTCCAGACGCGGCACGACGGCGGTCAGGACCGCGATCTGCCCGCGGGTGGTGTCCGCGTCGTGGCCGGGAGTGTCCGGGGTGGGCCGGTGCGGGGCCCAGGCGTAGGTCACCTCGTCGAACAGGTCGAGCCAGGCGCGAGCGCCGCGGGCGCGCAGCTGCGCGTCGAGGGCCCGGATCACCGCGTCGTCGTTGCCGAGCAGCCGTTCGAAATGCAGCCGGCCGGCGCGGTCGTCGTAGGAGACCGCCCTCGCCAGCAGCCGGCCGCACACGGCGTTCCACGCCTCGTCGTCCGCGGCCAGCGCGCGGCGGCCGAGGTAGCCGACCAGCGGGTGCATGCACTCGCCGCCGGGCCCGATATCGGTCCACCGCCGCCGCGGCGTCCACAGGTACCGGGAGGTGAACAGCGGGGCGTCGCGGTCGGGCGCGGCCAGCAGGTCGGCCAGCGCCCGCGCCTCGTCGGGGTTGCGGGCGACCGACGCGACGGCCAGATGCGTCTCGTCCGGGCCGCTGCCGCCGTGGCGGAGGTGGTCGGGATCGGCGAGTCCGCGGGCGATCACGCGCAGCACCGTCTGCGCCAGGGTGGTCCGGCCGCCCGGCGTGCGGGTACCGAGCAGGGCGTCGAAATCGACGTCACGCGTGAAGGTTTCGGTGGTGAGCAGGCCGGGGGCGCGGCGGATCGCGTCGAGCAGGGCGACGGTCGTGGCGGCGTGGCCGTGCGAGACGCCGTGCACCGCGGCGGCGACGCCGAGCCTGCTGTGCCGGTCGATGTCGTTGACGAGCAATTGCACATCCTCGACGCGCATGGGGTCCAGATCCACGGTGATCCAGGGCTGGATCCGCGCGTCGATCCCGCCGGCGCGGGTGGCCAGTTCGGCCTCGGTGTGGCCGGCGGGGGCGGGCAGGGCGTCCAGCACGGCCGGCAGCGTCCCGCAGGTGGTGGTCACCAGCGCCACCGGATCGGTGGTCGGGGATCCGGCCCGCGCCAGCGATTCCCGGGCCCGCAGCAGCGAGCGGGTGAAGGCCACCGCGGCGGGGGAGTCGCCGTCGTCGAGCAGGATCAGCAGGTTCGGGCGGCGCCGGCGCGCCTGGGTGACGGTCTCGCGCAGATCGGCGAGCAGGGCGAGGGTGAGCGATTCGTCGATGGACTGCTCGGTCTCGCCGTGGCGGGTGCGCGCGTCCATGCTCAGGTGCACCAGTTCCTGCACCGGATCGGCCGCCAGCCCCAGATCCTGGTGCCCGAACCAGTCCAGCGCGTGCGACCACCGCTTGCGCTGCACGCCCCGCGCCACCACCCCGATCCCGGTCAGCGCGGCCCACATCGCCGCGCCGGGCAGCGGCGCGGCGGTCGCGACCAGCGGCGTCACCGACCCTTGCAGTTCGTCGAGGAATTCGTTGAGCTGCCGGGTGTTCCAGAGCCGTGCCAGTTCGGCGCGCAGGGCCTGCGGGCGTTCGTCCGCGGGGATCGGGGCGAGGTCGGTCTTGCAGGCGAGCAGCGCGATCGCGGTGCGGCGCAGCGCGAGGGGGTAGCCGTCGAGGTGGCGGCCGAGGCCGAGGGTGATCGCGACGTGCACCGGGCGCAGCGGGCTCGGCTCGTGCTGCGGTCCGGGGCGCTCGCGGTGGACGTCGGTGACCCGCAGCGGGCGGATCAGTTCGACCCTGGTCTCCTTCGCCAGCCGGTGCAGCGCCTCCTCGAGGACGGCCGTGCGGCCCGATCCACCGGCCCCCTGCAGGACCAGGACGGGCGGATGCGGGGTGGGGTCCGGGTCGTCGCCGGTGTCCAGCGGTTCCCGCACCAGACGCCGGATGACCTGGAGCAGTCCGGCATGGCCCACGAACATGGGTGATCGTCTCCCTCCCTGGAGCCGGAATCCCGGACTCAACGGTCGATTATGGACGCGGGGCGGACGGATTTCAGCGCAACGGGACGGAATCGGCCGGACCGCAACCTTTTTCACCGGGCGACCGGTACGCGCTGGAACGCGTCGGCGTTCACCTGCGCGGGATCGGTCAGGTGGTCGACGAACAGCCGGGCGGTGGGTGTCGGGGTGCGGCTGGTGACCGCGTGCCAGGGACGGTCGAGCGGGGTGCCCTCGACGGGGAGCTGTTCGAGGGTGTGGCGGTCGAGGTCGCCGCCGATGGCGTCGCTGTGAATCAGCGTGACGCCCAGCCCTTCTCGCGCGGCGGCCAGGACCGCGCCGTGGGAGCCGAGGGTGAGGGTGGGCGGGCGGATCTGGAGGCGGTCGAGCAGGGCCAGGGTGGTGTCGCGGGTGCCCGACCCGTGCCCGCGCAGCAGCCAGGTGGCGGTCAGCGGGTCCGGGCAGTGGCCGGGGGCGCCGACGACCACCAGCCGGCTGGGCCGGCAGGCGCGGACGACCAGGGCGGTCTCGCGGGGCGGGCGCCCGGCGATCACGAGATCCGTTTCGTGGTGCAGTAATTCGAGGAACAGCACGTCGCGCGGCTGGATCGAGAGCCCGACCTCGATATCCGGATAGCGGTCGCGGAAGGACACCAGCGGCCGCAGCAGCACGTACTCACCCGCCGTGGCCACCACGCCGATGCGCAGGCGCCCGGTCTCCGCCCGGCGCACCGCGGCCTGCGCCTCGTGCATCAAACCCAGGATGCTGCGGCAGTATTCGGCGTACACGCGACCGGCCTCGGTCAGTGCGATACCGCGCCCGGATTTGGCGATCAATTTCGCGCCGAGCTGTTTTTCGATGTGCGCGACCGCGGCGGAGGCGGCGGCCTCGGTGATGTGGAGTTGGGCAGCGGCGCGCCGGATGCTGTTGTGACGAGCGACGGCGAGAAATGTTTCCATCCGGACCGCACTCACCGTTCCCATCGTCAGACGGTAGCAAACTCAACCAAACGATTGACCGAGACGAGAAACAATCGAATTGTTCGGCCGCGGTGGCCCGTTCATGCTGGATCTGCACGGTGCCGCTGGACACAGGAGGAACCATGGCCGACGAATCCACACGCGATCGCTGGGATCCGGGTGTTCAGTCCTACGCCTCGATGGGCTACTACGACGCGGACTACGAGCCGAGCGATACCGATGTGCTCGCGGTGTTCCGGGTGACGCCGCAGCCGGGGGTCGACCCGATCGAGGCGTCGGCGGCCGTGGCGGGCGAATCCTCAACCGCGACATGGACTGTCGTGTGGACCGACCGCCTCACGGCGAACGACAAGTACCGCGGCAAGTGCTACCGGGTGGTCCCGGTACCGGGCCGGGAGGGCGAGTACTTCGCCTACGTCGCCTACGATATCGATCTGTTCGAGGAGGGGTCGATCACGAATCTGACGTCCTCGGTGATCGGTAACGTGTTCGGATTCAAACCGCTGAAAGCGTTGCGGCTGGAGGACATGCGCATTCCGGTGGCGTATGTCAAGACTTTCCAGGGGCCGCCGCACGGCACGGTGATCGAGCGGGAGTATCTCAACAAGTACGGGCGGCCGTTGCTGGGCGCGACGGTGAAACCGAAACTCGGGTTGTCGGCGCGCAACTACGGGCGCGTGGTGTACGAGGCCTGCAGGGGTGGTCTCGATTTCACCAAGGACGACGAGAACATCAACTCGCAGCCGTTCATGCGGTGGCGCGATCGCTACTTGTTCGCCATGGAGGGCGTGAACCGGGCGATCGCGGAAACCGGTGAGTTGAAGGGCCATTATCTCAATGTCACGGCCGCGACGATGGAGGACATGTACGAGCGCGCGGAGTTCGCGAAATCGCTCGGCAGCGTCATCGTCATGATGGATCTGACGGTCGGGTACACCGCGATGCAGTCGATGTCGAAGTGGGCGCGCCGCAACGGCGTGCTGCTGCATCTGCACCGGGCGGGGCATTCGACGTTCACGCGGCAGAAGACCCACGGGGTCAGTTTCCGGGTGCTGGCCAAGTGGTGCCGGCTGATCGGCGTGGACCACGTGCACGCGGGCACGGTGGTCGGGAAGCTGGAGGGCGACCCGCACACGGTGCGGGGTTTCTACGACACGTTGCGCGACGGGCACATTCCCGAGAATCCGCGCAACGGCATCTTCTTCGACCAGGACTGGGCCAGCCTGCCCGGGGTGATGCCGGTGGCGTCGGGCGGTATCCACGCCGGCCAGATGCATCAGCTGCTGGACCTGTTCGGCGACGATGTGATCCTGCAGTTCGGCGGCGGCACCATCGGGCATCCGATGGGGATCGCGGCGGGCGCCGAGGCCAACCGGGTCGCTCTGGAGGCGGTGGTGAAGGCCCGCAACGAGGGCCGCGATCTGCTGAAGGAGGGACCGGACGTGCTGCGCCGGGCGGCGGAGCTGTGCCGCCCGCTGGAGTCCGCCCTCTCGACGTGGGGTGATGTGACCTTCGAGTACACCTCCACCGACGCCCCCGACGCCGTCCCGACCGCCAGCCGCTGAGAGCCCGAGGTTTCGCCATGTATCTGCGCCAGGGGACGTTCTCCCACCTGCCCGAGCTGACCGACGCCGAGATCGGCGCACAGGTCCGCTACGCGCTGCTCAACAACTGGCCGGTGTCCATCGAGTACACCGACGACCCGCATCCGCGTCACGTGTACTGGGAGATGTGGGGGCTGCCGCTGTTCGACCTGGACGAGCCCGACGGCATCCTCGCGGAGCTGACGGCGTGCCGGAATACGTTCCCGCAGCACTACATTCGCGTGAACGCCTACGACGCGAGCTTCGGCCGCCAGACCACGGCGCTGAGTTTCCTGGTGCAGCGCCCCGACCACGAGCCGGGATATCTGCTGACCCGCACCGAATCCGACGATCGCCGCCAGCAGTACGGCTGGCGGCCGTACGCGACCGAGCAGCCGGTCGGCCGGCGCTACGGCGGCTGAGGGGGCGCCGGTGGGCACCGAACGCGAGCAGGCGCCCGACGGCCGGGGACCGGGCGGGTTCCGGATGCATCGCCCCGGCGGCAACGGCGCCGCCGGGGGCGCGGGTGGCGGGTCGAACGGTTCCGGCCCGCCACTCGACGCGCCGGAGCCGCTGGCCGACGACGCGCTGCTGGATCTCTCGGCGGATCTGGCCGGTGAGCTGGTCGACGCGACCCTGGCGCGGCTGGACGCGGAACTGGTCGGGCTGGCGTCGGTGAAGGGCCGGGTGCGCGAGATCGCGGCGCTGCTGCTGGTGGAGCGCGCCCGGGAGCGGTTCGGCCTGGAATCCGCGCCGCCGACGATGCACATGAGTTTCACCGGCGGCCCGGGTACCGGGAAGACGACGGTGGCGCTGCGGATGGCGGAGCTGCTGCACACCCTCGGCTATATCCGGAAACCCAAGGTGCACACCGTGACTCGTGACGATCTGGTGGGTCAGTTCATCGGGCACACCGCGCCCAAGACCAAGGAGGCGCTCGCCAAGGCGGCGGGGGGAGTGCTGTTCATCGATGAGGCGTACTACCTGTTCCGCCCGGAGAACGAGCGCGACTACGGGCAGGAGGTCATCGAGATCCTGCTGCAGGAGATGGAGACCGAGCGCACCAGCCTGGTGGTGATCTTCGCCGGCTATCCCGACCGGATGGAGACGTTCTTCTCCGCCAATCCGGGGCTGTCGTCGCGGGTGGCCCACCACATCGCGTTCCCCGACTACACCCACGAGGAGCTGATGGCGATCGCGGAGCTGATGACCGCGGGCCTGAACTTCCGTTTCGACGCCGCGGGCCGCACGGCGTTCGCCGAGTACCTCGAACGGCGGATGGCGCGGCCGCGATTCGCCAACGGGCGCAGTGTCCGCAACGCCCTGGACCGCTGCCGGCTGCGGCAGGCCAAGCGCCTGGTCGAACGGCACCGGCCGCTGGGCCGCGCGGATCTGATGACGATCACCGCGCCGGATGTGTACGGCAGCAGCGTCTTCGGGCGTGACGCCCCGCGCGTGGACGAGGAGGCGCCGTGCCCGAAGGACTGAAGACCCTCACCCGGTACACGATCGAGCAGGAGCACCGCCATCCCGGGTCCTCGGGCGAGTTCTCGGCGTTGCTGAACGTGCTCGCCACCGCGACGAAGATCATCGCCAACCGGGTGACGCGGGGCCGCATCGTCGGCTCGCTCGGGGCTCAGGCCGCCGATAACCTCCCGCCGACGGTGCACCGCAGGCTCGACGCCATCGCCAACGACGTCATGGTGTCGGAGTCGCAGTGGACCGGGCCGCTGGTGGCGCTGCTGTCGGAGCAGATGGCCGACTTCCATCCGGTGCCCAGCGAATTCCGGCGCGGCAAGTATCTGCTGGCGTTCGACGCGCTCGACGGGTCCTCCAACATCGATGTGAATCTGCCCGTCGGGACGATCTTCAGCGTGCTGCGCGCGCCCGAGGACGGGCGGGATCCCGCGGCCGCGGATTTCCTGCAGCCCGGGGTGCGGCAGGTGTGCGCGGGGTTCACCCTGTACGGACCGGCCACGATGCTGGTGCTGACCACCGGCAGCGGCGTGGACGGGTTCACCCTGGACCAGGAGATCGGCGCGTTCGTGCTGACCCATCCGCGCATGCGCATCCCGGACGATACGTCGGGGTTCGCGATCAACGCCGCCAACGAGCGGTTCTGGGAGCGGCCGGTGCGCCGCTACGTCCACGAATGCCTCGAGGGCGTGGACGGGCCGCGCGGCCGGGACTTCAACATGCGGTGGGTGGCGTCGCTGGTCGCCGACACGTTCCACATCCTCACGCGCGGCGGAATCTACCTGTACCCGTACGACACTCGCGATCCGGAGCGGCCGGGCCGGGTGTCGCTGCTGTACGGGGCCAATCCGATCGCGTTGATCGTCGAGCAGGCGGGCGGCGCGGCGACGACGGGCGCGGAGCGGGTGCTCGAGGTGCGGCCGCGGGCGCTGCATCAGCGGGTGCCGATCATCTTCGGTTCGCGCACCGAGGTCGAGCGGATCGTGGGCTATCACCGTGAGCCGGAGGCCGGGCCGAGGTTCGACGCGTCGCTGTTCGGCACGCGGTCGCTGTTCCGCCCGGCGCCGCATTGAACTGTGGAGGTGTCATGTCGCTGCGGCATCCCGTGGTCGCCATCACCGGGTCCTCCGGTGCCGGTACCACCAGTGTCACCAAGACCTTTCAGGAGATATTCCGCCGCGAGGGCATCACGGCGGCCATCGTGGAGGGTGATTCGTTCCATCGTTTCGACCGCAACGAGATGAAGCTGGCGATGGCGGCGGCGGAACAGAACAGCGACCGGCATTTCTCGCATTTCGGGCCGGAGGCGAATCTGCTCGAAGAACTCGAGACGCTGTTCCGCGATTACGGCGAGACCGGGGTGGGTCTGGTGCGGCGGTATCTGCACGATGCCGCCGAGGCCAAACCCTTCGGGCAGGATCCGGGCACCTTCACCCCGTGGGAGGAGCTGACGCCGGGCAGCGATCTGCTGTTCTACGAGGGGCTGCACGGTGCGGCGGTGCACGAGGCCGTGGACGTCGCCCGGTACACCGATCTGCTGGTGGGTGTGGTGCCGATCATCAATCTGGAGTGGATTCAGAAGGTGATCCGGGACAAGACCGAACGCGGGTATTCCAGCGAGGCGGTCATCGATACGATTCTGCGGCGCATGCCCGACTACGTTAAATTCATCTGCCCGCAGTTCTCCCGGACGTACGTGAATTTCCAGCGGGTGCCGACGGTGGACACCTCCAATCCTTTCATCGCACGCTCGATTCCGACGGCGGACGAGAGTTTCGTGGTGATCCGGTTCGCCGATCCGAAGGTGATCGACTTTCCGTATCTGCTGTCGATGCTGCACGATTCGTTCATGTCGCGGCCCAACTGCATCGTGGTGCCGGGCGGGAAGATGGATCTGGCGATGCAGTTGATCTTCACGCCGCTGATCCTGCGGTTGATGGACAAGCGGCCCACGCGGCGGCCGTAGCGTCAGTGCCGGTGCTCGTCGTCGGCGGGCGCCGGGACGTCGGGGTGGTCGTGGACCCAGCGGGGGTCGGCGAACCAGGTGTAGGCGGCGACGATCGCGCTGCCGACGACGGCGGTGTAGAGCATGTCGCGGCCGTCGACGACGAGGCTGATCAGGCCGCCGATGACGCCGCCGAGGGCGAAGGAGACGTAGAGCACGGCGTAGCCGGCCCAGTCGCGCACGCTGCCGCCGGCGAGGTGGCGTTCGATGCCCTGTGCCAGTTTGACCAGGGTGCCGGTGACGTAGGTGAGCGGGATGGACACCTCGCCGTTCTTCACGAACGAGGTGTTGAGCGCGCCCATGCCGAAGGCGACGAACAGGATGGGCGCCAGGCCGAGGTCCTGGTCGTGGTGGGTGAGGACGCGGTCGACGACGGCGGCCAGGGCGAGGGCGATCGTGGCCAGGACGGTGGCGCCGTGGGGATGGTTGCGCCACCAGTGCCGCCGGCAGACCGAGGCGACGATCACCCCGACGACGAAGCAAACGATCAGCGCCAGCGCGCCGCCGGCGAGGGTGTAGTCGCCGAGGAAATTGCCGAGAATGGCGCGTTCGGTGTTTCCGGTCATGAAAGTCACGAAGTAACCGGCAGAATGTGTGTAGGCGGCGGCGCCGACGAAGCCCGCCAGCGTCGACAGCACCGCGGACAGCCGAGTTTCCAGGTCCCAGAAGGGTGTGGGGGTAACGCTCGGAGTGGTGGTCACAGCGACAGGCTAGCAACCACATGAAACAGGCTGGGCCCCGGAATTCTCCCGCGTAGCATGGCGGTTGTGCCGCTCGATGCGCGGCCTCGGCGGCATTCCGGCCCCGACAGCGTTGTCGTCCTCGTCTCACGCTCAGGAGAGATACCGATGACCATGCTCCCCGTTCACCGGCTGCCCGGCTCACTGTTCCCCGATCTCGGGGCCGCCCTGCCCGGCGATATGAACGACGTATTCACCACCGCGTTCGCGCCGCCGCGCGGATTCGTGCCCTTCGTCACACCGCATCAGCTGCGGATGGAGGATTTCATCGAGGATGGCCACTACGTGCTGCGGGTGGAGATCCCCGATATCGACCCCGCGCGCGATCTGGAGGTGACCGTCCAGCGCGGCCATCTGACGATCACCGCGGAGCGGTCGGTGCGGCGCGAGGACCGCGGCTACTCCGAATTCGGGTACGGCTCCTTCGCGCGGACCGTCGCGCTGCCCGAGGGCGCCCGCGAGGACGAGGTCTCGGCGACCTACGGGCGCGGCATCCTCACCGTGCGGGTCGGGCTCGGCGAGTCGCCGGCCGGTGCGCGGCGGGTGGACGTCGAGCGCGTCGACTGACCCGATTCCTGTCGGCCCCGGCCTCTACAGTGGGCACACGCCGCGCGCGGGCGCGGCGACGGTGCGGGAGGTACGGGTGCGGGTCACGTGGGATCAGGTGTTCGCGTGGCGGCTGCGGCGGCAGTTCGTGCGGCCGCGCGGCACGGGTGACGCGGTGGCGGTCGCCGACCGGCTGGGCGGTCTCCAGGCGCAGGTGACCTCGGCGGCGGAAACCGCTGCGGCGCTGCGCCATTCGACGGCCGAGCCGGGCGGTGTGGCGCGCGCGCTGGCCTCCGGCGCGCTGGTGAAGACGTGGGCGATGCGGGGCACGCTGCACGCGGTCACCCCGGAGTTCGCGCGGTCGGTGCTGCCGTTGCTGGCGTCGGCCCGCACCTGGGAGAAGCCGAGCTGGCAGCGAAACTTCGGCGCCTCGCCCGCGGAGGTGGCCGCGCTGGCCGAGGCGATCGGCGAGATCTTGGACGGCGCCGTGCTCACCCGCGCCGAACTGGTCGAGGCGCTGCTGGCCGATACGCGATTCCGCGCCCTGGGGGAGCAACTGCGGTCGGGCTGGGGCGCGCTGCTCAAGCCGCTGGCATGGCAGGGCGTGCTGTGCCACGGGCCCGCCCGGGGCACGAACGTCACCTTCACCAGCCCCGCCCGTCTGGTCCCCGGCTGGGGCCCGCTACCCGATCCCGAGTCCGCGGCCCCGCACGTCGTCTCGACGTACCTCGGCGCCTACGGCCCCGCCACCCAGGACGCCTTCAGCGCCTGGCTGCTGCGCGGCGCCCTCCCCAAATCCACTGTGCGGCGGTGGTTCACCGCCCTCGGCGCCTCCTTGACCGAGGTCGACGTCGAGGGCCGCCGCGCCTGGCTGCGCACCGAGGACGCCGACGACCTGGCCGCCACCACCCCGGACGCCTCCGTCCACCTCCTAGGCCCGTTCGACCAGTACATCCTCGGCCCCGGCACCAACGACCCCGCCCTCCTCCCACCCGCACACCGCCCGAAGATAAGCCGCACCGCAGGCTGGATCTCCCCCCTCGTCCTCACCGCCGGCCGCATCACCGGCACCTGGGACACCACCCCAGACACCCTCACCGTCACCATGTTCGACGGCAACCCCCCACCCACCACCCTCGAATCCGAACTGGCGGCGATCTCCCGCGCCACGGCCACCCCCGGCCTCCGCCTGAGCACCTCCTGACGGGACAAAATGCGTACCAGGCGATGTCGGCGACCACCGTTCTCCGGGGAAGGAGGCGGCCAGTGACCGACCTGCCGCTGTGGGCGGACGATCCCGGGGCATTGGAGATCACCGAGGACGAGTACGACCGCCTTCCGCGGCGACCGCGGATGCTGATCGAAGTCATCGATGGCAACGTCATTCGCCACCGGAAAGGATCTGCCGAGCACAGCGACGTGGCCCGGCGGCTGGCGAATCATCTGGAGTCGGCGAAGCCGGATGAACCGTGCACTCGCGTATCGACGGATGTCGACGTCCATTTCACCCGGCGGCGCAATCGGGACGGCGCGTTCTCGTTCCGCAGGCCGGATGTGACGGTGTATCGGTGCGTCGAGCGGGGAGCGAAGCTGACGACCACCGACGCCCTGATGGTCGTCGAGGTGATCTCGCCGGGCTCCGGTTACACCGATACCGTCGACAAGCTGGCCGAGTACGCCTACGAGGGCATCCCTGTCTATCTCATCGTGCATCTGGACAGCGAGTTGTACGTGAAGATGATCCAGGAGTTCCGGCTGGAGTGGGCGAGCCGCGTGTACCGCCTGGCCGAGACGCACGAGGGTGCGCTGCTGCTCGAGAGCCCGTTCGCCGCGGTGATCGAATTCGGGCGGCTCAACGGCTGAGCGATCAGGGGTGGGGGGACGAGGTGAGGTAGGGGGTGAGGGTTTCGGTGGTGGTGGTGCGGCCGAGGTCCAGGGCGCGGAGGAGGAGGGGTTCGTCGCGGGCTGTGCGGGTGATGGTGGGGGAGCCGGTGGGTGGGCGGATCTGGAGGACGGCGGGGTGGGTGGTCATGACGTGTTCGTCGCGGGTGTGCTGGTCGGCGCGCGACAGCCAGGCCTCGACGACGCCGGGGGCGTGGCGGGCGAGGAAGCGGGTGACGACGCGGCGTTCGAATTCCGAAGGGGTGCTGGGGGTTTCGTCGAGGCGGCGGGTGCGCAGGACCAGGGCGTGGGTGGCGCCCTGGGCGAGGGCGGTGTGGATCGGGATCGACTCCGACAGGCCCGCGTCGACGTAGCGGTGGCCGCCGAGCGCGATCGGCCGCCCGGCCAGGATCGGCATGCAGGTGCTGGCGCGCAGCGCGCCCTGCAGGGACGCCACGTCGGTGATGTGGGGGCGCAGGTCGACGGCGGATCCGTCGGCGATGTCGGTGCCGATCGGGTGGAAGGTGACGGGGCTGGCGAGGATGGCCGGGAAGTCCATCGGCACGATGCGTTCGTACACCGCGTGCACCAGGAACCGGGTGTCGACCACGTGCCCGCCGCGTAGCGCGCGGGCGGGGGAGATGACCCGCCGGATGACGTCCGCGTGCCAGGCCCGCCGCGCCCGGTTCGCCCGCCCGCACAGCAGCCAGGCGCCGTTCAGCGCGCCGGCCGACGACCCGTACACGGCGTCGAAGCACGGCAGCAGCCCGAGATCCTCGAGGGCGGTCACCATGCCGTGCGAGTACGCACCGCGTGCCGAACCGCCCTCGATCACCAGCGCCAGGCGGGCGTCGTCGGCCCGGTCCCCGGGCGTGCTGCGCTCGGCGTGCCGCCGGGCGATGAGTTCGCCGACCGGCGAACGGGTGTCCCTGTCCGGCACCGGCGCCTCCACAGCCTCGAAACGATCGCATTTCTGTCTAGCACAGGACCTGCGAGGTGAGGTGAGGGCCGGGACTTCGCTCGGTGCGGGCCGCCCCCAGGGGGATGGGGTCGGGCGGCCCGCTCGTCAACAATGCCGCGCGGCGGCCCGGTTGGCCCAGGGACTTTCGTCCTCTACCCCGTGGCCGGAAGACCGCCCGGCAAACCGGTAGCCTGCCCCCATGCGGACCGGAGCGAGCGGGCGGCTCATCGATACGGTGGCCTGGGTTCTGATCGAGGACGGGCGGATCCTGTGCGCCCGGCCGCGCGGTAAGGACGTCTTCTTCATCCCCGGCGGCAAACGCGAGGGCGCGGAGACCGACCTGCAGACGCTGCTGCGCGAGATCGACGAGGAGCTGACCGTCGCCCTGATCCCGGAGACGGTCGCGCATGTGGGCACCTACGAGGCCGAACTACCCGGCGCGGCGGCGGTGGTGCGGATGGCCTGCTATACGGCCGAGTACGCCGGCACGATCGAACCCAGCAGCGAGATCGAGGAGATCGCGTGGTTCGGCTACGCCGACCGCGCGCTCGTGCCGCCGGTGGATCAGCTGCTGTTCGACGATCTGGCCGCGGCAGGTCTGCTACCGGCGGGCGAACGCACCGCCGAGGGCTGACGAGGCCGGAGGCGGGTGTCAATCGGGCAGCAGCGGAACGGACAATCCTTCGCCGCGGCCGAGCAGGGCCGCGCGGGTGACGGTCCCGGCGCCGAAGCGGTCGCGCAGGTGATCCAGGGCGGTGTCGAGCGCGGCGGCCGGCCGCGCGTCGAAGGGCAGGGTGAGCTGGCGGGGGTCGGCGTCCTCGAGGTTGGTCAGCGACAGGCCGATGAGGGTGAGGCCGCGCTCGTGGATCATCGGCATGGCGGCCGACAGCAGCGTGCGCGCGGTGCGGACGATGAGCGCGCCCTCGTCGGTCGCGCCGGGCAGGGTGTGGGAGCGGGTGGCGCGGCTGAAATCGTCGAATCGTAAGCGCAGCACCACGGTTCGGCACGATCGGTCGGCGGCGCGCAGCCGGTGCCCCAGGCGGTCGGCGAGGCCGTGCAGGTAGGCTTCGATCTCCGCGGGGGTGCGATGCCGGCGGCCGAGAGCGCGCTGGGCGCCGATGGACCGGCGTCGCCGCCCGGTCTCGACGCGGCGGGGATCGCGCGCCCACGACAGGGCGTACAGGTGGCGGCCCGCCGCGGGACCGAGGATCGCGGCGAGTGTGCGCTCGCCGAGTTCGGCGAGCTGGCCGATGCGGGTGATGCCGTGGTCGCGGAGGGTGGCGGCGGTGACATCGCCCACGCCCCAGAGCCTTTCGACCGGCAGGGGGTGCAGGAAATCGAGTTCCCCGCCCGGCGGCACCTCCAGCAGCCCGTCGGGTTTGGCGACCGCGCTGGCCACCTTGGCGAGGAATTTGGTCCGTGCCACCCCCACCGAGATCGGCAGTCCCACATGCGTTTCGACGTCGGCGCGGAGTTTGCGGGCGATCGTCACCGGGTCGCCCGCGAGCCGCCGCAGCCCGCCCACGTCGAGAAACGCCTCGTCGATGGAAATGCCCTCCACCTCGGGCGTGGTGTCGCGGAAGATCGCGAACACCGCCTTGCTGGCCTGCGCGTAGGCGGACATGCGCGGGGGCACCACGATCGCGTGCGGGCACAGCCGCAGCGCCTGCCCGGCGTTCATCGGCGTCCGCACCCCGAGCGCCTTCGCCTCGTAACTGGCCGCCAGCACCACCCCGCCCCCGACGATCACCGGCTTGCCCCGCAACCACGGCGCATCCCGCTGCTCCACGGCGGCGTAGAACGAGTCGAGATCGGCATGCAGGATCGACGCCTCAGCCCGCGCCACGATCCGCGTCCGCGTACCGCGCCGCCCCTGCGCGCCTCGCTCGACGCCGCCACCATCCTCCGACACGAACATATGTTCGCATACCAGCGCGGAACTTTCGACCATATGTTCGATATGGGACCGGGTCGAACCCTGTTCAGGAAATGACCGGGCCCTCGGCCTCGACGAAGATCGGTGTCGACGAGACCGGGAGCCGCAGTCGCCCCCGGTCCGCTGCGACCGGCACGGCTGCGCCGTGAATGTCGACGGCACGGCCGGCCGGGTGCGGCCAGGGGCATGTGATCTCGGCCGGTGGCGCGTCGTCTCGCCGTTCCCAGGCGATCAGCAGCGGGGTGCGGCCGGTCCGGCGAATGTCGAAGGCATACACCGTGGGACGGCCGGCGACGGGGATCGGTTCGAGATGCTCGATCCCGTCGAGGTGGCGCGCCATCAACTCGAAGGTGTCCGCGGCGGGGTAGCGGTGACCGATGGCGTCCCCGTCGCGGTCCATCAGCTTCAGTTTGTCGAACAGCAGGGCCGGCACGATCCGGCTGTCGCGATGCAGTTGCCGCTCCGAGGCGATCGGATAGTGCAGGGTGCGCCGGACGCCCGCCGACAGCGTGAGAACGGTGCGGATCACCAGATCCCGGCAGGCCAGGCGATGGCGGGCGGCCTCCGGTTCGGGCGGGCATCCGGCCATGAACATCTGCAGGGTGGGCGGCAGCCGGTCGATGCGGTCGTAGAGTGCGACCACCGCGGGATCCTCGGCGGCCGCCATGCCCTCGGCGGTATCCGGCATGGCGGCCTCGCCCAGGAACTGCCGCCGGTGCGCGGTGAGCACATCGGCCAGGTAGGGGAGGTTGGCGGGGAAATCCGTGGGAA
>NZ_BAGL01000049.1 GCF_000308875.1 Nocardia transvalensis NBRC 15921
AGGACCAGGACGCGGACCAGGTCGAGCGCGTCGCGCGGGTAGAGCACGCCGGTGATGTAGTGATCGATGAAGCCGCTCGGCGGCAGTTCGGCGTCGCCGGCGCGCAGGCGCGCCCAGTTCTCCAGGAAGGTGAGCGGGCAGTCGACGGTGAACAGCACCGTGCTGAACCCCCACGCGACCGCCGCCAGATGTGTCCAGATCGTCCAGCGCCACCGCCACGCGAGGAATCCGCCCGTCACCACGTAGGCGACGAACAGGAAGTGGACACCCGCGGTGGTGTCGGCCAGCAGCCTGAACATCACCTCACCAGCATAGAAGGGTCGCGGGCCACCGAGCGTGAATAGGCGATAAGCGTGATCGGAATGCGTCGGAGTGATCTGATACCGATACACGGATATGCGCATCTAGACATGTGATGCGCTACTGTCGGGCCAGGCAGACGCCCTCGGAGAAGGTTTGAACGAAAAGCATTGAGGGACAGGGAAGTATGTCGAGATGGGGGCATGGATCGAAGGTGGTGGGGTAGGGGAGGGGGTGTCGGCACGTCCATCCTTTCGTGACGGGCGTGCCGGGGCAGTAGCCGGAGGGAGGACCGGCCGCTACCGTGATTCGGTTGTGCCTCAACAGCATTGGCCGCTGGTGGATCGCATTGTGCGTGTGCGGGTTGCGACTACGGTGTAGATACTGCTATCTAACTATGCGCACTGATGCATATGATGCTTGAACGCGTGTCGCTCCAGAACCCACAGAACTCACGCAAAAACACAGCCTGGACGGGAGGGGTCAGGCCGGACTCACCAGTTGGAGGGTTCGTAATCCTTGAGGAAGCAGCCGTAGAGGTCGTGGCCGTCCTCGCCGCGCACGATCGGGTCGTATACGCGGGCGGCGCCGTCGACGAGGTCGAGGGGGGCGTGGAAGCCTTCCTCGGCGAGGCGGAGCTTGGTGTAGTGCGGGCGCTCGTCGGTGATCCAGCCGGTGTCGACGGCGGTCATGAGGATGCCGTCGGTGTCGAACATCTCGCGGGAGCTGGTGCGGGTGAGCATGTTCAGCGCGGCCTTGGCCATATTGGTGTGGGGGTGGCCGGGGCCCTTGTAGCCGCGGGCGAAGACGCCCTCCATGGCGGAGACGTTCACGACGTACTTGCGGCGGGCGGGGGCGGCGGCCATGGCAGGGCGCAGCCGGGAGATGAGGATGAAGGGGGCCACCGAGTTGCACAGCTGCACCTCGAGGAGTTCGGTGGCGTCGACCTCGGTCACGGTCTGGACCCAGCTGTTGGTGTGCGCGAGGTCCGGGACCAGGCCGCCGGCGTCGATGGCGATGCTGCGGGAAATGCGTTCGGGCGTGGCCGATCCCGCGACGAGTGCGAGGCCGGTGACGTCGGCGGCGGAGAGGGCGGGTGCGAGCGAGGCGGTGAGCGCCGTCGGATGGGCCTGCATGGTCTTGCCGAAGCTGACGGTGTCGGGCAGTTCGCCGGCGGGCAGCGGTCCGGCTTCGGCCTCGGCGAGGGCGCTGTAGGCGCCGGCGGAGCGCCGGACGGTCTGGGCCGCGTTGTTGATCAGGATGTCCAGCGGGCCTTGCGCGGCGACATCGTCGGCGAGCGCCACGACCTGGGCGGGATCGCGCAGGTCGATGCCGACGATGCGCAGGCGGTGGATCCAGTCGGCGCTGTCGGGCTGTGCGGTGAAGCGGCGGATGGCGTCGTTGGGGAAGCGGGTGGTGATGGTGGTGTGCGCGCCGTCGCGCAGCAGCCGCAGCGCGATGTACATGCCGATCTTGGCGCGGCCGCCGGTGAGGAGTGCGCGGCGGCCGGTGAGGTCGGTGCGGGCGTCGCGCTTGGCGTGGCTGCGGGCGGCGCAGTCCGGGCAGAGCTGGTGGTAGAAGGCGTCGACGCGGGTGTAGCGCTGCTTGCAGATGTAGCAGGGGCGCGGGCGGACGAAGGTGCCCGCGGTCGCGCCGGAGGCCTTGGCGGACAGGGGGATTCCCGCGGTCTCGTCATCGATCCGGTCGGGCGATCCGGTGGCGGTGCCGGCGACGACGGCGCGGTCGGCGGCCGATTTGGCGTCGCGGGACTCGATCCGCCGGCGTCGCTTGAGCTGTTTGAACAGGTGGCCCACGGCGCGCTGGACGGTCACCGAATCGGGATGGTCCTTGTGGAGTTCACCCACCTGATCGAGGACGCGCAAGCAGACGGCGAGATCCTCGGGATCGATGGCGATTTCCGCTGCGGTCGTCGAGTTGTTGTCGGCCATCGTCGTGCGAATTCGTCCTCTGTGCGCTGGTAGGTTGCCGCCCCATTGTCGCACCACCGGCGTTCGCGCCAATGTGGAGGTGTCCTCGCCCACCTCATCCCGGCGCACCCACCCGCCCACCTCTGGCGCAGCACCGTCTCACTCCGGCGCGCCCACCCTCTCGCCTCCGGCGCGCACCTCTTACCTCCGGCGCGCACCTCTTACCTCCGGCGCGCACCTCTTACCTCCGGCGCGCCACCCCTCAACTCCGGCACGCCCGCCCCTCAACTCCGGCGCGCCTCCCCGCTCGCCCCGGCGCACCCACCCCTTACCTCCGGCACGCCTGCCGTCTTGTTTCCGGCACGCTCTTGGCCGGAAACCACGTCCGGCTAGCGCGAGGTGTACTCGATCGGAGCGTTGTCCGCCCGCCGATCGTCGATGAAGTTGGCGATCGCCTCGCCGACCAGGAGGGGTTCGGTGACGGGTAGCCAGTGGTCGGCGGGGAGGCGGTAGCACCACAGGCGGTCGGCGCCGCGGCGGACGTGGCGGGCGGCGGTGGGGAAGGCGGTGGCGTCGGCGCGGTCGACGATCAGCTGGATCGGCACGGCGGTCTGTCGTTCGCGGGGTCGGCGCAGGTGGTGGGCGAGGTTGGCGTGCACGATGCGCGCGCCGGCCAGGAGATCGCGGGGCCAGGTCAGGGCGAGGGGGACGGTGCCGCGTCGGATGCGGGCGCGCAGGCGGGGCCAGGGCAGGAGCCGTCGTCCCAGTACTCGCCAGCCGAGGCGCGGCAGTGTCCACCAGGGTGCCGTCGGGAGCCGGGGTTCGCGCAGGGCGAGGGCGAGGCGGTCGAGGTCGGGGGAGCACAGGGCGGTGCCGGTGGCGATGCGGGTGGCGGCCCGCGGATCGGCGGCGGCGTCCCACAGCTGGAAGGCGCCCCAGCCGTGCCCGGCGACGTGTGCCGGTCGGCGGGGGCTGACGGCGTCGAGGACGGCGTAGAGGTCGTCGGTGAGGCGGTCGAGCCGATAGTCCCGCGCGCGTGCGGGTTCGGTGGACCGGCCGTGGCCGCGCACGTCGTAGGTGACGACGTGGAAGCTGTCGGCGAGCATGCGGGCGACCTGGTCCCAGACGCGGTGGGTGTCGGTGATGCCGTGGACGAGGACGAGGGTCTCGGCGCGCGGATCGCCGTATTCGTAGACGGCCAGGCGCACGTCGCCGCTGTGGACGGTGCGGCGGCGGGGCCGCGCGGGGTCGGAAGGCTGGGGCATGGCTGTCTCCCTGGCACGGGCGGTGGTCGCGCTCGATCGTACCGGCAGTACGGTGCTCGATCGTCGTGGATGCCGAGGTGAATCAGGCGCGTGGCGTGGACGAGCGAGTCTTGTTGACATTACGCCAATAGTGGTTCACGCTGATGCCCGGAGGCCGGTGGGGTGCCGGCCGGGCACGAGACGAAGGGCTACAACGATGACGCGCGCCGCATGGAGCGACGACGAGGTCGAGGCCGTCCGGGGGTTGGCGAAGACCTTCTTCGAGAAGGAGGTCGTCCCGCACGAGGAGAAGTTCGTCGCGCAGGGACATCCCGACCGCGAGCTGTACAACCGGGCCGGTCAGCTGGGGCTGCTGTGCGCGGCGATTCCGGCCGAATACGGCGGCGGGGGCGGCACTTTCGCGCACGAGGCGGCCATCATCGAGGAGCAGAGCTTCTGCGGCGACGGCGCGCTGGGTATGCCGGTGCACTCGACGATCATCGCGCCCTACCTGAACGAGTTCGGGTCCGAGGAGCTCAAGCGGCGGGTGCTGCCGAAGGCGGCGAGCGGCGAGATGGTGCTGTCGATCGGCATGACGGAGCCGGGCACGGGGTCGGATCTGCAGAACATCAAGACCCGCGCGGAGCGTGAGGGTGACGAGTACGTCATCACGGGGTCGAAGATCTTCATCTCCAACGGCTGGCTGTGCGATGGCATCATCATCGCGGCCAAGACCGATCCGTCGAAGGGTGCGGCGGGGGTGTCGCTGATCTTCGCGGAGGTGGGTGACGAGACGCCGGGGTTCACGCGGGGCCGCATCCTGTCCAAGATCGGCGGTAAGGGGCAGGACACGGCGGAGCTGTTCTTCGACGGCTTGCGGGTGCCGGCGTCGAATCTGCTGGGTGAGGCCGAGGGTCAGGGCTTCTATCAGATGATGCAGTTGCTGGCGCAGGAGCGGCTGGTGACCGCGATCATGGCGGTGGCGATGATGGAGACGGCGGTCGATCTGACCGTCGAGTACACCAAGGGCCGTGAGGCGTTCGGTAAGCCGCTGTTCGCGATGCAGAATACGAAGTTCGAGCTGGCGGAGTGCACGACGCTGGCGCGGGTGAGCCGCACGTTCCTCGACGATGCGATTGTCAAGCATCTGCGTGGTGAGCTGGACATTCCGACCGCGGCGATGGCGAAATACTGGCTGACCGACCAGTTGGGTATTGTGGTGGATCGCTGTCTGCAACTGTTCGGTGGCTACGGCTATATGACGGAGTACCCGATCTCCCAGCTCTATACGGGCGCGCGGGTGCTGCGGATTCTGGCCGGATCCAACGAGGTGATGAAGGATCTCATTGCCCGCTCACTCTGATATGTCGACCACGGGTTCGCCGGCCGCCGACGCCGATCTGCTGGCGCGGCGGCGCCGGCTCGAGCCCGACGAACGGCGCGCGCAGATTCTGGAGTGCGCGATCGCGATGTTCGGCGAGCGCCCGTACGCGGCGGTGTCCACGGCGGAGTTGGCGCAGCGGGCCGGTGTCGCGCGCGGGTTGATCAATCATTATTTCGGCAACAAGCGCGATCTGTATCTGGCGGTCGTGCGCCGCATGGTGACGATGCCGCGGCCGGATCACATGGTGCTGCCGACGGGGACGCCGCGCGAGCGGGTCGACGCGAGCGTGTCGTGGTTGCTGGATACGATCGGCGAGCACGGCAGCACCTGGGTGAAGGTGACCGGGCACGAGGGTATCGGTGACGATCCGGATGTGGAGCGCATCCTCGACGAGGCCGACGACGCCGCGGCCGAGCGCCTGCTCCAGATGGTGGGCCTGTCGGGTTCCAAGCGCAGCTCGGAGCTGCGGGCTCTGGTGCGCGCCTACGGCGGTCTGGTGAAAGCCGCTGGGCGCGAATGGATCACGCGCGGCAGCCTGAGCCGCGAGCAGGTCCATCATCTACTCGCGGACATGCTGCTGACGCTGGTCACTCAGTCGTTCCCGAAGATCGAGGGCGAGGCATAGGCTTCTACGGCTTGCGGGCCTTGCTGGGCTGTACGCGCGGGGGTTCGTCGGGCATCTTCGGGTAGACCGGTGGCCAGGGGGCGTCCATGAGCCCGGAGGTGAGGTCTCGGGCGGACATGTCCAGGAGGGGCTGGATGGACTGGGGGGTGCGGTCGGCCCAGGGGTCGCCGAGGTCGGCGACGCGGGCGGGGACGGTGGCGAGGGTGAGGTCCTCGGGGACGACGGTTGCCAGTTCGTCCCAGGCGATCGGGGTGGAGACCTGGCCGCCGACCTTCGGGCGGACGCACCAGGCGCCGAAAACCGTTCGGTGCGGGGCGTTCTGGTTGTAGTCGATGAATACTCGTTGTCCGCGTTCCTCTTTCCACCATTGGGCGGTGATGAGGTCGCTGTGGCGGCGTTCGAGTTCGCGGGCGAGGGCGACGGCGGCCGCGCGGACCTGGTAGCCGTCCCAGCGCGGTTCGAGCAGGACGTAGATGTGCAGGCCGCGGGAGCCGGAGGTCTTCACGCGGGCGTCGATGCCGAGTTCGGTGCACAGGTCGCGGGTGCGGGCGGCGGTGTCGCGCAGGTCGTCGAAGGTGGTGCCGGGCGAGGGGTCGAGGTCGATGCGCAGTTCGTCGGTGACGCCGGTGGGCGGCAGGATCTGTCCGGCGGCGTCGCGGACCTCGGGCGCGGTGCTCTGCTCGGCGGCGCCGGCGTGGGTGGGCCAGACGTGAAATCCCAGGCAGCCCAGGTTGACCGCCCAGAGGATGTGGGCGAGGTCGGCGGCGACGAGGGCGTCGCTGGTGGTGCCGTTGGGTGTGGAGACCACGGTGGTGCGCAGCCAGTCCGGGACGGATTTGGGTACCCGCTTCTGGAACCAGGATTTGCCGCCGGCGCCGTCGGGATAGCGTTCCAGCAGGACCGGGCGGTCGCGGACGGTGCGCAGGAAGGGTTCGGCGACGGCCTGGTAGTAGCGGACGAGGTCGAGTTTGGTCTCGCCGCGCTTGGTGAAGTAGATCTTGTCGGGATTGCTGATCGGGACGGTGCGGCCGTCGGCCTCGATCTCGATCGTGGCGCTCACCGTGTGGCCTCGGCGAAGATGTCGGCGAGTTCGGCGGGGGCGACCTCGTCGAGCTGGGCGTAGGTGCACGAGGCGGGGGTGCGGTCGTCGCGGAAGCGGACCAGGCGTCCGCCGTGCCGTAGTCGTCCGCCCATGACGTGCTCGTAGCGGACCTCGGCGACGAGTTCGGGGCGCAGCGCCTCCCAGGACAGGTCCTTGGTGCCGGTCCAGCGGCTGATGCCGCCGGGCATCTTGCCGTCGGCTGTGGCCTGGGCGGCGGCGTCGGCCCAGCGGCGCCACGGATGGTTCTCGAGGGCGTTCTCGCGCAGCGGGGCCAGTTCGTCGACGAGTTCTTTGCGGCGTTTGGCGGTGAAGCTGCTGGCGACGCCGACGTGGTGGAGGTTGCCCTCGTCGTCGAACAGGCCCAGCAGGAGCGATCCGACGCCCTGGCCGTCCTTGTGCCAGCGGAATCCGGCGACGACGCAGTCGGCGGTGCGTTCGTGCTTGACCTTGACCATGACGCGTTTGTCCTGCAGGTAGGGCAGGTCGGTGGCCTTGACCATGACGCCGTCGAAGCCGGCGCCCTCGAAGCGGGTGAACCAGTCCTGCGCTATCTGCGGGTCGCCGGTGAGTGGGGTGAGGTGCAGGCGTTCGTGGGAGTTGTCGACGACGGATTCGAGGATGCGGCGGCGTTCGGCGAACGGTTCGCCGGTGAGGTCTTTGTCGCCGAGGGCGAGCAGGTCGAAGGCGACGAAGCTGGCGGGGGTCTCGGCGGCGAGTTTGGTGACGCGGGAGGCGGCGGGGTGCAGGCGTTGCTGGAGGGTGTCGAAGTCGAGGCCCTGTTCGGTGACGACGACGATCTCGCCGTCGATGACGCAGCGGTCGGGCAGTGCGGCGGTCAGCAATTCGACGAGTTCGGGGAAGTAGCGGGTGAGGGGGCGGTCGTTGCGGGAGCCGAGTTCGACCTCGTCGCCGTCGCGGAAGACGATGCAGCGGAATCCGTCCCATTTGGGTTCGTAGTAGAGATCCGGATCGCGGGGCAGGTCGGAGGCCGATTTGGCCAGCATCGGCTTGACGGGCGGCATGACGGGTAGGTCCACGCGATCCTCCTCGGGTCGGTCTCACCGATACCGACGGTGCGGGCGACGGTAATTCATCGCCCGCAACCGCTCAGCAAGATCGTATGCCGATTCAGTTCTCCAGCCACCCGTGCTGATCGGCGAATGCCGTCAGCCGGTCGCGGATGGTGAGGATTTCGCCCGCCGTGAGGGCCGGGCTGGCGTCGAGCAGCAGCTCGGTGATCAGTCGCCGGTGTTCGGCGGTGGTGAGTGGCCCGGCGGCGCGTTCGCGATTGCGGTGACGTGGCGCGGCCGGTGCGGGTGTGCCGCCGACCGCGGTGAGGTTGACCGCTTTGGGTCCGCGGTCGCCCTCGGTCACCTCGAATTCGAAGACGCGCCCCTGCCGCAATTCGTCTTCGTCCAGTCCGATGTCGTTGACGTGGACGAATACATCGGGGCCACCGTCTTCCGGGCGGATGAAGCCGAATCCCCGAGAACTATCGAAGGACACCAATTTCCCGATGGACACCTACACCTGCTCCTCGTCGCGGTCCCTGTTCGGTCACTCTATCCGTCCTGCTGGTCGTTGTCGGAGGAAAGAGCTTTTTGGAGAGAGTTGAAGACGGTGAGCCCTTGACCCACCATTCCGTTGACCAGCTCGCCCACGCCGTCGGGTCCGTTGAGGACGGTCAGGTTGGCGTTGGACAGGCCCTGAGCTGCTTGTTTGACGATCTCGGGAAGTTGTTCGATGAGCAGCTGGTCCAGGGCGATGCGGTTGTTGGAGGCGGCGGCCTCGGCCTGGATGCGGGTGCGGTCGGCCTCGGCTTGGGCCAGTACGCGGACGCGTTCGGCTTCGGCCTGGGCCGGTTTGACGACCTCGGTCTGCAGTTGCTGTTCGCGCAGGTTCGCCTCCTTGCGGGCGCGTTCGGCCTGCGCGGTGAGCACCTCCTGCAGGGCGATGGCCTCGGCGAGGGGTCCGGCTTGGGCGGCTTCGGCGTTGGCCTTGTCGACGTCGCGCTGGTAGTCGGCTTGCAGGATGGAGGTCTCGCGCTGGTATTCGGCCTGTTTGCGGACCGAGGCCTGTTCGGCCTCCGCGGCGGCCTGGGCGGCGGCTGCCCGCGCGATCTGCGCGTCGCGCTGGACGGCGGCGTTGTGCGGGGCGGCGAGGGCGGCGATGTAGCCGAGGTCGCCGTCGTCGATGGACTGGATCTGGAACGAGTCGACCCACAGGCCGATGTTGCTCATCTCGACCTTGGAGGCGACCAGCACCTCGTCGGCGAGTTTCTGTCGTTCGCGGATGATCTCCTCGACGGTCATCGATCCGACGATCGAGCGCAGATGCCCGGAGAAGATGCGGCCGGTGAGTACCGACATCTCCCGTTCCTGTTCGGACAGGAATCGTTGCGCGGCATTGACGATCGACGGGGTGTCGTTGGCGACCTTGAAGGCGATCACGGCGCGCACGTCGAGCTGGATGGCCTGTCTGGTGACGCAGCGTTCGCCGATTTCGGCCTCGAACATGGCCAGCGACAGATAGCGGACCTTCCGAAAGAACGGCATCACCCAGGCGCCGCGGCCGATGACGACGGTGAACGGCGCGTTGTCCTTGGCGCGGCCCCCGCTGACGAGCATGGCCTCGTCGGGGTCGGGGACGTGGTACCCCAGCACTTGTTGTCTCCCTTGGTTATTCGATTGTTTCCCCCGGCCCGGGATCCAGCGGTATCCAGGGCACCACGTCCACGATCCGCCCCGGATGGACCTGCACGACGAGGACGGTGGCGCCCGCGTCGAGTGGTTCGGCGGCTCGTGCGATGTAGATCTCGGTTCCCCCTCGGATCGCGACCAGGACCTCCCCGAGCATGCCTGCGCCTCGGATCGGCGATGTGAGCGTACCGGTCAACCCCGGTATCGGGTCGGTCATCGTGGGGAACTTTCTGCCGGGCGACGATGTGCCATCCATCTCAGCACGTCAGGTCCCGGGCGGGTGGGCGCCGGGTGAGCAGGTAGTCGACGGTGGGTGCGTCGACGCAGGGGGAGTGGCCGGTGAGGGCGACGGTGTGGCGGGTGCCGCGGTAGGTGATGAGGCGGGCGCCGAGTTGCCCGGCGAGGTCGACGCCGGCCTGGTAGGGCGTGGCGGGGTCGTAGGTCGTGGACACCACGAGCAGGGTGGGCAGGCCGGGGATCGACAGCGGGTGCGGGGCGCCGGTCGGCGGGACCGGCCAGAAGGCGCAGGCGTCGAGGGGTGCGTGGCCGGTGCCGTGGCCGTCGTCCTGGAACGGTGCGGCACGGCGGGATTCGACGTCGAGGCGGTCGTTGACGGCGCGGTCGCGGATGGGTGGTTCGTCCACGCAGAGCACGGCCTGGCGGGCGTCCTCCTCGGCGGTGCGTTCGGGGTCGGGTGTTCTGCCGAGGCGGGCGGGCAGGCCGAGCATCGGGTCCGGGTCGTGGTCGCGCAGGGCGCGCAGCGCGGCGAGGAAGGCGTCCCACGATCGGGAGGAGTAGAGGGCGTTCTGGGTGCGTTGCAGGACGTCGCCGTAGTAGAGGCGGGTGGCGGGGTCGCGGCGCGAGGGCAGCGGGTCGGTCTGTAGCGGGACGATCAGTTCGCGCAGCCGCTGCGGGGCCCGGGCGGGGTCGGGGCCGAGCGGGCAGTCGGCGCGGCGGGCGCAGTCCATGGCGAGGGAGTCGAAGGCCTGCTGGAAGGCGGCGTGCTCGTGCAGGGTGCGGGTGTAGGTGTCCTCCTGGGGTGCGATGACGCCGTCGAGTGTCATGGTGCGGACCCGGTCGGGGAAGCGTTCGGCGTAGGCCCAGCCCAGGCGGGTGCCGTAGGAGTAGCCGACGTAGTTCATCGTGCGGTCGGCTCCGGCGACGGCGCGCACGATGTCCATGTCGCGGATCACCTCCCGGGTGCCGACGTGCGCGAGAAGGGGTGTGCCGCTGTGTTTTTCGCAGTGGGCGGTCATGGCGCGGCTCATGGCCTCGTTCTCGGCGATGCCTTCGGGGGTGGTGTCGAACCAGGGCGCGTAGGCGTCGAAGTAGGCGGCGGGGTCGCCGCAGGAGATCCGGGGCGTCGAGGCGCCGATGCCGCGCGGGTCGAAGCCGATGCGGTCGAACCGCTGCGCCAGGCGGGTGCCGTCGACCGAGTCGACCATGGCCAGTCCGCGCAGGCCCGGTCCGCCCGGGTTGAACAGCAGTGCGCCGAGGCGGTCGCCGGTGGCGGGTTTGCGGGAGACGGCCACCTCGACGGTGGCGCCCTCGGGATGGTCGTAGTCCAGCGGCACGGTGAGTGTGGCGCACCGGGTTTCGGGGGAGACGGGGGTGTCCGGTGCGGTCATGTCGGCGCAGGAATCCCAGCGCGGTGTCTGGGTGTAGAAGCGGGCCAGTTCGGCCGGATAGAAGTCGGGCGGGCGCACGACCGGGAGTACTGCGCAGGCGGTGGCGGAGACGATCGCCACGACGGCCAGGACCGCGGCTCGCCCGAGCGTGGCCGGGCTGCCGGGCCGCCGGGACCTGCGCGCCGGATCTCTCGCCATGCGCGCCTCCCCTCGATACACCCCGAATCGAGTGTATGGCCGCGCGACCCGATCTGCCCCCCGAAAAAGGTGCTGGTCATTCCCCGGGGCACCTGGCAGGCTGAAGCGGTGACCCCTCCTCCGGATACGCAGGCGCCGGCGTCGAATACGGCGCCTGACAAGCTCGATGCCGCGGTGTTCAAGGTGGCCGGTGTGGTCGTGCTCGGCGCGATCATGTCCATTCTCGACATCACCGTCGTCACCGTCGCCATCCCGAAGTTCCAGACCGAATTCGACGTCAGCTACGCCATCGCCGCCTGGGCGATGACCGGCTACACCCTCGCCCTGGCCAGCGTCATTCCCGTGACCGGCTGGGCCGCCGACCGTTTCGGCACCAAACGCCTCTACATGCTGGCGCTGGTGTTCTTCGTCCTCGGCTCCATCCTGTGCGCCACGGCGTGGAATATGCCCTCGCTCATCGCCTTCCGTGTGATCCAGGGTCTGGGCGGCGGCATGCTGATGCCGCTGGGCATGACGATCATGACCCACGCCGCGGGCCCGCAGCGGGTGGGGCGGGTGATGGCGGTGCTCGGCGTGCCGATGCTGCTGGGCCCGATCCTCGGGCCGATCCTGGGCGGCTGGCTGATCGGGTTCCACTGGCAGTGGATCTTCCTGATCAACGTGCCGGTCGGCGCCATCGCCCTGATCCTGGCGTTCGTCATGCTGCCGTCCGACCGGCCCGAACCGTCGCAGTCGTTCGACTTCGTGGGCATGCTGCTGGCCTCACCGGGTTTGGCGCTGTTCCTGTTCGGTGTGTCCTCGATCCCCGAGGAGCACACGGTGGCGGCGGGCAAGGTGCTGATCCCGGCGGCGATTGGGCTGGTGCTGATGGCGCTGTTCGTGGTGCACGCGCTGCGCACCGAGCATCCGCTGATCGATCTGCATCTGTTCCGTAACCGCGATATGACCTTCGCGGTGCTGACGATGCTGTTCTTCGCGGTGGCGTTCTTCGGTTCCGGGCTGCTGCTGCCGAGCTACCTGCAGCAGGTGCGCGGCGAGTCGGCGCTGGACGCCGGATTGCTGCTCGCGCCACAGGGTCTGGGCGCCATGCTGACTATGCCGATCGCGGGCCGGCTGGTCGACAAGATCGGCCCCGGCAAGATCGTGCTCACCGGCATCGTCGTGATCGCCGCGGGCATGACGTTCTTCACCCAGCTGGAGGCCGATACGTCCTACTGGCTGCTGGGCGGCGCGCTGTTCGTGACCGGTCTCGGCATGGGCTGCACGATGATGCCGACCATGACCGCCGCCATCCAGACCCTGACCCACCAGCAGGTGGCGCGCGGGTCGACGCTGATGAACATCGTGAACCAGACCTCGGCGTCCATCGGCACCGCGGTCATGTCGGTGGTGCTGACGAACCTGCTCAACGACAAGCAGTTCGCGCAGGCGGCCATCGGCTCGCACTACGACCCGTCCATCGCCTCGAAACTCCCGCCCGGCGCGCTGGACCAGGGTTTCACCGAGGCCGCGAGCGCGTTCGCGCACACCTACATCGTGGCCGTGGTGCTGGTGCTGGTGACGCTGATCCCGGCGGCGTTCCTGCGCCGCACCAAACCGAAGACCCCCGAGGGCGCCGAGGCGCCGGTCCTCATGGGGCACTGAGAAATTCGATACCCGCCGCGCGGGCCCACGGTGAGAACCGTTGGGCCCGCGCGTTTTTCGTCTGCCGAGCCTCAGGCGACCGGCGTGGTCTCCGGCTGCGGAGCGGCGCCCGTCTTGCGGGTGCGCAGCAGGATCAGGCCGAGAACCGCCGCGGCGACGGCGAATCCGGCGCTGATCCACGAGCCGTAGGCCATGGCGGTGGTGAACGCCGACTTGGCTTGATCGGCGAAGCCGAGCTGGAAGGCCGCGCCGATACTGTCGCGCGCCGCCGCGGGCACGTCCTCGGGCATGTGCGAGGTGAACACCCCGGCCAGCACGCTGCCCAGCACCGCGATGCTGATCGCCTGCCCGACCTGCTGGAGGGTGTCGTTCATGGCCGAGCCGACTCCGGCGTGCTCGAGCGGGATGGCGCTCATGATCGAGGTGTAGGCGGCGGGACCGGCCAGGCCGCCGCCGATGCCCATCACCAGCATCGAGACCAGGACCCACAGGTAGCTGTCGGCGTTGGCGAGGACGGCGAACGCGCCGGCCATCACCAGCAGGCCCGCCACGATGAGCGTCTTGTTGCTCAGATTCCTGCCCAGGGTGGCGCCCAGCCCGTTGCACACCGCGGAGGCGACCGCGAACGGCAGCAGCGCCAGGCCCGCCTTCATCGGGCCGAAGCCGAGCACGAACTGCAGGTACTGGGTGAGCATCAGCATCACCGCGCCCATCCCGAACATCATCAGCAGCAGCGTCAGGCACGGGCCGGTGAAATCGCGGTTGCGGAACACCCGGATCGGCAGCATCGGATGCGGGGAGCGGGACTCCCAGTAGACGAACGCGGCCGCCGCCACGATCGCCAGCGCGATCACCGGGATGTTCCACTCGCGCTCGATGATCACGTAGACCGCCGAGGTGAGCGCCACGATCGACAGCACCACGCCGGCGGCGTCCACCGGGCGCTGCTCGCCGTGGGTCTCGGGCATCAGGGTGACCGCCGCGAGGATCGCGACGATCGCGACGGGGATGTTGAGCAGGAACACCGATCCCCACCAGAAGTGTTGCAGCAGCAGGCCGCCCAGCGTGGGGCCCAGCACGATGCCGACCATGGACACCGTGGACCAGCCGGCCATCGCCTTGCGGCGTTCGCTCTCGTCGAAGGTGGTCATGAGGATCGACAGGGTCGAGGGCATGAGCACCGCGCCGCCGACGCCCATTCCGGCGCGGGCCACGATGAGCTGCCACGGTTCGGTCGCCAGGGTGGCCGCCAGCGACGCCGCGCCGAACAGGGCCAGGCCGGTGATCAGCATGCGGCGGCGCCCGAACCGGTCGGACAGGCTGCCCGCGGTGAGTAGCAGGCCCGCGAAGACCAGGACGTAGGCGTCGAGGATCCACTGCACGTCCGAGGGGGTGGCGTGCAGCTGCTCGATCAGCGGCGGGATGGCGATGTTGAGGACGGTGCCGTCGATCATCAGCACCAGGAGCGATAGGCACAGGACCGCGAGGATCCACCAGCGACGCGGGTCTCGGGTGATGTCCCCGGACATTTCTCGTACAGCGTTCGATTCCACTCGCACACCGTACGATGAAATCGAACGCCGTGCCAGTGAATTATCGTGAAGGTCGTGGCCACACAGTTCTCGTCGGTATGGACCCGTCCGCCGCGCCAGCCCAAGAGCACGGGGCTGGGGCGCGAGCAGATCGTCGCCGCGGCCCTCGAGATACTGGACGCCGAGGGACTCGAGGCGCTGAGCATGCGCAAACTCGGCGCGCGGCTCAACGCCGGCGCGACCAGCCTGTACTGGCACGTCGCGAACAAGGACGAACTACTGGAACTGGCGCTCGACGAGTTCTGGGGCTGGGTGGAGGTCCCCGATCCCGAGGGCGCGCCGTGGCGTCAGGTGCTCACCACCTTCGCCTACAGCCTGCGCGCCACCCTGCTCGCACATCCCTGGGTCGGCACCCTCGTCGGCCGTATGCCGATGGTGGGGCCCAAGGCGTTCGAACTGAGCGACCGGCTGCGGCGCACGTTCGTACAGGCCGGATTCGAAGGCCTCGACATCTACCTCGCCTCCGGCGCGGTGATCAGCTTCGTTCTCGGACAGGTCCTTCCGGGCCTCGGCATGCAACGCGCGGGCGGCGAGGACTGGGACTACGAGTCCGCGATGACGATGATGACCGAACTGGCCGCCGACTATCCGGAGATGCTCGAGGACTATCGCCGAAACATCCCCAGCAACCCGAACACCGCCCGCGTCGTGGCCTACGACTTCGGCCTGCTGTGCGTCCTCGACGGCCTCGAGGCCCGCCTGCGGACCCCGCACGACCGCGGCGCGGCCCTGTCCGAGAACGACTGACCCGCGTTCACCGGCCGGCGCCCTCGGTGTCCGGGATGCTCCAGCCGACGCTGGTCACCGACGGTTCCAGGCTCAGGCGGCTGACCGCCGACTCCATCTGCCGGTCGTCACGCTCGTCGCCGGTCAGCTCCGCGCGCACCTCGACTCGGCCGCGCGACCCGGTATCCGGTGCGATGTTGTGGCTCGCGATCGAGACCAGCCGGAAGTCGGTGCGGGTCAACGCCTGCACGAGCAGTGCCCGCACGTGCGCCTCGTGGGCGTCGTCGGTCACGGCGGTGAACCGGTAGTCCGCGGTCTGCTCGACACCCGATTCGGGGTGACGGTCCACCGTGCGCCCAGCCCAGCGCAGCGCCGTGTTGACCACGACCACCGCCGCGGCGCCCGCGGCCGCCGTCCCGTACATGCCCGCGCCGGCCAGCGCGCCGACGGCGGCCGAACACCACAGCGTGGCGGCGGTGTTGAGGCCGCGCACGCTCAGGCCCTCGCGCATGATCACACCCGCGCCGAGGAATCCGATACCCGAAACAATCTGCGCCGCAACGCGTGTCGGATCCGCGGTGCCGCCCTGGAAGCCGTGCGCGGACAGCAGCACGAACAGGGTGGCGCCCGCGGAGACCAGCGCGTTGGTGCGCAGCCCGGCCATCCGGGCGCGGTACTGGCGCTCCAGCCCGATCACCACGCCCAGCCCGACACCGGTCGCCAGGCGCAGCAGCATTTCCACAGTCGTCATGACAGCCCTCCCGGAGCTCGCGGCGACCAGGTGCCGCAGGGCGCTACCGGCAGAGCGGCGGGACGCTGCGGAGTGCGGGGAGGTCGCCGGATGAAGATTCGGCACACACGCGTTCACTACTGTCGCTGTCGGGCACGACGACCACCTCCCTTCGCAGGCCGGAGTCAGTAAACACCCGGCGGCAACGCCGTGGCAACCGGAATGTGAGGCGCGTCGCGCGCTCAGTCGCGGTACATGGACCGGTAGGCGGTGATCACCGCGACCAGATGGTCCACGATCTGCTCCCGGCCCACCTTCAGCGATCCGCTGAGCCACGCCGAGAACATGCCCGCGTTCCCCGACGCCATCGTGACCGCGGCCAGGCGGCGGCGCACCGGATCGTCGATGTGGTGGAACAGGTGGTCCTGGATCAGGCGCGTGAACGTCGGCATCACCGCGATCGTGGTCTGCCCCAGCCCCGTACTAGAGTACGGCTCCACCAGGAACAGCCGCGACTTGCGCGGATCCTCCAGCACCTTGTCCACCAGGACCGCCGCCAGCTCGCGGTCGCGGGCGGGACTGTCGACCGCGGCGAAGGCCGTCATCGGCGCCAGGAACTCCTCGGCCACCTGCCGGTAGAGCACATCGAGCAGATCGTCGCGGCCGGTGAAGCTCTCGTAGAAGTAGCGGTCGGTGAGACCCGCCGTGCGGCACACCGCCCGCATCGTCACCGCTCCCGCGCCCGCCTCGCCGATCAGATCGAGCGCGGCCTCCAGCAACGCCGTGCGCCGGGCCTCGCGGCGTTCGGTGAGCGTGGTCCCACCCCAGATCCGAGGTTCGCCGCGGGGAGAGTCCTGACCGGAATGCACGCGCCTCACCGTACCGCCCGCCGCCGGCGGGCCGTCGTCACGCCGCCGCTCATCCCAGCAGTTCGTCGATATAGCACCAGCGCCACTTCTCGCCCGGTTCGACGCTGCGCATGACCGGGTGGGCGGTGGCGCGGAAGTGGCCGGTGGCGTGATTGCCGACCGAGGAATCGCAGCAGGCGACGTGACCGCAGGTCAGGCACATGCGCAGATGGACCCAGGTGAGGCCCTCGGCGACGCATTCCGCGCACTCGTCGGGCGTGTCGGGCGCCGCGGTGTGCGGGGCGTCGCGCAGATGCTCGCAGCCGCCGGCCAGCGGGGCGCGCAGCGGATCGGAGACGTCGCTGTCGGCCTCGGTGACCCGGTCGATGGTCGACTCCTCCATATCGAGCAGCGCCATCACATGTTCGAGCACCTCGTGGTCGACGGTCCCCGAATCGCGCACGCGCAGCACGGTTTCGCGTTCGGCGCGCAGCATCGCCAGCCGCAGCCGCCGGTACTCGCCGCTGGGGGTGACGCGCAGCGACTCCGAACGGCCCAGCTGCTCCCACGCCGCGAACACCCGCCGCGACACCCGGTCGCGCAGCGCCGCCACCACCTCCGGCGGCGTCTCCGGCGCGATCTCCGCCTCCAGGGCCTCGAGCCCGGCGGTGGTGGCCTGCTGCAGCAGATTCGCCTCCTGCAACGCGTCCTCGGCGCGGCTCGGGCCGCGCAACCGCAGCAGCCGCACCAGCAGCGGCAGCGAAACCCCTTGCAGCAGCAGCGTTCCGCCGACCACCACCAGCGCCAGCAGTTTCAGCGTCGCCAGCTGCGGAGTGTCGTCGGGCAGCAGCAGCGCCGCGGCCAGCGTCACCACGCCGCGCATTCCCGACCACGACACCACCGCCGGGCCCGTCCACGCCGGGCGTGGCTTCCCGCGCGGCCGGGACTCGACGAACCAGGCGAAATACGTTGCCGGGAACACCCACACCGGCCGCGCCACCACCACCGCCGCCAGCACCGCGGCGCAGGTCAGCAGGATCGTGCCGTGATCCAGGCCGCTGTTCCAGGCGTCCTCGACGATATGACGCACCTGCAGGCCGATCAGCAGGAACACCGCGCTCTCCAGCAGGAACTGGATGGTGCGCCAGTTGGTGCGCTCGGCGATGCGCGAGGCCGCGGTCTGCCACACCGGCGCGCCCTGGCCCAGGATCAGGCCGCACACCACCACCGCCATCACGCCCGAGGCGTGCGCGGCCTCGGCGGGCAGGTACGCCGCGAACGGCGCCAGCAGCGACAGACTGGTGTCGAGCACCGGATCGGTGATGCGGCGGCGCAGCACCGCCAGCAGCCCGGCGGCGACCACGCCGATCAGCGCGCCGCCGCCGGCCGCGTAGAAGAAGTCGCCGCCGGCCTGCCACACGCTGAAACTGCCCGCCAGCGCGGCGATCGCGGTCCGCAGCGACACCAGCGCGGTGGCGTCGTTGAACAGCGACTCGCCCTCCAGCAGGGTCACGATGCGCCGCGGCATCCCGACCCGGCGGGCCACCGCGGTCGCGGCCACCGCGTCCGGCGGCGCGACCACCGCCCCGATCGCCACCGCCGCCGCGAACGGCACCCCCAGCATCGCCCACACCACCCCGGCCACGATGAACGTGGTGAACAGCACCAGGCCCACCGACAGCAGCGCGATCGACAGCTTCTTCGGCCGGAACTCGATCAGCGAGGTGTTGATCGCGGCGGTGTAGAGCAGCGGCGGCAGCAATCCGAGCAGCACCAGCTCCGGATTGATGTCGATGCGGGGGATGAACGGCTGGTAGGAGGCGATCACGCCGGCCACGGTCAGCAGCAGCGGTTCGGCCATGCCCAGCCGGCGCGCCAGCGCGGCCAGCGCGACCGCGACGGCGACCAGGATTACCAATCCGGCGGCGATATCCACCCGGCTATCCTGCCAGGATGCGCGGCGACCAGCGCAATCGGTTCCGCCGGTGGCGGATTCGCAGGGGCTGCGCGCCGGTGGGCGGGCGGTCTACGATCGCTGGATGTCCGCCACACTCGCCGAACTCGAAGCCCGCGTCGCCGCGCTGGAGGCCGATCGCGCGGATTACAAGGCCGTGCTGTCGATGGTCAACGTGCTCGGCCAGCAGACCCGCGAACGGATCGCGGTGCTCGACGCCACGATCGACGGGGCCGAAGGGCGGCTGACCGCCCGCATCGACGGCGCCGAGGAGCGGCTGGCGGGAAAGCTCGGCGAGACCGACGCCCGGGTCCGAGCGATCGAGGAGAACATGGCCGAGATCAAGGACCTGCTGATCGCCGCGCTCGACCGCCGCTGACACGCGGGCGAATTGCGGTGGGACGCTTGGTTGCCACCGGCGCGCGGCCGGCCGCCCGCATACTTGTGACGTGAGCGCGTTTCGGGACGGATCGTCGTCGGGACCGATCGGCAGAGTGTCCGGGCCGATCGGCCGCCGCCACCCCCGCCGCGCCGAACTGGTGCTGTGCGTGGCCGCGATCGCGCTGGTCGTGATCGCGGCCCTGGGGATGTCGTCGGCCGCGGGCGGAGAGGCCGCGGGATCGCTGCACTGGGCGCTGGTGGTGTTCGCGGGGCTGGTGCTGCTCGCGCATCTGGCGGTGCGGCGGCTGGCGCCGCTGGCCGACCCGGTGCTGCTGCCGTGCGTGACCCTGCTCAACGGGCTGGGCCTGGTCCTCATCGACCGCCTCGATCGCGCCGAGGCCGCCACCGCGGCCGCCCTGGGCAAGGCGGCGCCGTCGGCGGACGCCCCGCACCAGCTGATCTGGACCACCGGCGGCCTCGTGCTGTTCACGCTCGTGCTGGCCGTGGTCCGCCACCACGGCCAGCCCGCCCGCTACGCCTACACCTGCGGGCTCGCGGGCCTGGTGCTGCTGCTGATCCCCTCGGTGCTGCCGTCGCGGTTCAGCGAGGTCAACGGCGGGAAGAGCTGGATCATGTTCTCCGGGTTCTCGATTCAGCCCGGCGAGTTCGCCAAGGTGCTGCTGCTGATCTTCGTCGCCGGATACCTCGTCGACAACCGGGACCTGTTCGGCACCGCCGGGCGCAGCGTCCTCGGCTTCACCGTGCCGCGGCTGCGCGACCTCGGCCCGCTGCTGCTGGTGACGTTCGTGTCGGTGCTGGTCCTGGTGTACGAGAAGAACCTCGGATTCTCGCTGCTGGTGTTCGGGACGGTGCTGGCGATGGTGTACATCGCCACCCGGCGCGCGTCCTGGCTGCTGATCGGCATCGCCATGTTCGCCGTCGGCGCGATCATCGCCTACAACCTGTTCGGGCACGTGCGCGTGCGGGTGCGGGTGTGGCAGGACCCGTTCGACACCTACTACACCAACGGCTACCAGATCGCGCAGGCGCTGTTCGGGCTCGGCACCGGCGGACTGTCGGGCACCGGGCTGGGCGCGGGACGCCCGCAGGAGGTGCCGTTCGCGAAGACCGACTTCATCATCTCCACCATCGGCGAGGAACTCGGCCTGATCGGGCTGACCGCGGTGCTGCTGCTGTTCACCATCCTCACCCTGCGCGGGTTCACCGCCGCCCTGGCCACCCGCGACGCCTTCGGCAAACTGCTCGCCGGCGGGCTGGCGTTCTCGCTGGGCTGGCAGCTGTTCGTGGTGGTCGGCGGCGTCACCAAACTGATCCCGCTCACCGGCCTCACCACCCCGTTCATGTCCTACGGCGGCTCGTCGCTGCTGGCCAACTACATCATCGTCGGCCTGCTCATGCGCGTCTCCCACGACGCCCGCACCGCCGCCACCCCCGCCGCGCCCCCACCCGCCGCCCCCATCGCCGAAGCCATGACCGAACACATCCGCCAGGGCGGGCAACCCCGCCGCGACCACTGACCACACCCGCTTCCCGTTTTCCGGCCACAAGCACGCCGGAAAACGGGAGGGGAGTGCGCGGGACAGGGGCGCTCAGCGGGGCTGGGGTGCGGACTCCAGGGGCAGGCCCGCGTCGCGCCAGGCGACCACGCCGCCGTCGAGGCTGGCCGCGTCGTAGCCTGCGCGCCGCGCCAGCGCCGCGAAGCGCAGGGAGACCTCGCCGACCGGGCAGACGAACACCAGCGGGCGGGAGCGGGAGAACGGCATGCCCTGGGTGAGCATGTCGTCGAGCTGGTCGTCGCGGATGTTCAACGCGCCCGGCACATGCCCGATGCGGTAGGCCATCGCGCCGCGGGTGTCGACGATCGTCGGGCGGGCGGTGGCGTCGAGTTCGGCCAGCGCCTCCGGCGACAGCGCCGGCACCGCCGCGATCTCCTGCGCGGTCGGAGGTTCGGTGCGGCGGGCGCTGCGGCCGAACAGGTCCGGGCGGCGTTTCCTGATATAGGACAGATACGGTTCGATCCGGTCGCACACGATGAACACCGCCACCACCGGGGTATCGGTCGCGATGGTCGAATAGTCCAGGGCGCCCAGGAAATCCAGCGTCGCGGCATAGGTGGCGCCGCTGGTCGGCCCGGCCAGCACCCCGTAGCCGGTCGCCAGCTCGAGGGTGGCGTCGATGGCGCGCCCGGACTCCACGGCGAGGACGCTGTCGTAGAAGTCCGGCCGGAACAGGCCCACCTCCCACATCTCCGTCTCCGACCGGATACCCGGAATGAAATCCGAGCGCTCCGACACCACCGCCAGCGCCCGCAGCTCCGGATTGTGCTTGCGCAGATACGAGGCCGTGCCGCGGGTGGAGCCGGTGGTGCCCAGGCCGCCGACGAGATAGTCGACGCGGTGGATGCCGTCGCGGGCCAGGTCCTCGTGGATCTCGCGGCCCGTGCCGTGATAGTGCGCCTCGATATTCTTCTCGTTGGTGTACTGCGACGGATGATGGTATGCGCCAGGGTGTTTCGCCATGGTCGCCTCGATCACCGAGTACACGTCGTTGGGTGTGGTCGGATCCGGGCACTCCGACAGCCCGGGCAGCTCCTCGATCTCGGTGCCGAACAGTTGCAGCAGGTCGCGCACCTCCGACACCTTGATCCGGTTGGTGACCGCCCGCAGCCCGATGCCGTGCAGGGCGCCCAGGATGCGCAGCGCCTTGGCGGTATTGCCGCTGGAGGCCTCGATGAGGGTCTGCCCGCGGTCGGTGATGCCGTCGAGTTCGTCGCGGATCATGCCCCACGCGACGCGGTCCTTCACCGACCCGAACGGGTTGCAGGACTCCAGCTTCGCGTACAGCTCGACATTCGCCAGCCCGTGCACCGCCGGATCCAGGCGCAGCAGCGGGGTGTTGCCGATGAGGTCGGTGATGTGGTCGTAGCGCATCACGGCCTCCCGTCGAGACGGCGGGCCGGTTCGTAGTCGACGTCACGGCACACCTGGAACGCGCCCGAGCGGTGGGCGACGGCCAGTTTCGGCGGCAGCGGATGCATCGACGCGCTCGCCGCCGACAGATCGGAGTGGTAGGCGGCGGTATTGGGGAACACCACCAGATCCCCGGGCCGGGGCCGCTCCGCCAGCCACACCTTGTGATTGGTGATCAGATCGCGTTCCAGGCACAGGCGCCCGGCGAAATACACCCCGACCGGTTCGGTCTGGTCGCCGACCGGCCGCAGCGCCGGCACGGTATCGCCGGGGCGGGCGGCGGCGACGGCGTAGACGGGACGGGCGGCGTCGCGGTGCGCGTCGCTGCGGACGACGATCGGGTCCACCATCACCTCCTGATCGGCCGGGGTGACGGTGTCGCGGCTGAGGTCGAGATTGACCAGCACGCTGCCGTCGGCGGCCCGTTTGACGAATTCGACGCGGGCGACGGTGATTCCGGCGTGGTCGACCAGCGACTTCCCCGGCTCCAGCCACAACTCCAGCAGATTCTCGCCCGCGACCTGCGCGATCGTTCGCCCGCCGTGCGCGTCGAGCGGGGCGCGCAGCAGATCGTCGAGCATGCGGGTGGCCGGCACGGTGTTGGCGTACTTGTGGAACACCGGGGTGCCGCGCACGCCGGTATCGTCGAGGTGGAAGCCGAAGGTGTTGCCGCCCCACGTCATCGGCTCGCCGCGGCCCAGCAGCGCCTCCCGCAGCGCGGCGACGTAATGGTCGAAACGGTCGGGATCGGCCGTGAAGACCTGCCGGAACCCGCCGCCGATATCGAGCACCGCCGGCGTCAGCCCGTACCCGTAGGCGGTCTCGATCAGCTCCAGGCACGCCTCCACCGCCCGCACCCGTTCGGCGGGCTCACCGGAGTCGATGTGGAAGGCGAAGCCGCGCAACGCGATCCGGGCGCGATGCGCCGACAGCACCCGCAGCGCCTCCTCCGCCTCGTCCAGCGGGATCCCGAAGCGGCTGATCGCGCTCGCCGCGAACCCTGAGAGGCGCAGCAGCACCGGCACTTTCGCGCGCTCGCCGGTCAGCTCGGCGATGCGCCGCAACTCCCAGAGATTGTCCACGTTGACGGTGACCGCGGCGTCGATCAGCTCCCGCAGGAACGATTCCCCCTTGGGGCCGGTGACCTCGATGCGCATCGGGCCGAATCCGGCGTCGACCGCGGAGGCGAGTTCCTGCGGAGAGGCCACGTCGACCGAGATACCGGCGTGCTCGGCGGTGCGCAGGAACGCGCGCGACCGGTTCACCTTGTGCGCGTAGCAGATCCGGTGCCGGGGCAGCCGCCGGTCGAGGACCGCGCGCAGCCGCCGCAGGTTCTCGGCGAACACCTGCGGGAACACCAGATGCGCGGGGGAGCCGAAGCGGACCAGGGCGTCCTCGGCGGCGCCGGGCGTGTCGAGGAAGGCGCGTACCAGCGGGTGGATCTTCGCCGGTAGCGCGGGGACCGGGGAGGTCATACGGCCGTTTCCGTGCCGCGGGAGCCGGCGGGCTCGGCGAGGGCCGGGTTGTAGCCGCCGTCGCGCAGCGCCTCGAACGCGCGATGGCGGTTGCGGGGGCTGCGGAACTCCGCCACCACCCGCTTGCCGATCAGATCGATGTCGTGCACGCGGATCTGCATGGACTCCAGCACCCCGGTGATGGTGCGCACGCAGTGCTTGCAGTTCATATCCGGCACGTAGAACACCTGATCCTCGGCGGTCAGGTCGCCGGGGCCGGGCTCGTCGTCGCCGCGCACCTCGGTCACGGTCAGGCGGGGGACGATCGCGCAGAACAGCTCCACGAACCGGTCCACCACCACCGGCAGGACGCTGTAGTGGCCGCCGTCGACATGGTGGGGCATCGCGGCCAGGCAGGCCGGGCGGGTGCCCGGGGGCAGCAGCGCGTACTGGCGGGAGATGAGGTCGAGTTCGTCGTGGTACTTCTCGATCGCCGCCGCCACCGACAATCCCTCCGAGGTGGTGGCGCGCCGCATGACCCGGTGCGCGTCGGAGATGGTGGCGTCCTTCATCGCGCGCAGCGTCGCGACCGTGTCGGCGGTGTAGCGGACGGTGCCGTCGCGCTGCACCGCGACCGTCACCGGGATCATGCCGCGCCGGTAGGTCGAGGCCTGTAGCTCCCAGAACCAGCGGGTCGCCACCGCGCCGAACAGCCCGGAATCGCGCATACCGCGCGCGAATTCGACCGGCGTGCGATACGGCGTCCAGCGGGCCAGCAGCGCGTGCTGGGCCAGCGCGCGGCCGGTCGCCTCGATCCCGACCCGGAAGATGTCGAGCGGGTCGTGGTCGGTGGTGGTGCCCGCGAGCACCGCGAGATCACGCGGCCCGATCGCCGAGATGCGGTCGGCCAGAGCGGTATCGGACGCCAGCGCGTGCCACAGCCGCAGCACCGCCTCGCGCATGGCGATCGGCACGATCGCGCCCAGGCCCCCGGCGTGGAAGTGGCCGGTGTTGGGGATGCCGTCGGAATCGGTCCAGGCGATGCGGTGGGTGGCGCTGGTGACCTGGTCGGCGCGGCACGGCCGCATGAACCGCTCCAGATACAGCCGCTGCGACAGCGTCAGATGACTGTTGGGCTCCGAACGCACAGGCGCGCACGTGTATTCGATGCGGCGCGGAACCGGTCCGGGGGCCTCGGCGAACAGTCCGGGCCGGGCCAGGCCGGCCAGGACGCGGGAGGCCGCGCGCCGGTCGTAGCGGGGTGGGGCCTGGTCGGTTGTCATCGGACCTCCGTGGCTATGGTGTGGATACACCGCACGAATCGGTCGATCTCCTCGGCGGTGTTGTACAGGTGGGTGCTCACCCGTACCGAATCGTCGTCGGCTGAGGCGCCGGAGCGGGGCGGGACGCAGTGGGCGCCGGTGCGGACCAGGAATCCGAGTTCGGCCAGCACGAACCCCAGATCGGTGGCGCCGATCCCGGCGAGGGTGAACGACACGATGCCGTAACCGGTCGCGCACGGCGCGTGCGCGGGGCCCGGCAGGAACTCCAGGCCCGGCAGCGGCCGCAGGCCGTCGATCAGTCGCAGGGTCAGTGCCCGGTTGTGCCCGGCGATCGTGTCGAGCCCGACCTCGCCGAGGAACTCCAGCGCCGCGCCGAGCGCGAGGATGCCGGGAATGTTGTGGGTGCCGCCCTCCATCCGGTCCGGCATGCGCGCGGGCGCCAGGCCGGAATCGGTGTGCGTCACACCGGAATTGCCGCCGGGCAGGAACGCGGTGAGCTGATCGTGCACGCGGCGGGCGCAGTACAGCAGGCCGGTGCCGGGCGCGCCGAACATCTTGTGCGCCGAGGCCACCGCGAAATCCGCGCCGAGCGCGGTGACGTCCACCGGCAGGTGCCCGGCGCTCTGGCTGCAGTCGAAACACAGCAGCACCCGCGGATCCAGGCGCCCGCGGATCTCCTCGAGGGTGGTGAGCGCCCCGAACACGTGGTGCAGGTGGGTGACGGTGATCAGGCGGGTGCGGGTGGTGAGCTTGGCGGCGATGTCCTCGACATCGGCCTCGCCGAGCGCGGTGACCCGGTAGGGGACCAGCCGGATCTCGCGGCCGAACCGGCGCAGCATCGCCCGCACCTGCAGCCACGGATACACGTTCGAGGCGTGATCGCGTGGGCTGTAGAGGATTTCGTCGCCGTCGTCGAGATTCGCCAGCCCCCACGCCAGCGCCACCGCGTTGAGCCCGGCGGTGGCGCCCGCGGTGAACACCACCTCTTCGGGTGTGGCGCCGAGGAATTCGGCCGCCCGCGCGCGGACGCCGTCGATATCGCGGGCCAGCGTCGTCGACCACGGATAGGTGCCGCGCCCGGCGTTCGCGGTGCGGCTGCTGTGGTAGCGGCGGACCGCGTCGATCACCTGCTGCGGCTTCTGGGTGGTGGCGGCGCTGTCGAGGTAGACGTCGGTGGTCTCGGTCAGCGCGGGGAACATGCGCCGTACCGCCGGTGGCCCGGTGACGGCAGACCATGGCGCAGGTGACCGCAACGCCGCTCCCTTCGGGTCGTACGCTCCGACGACCCCAACGATACGCACTTTTCATGACGTGTTCGAAGATTCTCGCGGACAACAAGTTTCGGAGGACGGAATTCGGGCCGCCGTCACCGGGCCGGGACAGGGCGCCGGACGGCGGCCGGCACGGCGGTACCGTGTGGTCATGGCGCTGACTCCGGACGAACGCGACGAGTTCCTGACCGAACCGCACATCGGTGCCCTGTCGGTGGACGCCGGCCCCGGGCGCGGCCCGCTGACCGTGCCGATCTGGTACGACTACCTGCCCGGCGGCGAGCTGTGGTTCCTGACCGGGCTGGTGTCGCGGAAGATGGAGCTGATCAAGGCCGCGGGCCGGTTCAGCGTGATGGCCGAACGCGTCTCACCGACCGTCCGGTACGTGACGGTGGAGGGTCCGGTCACCCGCATCATCCCCGGCACCGACATCCTGCACGAGGCGATGGCCCGGCGCTACGTCCCCGCCGACAAGGTGGCCGGATATCTCGAGTTCGCGAACGCGAGCCTCGGTGAGCAGGTCGTGGTCTACATGCGCCCGGAACGCTGGCTGTCGGCCGATCTCGGCGGCTTCGAGAACTTCTGACCCGGACGGGAGTTCAGTTCCCGGCGGGATCCGGCCCGCCGGGATTGCAGCGCGCCGACACCGTGCCCTGATAGCCCGGGGCGGGACGCCACGGCTCCAGATTCCAGCTCGGCTTGTCCGGCGCCACCAGCCGCGCCCACTCCCAATGGCATTTGAACTGGTCGTACATGCCCGGCGAATCGGCGTCGGGGGAGCCGGCGAGCACCTCGCCCCACGCGCGGTCCAGCGCCGCCGGGAAGGTGTCGGCGCGCCCGGCCGAGCTGGGGTAGACGTGCAGGCGGCGGCCGTCGGGGTCGTCGGTCCACTCGACGCGGTCCACCAGCGCGACATCGGCGTACTGGTCGGTCGCGGGTGTCGTGGCGACCGGCCGCGCGGTCGGGGAGGCCGGGGCCTGGCGCGCCGCGGGAGTGGCGGTGGCGGCGGTGGTGGTCGTCGGCGGGCCGACCGCGACCGGCGCGGAGTCCTCGGAGGCCGCGCATCCGGTCGCCGCCAGCGCCGCGGCCAGCAGCCCCGCCCCACCGATCCGCCTGACACTGACACCGTGCCGCACCCGAACTCCTCGCTGTTGGTGCCCGTCTCGCGCCCGTCACGCTACCCGACCCCCGCAATTCGCTTGCTGCCGAGCCGGATGCGCAGCACGCCGGTGTCGCTCGACTGAACCGGATTCGCGCGCACGCCCCGTAAAGTAGGACGGGTGGCCGCACAGCTGACCAAGGGGCAAGTCGACCGCCTGTCCGTCGACGACATCGTCGTGTCCGTCCGGCACGGTGAACCGACCGACGTGTCGGCGCTGTTACTCAACGCCGGCGGCCGGGTGCGCGGCGAAGGCGATCTGGTCTTCTACAACCAGCCCACCGGTGCCGGCGTGCGCCTGATCCCCGGCCAGGCGTCCCTGTCGATCGGGCTGCGCCAGCTACCGCCCGATATCGAGCACGTGCGCGTCGCCGTCTCGCTCGAGGACGCCCAGGGACGGTTCGGCGACCACGCGCCGCCGCAGGTCCGCATCGACGACGCCGCCGGAAACCTGCTGTACGAGTACGTGATCGAGGGCCTGGGCCCCGAGTCGACGGTCATCGCCTTCGACCTGGACCGCACCGGACCCGACTGGCAGGTGCGGGTGCTCGGCCACGGCTATCCCGCCGGATTCGCCGCCCTGGTCACCGCGCACGGCGTCCACATCGGCGGCGCCGAGGCCGAACCGGCGTATCTGGGCCCGGCGGTCCTCGACCCCGGCCAGGAGGTCGCGCTCCACGAGATCCGCAAGGGCGAGCTGAAGATGGTCAAGATGGCCGTCGGCTGGGACCCGATGAAGGTGCACGGCCCGCGCGGCCTGCGCGAACTCGAGATCGACCTGGACGCCTCGGCGTTGCTGTTCGTCGGGCAGAATCTGGTGGATGTCGCCTTCTACCAGCAGCTCTCGTCGCGCGACGGCGCCGTGCGGCATTCCGGCGACAACCTCACCGGCGAGGGCAAGGGCGACGACGAGGTGATCACCGTCGACCTCGGCCGCGTCCCGCCGCAGGTCAACACGCTGATGTTCGTGGTGAGCTCCTACGGCGGGCACACCTTCGAACGCATCCGCAACGGCTACTGGCGGCTGGTCGACGGCTCCAACAACACCGAACTCGCCCGCGGCAACCTGCGCGGCGGCGGCGCGCACACCGGCATGGTCGTCGCCAAGGTGTATCGCGAGGACGGCATCTGGCGGCTGGCCTCCATCGGCGCTCCCATCCAGGCCGGCCATCCGGTCGAGGCGGTGCAGCAGGTGTCGCCGTACCTGTAGCCCCGCCGCGCACACGACACGTAGGAACGACATGACTTCACCGGCAGTGAAATGCCTTGTCTGGGAACTGGACAACACGCTGTGGGAGGGGGTGGTGTGCGATTCGACCAGCGGCGCGCTGCGGCCGGACGCGGTGCGGGCCCTGCGCGCGCTGTCGCGGCGCGGTGTCGTGCACGCCGTGGCCAGCCGCGGCGAATGGGCCTGGACCACCGACAAACTGCACCGCCACGGCCTGCACTCCGCCTTCGCCGCGGTCGAGATCGGCTGGGGCCGCAAATCCGCCGCCATCCGCCGCATCGCCGACCGGCTGCACATCGCCCTCGACGCCGTCGGCTACCTCGACGCCGAACCCCTCGAACGCAGCGAGGTCGGCCACGCCCTGCCGCAGGTCCGCTGCTACGCCTCCCGCCACGTCGACGTCCTCACCGCCCTCCAGGAATTCCGCGCCCCCGTCACCACCGCGCCCCCGCCCACATCCCCCATGGGCTTCGCCCACATCGCCACCCGCTGACCCCACCCACACCTCACCCGCGCACCCCGAGCATTCCCGCACCCCCTGCGTACTCCCGCACCCGTTTCCGTGCGCTGGAGAGGGTGCGGGAGTGCGGAAAGGGTGCGTGAACGGCGGGGCGGGTGCGGGGAGTGGCAGCGCGTGCGGGGATGCAGTGGGTGCGAAATGGCACGGAGTGCAATCGGGGGCGGGTTCGCCGAGGGCGGTCAGGCTGTGTCGCTGCGGATTTCGACGATGGGGAGGACGAGGGCGGCGGGGGCGCCGGCGGGGACGACCGGGTGGTTGGGGCGGACGGGGGAGATGCGCTCGTAGCCGGCGGACTGAGGCGGGCGGGTGTCCTGTTCGCCCTTGTTCGGCCAGAGGGCGGCGGCCCGCTCGGCCTGGGCGGTGATGGTGAGCGACGGGTTGACCCCGAGGTTGGCCGACACCGCGGCGCCGTCGACCACGCTGAGCGTGGGGTAGCCGTACACGCGGTGGTAGGCGTCGATGACGCCGTGCTCGGCGTCGGCGCCGATCGGCGCGCCGCCGAGGAAGTGCGCGGTCAGCGGCACGTTGAACACCTCGCCCCAGCTGCCGCCGGCGGTGCCGCCGATCTTGTCGGCCACCCGGCGGGTCACCTCGTTCCCGGCCGGGATCCACGTCGGATTCGGCTGGCCGTGACCCTGTTTCGAGGTCAGCTTGCGGCCGAAGACGCCGCGCTTGGTGTACGTGGTGATCGAATTGTCCAGATGCTGCATCACCAGCGAGATGACGGTGCGCTCGCTCCAGTTCTTCACGCTCAGCATCGACAGCAGCGTCAGCGGATGCCGCAGCACCTCGAGGACGAACCGCAGCCAGCGCGGAATCCGGCCGCCGCCGTCGACCATGAGCGTCTGCAGCAGGCCCATCGCGTTGGAGCCCTTGCCGTAGCGCACCGGCTCCACGTGGGTGTCGGGCGTCGGATGGATGGACGAGGTGATCGCGACACCGCGGGTGAAGTCGCGGTCCGGATCCACCCGGCGGGTCGCCGCGCCGACGATCGACTCGGAGTTGGTGCGGGTCAGCTCGCCCAGCCGCGGCGACAACCCGGTCAGAATGCCCTTGTCGCGCATGGCGAACAGCAACTGCTGGGTGCCGCGGGTGCCGGCGGCGAGCACGACCTGCCCGGCGGTGAACGATTTCGGCGACTTGCGGAACCAGGCGCCGGTGCGCTCGGTGTCGACCTGCCAGGCGCCGCCGGTCAGCGGGCGCACCGCGGTCACGGTGGTCAGCGGGATCACCTGTGCCCCGGCCTGTTCGGCCAGGTACAGGTAGTTCTTCACGAGCGTGTTCTTGGCGCCGTGACGGCAGCCGGTCATGCATTCGCCGCATTCCAGGCAGCCGGTGCGGTCCGGGCCGACACCGCCGAAATACGGGTCGGCGACCGTCTTCCCGGCCTCGCCGAAGAACACCCCGACCGGGGTCTGCACGAACGTGTCGCCCACGCCCATATCGTCGGCGACCTGACGGAACACCTCGTCGGCCGGGGTGATGTGCGGATTGCGGACCACGCCGAGCATCTTGGTGGCCTGCTCGTAGTAGGGCGTCAGCTCCGAGCGCCAGTCGGTGATGTCGCGCCACTGCGCGTCGCGGAAGAACGGGTCCGGCGGCACGTAGAGGGTGTTGGCGTAGTTGAGCGAGCCGCCGCCCACCCCGGCCCCGCCGAGGATCAGCACATCGCGCAGCAGATGGATGCGCTGGATGCCGTAGCAGCCCAGCTTCGGCGCCCACAGGAACTTGCGGAGATCCCAGCTGGTGTCGGGCAGCTCGGCGTCGGCGAACCGCCGCCCCGCCTCCAGCACCCCGACCCGGTACCCCTTCTCCACCAGCCGCAGCGCCGTGACGCTGCCGCCGAATCCGGAACCCACGACGAGCACGTCGAAATCGGTGTCGGGCTGGGGCATCTGCCGCTCCTTGCTCGGGTCGCCTGTGACCTCCCTTACGTTACTACCGGGTAGATAGATGTGTCGTGCGGTACCCCCTACGTGTGGCAGTGTGGTCGGCTGGTAGGGCTCGCGCCGGCGGGCGATGGTCCGGAAGCACCGTTCACATCTGGATGCAGCGCTCTCTTTGTGGCATGGTGGAGCCATGGCCGCCACGACACCCCGGGCACGTGCCCGCGCCCGCACCATGGAAGACATCGTGCGCATCGGCCGCGAGCACCTCGCGGTGCACGGCGCGTCGGCGCTGTCGCTGCGGGCGGTCGCCCGCGATCTGGGCGTCGTCTCCTCGGCGGTGTACCGCTACGTCCGCAGCCGCGACGAACTGCTGACGCTGCTGGTCATCGACGGCTACACCGAACTGGCCGACACCGTCGACGCCGCCCTCGACGCCGCGCCCGCCGACCCCGGAGCGCGGCTGCGGGTCATCGGCCGCGCGATCCGCGACTGGGCCCTGCGCGAACCCGCGCGCTACGGGCTGCTGTTCGGCACCCCGGTCCCCGGGTACCACGCGCCCGCCGAGCAGACCGTCACCCCGGGCACCCGCGTCATCCGGACCCTCATGCACGTGCTCGTGAACGCCTACGACACAGGACATCTCACCGCGCCCGACCCGCTGCCGCCCGTCTCCCCGGCGATGGCCCGCGATCTGGCGCGCATCCGCGCGGAATTCGCGCTGCGGCCGCCGGATTGGGTTCTGGTCCAGGGCCTGTCGGTGTGGTCGGGGATGTTCGGCGCGGTCAGCTTCGACGTCTTCGACATGTACGGCGCCGACACCTTCACCGATCGCGGCGAGGTGTTCGAACGCCAGCTCGACAACCTGTGCGCGATGGCCGGATTGAGCCGCGCGGCAACCGGGTAGCCACTGGGAAGATTGGGCATTCGGCGCCGTCATCGTGCAGGATGTCACAACCCGACCCCGGGCATTCTCAGCGTATCCACAGCACGATGATGTGAGACTTGACGGCGAGATGAACGACG
>NZ_BAGL01000048.1 GCF_000308875.1 Nocardia transvalensis NBRC 15921
CAGGTCTGGCCCGATGCGGACTGGTCCACGCTGGGCGCGCGGCCCCACCTGTCGACGGCGTTCGGCATGGTCGGAGTGGCGGCGGAGGCGACTCCGGAGGCGATCGCGGGCGTCGTCGTCTACACCACCATGACCGGCGCGGCGACGGCCGCACAGCGTCTGCTGGCCCTCGACCCCGCCGCCGTGGCAGCGTGCACCGTCCGGCTCGCCGCGGAGTGCGACCGGGTAGCCGCCGAGGCCGTTCGAGGGCTCGCCGCCCTGTCAGACCCACTGCAGGACGTGCTGGCCCAGCGGCACACCGACCGGGAGATGCCGCTGTTCGCGTCATGACCGGGGGCCGCGGGGCAGCTCGGCCACCGGTCGCACCGGTCAACGGCGCCCGGCAACGCGCTGATCGTGGACGATGCGGGGCGCGGCGGACGACTGCCGCACGGGCGGGGTAACACGTGGTTTACACGGGTCGGCCAGGATGTGGGGGAAAGGAGATTTCATGCCCCCTCATCTGATCGACGGCGAACCGCACGACCACGGCCACGACCGTCCCAAGCGGGAGCGGACGCCGGGCGAGCCGCTGCGGATCGGGATCGGCGGTCCGGTCGGATCGGGTAAGACCGCGCTGGTGGCGGCGCTGTGCCGGGAACTGCGCGAGCGGCTGTCGCTGGCCGTGCTGACCAACGACATCTACACCACCGAGGACGCCGACTTCCTGCGCCGCCACGCCGTCCTGCCCGACGAGCGGATCACGGCCGTGCAGACCGGCGGCTGCCCGCACACGGCCATCCGCGACGACATCACCGCCAACCTGGACGCCATCGACGACCTGATCGAGGCGAATCCGCCGCTGGATCTGATCCTGGTCGAATCCGGCGGCGACAACCTGACGGCGACGTTCTCCTCCGGGCTGATCGACGCCCAGATCTTCGTGGTCGACGTGGCCGGCGGCGACAAGGTCCCGCGCAAGGGCGGCCCGGGCGTGACGTATTCCGATCTGCTGGTGATCAACAAGACCGACCTGGCGCCGATGGTCGGCGCGGATCTCGGTGTGATGGACCGGGATTCGACGGCCGTCCGTGAAGGCCGCCCGTTCGTCTTCACGTCACTGACGGAGGATCCGGCGGCCACCCCGGTGCTGGACTGGGTGGGCGAACAGTTGCGCGCGGCCGCGGAACAGGATGCGGCGGCTGGCGCGGGGACCGACGCGGGCTCCGCGCTTGCGCACTGAGCTGCTGGTCCGGGCCCGGTCCGGGGCGTTGCCGCAGATCCACGCCACCGGCGGGCTCGCGGCGCGGCGCACCGGTCCGGACACCGTGCACCTGATCGGCACGGCCGCGACCCCGCTCGGCGGCGACGAACTCGACATCACCGTGACGGTGGAGCCGGGCGCGCGGCTGGCGGTGCGCTCGGTGGCCGCGACGATCGCGCTGCCGGGACGATCGACCCGGAAGTCGGTGGCGCACTGGCATTTCGAGGTGGGAGAGGGCGGCGTCCTGGACTTCGATCCGGAACCCACCGTGGTCGCGGGCGCCGCCGAACACGAGGCGACGACCACGATCGTGCTGGCCGAGGGAGCGCGGCTGCGCGTGCGCGAGCGGGTACAGATCGGCCGCACCGGCGAGGACGCCGGACGGTGGCGCGGCGACCTGCTCGCCGACCTCGCCGGCCTGCCCCTCCTGCGCCACCGCCTCGACCTGGGCGCGGGGACCGCCACCGACGACACACTCTCGGCCGCCCGCGCCTTATCCAGCGTATTCACCTACCCGAGCGAAAACACCCCCCACACAACGGGATTGAACGCCGCCCTCCTCCCCTTGGCCGCAGGCGGCTCGCTCTACACCTGGACCGGGCGAAACCTCACATCCGAACCTTCCCCCACCACCAACTCCGCCGCATAACCGACCCGCTCCAACTCACTGCCCAGGCACGGCCCAACTCTCGCCGTCCCTGACGCAACCGACCGTTGTTGTCCCGGTACAACCGACTCTCGTCGTCCCGGCACACGTACTCCCGTTATCCCGGCGCAGCAACTCTCGTTGTCCCGGCGTACCGACTCTCGTTGTCCCGGCGCAGCAACTCTCTTCGTCCCGGGGCACCAAATCTCGTTATCCCGGCATGCTTTTGGCCGGGATCCACCGCAACCGCCGCGGTCACCGATCGATATTGTCCCGCGGCGCTACACGATTCGTGCGCTTCGGCCGGCCGTCCTCGCCGATCGTGGCGTCCGGGTCGTACCGGAGGGAGGTGCGGGCCTCGCGGAAATTCTCCGGGATACCCGATTCCGTTGGGACGCCGCCGTATCCGGCGGTCGCGGCCCGCTGGTCGAAGTCGCCGGGGTCGCGCCTGCGGATCTTGACGAAACGGACGGTCAGCAGCGCGAGCGCGCCCAGGGCGAATATCAGCGCGGCGATCACGCCGGTCCAGGTCGATCCGTCCATCCGTTGTCCCTTCCGGAGGTGGCGTCGCATCGGACATCGCGGGCCCCATTGTGCCCGAGGAAACCGGCCGCCCATCGCTTTTCGGCATGTCGCGCGTGCCGTGGCGCACATGCGAACGAGGCGGGGAGCGGTCGTGTCGGCCGGTCCCCGCCCCGCGGTCGTGCCCCGGAGATCAGTCCCCGACGACCCGCGGTGGTGCGTTGAACGAGTTGACCGCGCCGACGACGGCGCCGGCGGCCGCACCGACGGCCGCGGCCGGAACGGTGATGACGCCCGCGCCGAACGCCGCGCCCATCGCAGGACCCGCGACGACGCCGACCGGCACGAACGGCAGGCCGAACACCAGGCCGACGACGCCGCCGACCAGTCCGGACGTGACCGCGATCGGCGCCGCCGCCGCGGCGCCCGCGACCGCGCCCACCGCCGCGGAGCCGACGGTCTGCCCCGCGATGCGATCGGACCGGCTGCGCTCCATGCCGACCGAGTCGAGGAAGGTCGCGAGATTGGCCTCCGCCTGGGCGGCATTGTCGTTGATCTGGATGGCCTGCTCGCGGTCGATCCAGGACGGCGCGTCGACCTGGACGTCGCCGAACCGGAACTTGCCCGGCGGCGGGGCGATCGGCGGTACCGGCGCGACCGGGACCGGCGGGTGCAGCACGCCCACGGGCGACAGGTATTTCTTGTCCGGCAGCGCCCGCGCGTCCTGAAGCGAGGTGAGCGTGCTGCCGGGGATGTTCAGGCCCTCGTAGGGCTGGACGTTGGGCGCGTCGGCGGCCGGCCACTGCCGGGGCGCCTGATCCTGCTGGGCGGTCTGCGCCGGTTCGGAGGGCGCCGCCTGGGCGGTGCCCGTGCCGACGACCGCCAGGACCAGCGGGATCGCGCCCACGGCGACGGCGTTGCCCACCCGGTGGCGGTGCGGATTCGGCGCTCTGTGTTTGCCTGCGGCCATTGCGACCTTTCTTCCCGGGAAATATCGACGTTCGACATTCGGATCAGGAAGGTCGCTGGATTGGTCGAATTCCCGACACGCCGACGCTGTGCCGTAGCTGTAAATTAACTACTGCGCGAACGAAATGCTATGTCGGACACCGGGAAGAGTACAGGCCGAGTTCAACCGACCTTGTGGTCACTCGGTGGCGCGGACGCATCGGTGTCCACGGGTTTGCCACCGGGACTGGGAGTTTCGCTCGGGCCCTTGCCGCCGAGTTCCGCGCGCGTTTCGCGCGCGTCCTCTTCGTTGCCGTTCATCGCCTCCAGGGCCAGGCGCGCGAACACCCACTGCTCGGTGGCCGCCATCTGCCCGCGGTTGCGGCCGATGAACGCGACGAACCACTGGAAGACGGTGATCGCCCGGCTGCGATAGCCGATGAGGTAGTAGAGGTGCAGCACCAGCCAGATGAGCCAGGCGATGAACCCGCCGAACTCGAACTTCCCGATCTGGCACACCGCGTTGTACCGCGACACGGTGGCCATACTGCCCTTGTTGAAGTACTTGAACGGCTTGCGCTGCTCGACCGTTTGTTTACCGCCCAGTTCCGCCTTGATCTGCTTGGCGGCGTACGTGGCCCCCTGGATCGCGCCCTGCGCCTGCCCCGGCACGTTCGGCACGGCCATCAGGTCGCCGACGACGAAGACGTTCGGATACCCCTTGATGGTCAGATCCGGTTCGACGACCACGCGGCCGGCCCGGTCCACCTCGGTGCCCTTCGACTGGTCGGCGAGCATCTTGCCCAGCTCGCTGGCCGCCACACCGGCCGACCAGACCTTGCACGCGGCCTCGATGCGGCGCTCGCTGCCGTCCTTGTCCTTCACCGTGACGCCGCGCGCGTCGACACCGGTGACCATGGCGTTGAGCTGGATCTCCACGCCCATCTTCTCCAGCCGGCGCTGCGCCTTACCGCCGAGTTTCGGGCCCATCGGGGCGAGGACGGCCCCGGCGCCCTCGAGCAGGATGACCCGGGCGTCGCGCGGATCGATGTTGCGGAAGGTGCCCTCGAGGGTGCGGTCGGCGAGTTCGGCGATCTGCCCGGCCAATTCGACGCCGGTGGGCCCCGCGCCGACCACCACGAAGGTCATGAACCGGTCGCGCGCCTCCTGCGTCTTGGCCAGCTCCGCCTCCTCGAACGAGCCGAGGATGCGGGCGCGCAGCTCCAGCGCGTCGTCGATGGTCTTCATGCCCGGCGCGTAGGTGGCGAACTGGTCGTTGCCGAAGTACGACTGCTGGGCGCCGGTCGCCACGATCAGGCTGTCGAAGGACGTGACGGTGTCCTCGTTCAGCAACTCCGAGGTGACGGTGCGGTTGACCAGGTCGATATCGTGCACCTCGCCCAGGATGACCTGGACGTTCTTGTACTTGCGCAGCACCAGGCGGGTCGCGGGCGCGATCTCGCCGGTCGACAGGATGCCCGTGGCCACCTGGTAGAGCAGCGGCTGGAACAGGTGGGTGGACGTCTTGGAGATCAGGACGACATCGACGTCGGCGTGCTTCAGATGCTTGCACGCGAACAAGCCGCCGAAGCCGGACCCGATCACCACCACGCGGTGGCGACGGTTCTCGACAGTCTCGGTACTCATCTGCGCTCCTCGCCGGACGTTCGGTTGTGCGACAGCTTCACGGTAGTCGGCTACCCCGCGGCAGTCACGACGAACTCCCTGTGTCGGCGAGTCCTCGGGAATTGCCGGACGCGGCGGCGATCTCGTCGACGACGATCGGCCCGACCAGCCGTTCTCCGCCGATGCTGTCGACCGTAGGCCACAGGAACGCCGCCAGCTGATCGACGAACTGCTCGCGGGTGCGGGCCGGATCCTGCACCCACGCCTCCGCCGACATCAGGATCGCGCCGACCGTCGCGGTCGCCCAGATCCGCGCCAGCGCCGGATCGGCGTCGAGGCGGCGCAGGATCACGTCGAAAACCGCGGTGGCCCACTCGGATACGCGGGTGAAGAAGGGACGGTGCTCGGTGTCGCCGCTCTCCAGCCGCTGCATCATCACGTGGTGCAGGTTCGGGTTGTCCTCGACGAAGTCGCACATCAGCCGCACGAGGGCGCGCAGCAGATCGCGGCCGGGCAGCGGCTGGGCGAGGATCGCGTCGGAGGCGGCGATGATGCCTTCCATGTGCCGCTCGGCGAGGGCGTCGACCAGGGCAGGCAGGTCGGGGAAGACCGCGTAGACGGCCGTGCGCGCGTATCCGGCCTCGGCCGCGACCTGGGCGATCGTGATCCGGGCGCCGGCGCGGGCGATCACCCGTTCGGCCGCGTCGAGAATCTCCGCGCGCCGGTGGGCCGGATCGCGCGGCGGTCCCGGCGGGCGACCCCGCGGCCGCGCTGTGTCCCTTGTCACAGGCCCCACTCTACAGGTAATGTACGAGATGTACTTTAAGTGGGAGGATTGCCATGGTCAGCGTCGACCCTCGGGCAGCTCGAGCCGAGCGGGAGAACATCGGGTTCTTCGAAATTCCGGATCGCCACCCCATCGACCGGCTGCTGCGCCGGCTCCCCGCGCGGGAACAGACGCTGGCCACGCCGCCCAGCGGCAGCGGGCACCGGGCGGTGCGCGGCGATTCGGGGCTGCCGTATCTCGGGAGGTCGTTGCAGTACCTGCGCTGGGGCCCGGCGGAAATGCTGGATCGCTATCACCGCTACGGGCCGGTCGGCTACTACCGCTCGCTCGGCGTGGACCGGGTGCTGGTGGCGGGGCCGGAGGCCGTCGACGAGGTGGTCGGCAAGCGCCGCAACGACTTCGGGCAGGGCTGGGACTATCTGATCGGATCGTTCTTCCGGCGCGGACTGCTGCTGCTGGAATTCTCCGAGCACATGTTCCACCGGCGGATCATGCAGCAGGCGTTCACGCGCGACCGTCTCGAGGCACACCTGGCCGAGCTGGCCCCGGTGGTGGACGGCGTCATCGATCGGTGGGCGCGGACGGGATCGCGCCGGGTGCGGCTGTACCCGACGGTGAAGGATATGACCCTGGACATCGCCGCCGAGACGTTCATGGGCGCGCGGACCGGACCCGAGCGGGAACGGCTGGGGCAGGCGTTCGTCGACAGCACGCACGCGCCGCTGGCGCTGGTGCGCGCACCGCTGCCGGGCAGCGCGTGGCGGGCCGGGCTGCGCGGGCGGAAGGTGCTGGAGGAGTACTTCACCCGCAAGCTGCCGGACAAGCGGCGCGACGGCGGCGCCGACTTCTTCTCGGCCCTGTGTCACGCGCGCACTGAGGACGGCGAGACCTTCTCCGACGCCGACGTGGTCAACCACATGATCTTCCTGATCATGGCCGCGCACGACACCACGACCACCACCGCGACGACGGTCGCCTACTACCTCGGGCGGCATCCGGACTGGCAGGAGCGGGTCCGGGCGGAGGCGCTCGCGCTGCGCGACCGGCTCGGCGGGCGGGCGCCGACGATCGCGGATCTGGAGGAGCTGCGCGATCTCGACCTGGTGATCAAGGAGAGCCTGAGGCTGGTGCCGCCGGTGCCGGGCCTGGTGCGGCGCGCGGTGCGCGATACCGAGATCGCCGGGCACTACATCCCGGCGGGCACGCAGGTCGACGTCGCCTACGGCGTGAACCACCTGTTGCCCGAATTGTGGTCGCACCCCGCGCGTTTCGATCCGGAGCGATTCGGCCCGGACCGGCGCGAGGACAAATCCCACCGCCTGGCGTGGATGCCGTTCGGCGCCGGCGCGCACAAGTGCATCGGCATGCACTTCGGCGTCCTGGAAGTGAAGGTGATCCTCGCCGCCATGGTCCGCGACTACGAATGGCGAATCCCCGACGACTACCTCATGCCGTGGGGATTCACCACCATCCCGTTCCCGCGCGACGGGGCACCCATGCTCCTGCGTCGCCGCTGACCCCGGCCAAAAGCATGCCGGGGAATATGTTCCGCAAGCACGCCGGGGAATATGTTCCACAGGCACGCCGGGGAATATGTTCCACAGGCACGCCGGGGAAGGTGCACACACGCCCTTTCCCGGCGCGTGCTCGCCCCGCTGCCCCGGCGCGCTTTTGGCCGGGGCTACCCGAACAGCAGCTCGGCGACGTGGGTGGTCGTCTGCTCGCCGTCGGCGTAGCCGCCCTGGTCGCCGATGTTGTTCATGATCGCCAGGGTGTAGCGCTCGTCGGGTCCGGCGAAGCCGACCGAGTTGACGACCCAGCCGCCCTGCTCGTCGGACCAGCCGTTCTTGAGGCCGGGGCGCATGTCGGCGCCCGCGCCCCACACGCCCCAGTGCTGGTTGGTGTCCACGTTGCGCATGCGGTCGAGCAGGTAGGCGCGGTCCTCGGGGTGCATCGTGTCGAGCACGTTGTTCATGAGGCGGTCCAGGTCCGCGGGGGATGCCTGCAGGAAGCCCCAGTCGGGGAACGCGTGGCCCGCGGTCGGCTGCGGGGTCAGGCCGGACATGCCGTTGGCGCGGAAGGCGTTGACGAAGGCCATCCGGTCCGGACCGGCGTACTTGTTCCACAGGAAGTCGGCGGCGGCGTCGTTGGAGGTGGCCAGCATGGATTCCAGCTGGCGGCGGTCCTCCGGGGTCAGGACCAGCGCGCCGACGCGGGCCCGGTTGAGGACGTCCTCGGCGATCGCGAGCTTGATCGTCGACGCGGTCCAGACCAGGGCCTCGGCGTTGTCGTTGCTGTAGACGTTGCCGGTAACACGGTCGCGCACAACGTAACCCGTGGTTCCGGGCCGGCCGGCGAGGTAGGCGTCGACGGCGGCGATCCGGCTGCCGAGGTTGCAGTTACCGGCGCAGCTCTGATGCGCGGGTAGTGCCGACGCGGGAGCGGTCTGCAGGGCGGGGGCTCCCGCGATGAGGACGGCGGCAACGGCGCAGGCACCGGCGGCCAGTCGGGTGGGGTGAGTGGCGCTCGAGGCGGCCCGGGGATAACGCACGGTGAGCCACAATAGCGATCGTGGCGGGCGTCTCGCACCTCTTGAGGTCTGTAGCGGGTTGTGATAATGCGCTGCGGTGTTGGGGCGCATCGGATTTCGGCGCTTTCAGCGGAATGCGGCGAGGAGGTCCTCGACGCTGCGCCCGTTGAGCCGGTAGCAGTGCTCGAAGGCCTCGGTGTGCTGATCGCGGGGCCAGGAGTGCAGGACGGCGGTGCGCCCGTAGTGGCGTGAGTTGACCAGCTCCCAGCATTCGCCGACCCGGCGGACCGTGAACCCGGATCTGGGCATCAGGGGAATCACCGACGCAGACATGAACCGAACCAGCCTTTCGCTACCGCTACTCCCGTTACCTCCCCGCCGAGCACTGTGGCACATCGCACGGCGGCATCGGAGGTGACACGCTGAGGTGAATTGCGGCCATCCCGACCGGTGCGTCGGCGTGCTCGGATTCGATTGTGTTGCTGGAAATTTGGTACTTCTCGGTCATAATGGTCAATGCCGTGGTCAGTGGCTTTGCAAGGGTGGTAGCGGATAGGGGACTGCTCGGTATGTGGCGGGATGTCCGAGTCGTGCCGCGGGATCGGGCCGGTGACTTTGTAGGATCGGCCAGCGACAGGCAACCACGGGGCATCCGGGCGGGGGGACGGCACCGGCGAGCGTAGAGAGGCGGCCGATGGCGCTGCACATCCACCGGGCCGAGCGAGCGGACACGCTCGCCGGCTCGCTGGCGTCGCTGCTCGCCCGGCCGCTGGACGATCCGTTCGCGGCCGAGGTGGTGGCGGTGCCGGCCAAGGGCGTGGAGCGCTGGCTGAACCAGCGGTTGTCGGGAACGCTGGGCGCGGTCGCGGGTGACGGTGTCTCGGCGAATATCGACTACCCGTCACCATCGGCGCTGGTGTCGGCCGCGCTGGCCGCCGCGACCGGGGTGCCCGCCGACGCGGATCCGTGGGCGCCGGACCGGATGGTGTGGGCGCTGCTGCGGGTGATCGACGCCGCGGCCGGCGAGCCGTGGTGCGCCGTGCTGGCCCGTCACCTGGGCGCGGACGCCACCGGGCCGACCCATCGGTCCGGACGGCGGTTCGCCACCGCGGCGCGGATCGCCGCCCTGTTCGACGGGTACGGCACACAGCGCCCGGCCCTCGTCACCGACTGGGCCGCGGGCGCCGACACCGACGGATCCGGCGGCACGCTGCCGGAGGACCTGCACTGGCAGCCGGAGCTGTGGCGCCGGCTGCGCGCCGAACTCGGCACCCCCAGCCCCGCCGAGCGCCTGGCGGACGCCTGCGCCCGCCTCCGCTCGGACCCGGCGCTCGCCGACCTCCCCCCACGCCTCTCGCTGTTCGGCGTCACGAGACCGACCGCCGACCAGCTGGCCGTCCTGTCCG
>NZ_BAGL01000047.1 GCF_000308875.1 Nocardia transvalensis NBRC 15921
CAACCTCGCGATCGACGGCCTCGGGCGGCGGTGCACGCCGGGTTACACACTGGCGCACGGCTATTCGGAGACCACCAACTCCGCCGACTTCTTCCCGCCGCTGAGCCAGCTGGCGCTGCTGCGCGGCTACGCGGTGCTGATCCCCGACCACGAGGGCCCGAATATGGCCTACGCGGAACCGTTCGTGGCGGGGCACGCGGTCCTGGACGCGGTGCGCGCCGCCCGCGCCCTGCTGCCCGGCGAACTCGGCGGCAGCCGCTACGTGATGGCCGGCTACTCGGGCGGCGCCATCGCCACCCGGGCCGCGGCGGCTCTCATCGGTTCCTACGCACCGGATCTGGCGGAGTCGATCACGGGCGCCGCGGTGGGCGGCGTCCCCGCCGACTTCCGCATGCTGGCGGACAGCATGAACGGGAACCTGGCCACGGGCGTTTTCATGTCCGCGGTCTTCGGCATCGGCCGCGAGCATCCCGAAATCCTCACGACCATGAACAATCTCGCGCGCCAGGTGACCACGTCGCCGTTGAAGAACGTCTGCATGAATCTGATCGAGGTGCCGGGCGCGACGCTGGCGCCGATCGATATCGCGGCGAACATCCCGGATCCGCTGCACAGCCCGGTGGCCGAGCGGGTCTTCGCCGCCACCGATATGTCCGGCATGAAATCCGGTGTGCCCCTGCTGGTCTACAACGGCGCGCACGACTTCTGGATTCCGGCCGCGGGTGCCGAGCAGCTGTTCCGGCAGCAGTGCGCGATGGGCGTCGCGGGCATCTACCGCAGCGTCCCCGGCGAGCACTTCCTCGCCGGGGATACCGGCTGGCCGCTGCTGATCGGCTGGCTCGACCAGCGGCTCCAGGGCGAGCCCGCGCCGGACGAGTGCTGACTACGGTTCGATCCCGTCCCACTGCGTGACCGTGTAGGGACGGTGCCCCGCGGTGCCGTCCCACCGGCTGAGGATCAGCGTCAGGGAGTCGGCGGCGGCGCTGCCCGGATGGATGTAGCCGCCGTAGAGGTTGGGGAGGTGGTGCTTGCCCCAGTGGCCCGTCGGCCATTTGTTGCTGCCCACCACCTGTGTTTTGGGGTCCGACCAGACGGCGTCGGGCCGCGGCGCGGTGCGGGTTCGGACGCTGTAGTCGTCCACGTCGAAGTAGGACATGCAGTACATGCCGCCGACGATCTTGACGCTGAACTCCCCGATGCTGTTGCCGGAACCGAAGATCGGGGTGGGCGCGGCGTCGCGTGTCCACCGCCACCGGCCGTCGACCTGCGCCCAGTTCTCCTGCCGGTCGAACGCCCCGTTGTGAAAATCGCGCGGATCGAAGCGGAACAGCTGCATCTGCCCGCCGTCGGCGGCGTAGTGGTGGCTGCCGTTCCACGCCTTGGAGAAGCAGTAGAGGTGGCCGTCGGAATCCACGCCGGCGAAACTCCACATCATGTACAGCGACCCGTTCGCGCCGAGCGCGTCGCCGTTCCAGTGGTGGTCGAAATCCTTCCAGCTCGCGCCGTGATCGTCGGAGTAGGCGATACCGCTCATCGCCGACCCGTCGTTGGCGCTGCCCTCGGGCACCCACTCGTGCACCGAGGTGTACTGGACGAACAGCCGTTCCTGGCCGTCGACCGTCAGCGCGATGGCGTCGTTGGGAATGCGGCTGAACTCGGTGACGCCGAAACCGTTGTCCGCCTGGTGCTGATAGTCGAAGATCTGCGCGCACGTCGGACTCGGCTGGCTGCCGGTGAATTCGATCGCCGTCCCGCCGGAGCTGTCGAACGTGTCCCCGAACAGCAGGACGGGGGAGCCGATGTAGTCGCCGGATGCCCCGGGGCCGACATTGCAGTCTCCGAAGACGTACCCCCAGCCCCCGTCGTGCCGCCGGTACGGAATGCCCAGATCGCCGGAGCCGAGCCCGAATCGCGTCGCGGAGTCGCCGTCGGTATCGCAAAGCTGTGTCCCCCGTTGGGGCATGGTGGAATCCTCCCTGACGTCCGAGCCATGTGAGCGTCGAGCATCGCACGTAGGGGTACCACCCGCGCAAGACGCGAAATCCCCTGGCAGGCAATCGCCTACCAGGGGAATTCGGTCAATGTGCTTGCCGACCAGCGTTTTCTGCCGATCGGAAGCGATCAGCTCTTGGCGGCCAGCGCCTTTGCCTCGCGGCGGCGGCGGTGCAGGATCGGCTCGGTGTAGCCGTTCGGTTGCCGGGTGCCCTCCAGGATGAGTTCCTTCGCGGCCTGGAAGGCGACGCTGCCGTTGAAGTCCGGCGCCATCGGCTTGTACTCCGGGTCACCGGCGTTCTGGCGGTCGACGACCGGGGCCATCCGCTCCAGGCTCTCGACGATCCGGTCGGCGGTCACGATGCCGTGCCGCAGCCAGTTCGCCATCAGCTGGCTCGAGATGCGCAGGGTGGCACGGTCTTCCATGAGCGCGACGTCGTTGATGTCGGGCACCTTGGAGCAGCCGACGCCGTGGTCGATCCAGCGCACCACGTAGCCGAGGATGGACTGCGAGTTGTTGTCCAGCTCGTTGCGGATCTCCTCGTCCGTCCAGTTGGTCTCCGCGGCGAGCGGGATCTCGAGGATCTGGTCGACGGTGGCGCGGGCGCCGCCCCGGGCGATCTCGGACTGCCGCTGGAACACGTCCACCAGGTGGTAGTGGGTGGCGTGCAGGGTCGCGGCGGTCGGCGAGGGGACCCAGGCGGTGGTGGCGCCGGAGCGCGGGTGGCCGATCTTCTGCTCGAGCATGTCGTGCATCAGATCGGGCATCGCCCACATGCCCTTGCCGATCTGCGCCTTGTGGGGCAGGCCGGTCGCCAGGCCGGTGTCGACGTTCCAGTCCTCGTAGGACAGGATCCACTGCTGCTTCTTCATCTCGGCCTTGCGGACCACCGGCCCGGCCTCCATGGAGGTGTGGATCTCGTCGCCGGTGCGGTCGAGGAAGCCGGTGTTGATGAAGACCACACGGTCCTTCGCGGCGGCGATACAGCTCTTGAGGTTGACCGTCGTGCGGCGCTCCTCGTCCATGATGCCGACCTTGAGGGTGTTGCGCGGCAGGCCGAGCACGTCCTCGATGCGGTCGAACAGCTCGTTGGTGAACGCGACCTCGTCGGGGCCGTGCATCTTCGGCTTCACGATGTACACCGAGCCGGTGCGCGAGTTGGACACCCTGGCGTCGCCGCGGAGGCTGTGGACCGCGATCAGCGAGGTGAGCAGGCCGTCGAGGATGCCCTCGGGGATCTCGTTGCCCTCGGCGTCGAGGATCGCGTCGCTGGTCATCAGGTGGCCGACATTGCGCACGAACAGCAGCGAGCGGCCGTGCAGGGTGATGTCCTCGCCGTTCAGGCCGGTGTAGACGCGGTCCGGGTTCATGGTGCGGGTGAAGGTCTTGCCGCCCTTGGTGACCTCTTCGGCGAGGTCGCCCTTCATCAGGCCGAGCCAGTTGTGGTAGCCGAGCACCTTGTCCTCGGCGTCGACGGCCGCGACCGAATCCTCGAAGTCCATGATGGTGGTGACCGCGGACTCCAGCACCAGATCCTTGACGCCCGCGCCGTCGGTCTTGCCGATGGGCGACTCCGGGTCGATCTGGATGTCGATGTGCAGGCCGTTGTGCCGCAGCAGCACCGAGGTCGGGGCCTCCGGGGCGCCGCGGTAGCCGACCAGCGCCGAGGCGTCGGCCAGGCCGATATCGGTGCCGTCCTCGAGGGTGACCTCGAGTTCGCCGTCGACGATCTTGTACGCCTGTGAGCCCACGTGCGAGCCGGTGATCAGCGGCACGGCGTCGTCGAGGAAGTTGCGGGCCCACTCGATGACCTTGTCGCCGCGCACCCGGTTGTAGCCGGTGCCCTTCTCCGCGCCGTTGGCCTCGGAGATGGCGTCGGTGCCGTAGAGGGCGTCGTACAGCGAGCCCCAGCGCGCGTTGGCGGCGTTGATCGCGAAACGCGCGTTCATCACCGGCACCACCAGCTGCGGGCCGGCGGTGGTCGCGATCTCGTCGTCCACGTTCTGGGTGCCGATGGTGAAATCGGCCGGCTCGGGCCGCAGGTAGCCGATCTCGGAGAGGAACGTCTTGTAGGCGGCCTTGTCGTACCCGGCGCCCGGGTTCTCGGCGTGCCAGGCGTCGAGCTTGCCTTGGATCTCGTCGCGCTCGGCCAGCAGGGCGCGGTTGCGCGGGGCCAGGTCGGTGATGACCCGCTCGGCACCGGACCAGAACGCGGCGGAATCTACGCCGGTGCCGGGGAGCGCGTGATTCTCGACGAAGTCGTGGAGAACAGTCGCAACCTGAAGCCCGCCGACCTGAATCCGCTCTGTCATCTACTGCCTCATTTCGAGATAGCCGGATGGAAAAAGTACGCCTGTCATGTTACTCGCCGGTACATGAACCGCCGCAGTCCGCCCACCAGAGGTTCCCCGGCGCGTCCCCGGAGGTCGGCGGCGTGCCCCGGATCTTCGCGGCGCGCCGCCGATATTCACGGCGTGCCCCGGAGGTCCCCGGCACGCTACCGACGTTCCCGGCGTGCTCCGGAGGTTCTCGGCACGCTGCCGACGTTCTCGGCGTGCCCCGGAGGTTCTCGGCGTGCTCTGGAGGTTCTCGGCGTGCCCTGAAGGTCCTCGGCACGCTCCGGATCTTCGCGGCGCGCCCCTGGATGTTCCCGGCGCGCTTTTGGCCGGGAACCTTGATTGTATCGCTCGGTACATTTAATGTACTGGGTGGAACATTACGCCGGGAGGTGCCGATGGGGCAGTCGCTGGAGGGCCGGGTCGTCGTCGTGACCGGCGGCAGTCGCGGGCTGGGCCGGGAGATGGTGCTCGCGTTCGCGGGCGCCGGGGCGGATGTGGTGATCGCCAGCCGCAAGGCCGACGCGTGCGAGGCGCTGGCGGAGCAGGTGCGCGAGAAGTTCGGCCGCCGCGCGCTGCCGGTGGCGTGCAATGTGAGCGACTGGGCGCAATGCGACGACCTGACCGCCGCCGCGTACACCGAATTCGGCCGGGTCGACGTGCTGGTCAACAACGCCGGGCTGTCGCCGCTGTACCCCAGCCTCGACCAGGTGAGTGAGGCGCTGTTCGACAAGGTGATCGGCGTCAATCTGAAAGGGCCGTTCCGGCTTTCGGCGCTGATCGGTGCGCGGATGCGGGAGGCGGGCGGCGGCGCGATCATCAATATCTCCTCGATCGAGGCGGTGCGCCCCGAACCGCTCGCCGTGCCGTACTCCGCGGCCAAGGCCGGATTGAACGCGCTCACACTGGGTCTGGCGCAGACCTACGGCCCCGCGGTGCGGGTCAACACGATTCAGTGCGGTCCCTTCGCCACCGACATCTCCGCCGCGTGGCCCGACGGGCTGCGCGCGGAGCTGAGCAAGCACACCGCCGCGGGCCGGGTGGGGGAGCCGCACGAGATCGTCGGCGCCGCACTGTTTCTCGCCGACCCCTCCGCCTCGGGCTTCTGTTCGGGCGCCACCATCGCGCTGGACGGGAGCTGGCGATGACGGAGACGCCGGTGCGCAGACGCGGCCGCCCACCCGCCACGATCGCGGCGGAGACGCGGGAGCGGATCGTCCACGCGGCGGTGGATCTGTTCGCCGAGAAGGGGTTTCACGGCACCGGGGTCGCGGAGATCGGCGAGCGCGCGGATGTGCAGCGCGGCGCGCTCTACTATCACATCGGCTCCAAGGAGGAGCTGCTGTTCGAAATCCTGCGCGACTACACCGAACTCATGCTGGCCGAGGCCGCCGAGATCGCCGGAGGCGCCGGCGAACCGGTCGCCAAGCTGCGCGGGCTGATCCACAGTCACGTCCGGCTCATCGTCGCGCACCGGCGCGAGGTCGCGATCCAGCTGCGCGATGTCACCGCGCTGACCGGGGACCGCGGCGCCGACCTGCAAGAACTGCGGGAGCGGATTCAGCGGTACTGGCAGCAGGTGATCGACGCCGGATATGCGGCGGGGGCGCTGCGCACCGCCGACCACGTCGTGACCAACAGCATTCTCGGCATGCTCAACATGGTCACCTTCTGGTACCGCCCGCACGGCGGCCACACTCCCGGCGAGATAGCCGACATCCTCGCCGCCACCCTCCTCGACGGAATTGTCGCCGGTCCAGGCGAAATCGCCGTATCCCCCGCGAGATCTCGCACGACACCGTCCTCCGGCGCGCATACCTCGTCCCCCGGCGAACTCCGGGACACCGAACAGACGAAAGGTTGATCATGGCTTGGGATTTCGAGACCGACCCGGACTATCAGAAGCAGCTCGACTGGGTCGCGGAGTTCGTGCGCACCGAGGTGGAGCCGCTGGACCTGCTCCCGGATCTGAATCCCTACAACCGCAGCGACCCCCACGTCCGGGCGCTGCTGCGGCCGCTGCAGGAACAGGTCAAGGAGCGCGGCCTGTGGGCCTGCCACCTCGGGCCGGAACTGGGCGGGCCCGGTTACGGGCAGCTGAAACTGGCGCTGCTGAACGAGGTCCTGGGCACCTCGATGTGGGCGCCGCTCGTCTTCGGGTGTCAGGCGCCGGATTCCGGCAATGCCGAGATCCTCGCTCATTTCGGCACGCCGGAGCAGAAGGAGCGGTATCTCCAGCCGCTGCTCGACGGTGAGATCGGCTCCTGTTACGTGATGACCGAACCCACCGGCGGCTCGGATCCCACCGCGTTCAAGACCCGCGCGGTCCGCGACGGCGACGACTGGGTCATCAACGGCGAGAAGTGGTTCAACACCGCCGCCGAACTCGCCGCGTTCCACATCGTCATGGTGGTGACCGATCCGGAGGCGCCGCCGCATCAGCGGCTGTCGATGTTCATCGTGCCGGGCGGCACGCCGGGGGTGGAGGTCGTGAAGAACTTCGAGGTCCACGGCTTCAGTAAGCACGAGGGGCATCTGCGGTTCACCGATGTGCGGGTGCCGGCCGATCACCTGCTGGGCGCCGAGGGGATGGGCTTCGTCGTCGCCCAGACGCGCCTGGGCGGTGGCCGGGTGCACCATGCCATGCGCACGGTCGCCATGGTGCGCAAGGCTTTCGACATGATGTGCGAGCGGGCGGTGTCGCGGCCGATGGGTAACGGCGTGCTCGGCGGCAAGCAGATGACGCAGGAGCGCATCGCCGACAGCTGGATCGAGATGGAGCAGTTCCGGCTGCTGGTGCTGCGCACGGCGTGGCGCATCGACAAGGCGCAGGACTACCGCGCGGTGCGCAAGGACATCGCGGCCATCAAGGTGGCGATGCCGGCGGTGATGCACGATATCGCCCGCCGGGCCCTGCATCTGCACGGCGCGCTCGGGGTCAGCGAGGATCTGCCGTTCGTCGACATGATGAACTACGCCGAGGTGATGGCGATCGCCGACGGGCCGACCGAGGTGCACAAGATCACCCTCGCCAAGGAGGTGCTCAAGCAGTACGCGCCCGCGGATCCGGTCTATCCCAGCGGCTATCGGCCGGCGCTGCGGGAACAGGCGCGCGATCTGGTGGCGCGGCGGCTCGAGCATACGGTCGGCAATCTGTAGGGGATTTCCGGCGGTGCGGGGCTGACCCATTGGTGACAGCCCCTTTCCACCGATCGGGTGTGCACTACCCTGGGCGGCGCAAGTGAAATCACCTGATGTGAGGAATCTCGATGGGTAGTACCGCTATCGATGTTGCCAATGTGCTCATCGCACACGCTACGGCGCTGTGGAACTGGTTCAGCACCGGTTCCGCCGGGTTCCCGCCCGTGTGATCCGCCGCACCGGTCGCCGAGCGGCACGACTTATCGTGCCGGAACGGATCCGGCGATAGGTGCGCTGGGAATCGACGGTGGCCCCCTGATCAGGGGGCCACTGTTTTTTATTGTGGAGTCAGGTTTTCGGCCCGATCCAGAGTGCTTCGGCGAGCGCGCACAATTCCCCGTCGGAGGACGACAGGGCGATTCCGAAGGTGTATTTGCGGCCCTCGGCGGCGACGGGCCACGCGTAGGTGATGTACTCGCGGCCCGCGTGAACCGGGTGCAACTGGGTGGCGGTGAGCGCCGCGGTGAACGCGCCGAATCGCATTCCGGCGAGCTGTATTCCGGCGATTCCGCCCGGGCAGTCCAGTGCGGACCACACCACCTCCGGCGGCAGTTCGTCGCCGGCCTCGGCCAAGGCCTGGTCCGGGGTCCACGCGGCGGCCACGAGTTCCCGATCGGGCAATCGGCCCGGGAATTGGCGCAGGCCGCGGCCCGGCGCGCACGCGTCACCGCAGCCGTAGCAGTCGACGGCCTCCGCGCGTTCGGCGAGCGCCGTCTCCGACGCCTGCTTGGCCTCGGCCCAGGTCGGCATCCGCGGCGGCGCGATCGCGACGACCGACGGCGTCGCCTCCGCCAGCACCATGTCCCCGGCGCCCGTCAGCGCCCACCCGGACCCGGTCGCACCGAGCCCCACCCCGGTCCCGACGGGAACCAGACTGCGAAAATCGACCCGCACCGCGGGAGCCCCGACCCGGCGAGCCAGCAACCCCGCGATATACCCGCCGAACGCCACCTCCGGATACCCGTGCACATGCTCGGGAACAGTCAGCGTCTCGACAGCACCCATACCCCACCCCTCCCGGTAGATCCCGCTCGACGATACCGCCCGGTCTCGCCGATGGCCCGGAGGGCTCGCAGTAGACGAAAGTGGTCGAGCGGATATAACACAGGGCGGCTATCGCCAGGCCGAACGGCAACCACCCGGGAAAGATCACGAGAAACAGTGATACTGATTCCCGGCCGTCGTCTGCCCCCACTCCTCGTCGCCCCGTCGCAAGAACCGAACATCCTTCGCTTGCCCATTGTCGAAGTCGTCCCGAAGCCGAACCGGCAACGCGACCCTGCTTCCCCGTAGCGGATCCATCGCATCACTGCATGCGCCCCTGTCGCCGCCGCTCCCGGAAGTAGCGGTCGTCGTCATCATCCTCGTCCGGGACGAAGACCTGTTATCGATCGGGCTTCCGGGTTCCGGGGATGACCCCGCCGCTGCCGGGCGACGGACGCGGTGCGGATATCGCCGGCGCATGTGGTGGCATGGCCGGACGCTCCCGGTTCCCTCGTCGCACGACCGCCAGGCAGGACCGTCGCGTCGCTGTGGATCGCGCGCCGGTGGGGTGGTGGTAGTGGTAGGTTTCGTCGACGTTGTATGGATTGCCGACAGATCATGGGGACCGCGGTCGATGGGGCTCGAAATCGATATCCGGGGGGTTGTTCGCCGGGGTGTTGAGGGTGCTGCCCGGCGGCTTTCCCGTATCGGGGATGAGCTGTCTCGCCTGGGGGAGGCGAATCAGGCTGCGCGGGGGCGGTTTCCGGAGCTGCGGGTCGAGCAGCGGTGGCCTACCGGGCGTCCGGTGCCGGCGGCGCTGCTGCTGGCCGGGTTGTTCGCCGGAATCTCGGTGACGACCTTTGTGTGGGCGATGGTCGTGGTATCGCATTGGGGCACTGAGCATCCCGTGGAGGTCGTGGGCGGGGTGGGGCTCGCCGTCGCTTCGGTGGGGATTCTGGTGATGGCGCTGGGCATGTTGCGCGGGGTGGTGCCGCGGGTGTCGATCGTGTTCGGCCTACCGGTCCGGAGATGTTCGTATCTCGCGCGGGGCGCGGGTGTCCGGGTGAGTCAGCCCACGCGGATCGTGCCTCTGGTCTCGACTCTGGTGGGGCTCATCGTCTTCGGGCAAGCGTGTTGGTGGGCGTGGTGGGCCGGGGTCGCGGGATCCTTCCCGTTCGCCGCGTCCGACGACTGGGCGATCGGCGCCCTGGTCGTTTCGGTGGTGCTGTTCGTCGCCTTGATACTGGTGTCGCTCGCCGCCCGCTCGCGCATTCATATCGAGCTGTACCCGTCCGGCATCGTGCGGCGTAATCCGCTGCGGGACTTGCGGGCGAAGGACCGCTTCCTGCCCTGGGAGGATATCGCCGGGGTCGACAACAGAACGCAGTACGTCGCGCCCTACCTGCGCGAGGGCCCCACCATCGTCCTGCGCCTGACCGACCCGGAAACACCGGTGGACAACCGATTGTTCGACCAGGTCGGCGAATTCGGCATTCCCGCCTACCTCGCGAGATGCGACTCCAACCTGCTCCTGGCCCTCGTCGAACACCTCGTCGAGAATCCCGCCGACCGCCACCTCCTGGCCATCGGCGGAGTAGAGCAGTGGTTCAGCACGCACCACCATTACCCCGCGCGCCCCACCACACCCGAACTCGAACCCGCGGCCCTCCCTCAGTAGACCGAGGGCCGACGGCGAGGTTCGTCAGTCGACCGCGCGGCGTTGCGTCGGCGGTCGGCGGCTGGATGCGCTCGGCCGGGATTCGTTCGGTGGTTACGGAAGTGGCTGTGCGCCACGTTGGTTCAGCATGAGTGCTATCAAGCCGCATTCCTGGCTCTGGCCGACGATCATTCCGCGGGCGGCCTCCTTCACGGGGCCGGAGGGGATGAGTCGGTCGGCGGCTCGGGCCATGGTGATGCCGCCCTGGTGGTGGCGGTACATCAGTTGGAGGAAACGGGTTTCGGCGTCCCGGCCGCGGGCGGCGGAGAGGGCGTCGAGGTCGGCCTGAGAGGCCATGCCCGGCATGGCGGCCGGAGCCGGAGTGGATGAATGGTGGTGTGCCGCGGCGTTTTCGGAGCCCTGGTGCATCCATTCCATCGAGTGCTGGGGCATGGGAGACGCGTTGGCCAGGCGGAGCCATCCGAGCATGGTGCCGATCTCGACCTGCTGTGACTGATCGATCTGACGCGCCAGCCGCAGCACCGTGGGGTCGGCGCCCGGGTCCAGCCGCGCGACCAGCTGGACGGCCTGCTGGTGGTGGGCCGTCATATCCTGGGCGAAGCCGATCTCGGTGTCGTTCAACACCGGTGCGGGCGTGGGGGATTCGGGCAGGACCAGCGGGCGTAGGGCGGCGCCCATGACGAGCAGCAGCAGCGCGCCGCAGGCGAACGAGGCGATCCGGAACCAGCCCCGCATCACGACCCCACGATCGATTGCTGGTCCGCCGGTGGCGTATACACGTCGCCGTCGAGCTGCAAGACCATGAAGCCGTTGTCGTTGCAGGTCGTCCAGAGCTGGTCGCCGTGCCACTCCGGCGGCGCGAAACACCAGTCGGTGGAGACGTCGCCGAACGCCAGCATCCCGCTGCGCGGCGACAACGCCTGGTACGGATCGAATGTGCCCTCCAGCACGGCGCGCGCGACCGAGAAACCCTCCATCACAGGCGGTCCCAGCAGCGAACCGAGCGCGTGCGGCGAATTCCACAGTTGCAGATTCTGTCCCGTGCGGGCGGGCGGGTTGAAGTAGGCGATCTCGCGCACGTGGAACGGATCGCGCACGTCGAACACCCGGATGCCCGAGGACTCCCAGCCGCACGCCAGCGCCGTGGGATCGTTCGGCCGGTCCGCCGCGCAGTAGTGCGAATCGTAGGAGAACACCGAGCCGCCCATGGCCGAGGCCATCATGCTGTCCTGGTGTTCGGGCAGGTTGATCTCCAGCTTGATCTTGTTGACCACCTCGGGTCGGGTGTCGTCGGAGACGTCGATGAGTTTCACTCCGCCGGAACCGCCTTCGTCGGCGGTGAACAGATACGGTTTGCCGTCGTAGGTGACCGGAATGCTGTGCTGGGTGGCCCAGCCGTCGGTCCAGAACACCCGCCCCAGGTGCGCCACCTGCGGAGCGGGATCGCGGCGCTGCACCGCGGAGACGTCCAGCACCGTGAATCCGCCGAGCGCCGAGAGATACAGCCGGTTACCGTCCGCCGCGACGCCGAACCCGTGTGCCTCGATCCCGGTGAGCCCCTGCCAGACCACATGCGGATTCGCCGGATCGGTCAGGTCGACCGCGCTGAGGAAGCCCGGCGCGATACCGGAGGCCCAGTACGTGCGGCCGTCGGGCGAGAAGCCGCCCTCGTGCGTCGTGATCGGCAGCGGCATGGCCAGATTCGACCCCGGCCCGGGGTTGAGCAGCCGCGGGTGCGCGCAGTCGGAGATGTCGTACACCGACAGGTACCCGACGCCCTCGCCGACCGGAACACCGGTGCCCACCAGCAGTTTCCGCTCGGTATTGACCTTGAGGCTCTCCCACGTCCCCGCCAGCATCGCCGGTTCGGTGAGCGCGGCCGTCAGCACGGGATGCGCCGGATCCGCGACATCCAGCACCTGCACGCCCTGCGCCGGGCCGAGCAGATTGCCGGGGAAGAACGAACCCGTGTAGGAGCAGTGGTCGTAGGTGGTGGACGTGATGCCGCCGCCGTGCCCGGCATAGCCGCCGACGAACGACATATTGCAGCTGTACCCCTGTGTACTGCGGCCGCTGTTGCGGTCGTCGGCCGGAACATCGCCCTGCAGGCCGGGTTCCGGGCGCGAACCCGCACCGCAGTCGGCCCGCGCCGCCGCTGTGCGGCCCACGTCGAGGAACTGCCGCACCTGGCCGGCGATATCGGATTGCAGATCCGCCGACGCGCCGCCGAGCGGCAGGACGGCCGCCGCCAGCAGCGCCGCGACCAGCACGATCAGCGGCCTGGACCGTCGAGTTCCCAGCATTCGCGCCATGGCGACCCGCCTTCCGCACCGTTCCGTCACCCGCCCCGACGGACCGGGCGGTATTCGGTACCCACCGGTTTCGTCAGTGCCGAAACGGTAACGTGTTCACTGTCTCAGCCGGGTGGTTTCGAACGAAATGGTTCCGTCAGCGATCGATCCGGTGCAGCAGGGATTCCGCCGCCGCCAGCATCCGGGCGCGCAGCGGCGCGGCGCGTTCGGCCAGCTGGGACTGGCCGCGGACGTATTCGGCGCGCCCGGCGGGGGTCTCGATCGCGACCGGGGTGTAGCCGTACTCCGTCAGGTCGTAGGGGCTGGCGCGCATATCGAGTTCGCGGGCGGCGCAAGCCAGCTCGAAGCAGTCCAGCAGCAGGTCGGACTCGATGAGCGGCACCAGCTTGAAACCCCACTTGTACAGGTCCATATTCGCGTGCAGGCAGCCGGGCTGTTCACGGCGCGGCTGGTCGTCGCGAGTCAGCGGCTCGATGTTCCGGGGCGCCGCCTCCGGAGTGAAGAACCGGTAGGCGTCGAAATGGGTGCAGCGCAACGACATCGACTCCACCACCGCATCCGTCCCCGCGTGTCCCAGACGCAGCGGGACCTGGTCGTGACGCACAGCGTCGCTGCGATAGACCATCGCCCACTCGTGCAGGCCGAAACAGGACAGTTGCGGGGGCCGGGATGCGGTGGCGCGCAACAGGGTTGCGACGAACTCCACGGTATCGGCGCGGCGCAGCAGGAAGGCGGGGTCGGCCGTCCATGCCTGCCCGGCCGGTGACACGTGTTCCCGTGGCGCCTCGTGGTATCCGCGGGTGTTCGCGTACTCCGCCGCGTTCTCCAGGGCGATCCCGAATCCGGGATGCCAGCGCCGCATCTGCGCGGGCTTGTGCCCGTAGTAGGTGAACAGGAAGTCGATCACCGGATGCTTCGCCCCGGCGGCCCGCCGCGCGAGATACGGCGCGAGAAGCATGTCGGCCCGCGCGCGATGCGCCTCGGCGCGGGCGCGCCACTCCTCCTCGGGCAGGATCCGGATCTCGTCGGCCACCACGATCATTCCGCGTGTCTCACTCCGCGATCCGATGCGTGGCGTCGCGCACGGTGCCCACGAACTCCTCCACCAGATCCTCGAGCGCGACGATGCCGACGGTGGTGCCGCGGCTGTCGACCACGCGGCCGAGGTGGCTGTTGGTGCGGCGCAGCCGGGCGAGCGCCTCGTAGAGCGTGGTGCCCATGCTGACCGTCGGCAGCGGCCGGATATCGGTGCGGGGGATCGGCGTCGACGGTCCGGCGGTGTCGTCGGCGACCTTGTCCAGCACATCCTTCACGTGCAGGTAGCCCACCAGCGAGCCGTCGTCCGTGCGGACCGGGTAGCGGGAGAAGCCGGTCTCGGCGACCGCGGATTCGATATCGCCCAGCGTCGTCCCGTCGCCGCGCAGGGGCACGCAGCGCGTCTTCCCCAGCGGCACCATCACATCGGCGACGATGCGGTCGGTGGTGCCGAGAGCCTGGGTGAGGCGGCGGTGTTCGCCCTCCTCGAGCAGCCCCTCCGAGCGGGACTCGCCGATCATCTCGGCCAGCTCCACCGACGACACCGTGGCGTCCAGCTCGTCCTTCGGCTCGATGCGCAGCGCGCGCAGCGTCAGGTTCGCGGCGAGGTTGTAGAGCGTGATGAGCGGCCGGGCGAGCCGCAGGAACCACAGCAGCATCGGAACCAGCAGCAGCGCAACGCGTTCCGGCCCGGCGAGGGCGATGTTCTTCGGGATCATCTCGCCCAGCAGCATGTGCAGCACCACGACCAGGCCCAGCGCCAGCGCGAACGAGATGGGGTGCAGCAGCTGGTCGGGCACCCCGAGCAGATCGAACGGGTACTCCAGCAGATGCGCGACGGCCGGTTCGCCGACGCGGCCCAGCAGCAGTGAGCAGATGGTGACGCCGAGCTGGGCCGAGGCGAGCATCATCGACAGGTGCTCACCGGCCCTGATCACCGTGTCGGCACTTCGTTTGCCTTGGGCGGCAAGGGTTTCCAGTCGATCGCGGCGGGCGGTGATGAGCGCGAACTCGGCGCCGACGAAGAAGGCGTTGCCGCCCAGCAGCACCACCGTCAGCAGCACCCCGTACAGGTCACCCATGGTCGTGCTCCCAGCTCGCGAGCGTCTCGGCATCGATGGGCCGCAGCAGGACCCGGTCGATGCGCCGCCCGTCCATGCGTTCGACCTGAGCCAGCCAGCCGCCGTCGGTCTGCGGTTCGAGCTGGTGGCCGTTGTCGGAATGGGGGAGCAGCACCGCGTCGCCGGCCTCCGGGATGCGGCCCAGTTCGGTGAGGACGAGGCCGCCGAGGGTCTCGTATTCGCCGTCGGGCGCCTCGTATCCGGTGGCGCGGGCGAGTTCGTCGACGCGCAGCAGTCCCGAGCAGTTCCAGCCGGCGGCGGTGCGCCGGACGTCGAGTTCCTCCTCGTCGTGCTCGTCGCGGACGTCGCCGAGGATCTCCTCGATGATGTCCTCCATGGTCACCAGCCCGGCGGTGCCGCCGTACTCGTCGACCACCAGTGCGACCTGCATGCCGTCGGCGCGCACCCGTTCCAGTACCGCGTCGCCGTCGAGGCTGGCCGGCACGATCGGCACCGGATGGGCGATCGACCGCAGCCGGATGGTGTGCCGCTCCCGGACCGGGTGCAGGAACGCCTGCTTGATGTGGACGACGCCGAGCGTGTTGTCGAGGTCGCCGTCGATCACCGGGAAGCGGGAGAAGCCGGTGCGGCCCGCGGCGGTGATGAGTTCGGCGATGGTGTCGTCCTGGTCGAGGGATTCGATCTTCACGCGGGGCGTCATGAGTTCCTCGGCGCTGCGGTCGCCGAAGGCCAGCGACCGGTCGACCACCAGCGCGGTGCGCAGGTCGAGCGCGCCGCGTTTCGCCGAGGTGCGCACGAGCGAGCCGAGTTCCTCGGGCGAGCGGGCCGAGCGCAGTTCCTCGGCGGGTTCGATGCCGAACCGGCGCACCACCCAGTTGGCGGTGCCGTTGAGCAGGTTGATCAGCCATGTGAAGACCGCGGAGAAGCCGATCATGGGTCCGGCGGTGAGCCGCGCCGCGCCCAGCGGGTTGGCGATCGCGATGTTCTTCGGGACCAACTCGCCGTAGGTCATCGACAGCGAGGTGGCCAGGACCAGCGCCGTCACGAGGGAAACCCCTTGCGTGGCACCGGAACCCAGGCCCAGGGCGGAGAACAGCGGCTCCAGCAGCCGGGCCAGGACCGGTTCGGCGATGTAGCCGGTGACCAGGGTGGTGATGGTGATGCCCAGCTGGGCGCCGGACAGCTGGAAGGAGAGGGTGCGATGCGCGTGGCGCACCTGGCGGGCGCGCAGGTCGCCCCCGGCGGGAGCATCAGGCCTGGAGGCGGCAGCCTGCGTAACCACGGAGGGCCCGCGGACGCCGCTGTCGACACCGCGGGCGTGGGCCTCGACGGTGCTGCGCTCGAGCGCGGTGAGCGAGAATTCCGCGGCGACGAACAGGGCGGTGCCGGCGGTGAGAGCGATGAATCCCACCAGGCTCAGCACGGTGAACACGACCGACATGGTCAGCACCGCCCGGGCGGGAGAGGAACTGGTGTTACGGGGGCGCCGGGCTCGTCACCCGGCTCGGTAGAGGAGCCCTCCTGTATGGCGCCCTCGGACGCGGGTGACAACTGGTTCCTTTCGGCAAGCGGAGATTCTGCATGTACAACGCTGTGGCCGCGGGACGAGTGGTCCCGGGCCCGGCAATCACCATGTTACCGGGTCCGGCCCACGACTCTCTCGCCACGCCACACCGTGGAGTCGAGCATTACCAGCCGGAGGGGAGGGGGCGGCCCTCGGCGAAGCCGGCGGCGGACTGGACGCCCAGGACCGCCTTCTCGTGGAGTTCGGCGAGGGTGCGGGCGCCGGCGTAGGTGCAGGCGCTGCGGACGCCCGAGCAGATGTGGTCGATGAGATCCTCGACGCCGGGGCGCTCGGGGTCCAGGCGCATGCGCGAGGAGGAGATGCCCTCCTCGAACAATCCCTTGCGGGCCCGGTCGAAGCCGCTGTCGGAGGCGGTGCGCGCGGCGACCGCGCGCTTGGACGCCATGCCGAAGCTCTCCTTGTAGGCGTTGCCGTTCGGGTCGGTGCGCAGGTCGCCGGGGGATTCGAAGGTGCCGGCGAACCAGGACCCGATCATGACGTTGGACGCGCCCGCGGCCAGGGCGAGCGCCACGTCGCGCGGGTGGCGCACGCCGCCGTCGGCCCAGATGTGGACACCGAGTTCGCGGGCGGCGGCCGCGCATTCGGCGACGGCGGAGAACTGCGGGCGGCCGACGCCGGTCATCATGCGGGTGGTGCACATCGCGCCCGGTCCGACGCCGACCTTGATGATGTCGGCCCCGGCCTCGGCGAGATCGCGGGTGCCCTGGGCCGAGACCACGTTGCCGGCGGCGAGCGGAACGCCGAGCTTCAGGTCGGCGACCGAGCGCAGCGCCTCCAGCATCTTCACCTGATGGCCGTGCGCGGTATCGATGACCAGCACGTCGGCGCCCGCGTCGACCAGCGCCTTGGCCTTGGACGGGATATCGCCGTTGATGCCGACGGCGGCCGCGACGCGCAGACGGCCGCCCGTGTCGACCGCGGGGGAGTAGATGCCGGTGCGGACCGCGCCCGTGCGGGTCAGCACGCCCGCGAGCGTCCCGTCGGGGTGCACCAGCACGGCCAGCTGCGCGTGCTCGTTCTCGAGCAGTTCGAAGATCTCGCGCGGCGAGCTGTCGGCCTCGGCGGTGATGAAGTCGGTCGCGGCGACGGTGTGCAGGCGTGCGAACCGGTCGACGTCGGCGCAGGCCGCCTCGGTGACCACCCCGATCGGCTTTCCCTCGTCGATGACGACCACGGCGCGGTGCGAGCGCTTGTGCACCAGCGCCAGCGCCTCGGACACCGAATGGTCCGGGCCCAGCGTGACCGGGGTTTCGGCGGTGAGGGAACGGCTCTTGACGTACGAGATCGTCTTGGCGGCGGCGCTGATCGGCAGATCCTGCGGGAGGACCGTGATGCCGCCGCGGCGCGCGACCGTCTCGGCCATGCGCTTACCGGCGACCGCCGTCATGTTCGCCACCACGATGGGGATCGTCGTGCCGGTCCCGTCGCTGGTCGATAGGTCGACATCGAAGCGCGACGCCACATCCGTCCGATTCGGGACGAGGAAGAGGTCGTCGTAGGTCAGGTCGTACGGCGGAGTGTGGCCGGGAAGAAATTGCACTGTTGCCATTGTAGAGGAGTGCCCGCGGTGTGCGGAAAACCCGGCGTGGCGGTTCGCGCCTGGTCACGGTTGGAATACGTGGTCGCTCCGGGTACGCCTCGGCGTTGCCGGGCGGAGTGTCGGCCGTGCGGGGTCCGGGACGGGCGGCGCGTCCTGGGTTTCTGTGTCCGGTGCGGTCAGCGAGCGCCGAAGAGGCGACGCCACCGGGAAGGCTTGGGCGGCTCGGGCGCGGTGTCCGACGGCGAAGGTGCCTCGGGTGCGGGGGTGCGGGCGGTGCGCCATTCCTCGACCACCTCGTCCACATCGACGGGGGCGACCCGGACGTGCGGGCCGGTCGGCATCCGCTGCCAGTCGACGATGCGGGCGTTGAGGTCGGCGGCGAGTTCGCGCACGTCGCGTTCGAATCGCAGGCGCTGGACGCGCTCGGGAAGTTGCTCGAGGTCGCGCCGCAGCAGCAGCGAGGGCGGGAGGACGCCGTCGCCGGTCACACCCTCGCGGCGCAGATAGTCGTTGAGCCACCAGTCCTCGTCCAGCGGCTGACCCGCGCCCGGGATCGGCTTGCCCGCCCCCGGCAAGTCGGTGAAATCGCCGCGCTCGGTCGCCTCGCGGATCTGCTTGTCCAGCCAGGACTCGTAGGTCATACCGGCGGGTTTACGTTCGGTCATCGCTACCCCCTTCGATAGGCGACGGTCGTCCTTCCATCGTAACGTGCTGTCACACAACCTCGTTGGGCTCTCGGGCGCTCCGCGACGGCTAGTTTGCCGAACGTTTGCGACGGTGGGGGCGATGCGCCTCGGACGGCCTGGACCGGCCACGGGTTTCGCGCGTGTCGCGGATGCCGGGCGTTTCCGTGGGTGGGGGCGCCGCGGGGTCCGGGACCGGCCGGCCGGAGGGTGCACGGGCGCCGAAGCGGGAAAGTTCGCGATCACCGGGGCCGACGCGCAGTTCCACGGGGGTGATGCCGAGGCCGGCCAGCATGCCGGTGACCTCGGGGCGGTCGTCGTCGGTGACCAGGGTCGCGACGGTGCCGGTGGCCCCCGCCCGCGCGGTGCGGCCGGTGCGGTGCCGGTAGTCCTTGGGATCGGCGGGCGGGTCGACGTGCAGGACCAGCGAGATGTCGTCGACGTGCAGGCCGCGCGCCGCGACATCGGTGGCGACCAGGACCGAGGCCCGGCCGTCCGCGAAGGCCGCGAGCACCCGGGACCGCCGGTTCTGCGACTTCCCGCCGTGCAGGTCGGCCGCGCCGATCCCGGCCTCCCGCAGGCGCCGCGCCAGTTTCTCCGCGCCGAACTGCGTGCGGACGAACAGCAGGGTGCGCCCGGCCCGCGCGGCGATCTCGCTGACGACCTTGTACTTGTCGGCCTTGCGGACGTGCAGAAGGTATTGCGCGACAGCTGGATTCGCCGTGTCGGCCACCGGCGCGGCATTCGAATTCGAGGACCTCGGTGTCCGGTCCGGCGTAGCCCGGGGCGCGCCGTCCACCGAATGTGACACGGGCGCACGGAGATACCGGTGCACCAGGGTGTCCACCGCCTCGTCCAGGGTGGCGGAGAACAGCAGGTGCTGACTGCCGTCCGGGACCTGGTCGAGCAGCGCGGTGATCTGGTCGAGGAATCCGAGTTCGGCCATGTGGTCGGCCTCGTCCACGGCCGTCACCCGGATCGCGTCGAGGGCGACCGCGTTCTGGTCGACCAGGTCCGCCAGTCGTCCCGGGGTGGCGACGACGAGATCGACTCCCCGTGCGAGGCGGGTGAGCTGGCGTTTGATCGGCACGCCGCCGACGATCGGCGCGAGCCGCAGGCCCAGGGCCAGCGCGGGTTCGTCCAGCGCGCGCTCGATCTGCAGGGCCAGTTCGCGGGTCGGGGCGAGGATCAGCCCGCGCGGCCGTCCGGGCGCGCTCCCGCCGGGCAGCACCCGCGCCAGCATCGGCAGCCCGAAGGCGAGGGTCTTGCCGGAACCCGTTGCGGCGCGGCCCAGGACGTCGCGTCCGGCGAGGATGTCGGGGATGACCGCGGCCTGGATCGGGAACGCCGATTCCAGACCGGCGCGGCGCAGCGCCTGCACCACGGGGACCGGCAGGCCCAGCTCACCGAATGCGGCGTCAGGCGGCACTGAACAACCGGCTCAGCTCGACCAGCCACGGGATGGCGACGGCCAGCGTCGGCACGACCAGGATCGCGGCGGCGACCAGATACGCCGCGGCGGCGATCCGCAGATCGCCCAGCGGACCGGCCAGGCGCTGGATCCGGATCAGCGTCGTGGGGCCGCCGACGGCCATCGCCCCTTGCGGCGCGGTCGAATTCGAGCACGCCACCAGCGCGCGCGCCAGCGGCGTCGGCCCGGTGACCTTCACCGCCGAATCGTCGGCGAGCAGTTCGATCAGCAGTTTCACCGAATCCAGCGCCGACTTGCTGCGCACGAATCGCGGGAATGCCTCGTGCGCCGCGGTGAACGCCTCCAGCACCAGGTCGTGCCGGGCGCGCAGATGCGAGCGCTCGTGGCTCACGATGGCCGTCAGCTCGGATTCGGACAGGCTGGTGAAGGTCCCCTGGCTGAGCACGACGCGCCGGCGCAGGCCGGGCAGGCAATAGGCGATCGGCTCGGTGGCGGCGAGGACCCGGATGTCCGCGGCGCGATGCTCGCTGTGGCGGTAGTCGCCGCCCTGGTCGAGCAGGTCGACGAGCATCCGGTGGCGGGCGCGGCGGCGGCGGGTGTGCACCCCGACGCGGATCGCGGCATAGATCAGCCGGGCGCCGATCAGCAGCGTGAGGGCGAAGACGACGACGTACGCGAACCACAGCGGCAGGCCGAGGGCATCGATCTCGCGCGTCGGCGAGGTGGTGGGCCGCCCGTCCGGACCGGGCACCAGCAGCTGGCTGGCGATGGCGAGGCCGGATCCGAAGGCGCTCAGGACGGCGGCGAGGGCGACCGCCTGCCACAGCACCAGCGCCGCTCGCGGTGTCCGGTAGGGCCAGGTGGCTCGGCTGAGCAGCGTGGGGACCGGTCCCGCGAGAAGCAAAGCGAGACCGGCGAAGACCGGCGCGGTTGCGTTCATGCTCAGCTCACTGCGTTGTGGGGCCAGGAAACCCGAGATCGCGGCGCTCCGCGACGACGGCGATCTCCCGACCGGAGCACCGCAGCACTCTACTGCGGCGGGGCGACTCCTTTGTCGTCGGACGCGGTGCGCGCGGCCTCGGTTGCTTCGAGCTTAGCGAGTGCCTCCCGCAGTGCGGCAGCCCCGTCGTTTCCCACCTGCTCCACGAAGTGGACCAGCGCCGCGCGGCGGCTGCCGACCTCGTCCGCCTGCTGCAACGCGTCGACCATCAGGCTGGCGACGAGTTCGTCCCGGCTGTGCACCGGGGCGTAGCGATGCGCGCGGTCGTCGCGCTGCTGCACCACCAGATCCTTCTTCGCCAGTCGCTGCAGGACGGTCATCACCGTGGTGTACGCGAGTTCGCGGCGTGCGGCGAGTGCCTCGTGGACCTGTCGGACCGTCTGCGGTTCGTCGGCCGACCACAACTGGTCCATGACCGCTTTCTCGAGTTCACCAAGACCTGCCATCCCACCAGTTTACGGAGCCAACGACACAAATGCGTACTACAGATCGTCGTAACCCGCCGGTAGCTGTGTGGGATTTTTCATACCGCGGGGGTATGACGTTCCGGTCCGCCCACCGTGCCGACGACGTGCCGGGTGCCGATGGGCACGATCATGGGCCGTCCCGAGACCGGATCGTCGAGCACGCTGGCCTCCAGGCCGAACACCTCGCGCAGCAGGTCGGCGTCGACGATGTCGGCGGGCGCGCCCTGGGCCACGACGCGGCCGTCGTGCATGACGACGAGCTGGTCGCTGTAGCGGATGGCGAGGTTGAGGTCGTGCAGCACCATGACGACGGTGCGGCCGAGATCCTCGTGCAGCCGGTCGACCAGGTCCAGCACCTCGAGCGAATGCGCCAGGTCGAGGTAGGTGGTCGGCTCGTCGAGCAGCAGGATGTCGGTGCCCTGCGCCAGCGCCATCGAGATCCAGGCCCGCTGGCGCTGGCCGCCGGACAGTTCGTCGAGGGTGCGGTCGGCGAGGTCGGCGATGCCGGTCTGGGCGAGCGCGGTGGCGACCTCGCCCTCGTCGTCGGCCGACCACTGCCGCAGCCAGGACTGGTGCGGATGCCGCCCGCGGGCGACGAGGTCGGCGACCGTGAGGCCCTCCGGCGCGACCGGCGTCTGCGGCAGCATGCCGACGACGCGCGCCACGTCGCGGGTCTTGAGCGTGGCGATCGCCTTGCCGTCCAGCAGGATTCGGCCGTCCTTCGGGCGCAGCAGGCGGCCCAGCGCCCGCAGCAGCGTGGACTTGCCGCATCCGTTGGGGCCGATGACGGTGGTGATCACCCCGGTCCGGATGTCCAGCGACAGGCCGTCGACGATCACGCGGCCGCCGTAGCCGAGGGTGACGTCGTCGGCACTGAGGGTATGCGGGGTGGCGGTCATGAGAGGGTCGCTTTCCGGTTCGTGCGCACGAGCAACAACAGCAGGAACGGTCCGCCGAGGACGGCGGTGACGATACCGACCGGGAGGTCGACAGGGACCACGGTACGCGCCACGACATCGCCTCCGACCACGATCAGGGCCCCGACCAGCGCCGATGCGACGATCGGCTCACCGGGCGCGCGCAGTAGCCGGCGCGCGATCTGGGGTGCGGTGAGCCCGACGAACGCGACCGGCCCGACCGCCGCGGTGGCGAGCGCGGCGGCGACGACGGCGGCCCCGAGCAGCAGCCCCTGCTGCGCCTGCAGCCGCACGCCCAGCGCGCGGGTGGTGTCGGTGCCGAACCGCAGGGCCGCGAGGGTCCGCGCCGATCCGGCGGTGACGGCGAGCACCACGGCCAGGCCGATTGCCGCGGGCACCGCGCGGGTCCAGTCGGCGCCGTTGAGCGAGCCGGTGAGCCACAACTGGGCGCGGGTGGCGTCGGTGAGGGTGGCGCGGGTGAGCAGCCAGCTCACCCCCGACAGCAGCAGGGCGTTGACGCCGATTCCGATGAGTACCAGGCGCATTCCGGTCGTGCCCGCCGCGCCGTCGTGCCCGCGGCCCCAGGCCAGGACGTAGATCGCCACCGCCGTGAGCAGCCCGCCGGCGAGCGCGGCCAGCGGGACGCCGAGCGTGGCGGCGAGGCCCGTGGCGGATCCGGTCCCCGCGACCGCGGCGACGGCCGCACAACTCGACCCGGAGGTGATACCGAGCAGATCGGGGCTGGCCAGCGGGTTGTGCAGGATCGACTGCGTGACAGCGCCCGCCAGGCCCAGCGCGGCGCCCGCGACCACGGCCGTCACCGCCCGCGGCAGCCGCGACTCGAAGATGATGAACCGCTGCGCCCGCGTGCCCCCGCCGGTCAGGACGTCGAGGACCCGCCCGAGCGGAATGTGGAACTCGCCCACCGCGATATCGAACGCGAACGCCACGAGCAGCGCGACGGCGAGGCCGATCACGGTCAGCAGGACGGAGATTCGCAGCACAGCCGACGCGGGCCCCACCCGCACCGCGGGCCGCACCCGGGACAGCGTGGACATGCTCCCCGATTTCGTCGAGTCACTCACAGCCCCACCGTCTTCCGTCGCCGGACGAACCAGATGAAGCACGGCGCTCCGATCGCGGCCAAGACGATGCCGGTCTGCAATTCGCCGGGGCGGGCGACGACGCGGCCGGCGACGTCGGCCAGCAGCAGCACGATCGCGCCGAGGAGGCCCGAATAGGGCAGCAGCCAGCGCTGATCCGGGCCGGTGAGCATGCGGGCGAGGTGCGGGACCATCAGCCCGAGGAACGAGATCGGCCCGACCGCGGCGGTGGACGCGCCGGTGAGCAGCACGATGGCCGCGAGCCCGAGCATCCGGTTGCGGCCGACGTTGACGCCGAGCCCGCGGGCCACGTCCTCGCCGAGACCGAGGGCGTTGAGGCCGGGCGCGGCGACGAACGCCAGGACCGTGCCGGCGATCAGGAACGGCAGCACCTGCCGCAGCACGCTCACGTCGTGCCCGGCGACGCTGCCCACCACCCAGAACCGGAAGGTGTCCAGCGCGGCCGGATTCAGCAGCATCACCGCGTTGGTCAGCGCCTGCAGCAGCGCCGTCACCGCGGCGCCGGCCAGCACCAGGCCCAGCGGGCTCGCGGTGCCGCCGCCGACGGCGGAGACGCCGAACACGACCAGACCCGCGATCAGCGCGCCCGCCAGCGCGAACCAGATGAACTGCTCCGGGCGGGTGAGCGCGAACAGGTGGATGGACAGCGCCGCCAGGAACGCGGCCCCGGCATTGAGCCCGAGCAGTCCGCCGTCGGCCAGTGGATTGCGCGTGTAGCCCTGGATGAGGGCACCGGCGATCCCCAGCGCCAGGCCGGTGATCAGCGCCAAACCGGTTCGGGGCAGCCGCAGTTCGCGCACGATCTGGTCCGCGGGCGTACTCGCCGGGCAGCTCAGCGGCCAGCCGCCGGGGCAGGTGAGCGCGTGCAGAACCGCGTCGGGTGACAGCGATCGGGCGCCCACGGCGATGCCCGCCGCCACGGTGACCAGCAGTACTACCGCCAGGATCAGGAGCCCTGCGACGCGGTGCCGATTCCTGGTGACTCGAGTGGGCACGGCGACGAATAACTCCTGACGTGATTCGATTCATTGCTAAGTCTGGTAAGCCTAACCTATCTTCCGTTTCGGCCCCGCATTGCCAACCGACTAGGAGGTTCGATGTCCGAACCGTTGATGAGCGCCCTTCCGGCTCGCCGGTCCGACGAAGCATTCGGCTACGCCTGTGCCCGGCTGCGCGCGCTGCAACCGGAGCATCCGCGGGTGTACGCCGTGGCCGCCATGGCCGATCAGGGCCGGCGGCGGTGGTGGCGCCTGGCCGACGGCGCGCGCGAGGGGCGCATCGAACTCATGTACCGCCGCCACGTCGCGGAGATGATCAGCGCCGACATCGCCGCGGAAGTCGTTGCGACGGCGCTGATCCACGCCGTGGTCGGCCGTGTCGTCGCGCTGCTGGTGGCCGAGGGGAGGGCCTGGGATCCGGGGCTGGAGAATCTGTGGGTGCACACCGACAACGACGGCGGGATCGACTGGGCGGGCTTGTCCGACACCACGATTCGCGTCGTCGACGGCGACCGCCTGGCGGGCCGTCCGGGCGTGGTGACCCTCCCGTGCGAGCGCGCGATGTCGGTGTGGCTGGCGCATCGGTGCGAGGCGGCGCTCACGCTGTCGGAGCACGCGATGGCGCGGTGTGCGGGCCTGAGCGCGCGGCGTTTCTGGTCGCTGGTCGCCGAAACCGTTGTGGGCGCGGCCACTTACGTGCCGGACCTGGCGCGCACCTCCTCGGCGGCGGGCGCCGCGCGGGGGCAGTCGCTGCTGGCCGCGATGGACGAACGCGGAATGCCGGTGCGTCGCCCTTGCCTTGTTAGGTAAGCCTGCCCTACACTGAACATCGGCGTCCGGATCGCCGAGAGTCCCGAGGGCTGCGGTCGACTCCCGATCCTGTGCCGCGGCGGGCTCCACGTATCCGACGTGGAGCCCGCCGCTCTCGTCTCCGGAGCGAATGCTAAGCATTTCCTATGACCGAGCGCGATCAGACCGACGTCCGTTCCCTCGCGGATATGACCCCCGAGCTCATGACTCGCTACAGCGAGGGCACCTTCACCGACCTGATCGGCCTGAAGTACACCGAACTGGGACCGGATCGGGTGGCGGCGGAATGGGCGGTGTCCGCCCGGCTGCACCAGCCGGCCGGGATCGTGAACGGCGGGGTGTACTGCACCGTCATCGAGACGCTGGCCAGCGTGGGCGGCGGCGTCTGGTACGGCGAGCGCGGCACGGTCGTGGGGGTCAACAACAACACCGACTTCCTGCGCGCGGTCCGAGAGGGCACGCTGCGCGGCGAGGCCGCCCCGATCCACCGCGGCCGCCTGCAGCAGCTGTGGCAGGTGGTGATCACCGACGAGCAGGACCGGGTGGTCGCGCGCGGTCAGGTGCGGCTGCAGAACCTCCCCGCATCCGAGTCCTGAGCACGTCGCGCGGCATGCCTCGGGCAGTCGTGCCAGAATGTCGCCCACGAACAGGCAACCCCACGCGCCGGCGACGAACACTGATTCTTGCCCCGGCGTAGCCGGGTTCGCAGATCGCCCGGTACGACACAGGGGTCAGCCGGCGTGGAACCGTCCGATTCGCCGAGGAGTACCGCATGCGCTTGTCGCCGCATGAGCAGGAACGGCTGATGCTCAGCTACGCGGCCGAACTGGCCCGTCGCCGCCGCGAGCGCGGGCTGCGGCTCAATCATCCGGAGGCGGTCGCGATCATCACCGACCACGTACTGGAGGGCGCGCGCGACGGTCGCACGGTGGCCGAGCTGATGGCCTCCGGGCGCACCGTGCTCACCCGCGACGACGTCATGGACGGCGTGCCGGAGATGATCCACGACGTGCAGGTGGAGGCGACCTTCCCGGACGGCACCAAACTCGTCACCGTGCACCACCCGATCGGCTGAGACGATATGGCAGAGCAGAATCCCGGCGGCCCGGGACCCGTGGTGCCCGGCGAGCACCTGTACGCGGACGATCCGATCGAGATCAACGCGGGCGCGGCCCGCCTCGAACTCGACGTCGTCAACACCGGCGACCGCCCGGTCCAGGTCGGCAGCCACGTGCACTTCCCGCAGGCCAACACCGCGCTGGCATTCGACCGCGCGGCGGCGCACGGCCACCGCCTCGATATTCCCGCCGGCACCGCCGTGCGCTTCGAACCCGGTCTGGCCCAGCGTGTCTCGCTGATCCCGCTGCGCGGCTCCCGCGAGGTGTACGGGATCAGCCTCGATGCCCCCGGCCCCCTGGACATCCCGCCGCCGCCCGGCTGGTCGGCCTCCACCGAACGCGGAATTCTGGACGGAGACCTATGAGTGAGCTGAGCCGCGCCCGGTACGCCGAACTGTTCGGGCCGACCACCGGCGACCGAATCCGCTTGGCGGACACCGATCTGCTGATCGAGATCACCGAGGACCGCAGCGGCGGACCGGGTTTCGCGGGCGACGAGGCCGTCTTCGGCGGCGGCAAGGTATTGCGCGAATCCATGGGCCAGGCGCGCGCCACGCGCGCCGAGGGCACCCCGGACACCGTCATCACCGGTGTGGTGATCGTGGATCACTGGGGAATCATCAAGGCCGACATCGGGATTCGTGACGGCCGCATCAGCGCCATCGGCAAGGCCGGCAACCCGGACATCATGGACGGCGTGCATCCGGATCTGGTCGTCGGGCCGTCGACGGAGATCATCGCCGGTAACGGGCGCATCGTGACGGCCGGGGCCATCGACTGCCATGTGCACTTCATCTGCCCGCAGCTGCTGGAGGAGGCGCTCGGCAGCGGCATCACCACCATGATCGGCGGCGGCACCGGACCGGCCGAGGGCAGTAAGGCCACCACCGTCACCCCGGGCTCGTGGCATCTCGGCCGGATGCTGGAGGCCACCGACGGGTGGCCGGTGAACATCCTGCTGCTGGGCAAGGGCAATACCGTGCGGCACGAGGCGCTGTGGGAGCAGTTGCGCGGCGGCGCGGGCGGTTTCAAGCTGCACGAGGACTGGGGGACCACCCCGGCGGCCATCGATGCGGCGCTCACCGTCGCCGACGCCGCGGGCGTGCAGGTGGCGCTGCATTCGGACACGCTGAACGAGGCCGGATTCGTCGAGGACACCCTCGCCGCGATCGCGGGCCGGGCGATCCACTCGTATCACACCGAGGGCGCGGGCGGCGGCCATGCGCCCGACATCATCACGGTCGCCGCGTATCCCAACGTGATGCCCAGCTCCACCAACCCGACCCGGCCGCACACGGTCAACACCCTCGACGAGCATCTCGACATGCTCATGGTGTGCCACCACCTGAATCCGGCGATTCCGGAGGATCTGGCCTTCGCCGAGAGCCGGATCCGGCCGTCGACCATCGCCGCCGAGGATCTGCTGCACGACCTGGGCGCGATCTCCATGATCGGCAGCGACTCCCAGGCGATGGGGCGTATCGGCGAGGTGGTGATGCGCACCTGGCAGACCGCGCACATGATGAAGCGCCGCCGCGGCGCGCTGCCGGGCGACGGCGCCGCCGACAATATGCGGGTGCGGCGCTACGTTGCGAAGTACACGATCTGCCCCGCGGTCACGCACGGCCTCGACCACGAGATCGGCTCGGTCGAGGTGGGCAAACTGGCGGACCTGGTGCTGTGGGAGCCGGCGTTCTTCGGTGTCCGCCCGCACGCGGTCCTCAAGGGCGGCACGATCGCCTGGGCCGCCATGGGCGACGCCAACGCCTCCATCCCGACCCCGCAACCCGTCCTGCCCCGCCCCATGTTCGGCGCGGCCCCCGCCGTCGCCGCGGGCACCTCCCTGCACTTCGTCTCCGAACAGGCGATCGAGTCCGGCCTCGCCGACCGCCTGCGCGTGAACCGGAAACTCACCCCGGTCGCCAACGTCCGCAAGCGCACCAAATCCGACCTCCCCCACAACGACGCCATGCCCCGCATCGAGGTAGACCCCGACACCTTCACCGTCCGCGTCGACGGCGAGGTCTGGGCCGAAGACCCCGCCACCGAACTCCCCATGGCCCAGCGCTACTTCCTGTTCTGAAGCGTTGGTGCACGGATAGACTGGCGATCATGAGCGGCGCGCGTGATGAGCTACACGAGCTGATTGATCAGCTGCCGGAGGCGCGGCTGCGTCCGGCACTCCAACTGATCCGCGGGCAATTGGAAACATGGGGCACCGACAAGGTCGAACGCGACCTCCCGTTCTTCGCGTCCTTCGCGGCCGAGCCGGATCTGGGCGAAAGGCACGAAGAGTACCTGCGGTCCGAGGCAGGGCGTTGACGCTCCTGTGTGACACCGGCGTTTTGCTCGCGGCCGGCAATACTCGTGACAAGCACCCTCTCGCGTGTCTGCGGCTTCTCCAGCACGCCGAGCCGCCTTTGCTGGTGCCGTCTCCCGTTTTGGGAGAAAATTGGCTATCTGCTCGAATCCCGGGTGGGGCCGCAGGCCGAGGTGGCGTTTCTTCGCTCCTTCCCTGACTGTGCCGTCGTTCGTGTGGCCGCTCTGGCCGTCGAGGGAGCCTAGGACGCCAGGGCCGGTGGCAGACTGATCGGTATGACTGATGCCGGATGGAACGATGTGGACCGCTACCTTGTCGACACTCTGGTCGGGGACGCGGATTCCGATGTATTCGAGGCGAATTCGGCGGCGGGGTTGCCGCCGATCGACGTGTCGGCGCCGCAGGGCAAATTCCTGCATTTGATCGCGGTGTCGGCGGGGGTGCGGCGGGTGCTGGAGATCGGGACGCTCGGCGGGTACAGCACGCTGTGGCTGGCGCGGGCGGTGGGTCCCGAGGGGCAGGTGGTGACGCTGGAGTTCGAGCCGCGGCACGCCGAGGTCGCGCGGAAGAATCTGGACGGCAAGGGCGTCGGCGACCGGGTCGACATCCGGGTCGGCCCGGCGCTGGACAGCCTGCCGGTATTGGCCGAGGAGAACCCGGAGCCGTTCGATCTGGTGTTCATCGACGCCGACAAGGTCAACAACTCGAACTACGTGCGGTGGGCGCTGCGACTGACCCGCCCCGGTTCGATCATCGTCGTCGACAATGTCGTCCGGCACGGCGCCATCGCCGACGCGGACTCCGCCGACGCCGCCGCGCGCGCCAGCCGCGAGGTCCTGGAACTGCTCGCCGCCGAACCGCGGGTGGACGCGACCGCGGTGCAGACCGTCGGCGCGAAGGGCTGGGACGGATTCGCCTACGCGGTCGTCACCGGCTGACCGTCAGGACGGGCGGGAGGATCGGCGGGGATTGCGCGCCAGATCCTCCCAGAACCGGACATACGCCAGCTCGTGCTCGATACCGAGTTCGAGGATGCGCGAACGGGATTCGGCCCGGGCGCTGTCGTCCGGGTCGATCTCGCCGTGCAGCGTGCGGTACAGCTCGAGCCAGTGCCGATGCTCCCGCGCCTGGCTGTGTGCCAGCGCGACCACGTCGCCCGGCTCGCCCAGGTCGGCGAAGAACAGTTTGAGCTGGGCCGGATCACGGGTCTCCGGCGGCGGGCTCTGCGGATCGGACAGCCAGCGCCGTAACTCCGCCCGTCCGTCCGCGGTGAGATGGAACACCCGGCGCCGCCGCCCGGTCTCCTCGGCCTCCTCTCGCAGCAGCCCCTGCTCGGCGAGCCGGACCGGGATCCGGTACAGCTGGGCGTGCGGCACCGGCCAGAAGTAGTCGACGCTCTCCTCGAGATAGGCCTTGAGCTCGTAGGGCGTGAGCGGCCCGTGCCGGGCGATGAGCCCGAGCACGATGTGGTCCTGCGGTCCCAGCTCGGCCATGCGTCCTCCTCGTCCGTTGACACCGTCTCACTGAGACTATATGTTCATCCCATCGAAACCGTATCAATGATACTATTGGAGTGAACGCATGCGTGACTTCGGAATCGCCCTGTACAACCGCTGGGCCGACCTGTGGAACGGCGACCTGGCCGTCGCGGACGAGATCATGGCGCCCGCGCTGACCCTGCGCTACGCCCAGGCAGGCGCCGACGTCTTCGACGAGATCCGCGATCCCCGGGCGCTGGCGGCGCGGATCGAGGCGTTCCGCGCCGAGCGTCCGGGACTGCGGTACGAGGCGCAGGGAGAACCGGTCGTGGAGATGGCGGGCGACCGGACCGGCCTGGTCGCGCGCCCGTACGGGGCGCGGTGGTCCTCGCCCGAGCGCGAGATCGACCTCAGCGGCACCGACATCCTGCGTTTCGTGGACGGCCGCATCGTGGAGGTGTGGTCGGTGTCCGGTGGCGCGGCCGGGCGCAGCTTCTACCCGGCGGCGTGAGCGGGGCGCGGCGGCTCGACGGCCGTATCGTGGCGAAGGGTCAGCGCCGCGCCTCGAACCCGGCGCACAGCGCGCGCAGGCCCGACCGCAGCATCTGTTCGGGGTCCAGCAGATCGCCGCTGCCGGTGCCCTCCAGTGGGGCCAGTGCGGGCGGCGAGGGCCAGCGCGGCGAGCCCTCCAGCAGGGCCGTGAGTCCCGACACCTCGTCCTGCTCGCTATCGCGTTTGGCCAGCATCGCGGCGCTGACCTGCTGTAGCGCGATCCCGGCGATATAACTCCACACCGCCAGCGACATGCGGGTCGCCTCGCGCCGGTCGTCGGTCAGCTCGGTGAAGCCCTCCACCAGCCAGGCCAGGCAGGTCAGGCTGTGCGGCCCGAAGTTGTAGCGGGGGACCGCGAAGGTGAACAGCACCCACGGATGCTGCTGGTAGAGCTGCCAATCGATCTCCGCGGCGATGCGGACGCGATCGTGCCACGTCCAGTCCGGTCGCGGGGGCGGATAGGGGTTGCGGCGCGAGACCTCGTCGGTCATCTCGGCCAGCAGCGCGTCCTTGTTCGGCACGTGCCGGTACAGCGACATCGCGCCCACGCCCATGCGATCGGCGATGCGCCGCATGGACAGCGCGTCCAGACCGGCCTCGTCGGCCAGCGCGAGGGCCGCGTCCACGATGGCGGCCCGGGTCAGCTTGAGGTCGGTCACGGGATAACTCGCTTTCGTTTTCCGTCCGGGGTGCGTACGCTGTACTCGGCTCTCACGCGTACGTCGTACGCACGATCGAAGGATAGGTGATGACCGGCATCGACACCCGTATGACCACGCCCGCGCGCCGTGCCTGGCTGGGCCTGGCGGTCCTCGTCCTGCCGGTGTTGCTGGTGTCGATGGACATGTCGGTCCTGTTCCTGGCGATGCCGACGCTCACCGCGCATCTGGATCCCTCCGCGGCACAACAACTCTGGATCCTCGACATCTACGGCTTCATGATCGCCGGGTTGCTGATCACGATGGGCAACCTCGGCGACCGGATCGGCCGCCGCAACATCCTGCTGGCGGGCGCGGCGGTGTTCGGGGTCGCGTCGGCGCTGGCGGCGTTCGCGCCGAGCGCCGGCGTGCTGATCGCGGCGCGGGCGCTGATGGGTATCGGCGGGGCCACGTTGCTGCCGTCGAGCCTGGCGCTCATCTCGAGCCTGTTCCCGGATCCGCGCACGCGCGGCACGGCGATCGGCGTGTGGACGGCGTTCTTCGCGGGCGGTTCGGCGGTCGGGCCGATCATCGGCGGCATGCTGCTGCACGGCTTCTGGTGGGGGTCGGTGTTCCTGATCAATGCTCCCGTGGTGCTGGTGCTGCTGGTGGCCGGGCCGTTCGTGCTACCGGAGCATCGGGCGGCGGCCCGGGGTCCGCTGGATCTGCTCAGTGTCGCGCTCTCGATCGGCGGCATCCTGCCGACGGTCTGGGCGGTGAAGCAGGCCGCCGCCGAGGGTATCGATGCCGAGGTGGTGATCGCGGGCGTCTTCGGTGTCGTCGTGCTGGTCTTGTTCGTGCGGCGGCAGCGGCATCTGGCCGAGCCGCTGATGGACCTGAGCCTGTTCCGGCGCGGGCTGTTCTCCGTCGCCATCGGCTCGAGCACGGTCGGCATGATGTCGCTGGCGGGGATGAGCTACATGACCAGTATCTACCTGCAGTCGGTGGCCGGACGCGACGTGCTCGGCGCGGCGCTGCTGGGTATTCCGATGGCGATCGCGGTGTTCACGCTGTCGATGAGCGGAGCGCGGGTGGCCCGGTGGCTGGGTACCAGGACGGCGTTCGTGCTGGCGCTGAGCGCGGCCGCGGCCGGGAACCTGATGCTGCTCGGCATCGGGGTGGACGGTGGAATCCCGTGGTACATCGCCGGTTCCACGGTGGCGGGGCTCGGCTACGGCATCGTGTTCACGCTGGTATCGGAGGTGGCCGTGTCCTCGGTCCCGGCCGAGCGCGCCGGTTCGGCGGTGGGCATCTCCGAGACGAGTTTCGAACTGGGCAATGCGCTGGGACTGTCGCTGCTGGGTTCGCTGGCGGCGCTGGTGTTCCGGTCGGGCGGCGACTACGCGGCCACCCTCGGCGAGACGCTGGCCCGCGCGGGCGACGACGCCGGGCTGGTCCACGCGGCGCGCGAATCGTTCGTCACGGGTATGCACGCGGCCATCGCGGTCGGCGTCGCGCTGCTGCTCGTCATGGCGGTGGTCGCCGTATTCGCGGCCCGGCCGCGCGGTGCGCAGGGGAATCCGCAGGCGTCGGAGCTGCCCGAGACGGCCGATTGTGGGGCGGGCGGTCGCTGACGGTGGAGATCTCCCCGTGGTGGTCCGGCCCGGGTCAGTCGTGGGCCGACCACACCCGAGGCCCGGCCCACCGCTTCATGTCCCGCCGCTGAGCCGTACGAGATTTCGCGGTGGACCGGCCCCTGGTCATGGGATAAGGACCACTTTGCCTGTGCTGGCGCGGGTTTCGAGGGCGCGGTGTGCCGCGGCGGCCTCGGCGAGGGGGAAGGGCTGTAGCGCTGGGCGCAGGCGACCGGAGGCTGCCTTGGCGAGGGCGCGGGTCTCCAGGACGCGGATGCCGCCCGCGCGCTCGGTCATCTGGGGGCCCAGCACGTTCTTGGACTCGATGCCCCGCGCACGGAAGTAGTCGTCGCCCAGATCGACGGGATCGCCGCTGCTCCAGCCGAAGACGAGGTGGGTGCCACCGGTGGTGAGGAGGTCGATCGCGGCGCGGGCCGTGTCGCCGCCCACGCCGTCGAACAGCAGGGCGGCCGGGCGCTCGCCGAACCGTTCCCGGACCCGGTCGGCCCAGCCGGGCTGCCGGTAGTCGAGGGCGAGGTCGGCGCCGTTGGCCGCGACCAGATCGGTCTTCGCCGCTCCGCCCGCCAGCCCGACCACCGTGAGCCCGGCGTTCTTCAGGTGCTGCACGAGCAGCGTGCCGATCCCGCCCGCGGCCGCGGTGACCACGGCGACGGTCCCGGGTTCGAGGGTGGCGAACTGCAGGATGCCGAAGGTGGTCCGCCCGGTGCCGATCATCGCGACCGCCGCCGCGGGATCGAGCCCGGCCGGAATCTCGTGGAGCTGCCCGACTCCCGTGACGGCGAGTTCGGCGTACCCGCCGGGCACCGCACCGAGATGGGCGACAACCGCTGTGCCGAGCCATTTCTCGTCGACTCCGGGACCGACCCGGTCGACCGTGCCCGCCACCTCGCGGCCCGGAATCGTGGGCAGATCCGGCGGCGGGAACGGTCCCGGCTCGCCGCTGCGGATATTCGTGTCGACGAAATGCACCCCGGCCGCCGCGACGGCGATCCGGACCTGGCCGGCCGCCGGTTCGGGGTCCTCGGCTGTCTCGTAGCGCAGGTTCTCGGCGGGCCCGAAGGCGTGCAGGCGAATCACGTTCATGCCGTCCAGCCTGCAACCTCGACGAAAGTTGAGGTCAAGCGTCCGGTCGAGTGACGGGCGTCTCGCCGCGGATCCGGGACGTTCGCGCCCCCGCACGCCCGCCTAGTCGGCGCAGCCGTCCTCAGCCCGCGCACGGCCGGAGCGAATGCGGAGGTACGCCTAGGATCGAGCCGTGCGGAAGCTGGGAGTGCGGCGATGAGTCTGGCGATATTGCTGACGCTGGCCGACTCGCGGCTGCCCATCGGGGGACACGTGCATTCCGGCGGCGTGGAGGAGGCCGTGGCGTCGGGGCTGGTGCGCGACGTGCGGTCGGTCGAGCTGTATCTGCGCCGCCGGATCCGGACCTCGGGACTGGTGACGGCGTCGCTGGCGGCGGCGGTGTG
>NZ_BAGL01000046.1 GCF_000308875.1 Nocardia transvalensis NBRC 15921
GAGCGGCTGAAGGACGCCGCGGCCGGCTGGGCCCGCGAGGGCGTTCCCATCGACACCATCCACCACGCCATCCACGAAGGCTTCAAGATCGGCCTCGAACTGGTGGTCTCCGGAACCGCCGCGCGCCAGCGCTCCGAGGGCTCCGAGGGCGACGGCACGGTGGTCATCACGCTCGCGGATTACGAGGCGTTGATCGGTGGCGCCAAACTCGTCGTCGAAATGCTCGACACCATGACCACCGCCGTCTCCACCGCCTACGTCCGCGAACTCAAAGCCGTCGTCTCCGAACACCACACCGCCGTCCACACCCTCACCTCAGCCCTCCTCGGCGGCCACCCCACCAGCACCATGGCCCGCGAATGCGGCATCGAAATCGCCGACACCTACCACGTCCTCGCCCTCGCCATCCCCCCACACCCCGACGAAACCAACCCCCTCCTCGACACCAAAGTCGTCGCCCGCCGCAAACTCCGCCGCCTCCAAGCCGAACTCGCCACCCACACCACCCACACCACCCTCTCCCTCCTCTCCACCGACGGCGGCACCCTCCTCATCCCCGC
>NZ_BAGL01000045.1 GCF_000308875.1 Nocardia transvalensis NBRC 15921
TATCTTGTCCGGAATGTCCTTTCCGTCGAGCATGCTGACCGCGAACTCGAGATTCATCCGCGTGATGGTTGTCACATCGCCGTGGATGGCGTCGCCGGGAAGTGTCCCGCAGGGCGCGACATTCTCGACGAAATGTCCCACCATCTGCCGCGATAATGCCCACACGTCCTTCAGCGGCGAGGAGATCGGGGCACCGGCAATGGTGAGACCCGAGGGGGTCGAGCTGTCGGCGGTCATCGCGGACTCCTTCCGCATCGAATTGTCTGATGCGGCGGTTAACACTAATCACGCCACGGGGCGGTACCCAGGGTTATGGAATCGTCTGTGTGAATGCCGAACCCGTCTCGGGAAGTGCTGTGAGCCGTCACAACGCCGGGGGTGGATCGTCGCACGTCAGTGCCAGAGACTGCGGCAGGGCAGGGGGCGCATTCCGGGTCGCACCTTGGTGTCGATCGTGACCGCCAGGCCCGAGTGCACCGCGGCCGCAGCGAATTCCCATGCCTCGGCGCGAGTGGCGGCGTATTCGAGCACCAATTCGTCGCCCGGGTCGGGTCCGTCGAAATAGACGGTCACGCGCCGGGTCGGCGCCTCGGTGACGGTGTCGGGAGTGTACATGGCCGTGCTCCTTCTTCCTTCTGCGCCGATGCAGATGCCGATACAGCAGCAACGGCGCCGAGTTCGAAGGTACGTTCGTGTAACCGCCGTCAACAGATTTCCGCGCGATTTCGTCGCGCAACACAGACCGGTCTCGTCGGGTGTTGTGATTTCTCAAGGCGTGGGATGCCGACGGGCGTCTGTCGGTGCTGCCGGATAATGTGTTCGACCATGGGGAATTTCGTATTCCGGCGCGCCTTGGGCGCGTGCGCCGGGAGCCTGGTGTTGCTGGCCGCCGCGGTGGGTGCCGCCGCGGGTCAGCCGTTTCTTCCGGCCGATGATCCGGATCCGTTCTACTCGGCGCCGGGCGACGTCGCCGACCACGAGCCGGGCGACGTGCTGGGCATCCGGGCACTGCCACCGCTGGCCGTCTTCCCGGACACCGATGTCTGGCTGATCAAGTTCCGTTCGACGAACTCCGAGAACAAGCCGATCGCGGCCACCACCACGGTGTTGTCGCCGCGCCACCGGCCCGACAACGGGCCGCTGATGTCGTACCAGACCATCATCAACGGGCTGGGCACCGAATGCTCGGTCTCCCACACGCTCTACACCGACGACCCGAACCTCATGGTGCGCGAGGCGCCGGCCTACAACGTCGTGCTGCAGCGCGGCTGGACCATCGCGCTGCCCGACCACCTCGGGCCCGAATTCGCCTACGGCGCGGCCAAATTGGGCGGTCAGATCACCCTCGACGGAATCCGCGCGGCCCAGCAGGTGAAGCAGCTGCGCGTCGAGCACAGCCCGGTGGCGATGGCTGGATACTCCGGCGGCGGGATGGCGACGGCGTGGGCGGCGGCACTGGCCCCGACCTACGCGCCGGATCTGAAGATCGCGGGCGCGGCCGCCGGTGGCGTCCCGATGAATCTGGTGAAGATGCTGGAGGGCCTCGGCTACGGTTCGCATCCGGTGTTCGGGCTCGCGTTCGCCGCCGGAATCGGGCTCGAGCGCGAGTATCCCGACCGGTTCCCGATCTCCGACCAGCTCAACGACCTGGGCGTGCAGATGGGCCGGAAGGTCGCCAACGGCTGCACCAACGATCTGCTGGCCGCGGGCGCCGGGCGTGGCGCGCTCGATTTCGCGAAGACCACCAAGATGACCGAGGACCCCGAGGCCCGCAAGGTGCTCGAGGAGAACAGCCTCGAACTCTACGACGACGGCGTGCCGAATATGCCGGTGTTCGAATGGCATTCGCCCATCGATGGCCTGGTGCCAATCGACTCGATCGTCAACACCGACCGGCGCTGGTGCGGCGCGGGCGTCCGCCTGCAGTCCGAGGCGATCCCGGTGCCCGACCACCTGACCGCCGCGGTGCTCGGGCTGCCGTCGGTGATGACCTGGCTCGACGCGCGGATGCGCGGGGAGCCGGCCCCCAGCAACTGCTGAGGGAACCGAGGAGGGATCGCTGAGGGGCCCCGAGTAGGGATTGCTGAGGGGCTCCGAGCAGGGATTGCTGAGGGGCCCCAGTAGGGATCGCTGAGGGCCCCGAGAGGGGATCGCTGAGGCGGTTCAGATCCCGGCGACGGCGCGATCGATCGCGGTGTCGCCGGAGATCAGCTCCAGCGTTTTGCCGTAAGTGTTGGGTGCGCCCAGGGTTTCGGCGATGACGGCGGCGACGTCGGCGCGAGGGATCGCGCCGTACTCGCCGGGCGGCTCGACCAGGGTCACCCGGCCCGTGCCCGGGTCGTCGGTGAGCCGCCCGGGGCGCACAATGGTCCAGTTCAGGTCGCGGGCGCGCAGATCCTCCTCGGCCTGGGTCTTCGCGTCGATATAGGCGGACCACACCTCGTCGCGGCCCGGCTCGGGCGCCTTGCCCGCGCCCATGGTGGAGATCTGCACGAAGCGGGCGGTTCCGGCCGCCCGCGCGGCGTCGGCCAGCAGGACCGAACCGTCGCGGTCGACGGTGTATTTGCGGTCCACGCCGCTGCCCGGCCCGGCCCCGGCGGCGAAGACCGCGGCGTCGGCCCCCGCGAGCGCGGCCGCGATCTCGGCGGGCTCGGCATTCTCGAGATCGAGCACCACCGGCCGCGCACCGGCGGCGGTCACGTCGTCGGCGTGCGCGGGATTGCGGATGAGGGCGGCCACCTCGTCGCCGCGACGGGCGAGGGCTGCCGCGAGCTGTAGTCCGATCTTGCCGTGTCCACCTGCGATGACGATGCGCATGGGCTCTCCGTTTCGTTGGTCCGTGGTGATTCGCAACGGTAATCGGAACGCACAGCAATCCTACGGACCGTGCCGTTTCCGGCCGGTCGGCACGGTCTACCGGCCGGTATCGAACCGGACTCGCGATGTGTACGAATCGAAAACACCGCGGTGTCAGATGTTTCCGTGCCAGTACCCTCGAAGAACCCGATCAGGCGGGTCCGGGAGTCTTGGGGCCGGGCCCGCACGGCGGAGATCGGGTGTGAACTCACATGGGGGTGAGCCATGCGAAGCTGGCGCGTCGTCGTCACCGTGCTGCTGATCGTGTGCGGGCCGGCTGCTGCCGTCACGCAGGCGCAACCACCGGTGCCCGGCCTTCCCGCGTTACCCGGTCTGCCGGACCTGAATTCTCCCGCGCCGCCGCCCATCTCGCTGCCCGCCGGCGCGGACGTGCCCGATCTGCAGCGCTGGCTCAACGCCGTGGTCCCGCCCCCGCCGATCGTCGCGCCCGCGGTTCCCGTGGGACCCGCGGCGCCGGTGACGCCGGTGGCGCCCGAGGCCGCGACCACCGCGCAGGCGGCGAATCTGGCGCTGTTGCAGCAGGCGGTGATGCCGTCGGCCGTGGGCGATCCGCTGTTCGACTACTGGCCGCCGAATCTGGAGACCTTCGCCCCCGGCGATGTGATCGAGGTCCGCGATGTCACCCCCGTCGCCGCGCTGCTGGTACTCGTTCCGGCGCGGCAGGTGGTGCAGCTGAAGTTCCGGACCACCGACGCGCACGGCGCACCCTCGTACGGCACGGCGACACTGGCGATTCCGGCCGCGCCGTGGACGGGAACGGGGAGCCGTCCGGTGCTGGTGAACAACCTGCCGATCGATGCGCTGGGCCGCGACTGCACGCCGGGGTACACGCTGTCGCACGGATTCTCGTCCGACACCGGCCAGACCGACTTCATCCCGCCGACCACGCAGCTGGCCATGCTGCGCGGCTACGCGGTGCTGATCCCCGATCACGAGGGCCCGCGGATGGCCTATGCGGAGCCGTACGTCGCCGGGCACGTGGTGCTCGACTCCATCCGCGCGGTGCGCAACCTGCCGCCGTCGGAGTTCGCCGGCAGCCGCTACGCCATGCACGGATACTCCGGGGGCGCCATCGCCACCCGCGGCGCGGTCGCGCTGATCGACTCCTACGCTCCGGAACTCGCCCCGTCCATCGTGGGCGCCGCGCTCGGCGGCGTACCGGTCGACTATCAGATGCTGGGCCGCAGCATGAACGCCAACCTGGCGTCCGGGATCTTCCTGGCCGCCACGTTCGGGGTCGCGCGGGAGCGCCCGGAGATGCTCGGCGAGATGAACAATCTCGCCCGCTGGGCGGCGACCTCGCCGCTGAAGGACACCTGCTCGGGCGTCTTCGCACTGCCGGGCGTGCTGATGCTGCCGATCGATCTGGCCTCCCAGATCCCCGATCCGCTGCACAGCGACATCGCCACCCAGATCTACGACGTGACCCGGATGGCGGATTTGAAATCGGCGGTCCCGCTGTACATCTACAACGGTGAGCAGGAATGGTGGATCCCCGCCGAGGGCGCCCGCACCCTGTTCCGCGAACAGTGCGCGATGGGCGTGACCGCGGTCTACCGCAGCGTTCCCGGCGAACACATCCTCGCCGCGGGAATCGGCTATCCCGACGCGCTGTTCTGGCTCGACCAACGCCTCCAGGGCGCGCCCGCTCCCGACGAATGCTGAATGGGACGGTGGCGCAAAGGGGCCGGGGCACTGCGGGGAAATTTGTGTGCGGCCCCTAGCCGTACGTCCCGCCTTTCATGAATCGTCATCGGATTCATGCTGATTCGTCGTTGTGGTGTTTCCGTGGCCGTACCGTGATGTCACGCGGCGCCGGTGTTTGCGCGGTCGGCGCCGCGCCTGGCATCGGCGCGCCGCACTGAATCAGGAAAGGAGGCGCCGGTTCGGTAGCCGGGCCAGCCACCGTCGGACGGTTGCCCCGAGAGACAACCAGACCGTCCGTCGGCGCACCGCCGCACCGCGGCATGTGGACTACCAACCCCCTCCGTTGCGCGGTGCGAGTGCGCAGCAGTGGATTCATCCGCCGGGCGCGACCTCACCCCTGGCGCCCGGCGGATACACACCACCGCGGTCACGACCTCTGGAGCGACCCGATGACATCTCCCGCACCGGTCCTGCGCCTCGCCTCCGTCCGCTCGGATGGGGACACCGAACCGGCCGCCCCGCCAGGCTCGCTGACTGCGAGGCTGGCCGACCACTTCCGCACCGGCACGAGCGCCGCGGGCCTGTCCGCGGGCGTGCGCGAGTGCCTGGCCCTCGCACTCGGGGTGCTGTCGACGCCCGGCCCCCGGGACGCGGCGCAACTGTCCGAGCTGGTCGGCCGCGCCGGCGAATGGGCCCGCGAGGGTATCGATCTGGATACCGTGCTGCGCACCTACCACGAGGAGGTCCGCCGCGGCTTCGAGCGGGTCGCCGACGAACAGCGGTGCGGCCCAGCGGAATTGCTGGCCGGGACCGAGGATATGCTGCGGCTGCTCGAGACCGTCACGGTCGCGACCTCGTCCGCCTATCTCGACGAGCACCGGCTGTCGGCGCGCCATCATCAAACGGCCGCGCAGACTCTCGTGACGGCGCTGCTGAGCGGGCACGGCCGCGAGGCGCTGGCCCGCCGGACCGGTATCAGCGTGGCGTCCACGTATCAGGTTGTGGCGCTGTCGATTCCGCCGCATCCCGGCGAGCGGAACCCGCGACTGAACACCGAGGGCGTGGCCCGGCGCAAGCTGCGCCGGCTGCAGAGCGCCCTGGCGCCGGTCCTGGGCTCGCGGGCGCTGTCGCTGCTGTCGGTGGACGGCGGGACCGTGCTGGTGCCGGTCGAGGAGATTCCCGCGCTGACCGGTGGGCTCGCGCTGACCGCCGACACCCTCGACGTGCTGTCGTCCGCGGCGTCGGTGCCGCTGACCGCCACCGTCGTCACCGGCGCCACCGAGCGCATCCCCGAACTCGCCGAGCAGGCCCGCGAACTGCTGGAACTGGTTCTCGCCCTGGGCCGCCCGGCCGGCCTGTACCGGATGGCCGACGTGGCCGTGGAGTACCAGATGACGCGGCCGGGCCCTGCCCGCGAGCACCTCGCCGCCGCCCTCGACCCCCTGGCCTCGCACCCCGAACTCCTGGAAACGCTGCGCGCCTTCCTCGGCGCCGGGCTCGACCGCCGCGCCACCGCCCAGCGCCTCGGCGTCCACCCCAACAGCGTCTCCCACCGCATGCGCCGCATCGAACGCCTGGCAGGCATCGACCTGTCCCACCCCGAGGGCATCTCCCGAGCCAGCCTCGCCCTCCTCGCTTACGAACTCGCCGCCGTCTGACGGGTTTGCGAGCCTCGGCCCGGTTTCGCGGGCCGAGGCTTTCCTTTACTGCCGAGGGCCGAAGGGAGCAAGGAGTAGGGGTGGTAGGCCGTCGGGGGTGAGGGTGCCTGCCAGGGGCACGCCGGCGTCGGTGAAGAGGGCGGTGGCGCGGGGCATGTGGTCGGCGGAGGTGACCAGGACGGCGTCGCCGGATCCCATGGCGCGCATGAGTTCCGCGGAGTTGGCGGCGTTCTCGACGGTGTCGGTGGCGGCGGGTTCGGTGTGGATGCGCTCGGGGGCGATGCCGCGCTCGATCAGCCAGCGCGCCATGGCGTCGGCCTCGGTGACCCCGGCCCGCGGATTGCCGCCCGTCACGATGACCGGCGACTGCGGGGAGATCACGGCCTGCACGAATCCGGCCTCGAGCCGGTCGACCAGCTCCGGCCGCATATGCCCGTCCGGTTCCAGGCCGTACCCGAGCACCACGATGGCGGTCCCGGGCCCGCGCGGCACCGGCAGGGGCGGGCCGGGCGGGCTGGTGTCGAGGGCGCCGAAGGTCTCGAGCACCGCGGCGACGGTGTCGAGTATCGGGTCGCCCACGGCCGCGGGCGCGGTGAGCAACAGCCCGGCGGCGACGGCGGCGCCGGCCAGGACACGGGTACAGGATCGCGACAGCGAGATCGTGGTGTGGGGCATCGGAACTCCAGAGGAGAACCGCCGACGTCGGCGGGAGCGGGAATATGCAGCGATCATGCCCGCCATTTCCGTGATCTGATCGTGATAGGTTGCAGCGCTGGATATCTCACGGCAACGAGCGCGTCGCAATTGTGACCCCGACAGCCCCGCGACAACGCCGTCGTGCGCGGCGCGCATTTCCCCTCCTCGTGAACTCTCACTGCGGCCCACCGGCACGCTCGTGAGATTTCGAAAAGCCTGCTCGAGTCCGTATCCGGCGCCTCTTTCCGGACCTAGCGTGTGACCGCAGTTCCGAGCCGCCCGAAATCACGGCGCGGCACCGGAACCGAAGAACGCCGTGGTTCTGCAGGAAGGCAAGGAATGAGACGTAGTACCCGCCGCCGGCCGTTGAGCGCCGCGGTTCTCGTGGGGGTCTCGCTGCTCGCGATGGGCTTCGGTGGCGTCGGCGCCAGCGCCGACCCCGCACCGGTTCCCAGCGAACAGCCGACGGAACAGCAACTGGCCGACAACATCGCGCAGGGGTTGAAGAATCCGGCCGCTCATCCGATCGCGGACAGCGGCAGCGCCGGCAGTTCGGGATCCGCGTGCACCTCCGGCAGCGGCGCGGGGTCGGGCAACGGCTCCGGCGACTGCTACGGCGGTTCCGGTTCGAGTTCCGGCTCCTCGGGCGGGCATTCGTCGGACACCGTGGGGTACGGCCCGGCGAGCACGTCCTTCCTCGCCGCCTTCGGCTACGGGCTGCTGAACCCGAATGTCGCGCCGCCGGGCACCAACGACTGGAACTGCAAGCCGACGGCCGAGCACCCCGAGCCGGTGGTGCTGGTACACGGCACCTGGGAGAACGCGTACGACAATTTCGCGTTCGTCAGCCAGCCGATCAAGGATGCCGGCTACTGCGTCTACACCTTCAACTACGGGCAGTCGAACCTGCTGGAGGGCGGCGGCCTGGGCTCGGTGCTGCCGGGTGCGAACGGCACCGGCCTCATCCAGGATTCGGCCAAGCAGCTGGCGACGTTCGTCGACCGGGTGCTGACCGCGACCGGTGCGCCGAAGGTGAACATGGTCGGGCACTCCCAGGGCGGCGTCATGTCGCGGCAGTACCTGAAGTTCGAGGGCGGCGCGTCCAAGGTGGACCACCTGATGACCTTCGGCGCCACCAACCACGGGACGTCGCTGGACGGGATCGGCGCGCTCGGGCGGGCGATCAACAACTTCGGGATCGACGTGCTCGGGCTGGTCGAGATCTTCGTCGGGCACTCGGGAATCCAGCAGACCATCGGCTCGGATTTCATCAACACCCTCAATGCCGGCGGCGACACCGTGCCGGGCGTCGACTACACCGTGGTCGGTACCCGCTACGACGAGGTCACCAACCCGTACGACCTGACATTCCTGCAGGCCGGACCGGGTGCGACGGTCCGCAACATCACCCTGCAGGACGGGTGCGAACAGGATCTGTCCGATCACCTCACGCTGATGTACTCGCCGCGGGTGCTCTCGATCATCCTGAACACCCTCGACCCGTCGCAACCGCTGGCGTGCACGTTCAACCCGTGGCTGTTCGGCGGCGGCGGCAAACTCTGACGACCAACCGACGGGTGCCCGGCGGCACGCGAGAGTCCTGATACCCCTCCGCGTCCCGCCGGTCGCCACCCGCCGTTTCGCTCACACGGGATGGGCATCGCCGGCCCAGCTCCGACACCCGTGCGGCGGTCACGAACGGCGGTACCGGCCCGCCGGGCGGTGGAATACCCCCATCGCCCGGCGGGCCACCGGCCTGTCCGGCCGGTACCGAGAACAGGAGAGAGCGAGATGATCCGGAAACTACTGCGCGGCAGCGTGATTCCCGTCGTGGTCCTGGCGGCGGGCGTCCTGCTGGGCGGGGCGCCGGCCACGGCGGACGCGCCCGACGGGTCGGCGGTCACCGGCAGCTGGCCGGTGGACGGGCGCACCGTGCAGTTGCGCGTGCACTCGGCGGCCATGGACACCGACATCATGGTCAACGTGCAGCGCCCCGCCGACGCCGGCGCGCCCGCGCCGGTGCTCTACCTGCTCAACGGCGGTGGGGGAGGCCAGGATTCGGCCACCTGGCAGCGCAATACCGACGTGCTGGGATTCCTGTCCGACAAGCAGGCGTACGTGGTGCAGCCGGTCGGCGGCAAGTGGAGCTACTACACCGACTGGCGCGCGCCGGATCCGAAACTCGGTGTGTACAAGTGGAAGACGTTCCTCACCGAGGAACTGCCCCCGCTGATCGACGCCGAATTCGCCACCACGGGCGCGAACGCGCTGGCCGGACTGTCCACCTCGGGCACCTCCGTCCTGCAGCTGCCGATCGCCAAGCCGGGCCTGTACCGGGCGGTGGCCGCCTACAGCGGGTGCGCCCAGATCAGCGATCCGCTCGGGCAGCAGTTCGTGAAGCTGTCGGTGGAGTCGTGGGGCGGCGGCAACACGGTCAACATGTACGGCCCGCCCAACGACCCGATGTGGGCGGCCAACGACCCCTACGTGCACGCCGACGGGCTGCGGGGCCTGCAGCTGTTCATCTCCAGCGGCACCGGCGCGCCCGGGGCGTACGACAAGTACGAGGGCAAGTACATGCAGCCCGGCCCGCGCGGCTTCTTCAACCAGCTGCTGATCGGCGGGGTGATCGAGGCCGCGGTCGATCACTGCACGCACAACCTGCAGGACCGCCTCGCGCAGCTGAACATCCCGGCGACCTTCGATTTCGAACCCGACGGCACGCACTCGTGGGGCTACTGGCAGGATGCGCTGAAGCGGTCGTGGCCGGTGCTGGCCTCCGGGCTCGGCATACCCGCCTGATACGGCACCTGCCCGGGACCGCGGCGGAGTGGTCATAGACTTTCCGTCGTAGAACCGAGCCGGAACCGCGTAGGGGCGGTACCGGGGAATGTCGAACTTCGGCGTTTCGAACGAGAGTGACAAGGCGGTCGGAGCGGTGCGGACGAGCTGTGCAGTAGGCGCCAGGGGCGTCGAGATCGGTGCGGGCGGCGGCCTCGCGGGCGGTGCGCGGTGACGGCCGCCGCGCTCGATACCGAACCCGAGGTGCTGCGACCGCCCTTGGAGAAGTTCGGCTTCTCCGAATTCCGGCGGACCGCGATGATCGGGACCGTGCTCGGCGCCTCGGTCACCCGCCGCGTCGTGCGCGGCGGCCTGCGCCGCCCGAAGCGCCGCCGCGCGGTCGCCGACGGCATGGTCGACGGGTTCGAGACGCTGGGCCCGATGTTCGTGAAGCTCGGTCAGCTGATCGCCTCCTCCCCGGCGTCGTTCCCGGCCGAACTGGCCGACGCGTGCCTGCGCTGCCTCGACGATGTGCCGCCGTTCCCGGGCGTGGACGCCCGCGCCATCATCGAGTCCGATCTCGGCCGCCCGATCTCGGAGCTGTTCCGGGAGTTCGACGACGAGCCGCTGTCGGCGGCGTCGGTGGCGCAGGTGCACGGCTGTGTCCTCGCCGACGGACGCCCGGCGGTGGTGAAGGTGCAGCGGCCCGATATCGCGCGGCGCATGATCGTCGACCTGCGCGCGGCCTACCGGCTGGCGGGCGCGATGCAGAAACGCTCGGAGAACGCGCGGGTCGCCAATGCGGAGGGCGTGGTGCGCGACCTGTACGAGACCACGGTGGCCGAGCTGGACTTCCGCAACGAGGCCGACAACCAGACCCGGGCCCGCGCCAACCTGCGGGCCTTCGGCGACAACGCGAATGTCGTTGTGCCGGAGGTGTACTGGGAATACTGCGGGCCGCGCGTGCTGTGCATGGAGCGGATGAGCGGTATGCCGCTGGACCGCTTCGACGACATCCGCGCGGTGCACCCGGATCCGGAGCTGCTGATCCGGCGGCTGGTCAAGGCGTGGGTGGAAAGCGTTGTGGTGCACGGGCTGTTCCACGGCGACGTGCACGCCGGGAACCTGTGGCTGCTCGACGACGGCCGGGCCGCCATGCTCGATTTCGGCATCGTCGGCAAGATGACCCCGCAGTGGCGCGACTTCGTCGGCGCGCTGTTCCACGCCAGCGCCGTGGACGGCGACTTCCGGCCGGTGGCGCGGGCATTGCGCGAACTGGACCTGGTCGACGGCGAGTCCGGTGACGACGCCACCATCGGCCGGCAGCTGGCCACCGCGCTGGCCCCGGTGCTGTCGGGCAAACTCGCCCAGCTCGATATGGGCAAGGTCGCCGCGCGCATGGTCGAATTCGGCAAGCGTCGCGGCGCGTTCGGCCCCGAGCAGCTCATCCTGATGGGTAAGCAGCTCGGCTACTTCGAGCGGTACGCGGTGGCCCTGGCCCCCGGGTGGCGGCTGGGCCAGGACCTCTACCTGTTCCGCAACATCTTCCCCGACGAGGTCGCCGCGAAGGCCGCCGAGGAGGGTATCGAGCTGCCCGACTGAGCGGGATCAGTCCACGAATTCGCGGTCGCCGTAGCGGACCGCAGCGGGGTCCCAGGTCGCGCCCAGGCCGGTGACGAACCGGCCGACCAGCGGCAGATCGGCCAGATCGGCGACCAGGATCAGCGTGTCGTTCTCGGTGACGGAGCCGCCGACGAGGCGGTCGCGGACCTCCGGGTCGGCGACGAGCGCGTCGTGGAACCGGGTGACGCCGATGCCGGGGACCTCGACGGTGAACGCGTCGCGCGCGGGGGAGTCGGCGGGCAGCGGTTCGAAGGTGAGCACCGACTCCTGGCCGAACCGCGTCCGGACCTGGTCGGCCAGGTCGTGCAGCGCGGGCCCGGATACGCAGGCCAGGTGGAATTCCCGCGAGCGCTCGTAGGTGGCCTGCCGCTGGGTGTCCGACCAGAACACGCCGCTGACGAGCGTCGAGCCGACCGGCAGCGTGAGGTGTCCCAGCGCCATGCCGTCGACCTGGAGTTCGAAGGCCTCCAGCCGGTTTCGCAGCCGGTCGTCGCCGGGGTCGGTGATGGTGGCCGTGTTGTCGGTGGCGAACAGCTCCGCCTCGATCCGGAGCGGATTGCCCGCGGCGCAGTCGGCGGGGCCTGCCTGCGCGGTGCCCGCTCCCGTCATCACCCCCGCCGAAACCACCAGCGCCGCAATCATTCCCACACTTCGCGATCCGATCATGTCACCCTCCTGCTCGCGTCCACCTACGGTATTCGATCACCGGGCGCATCCGGCGTTGTCACATCGGGGCCGCGCGTCGCGATGGTTCCTCGGGGCGCGGGAATATGCTCCCAGCGAACGCCCTACCCGCCACCACCGAAAGGGTGCGTTTTCATGACCGATACCGATCCGGACGAGCCCCGCGAGCGGCCCGCCGGTGGGGACGACGCGACCGTCGACGAGCGTGTCCAGCTCGCCGCCGAACGGGGGGACCGGGACGAGCTACGCCGGCTCGCCGCGGCGGGCAGCGAGGACGCGGTCGACGAGCTGATCGAGCTCGCGGCCGAGCGCGGGGAGATGGGCGAACTGCGCCGCTGGGCCGACCACGGCAATGCCGTCGCCGTCCACCAGCTCGTCCAATTGGCCAGTGACCAGGGTGATCTGGTCGAACTCCGCCGCCTGGCCGCGGGCGGCAACCGCGATGCCGCGGACGCGCTGGCCGAACTCACGGCCGAATAGCCCGCTCGATAATGTGACGCGACACACACTTGAATCCGACGTAACGTCAGGTTCTAGCGTGGAGCGTGCACACCGAGAGGAGACCGGAGTGGGCGAGCGGATGTGGCGGATCGGGGAGCTGGCCCGGGCGACCGGGGTGACCGTCCGGGCGTTGCACCACTACGACCGCCTCGGCCTGCTGACCCCCTCGTCGCGGACCTCGGGCGGGCACCGGTGCTACACCGGCGCGGATGTCCGGCGGCTGCATCGCATCGTCGCGTTGCGGGGCTACGGCTTCGCCCTCGAGGAGATCGCGGGCCTGCTGGACGCCGAGCCCGATTCCGATCCGCGGGAGGTGATCCGGCAGCAGCTGGTCCTCCTCGACGACCGGATCGCGCAGGCGACCAGGCTGCGGGCCCGGCTGCTCGGTGTGCTCGGCGGCCTCGACCTCTCGGCCGAGCCGCCGGCCACGGAATTCCTGCGACTGATCGAGGAGACGACGACCATGAGCCGCCCACTGACCCACGAGGAATTCGCCCGCCTGCAACAGCGCCGCGCCGACTACGCGGCCCGCCTCACCCCGGAAGACCTCGCGGCCCTGTCGAAGCGACGCGAGGAGGCCATGGCGGCCCTGACCCCCGAGGAACGCGACCGCATGACCGCCGAACGCAACAGCCTCCTCCCGGAGTCACCCAGCGGCACACCCTGATCGGCCCGCCATTCCCGGCACGCGCACTCTCAATTTCCCGGCGCGCCCACTCTCAATTGCCCGGCGCCCACTCTCAATTTCCCGGCGCGCGCTCTCAATTTCCTGGCGCGCGCTCTCAAATTTCCCGGCATGCTTTTGGCCGGGAACTCGCCACCACACCTCGCGACTATCCTTGTTCCGCAACATGTTTCGGCGAAACCCTGCGAAGCGCGGTCCAGCCGCCCCACCCCCGCTCGCCCAGTAGTTCCATCAGACGGCGGGCGGGCGGGGCGGCATCGAAGGCGAGGGCGTCCAGCAGCGTGGCGAACGGGGGCTCGAGGCCGGTCTCGCCGAGGTAGGCGTCGCCGTACTCGTCGGCCAGGCGGGTGAGGTAGGCGGACAGGGTGTCGGCCAGGGTGACGAGGGCCGGGTCGTCGTCCGTCCGGTCGAGGGCCCGGCCGAGGGTGAGATAGAAATCGAGGAGCTGGGGGTCGGCGAGCTGCCGATGCTTGCGGGCCACCCACTCCGGAACGCGCTGCGGGGCCCGCGCGGCGAGCGGGATCCACCCGTCGCGCTCGACCCGGACGATCCGCTCGTCGACCCCCAGCTCCCGCAACCTGTCGAGGAATCCGACCACCTCCGGCGGCAGCGCGAGGTCCTCGGCGGCGGTGAGGCGGGCGATCCGCGCGCGGTGCCGCTGCCGTTCGCGGATCTCCGCCCGCAGCCGCGCATCGATATCGGCGACCGCCGCCGCGAACTCGTCCGCACCGGCCGCCAGCATGTCCCGCACCCGCGCCAGCGGCACCCCCGCCTCCGTGAGCGTCCGGATCCGGATCAGCTCGATCACCGCGCCCGCGTCGTACCGCCGGTAGCCGTAGTGGTCGCGCTCCGGTTCCGGCAGTAGCCCGGTGGCGTGGTAGTGCCGCACCGCGCGCACGGTCACCCCCGCGCACGACGCCAGCTCGCCGATGGTCAGCATGCCACCAGTCTGCGGGACCCGCCCGATGTCACGAGACGGCGTCCCGGATGATCCGGGTGATCTCGGGCGCATGCGTCACGACCAGCCGATGGTCGGCCTCGAGCCAGACCGCCGAGATCCGGGGCCGCGCCCGCACGAGCCTGTCGATCCCCGCCCGCCAATTCCGATTCCGCCACACCGTGCGCTCGTCGTCGCCCGATCCCGCCATCGCGGTCGACATGATCATCCGGACCGGCCGATCGATCTCCCGGTACCGGTCCAGAATTCCCCGCCGGATCCCGTCCAGCTCGAGATTCAGCGCGAGAATATCCTTCGCGCCGAGCAGCATTCGGCTGTCGGGATCCGCCGCCATCTCCGCCGCCATCGCGCGGAACTCCGGAAGATCGTCTTCGGCGAGAAACGGTTCGGGCACCGGATTCGCGCCGTCGACGAGAATCAGCCCGCCGACCGCCCCGGGATGTGCCGCGGCGTAATGCACGGCGAGATCCGCGCCCAGCGAATAGCCCACGAGGACCGGCGGCGAGGAGAACGGCGCGAGCGCGGCGATCACGGCCTCGAGATCCCCGAGAAACTCCTCGAATCCGTATCGATCGGTCGCCGAAGACAACCCGTGCCCCCGTGGATCGAACGCCGCCACCTCGTGATCGCGCCGCAGCAACCCGATCAACTCACCCAGCTCGGCCCGCGTCGACCCCAGCCCGGGACACACCACGACCGGCCGCCCGGCCCCGCCCCGGCTCACCGCGATCCGCACAGCGCCGCGCCGGACCGTGAACTCCTCCGCACTCATGCCACCATGCTGGGGCCTTGACCCTGCGTCAGGGCCAAACCGGCCGCTACAGGCTGCGGCCGATGATGACCTTCATGATCTCGTTGGTGCCGCCGTAGATCTTCTGGATGCGGGCGTCGGTGAAGGCGCGGGAGATGGGGTATTCGGCCATGTAGCCGTAGCCGCCGAAGAGCTGGAGGCAGTCGTCGGCGACGCGGCACTGCTGTTCGGTCAGCCACCACTTGGCCTTGGCGGCGGTCGGGACGTCGAGTTCGCCGCGCAGGTGCTTGGCGACGCAGTCGTCGGTGAAGGCCCAGGCCACGCTCTTGGTCGTATCGGCCTCGGCCAGGACGAACTGGGTGTTCTGGAATTTGAAGATCGGCTTGCCGAACGCCTCGCGCTCCTTGGCGTAGGCGATCGTCATCTCGACGGTCTTCTCGATGGCCGCGGCCGCGGCGACCGCGAGGATCAGTCGTTCCTGCGGCAGCTGCATCATGAGCTGGATGAACCCGGCGCCCTCGGCGGCGCCCAGCAGATTGGACTGCGGCACGCGGACCTCGTCGAAGAACAGCTCGCAGGTGTCCTGGCCGTGCTGGCCCACCTTCTCCAGGTTGCGGCCGCGCCGGAACCCGTCCCGGTCGGTCTCCACCGCGATGAGCGAAACGCTCTCCGCGCCTTTACCTTCCGACGTCTTGGCCGCCACCAGCACCAGATCGCAGAGGAGGCCGTTGGAGATGAAGGTCTTCGCGCCGGACAGGACGTAGTCGTCGCCGTCCTTGACCGCCTTGGTGCGGATGTTCTGCAGATCCGACCCGGTGCCGGGTTCCGTCATCGCGATGGCCGCGACGATCTCCCCGCTCGCCATCTTCGGCAGCCAGGCCCGCTTCTGCTCTTCGGTGCCGTAGGAGTGGATGTAGTGGGCGACGATGGTGGAATGCACCGGGTTGCCGAGGCTCGGCGCCATGGCCCGCGTCTGCTCGATCGCGACGACGGCCTCGTGGGCGAAGGTGCCCCCGCCCCCGCCGTACTCCTCGGGAATGCTCAGGCACAGCAGCCCGACGTCGCCGGCCTTGTTCCAGATCTCGCGGTCCACGTGCTGCTGGCGTCCCCAGCGGTCCTCGTTGGGCGCGCACTCCTTCTCGAAGAACCGGCGCGCCAGGTCGGCCAGTGCGTCCAGATCCTCGTCCATCCACGGGGAACGGTGCAGAGACACAGCAGAACTCCTCTGTTCGAAGGCTTGCCTCCGATGCTGGTGCGCCCGCGCCGCCCCGCCAATGACCGCACCGCTCGATTCCTTGACCCGACTGCTCGAGGTCACCTCGTGGGCACTGGGAATACGGGCAACGAGACTACGCGGGCGTTCAGCGCTGATACGACCCCGGCGGGCTGCCGGTCCAGCGCCGGAACGCGCGGGAGAACGCGCTGGGTTCGGAGAAGCCGAGCCGCCGCGACAGCGCCGCGACGGTCTCCCCGCCGCGCACCAGGCTCGCCACGGCCGCGTCCCGCAGGATCTGCTCGCGGATCTCGCGGGCCGAGGTGTTCTCCTCGCGCAGCTTGCGGCGCAGCGTCGCGGGGCTCATCCGCAGTTCCGCGGCCACCTCGTCGTTACTCGGCCAGGCGCCGGTGCGGCCGCGCTCGAGAATCCCCCGCACCTGGGCGCTGACCGAGACCGAGTAGTGCCGGCGGGCGATGACGGCCGAGGGCGCGTCGCGCAGGAAGGCCACCAGATCCTTCTCGTCGCGCACCAGCGGGAGGTCCAGGGCCGTCACGTCGAACACCAGCGCGGGCGCGGGGGCCGAAAACACCACGGGCGCACCGAAGATGAGGTCGTAGTCGTCGAGACCCGATGGGGGATAAGGCACTTCGACGCGGCACAGCTGGAAGCGCCCGCCGACCGCCCAGCCCAGAAAGCGGTGGGTGATGGTCAGCATGGTGTCGATCACCAGCCCGACCGGGCTGCGCACCGCGCTGATGTCGAAGGCCAGCCGCGCCTGCTCGCCATCGATGACCAGTGTCAGCGGCGGAAACCCGGGTAGCGACTTCTGGAATCCGAGGAACCGCCGGATCGCGGCGTCCACGTCGGCGGCGCCGAGCAGCGCGAAGCACACCAGCCGGAAGGTACCGCGCGGCATCGGACGCAGCCCGAGCCCGAACAACTCGTCGTCGGTGGCCCGCCACAGGCGCTGCATCATCCGGACGGTCTGATCGACGGTGACCCGGGACCGGCCCTCGGCGAGCAGTTCCGGCGCGATCCCCGCCGCGCCGAGCATATCGGCGACGTCCCAGCCGCGCGCCCCCGCCAGCTCGACCATGGCCCGCACCCTCGCCATGGGCAGGGTGTATCCGGCATCGGTCGAGGTCACCCGCAGACCGTAGCAATCCCGGTCAACTGTGTTACCCGGTGATCACTGTATGTGGCACGCTGCGTGTCGCCGGGCGCGAATATGGTTGGGGCGCAAGCGGGTCGGGGGTCATGGGGTGTTGGCGAACACCGCGTCTGCGGTGGGCGCCGCCACGGCTCGGTCGAGCCAGGTCTCGAGCAGGGCTGTGTCGGAACAGGTGGCGATGCGGTCGCGGGCCTCGGGGGAGAGCGGGATGCCGCGGTGGTCGAGGATGCGCAGAATGCTGTTCGCGATGCCCTCCGTGCGGCCTTCCTCGCGGCCTTGTGCGCGCAGGCGCTGGGAGGTTTCGGAGCGGAAGAACGCCATGTCCACGGTCATCAACTGCCTCCAGATCGTCGCGGCCCGGGTGCTGCCCAGTCCGAGTTCGGTGAGTTCGGCGAGGATGGCGCGGTCCTCGTCGTCGTCGACATCCCGCAGGGCGGTGGCCAGCGCCGTCAGTATCTCACCGATGCGGGGGTCCTTGGCGTGGGTGACGGCGGACAGGGTGGCGAGCGGGAGGTCTCCGGCGGCCGCGGCCGCATCGGTCACCACCGGGACGTTGTGCGGGCCGAGCACCATCGGCTGCACGGTGAGACTCGGCCACAGCGGCAGCCCGATCGCCGCGGGCCGCACCGCCCACAGCGCGGTCACCCGATCGTGGCAGACGATCAGCAGCACGACCGGTAACCGGTACTTGCTGTGGGCATGGGCGACGTAATACGCCCACGCCGCCGGCTTGTCCGGATCGTCCTGGCCCTGCGCCTCGACGAGCAACAGGAACGGCCCATCCACGGTCTCGACCCGCAGCATACTGTCGACCCGCCGCTCGACCGGCTGGATCTCGGTGCGATCGGTAGGCATCAGATCCACCGCCACCGGATCGGGAAACGGCAGGTCCAACGCCCGAAACGCACGCGCGAACACCCCCGGGTCGTGCCGGAAGATCCGATGCATCGCCTCGTGCCGGGAACTGACCATGGCCACGAGGATAACTCGAGGATCGAAAGTATGTTCGATAGCACGGAATTCTAGCGAGTCAAACTTCTTGGCAGGGTTGCTCGGTTTACGCTCCGGGCACATCGAGCCAGGAAGGAGCCGATCCTGTGGCGAGATTACGGCGATTGAAGATCCCGGTCGAAGACAAGGTGCGCGTGGTGTTGTCGGTGCTGGCCGGGGAGATGAGCGCTGCGGAGGCCGCGCGACGGCGCGGGGTGAGCACGGCATCGGTCGGGAAGTGGAAGCAAACGTTCCTCGAGGCTGGGACGAAAGCGCTGGATGAAGTTGGGACCCGGGGACGAACTTCTTCAGTCGATGGGCTCGGCTCGAAGGAGCATTGTTGGGCGGTTCATCACTAGTAGCCATAGCGGCAGGATGACCAGGCACAGTACCGGCACGATGGTGGAGTCGCCGACCGTGAGCGCGGCCATGAACAGCGCGAGCCAGCCGTAGCGGGCGATGACCAGCACCGCGCCGAGGACCCCGCACGCGAGCGCGACGACCGGCGGAATACTCGGCACCAGGGCATGCGCGATAGTGCCGACACAGACGCCCAGGAACGCCGCCACGAATATCCGGCCGCCCCGGAAACCTGAGGAGGCCGCCACGATCAGTGCCGCCAGTTTGACGACCGTGATCAGGACCAAGTGCGTAACCGGCGTGGAGTCGGCTTGCGCGGTCAGCTCTTTCATTTCTTCGAGCCCCTTGAACAGGGTCAGGTGCCCACCCAGCGCGCCGAGCATGCCGAGGACGACACCGCCTGCGGCAAGAGCGAAGAACGGGTTCGGCAGCCGATGGAAAGGCTGTGCGCGTAGGGAAACTGTATACCGCGACCAGGCAGAGCCCGGCCGAGATGAGCGCGATCACTGTGCCGGTGAGTACATCGATCAGTGCAGGTGTGGAGCGGTAGGCCGGAATGTCGAGTGACAGTGCGGGTTGCTCGAACGCTGTCACGGTCAGTGCAGCCGTACCGGCGGCGACCAGCGGCGCGAACAGCCGGTTCCACAGGGGCCCGGCGGCAGTGGCGGTCGCCAGTTCGGTGAGCACCAGCGCGGCGGCGATCGGTGTGCCGAACAGTGCGCCGACCGTGGCCGCTGCGGCGAGCACCGCGGCGGTCTCGGCCGGGACCCGCCGCCATAGTCGCGCCGCGATCCACACCGTCAGTGCGGTATTGATCGCTGTGATCGGGTTTTCCGGGCCCAAGCTGACACCGCCGGCCATGCCGAGGACCAGCACGAGGGCAAGACTTGGCAGCACTCGTAGCGGTTGTGGCGTGTCCAGCAGGTCGAGGGTGGCCGGATCGGGACCGGCGTGGCCGGGCAGTTTCCACACCAGCATTCCGGCCACTGCTCCGGTGAGGGTCAGGATGGTGAAGATCCACCACCCTGACCGGCCGTCGACATTCAGCAGGCTCGGGGTCGTTGTCCACAGAAGCTTACGCAGCTGTTCGGTTGTCGAGTTCAGCGCGATGAGTAGTAGCGCGCAGCCGATTCCGATCGCGACCGCGGGCAAGGCCAGCACCGCGAGTTCGCGCGGTCCGGGTGCTTGCTCAGGTGCCCCGGTGCCGGTCAATGTTCACTCCGGCGCACCAGTCGCGCCAGGAACGGAAACAGCAGTACCGTGGTCGCTCCGGCGGCGACGAGTGTCGAGGCCAGATCCGCGCGCAGCAGATCGGAGCTGGTGGCGACCTGGGTCACCGCGACGATGATCGGCAACCCGGTTGCCGCGTAGAGCGCCAGCTCGGTACGTCCGCGCCGCGAGGTCAGATTCGCGCCGTGGGGAATGAAGCGCTCGCTCAACAACACCGGCAGGCCGCGGGCCAGCAGGATGGTCACCACGAACAGCGCCCACAGCAGCGGGTTCGCGGCGACCGCGCCGACATCGATTCCCATCCCGGACACCACGAAGAAGACCGGGATCAGCATGCCGAATCCGATTGCCTCCAAAGAGGTTTCAACCTCCGGATGGCCGGCGGCGACAAGCTTGCGCAGAATGAGGCCGGCGGCGAAAGCGCCGAGCACGACATCGAGATCGAACACCTCGGCGACCATCATCAGAATCAGGAGCAGGAGCAGCACACCGCGCACCGGCAGCTGATCTGTGCCGCCACTGGCCCTGTCGAGCATGCGGCCGAACCCTGGCGATCGATCCAGCAGTCGCCGCGGAAGGAACCCGATCAGTCCGGTCGCGACCACGAACAGTGCGAGCACGACAATCGCGCCCCCGAGATTCCGGCTGGTGAGCAGCAGCGACATCGCGAGTACGGGACCCAGTTCGCCCACCGCGCCGTGTGCGAGAACCGCGCGGCCCAAAGGTTTGTCGAGCAAGCCTTCCTGCTTGACGATCGGCAGCAGGGTCCCCAGTGCGGTCGAGGTCAATGCGATCGCGACGGCGATACGCGCGGCGAAATCGGCGTCCGAGGCCGCGAGGGTCACCAGTGCCAGCGCGATTCCGAGACCCGTGAGCCAGGTGAACCATGCGGTGCGCCCGGACCGGCCCCCGAGCAGGCGAGGATCCAGTTCGTAACCGGCCAGCAGGAACAGCATTCCGAGCCCGAGTTCACTGAGCAGATCGACGCCACCGGCGGTATCCGCCCAACCCAGGGAATGCGGGCCCAGCAGCACTCCGAACACCAACAGCAGCACCACACTCGGTACGGCGCCGCGTACCAGTCGAGACAGAATCGGTGCCGCCACAGCGACCGCGCCGATCCAGCACAGCGACACGATCGCCGACGGCCCCGCAGTCGGCAATCCATCAGCAAGCGTATCCACTCACCTATCGTGGCATGTCAAGCGACCGGTGACGGCACTATAGCAGCACTTGAAGTGGTGATTTTCTGCCGGAATACTCGTCGCTTCCCCAAGGCATTCAGAAAAGTGCTGCATATTTGCACGCATCAGGCGCGCGCCCGCTCGAGCGGGTGCTCGTGAGATGGCAGCACCGATCTCGGCAACGAGTCGCCCACTGCGGGGACGAGTGAGATCTCCTCTCGCTCAGCAAAATTCAGGCGAGTCGCGCTGCGACGGTGCGGTACCGGGCGAACTGTTCGGGTCTTGACACTCTTCGTCCGCTCGGGGTGGAGCGCCGCCGACGGACGGGTTACTCACGGCAGGGTTGGGTACCGAAATCGCTTGTGCCGGTGTAGGTCACATTGGACAGGTAGGGGCCCATCACCGCGACTTCGTCGCCGGGGGCCTTGGTGTTCTGGACAGCTCGCCTGGCCGCGGCATCAACCATGTGACCAGCCAGTTCCTGCCAAGATCTTGACGGTGAAGATGTGTGAGTCGCGTAGGCGTCGGGTTTGACCTCAATCTTGACCGAACTCCTTGTGCGGGATGTCCTTCTTGGGATCTGTCGACTCGACGCCTACGCGGCGGCGTGTGCGTCGTGTTCGGGCGGTCGTGACATCATAGGACCCTGCTTATGTTCTTCACCGTCTTGTCCGTCTAACCCGTTGCGTCGCAGAAGAATTCGACACAAGGGAGACAGATGGGCAACACAGTCGATGGGCTCGCGATCGTCGGTGGGGTCGACACCCACGCCGACACGCATCACGCCGCGGCGCTGGACTCGCTCGGCAGATTGCTGGACACGCGGGAGTTCACCGTCGACACCGGTGGCTATCGAGCCATGGTGCAGTGGCTGCAGTCGTTGGGGCCAGTGACCGGCATCGGCGTGGAGGGCACCGGATGCTACGGTGCCGACCTGACCCGTTACCTGCGTTCGTGCTCGATCCCGGTCGCGGAGATCAACCGTCCAAACCGCCAGGACCGCCGGTTACGCGGCAAATCCGATCCCCTCGACGCCGAAAGTGCCGCCCGTCGTCTCTTGGCTGCCACACGCCATGTGCGGCCGAAGGATTCCACAACGGCAGTCGAGTCGATCCGGGTCACCGCACCCGATGTTCTGCGCGCCCAGCTGCGCACGATGACGCTGAAAGCGGCGGCCGCCAGGGCAGCCCGATTCCGGATTACCCCGGCAACACCGGTGGACCCGGTCCAGGCCACCAAACTCGCGATGCGCAGCATCGGACGCCGTGTCGCGGTACTCACCGACGAGATCGACACCGCCTCAACGCAATTGACGGAGTTGCTGACCTCGATCGCACCGACCACGATGGCCTTGTTCGGCGTGTCCACCGACCACGCCGGCCAACTGCTGGTCACTGCGGGTGGCAATCCCGAACGGCTGCACTCGGAATCCGCCTTCGCCGCTCTGTGCGCTGCGAACCCGATACCGGCCAGCAGCGGTAAAACCCCTCGTCACCGGCTCAATCCCTTCGGCGACCGCGGCGCCAACGCGGCCCTCCACATGATCGCTGTCGTCCGCATGCGCCACGACCCGGCAACCCGAGCCTATGCCGCCAAACGCACGACAGACGGCCTGTCCAAGCGAGAGATCATCCGCTGCCTCAAGCGCTACATCGCCCGTCAGGCCTACCACGCGATCATGACCGACCTCGGCCACAAATCAGGGCACATCAGGACTTGACGGTCTATAGGACCATCGCAAGACACGTGTCTCGCGGGTCGCTATCCAAGTGGTGCGTCGTCGTCTCGGCGATGAGTTCCGCGAGCCCGCGGAGTCTGGACTGTCGGCCGGCGCAACCTCGCCACCGGTGTCCGGGGTCCGCGGACTGCCGCTCACCCCCGACGACTTCTTGCGCTGACGGCGGGATCCGGGTGTTCGGCGTTCGGTGACTCGGGGCTAGGTGAAACGGGGCCCGGCGACACGGGATCCGGCGGCCCGGGGTCCTGTGGCGCCGGATACCGCACGGCTGCGGGAAAGCAGCGCAGCAGTGCGGCGAGCCGCGCGGTATCGCCCGCCACCTCGGTGTCTGCCCGCTCGACGGCGTCGTGCAGCGCCGCACCGGCGAACACCAGATCGCGCAATGTCGCCGCCTCCGGCACGGTCAGCCACGCCTCGGGTTCGGCGTGCTCACCGCGGTCCAACTCGAGGCGCCCGCCCGCAACGGTGATGCGGAACCGATCACCCGCGACGTCCAGCTGGCAGCGCAGCGACAGCTCACCCGCCAGTGCCGGATCGAAGGTGGCGCGCAGGGCGAACAGCAGCGCGTCGACGCTCAGTTCCGCCGCGCCGTCCTCGGGCAGCGGTGCGCGGCTGCCCCAGTGGGCGAGCGCGCGGAGCACGGGCTCCAGTTCCTGCCCGCGCTCCGTGAGTTCATACACGGCGGCGGGCGCAGGCGGTCCCAGGCGCCTTCGCCGCACCAGGCCGTCGGCTTCGAGCTCGCGCAACCGCTGCGCGAGGACGTTCTGGCTCATCTGCGGCAGCCCGCGGTGCAGGTCGGAGTAGCGCTTCGGGCCGAAGACCAGCTCCCGCACGACGAGCAACGCCCACCGCTCGCCGACCGCATTCAGCGCTCGCGCGATGCCGCAGGGGTCGTCGAACAGCCGCTTCTTGCTCATGCACCCGATTGTACTTGCACAACAGGTGTGAATGCTCCTAAATTAGGAGTGTGAACGTGGCCTCCGTCGACGGCACCGTCATCGGCTACACACGGCACGGCGACGGGGCCCGGGTGGTCCTTGGTCGACATGCTCCGACGGTGACGATCACGCATCGAGAAATGGAGAGAAGCAGTGAACGAGATGACACGTCGTGTGACGTCCGCCGACGGTACGAGGATCGCCTACGACCGGAAAGGCACTGGCCCGGCGGTGATCCTCGTCGGCGGCACCCTAGACGACGGCGCTGAGAACGCGCCGCTGGCCCGGCTCCTTGCCAACCATTTCACGGTCTACAACTACGCACGACGCGGCCGGGGCGACAGCGGCGATACACTGCCGTACGCCGTGGCGCGGGAGGTGGAAGACCTCGACGCGCTGATTGCGACAGCCGGCGGCTCGGCTCACGTGTACGGCGCCTCATCTGGCGGCGCCCTCGCGCTGGAGGCAGCAGCGGCAGGTTCGGCGATCGACAAGATCGCGGTGTGGGATGTGCCGTACGTGATCGGGGACGATCTGTGGCCGAGGTTCAACCAGTACCTCGCGGACACTCACGAGGCAGACAAGGCCGGCCGGGACGAGGAGCTCCTGGAACTGTTCATGAGGCTTACCGGCGGACCCGACGCGGACATCGCGGCTGGCAAACAGCACCCGCTCTGGGCCTCGTCCGTCGCGCTCGCCCACACGCTCGTCAAGGACGCCATGGTCCTCAATGACTACAAGATCCCCACAAACCGACTTGCCCGCATCACTCAGCCGGTCCTGGTGACCACCGAGGGTCCGACCACCCAGCCCCAGTTCGCAGGCCTCCCGACCGACTTCTTCGACCGCGCCGCGAAAGCGATAATTGCTGCCATCCCCCAGACCGAACGACACACGCTCGACGGACAGGGACATGTCGTCGACCCCGAACTCATGGCCCGTGTACTGAAGACGTTCTTCAACCAGTAACCCGTCGACTGATCGGGTCGCGACCGTGGGTCGCTTCGGAACGCAGGCCCATCGGCCACGTCAGCATCGATCGGTGAGCGGCGACTCCTGAGTTCCGGCAGTCCACCCGCTTGGCTGCCACCGGCCACGGGTGCCCGACCGGTTGGTGTTCTGGGGAATCTTGATCCGCCTCACCACGGGGGCGTCGTGGGTCGACATCGAAGCAATCCTCGAACACCGGGTCTCTGACACCACGCTGCGAGCCCGTCGCGATGAGTGGATCGCTGCGGGGTGTTTCCACCAATTACGCGCCGAAGCGCTCGCCGCGTTCGACCGGATCATCGGACTCGACCTGTCCGAGGTCGCCGTCGAGCCTGAACGTACATGTGCTGAGCCCAGCTCTATCAAGATTGAGGATGCGGTGACCGAAGCCCGGGTGGTCCCTAGGCGTCCGGGTCGCGTTTTCCGGGGGCGATGAAGGATTTGGAGTCGTCGATGGGGGTGTTCTGTGCGGCGGAGAGCCACCAGGTGCCTTCGCGTTCGATGAGGACGTAGAGTGCGACCTCCGAGAAAGCGCCGGGGGTGAGGGCCTGTCTGCGGATTTGGGTGACGACCACGCCCGGGGCGGGACTCGTTGCGACCACGACCTCGAAACGGGAGGCCGGTGCCGCGGGCTTGTCGGCTCGCATCATCCGGCGGTGGATGGTGTTGATGCGGTCGTGGCCGACGACCAAGGCTCCGAAGGGGGTGCCCCACACCACGTCCGCGGCGAAGGAGTTGTCGTAGCGGTCGGCGTCGGTGGTCTCGAGGGCCTTCTGTAGTTCGGCGGCGAGATCGGCGGCCACCGCCTGTGCGGTCGCGTCGGTGGCCGGGTCGGCGAGGGTGGGCCGGGTAGTCATGTCATCCTCCGTTCGGCGGGTACCGAACACAGCCTGCAATCTCAACCAACGTTGAGGTCAAGCCCTGTGGTACTCGTCAGCTGCACGGCGTCGACCCGGCCCACGTCGCCCTCGCCACCCGCCGCGACGACCACCACCGGCTCGTCGCGGCCTTCCGGAAGTATGCCCGGACTCACGTCACCGGACCCGAATTCGACTGAGCCGCCGACGTTTCCACGCGAACGGCGGTTACGCGGTCTGCCCCTGCTCGGCGCGCCGGCGCACGATCTCCGTGATCCATGTGGGCGCGTACGGGGAGGTGCAGTTCGGCGGGGTCGGGTAGTCCTTCAGCACTCCGAGGCGTTCGCCGATGGCGAGGGCGCGAGCGCGGTGGCCGGCGTGCTCGATGCCGATCTCGGCGAGGCAGTGATTCATCGCCCACTGCAAGCGATCCGGGGCGTCGCGCATATCCGCCTCGATCGCGTCCAGCAGGCCGGCGAGGTCGAGGCCCTCGGGCTTCTTCGCGACGCGTTCGGTGGTCAGCGCCCAGCCGGCGCTCGCGACCACCGGGTCCGGGTCGGCGAGCCAGGCGACGCGCAGGTCCTCGGCGTGCGGATTCTTCTTGACGACGTTCACGAGCCAGTCCTGGACCTTGGGCGTGCGCGCCTCGCGCAGCATGCCGTCCAGGTCGCCACGGTCGAATGCCTTCGGCCGGCAGATCAGGGTCGCCAGCAGCCGTGCGGCGGAGTCGCCGGTCGCCCACAGCTGCCGCGCGAGGTCCTGCTGCGTCTTCAGCCGCTTGGCGAGCGCGCGCAGCTTGGTGAGATTCACGCCGTGGTCGTCGCCGTGCTTCTCGTTCACCGCGCGGATCTTGGGATCCGCGAGGGCGGCCAGCTCGGCCGTCACCTCGGCCACCGTCGTCTCGGTCACCTCGGTCTCCTGTCCGTCGCGGGGAGTTCTCGGCCGAATACAGCATGTCCGATGCGCTCCCGGTCCCGGCGGAGGGGTCAGTCCTTCCGGCCGGTGAGGGCCAGCGAGGTGCCGAGCCCGATCATGACGAGCCCGCCGGTGCCGCCGACGGCCGCGAGCCGGCGCGGCGAGCGGGTGAACCAGCCGCGCGCCGCGCCCGCGACCAGCGCCCACCCGGAGTCGAAGATCAGCCCGAAGACCGGAATGCACGCGCCGAGCAGCAGCATCTGCCCCGGCACCCCGCCGGTGTCGAGGGTGACGAACTGCGGTAGCAGCGCGGCGAGGAACACGATGGATTTGGGATTGGCGAATCCGACGACCAGCCCGTCCCGCAGGACGGCCAGGGTGCCGCGGCGATCGACGGTGACCTGGGCCGAGAGGGACTCCGCCAGATTCCCGCGGTGCCGGAACGCCTGCACGCCCAGGTAGACCAGATAGATCGCCCCGACCAGTTTGACGGCGGTGAAGACCCCCGCCGAGGTCGCGACCAGCGCTCCGAGCCCGAACGCGACGGCCACCACTTGCAGATACACGCCGACCGCGTTCCCGACCACGGTCACCAGAGCCACCCGACGACCGAGCGTGAGCGCGCGCGTGATGGCGAACAGGACGCTCGGCCCGGGAACGACAACCATCACCAGGGCCAGCCCGGCGAACCCGAGCAGATGATCGGCGGAAACCATCCGATCACGATAGCCAGGGTGGACCGGGCGGGCCACCGCAATTCCGTCGGCGATCGGGGCCGGAATCGGATGATCGCCGGGCCGGACGGCCGTCGAAGGTCCCGCCTTAATGCCCTACGACGGCGACGGCCGGGGATGTTGAATGGAACGGTTGGGCAGTATCGGTGCGAGATCGTGTGCCTGCTGCGATGGCGCGGATAGACGAGGTTCACCGATGCCGGAAGACGGACGACGCAGCCGGGCGACGACGGCGGTGATTCCGCACATCGATCAGGCGGTCGACGATGTCGTCGCCCTCGTCGCGCGGGCCCTCCCGCGCCGGGCCGCGGCGGGGGTGACGATGCGCCGCGCCGGGGCCGCCGCGACCATCGCGGCGTCCGCCCCGCTGGTCGTGCGCGTCGGCGAGATCGTCGGGGAACGCCGGGCCGGTCCGGAGTGGGACGCCGTGGCCGCCGCGGCCGTGGTCTCGGTCCCCGATCTGGCCGGGGAGAGTCGCTGGGACGACTATCCGGCCAGGGCCCTGGCGCTCGGCATCCGCTCGGTCCACTCGCATCCGGTCCACGACGGGAACACACCGGTCGCGACGCTGGATCTGTATGCGCCCCAACCGGATGCCTTCGACGACGGTATCCGGCAGACCGTCGCGATCAGCGCGCGCCACATCGAGCGACTGCTACACGCCGCCCACCTCTCCCGGATGAACGAGCAACTGCGGCAGGCGTTGTCGTCGCGCAGCACCATAGACCAGGCGGTCGGCATCCTGATGGGCCGGCGCCACTGCGGCCGGGAGCAGGCGTTCGAATTCCTGCGCGCCGCCTCGCAGCACCACAACGTCAAGCTGGCCGTCCTGGCCGCGGATATCGTCACCCGGGTCTCCGGGAGTGCGCCGGAGCCCGCGCATTTCGACGTGCCCGGCCGGTAGCCGGTCAGTCCGGGGTGAGCACCAGACGGCCGGCGACGATGTCGGCGGCGACCGTGCGCAGCGGCCGATCCGACGCGAAGGCGTGTGCGCGCAGCCGGGAGAGCGTATCGGCGATCGCGAATCCGCCTGCGACGGCCATCTTTCCGCGTGCCGCGTCGACCTCGCGATAATCGATCACCGACACCCACTCGGTGCCGATCCGTTCCACGAGTACACAACTGACCAGGGTCGTCAGCAGAGCGGCCTCGCTCCTGGTGCGCCCCGGGATCGGCCCGGTCCGGCGCGAGTACAGATCCACCGACCCGAATCGGATGGCGCCCAGCCGCAGCGGAAAGGCCGCGACCGCACCGGTTCCCGCCGCGGCGGCGCACGGCCCGAAGATCGGCCACCGCGGATCGTCGCCGACCCGCGCCGACTCCACCGGTTCGCCGCCGGTGAACGCGTCCACGGCCGGACCCTCGCCCAGTGTGAACTGGATGTCCTCCAGCACCGCCGCCCAGTCGCCGCTGGCGCCGAGCACGTCCAGGCTCTCGAGATTCCAGCGCATGGTCAGGGCGACGGCATCGACCCCCGCCAGGCAGTCGGCGTAACTCGCGCAGATCCGCTGGCCCCAACCGGCGATCGGGTGCGTGTGCCCGATCGCCGCCATCGCGGTGTCCAATCGGCCCCGGGGATGCCCGTGCATACGGCTGCTCCGATCCGTACGGCCGTGTCCGCTCGATCCGGAGTCGCTCGCTACGCCCGCCGAGCGTGTTCGTGCCGCGTCCTAAGGATGCCGCTGCCGTCGCGGCCGGTCAGTCCCGAATACGAACGAAACGGTGACCGCACCGGACAGAAAGCGAAGTCCGGCCGGTACGGCGCGCGGTACTACTCTCGGACGTAGGCCGCGGCAGTCGAGAGAGGTGGCGGATGAGCGGAGCCGACGGTGAGATGACGGCCTGGCGGGTACTGCGCCCGGGGCCGATCGGCGGTCGTCCCATGGATCTGGTGCGCGCGCCGGTCCGCGCGCCCGGGGACAGGGAACTCCTGGTGCGCGTGCTGGCCTGCGGCGTGTGCCGCACGGACCTGCATGTGGCGGAGGGGGATCTGCCGGTGCACCGGACCGGTGTGGTGCCCGGCCACGAGGTCGTCGGTGAGGTCGTGGCGCTCGGCGGCGGCGTGGGGGAGTGGTTCGCGATCGGCGACCGGGTCGGCGTCGCGTGGCTGCGGCACACCTGCGGCGTCTGCAAGTACTGCCGCCGCGGGGCGGAGAACCTGTGCCCCGAATCCCGCTACACCGGCTGGGACGCCGATGGCGGATACGCCCAATTCACCACGGTCCCCGCCGATTACGCCCATCCGCTGCCGCCCGGTTACGCCGACGCCGAGCTGGCGCCGCTGCTGTGCGCCGGGATCATCGGATACCGCGCGCTGCGACGGGCGGCCCTGCCCCTCGGCGGCCGCCTGGGCATCTACGGTTTCGGCGGCAGCGCGCATCTGGCCGCGCAGGTCGCGCTCGCCCGGGGCGCCGAGGTGCACGTGATGACCCGCGACCCGAAGGCGCGCGAGCTGGCACTGGACCTGGGCGTGGCCTCCGCGCAGGGCGCCGCGGACCCGCCCCCGGTGGCGCTGGACGCGGCCATCCTGTTCGCGCCGGTGGGTGATCTGGTGCTCCCCGCGATGGCGGCGCTCGACCGCGGCGGCGTGCTGTCGATCGCGGGCATCCATCTCACCGACATCCCGGCGCTGAACTATCAGCGGCATCTGTTCCAGGAGCGCGAGATCCGATCGGTCACGGCCAATACCCGTGCGGACGCCCGCGAATTCCTGGCATTCGCCGCGGAGCATCACCTCGACGTCACCGTGCACCCGTATCCGCTGGACGGCGCCGACCGCGCGCTGACCGATCTGGCACACGGAAAGTTTGCCGGAGCGGCAGTGCTCATGCCCTGACACGCCGAGACACGCCGAGAATTGCACTCCTAGTTCGCGATTCGCGTGCGTGTTGCCCGGTTTTCCTGCTTTGCTGACAAGAAAGCGGCGAAGCGGGGAACGGAGGCGTGGATGGTTCATCGGGTTACACGGCGGCAACACGTACGGGCCGCGCGGCCCTGGGTGTGGACGGCGTTGGCCGGCGCGGTCGCGGTGGCGGCCGTGCTGTGGGTGGCCAGACCCGACCCCGCGTCGTGCAGCGTCACCCCGGCGCCCGCGCCGGAGCCGCCGGTGCGTACCGTGACGAATCCGACTGTGTCCGAACCGCTCCCGACGCTCGAACGGCTCGACTCGCCGCAGCCCGGCGAGGCCCGCTACTACGCGTTCAACCAGCGGGTGGCCTGCTCGATTCCGGAGCTGCCGCTGGACGGGTTCTACATCGGCGTCCCGACCGCGGAGTACGCGGGCGGCGCGGCGTGCGGCGCCCTCGTCCAGCTCGACGGACCGCTCGGATCCGTGCGCGCGCAGGTCGTCGACCGCTGCCCCGGCTGCGGGCCCGGCCAGTACGACCTCAGCACCGCCGCCTTCACCCAGATCGCGGACCAGGGCGCGGGGGTCGCGCCGATCAGCCTGCGCCACATCCACAATCCGGTTCCGACCCCGGAACTCGTGTACCGGGTCCAGGACGGTTCGTCCTCGCACTGGCTGAGCCTGCTGTTCGCCAACACCGGAAATCCGTTGAGCCGCGTGGAGATACGCCCCGACGCGGGCGGCCCCGGCCACACCCTGAAGCGCGGCACGGACAACTACTGGTCGATCTCCGGCGCGGGCGCGGGCCCGTTCACCGCCCTGCTCACCGATACCGAGGGCCACCAGGTGCGCGTACCCGGCATCGCCGTCACCCCGGGCGCTCTCCGGCACACCGGCACCGGCCTCTACGAATTCCCGCCCCTGCCCCCGGCTACGTCGACCATGCCGGCCACGACAGCGGTGGTCCCGACACCCGCCGCCGGTTGCGCGTAAGCCCTGACACGGGTGCGGGATCCGAGACGCTGGTTCGTCGCTCGTGCCGGTGCGCATCGGTGTGTCATCATCGACTGGAACGCGTTCTAGTTTGGCAACCGTGCCAGGAGGGTCGTCGATGGTGAATCCGGAACCGGCGGGCGGGCGGTTCGGCGGGCGCGTCGCCCGGATGCGGGAGGTGCCTGCGGGCCGGATGGTGGAACTGCCGGGGCGCGGGCGGACGTATCTGGTGGATATACCGGGGCCGGGCGGCGCGCCGACGGTGATCCTGCTGCACGGTCTCGTGACGACCGCGATGCTCAACTGGTTCCCCGCGCTGGCGGAGTTGTCGGAACGGTATCGGGTGGTGCTCTACGACCAGCGCTGGCACGGGCGCGGAATCCGGTCGCCGCGGTGGGAACTCGACGATCTGGCCGACGATGTGGTGGCGGTCGCGGATCTGCTCGGCGTCGAGCGGCCGATTCTCGCCGGCTATTCCATGGGCGGCATCGTGGCTCAGCTTGCCGCGCACCGGCATCCGCGACGGTTCGGGGGACTCGTGCTGTGCGCCACCACCTACCGGTTTCGGGAGACGCTGCGCGAGCGGGCGTTTCATCGCGCGATGGGAACCGTCATGGGCGGGCTGTCGCGCACGGCCTCGCGGCGGGTAACAGCGGCGGCGCGGCGGCTTCCCGCCCTGCCTCAGATCACCTGGGAAAACGGCCGAATGGACCGCTGGGCCCTGGCGGAGCTGCGCAGCACCAGCGGCTGGGCCGTCGCGCAGGCCATCGCCGAACTCGGCCGGTTCGATTCCTCGGACTGGCTGCCGGAGCTGAGCATCCCGGCGGCCGTGGTCATCACGACCCACGACCGGGCGCTACCGGTGTACCGGCAACTCGAAATGGCGAAGCTGGTCGCGGGAGCCGAGATCTTCCTCGCCAAGGCCGGGCACGCGGCCTGCGCGTTCGAGGCGGACACCTTCGTCCCGGTCCTGCTCGACGCGTGCGCGGCGGTGGCCGCCCGGAGGTAACGTCCGCCGCCCGTTCATTGCTCGAGAGTTGCTGCTGGATAACAAATCTCACGAGTTCGTGCGTTCGCGCGGCGATTGGGTATCTCTCCCGCAGTGGCGTTGCCGGGCATCGGCGCACCCACCTACCTTGGCTCACATACGGCCGATGACAATAGTCTGTGACAACAGTCACGTGGCCGCTCACAACGGCGTGAGTAGGTGGGAACCATGGGCGACCGGAAGGTGTTGCTGTCCGAAAAGTGGCGTATCGCTTGGATATTCGCCGCGGTGCTACTGCTGCTGGGGCTCGTGTACCCGGCTCCGCATGCGAAGGCGCAATGGTGCGCCGATGTGGATCTGGTGGTGGCCCGGGGCACCGGCGAACCCGGATATCTGGGAAGCGGCGTGGGCGATCCGCTCTACGGCGCTCTCCAGGACCGGTTGCCGGTGAGCGTGAGCGCCTACCGGGTGGACTACCCGGCGGATCTGACCGACCCGTTCTCGGTGGGCAAGGGCAGCGCGGATCTCGTTGCGCACCTGGCGTATCAGGCCGCGACATGTCCGGATCAGCGCTTCATCCTGGCGGGGTATTCGCAGGGCGCGGCGGTCGTGCACACGGCCCTGGGCACCGGGATCACGAACTTCATCCCGGGCGCCGTCCGGGTGGACGGTGACCTGGGCGGGCGCGTGACATCGGTACTGCTGTTCGGCGATCCGATGCGGCTGATCGGCTGGAGCGTGCCCGAGCCGTATCTGTGGCGGACCGCGGACTTCTGCGCCGCGGGCGATCCGGTGTGTGGCGGCGGACTGGATCCGGGCGCGCACAACACCTACGGCGGACTCGTCGGCGCGGCAGCGGATTTCGCCGCCGACCGGCTGTGACCGTCAGCGGCGTTCGACCCGGCCCGGTGGGGGCTCGACCGCACCTCGGGTGGTGAGATACGACTCGAGGGCGTCGAGATCCGTCGGGCCGACCGCGGCCTTGCTGCCCTCGGTGAAGACGCTGAACCCGTCGCCGCCGGCGGCCAGGAAGTTGTTGGTCGAGATCGGGTAGGTGGCAACGGGATTCAGCGGCTGCCCGCCGATGCGCACGCTGCCGGGATCGACCTTGCTGCCCGCGGGCGCGGAATCGGAGTAGGCGTAACTGATCCCGGCCACCGAGAGCACCCCGGACTTGTCCGGGGTGGCCCACTGCTGTTCGAGGAGCCGGAGGATCTGCTGCCCGGTCAGCACCACCGTGACGATCTGGTTGCCGAACGGCTGCACCGTATATGCCTGCTCGTAGGTGATGTCGCCGCCGTTCAGATCCGCCCGTACGCCACCGGCGTTCATGAAGGCGGCCACGGCCTGATCGGGGCGCATGGCGGCGAGCATGGCGTCGGCGATGACGTCGCCGAGCGGGGAGTCGCCGCCGTGGGTGGGCTCGTTGGGCAGCGGCGCGGTGGCGGTGCCGATGACCCGGTCGGCCCGCGGCTTCGCCTGGTCGGCGTAGAAGTCGACGGATCCGGTCGTCGCGGGATCGGGCGGGACGTCGCGGGTGACGACTCGGTTGACCGCGCCCGCGTCGACGATGCCGTCGTGGAATCGCAGGGAGATATCGGTGACGAGGCGGCCGTAGGACGCGGCCTGGGTGACGACCTTGCCCGCGATCGTGCAGTTGTAGGCCTGGTGGCTGTGGGCGGTCAGCATGACCCGGACGGCGGGGTCGGTGCGTTCGGCCAGCTTGGTGACGTTGGGCGTGATGTCGGCGCAGCCGTTGTAGTCGGTGGGCGCGCCGTGGGTGCGCTGCGAGCCGCCGTCGTGCATCAGCGCCACCACGGTCTCGGCGCCCGCGGCACGCATCTGCGGTACGTACTTGTTCACCGCGTCGACCTCGTCGCCGAAGGTGTAGCCGCGAATGCCCTCCGGCATCACGATCGTCACGGTCTCGGGGGTGACGGTGCCGACGACGCCGATCTTGTGGCCACCGAGCTGGAGCATCGTCCACGGCCGCAGTCCCGGCGGGAGCTGTCCGTTGGCATCGGTCACGTTGGCGGCGAGGTACGGGAACTTCGCGCCGGTGAACGGTTCGCCGGGAACGCAGCCGTCCCAGCCGCAGCCACCCTGTTGCAGCCGCGTCAGTTCCGGGACGCCGTGGTCGAATTCGTGATTGCCGACCGCCGAGGCCGCGACGCCGACCGAATTGAGGAATCCGATGGTGGGCTCGTCGTGGAACAGCGCGGAGATCAGCGGGCTGGCACTCACATTGTCCCCGGCGGACAGGACGGCGCTGTCGGGATAGGCCGACCTGAGCCGGGCGAGATGCGTCGCGAGATACGGTGCGCCGCCGGCCGCGTAGCCGGCGATATGCCCGTTGCTGCCGGTGGGCGGCTGGAGATTGCCGTGCAGATCGTTGAGGCCGAACAGGTGTACCTCGCCCGGTTGCGGCTTCGGCAGCTCGTCGGTCGAGACCAGGGGCACCGCGCCGGGAGCGGGTGGTCGCGCCTCATCGCTCGAGCTGCCGCACCCGGCGAGTGCGAGAGTCAGGAGAACGGTCGCCAGAACCCCACGGAAGCGATGACGCGCCTGCATGGAACGACTTTCGCAGAATTCGCCGTCCAGCGCACGACGAGCAGGTGAACGCCGGGGATCACGGGCCGATCAGCCGGGACACCGTGACGAAGCGATATCCCCGCTCGCGCAACCCGTTCGCGATACCGGGGATCGCCGCGCGGGATGCGGGCCGGTGCATGGCGTGCAGCAGGACGATCGATCCGGGACGTACGGCGTCGAGGGTGTCGCGCACGATGCGCTCGGTGTCCGCGTCGCCGCTCGAATCGGGTTCGACGTCCCACATCACGGTCGTGCGGTCGTGGTCGGACAGGTATTTCGGGAGTGCGAAGAGCTTCTTGCCGTAGGGCGGGCGGAAGGTGATCGGCCCTCGATATCCCGTCGCGCGGATCTCGGCATCGGTGCGCTCGACCTCGTCGCGCACGGTGGGGGTCACGAGGACGAACCGCCGATGCGTGTAGCTGTGATTGCCGATCTCGTGCCCGGCGGCGGCGATGGCGGCGCCGTCCTGCGGGCGGGCGGCGAGCTGATCGCCGATGAGATAGAAACGTCGCCGGAATCCCCGCCGCCGCCAGAGTTCTCAGGATCTCCGGCGTATGTTCGGTCGGCCCGTCGTCGAGGGTGAGCGCGACGACCTTGTCGGCCGTGTCCTGCCGGTGAACCAGCCGCCCCGCCACCTGGTACGTGCGCGAATTCATCAGGAAGTACAGCCCCGTGCACACCACGACGAGAACGACGAGGACGATCGCGCCGCCGATCAGGAACTTGCGTCTCACCGGAGGCAAGTTAGCACCGTGACACCGGAGCGGTCGGCGAGCAGATGTCCGCCGCGACGCCGGCGAAGGCGCGGATGGCGGCATTCTCCATCGCGGTGATCCAGACGAGTGCACCCTCCACGGGCGGATTTCCGGCGAGGGGAATGTGGGTGACCTCGGGATGGTGGTAGTAGTCGACGAAGGATGCCGAGGTGGGGTGGACGACCTCGCCGCGAGCGATCCGGTGCAGGATGTCGCTGGTGGTCGCGATCGGCGCCCCGCGCGGGATCGGCCGGCCTCCGGGTGTGACGGCCGGAAAGTATCTGTCGTACAACGCCTTCGGGATATCTCCTCGCGGAATGACCGCGTGGTCGCCGAGATCCTCGAGCGTCGCGTGCCCGCGGCGGGCGAGCGCGCTCCCGGCCGGCACCAGGAGAATGCTCGGCTCCCGGCTCAGGATCGGGCCGACGGTGACGTCGGGTTCCGCGATCGGCAGGCGATGGCACATGAGGTGGTACACGCCCGTGCGGAGCCGGGCGAATTCGCCTGGGAATTCCTCGGTCACGGTCAGGCGGCAGTCCGGATATCGCGCCTGGAACTCGCGCACGATCGCGGTGAAACGCGGACCGGCCATGGCGTAGCTCGCGACACACACGCGCAGGTCTCCGCTGACGCCGCGCGCCATTTCCGTGACGGTGGCGATGGCGCGCCGGAATTGGTCGTGGGCCGGGCGCAATTCGTCGCGCAATCGCTCGCCGAGGGCCGTGAGGCGGACGCTGCGACTGGTGCGGTCGAAGAGTTTGCCCCCGATGCGCTCCTCCAGCGCGCGGATGGTCTGGCTGACCCGCGGCTGGGTCAGGTACAGGCGCTGCGCGGTGCGCCCGAAATGCTGTTCCTCGGCCAGCACCAGGAAGATCTCGGCCTCGCGCAACTCCATGGGCGAATCCTAGACAGCCGCGCCGGGATTGATAAGTCCCACTAATGGCTGGTGTGCACGATAAGCCGTTGATCAGGCACGACGCGAGATCGAAGCTGTATGAGGTTTCATTCGATCCTTTCCGAGGAGTGCTCCCCATGAAGATCAAGACGCATATCGGTGTCAGCCTCGACGGCTTCATCACCTCGCCCGACGGTCTGCCCGCCGTCCTGTCGATGCCCACGTTCGAATCGGGCGAATCGCACGGTTTGCCGGAATTCATCGCGGACTGCGGCGCGGTGGTGATGGGCCGCAACACCTTCGTCCCCGCCGTGGGGTCGTCGCACTGGCCGTGGCCCGGTCTGCGGGTATTCGTGCTGACCACACGGCCGCTACCGGAGGGGACCCCCGAGCACGTGGTATCCGCGCCGTCGCCGGAGAAGTTGCTCGAGCTGATGCGCGAGGCGGACTTCACCGGCGACGTGCACCTCGTCGGTGGCCAGCGGACCATCGACGCGTTCCGCCGGATCCGGGCGCTGGACAGTTTCGGGGTCGTCGTCCTGCCGATCCTTCTGGGCGACGGCATGCGGCTGACGCCGAGCGGCAGTACGTCGCAGTATCTGCGCCTGGAATCGACGCGGACGCTGGAGGACGGCTCGGTGGAGCACACCTACACCCTCGCCGCGGACGTCGGCGCGCAGTAGCGCCGAGTTCACCAGTGCAGACCGGGGATTCGATTCAGGATGCGTGCCGCGGGGGTGGGGAGGCTCATCAACGGGCGGACCACCGGCGCCAGGGCGAGGAGCGGGCTGCCGGAATCGGTCGCGGGCTCGGTGTCCCGGCGTGCGGGGGCCGAATCGCCGAGCCTGCGGAAGCCCTGGTGCAGGATCGCCTTCTTCACCGACGGCATGACCGTGTCGACGAGCTGGGCGAAGGTGCCGATCGGGGTGTCGATGCGGTCGGGGCGCTCCTCGAGGGCGCGGACGACGATATCCGCCGCCTGGTCGGGGGTGTGCACCGGCATCGAGCGGTACAGCTCGGTGGGGGCGATCATGGGGGTGCGCACCAGCGGCATGCGGACCGAGGTGAACGTGATTCCGGCGTCGGCGTTCTCGACTCCCGCGATCTCGCTGAAGGTGTCCAGGGCCGATTTGCTCGCCACGTAGGCGGCGAAGCGCGGCAGCTTCGTCTGCACGGCGATCGAGGAGATGTTCACGAAGTGCCCGAAGCGGCGCTCGCGCATCGATGGCAGCAGGGCCAGGATCAGCCGCACCGCGCCGAAGTAGTTGACCGCCATGGTCCGCTCGAAATCGTGCATCCGGTCGGTGGAGTCGAGCACCGACCGGCGGATCGAGCGGCCGGCGTTGTTGACCGCGTAGTCCACATGGCCGTGGTCGGCGAGCACCTGCTTGACCAGCAGCTCGACGGCCTTCTCGTCGGTGATGTCGCACGAGTACGCCTGTGCCGCACCGCCTTCCGCGCGCACGGCGGCGGCCGCGGCCTCGAGGTCGTCGAGGGTGCGGGCCACCATCAGGACGGTGGCGCCGCGCCGGGCGACCGCGTGCGCGGTGGCGAGGCCGATCCCCGAGGACGCCCCGGTGATCAGCACGATCCGGCCGCGCAGCCCGTCGCCGCCGTCCGCGTGGCGGGCGCGGTCCGGGTCCAGGTGGGTGCGCCAGTACTCCCACAGCTTCTCGGCATAGGAGTCGAACGACGGAACCGGCAGGCCGCGCAGCCGCGACCGGGTCGAATCGGAGACGAATTCGGAGTCGAACGAGACGTGCGGGGCGACCTCGGCCGGAATGCCCAGCTGCCGCAACAGCAGATCGCGCAGCGCGGTAGCGCCCGGGACCTGGGCCAGTGCCCGCAGCGCGGCGTGGCTGCCCGGAACGGTGCCGAGGCCCGCGGGCGCCCCGGCGGCGCGGGCCAGCGCGGCGAAGATGTCGCCGAACGGCTGCGGATCGGGGTTGACCAGGTGGAAGGTGCGCTTGTTGAGCCCCGGCCGGGTGATCAGCCGGACCATCGCCGCCGCCACGTAGTCGACCGGGACGATATTGGTCGCGCCGAGATCCGGCAGCGGCAGGGGCAACTCCGACGGCAGCCCGGCGAGGCGGGCGATCGCGGGGAAGAAGTAGTACGGTCCGTCGACCTTGTCCATCTCGCCGGTGCGGGAATCGCCGACGATGATCGCGGGGCGGTACACCCGCCAGCGCGGTCCGGCGGTCTCGCGCACGAGCTTCTCGGCCGCGAATTTGGTGCGGTGATAGGGGGAGTTCAGGTTCTGGCCGAGGTCGAAGTCGTCTTCGAAGAACGTGCCCCGGTGGTCGCCCGCGACGGCCACCGACGACACGTGGTGCAGCGTCGCGCCCAGCTCGGTGGCCAGCGCGATCACCGAGCGAGTGCCGGAGACGTTGGCGGCGTACGCCGTTTCCTCGTCGGCGGTCATGTCGTACACCGCGCCCAGATGGACGACGTGCTCGGCGTGCGGCGGGTCCTCCTGCAGTCCCAGGCCGTCGGCGGTCAGGTCGCCGAGCAGCGGGAAGACCCGGTCGTGCGCGCCCCAGCCGGCGGCGAGTTCGGCGAGCTTCGCGGCCGAGGCCTCCCGCACGAGCACGTGGATCACCGCGTCGCGATCGTGCTCGAGGAGTCCGGCCACCACGCGCCGTCCCAGAAATCCGGTGCCGCCTGTCACGATATAGGAGACCATCGCCCCTCCTGTCTGTCCGATCCTGTTGCCGCGCAACGGTTTTGGTGCCGAGCGCAACGCTGTTCGTCCGACATGCGTCGGTGGATGTGGACGTAGGAGACGGCCCGCTAACAGAAGTCGGGCCTGGGTAGGAACACCTTCGTGCCTAACTGATGAGTAACTTTAGCGGTGGGGGATATGTCCCGCAAACCAAAACAGCGCCCCGCGTGTTGTGTGTCGTATCACGCGAGGCGCCGTCAAGTATGTGTGTCAACGGTTTTCGTGTAACCGTCGGATGCAGTTGGTAACCCTCTGGCAAATACCCGATCCGCCGGAATCAGCCCCGCCGCCGCACCGGGAATTCGGCGGCCAGATCGCGGAACAGGGCGGTATTGAAGGCGAACGCGCGCTGGCACTCACCGAGGACGCGCTGCTTCTCGAGATCGTCGACGGCCAGCCGGTCCAGCAGGGTGCGGTACTCCCGCTTGAAGGCCGCCGGGTTGGGGATCTGGTCGAAGACGTAGAAGCGGACGCCGTCGCCGCGCTTGGGCAACTGCCACAGCTTTTCCGCCGTACCGCGGATGACCTGCCCGCCGGACAGATCGCCGAGGTAGCGGGTGTAGTGGTGGGCGACGTAGCCGGCGGGCCAGGTCCGCGCGCACTCCTCGATGCGGCCGGCGTAGGCGGTCGTCGACGGCAGCGGCTCGATGCCGTCGCGCCAGCCCGCGCCGCCGAGATGGGCGAGATCGGCCTCGAGATTCGCCAGTCGCGCCAGCTCCGGCCGCACGAACGGCCCCGCGACCGGATCGTCGGCGAGGGTGTCCCAGTGCGTCTCGAGCGCCCGGTACACGTGCCACAGCTGCCCGGTGTACCGGAAGAACGCCTCCACCCCGAGCGACCCGCCGAGCATGTCGCTCATGAACGTCGAATTCTCCGCATCCGCGTGCTGCCGCTCGGTAGCGGTCCGGATCTGGGTGGAGAACGGCGCACTCTCCGCCGTCGTGGTCGTATCCGCCATGATCCCGCTTTCCCGTCCCCGACCGGGGGACCGCAACTATGGGTTACCTAACTTCACTCTCACGATACCGGTGGGGAGGCGCGGGTGAATCAAACTTTCGGACGAAACCGTGTCGTCCGCCGGTCTCGCTATGCTGTCGGGGTTTCGCTTCTGCTCCAGTACGAGGGAGATCGTGGTTCATCCCGAAATCGGCACGACGTTCGCGGACTACGTCATCGACGGTGTCCTCGGGCACGGCGGCATGGGAACGGTCTACCTGGCGCGGCATCCGCGGCTGCCGCGGTCGGTCGCGCTGAAGGTGCTGAACCGCGCGGTATCCGGGGACGCGGAGTTGCGCAAGCGATTCGAGCGGGAAGCGGGTGTCGTTGCGCGGCTGGAACATCCGAATATCGTGGGGATCTACGACCGGGGCACGCACGACGGTTGTCTGTGGGTCGCCATGCAGTACATCGAGGGCGGCGACACCGGGCGGCTCGATCCCCGGCAGCTGACCGGGGAGCGGGCGGCGCGGATCATCACCGACACCGCGTCGGCGCTGGACTACGCGCACGCCCACGGTGTTCTGCATCGCGATATCAAGCCGGCCAACATCCTGCTCTCCGCCGCCGACGCCGGTCGCGCGGAACGTGCCGTACTCACCGATTTCGGTATCGCCCGGATGGATGCGGCCACGAAGATCACCGTGATCGGAACATTCACCGCGACACTGGCTTTCGCGGCGCCCGAGCAGCTCTCCGGTGAGCCGCTGGACCATCGGGCGGATCAGTACTCGCTGGCCTGCACCCTGTTCTCGCTGCTGACCGGCCGTCCGCCGTTCACCGCGGACAATCCGGGGCAGGTGGTGGCGCAGCATCTCTCGGCCCCGGTGCCGCCGCTGGGTCCGCTGCGCCCGGATCTGCCCGCCGGTCTCGACGCGGTGCTCGCGCGAGGGATGGCGAAGGAGAGGGAGCAGCGTTTCGGTAGCTGCGGCGAATTCGCGGCGGCGGTGTGGGAGGCGCTGTCCGGGCGATCTGCCGTCGTGCCGCTTCCACCGGAAACTGCTGTGCGCCAGCATGTCTCGGCGGGGCAGAGGTATCTGCCGCCGCCTTCCGCGTCGTTGCCGGGGTATTCGTCGCCACCGCGGATCGAGCCCGGACAACCGGTGCGACGCGGCAGGCGCGGTGCCTTGGCGGCGGCGATCGTGGCCGTTCTGGTGGTCGGTGCGGGAGTGACGTACGCGCTGCGAGAGTCGACCACGAAGTCGATCGCCGACAGCCCGGGCATTGGTGCCGAGTCCGTTCCGGAAACCACCGTCAGCTCGCATCCGGGCGGTTGGAGCGACAGCGAGCAGGTGGTCGTCCAGGCCTTCCCGAAGGTGTTCTCCGATCCGGTCAACCGCAAGGATTGGCGCGGCGCGGACTGTACGGGCACGACGACCGGCCAGACGCCCGAGAAGAGCGGAATCACGTGCACCGCGGCGGATTTCACGCTGTCGATCTACGACCTGGGCGATGCGGTAGCGGCCGTGGACTACCTCGGTTCGAGTCCGCCCGGCGTGAACTGGATCGAGGGGCAGATCACCCGGCGCGGATTCATGTCGTTCCTGCCGTACCGGGTCAGCCCCGACAGCGACTTCGGTCGGCCCGGGACCAAGTTCTTCTGGGGCGGGTTCAGTTCCGAACCGAAGTTCGCGCGCTATGTGCTCCTCATCGAGATGGACGCGGACTCCCGGGATCAGCTCGTCGACGTGTGGGGTGACGTGCCGCTGTAGGCCGGGTCAGTGGGTGAGCGCGATCTTGACGACGACCACTGTGGCGGCGGCGAGGGTCAGCAGCAGGGCGGCGATCGCGGAGGCGCGCGTCGGCCGCCGCCCGCGCAACCGGCCGATGACGAAGACGATGGCGCCGATGCGGATCAGCACGGCGACCTCGGCGAGGATCTGCGCCGTCCGCGGCTGGAACCAGCCCAGCCATCCGGCGGCGAGCAGGGCGCAGGGCAGGACCGCGGAGCTGAGAATCGGCACGGAGTTGCGCATTTCGCGAATCCGGTCGGCGACGGTGGTCGGCTGCTCGCGCACGGTGCGGGCAACGGTTTCGGCGAAGCTGTGCGCGATGAACGTCGACAGGGCGGTGCCGAGGACGATGAGGACTCCGAGGTGCTTCTCGCTGGTGACGACGGGCACGAGCGCCGTGAGCACGAGAATGTTCCCGTAGATGTACGCGCCGATCCGGCTGGCGGCATTGTCCCGATCCAGCGGCGCCCGCCGCGAGAACAGCGGACCGTGCAACAGCGCGGCGGGGTCGGATTCCATCGATCTCGTGTCCTGGGAGTGGAGAACGGGCTCGCCATCACAGTGACACGTCGTGTGCTCGCCGGGTACCACCCGCCGGGGGTGAATCCGCCGCGCGGCCGGTCCGAATCAAGCTGTGCGCGTGAGCGGACGCGATTGGTATGCCTGGCACACGGATCTGCGACCGGTTCGCCGTCAGGCGGTGAGGATGGTCTTGCCGAGCGCCGTGCGGTCCTCGAACGCCCGGTGCGCGGCCGCCGCCTCGGTCAGCGGCAGGACCGTGCCGATGACGGGGGTGAGGTCGCCGCGCACGGTCAGCTCCTCGGCCCGGCGGGTCAGTTCGGGCCACCGCTGCGGGCGGTAGCCGAGGCTGAACGGGATCAGTGACGCGCCGACGGGAAGCAGCTGCTGCGAGGTGATCTCGACCGGAGCACCACTGGCCGTGCCGAAGACCACCATCCGCGCGCGCGGCCCGGTGAGCAGGCCGTAGGCGTCGCGGGCGGTCTGCCCGCCGACGGTTTCGAGGACGACCGACACCGGACCGACCTCTCGGGCCCAGCCGGGTCGGGTGTAGTCGACGGTCGCGTCGGCGCCGAGGTCGATGGCCAGCTTCCGCTTCGCCTCCCCGCTCGCACCGGCCACGACGCGCGCGCCCGCTCGTTTGGCCAGCTGAATCAGCAGGGTTCCGATACCCCCGCCCGCCGCCTCCACCAGTACCGTCTCGCCGGGTTCGAGTGCGGCGGTCTCGATGACACCCACGGCCGTCGCGCCCTGCCCGAGCAGTGCGAGTGCCTGATGCTCGCCGAGACGATCATCGAGCCGGACAGCCGCGGTGGCCGGCACGACAACCAGTTCGGCGTAACTGCCGGAGCCGACGGTGCCGACGACCCGCTCACCGATTCGATCCGCGTCCACGCCGGACCCGACCGCGACGACCGTTCCCGCCACTTCGATACCCGGCGTATGCGGCAACGGCTGCCCGAGCGGATCGGGAATCACCCCGGCCCGCACCTGCACCTCGAAGTAGTTGACTCCGGTGGCCGTGGCCCGGACGAGCACCTCGCCCGCACCGGGTTTCGGATCGTCGACCTCCTCGACCCGCAGCACCTCCGGTGGCCCGTATTCGTGATAGCGAACCGCGCGCATGACATCCACCTCTCCTATGCGGACCATCGGTCCGTTTACTTCCCGCTATGATACGGACTAATAGTCCGTTTCTGTCAACAGGAGGTTCCCGATGCGCGCCGACGCCGAACGCAACCGCGGCGCGATCCTCGCCGTCGCGGGCCGTCTGATCTGCGACGACAAATTCGGCAACGTCTCCATGGACGACATCGCCGCCGCCGCCGGAGTCGGCAAGGGCACCTTGTTCCGCAGATTCACCGACCGCGAGGGCCTGTTCCGCGCGGTATTCGACGACCGGACCAGCCGGGCCTGGGCGGAAGTGCGCGACCTCGCCGGGGATACGACCAAGCCCGCGGAAGAACGGATACTGGCCTTCGTCGCAACGGTTTTCGACCTGACCGCCATCGAGTTGCAGCCGTTGATGCGCGCCCTGCCCGACGGCTGTCAGACGGAAACGTGGGCTCCGTGGCGCGCCCTACTCGCACAATTGATCTCGCAGATCGACCCCGGCGCCGACGCCGAATTCCTCGCCCTGGCGATCTTCGCCGGCATGCGCCCGGAGATCACCGACATGATCACCCCGCAGCGCCATCGGGACGGCGTCCTCGCTCTGACGGAACGCCTGCTCGGTCTCGGCTGACCGTGTGCCTCGCCGGCCCGGCTTATGCTGCGGATGTGGCAGAACCTATTGCGGGTGACGATTCGTCGGGGGATGCGATCGCCCGCGCGTTGCGTGCGGAGATCCTGGCCGGGCGGTTGTCGGCGGGGGAGCGATTGGTCGAGGGGACGATCGCCAAGCGGTACGGGGTGTCGAGGATTCCGGTGCGCGAAGCGCTCGCGCGGCTGCAGTCGGAGGGGTTCGTCACCATCGTCCGGCATCGGGGCGCCACGGTGTCGGAGTCACTGCTGCACGACGGGCGGGAACTGCTCCAGGTTCGCCGGGGGCTGGAGATCTTCGCCGCGCGGCTCGCCGCGGAGAATCGCGGCGGCACGGTCGCGAAGGAACTGGCCGAGGTCGCGGAGGGGCTGTCCGGCGGCGGGCCTGCGTTCCACGAACTGGTCGCCGTCGCCTCGGGGAACGATCACTTGCGCGAGATGCTGGCCGGTCTCAACCAGCGAGTGCGCTGGGGGCTGGGTCACGACCCCGCGGTCTCGGCCACCGACCACCGCGCGGTGGCGATCGCCATCCTCAACGGCGCCGCCGTCCAGGCGAGCTACCTGATGGACGAGCACCTGCAACGCGACGAACGGTTCTTCACCGAAGAGTTCGGCAGCTAACGGTTTCGAGAAACGGTATACAGTCTGAGGTGATATATCGCTTACTTAACGTGAAATATTGGTGAGGAAACACTCTGGCAACCCAGACTGTATACAACTACAGGCAGTTCGATCGCGGTTCTCGCTCCGAGGTCGGCTCGCCGATACGACCGGTGTCGGTGTCACGCTCCCTCCACCCGGAGTTCCGACATGTCCCTCACCCTGCCCGGCGGATCAGCCTCCGCCGTCGTCTCCTCTCCTCCCGTCGCGTCGCCCGATCCGTCGCCCGGCTTGTCCGGTGCGCTCGACCGCATCGGTTTCGGCCGTGTGCAGGCGGTCGTCATCGCTCTGCTGATGGCGGGGCTGTTCTTCGACTCGCTGGAACAGAATTCGACCGGTGCGATGGGCCCGTTGTTGAAGGAGTCCTTCGGTATCGGGAACGCCCAGCTCACCCTGATCAACACGGTCACCGTGGTCGGCGGGCTGGCCGGGCGGCTGATCGGCGGGTACATCGCCGACCGGTGGGGGCGTCGCACCGCGCTGAGCCTGAACCTGCTCGTTTACACGCTGGGCGGCCTCGTCAGCGCCGCCGCGGTGAACTACGAGATGTTGCTGGTCAGCCGTGCGATCGTCGGCATCGGGCTGGGCGGCGAATTCACCGTCGGCCTGGCGATCCTCGCCGAGGTGGTCGCGACCCGGCACCGGGGATCGCTGCTCGCGACCTTGAACATCTCCTCCGGCGGCATCGGCAATATCGCCTCCTTCGGCTTCTTCCTGCTCGTGCTCGGCCCCTTGAACGAAATGCTCGGCGGGGACGACAGCTCGTGGCGCTGGACCTATGTGATCCTCGCGGCGCCCGCCGTCCTCGTCGTCTTCTTCCGCCGGTACCTGCCGGAGTCCCCGCGGTTCCTACTGTCCAAGGGCCGCGTCGACGACGCCAACGCCAGCCTGACCCGGCTCGCGAGCGGCAGTGTGTCGGGACTGCGCAAGCCCGGCCCCACAACGAGTTTCGTCACCGCCGCCGATATCACACCCACCGGCCGGACCTCGTATCTCGCGGTGTTCCAGGGGGTGAACCTGCGGCGCACCGCCGCGATCGGCGCCGCCTCGTGGATGTCGTTCGGCGCGCAGGTGACACTGCTGTTCCTCATGCCGATCCTGCTGGTGTCGCGGGGCTATTCGCTGTCGGATTCGCTGGCCTTCACGATGATCATGAATATCGGCAGCCTGTTCGGCGCGTGCGCCGCCTCGTATCTGGCCGGGCGGGCGCCGCGGCGGGTCACGGTCATGTCGGCCGCGGTCCTCGGATGCCTGTCCGCGCTCGCCTTCGCGGTGTTCGCCCAGTCGACGGCGCTGATCCTGGTGCTGGGCATGATCTTTCAGTTCTTCACCATGATGCTGAACACGATGCTGTCGGTGTGGTCTCCGGAGCTGTTCCCCACCTCCGTGCGCGCCATGGGCGCGTCGGTCGTCAACGGGATCGGCAATGTCGCCGGCGCGGTGATGCCGTTCGCGGCCCTGTACTTCTTCGACCGCGCCGGTGTCGCCGGTGTGTTCGTCATGATCGCCGGCATGTACGCCCTGCTCGTCGTGGCCGCCCGGTTCGGTCCCGAGACTTTTGGCAAGTCGCTGGAGGCGGCCACCGAACATCCTGTCCCCAAGCCGTAAACCGATCACTCGAAAGGGGTTCCGCCGATGGCCGAACTGACGATCTCCGCCACCTCGCACGCGCTGAACTATCTGCCGCAGTACTACGCCGACCACCTCGGACTGTTCGCCGACCACGATGTGAAAGTCGTAGCGACAGCGAAGGATCCGTGGACCGGAGTGCTCGACGACCTCGACAGCGGCGCGGCGGATATCGCCCTGGGCGGCCTGTGGGTGCCCGGCATGTACTGGCGCACCCCCCGGGAACTCACCGTGTTCGCTCAGGTGAACCACCAGTTCCCGAAAGCACTGGTCACTCGGGAACATTCGGGCACCTTCGAGTGGGCGGACCTGTCGGGTGGCACCGTCCTCGCCCCCGGTATCGGCGGCAGCGCGCCCTACGCGTTCACCGCGGGCCTGATCCGGGCGGCCGGGGTGGACCCCGCGGGCATCACCTTCCTGCGTGATCTGTCCACGCCGATGTTCGTCGAGCTGTTCGAAGCCGGACTGGGCGACGCGATCGTCCTCGACACCATGACCGCACAAGTGTTGCAGGACAAGGGAACCGGCGTCGTCGCCCTCGACTATCTCGATGTCGGCGGCCTCGGCCCCAACAGCGTCTACTACTGCCGGACCGACCGCGTCGACGAGCTGTTCGATCGCCTGGTCCGCTTCACCACCGCCCTGAGCGAGTCCATGCGACGGCTGCGGGCCACCCCGGTCGCCGACCTCGAGCCGCTGCTGGCGGCCCACTGGCCGGCCGCCCCGCGCCCGACGCTGATGCGGGCCTGCGACCGGATCAAACGTTCCCGGACCTGGGACACCGCGCGCATCGATGCCGCGGCGACCGACTCGTGGATGCGAATCCTCCAGCAGGAAGGCATGATCCGGACCGTGCCCCCGTTCGCCGACCTGATCGACACCAGAATTATCGACACCGCCGAACTCGCCGCCCCGGTCCGGTGACACGTGCCGCTCGTACTCACCCACCCCGATATCGTCGCGCGGCTCGACCGAGACGCGGTGCGCCGAGCAGTCGAATCAGCGCACACGGCATTGGCTTCCGGGCAGTTCCGCAACCCCGCCCCGCACGGGGTCCCGCTGCCGCGGCCTGCCGGTGCAGCGCTCGACGATCCTCGTCCACTCCGCGATCACCGGCGAATGCCTCGCGGTCCTTGACGGCCGCGCTGTCACCGCGATCCGCACCGCCGCGGCCAGCGCCGAACAGCGGCGCGTCGTTGACGAGTGAGCGTGAAAGGCCGTACGCGCGTAGGGGATGCGCGTACGGCCCTGGGGTCAGCGGGGGACCGGGCCGGTGAGTTTGCCGCCCGAGGATTCGAAGACGAGGCAGGTTACGCCGCGGTCGCGGTCCCAGTCCTTCTTGTTGTCGGGGTAGAGGAAGGAGATCTGGAGTTGGTCGATGAGGGAGCTGTTGGCCAGGGCCGTTTCGACCAGGGTCGTGCAGCGCTCCTCGGCCTTCTGGGAGACGACCGATTCACCGGGGAAGGAACCGCGGTCCAGGTCGAACTTGGCGATCACCTCGCCGTCGTGCGGCTGGGCGCAGGGGGTCACGCTCACCGAGGTGGTGCGCTTGCCGTCCTCGATGCCGCCGACGCAGTCGCCCTCGCGCAGGCGGGTGACCGCCTCCGACGAGTCGCGGGTGACCTCGCCCGCGGAGTCCCGGTGTCCGGAACCGCCGGCGGCCACGGCGCCGATGATTCCGACCGCCACCCATACGGCGGTGAGCGCGATGCCGGCGATGGCGAGCCCGCGCCCGCGCTGGCCCGTCTTCTTGATCTGGACCAGTGCGATCACGCCGAAGACCGCGCCCAGGAGGCAGAAGCCGCCGAGGATGCCGAGGATCAGCGACGCGATCGCGAAGCCGTTCGTCCCTTGCTGCTGGGGCGGCTGCCCCGGCGGCGGGCCGAACTGGCCGGGGCCGCCGGGCATCGGAGCGTACCCGCCGGGCGGCGGCGTGCCCTCCGGCGGAAAACCCTGCGGCGGTGGTTGATTCATGTGCAAGACGGATTCCCCTCCCAGGAATCTGTGCCCCGCCACGGTAGCAGGGCGACCGCTCACCGTACCGTCCCATTTGTCTGTTCGTCGGACCGGTTCCCATTAGTGGTGAATCGGTGCGGCGTCCTGTATTCGTCCGGGGAACTCAGGCGAACTCCCGGACTCTGTTCCGCAGGTCGGCGGCGAGTTCGGCCGCGACGTCGCGCAGGGATTCGGCGACCGGGTGGATGCCCTCGGGCCCGCCCCGGCGATAAGCGAGCACGGTCGGGCGCACGGCGTCCGGGTCGTCGATGCGCACGACGGAAACGGTTGGGGGCAAAAAGGTTACGGCCAGTCCGGGGACGACGGTGACACCGAGCCCGGCGGCTACCAGGCCGATCTTGGTGACCCAGTCGCGGGCGATGTGGGCGACGACCGGCGGCGCGCCGGGCCCGGCCCACGCGCCGAGCAGTGTGGTGCGGGTGTCCGCGCTGCCCGCGATCCAGCGCGCGCCGCGCAGCAAGGCGGGCGGTGCGCTGCTACGGCCCGCGAGCGGATGGTTCTGCGGCAGCGCGACGTAGAGCGAATCCTGAAGCAGGGGAGCGATATCCACGCCGTCGACCGGGTCGACGGGTCCCGACAACACGGCCACGTCGATGCGGCCGCGAGCCAGCGCCGCCGACAATCCCGGTGTTGTGCCCTCCCGGATCCGCACCTCGAGCGCCGGGTTCCGGTGCATCACCGCGGCCATCGCCCGCGGCACCAGGGCGGCGGTCGCGGTGGCGAAGGCGCCGACGCGCACGCGCCCGCTGGGCCGGTCGCCCAGATCCCGCAGTTCGTCGCGGACGGTGTCGAGGCCGTCGAGCAGGGCGTCGGCGTGCCGGAGCACGATCCGGCCCGCGGCGGTGGGGCGCACGCCGCGGGCGAGCCGCTCGAACAGCGGGCCGCCGGCTGCCTGTTCCATGAGCGTGACCTGCCGCGAGATCGCGGACTGCGTGTAACCCAGCCGCTCGGCCGCGCGCGAGAACGATCCCGTGCGCGCCGCCTCCCGCACCACCCGCAGCCCGGTCACCGAGAACTCTGTCATGCGAGAACCTGATACCACACATGCGAGACTTTCGCTGGTCGCATCGCAGATCCGGCTCTAGCGTCGTCGGCATGGATACGGAATCGAACAGAGAACTCGTCCGCTCGATCTTCGAGCGGATGGCCCGCGGCGAGGCGGCGGCGCTGACCGAAGCGATGGCCGACGACTGCCGCTGGGTCTTCCCCGGCGACTGGTCGTGGTCGGGCACGTGGGAGCCGAAAAACGTTGTGGTGCAAAATCTCCTGCGCCCGCTCACGACACAGTTCGCCGACGGCTACCGTAGCGAGGCGGACCTGGTGCTCGCCGACGGCGACCGGGTGGTGGCGCAGGTGCGGGGGTACGCGACCACGACCCGCGGCGAGCCGTACCACCAGACGTACTGTTTTCTCTTCCGGATCGCGGGCGGCCGCATCACCGAGGTGATCGAGCACTGCGATACCGCGCTGGTCGAGCGGGTCCTCGAACCCTTGCCGCGGCCGGGTGCGCTCAGCGGCTGATACGCCGGAGGAATAGTCCTGGGCAGTGGTCAGTTCAGGGCGTCGGTGACCACCTCGGCGACGCGGGTCCGGAAGGCGTCGGGGGAGAAGGTGCGGGCGTGCTCGCGAATCGCGCCGGAATCGTAAGCGGCGGAATCGAAGTCGCGCATGGCGGCGGCGAATCCCGCCACCACCGTCTCGTCGTCGCCGGAGTTCACATGCTCGCCGGTGGTGCCGGGGACCACGGTGTCGAGCGCTCCGCCCGCGCCGACCGCGAGTACAGGCGTGCCGCAGGCCATCGCCTCGACCGGCACGATGCCGAAATCCTCCTCGCCGGGCATGAGCAGCGCGCGGCAGCGGCGGTACCTGTCGATCAGGACGTCGTCGGGCGCGGCGCCGAGGAAGGTGGTCTCCGGCCCGGCCAGCGCCTCGAGCTGGCCGCGGAAGCGCCCGCCGCCCAGCACGACCAGGCGGCAGCCGGCCCGCTGCGCGGCGCGGATGGCGAGATCGGGGCGCTTGTAGGGAACCAGGCGGCCCGCGACGAGGAAGAAGTCCTCGCGAGGGACCGCGGGATCGGGGGAGAAGCGATCGATGCGCACCGGCGGATACACGACCGTCGACTCGAGGCCCCACCAGTCCCGGATCCGCCCGGCCACCGCCCGCGAATTGGCGAGCACCCGCGACAGCCGTGGCGCGGCACGCACTTCGCCGCGGCGGGCCAGGCTGCCGAGCGCGCCGAGCGCGAATTGCCCTGCGCCGCCGCCCGCTTCGCGCGCCCGAAAGGTCCTGTCCCACGCCCACCGCGCCGGACTGTGCACGTAGGCGATCACGGGCGCGTCCGTGGCGAGGGCGGCCTGCGTGGCGAAGGCGTGGTGACTGACGACCACCGCGTCGTACCTGTCGTTCGAGAGTGGCAGGCGGCGTAGCGCGCCGGGGACGAAGGGAAGCAGGGGTGCATGGCGTCCGCCGGTCAGGGTGTGGGCGCGGGTGAGCCAGGTGCCGTGGAAGGCGTTGTTCGTTTTCCCGGCACGCTTTTGGCCGGGATCTACCGCCGGGGCTGGGGGATTCCGGCCAAAAGCGTGCCGGAAAAACGAAGAGGGCGTGGTGGTTTGAGAAGAGGGCGTGGTGGTTTCGGACGTGGATGCCGACTCCGGGAAGGCCGCGGCTTGCACCTCCGCCTCGCACGAGGGGTCCACAATGGGTGCGAAGACGTCGGCGTCCGGCCAGGTCTTGAGAAGTTCGGCGACGACCGCCTCCGAGCCCCCGTACTCGGTGAAGCGTTCGTGGACGAGGGCGATGCGCGGACTACCCACCGATCACCGATCCGCCGGATCTATGTAGCGGGGGGCGGCCTTGCGGCGTAGTGCGGGGGCGACCGGCCGCCCGCGCAGCAGGCCGTCGACGCTGCCCTGGTCGAGGGCGTGGCGGTAGACTTCGGCGGCCTCGGCGCAGGCCCGCACGGTGTGGTCGATGTCCGCGTCGCTGTGGGCGGCGGAGGTGACGAAGGACTGGCCCAGGACGCCGCGGGTCAGGAGTTCCTGGAGGAACAGGGTGCGGAACGGCTGGGAGGGCAGGCCGTCGGGGCCGCGGGTGGTGAAGATCAGGCAGGACGGGCGGCCTACGACCTGGAGATGATCGGCGATGCCGAGGTCGGCGGCGATCTTGTTCACCCCGTCGGCGAGCCGGCGACCGGCGTGCGTCATCCGGGTGATCGGGTCGGGATCGGTGTCGGCGTAGGCGCGCACCACCGCGCGGAAGGCTGCCAGCGACCCCGTCTCGGGCCCGTGCGTGGTGGACAGCAGGAACACCCGGTCGCGTTCGGTCCGCAGGCCGCCCAGCTCCATGAACTCCCGCTTCCCGGCCAGCGCGGAGAGCGGGAAGCCGTTGCCCATGGCCTTGCCCCAGCACGACAGGTCCGGCGTCACCCCGTATACCCGTTGCGCCCCACCGGAAGACCAGCGGAACCCGGTGATCATCTCGTCGAACACCAGCAAGCTGCCGTACCGGTCGCACAGGGCCCGCACGCCCTCGAGATAGCCCGGATCGGGTTCGGACAGCGCCGTGGCGGCCTCCATGAAGACGCAGGCGACGTCGCCCGACTCCAGCACGGCCGCAAGGGAATCCAGGTCGTTGTACCGGAACCGGACGGTGCTTGCCGGGGGAATTCCGGCGTTCATGGCCGTGGTGCCGATGAACCAGTCGTCGACGGAGAAGAACGGCTGATCGCAGACGGCCACCGTCTCGCGGCCGGTCACGGCGCGGGCCAGGCGCACGGCCGCCGTGGTCGCGTCGGAGCCGTTCTTGGCGAACTTGACCATATCCGCGCCGGGAACCAGCGCCAGGAAGTCCTCGGCGGCAAGCAGTTCCAGTTCGGTCGGGCGGGAGAAGCTGAGGCCGTCCGCGACCGCGCGGGCCACCGCGTCGACGACCGGCCGGTAGCCGTGGCCGAGGGTCACCGATCGCAGTCCCATGCCGTACTCGACGTACTCGTTGCCGTCGCAGTCCCACACCCGGCATCCGCTGCCGCGCACCAGGATCGGGGCCATCGACTCCGGATACTGGTCGGGCCCGCGGGCATAGGTGTGCGCGCCGCCGGGGACCACCTCGTGCAGGCGATGCTGGATCATGTTGCTGCGGGCGAACTCTCGTATCATCGCCGCTCCTCCTCCGGTGAGCCGACGGTGAGCGCCCACAGCGTGTGGTCGGCGTGGCCGGTGGGGCCGGGGCAGTTACGCATGATTCCCTCCTTCAACAGCCCCGCCCGGGCCGCGACGGCGGCGGATTCCGCATCGGCGGAATCGGTTTCCGTTGCCACGCGTCGCAGCCCGAGGGGGCCGAAGGCATAGTCGAGCAGTGCCCGGGTCGCCGCCGCGCGAACGTCCTCGTCGGCGTAGGCGGGATCGGCCCAGGCGGACATCCGGGCGTTCCGGTCGAACATGTCCAGGTCGGAGAGCCGGGCTTCCCCGGCGTAGGCGCCGTCGATCTCGAGCACCAGGACCAGCCCGGCGGGCGAGCGCAGGCCGCCGCGCCCGCGGGCGAGTTCACGCCACCAGCCGGGCCGCGATCCCGCGAACATGTCGGGATTGCGCCGCCGGGCCGCGAGCCAGGCGGCCCGATCGGACGGCCGCCGGCCGCGGAGGACGGCATGCGGATACCCCGGAATCTCCAGCGACACCGGGCATCCGCCGTGCAGGAGCGCCGACCGCCGCCACATCCGCCCGGCTGCGAGCCGGACGGAGACGACGAGAAGCGCTGCCGCACAGGATAAGAGGCCACGTGATCCCCCCTGCTGTCCGGCCGAGTCGTCGTCGGCCGACTCGGCCGAACCCCGTACCATGGTCGTGCGCCCGGCGGTTGCGCGCATAGAGGAAGAAGTCCTTTCCGCCACTTTACCGGTCACGCGCCGAATCCAGGTAGCGGTGAACCCGTCCGGCGGGATGTCGGCGGGCGTGAGCGCCCACAGTTCGTGGTCGCGGCGTGCGCCCCCCGCGTCGAAGTAGCGCGCCATCAAGGCTTCTCGGACGAATCCGAGTTCGGCGGCGCCGTTCGCGGCGGCGACGTTGCCGGGCGATATCGGCGCGATGACGCGCTGCAATCCGAGCACGCGGAAACCGTGGTCGAGGACGAGTCCGGCGGCCACGCCCGCGAATCCGTGCCGGGCGACCCGGGAATCGATCCAGATGCTCATCTCGGCCGTGCCGCCCCGGAGGTCGATCGAGCACAGCTCGCACTGGCCGGCGAACCGGCCGTCGATCTCGATGACGCCCGGCAGCCGCCGCCCGGCGCGGGCCTCGGCGCGGCTGACCAGGTATTCGCGGATCCACTGCCGCTCGGTGTGCCGCTCCGGCCAGTCCAGCGGCGAGCTGTACCAGAACGGTTCGATCAGGGCGCGGTCGCGCATCCGGATCCGCCGCCAGTGCGAATGGTCGGTCGGCCGCGGCGGCCGGATGACGACCGTCCGGCCGTGCAGGAACGCCGGTCCCAGCCGCAGCGCCCCCGCCCGGCCGTTCATGACCGGGGCCGCTGACGGCCCAGCGGCGACGTGCGGACGGCGCCGTCGGTGCCGACCGTCAGCCGCCAGTAGGCCCCGGCGGGGTCCCGGAGGACGACGCCGCTGTCGGCCCGCTCGGACAGCCAGGCGCCGCCGGGCAGAACGGCCGCCATGACCCCGCCGTCGCGGTCCTGGATCTGTAGGACGTCGGCGTCGAGCTGGGCGGCCTGTGCGATGGTGGTGCCGGAGAACCGCGCCCCGTGCACCCGGCCGCGCCCGATGACGTGCCAGCCCTCGGGGAACGCGCGCGGGTCGACGTCGTCGTGGGAGCCGGAGATGAGGTTGACGGCGGTGCCCTCGGGACATCCGGCGGGGTCGATGCGTATCTCGGCCGGCGCGGTGTCGAGGTCCGGATCGAATTGCACATTCGCCAGATACGGCTGGCGGCAGTGAGTGAGCAGCAGGCAGGTGCTGCGCGCGGCGATCTTGCAGTTCACCATGCCGAACTGGGCGGGCCCGCCGCGATCACTGCCGACGGCCAGCGCGGTGTCGGCGCCCTCGAACCACACGTTGGTGAACCACCAGTCGTTGGCGGCGCCGTCGATCACGACGTGCCGGTCGGTGGTGCGGGGATCCTCGTCGGAGACGAATTCGACGTTGGACAGCGCCAATCCGGCGTTGTGGTCGCCGCCGGTGCCGAGCACCGAGACGCGGTTGTTCGTGAACTTGGACGAGGTGACGTAGTTCTGGATGCAGGAGGTCACCAGTCCGTACCCGAAATTGTTGATATCGCAGTCGATCACGGCGGTGCCGCCGGTATTGCCGTCGAGCACCACCCCGCGCTGCCGCACGAACCGCGGCGCGTTCTCCGCGAGATGGTTGCCGCGCAGCACCACCGATTCGAATGTGCACCGGAAACATTCGGTGAGCTGGACGGCGGTGGAGGTCGCGCCGGAGAGGAAGAAGCCGAGCCGGGCGAATCGCACCCGATTGCGTTTGCGCAGCGAGACCAGCGTGCCGTCGCCGTCGTAGAACACGGTGGTGACATCCGCGCCGTCGCCGAGAATCGTTGCGTAGTCCGGTAGGTCGGGCCAGCGCGTGACCCGGTACTGGCCCGCCGGGAGATACATCACCAGGGGCCGGTCGCCCACGGCGGCGGCCGCGGCGATCGCGGCGGTGTCGTCGGCGTTGCCGTCGCCGACCGCGCCGAAATCACGGATGTTGCGTGCCGACGGCGCGTCGGTGACGTGTGGCGACCGGAATCCGACACCGGGGTCGTCGTCCGAGGAGCAGGCCGCGAGCGATCCGGCGGCCGCCGCGCCGAGCGTCACCGCCAGCATCCGACGGCGCCCGACCGGCGCGCCGGCCGAGGTCATGCCCGTCTTCCCATGCGCCACAGCCTATCTCGGAGCGACCGGTGCGGAGGAGTGAATGCGACCGCGCCCGTGAGCCGGGACTGATCGGCGCCGCCGAAGGTCGCGATCGCACCGCGCACCTGAGGCGCGGTGGCGGTGCCGAGCTGCACCACGCCCACCGTCGCGTCGCAGCGGCGCGACAGCACGATCGCGTCGGCGGCCGCGGAGATCGGCGCGGCCTCCACGATGATCCGGTCGTACTCGCTGCGCAGCTTCGACATGATCTCCGCGAACCGCTCGGAGGCCAGCAGATCCGGTGTGCGGGAGTCGAGCACGCCGATCGGCAGCACGCTGATCCCTGCCTCGGGCCAGGCCGTCACGGCGTTGTCGAGCGGAGTGGACTGGCGCAGTAGCTCGGCCAGCCCGGCCTCGGCCCGCACCGGGACGTGACCGGAGCTGCCCTGCCCGGTGGTGTCGGCGTCGACCAGCACGACGCGCTCGCCGCCGTCGGCGTAGGTGCGGGCCAGTCCGGTGGCGACCGCCGGCTGGGAGCGGTCCGACAGGGAGGTGAACAGCACGCTCGCGGCGCCGTCGCCGAGCCGCGTGCGCAGCCGCCGCAGCTCACCGGGCGCTCCCGGCCGGCCGTCGTCGATGATGCCGAGGATCGGGGCGGGCAGGATCGCCTCGAGGGCGGTGGAGGTGCGCAGCGTGCGGTCCAGCCGGTCGCGGATCACCGCGCCACCGAAACCGACGACGAGACCGGCGAGGACGCCCATGATCAGGAGGCGTTTGCCCTGCGGCGCGGTCGGCCCGGACGGCAGCTGCGCCTTGTCGACGACGGCGACGCGGGCCGCCGGCGCGGCGTCGAACTGGATGGTCTCCAGCTGGTCGATCATGTGCCGGAACTGCGAGACGGCCTCGTCGGCGAGGATCCGGGCGCCGTCGGCGGTATCGGCGCGCGCGGACACCACGATGATGGTGGTCGCGGGCGGCGAGTCGGCGCTGATGCGGCCGCGCAGATCCCCGGTCGACGCCGACAGCCCCAGCTGGTCCTTCACCCGCTGGGCCACCGTCTCGCTGCCGACCAGCGCGACATAGGAGCGCATGCGCTGCTGCGCGGCCATCCCGCCCTGATAGGAGTCGTTGACCGAGGTGCCGGTCGCCATCGAGACGTAGCAGGTGCTGGACGCGGTGTAGACGACCGGCTGGGTCTTCGAGTAGCCGTATGCCGCGACCGAACACAGCACCAGCCCGGCGAGCAGGATCGGCCACCGCCGCCGCACGATCCGCCAGATATCGGTCACACCCATTGCCCAGCCCTCGCTTCCCCGGCGGTGGGCAGCGCGGGAAGGGCCGTCCGCCGTCGATATTCCTCGATCAGTACGTAGGTGATCCAGACCAGCACCATGGCCTGTAGGTATTTGCCCAGCGTCTCGACGGTGCCGAGGACTCCGCGCTCGAACAGCACGGGCACCTCGATGAGCGCGAGTCCGAAGACGGGCATCGGGACCATCCGGCTGTAGAGCGAGCGCGACCAGATCAGCAGCAGCACGAACGTGATCGAAACCCCCAGGGCGATACCGGGATATCCGCCCAGCACGTAGCCCTCGTTGATGTTGCCCTCGGCCAGCGACACCGACACCTTCGACATGTCCACCGACCCGCCGCGCACCTGTTCGGCCCAGGCGGCGCCGGAGCGGAACTTCTCCGCGCCGAGCAACTGCGTGGGGATCAGGCTCTCCACCGCGTGCCGGAGCACCTCCGACGGCGTCAGCCACGAGTGTGGACCGGCGTAGTAGGCGTCGGTGGCGGCCTCGAGCCCGTCGAATCGGCGTAGCAGGCTCAGGAACGGGCGGAGCGCTTCGGGGTAGACGGAATCGGCCACGGCGGCTTCGGTTTTGGTGGCCTCGGTGGCCTTGAGGCCCTGGAGCGCGCCGAAGCCGCCGATGCCGAGCACCGTGATGATCAGGACCGCCACCACCTTCACCCGGGTCCAGCCGGTCATGGCGCAGCGGACCGCGATCGCCAGCGCGGCGCCCATGATCGGGGTCTTCGACTGCACGGCCGCGGTCCACAGCAGTTCGCCGAAGGTGAGCGCGCCGATGATCAGGACGGTGGTGCGGGGATTATCCGACCGGAGGTAGACGATCAGCCCCACGGCCCCGAGCGTGGCGAGAATGGTGATCAGGTTGATGATCGGGTTCGGGCTCTCCAATTCGCCTGCGCGGCCGTTGTTCCCGGTCGCGACCGCGGCGAGCCGTCCCAGCGTGCCGATGGCGTAGAGCACGCAGAGCGTCCGGACGAAGACCGGATCGCCGGCGAAGGGGACGATCGGGTGGTCGTCGCGAGCCCGCCGTTCCGGGTCGCGGTCGCGTAGCCGGGACCAGATCACGTAGGCCACAACGAGTCCCGCGTAGAACCACAGCCCGAAGACCACCGGCTGCAAGACCGCCGCGATGCCGTGGTCGTAGCCGATGTCGGCCAGCCGCGGATCGGGGACGTTGTCGCCGTAGTGCGGTTCGGGCTGGACCGTCAGCAACACCACCGGCCGTGCGACGTACGAGAGCGCCCAGTGCGCGGACTGAGCGATCAGGAACACCCGGATCGGACCGGACAGCCACATGCCGGCGACCATGACGATCGCCAATGCCCCTGCGACGAGGCACACTTCGGGCTGCGCGGCGCCCGTCACCCCATGTCCTTCATCACCCCGTATGTCGCGTGGGCGGCCCCGCCGTTACCCGATGGCGGCGACGATTTCCCGCGCCCGGTCGGCATACCGGTTCCGGCCCGCCGTGATGCGGCGGTACCCCGCCTCGGCGACCTTGGCGGCGTGGTCGGGATCGCGGGCGCAGCGTTCCAGGATCGCCCGCAGTTCGTCGGGTGAGGAGAACAGCAGGCACTCCGAATTCTCGGCCAGCAAACCCGCGTGCTCGTCGGTGCGCTCGCCGACGAAAAGTCCACCGGCGGCCGGTATCTCGAAGCTGCGGCAGGTGTGGGTGTCGCGGTTCGCGGAGTTGAGCAGCACCAGATTCGCGGTCGTCGCCGCCACCGCCACGGAGAAGTGCTCGCCGTAGACCGGTCCCCGCACGGCCGCGCCGGTGCGCCGCAGGCCGCGGACCCGTCCCCACCCCGGCCCGTACACCGCCAGCGCGGCACCGTATTCGCGCGCCAGATCGGTGAGCAGGCCGGTCCGGTCGGGCCGCCGGGCGCCGATGAATCCGGCGAGGAACCGGTCGCCGCCGCGCCGCGCGCACGGCCGGTGCCACGCCGGATCGTAGGCGCTCGCCACGAAAGCGACAGCGCGAGCGCCGCGTTCGCGCAGTTCGGGCACGTTGTGCCGCTTGGTGGTGACGACGAGATCCCACTGCGCCTCGTGCGCCAGGTAGTCGGCGCTGATGTTCTCGGGATTGGCGACGTCGTCGGGGCTGTAGTGGACGCGCAGCGACGCCGGGACCGACAGCAGCCGCGCCTGATCCAGATGCACCGCCTTGAACGCGAACAGCATGTCCGGTCCGAAATCCGCGGCGAGCGTATCGATCTCGTCGTGGACCGCGCCGACCGACCAGGGCGCGCGGCGGCGCGCCAGCTTGGCGTACACCCACGGCGGCGTCAGCCGGCCCGGCAGAGTGACCGCGGTGGTGTCGACCACCAGCACCTCGTGCCCGGCCCGGCGGAATCCGTCGGCCAGCGAGCGGGCGTTGCTGCCGACCCAATCATCGCCCACATACAGGATTTTCACGATCGTTCCCCCTCGTGCCCCTCGTAGACGGGTATCGCCACGGGTTCGGTCTCGGCGCGGGCGGCGGCGCGTTCGCGGAGGATGAGCCACCGCATGCGCACGAGGTACCAGAGCGCGACCGTGACCTCGGCGGCCACCGTGCCGTACACCAGCGTCCACACCGACTCCGTGTGCACCGCGACGACCAGCGCCACCGCGGCGACGGCCGTGCCGATGACCGCCCCGATCAGCACGCCCACGGTGTCCTGCCGTACCGGCAGCACCGCGGTGGTGACCAGCGAGGTGACCGTGGTGGCCGGGAGGATGAGCACCTCGACCCGCAGCAGCGGCACGGCGGCGGCGAAGGCGCTGCCGAACATCACGTGGATGAGCACCGGCGCCAGCACCCACACGCCGACGACCGCGACGACCGCGGCGGTCAGGCACGCCAGCAGCGACCGGATCGCGTTGCGCCAGAAGACCTTCTCGCCGCTGCGGCGCGCCATCCGCGGCAGCAGGGCGAAACCGATCGGATCCAGCATGGACTGGATGGCGCGCACTAGCCGGACTCCGGCGGAGTACAGGCCCAGGGACGCGGCGTCGAGGACCGCCGCGTACACCGCGGCCGAGCCCTGCCCGTAGCTGGTGACCAGGGCGCGGGAGGTCAGGACCGGCGCACCCATCCGCAAGATCTCCCGCACGTGCCGGGGCCGGGCCGGAAGTCCATAGGTGCGCAACGCGTCCCACCAGGTGAGCGCGACGGTGAGGAACGACGACACCAGCAGGCACAGCATCGCGACCGACGCGCTGGGGACGTGGGGGAGCAGCGCGATCAGCAGGCCGAGATACGCGACCCGCCCGACACCCTGATACAGCGTCGACGCCCCGAACCGGCCCTGCCCGATGAGCAGCCAGTCCTCGGAGATCGACCAGAACCCGCCGGTGAACAGGCCGAGCAGGATCATGTGCACCGCCGGCGGGGCGCCCACCGCCAGCCCCGCCAGCAGCGCCAGGCCCAGGGCGCCGAGCGTGACGGCGCGGATGGCCAGGTAGGCGCCGCGCAGGTGATCGATGTAGGCGGCCTCGCCCGGGGTGTCGTGCACCTTCGCGGCGAGGAACGAGGTGATGCCCATGTCCACGGCCAGCGAACCGATGAAGTACGCGGACATGCCGATGGCCAGCAGGCCGACGCCGTGCGGGCCCAGCAGCCGGGAGATGAGCGGCAGCGTCACCACGGTGATGACGTACTGGCCGTACTTGCCGAAGCTGACGAAGCCGATATCGCGGATCACCGCGGCCAGCCCGTGTTTGACCGGTTTGTGCGGCCGGAGGGTCTCGGATTCAGTCACGTCGCACCTGATCTCGTCGCGCCGAGGACAGCAGCGCCGCGACGGTGCGGGCGGTCTCGGAGATGTCGAACCGCTGCGCGCGAATCGGGGCGGCGTCGGCGAGTTTCGCGCGCAGTTCCGTATTGTCGATGAGCCGGTCCAGCGCCGCGGTGAGCTGGAACCGGTCGCCCGCGGTGACGAGGAGCCCGTTCACCTCGGGCTCCACGATTTCGGCGGGACCGCCGGGATGGGTGGCGATCACCGCACAGCCGGCCCGCATTCCCTCGGCCACCACTTGGCCGAACGGCTCCGGCAGCACCGAGCAGTGCACGAGGATATCCGCCTGTCCCAGTAGGCTTTCCGGATCCTCGACGTGCCCGGTGAAGGTGACCGGCAGCCCGAGGTCGGCGGCCAGGCGCTCGAGGTCCGCCCGGTAGGGCTCCTCGTCGAACAGCGCGCCGCCGATGAGCAGGATCCGGGCGGGCCGGGTCCGGGTGTCCGCGACCGCGCGCAGGAACAGATCCTGGCCCTTCCAGGGGGCGAGCCGTCCGACCACGGCGACCACCGTCTCCGCGGGTGGGCGCTGGGCGGCACGGGTTCCGGGTTCCCGTGCCTCGAGGCCCGGATAGGCGACGGCCGCGGGCTTGCGGCCGGTGCGCAGGGAGGCGAGCGTGGCGCGGCTGTTGGCCAGGTACGCGTCCGCGACGAGGCGGCCGAGCAGCCGGATGGCCGGGGCGAGGACGCGGCCGAAGTAGTCGGCGGTGATCCTGTCGTGCACCTGCCACACCAGCGGTATGCGGGCGCGCCGGGCCGCCACCGCGCCCATCAGCAGCGCTTTCGTACTCTCCGCGACCAGCACCGACGCCTCCGACCTGCGCGCCAGGGCTCCCAGGGACCAGCCCACCCGGAGCAGGGCGATCGCCCCGGTGAGCAGGCGGCGCGCGTCCGCCTTCCGAATGGTCATCGCTCGGCTGTCGAAATCGTTGCGCAGCAGATGGGTTTCGATATCGCGGGCGCGCGTCCGCTCGACCATCGGGCCGTCGGCGGTGAAGACGACGGCGGCGTCCATATGCGCGCGCAGCGCCGAGACCAGCCGCAGCATGGCCAGTTCGGCGCCCGACGGTTCGGCGGTGTGCGCGACGAACACCGCCTTCACGAGACCAGCTCGCGATAGAGGGCGAGATGGCGGCGGGCGGCGGAGTCCCAGGAGAATGACTCGGCATGCGCCCGGCACTGTTTCGCGGTCGGGACCGCGCCGTCGAGCGCGTCGGCCAGGCGGCGGGCGAGCGCGTCCGGATCGCCCGGGGGCACGATCAGCGAGGGGTCGAGTCCCCGGATCGAATCCGGCAGTCCGCCACACTCGGAGACGACGGGCGGTCGTCCGGCGGCGAGGGATTCCAGTGCGATGAGGCCGAACCCCTCCAGCGCCAGCGACGGCACCACCGTGCAGCTCGCCGCCGCATACAGCTCGGCCAGGCGCTCGTCGGCCACCCGGCCCGCGAAGCGGATCGCGTCGTGTCCGGCCGCCAGCTCGTGCAATTCCGCTGCCGCGGTACCGGTTCCGACGATCACGAGGCGGGCGCCGGGGTGGCGGTCCAGGACGTCGGGCCAGCACCGGATGAGTGTGTCGACGCCCATGCGGCGTTCGAGCCGCCGGACGCACAGCACGGTCGGCGGACCCGGCGGAATATCGGTGGCCGCGAACCGATCCAGGTCGACGCCGGGGGCGACGACGGTGATCCGGTCCGCGGATATTCGATAGTCGGAGACGAGGACGTCGCGAAAGTGGTTCGACAGCACCACGAATCGGTCGGCCCGCGCGTACCGGAGGCGTTCGAGGAGATACTTCGCGCGGACCGCGCGGTCGCCTTCCCCGGCCATCCGGCTCTCCTGTGCCCAGGGGCCGTGGAAATGCACGACCAGGGGTCCGGTCGTGGCGGGGCCGTAGAGGCAGAAGTGCCGGTCGAGGATCGCGCCGCGGCGGCCCGGACGGCCGAGGACGGCGCGGCGGGCCCGGCGCAGGGTGCCGCCGCCGGTCGGTCCCCACGAGCTACCGCCGGTGGGCGGCGTACCGAAAGCCGTTGCGGTGAGGTCGATCTCGGGCTGCCGGGCGAGTGCCCCGAACAGCTCGGTGAAGTATCGGTTCAGCCCGCCGGGTGCGGCGGAGAACCACTCCGACCCGGTCATGTGTACTCGTACAGGATCCATCGCGCGCTACCCCCGCGATCCGTTGCCGGGCGATCGCGGTCGCGATCGCAATGACCCCCTGTCGGATGAGAGTCTATGCGAATTCCGCCCTTCCGTGCGGCCGAGTCGTGTTGCGGGGCAACGGCACCGTTCACCCCTCGCCACAGCGGCCGTCCCCGACCCGCTCCCCGGCTGAGCCCGCCGCCGCCCCCGCTCCGCCGGAGAGGTTAGGCTTGCCTAAAGGTTGCGGGACGGAGTCGACGAGCGGAGGACGAGATGACCACAGCCGCCGCGAGGACCGGGAGTGCCGGGCTGACCAGGCGCGGACTGTTCGCGGCGGCCGGTGCGGCGGGCCTGGCCGCACTGGCCGCCTGCGGTCGCGGGCCGGACGACGAACCGCTGGGGCCCGGCGCCTGGTCGTTCACCGACGATCGTGGCCGGACCGCGCGCGCCGAGCGGATTCCGTCCCGGATCGTCGCGTTCACCGGGTCCGCGGCGACGCTCGCCGACTATGGCCTGGCCGATCGGCTCGTGGGTGTGTTCGGCGAGGTGAGCGACGGCGCCAGGACCGGGCTGTCCGGCGACCTCGATATCGGGAAGCTCACGGTCGTCGGCGACGCCTGGGGCGAGTTCGACGTCGAGCGGTACGCCTCGCTCGAGCCGGATCTGCTGGTCACGGACATGTATGTGCGGGATCGGCTGTGGTACGTGCCCGACGAGAGCGTGTCGCGGATCGAATCGATCAATCCGGCCGTCGCCGCCGTCTCGGTGGCCCAGCAGTCGCTGCCGGTCACGATCGGCCGCTACGAACAGCTCGCCGTGGCGCTCGGCGCGGACCCCGGGGCAGCGCCGGTGGCGCGGGCCAGGGAACGCTTCCAGGCCGCCGCGCAGGCGGTGCGGGACGCCGTCGCCGTGAAACCGGGACTGCGCGTCCAGGCGGCGTCCGCGGCCCCCGGCACCTTCTACGTCTCCGATCCCCGCGCCTCGGCCGACCTGCGCTATTTCCAGGAGCTGGGCGTGGCGCTGGTGACGCCCGAAAAGGTGGACAGCGGAGGGTTCTACGAGAGCCTCAGCTGGGAGAACGCCGACAAGTACCCGGCCGACCTGATCCTGCTCGACAGCCGCTCCAGCGCCCTGCAACCCGACGCGCTGGCGGGAAAACCGTTGTGGCGCACGCTGCCCGCGGTGCGCGCGGGCCGGATCTCCGCCTGGAACCCCGTTTTCCGATTCTCCTACGCCGGCACCGCGCCCGTACTCGAGCGGCTGGCCGACGCGCTGCGGGCCGCCGCCACCCCTGCCTGATCGGCCGTAGCGAAATCCCCACGCGGTGCGATACATTCGCGAGCGGCAGTGCGGCTTCTCCGAACCCTTGTTCCGGGCGCGCCCGGCTTGCGGAAGGACGACAGAGTGGGGAAGTTCAGCGCCGGGGCGGGCGCCGACGAGATGCGGGTGCTGGTCGAGAACGGCGAGTACTGGCTGCGTAATCGCGGCGATATCGCCATGATGGCCGTCACCGCGCGGCGGCTGCGCGAACACTGGCCCGCGGCGCGGATCGGCATGCTCACCGAACAGCCGCGCGTGCTGCGCGCGCTGGTCCCGCAGGCGGAATCGATCGACCTCGCCGACGGGGGCGGGTGGACCGAGCCCGGGCGGTTCGATCGCCTCGGCGGACTGGCGGCGCTGCGCTGGCGCGCGGTCACCGACGGGCCCAAGGCGCGGGTGCGCGCGTTGCGAAAGGCGGTGCGCGGCACCGCGGAACACGCGGAGCCGCCCGCCCCGCCGCTGCCCGCGGCCGCCGCCGAGTCCGCGCTCGTGCTGGCCCAGGGTGGCGGCTACATGACCGACGTCGACCGCTACCAGGCCACCCGAACCCTCGCCCTGCTCGATCACGCGCAGCGGCTGGGCATCCCGACCGCCATGATCGGCCAGGGGTTCGGCCCCATCGACGATCCGGCCCTGCTGGAACGCGCCGCCCGGGTGCTGCCCGGCGTCGGATTCATCGCCCTGCGGGAGGGCCGGCGCGGGCCGAAGCTGCTGGCCGACCTCGGCGTCGACCCGGCGCGGGTCATGGTGACCGGCGACGACGCGGTGGAACTGGCCTACGATCTGCGCCGCGACGAAGTGGGCGACGAACTGGGCGTCTGCTTGCGCATCACCTACTACGCCGAGGTCGGCGACGCGGCCCGCGCGGTGCTGAGCGAGGTGATCCGCACTCGCGCAGCCGAATACGGCGCCCCGCTGCGCCCGCTCATCATCTCCGAGTACGACGCGGAGGACCGCGACTGCACCCGGCGGCTGCTCGCCGGGGCCGCGAACACCCGCCGCCCGGTCGGCCGTGCCGGCACCGCCGAGGATGTGGCCCGCCAGGTCTCCCGCTGCCGCGTCCTGGTGACCAGCGCGTACCACCTGGCGGTTTTCGCCCTCTCGCAGGGGATTCCGGCCGTCGGCATCACCGCTTCCCGGTATTATGACGACAAGTTCCACGGCCTGGCCGATATGTTCGGCACCGGGCTGCGCGTGGTCCACGCCGACGATCCCGACCTGAGCCGGTCGCTGACCACCGCCGTCGGGGAGCTGTGGGAGGCGGCGCCGGATCTGCGAGCGCCGTTGCGGCACAAGGCCGTCGAACAGATCGCCGCCGCCCGTGCCGGGATGGATCGGGTGTTCCGGCTGGTGGAGGGCGACCCCACCGCCACACCCACCCAGGGGGAGTGATGAGCACACTGTCGGTCTGCGTTCCCGCCTACAACGCCGGGCGCACGCTCGAGACCACCATGCGGTCCATCCTGGACCAGGACGAGGACTTCGAACTGTCGGTCCTCGACAACGCCAGTACCGACGAAACCGGCACCGTCGCACGGTCGTTCGACGATCATCGGGTGCGCGTGCATCGCAACGACACGGTGCTCGCGATCGGCGACAACTGGAACAAGGCGGTCGCGGTGTCCTCGGGGGACCTGGTGAAGGTGGTGTGCGCCGACGACATCCTGCTGCCGGGCGCGCTCAAATCCCAGACCGCGCTGATGGGGGACGCCGCGATCGCCATCTGCTCCTCGAAATTCGAGGTGATCGACGAGGACGGCGCGGTCGAGGAGACCGATCTGGGCCTGCCGGGGCTGCTCGGCGCCCAGCCCGCCCGCACCCTCATGCGCACCATCGTGCGCCGCGGCCCGGCCGACTTCGGCCCCACCGCGGCGGCGACCTTCCGGCGCGCCGACTTCGAACGCGCCGGTGGTTTCCGCGGCGATCTGGTCTTCCCGATGGATGTCGACCTGTTCGCCCGGGTGTGCGAGTTCGGCGTGTTCTACGGTATGCCGGAAATCCTTGCGGCCTGGCGCAATTCGTCGTTCAACCTGTGCAGTCGCAGCTCCACGGTCTCGAAGCTGACGGAGATGGCGCGCTTCCACCACCGGCTGGGCCGGGAGTATCCGGATCTGGTCACCCGCGCGGATGTGCTGACCGGTGACCTGCGCCTGGTGGGCCAGGCGCTGGAGCGGGTGCGGGTCCGGGCGGTGGCGACCGTGCGCCGCCGCCCGGACCTGCTGCGCTGAGGGCGCTGCCCGGTCAGATCGTCCAGAGCGGGCCGTAGGTGATCACCGTGTCACCGTCGGCCCCCACCACCCTGACGAACGGGCGGATCGTGGTCTGGCCGAGGACACCGGTGACGGTGCCGTGGAATCCCGACATCTGGATGAAGCCCTCGCCTCCGGAGATATCCCCGCCGGCGCATTCGAACGTCTGGATCCCCGGACCGGTCCCGACTTCGATCTCCGCTCCGATCTGCGGAATCAGGTCGAACAGCTGGATGAAGGAATCGGTGCCGACCTGCGCGCCGAGCCCCGGGGTGTAGTAGTGGAATTTGATCTTTCCCGACAACGTGGCGGGATAGCCCACCATGTAGCCGATGGTGATGTGGCCCCGCCAGTCGTCGGTGTTGGGGCCGGATACCCGGTAGGCGGCCCGGCCGTTGTGGAACCACTCCCGGGTCAGCGGATTGCCGTCCAGCGGCGGCACGAAGTCGATCCGGGTGTCGGACTGGATGGCCTCCACGGTGCGGGTGGAGTGGTCGACGATGCTGCTGACGCTGTCGATGCCCCCGGCGGCCGTGCCGCCCGCGAGTGCGATTCCGATGGCGACGGCGGCCGCGGCGGCGGTTGCGCGCGCGACGGCGCGACGAGAATTGTCCCTCATGAACGATCTCCCCTGTTCCCTCATCGGGTTGAGTACGCCGTAATCGCTACGGACGCAAGTCTTTCCCCTGTGATTCGAAGCCCGCCGAGGCCCGGATCCGTGCGTCGCGAGTACGGGTGTACTGACGTTCCGGACGTACGGCTGCTTCGCTGTCGTGTTGTGCGATATCAGGTGTGGCCGCTCCCCTCGGAGCAGCCGGACGCCGGAACGAACGGGCCGGCGCCCTCACGGCGGCTGCGGGATCTGCGTGACCCACTTGCCGCCCAGCGCCGGTAGTCGCGCCTGCACCTCGGGTAACAGGTCGGGCAGGGTCAGCAGGACCCGGTCCGGCCGGGCGGCGACGAGATCCTCGGGCGCGATGATCGGGATGTCGGTGCCGGGCATGCGGCGGCCGTGTTTCGCGGGGGACGCGTCGGCGACTCCCGCGAGGTGGGCGCGGCTCAGCCCCGCGCGGGCGAACAGGGCGACCGCGCGGGACGCCGCCCCGTACGCGTAGACCCGTTTGCCTTGTGCCGCTTCGCGTTCCAGCCACTGTCGCAGGTACCGGATCTGGCGATCGGCGACGACCTGGAGCGGTTCCAGCGCGTCCGGGTCGGTGAGCCCGGCCTCGGCGGCGAGAATACGGCGGACCGAGTCGTCCGGATCGGTCTGGTGCGGGACGGCGGCGACGAGCACCGTGCCCCCGTAGAGGTCGAATTCCCAAGCGCTGGCGGGGAACAGCCCGGCGGTGCCGAGCAACGACCGCAGCGCCGTGAGCGAGTAGTACGCGAAATGGCCGTGCCGCAAGGCATTCCATTGCCGCTGCGCGACGATGGCGCGCAGCGAGTGGAATTGCAGCAGCAGAACGCCGTCGCGGCGGGTGGCGGCGGCCCGGTCGGCGATCGCGGCGCGCTGATCCGCCTCGTGCATGAGGCCGAAGCTGTCCAGGACGACATCCGCCGGGCGCGAGTAGGTTTCGAGGAATCCGCGGGCGGCGAGCAGCGGTAGCCAGGTGCCGCCGTGCGGGCTGCCGAATTCGCGGACGGTCCCACCGCGCAGCCAGCCGGCGGCCTCGACCCGGTCGACCGCGTCGGCGGCCTGATCGCGCAGGGCCTGTGGCTCCAGGCCGCGCGGTTCGGCGGTGGCGGTGTCGTCGTCGGCGAGCTGCGCCAGCCCGCAGCCGCGGCACAGCAGCATCGCCAGCGCGTGCCCGCGGTCGGTCGCGACCGGCGCGTCGGCGTCGGGAAAGTCGTTGGCGGCGGGCATCTTCCCGAGATCGAGGACGTCCGCCAGATCGGATTCGCCGCACGCGCGGCAGCGGCGGGCGGTCACGGCTCGGTGTCCTCGAGCGCCGACCGCAGCCTCGCCCAGCTTCCGGCACCGCGGTCGCGCGCCGAGACCGCCGTGACGTCCTCCGGCCACGGGATGCCGAGGTCCGGATCGTCGTAGGCGACGGCGAGATCCTCGGCGGGATCGTGCGGCCGGTCGATGCGGTAGCACACGTCGGCGGTCTCGGTGAGTGCCTGGAATCCGTGCAGGAATCCCGGCGGCACGTAGAGATTCCGGAAATCCTCGTCGTCCAGCAGGAATTCCTGGTGCCGGCCGTAGGTGGGCGACGCGGGGCGGATGTCGACGAGGACGTCGTGCACCGCGCCGTGGGCGCAGCGCACCAGCTTCGCCTCGCCCCGGCCCGCGCGGCCGTGCAGCCCGCGGACCACGCCGCGCACCGACCGCGACTGGGAATCCTGGACGAATGTGGCCGCGGCGCCGGGCTTTCCGAGATGGTCGTCGAATTCGGCGGCGTCGAAGGTGCGCGTGAACAGGCCGCGGTCGTCGCGGTAAGGGTCCGGGACGAGGACCAGCACATCCGCCAGCTCGGCGGGTTCTATGCGCATCGCCTCACGCCCCGATCCGGACGCGACGCAGGCTGCCGTCCAGCTCGCCCGCGTCGCGCAGCGCGCGTAGGCGGGCCAAGCGGGTGAATGTCGCGGTGAAGTCGTCGGCGGTCAGGCCGCGCGCCACGTACTCACGGGCTAGTTCGACCGCGCCGGCGGCCACGCTCCAGCGCGCCGCGAAGCCCAATTCCTCACGCGCCCTGGAGAAATCGACGCGATAGGAGCGCGGATCGGAGCCCCTCTCGCCGGTGATGGCCAGTGTCGAGCCGGGAACGGCGTCGACCACGGCGCCGGCGATATCGGCGACGGTGAGGTTGTTGGACTCGTCGCCGATGTTGTACGCGCGGCCGGAGATTCGCTCGGCGGGGGCGGTGAGGCAGGCCGCGAACGCCTGCGCGATATCGGCGGCGTGCACCAGCGGCCGCCACGGCGTGCCGTCGGAGAGCACCCGCACCTCGCCCGTCAGTACCGCGTAGCCGACGAGATTGTTGAGCACGATATCGGCGCGCAGCCGCGGCGAGAAGCCGAAAGCCGTCGCGTTGCGCAGGAATACCGGGCAGAAGTCGGCGTCGGCGAGCGCCGCGGCGGCCGACTCCACCCGGACCTTGCTCTCCGCGTACGGGGTCAGCGGCCGCAGTGGAGCGTTCTCGCCCACCAGGTCGCCGCCCGCCGCGCCGTAGACCGAACACGTCGACGCGTACACGAACCGGCGCACGCCGGCGGCCTTGGCCAGCCGGGCCAGCCGCACCGAGGCGTGGAAGTTGATGTCGTAGGTGATCTGCGGCGCCAGCGCGCCCAGCGGGTCGTTGGACAGCGCCGCCAGGTGGATCACCGCGTCGAAGCCGGTGAGCTGGTCGAGGGTCAGCTCGCGCAGATCGATGGCGAGGCCCGGCGGGTCGGCCGGCGCCGCGCCGAGGACGCAGTCCGCGTAGTAGCCGATGTCCAGGCCGACCACGTCGTGGCCCTCGGCCTGGAGGATCGGCACCATGACCGTGCCCAGATAGCCCTGATGTCCGGTGACGAGTACGCGCATGATCACAAACCTCCGAAGACGACAGCGGCCTTGTCGATGACGAACGCCTCGGCGTGCGCGGCGCGGCACTGCACGCCGCGCAGCCGGGACAGCCCCAGGAACGCGTGCTCGTCGAACCAGTCCCGATCCCGTTGCGAGGGATAGTGTTTGACGAGCAGCTCCGCCTTGCGCCGGGCGATCTCGGCGGACAGCGGGACGAACATCGTGGGCTGCGGGGTGTCGGTCTCCCATTTGAGGACCTCGTAGCCGAGCACCAGATGATCGCGGAATTCGGTGGGCGCCAGTTCGGCCAGCAGCCGGTGGTCCTGGTGGGCGTCGCCGCGCTGGGGGGCGAACACCAGATCGGGCTCGCTGTCGCGACGCAGCCGCGCCACGGCGGTCTTCACCGATTCCCAGTGCGCCGGGGTGCGCCCGTCGGGCAGGTCCAGCACGGTGACCTCGAGTTCCGCGCCGGGGCAGAACGAGGTCAGCGCGGCCCGCTCCTCGTCCGCCCGCGGACTGCCGCCACCACACAGGACCAAGGCCCGGACCCGCAGGCCCGCAACAGATTCCGCGAGGTTGATGAGCGTGCCGCCCGCGCCGATGGCGATATCGTCGCAATGCGCCGCCAGCAGCGCCACCTCGCGCACCCGGGCGGACAGCCTCAGCACGCCGTGTCCTTCCGGCTCATACGAGGCTCCGCTCCCAGACCATCCACGGACGGTCACCGACGTGGTAGGCGGCGTCGAGTTCCGCGCGCTCCTTGAACGTGTCGGCGGGCTTCCAGAAACCCTGGTGCTGATAGCCGAGCAGGCGGCCCTGCGCGGCGAGCGCGCCGCACGCGTCCTCGACCAGATCGCCGCCCGGCGGCAGCAGGTCGAACACCTCCTGGGTGAGGACGAAGAAGCCGCCGTTCTCCCAGATCGGCAGCCGCGATACCGGCGTGATGTGCTCGACCTCGCCCGCCGCGTTGACGTCGACGCAGTGGAACGACGACTGCGGCGGCACGATCATCATCGACGCGGCGGCCCCGGAGAACACGCACTTGTCGATCATCTCGTCGAGCGGGGCGTCGGTGAGCACATCGGCGTAGTTGGCCAGGAAGTACTCCTCGCCGGCGAGGTGTTCGCGCACCCGGCGCAGCCGCTCGCCGATCGCGGACTCCAGGCCCGTGTCGACGAAGGTGATCGTCCAGTCGCTGATGTCGGAGCCCAGCAGCTCGACCTGCCCGGAACGGATGACGAAGTCGTTGGACGCGGATTCCTCGTAGGTGAGGAAGAAGTTCTTGATGTGGGCTGCGCCGTAGCCCAGGCACAGGATGAAATCCGTGTGCCCGAAGTGCGCGTAGTAGCGCATGACGTGCCAGATCAGCGGTCGCGGTCCGACCATCTGCATGGGCTTGGGCACCGGATCACCGGAGCCGCCGCGCATGCGCATGCCGTAACCGCCACAGAACAGGACTACTTTCATCTCCGGCCCCCGGAAAAATCGGCGTGATGCAGGATGGGCAGCGGATACACGAGTTCCGCGCCCCAGTCGCCGATATGCCGCAACTGTGCGGTGATCTCGGCTTCCAGATTCCACGGCAGCGCCACCACCACGTCGGGCCGGTCGGCGTCGATGCGGTCGGGCGGATGGATCGGGATCCGGGTGCCCGGGGTGTAGCGGCCGTGCTTGTAGGGATTGCGATCGACGGTGTAGGCCAGCAGATCCGGCCGGATACCGCAGTAGTTGAGCAGCGTATTGCCCTTGCCCGGGGCGCCGTAACCCACGACGCGCCGCCCGGCGGAGCGGCAGTCCAGCAGGAAGCGCAGCAGTTCGTGGCGCACCTGCTCGGCCCGCGTGCGCAGGCCGGAATAACCGGTGGCACAGTGCAATCCGGCCTGCCGCTCGGTGTCCATCAGATGCGCGACCCGGGGCGTGGCCGTCGCGACGGCCGCCGGGCGCGCCCACACCCGCAGCGAACCGCCGTGGGTGTCCAGCAGTTCCACGTCCACCACCGACAGGCCCGCCGTCGCCAGCGCGTGCTGTGCCGACAGCAGCGTGTAGTACTGGAAGTGCTCGTGGTAGATCGTGTCGAATTGGCCGAGCCGCACCAGGTTCAGGGCGTGGTGCACCTCGATCGACAGCCAGCCGTCGTCGGCCAGCAGCTCCCGCAGCGCCCGGGTGAACCCGAGTAGATCCGGTACGTGCGCGTAGACGTTGTTGGCCACCACCAGATTCGCCGGTCCGTAGTCGGCGCGGATCTTCTCCGCGAGCGACTGGTCGAGGAATGCCGTCACCGTCGGGACGCCGCGCTCGCGGGCGGCGGCGCCGACGTTGACCGAGGGCTCGATGCCCAGGCAGCCCACGCCGGCGGCGACCGCGTGGCGCAGCAGGTAGCCGTCGTTGCTGGCGACCTCGACGATCAGCGACTTCGGTCCCAGGCCGAGCTTCGTGATCGCTTGGGTGACAAAGGTTTCGGCGTGTCGCACCCAGCTGTCGGAGTAGGAGGAGAAGTAGGCGTACTCGGTGAACGTCTCCTCCGGGGTGATCAGCGCGGGGATCTGCAGTAGCAGGCAGTCCTCGCACAGGCGTAGATGCAGCGGATACGTCGGCTCGGGGAGATCGAGTTCCGCGGCGGTCAGGAATTTCTCGCACGGGGGTGTCGCGCCCAGATCGAGCACGCTCACCAGCCGGTCGGAATTACACAGGCGGCATCGCACGAGAAATTCCCCACCTTTCGCCAAGGCCGGTCCCGGCCGGAAGCGTGCCGGGATGACATTCAGGAGTGTGCCCCGAATGACCATCGGGACCATGTCCGAATGACCGTCGGGAACGTGTCCGGATGATCATCAGGAAACGCGCCGCGATGATCATCGGGTCGGCATCGACCCGGGACAACCATCAGGTCGGCATCGACGATGCCTACGTTACAACAGGATTCCCGCATTTTTCGGCGAGCGCCGGGGACCTTCGAACCGTATTTCGGTCGGTTTTTCTCCCAGGCCTGCGGGAGCATTCCGGTAGCTAACCGGCGAACCTTTCACGGCAAAGGCCCCGATTGCGAGATTTGCCTGTCGCGCCGTTCGTACCAGCTGGTTCTCATCGATTGGGGGAGGTGGGGATTCGAACAGGGAACCGGTTGCCACGTTTCCCGCTAAGGCCGAGATACCGTGTGCCTCCGCCATTTCGGGCGCGCGCGCCGAAGATCGAGCCCGTAACATTCCCGTTCGGGTAGGCGACACACCGTCGAACCCATCGGCTGTCAGGGATTGTGCAGCCTCTGGGGGATCGGTCAGTGGGGATCGAAGCCGAGTTCTCCCGTGGGGGAGGTGTATTCATTCATGAGTTTCGAACTTCGTTCCGGTGCGGTCACGCCCGTGCCGGGCGCGCCGCGGTCCGAACGCGAGCGCTGGCAAGCGGAATACGCCCGAAAGCTGTGGGCCGGTGACCTACTCGTCGTGGGTCTCGTGGTCGCGGCCGCGCAGGTGATCCGCTTCGGTGGGCCGGTGGATCCGCCGCTGGCCACCACGCTACCGCTGGAAGTCCGCTACACCGCCGTCTCGCTCCTGCTGGTGCTGGTCTGGGGAGCCTTCCTCGCCGGCGCGGGCACGCGATCGCCGCGTGTAATCGGCAGCGGCACAGAGGAATACCGTCGCCTGGTCGCCGCGACGCTCCGCCTGTTCGGCCTGATCGCGATCCTGTCGCTGATCTTCCGCTTCGATATCGCGCGCGGCTATCTCGCGATCGCGCTACCGCTGGGGCTGGCCGGGCTGATGGTGGAGCGCTGGCTGTGGCGGCGCTGGGTCTCGGTGCGCCGGATGGCCGGGCGATGCGGGATCCGGGTGCTCGTGGTGGGCAGCCGCGGCGCCGCGGCGGCGATGGTCGCCGCCTTCTCCCGGGATCCCGGATCGGGCTATCACGTCGTCGGGGTCTGCACCCCGGACGGGGCGGCCCCGGATATCGAGGTCGGCGGGCGCACGATTCCCGTTGTGGGAGACGACCGCTCGGTCGTCGAGGCCGTGCGGGCGACCGGCGCCGATACGGTCGCGGTCACCGCCACCGACAACCTCGGCCCGGCCGACTTCCGCCATCTGGCATGGGAATTGGATCCACCGGGGGTCGAGCTGATCGTCGCGCCCGGCCTGGTCGACATCGCGGGAACGCGGCTCACCCACCGGCTGGTCGCGGATATGCCGATGCTCCATGTCGAGAAGCCGCAATACGACCGTGCCAAATCGACCGGGAAGGCGGTGTTCGACCTCTGTTTCGCCGGGGGCGCGCTGCTGGCCATCGCGCCGGTGCTGGTCGCCATCGCGGTGGCGGTCAAGTTCACGAGTCCGGGGCCGGTGTTCTACCGCTCGGAGCGCATCGGCCGCGACGGCAAGCCGTTCCGCATGATCAAGTTCCGCAGCATGTACGTCGACGCCGACGCGCACGTGGCGAAGCTGATCGCGGCCGCGGGCGGCAATCCGCTGTTCTTCAAGATGCGCGACGATCCGCGGGTCACCTCGGTGGGCCGGCTGATCCGCAAGTACTCACTCGACGAGCTGCCGCAGTTCTTCAACGTGCTGCGCGGCGATATGAGCGTGGTCGGCCCGCGCCCGCAGGTCCGCCGGGAGGTGGACAGCTACGACGGCATGATGCGCCGGCGGTTGCTGGTGAAACCGGGCGTCACCGGCCTGTGGCAGGTGAGCGGCCGCTCGGACCTGTCGATCGAGGACGCCATGCGGCTGGACCTGTCCTATGTGGAGAACTGGTCCATGGTGCTCGACCTGCTGCTGATCGCCCGGACGATCGGGGCCGTGACAAAGGGGGACGGGGCGTACTGACCGTCGAGTGAACATCATTTAGTAAAAGATGTTCACAAAACGGGTGTGGTGTGGTTCACTCCTGTGGAACGTGTTCCAAAGGAGGTACCGTGTCAGCCCCGTCCATCTCCCACGACTTCGATTTCACCGATCCCGACCTGCTGTCCACCCGCCTGCCCGTCGAGGAGTGGGCGGAACTGCGCAAGGCCGCGCCCGTCTGGTGGGTCGACCAGCCCAACGGCGTCAGCGGCTTCGACGACGGCGGCTACTGGGTCGTCAGCAAGCTCGACCAGATCAAGGAGATCTCCAAGAACTCCGAGGTCTACTCCACCCACGAGAACACCGCGGTGATCCGGTTCAACGGCGACATCACCCGCGAGGAGATCGAGATCCAGCGCGCCATGCTGGTGAACACCGATCCGCCGGCGCACGACAAGCTGCGGCGCATCATCTCCCGCGGGTTCACCCCGCGCGCGGTGCAGAGCCTGCGCGAGGCGCTGGTCGAGCGGGCGGAGCGAATCGTCCACGAAGCCAAGAAGACCGGCGGCGGCGACTTCGTACAGCAGGTGGCGGCCGAGCTGCCGCTGCAGGCGATCGCGGAACTGCTCGGCGTGCCGCAGGAGGACCGCGGCAAGCTGTTCGACTGGTCCAACCAGATGATGGGCTACGACGACCCGCAGTACCAGGACACCTACCGGATGGCCAATGCCGAGGTCATGGGCTACGCCTGGAATCTGTCCGAGGAGCGCCGCAAGTGCCCGGCCGACGATATCGTCAGCCAGCTGGTCAGCGCGGACGTCGACGGCGAGGCGCTCGGCTCGGAGGAGTTCGCCTGGTTCGTCATCCTGCTGGCGGTCGCCGGTAACGAGACCACCCGCAACGCCACGACGCACGGGATGAAGGCGTTCATCGACTTCCCGGAGCAGTGGGAGCTGTACAAGGCCGAGCGCCCGCGCACCGCGCCGGACGAGATCGTGCGGTGGGCCACGCCGGTGATCGCCTTCCAGCGGACGACGTTGCAGGACACCGTTCTCGACGGCCAGGAGATCAAGAAGGGCCAGCGGGTCGGGCTGTTCTACGCCTCGGCGAACTTCGACGAGGAACACTTCGACAAGCCGTTCGAATTCGACGTGATGCGAAACCCCAACCCGCACGTCGGTTTCGGCGGCACCGGCACCCACTACTGCGTCGGGGCGAACCTGGCGCGGCTGCAGCTGGACCTGATCTTCAACGCGATCGCCGACGTGATGCCGAATCTGCGGCAGGTCTCCGAGCCGGTGCGGTTGCGGTCGGGCTGGCTGAACGGGATCAAGAGCTGGCAGGTCGCCTACGAATGACGGCGCGCGCCGCCACCACAGGTCCGATCCGCGTGCCGGGGCCAGGCGTGCGAAGATCGACGTGGTGGCGGCGAAGCCGTTTCCGCGGAAGGCTTTCCCGGGTGCGCGGCGGGGCGGAGACGCGGGAGCGCGGTCCGGTGAGGGAGGCAGACGATGAGTGAACCCGCACGCCGCGGCCGGATGCCCGCGGTCAGCGACGCGGATATCCGCCGGGTGGCGAGGGCGCTGCTGGTGGATCAGGGCCCCGAGGCGGTGACCCTGCGCGCGATTGCGCGCGATCTCGGCATCACCGCGCCCGCGCTGTACCGCTACTACGCCTCGCGCGACGATCTGGTCGCGCGGCTGCGCAGCGATATCTGTGCCGACCTCGCCGCCGAACTGGCCACGCAGGTGGCGGAACTGCCCGACGACGGCGTGGTGCAGCTGTTCGCCATCTGCCGCGGCTTCCGGCACTGGGCGCTGGCGCACGCCCGCGAGTTCACCCTGGTGTTCGCCTCGCCGACGGGCGAGAGTCCCAGCGCCATGCGCCAATTCGACGAACCGTTCGGCCGCATCTTCCTGGAGGCGGCCGGGCGGCTGCTCACCACCTACGACATCGTCACCCCCGCGACCGACGTCATTCCCGACGCGCTGCGCGAGGACCTGATCGGCTTCCAGACCGAACTGCTCGCCGTCCTCGCCGAATCGGGCCAGAAGTTCCCCGCCGAGAAGCTCGACCTCGGCGTCACCTACCTGATGATCACCTTCTGGGCCCGCCTGTACGGCCACGTGACCCTCGAGGTCTTCGGCAACTACCCGATCCCGGTGCGAGATTCGGACGCCCTGTTCGACGCCACCCTGGTCGACCTGGTTCGGACCATCGGCCTGTCGGCCTGAATCCTCCGTAGTTTCCGGCCAAAAGCGTGCCGGAAACCAGGTTGGGCCTGTCTCAATCAGGTCGAGCATGCCTCAACCAGGTTGGGCATGCCTCAACCAGGTTGGGCATGTCTCAACCAGGTTGGGCCTGTCTCAACCAGGTTGGGCCTGTCTCAACCAGGTCCGGCCTGTCTCAACCATTTTCCGGCGTGCTTTTGGCCGGAATCAGCCGGCGGTCTCCAGGACCGGGCGGCGGATTCCCTTGAAGCGACGCAGGATTCGGGGCTGGCGCAGGAAGCGAGCCATCCACTCGCCGAGGGTTACGCCGGCGGCCAGGGCACAGCCGACACCGAGCGCGGCGAGCATCTGGTTGAGGCCGAGCAACTGCTGGTCGTTCAGGAGAGCCGACAGGCCGCGGTAGACCTTCAGACCCGGCAGCAGGGGAGTAATTCCCGCGACCGCGACGACCAACGGCGGAGTCAGCGCGCGGCGGGCCATCAGACCACCGGCGAGACCGACGACCGTCGCGGCCACACCCGAGGAGACGACGGGCCCGAAGTCGGCGTACTGCACGAACAGATAGCAGATCGTGGCCGACATACCGCTGATGGCCGCGGCGGCGAGGGCCCGGCGCTCGGCGTAGCAGGCCAGCGAGAACGCCAGCGAGGCGACGGCACCGGCGATCAGCTTCACCGGGAGGTTGGTGATGTCGTAGGACGACGACGACATATCGATCGGCGGCGACACCGCGCCCAGCAGGGTGGCGGCGCGCAGGGCCAGGGCGACGCCGGCGATGATGCCGCCGGTCATCACCAGCAGTTCGAGCATGCGGGCCGCCGCCGTGATCGGCGCGCCCGTGATGGCGTCCTCGACCGAGCCCACCAGGCTCAACCCACTGAGCAGCACCGTGATCCCGGCCGCCACGATCAGGGACGGATTGGTCTCGACCTTGCCGCCGAAGGTGGCGAGCAGGATGGCCGGCACGGTCGCGACCGCGCCGCCGACCATGTGCTGGAAGAAGAACGGCAGGCCCTTGCTGTTGAGATAGCTGTTGGCCCGGTAGATCGCGGAGGTCGTCACGAAGCTCACCGCGGCGAGCAGCACGCCGCCGCCGAGCAGCAGCGCGATCGACGCCGCCATGAGCGCCCAGCCGAACGTCGCGACCCAGCGGCTGTAGGGGTGCGGGGCGGTGGTGATCGCCTCGAGCGCCTCGAGCGCGTCCTCCGGCGACATGAGCTCGCGGCGGATGCGGCGGGTGAGCCGGTCGACGGCGGCCAGCCGGGTGAAGTCCAGCGAGCGGTAGTTCACGATCCGCATGGTGCTGGCGGGCGGCAGCGTCGGCCCGCGGTCGGCCGAGATGCGGATCGAATTGTAGGTGACGTCGACGTCGACCTGCGACAAACCGTATGTGGCGGCGATGAATTCGACCTGCGTCGTGGTGTCGGTGACGGCGGTGCCGGCGGACAGCACGACCTCGCCGACGCGCTCCGCGAGGTCGAGCACCTGGGTGACGCGGGCGTCGTCGGTCAGGTCGATCGGCTGCAGCGGCGCGGGCGCCTCCACCACGGCGTCGGCGGTGGCGTGGCGCTCGGCGACGAGTCTGTCGACCACCTTGTGGAGGACACGCCGCATCCGCGCCGGACGCTCGGGTTTCGGCGCGTAACGGATCACTACCGTATCCACGTCATCACTCACACAGTGCAACATAGAGACTGGGTCGCGATCCGTCAGCCTCGGCTCGCTCCGGCGATGGTCACGATTGCGCTGGTTCCGCGGGCGTGCCCGCAACGTTTTTCCAGCTCAGGGGTGGTGTACTCCGGAATCGGAACGATCTCCGCCGGGCGTGGGTGTGGCGAAAATGGCACTGCGAGCGCCCCGGGAATCCGCCCCGGCGAGCGAACCGCCCGGTCGGCGAAACCTTCTGCGAGCGTGCCGGTCTGTAGGCCGGACGCGGGGGTGCGGAGACGAAATCGTGTCGTGGGTTACGGATCGGTTATTCGAAGGCCGTGGCGGCTATCGTCAGGTCATGGGCACCGATAACACGACCGCGGAGACATTGCGAGCGGCCCTGGACGGCCCCTGGCGGGAGGTTCGGGAGCAGGCGCGCCGGCAGCTGAGCGACGACAGGCTGTTCGGTGATCCCTATCTGGACTATCGCGCGGCGCGAGCGCGCGTCCTCGACCAGATGCGGCTGGTGGCCGAATTCGGCTACGCCGAGAAGGGCTTCCGGCTGGAGCACGGCGGCACCGGCGACCCGGGCGGCGCCGTGACCGGGCTGGAGATGCTCGCCTACAACGACCTGTCGCTGTGGGTGAAGTGCGGCGTGCAGTGGGGCCTGTTCGGCGGCGCGGTGGAGAACCTCGGCACCGACCGGCACACCGACGTCGTCAAGCGGCTGCTGTCGCTGGATCTGCTCGGCTGCTTCGCCATGACCGAGTCCGGGCACGGCAGCGATGTGGCGAATCTGGAGACGACCGCCACCTACGACCCGGCGACGGGCGAATTCGTGGTGCACAGCCCGACCGAATCCGCCCGCAAGGACTACATCGGCGGCGCCGCCGAACACGCCCGGATGGCCGCGGTGTTCGCGCAGCTGATCACCCAGGGCGAGAACAAGGGCGTGCACTGCCTGCTGGTGCCGATCCGCGACGAGGAGGGGCGCGACCTGCCGGGCGTCACCACCTCCGACTGCGGCCTCAAGGGTGGCCTGCCCGGCGTCGACAACGGCCGCATCCTCTTCGACCAGGTCCGCGTGCCGCGGGAGAACCTGCTCAACCGGTACGCCGACGTGGAACCCGACGGCACCTACACCTCCGAGATCGAGAATCCCAGCCGTCGCTTCTTCACCACGCTGGGCACGCTCGTGCGCGGGCGCATCAGCGTCGGCGGCGCCGCGGCGGCGGCCGCGCGAGTCGCGCTGAGCATCGCGCTGCGCTACGCCGAGGAGCGCCGCCAGTTCTCCGATCCGGACACCGGCGAGGAGACCGTGCTGCTGGACTACCGCAGCCATCAGCGCCGGCTGCTGCCGCACGTGGCGCGCGCCTTCGCGCTGTCGTTCGCGCAGAACGACCTGGTGCGGCGCATGCACGCGGTGCAGACCGGGCAGGATCTGGATCCCGGCGCGCAGCGGGCGCTGGAGAAGCGCGCGGCCGGCCTGAAGGTCGCCCAGACCCGGCACGCCACCAAGGCCATCCAGGAGTGCCGCGAATCCTGCGGCGGCGCAGGCTATCTCACCGAGAACCGGCTGGTCACCCTGAAGGCCGACACCGACGTGTTCACCACCTTCGAGGGTGACAACGTCGTGCTCACCCAGCTGGTCGCCAAGGAGCTGCTCACCGCGTACTCCGACGAGGTGCGCGATCTGGACGCCCTGGGCTGGGTGCGGTTCGCCGCCACCATGGGCCGCGACGTGGTGCGGCAGGGCACCGGCGTGCGGCAACTCATCCAGCGGCTGCGCGACCGGTCGGACGAGGGCGTGGACGACGGCGATCTGGCCCGGCGCTCGGTCCAACTGCAACTGTTCGCCGACCGCGAGGACTACCTGGTGCGCACGGCCGCGCACCGGCTGCAGGCCCGCGCCAAGGAGACCGGCCCGTTCGAGGCGTTCAACAACGCCCAGGACCACATCCTCGCCGCCGGTGAGGCGCATATCGACCGGCTGGTGCTGGAGGCGTTCATCGAGGGGATCTCGGGCATCGATGACGAGGAGGCCCGCGCCCTCGCCGACACCGTCTGCGACCTGTTCGTCTTCTCCTCCCTCGAACAGCACTCGGCCTGGTACATCATGCATCGCTTCATGTCGGTCGAGCGGGCCAAGGCCGTCCGCCGCGGCGTCAACGAACTGGTCGACCGCCTCCGCCCCGCGGCCCCCACCCTGGTAGAGGCCCTCGGCGTCCCGGAGCCCATGCTCCACGCCACCATGTTGGACGACGCGAGCGTGCACCAGGGGCAGTGATCCCGGCCAAAACCATGCCGGGAATTAGGTAGAGGCGCGTGCCGGGAGTTAGGTAGAGGCGTGCCGGGAGTTAGGTAGAGGTGCGTGCCGGGGAATTAGGTAGAGGTGCGTGCTTCGCGGCAGTCACCTATTTCCCGGCGTGCTTTTGGCCGGGAACCCGGCCGCACGGCGGGCGTGATTAGGGTCGTGGGGTGAGTGGACCGAGTGTGGTGGTGGATCGTCCGGTGTCGCGGGTGGTGGCCGTCGTGGTGTGTGTGCTTGTTACCGCCGGAGTGCCGCTGACGTTTTCGGGGGACGGGCCCACGGCGGTGGATCGGGTGGTGGGGGAGTGGGTGGACGGGGCGCTGGGCGGGCATCCCGGGGTGTATCGGGTGCTGGTGATTCCCAGCAATGCCTATGTTCTGCTGCCGTTGCTGGTGGGCGGTGTGGTCTGGTTCGCGTGGCGGCGGGAGTGGTGGCGGGCCGGATTCCTGCTCGTGGCACCGGAACTCGCGGTGGCGGTCAACACCTGGGTGCTGAAACCACTGTGGCACAGGCACTTGGAGGACTACCTCGCCTATCCGAGCGGGCACACCGTGCACTTCGTCGCCGTCGCAACGGCTTTCGTGCTGATAGCGGACGAGTATCGCACCCGGATGGCCGAGGCGGTGGCGGCCGCCGTGCTGCTGGCGTGCGTGGCGGTCGGCATGGTCGGGCTCGGCTACCACTATCCGACCGACATCCTGGGCGGGACCGCCGCGGCGATCGCGCTCGTGACGGCGTCCTACTCGGTAGCGCTGCGGCTCAGCCGGGACCGTAGGTCAGTACCAGCGAGATGACGAACCACAGCACCCACGCGAAGGCGATGAGCATGCCCAGCGCGAGGCTGATGCGCAGGATCGCGCGGCCGATATCGACCCGCTCGGCATCCTTCGGATACAGCTCCCACGGGCTGTACCAGGGCATGGGGATCGCCCGGGGGCCGTAGGCCTGCTCGGCCTCCTGCTTCGCCTCGAGGTAGGCCTCGGCCTGCGCCTGCTGCGGGCCGCCGTACCAGAGCGTGATGTCCACCGGGCCGCCGAAGCCCTCGTGCTCCAGATCCTGCGGGGCCGGCAGGTACGGCAGGATGCCCAGGCCGCGGAAGGTCATCGCGATATCGGTGGGCGTCCACTGCGCGCGCCCCTGCGAGGCCAGCGTGTTGAGGTAGTCGGCCAGCCGCCGCGGTTCGTCGCCGAGCACCACCTCGAAGCTGGGGTCGTTCCACAGCTGCCGGATGCGCAGATCCGAGCCGTGCGGCGGGACGACCAGCACCACCCCGTGCACCACCCGCTGGCCGAGACCACGCTCGGCCAGCCAGCTCTGCAGCGCGTAGGTGTGGTCGCGCGACTTGTCCAGCGGCGTGCGGCGGTCGCCGCCCTCCAGCGTCACGACCTGGCTGCCGACCCGCCAGGGACCGCTCAGCGGCACCTCGAGTTCGCCGCTGACCTTCTCGGCCAGCGCCTCGGCCTCGATGACCACGCAGCTGGTCGGCGTCCAGATCACGGCGTCGAACTGATGCAGGCGGTCGGCGTGGAACAGGCTGCAGTTCACGGTGGCGACACCGTGCGGATCGTGCGGCCCCTTCCAGGTGCGCAACCAGTCGATCAGCGCGCGCTCGGCCAGGGTGCCTGCGGCGTTCTGCACTCGCACGAGCATTGGCGACCAGCCCTTCCCGTCGACACTCGGTACCGAAAGCATAAGTGGCCGGACGAGTTCGGGCAGGCATCCCTCGCCGCGTGTGGGTATTCCGACATTCTTCCCGGCCAAAAGAGTGCCGGGAAGATCCTGTTGGCGCCGCTCAGGCCGTGGGGACCGTCGGCCCGGCCGGGGTGATGGGGAGGCGTAGGGCGCCCGGGGCCCAGGCCGGGACTGTCGGCTGCCACGGTGCGACCGGGGCGATGCGGCGGTACGGGCTGCCCAGGCGCGGGCGGGGGTCGGCCTCGCCCTTGTTGGGCCAGAACGCCATCGCGCGCTCGGCCTGGGCGGTGATGGTGAGCGACGGGTTCACGCCCAGATTCGCCGTCACCGCGGAGCCGTCCGCGATGTGCAGGCCGGGATGGCCGAAGACGCGCTGATACGGGTCGACGACGCCGGTCTCCGGCCCCTCGCCGATGACGCAGCCACCGATGTAGTGGGCGGTGGCCGGGATGTTGAACACATCCATCACCAGGCCCTGCACATCCCCGTTCACCTTCTCGCCGAACCGCCGCCCGACCTCGTGCGCGAGCGGGATCCACGTCGGATTCGGTTGTCCCATACCCTGTTTCGTCTTCAGCTGCCCCCAGCGGCGGAACGAGGTCAGCGAATTGTCCAGCGACTGCATCACCAGCAGGATCACCGACTTCTCCGACGCGCGCCGGGCGTTGAGGCTGCGCAGGAACACCCTCGGCTGCGTCACCATCGCCAGCAGGAACCGCAGGAACCGGAACGCGCCGCCGTCGACGATCGGCGCCGACAGCGGGAACAGCGCGTTCTGGCCCTTGCCGTAGTGGCAGACCTCGATGTGGGTGTCGGGCTCGGGGTGGATCGAGGAGGTGATGGCGATGCCCTCGGCGAAGTCGGACCGCTCGCGGCTGACGACATTGAGGATGGCCTCGGAATTACTGCGGGTCAGCTCGCCCAGCCGCGGCGACAGATTCGGCAGCACCTTCTCGTCGCGCATCTTGTGCAGCAGCTTCTGCGTGCCCAGCGCGGCCGCGGCGAACACCACCTGCTCGGCGGTGAAGGTCCTGCGCTCCTTGCGGACCCAGCGGTCCGAGCGCTGGGTCTCGATCGCGTAGCCGCCGCGGACCATGGGCCGCACCCGGCTCGCGGTGGTGAGTTCGAACACCTTCGCGCCGCCCTGCTCGGCCAGATAGAGGTAATTGGTCGGGGTCGTGTTCTTGGCGTTGTGCGGGCAGCCGGTGAAGCAGCGCGCGCAGTGGATGCAGCCGCTGCGGCGCGGGCCGGCGCCGCCGAAGTACGGGTCGTCGACCTCCGTGCCCGGATCGGCCTCGTTGAAGAACACGCCGACGTCGGTGGGGTGGAAGGTGTCGGTGACGCCCATATCCTCGGCGATCGCGCGGATCACCTCGTCGGCGGGCGTCATCCGGGGATTCTGCGCCACGCCGAGCATGCGGTGGGCCTGGTCGTAATAGGGCGCCAGCTCGGACTTCCAGTCCGTGATGTGCGCCCACTGCCGGTCGCGGTAGAAGGCGGGCAGCGGCTCGTACAGGGTATTGCCGTAGATCAGCGACCCGCCGCCGACGCCCGAGGCGGAGAAGACCGCGCACTTGCCCAGCAGGCTGATCCGCTGCGGGCCGGTGAGGCCCAGCCGCGGCGCCCAGATCGACTTGCGCACATTCCAATTCGTCTTCGGGATGGCCTCGGCCGGCCACCGGCGGCCGGACTCCAGCACGGCCACGCGGTAGCCCTTCTCGGTCAGCCGCAGGGCGCTGACGCTGCCGCCGAATCCGGAGCCGATCACCACCACGTCATAGTCGAAGTCGGGCATGTCTTCCTCTCGATCCGCCACAGTGCAATGAAACGGTTTGCAATTCATTCTTTCACTTGCCGGAGATGGCTGAGAACATATCCTGCCCGCCCGTCCGTCCCGGCGCGCCCGTATGGCGCTGATGTGCCGTTTGCGGTAAGCAACAGTCGTGACGAGCGAACCCCCCGGACCACCGGCAGACGGCCGTGCGGACCGCGTACTCACCGTCCCGAACGTGCTGAGTGTGCTGCGCCTGTTCGGTGTTCCGGTGCTGCTGTGGCTGCTGCTGGTGGAGCACGCCGACGGCTGGGCGTTCGCGCTGCTGATCGCCAGCGGCATCACCGACTTCCTCGACGGCAAGCTGGCCCGGCTGCTCGACCAGTACTCGCGGCTGGGCGCGCTGCTGGACCCGTTCGTGGACCGGCTCTATCTGGTGGCGGCGGCGGTCGGCCTGCTGGTGCGCGGCATCCTGCCGTGGCCGTTCGTCGTGATCTTGGTCGCTCGCGATCTGATCCTGGCCGCGGTCCTGCCGATCTACCGGCGGCGCGGGCTGCCCCCGCCGGAGGTGATCTATCTGGGCAAGGCGGCGACCTTCGCGCTCATGTCCGCGGCGCCCTGGCTGCTGGGCGGACAGATGGATTGGGCGGCGGCAGGTTTCGCGCGGGCCTTCGGGTGGGCACTGTTGATCTGGGGTACGGCGGCCTATGTCTGGACCGGTGTCCTCTACCTCGGCAAGGCGGTGGCGGTCGCGCGGTCGATACCGGCGGTGCGGCAGGCGACCGGCGAGCCGATACAGTGATCACGACGCCCGCGAAAGGACGCCCCGTGAAAGGACCTGATCTGTGACGAGCCTCCCTGAGGATCTGCGCTACACCGAGGAGCACGAGTGGGTGCGCCGGGTCGACCCGACGCGGGTGCGGGTGGGCATCACCGACTACGCCCAATCACAGCTCGGTGACGTCGTGTTCGTGCAGCTGCCGGCGGTCGACACCGCCGTCTCGGCGGGTGACGGTATCGCGGAGGTGGAGTCCACCAAGAGCGTGTCCGACATCTACGCGCCGCTGACGGCGAAAGTCGTTGCGGTGAACGACATTCTGGACTCGGAGCCGGAGACGCTCAACACCGATCCGTACGGGGACGGATGGATGTTCGAATTGCAGGTCGAGGACGCCGGAAAGCTCGACGCACTGCTCGGTGAACTGCTCGATGCCGCAGGTTATCAAGGAGTTATCGGGGGCTGAAGCCGCCTTCACAGTTCTACCTGCACGGGATCGCCCTGGCAGGGTACGGTCAATGCCAACAGAAGTACCGGCGGCCGGTGCCGGAATCTCCAAGGGCGCGACAGCCGGTCGCGTACGGGTGTCACGGCAGAGACAGCACCGGAATATCGGTACGGATAATCGGTTCGAGGAGGAGAGCAAGGGTGAGCGAGAACAAAGACCCGGGTTACGGGGAGAGCGCGGCCGAGACCACATCGGTGTTCCGCGCTGACTTCCTCAACGAGGTCGACGCGTCGCGCTCCGGTGAGCAGACCGGCGAACAGCCGGTGCAAGGGGTCGAGGGCCTTCCTCCGGGTGCTGCCCTGCTGGTGGTCAAGCGCGGGCCGAACGCGGGGTCGCGATTCCTGCTGGATCAGCCCACCACGTCGGCGGGTCGCCACCCGGACAGCGACATCTTCCTGGACGATGTCACCGTCTCCCGCCGCCACGCGGAGTTCCGCCAGGACGACGACACCTTCCAGGTGGTCGACGTGGGCAGCCTGAACGGCACCTACGTCAACCGCGAGCCGGTGGACTCCTCCGAACTGCAGAACGGCGACGAGGTCCAGATCGGCAAGTTCCGGCTCGTATTCCTCACCGGCCCGCGGCCCGCCCAGAACGATTCCGCGGGCGCTCTATAAGCGAGGTCGGTACACAGAGATGACAGGCGCAGCGCAGTGGACCCGCGGAGGGATGTCGATCGGCTCCGTGCTGGACCTGCTGCGTCCGGACTTTCCGGACATCACCATCTCGAAGATCCGCTTCCTCGAATCCGAGGGGCTGATCAGCCCGGAGCGCACGCCCTCGGGCTATCGCAGGTTCTCCGTCGCCGACGTCGAACGGCTGAGGTTCGTCCTGACGGCGCAGCGCGACCAGTACCTGCCGCTGAAGGTGATCAAGGAGCAGCTGGAGGCGATCGACAGCGGCGCGGCGACGCTCGGGGTGCGCGAGGCGCGCGCCCGGGCGGCCGACGCCGGCGCGGCCGGGCCGGGGGACACCCCGGCGGCCGCACCCCCATCCCCTGGACTTACTCCTCCCCGGAGGCTCGGCGTGGTTCCCGGTGAGGTCTCTCCGGAAGAGTTGCGGTTCGACCACGAAATCCGCATCACCCGAACCGATCTGCTGGAGCAGGCGGGGATAGACGAGAAGTTCCTCTCCGAACTGATCCGCGCCAACCTGATCACCCCCGGTGCGGCCGGATTCTTCGATACCGAGGCGGTGACGCTCGCGCGGACCGCCAGGGCCCTGAGCGAATTCGGTTTGGAGGCGCGGCATCTGCGCGCCTTCAAGCTGGCGGCCGACCGGGAGGCGGCGATGGTCGCCCAGATCGCCGCCCCGATCGCGAAGAGTCGCGACGCCGACGCGCGCGCCCGCGCCGAGGAGACGGTGCGCGAACTGGCGGCGCTCTCGCTGACGCTGCACACCAGCCTCGTCAAGACTGCGGTGCGCGGCGCACTCGGTAGCTGAAATCTTCGCCTAGACTCGGTGATACGGCCGACCCCATCGTGCCCGTGGGGAGGTCGGCGAGTATTGGGAGGCAGTGCGATGAGTGAAATGCGTGTGATCGGCATCCGTGTCGAACAGCCCCAGAATCAGCCCGTGCTGTTGCTCCGCGAGGTGGACGGCGACCGATATCTACCCATCTGGATCGGCCAGGCGGAGGCAACCGCGATCGTCCTCGAGCAGGAGGGCGTGACGCCGATCCGCCCGCTGACACACGATCTGATCAAGATCCTCATCCACGAGCTGGGGCACACGCTCAAGGAGGTCCGGGTCGTGGATCTGCAGGAGGGCACGTTCTACGCGGATCTGGTGTTCGAGAACGACCTGCGCATCTCGGCGCGTCCGTCGGATTCGGTGGCCATCGCCCTGCGGGTGGGCTGCCCGATCTACGCCGAGGAGCCCGTGCTGGAGGAGGCCGGCCTGGTGATGCCGGACGAGCGCGAGGACGAGGTGGAGAAGTTCAAGGAGTTCCTGGAGTCGGTGTCGCCCGACGATTTCAAGGCCACGGACAGCTGATCCCGGCCAAAAGCGCGCCGGGAACATGGAGAATTCGTGCGCCGGGAACATCGAGAATTCGCTCCGGGAGGGCGACACGCCTAGCGAGGCGACACGCCCGGACGACCGGGTGATATGAACCTCATGTAGAGGTCGAGAAACACGCCGCACGCGGAGTTTGGTCCGGTGCCGCTGCTGCCGGGACAATCGAGGGAGTAGCCTCGACAGTTAGGCCGTTGTTCGCATCGGTGACGCAGTGAGGGAGTAGTCAGTGGGAGATAAACCGCAGCAGACTGGATCTGATGCGCGGCCCGCCGCCGTGGTACAGCCAGGACTGTTCCCCGACGACACGGTGCCCGACGACTTGGTCGGCTACCGGGTTCCCAGCGCGTGCCAGGTGGCCGGTATCACCTACCGGCAGCTCGATTACTGGGCCCGCACGGGTCTGGTCGTCCCGTCCATTCGCAGTGCCACCGGATCGGGCAGTCAGCGCCTCTACTCGTTCAAGGACATCCTGGTCCTGAAGATCGTCAAGCGGCTGCTCGACGCGGGCATTTCGCTACAGAACATCCGCATCGCGGTCGACCACCTGCGCAGCCGCGGGGTCGAGGACCTGGCCGGCATCACGCTGTTCTCCGACGGCACCACCGTCTACGAGTGCACCTCCCCGGAAGAGGTCGTCGATTTACTGCAGGGCGGCCAGGGCGTCTTCGGCATCGCCGTCAGCGGCGCCATGCGCGAACTCACCGGAGCGATCGCGAACTTCCCGGCCGAGCGTGCCGAGGTGCACACCGCCACCGACCGCCCGGAGGACGAACTCGCCTACCGGCGCAAGGCGCGCATGAACCGCAAGACGGGCTAGTCTGTCCCGTTCTCCGGAAAGTGTTGTCCGCGTTGGTCGTCCCCGATCGGCGCGGATTCTGCACGCAACGCCGCCAGTAGCCGCTCGCCGCGCGGCGCGAGCCGGTAGACGACATTCCTTCCGGACCGAATCCCGGTGACGACCCCCGCCTCGCGCAGGACGGCGAGATGGGCGCTGACCGTGCCGAGCGAGACCGCGAGGCAGTGCGCCAGCTGGGTGCTGGTCGCGGGGCGAGCGAGTTCGCGCAGCACCCGGGCCCGGCCCGCGCCGAGCAGCGTAGCCACGGGATCGTCGCCGTCCTCGCCGGCGGCCGCGGCCGGGGCGAAAGCCGGATAGACCAGTGCGTAGTCCGGCGGCTGCTCGCAGGTCCACCAGCCCCCGGGCGTGGTGCGCGGCACGAAGATCAGGCCGTCATCGATCCAGCGATCGGGTATGTCGCTGGTGCTGAACCGGATCGCGCCGTCCCCGACCCACACCGGACGGTTGCGCATGCTGTCGACGGCGTGCCGCCAGCCGTAGGCCGCGAGCAGGCCCGCACGGTGGGCGATATCGCGTTCGAGCACGGCCCGGCGGCGCGCCCAGTCCGGTGCGACGAAGCTCCGCCAGCCCTGCTCGAGCACCGCGGCCATGCGGGGCGCGAGCCGGTCGTTCCGCAGCCATCGGGTGTCCTGGGGTGCCCAGCTCGCGGCGACGGCGGTCGCCACCTCGGCGCGGACCTGCTCGTCGGTGTACGCGGCGACCGCCGCGAGTTCGTCGTCCAGCCGCGTCCGGGTCCCGTCGCGCGGCGGCTGCGCCACCATCTCCGGGAACCATTTGGTGGCCGCGACGAGCGGCAGCAACCCTGCCGCGACGTCGTCGTCGGCCAGCCAGGCGCGGTAGGCGTCCTGGTGGCGAGTGCGCCAGGCCGACATCCAGGGTTCGGTGCGCGGGCGTTGCAGGGTGATGAGGCAGCCGAGGGTCTCGGCGAGCGGGGAGATCGCGAAGCGGCAGCGGGCCAGTGCGGCCTGGCTGAGGTGGAGCATGGTCATGGTTGCGCCTTTCGGCGCAAGGTTATCAACGCGTCCCGCCGGGCGCGATGCTCGGCCGATGCCGATATCGACGATGTGGTCCGGGCCGTTCCGGTCGCTGCTGGCCGGGCAGCTGGTGTCGCTGCTCGGCGACGCGATGGCGCCGGTCGCGCTCGCGCTCGCCGTGCTCGGCGCGTCGGGGCGGCCGGAGGATCTGGGCGTCGTCCTGGCCGCGCAGATCCTTCCGCACCTGGCGCTCCTGCTCGTCGGCGGTGCGGTCGGTGACCGGTTCTCCCGGCGCACGGTCCTGATCGCGGCGAGTTGTGGCGCCGGTGTGACGCAGGCCGCCGTCGCGTCGGTCCTGCTCACCGGGCATTACGCCCTCGTGCCGATCGCTGCCCTCGAGATGGTCAACGGCGGATTGCAGGCATTCACGACACCGGCGTTTCGCGGCCTGATCCCCGACCTCGTCGCGGCGGCCGACCTGCAGCGAGCCAATGCGCTGCTGGCCACGGTCAAGAACGGGTCGAAGATCGGGGGGCCCGCGGTGGCCGGGCTGCTCGCGGTCACCGCGGGCGGCGGCTGGGCCATCGCGGCCGACGCCGCGAGCTTTCTCGTCGCGGCCGGAATCCTCACGCGGCTACCGCATTCCGTGCCGCCCGCGCACGGCGACGGGCGGAATCTGCTCGCCGATATCCGGGAGGGCTGGGCGACCTTCCGGCGGCTGCCCTGGCTGCTGGCCGGGACGGTCTCGTTCGCGGTGATCAATCTCGTCAACACCGGCACCTGGCAGATTCTCGGCCCGGTGCTCGCCGCGGACCGCCACGGTCCGGCGATGTGGGGAGTGCTGCTCAGCGTCCGTGCGGGTGGTTTGCTGCTGATGAGCGCCGTGCTGTATCGGATCGTGCTGCGCAACCCGTGGCGTGACGGCCGGATCCTCGGCATGGTCGCGCCGCTGGCCATGGCGGCGCTGGGCCTGAAGGCCGGTACGCCGGTCCTGCTCGGGTGCGCGGCACTGGCGGGGATGGGGTTCGCGGCGGTCGGCATCACGTGGGCGAGTGTCGTGCAGCGGCATGTCCCGCGTCCGATGCTGTCGCGCGTGAGCGCCTACGACGATCTGCTCAGCTATCTGACGATTCCGATCGGTCAGTTACTGGCCGGACCGGCCGCCGAACGGTGGGGTGCGGCGCCGGTGGCGATCGGCTCGGCGACCGTGTTCCTGCTGGCAGTCCTGGCGCCGCTGGCCGGGCGGCGGTGGGATCCGTCGGCTGTTTCACACGGGTCGGTAACACGCGCGACACGCGGTACCGCATAAACTGACGGTGCGTCGCCGCCGTGCGGGAGAGTTCCGGGTAGCCACCCGGGCGCCGAAGGAGCAGCACCTCCCCGTCAATCTCTCAGGCAACAGGGACCGTACGGACCATCGACGCCTCTGGAAAGTGGTGGCCGCACACAATGCGGACCACCCGCCCATGGGGAAAGGGATGCGCGCGGGCAGCCGCGGCGGATTCCGAATCTCTCAGGCGCCCACGACAGAGGGGGAGGGCCCGAAGCCGCCGGCATCGTGCAGTGTCCGCACACCGCCGGCCTCCGCCCGAACCAGGGAGCTGCCGTGACCCGTTCCTTCGCCGATCGCCATATCGGACCCGACCCCGCCGCCATCGATCGCATTCTCGACACCATCGGCATCGGTTCGCTGGACGAACTGGCCGAGCGGGCCGTGCCGTCGAGCATCCTCGACGACCCGGCGGGCAACGGGCTGTGCGTGTTGCCCGCGGCGGTGTCCGAACACGAGGCGCTCGGCGAACTGGCCGCTCTGGCCGGGTCGAATACCGTCGCCGCGACCATGATCGGGCTCGGCTACTACGACACCCTCACCCCGCCGGTGCTGGTGCGCGGCCTGCTGGAGAATCCGGCCTGGTACACCGCCTACACCCCGTACCAGCCCGAGATCAGCCAGGGCCGTCTGGAGGCGCTGCTCAACTTCCAGACCATGGTGTCGGACCTGACCGGCATGGAGGTCGCCAACGCGTCCATGCTGGACGAGGCGACCGCCGCGGCGGAGGCGATGACCCTGCTGCGGCGCGCCAACCGGACCGGCACGTCGAACCGGCTGCTGATCGACGCCGACCTCTTCCCGCAGACCCGGACCGTGCTGCACACTCGCGCCGAGCCGCTGGGCATCGAGATCGTCGAGGCGGACCTGAGTTCGGGCGCGCTGCTGGACGGCGATTTCTTCGGCGTGCTGGTGCAGACTCCGGGGGCCTCCGGGCGCCTCGTCGACTGGACCGAGACGATCGCGGCGGCGCACGAGCGCGGCGCGCTGGTCGCCGCCGGGGCGGATCTGCTGGCGATGACCTTGGTCACGCCGCCGGGGGAGCAGGGCGCGGACGTGTGCTTCGGCACCACACAGCGTTTCGGCGTGCCGCTGGGGTTCGGCGGCCCGCACGCGGGATATCTCGCGGTGCGCCAGGCGCACGCCCGCCAGCTGCCGGGCCGCCTGGTCGGGGTGTCCAAGGACGCCGACGGTCACCTCGCCTACCGCCTCGCCCTGCAGACCCGCGAGCAGCACATCCGTCGCGAGAAGGCGACCTCGAACATCTGCACCGCTCAGGTGCTCCTCGCGATCGTGGCCGCGATGTACGCGAGCTACCACGGCGCGGACGGGTTACGCGGGATCGCCCGGCGCGTGCACCGGCATGCCGCGCAGCTGGCCGCCGGGCTGGGGGAGGCCGTCGTCCACGAACGCTTCTTCGACACCGTGCTGGTGCGGGTGCCCGGCGGCGCGGAGGCGGTGGTGGCCAAGGCACAGGGGCGCGGGGTGAATCTGCGCCTGGTCGACGCCGATCACGTCTCGGTGGCCTGCGACGAGGCGACCACCGAGGAGCATGTGGCGGTCGTGCTGGACTCCTTCGGCGGCGGCGCCCGGGCCGACGGCACGCCGGACGAGGCGGCGCTGCCCTCGATCGAGACCCGGACCTCGGAGTATCTGACGCATCCCGCGTTCACCCGCTACCACACCGAGACCGCCATGCTGCGGTACCTGCGGCAGCTGTCGGACAAGGATATCGCCTTGGACCGCAGCATGATTCCGCTCGGCTCGTGCACGATGAAGCTCAACGCCACCGCGGAGATGGAGCCGATCACCTGGCCCGGATTCTCCCGCATCCACCCGTACGCGCCCGTCGAGGACGCGCCCGGCCTGCTGCGGGTGGTCGAGGATCTGGAGTCCTGGCTCTCGGCCGTCACCGGATACGACCGGGTGAGCCTGCAGCCCAACGCCGGTAGCCAGGGGGAGTACGCGGGCCTGCTCGCCATCCGCCGGTACCACCTGGATCGTGGTGACACACACCGGGATACGTGCCTGATCCCCTCCAGTGCGCACGGCACCAACGCTGCGTCGGCCGCGATGGCCGGGCTGCGGGTGGAGGTCGTGCGGTGCCGCGAGAACGGTGACGTCGACCTGGACGACCTGCGCGCCAAGATCGCCGACCATGCCGACCGGCTGGCCTGCATCATGATCACCTACCCCTCCACGCACGGCGTCTTCGAACAGGAGGTCGCCGAGCTGTGCGCGCTGGTGCACGACGCGGGCGGCCAGGTGTACGTCGACGGCGCGAACCTGAATGCCCTTGTCGGACTTGCCCGTCCGGGCCGGTTCGGCGGGGACGTCTCGCATCTGAACCTGCACAAGACGTTCTGCATCCCGCACGGCGGCGGCGGTCCCGGGGTGGGCCCGGTCGCGGTGCGCGAGCATCTGGCGGCGTACCTGCCCGGCGACCCCCTGGAGACCGACTCGCGCGCGGTGTCGGCGGCGAAGTACGGTTCGGCGTCGATCCTGCCGATCACCTGGGCCTACATCCGGATGATGGGCGCCGACGGCCTGCGCCGCGCCACGCTCACCGCCATCGCCTCGGCGAATTACATTGCGCGGCGGCTGGATCCGTACTACCCGGTGCTCTACACCGGTGACAACGGCATGGTCGCCCACGAGTGCATCCTCGACCTGCGCGAGATCACCAAGCGCACCGGCGTCACCGTCGACGATGTGGCGAAGCGGTTGGCGGACTACGGTTTCCACGCCCCCACCATGAGCTTCCCGGTCGCGGGCACGCTCATGGTGGAGCCCACCGAGAGCGAGAATCTGGAGGAGGTGGACGCGTTCATCGAGGCGATGATCGCGATCAAGGGCGAGATCGACCAGGTCGAGTCCGGCGTCTGGGACGTGGCGGACAGCCCGCTGCGCGGCGCCCCGCACACCACCGCCAGCCTGGTCGGCGACTGGCCGTACGCCTACAGCCGCGAAACCGCCGTCTACCCCCTGGGTCTCGCCAACCCGCGCCCCAAGATCTGGCCCTCCGTCCGCCGCATCGACGGCGCCTACGGCGACCGCAACCTGGTCTGCTCCTGCCCACCCCTGGACGCCTACACGGAGTGAGCACACCGTCCCGCCCCCAGTCGCCCACCCGCTCTCCGCACATCCTTTTTCCGGCACGCTTTTGGCCGGAATCTCGCCCGCTGCGGTGGATTCCGGCCAAAAGCGTGCCGGAAAAAAGGGTGGTCGGCTATAGGGTGGTCGGCTATAGGATGGTGGGGTAGAGGTCGTCCCAGTTCGGGTTCTTGGCCTCGATCAGGCGAATCTTCCACGCCCGGTTCCACTTCTTGAGGCGCTTCTCACGTAAGAGTGCGCACTCCAGTGTCTCGTGGGCCTCGTACCAGACGAGGGTGTGCACCCCGTACCGTCTGGTGAAGCTCGCGACGACATCATTCTTGTGTTGCCACACTCTGCCGACGAGATTGCGTGTCGCGCCGACGTACAGAACGCCGTCTCGACGGCTCGCCAGGATGTACACACACGGTGGCGGCTGCCACGGTCTCCTCCCCATGGGACGAGCATGGCAGCACCCACCGACAGGTCAGGGGGTCGTGAGGGCCTGGTTGACGGCGGTGCCGAAGGTCAGGTCGTTGGTGCTGGCCAGGCGGGTGTAGGTGCCGCCGGTTTTCTGGGCGACGGTTTGGAGGGTGGGGGTGCCCTGGCCGCCTACGACGATGACGTCGATGCGGACCGGGTGGGCCGCGTCGGTGGCGGCGGTGATGTCGGCGATCAGTTTGTCGCCGGTGATGGACGAGTCGTCGTTGGGGCCGCCGGTGATGAGCAGCACATTGTTGGTCCGGCCGGTGGCGTAGCCGGAGATCGCGCTGCGGTAGGCCGCCTCCAGTGCGGGATAGGTGCGGTCGGTGCGGCTGGTGGTGGCGGTGACGTTGCCCAGCGCGGACATCAGCTCGGTGCGGTGCTGCTGGTTCAGCGGACCGGTGCGCGAGACGACCTCGTACGGAGTGCCGCCGCCGGTGTCGCCGGCGTAGGTCCAGACGCCCAGGCCGAAGTCCGGCGGCATGGTGTCGAGGGTGGACATCAGCGCGCCGAGCGTATTGCCCAGGCGGGTGAGCGACCCGTCGGTGGCGCCCATCGACGCGGAGGTGTCCAGCAGGACGGTGGACTGCACACCCAGCACCGGATTCGCCAGCACCGATTTCACCTGGTCCAGAACGGATTTCGGCGGGACGGGGGAGGTCGTCTGCGCCGCGGCCTCGAAACCGTTGTCCGCGAACAACTTCTGCTGTTCGGGTGCGCGTAGGTAGTCGGCGAAGATCCCGGCGACGAGATTCTGGGTCTTGTCCACCCAGGGCGCGGTGAGCAGCGCGGCGGGGAAATCGGCCACGGGCGTCTTGGCGCCGTCGGGGCGGAAGGCGGCCGCACCGCCCGCCGATTTGAGTTGCTGCTCGGTAACTGCTGTGGCGTGGATGGCGTCGTCGGCGCCGCCGGGCGCGCCGACCAGGCTCGCCGGCGCGCCGGTGCCGTCGTCGGAGCGGGGTGCGTCGGCGGCCAGCAGCGAGATGGCCGAGATCACCTGTCCGGACCGGACACCTTCGTCGGACAGCGGGTCGGCGCCGGAGACATTGGATCCGACGGCGAGCGCCGCGGCGAGGGTGTTGTCGCCGGCGGGCATCGCCATGCGCAGGCCGCCCCAGCCGTTGAGCCCGATGTCGCCGAGCGAACCCTGCTGCAGCCGAGGCAGGTCCGACCACCCGGTCTTGGCCTTCTCCATGGCTTGGCGCAGCTGGTCGGGGACGGCGAGCACGATCGGGCTGGTCGCCACCGACGCGGGAGCGCCCTCGATCAGGCCGGGCACCCGCATCTGCTCGACCGATCGCGAGGAGTCGGGGATCCAGAGCGCGGGTCGCGGGCCCATCTTGGCGTCCCACGAGCCGGCGGTGAACGCGGCCACCATCGCCGCCGAGGGCTGGACGTTCACGGTCACCGAGACGCAGTGGTCGCGCACCTTGGGCTTGGTCGCGTTGTAGCGGTCCGCCGCGGCGCGCACGGGTGTGGCGATATCCGGATCGACGGTGACCGCCAGCGCCGACTGGCCTTCGACGCATTCGCCCGCCGCGCTGCGATCGGAGGACGCGGAATGGCCCCTCAGCCAGAACCAGCCGCCCACCGCGGCCACCACGAGCAGCGCCGCCACGACCGACACCACGAGACCCTTGCTGACGCCTCGCGAACCGCTGGCGCTGCGATGTGTACCCACGGTGCACCAGTGTAGGTTCACGCGAAGTTTGCCGCCCACCCCGCTCAGGGGTCCCCTACCGTCCGGCGCGCGGGGGCGCAGGACGGCAGGGGAACTGAGGCGCCGGGCCGGCGGGTGGACCTAGCGGACCACCCGCCCGCGGTCGTACTCGTGGCCTGCCCAGACGCCGGACTGGCCGGTGGCCGCGGCGAAGTCGCCGCACTGGCGGCGGATCGGGCAGCCCGCGCAGATACCGCGCGCGTACGCGAAGTCCTGCGACGGGTACGGGAACCACGCGTCGTGATTCGGGTCACCCTTGCAGGCGGCTCCCTCCCATTTCTGCGAGTCCGAGAGTGGGAGCAGATCCACCAGGGATAGTTCCTGTACTGCGTTCGTCATATCGGATCCCCTCCTTCCCGGGGGCCTTATGTGGTGGCGGTCAGGGCCTTCCAGATCCGCCGTTGTCTCTTGTCCATGTCGTTGGGCGCCTTCGGTTCCCACAGCAGCCGCATGCCGGCCTCCTCCGGCGTGCGGTCCGCCTTGCGCGTATTGCACGGCCCGCACGCGGCGATCAGGTTGTTCCACGTGTTCGGGCCGCCCCGGCTGCGCGGGCGGATGTGGTCGACGGTGCGGGCCCATCCGGCGCAGTACCCGCACCGATGGGCGTCGCGCCGCAGGACGCCGGCGAGCGTGGCGCGACTGTCGTCGTGCACGAGCACCCGGTGTTCGAGGTAGACGTAGTGCCGCAGCCGAATCGCCTGCGGCAGCGTGATTTCCAGGTGCTTGGACCGGATCGGGAAGTGCGGCTCCCGCACGGCGACGATCTCGGCCGTACCGGTGAGGAGCAGCACCACCGCCCGGTCGGCGCTGATGTCGGTGAGCGCCTCGTAGGAGGCGTTCAGCACCAGCACCCCGGCGTGTATCCAGTTGTCGGGGGTGAGGGCCGCGTCGGCGGCGCGATGGAACGGCATGGGCGTCACCAGGTTTCGCGAGGGAGAAGAACGAATCGGGGCGAACGGGCGAGTCAGGCCCGGCCCGGGAGGTGGCTGAACGAAAGCCGCTGTAGGGCATCGCTCTTCGCGCTCGCGCGCATCTCGGTCGAGATCATCAGCCACCTCCTTCCCGGTGTGCGTCCGGTGCCGCGACCCCGGCGGGGCCGCTTGATCATCGTTCTCATGGTGACACAGCGTTACTGCCGCTGTCGGGTCATTTTCCGACGGTTCAACGCGGTGCCGGCCGGATTTGTTCCGTGCCCCCGGTCACGTCCGTAGCCAGAGGTCGATCTCGTCGAGCCGCGCCGCCGAGAACAGCGTCTGGCCGTCGAGGGCGTCCAGTAGTCGCCACTCGTACGGTGCGGCGGGGGCGCGCACCAGGCGGTAACCCGCGCGCGCGGCACGGGCGGTGAGTTCCCGCACGCGCGCGGACGCCGGGTCGGGTTGCACCAGCTGCAGATGTCGCTCGGGCTGGTTCATTCGGGATTCCCCACATCGTCGGCCGGACCTGGCCCATGACGCACGCCCTCGGGCGCCTGAGGTTCCGGCGGATGCCGGAATACCGAGTCGTCGCGCGTGCGCGAGGGGATGTTACGGTTGATCGTCAGCGGCGCTATACACTGCGCGCCAGCGTATTCCGGCCGGAGTCAGCCGACGGAGGAGATGCGGGCGTCGCCGGGACGGAGTGTGAACCGCCGGCGGTGGAAGTCCCAGAAGCGGTAGATCGGCCACTGGATCGTATGTCCCAGCCAGGCCGCCACGATGATGACGCGGTGTACCGGGTGCACCGGAATGCCTTGGTCTCGTAACGTGCGTAAGCCGGTTAAGTGGAACCGCCAGTGCAGGAGCGGGCTCGTCCGGCGCCGCCGCGCCGAGGTCCGGGCGCGCATCGCGGGCACCTGATCGATCCGGAACCCCTTCTTGCCCAGGCACAGCGCGAGATCCAGATCCTCGGCAACATCCGCGCGCACCTGGGTGTCCGGGCCGACCCGCAGCCACGCCTCGCGCCGGACCGCCATATTCGGCCCGTACATATTGCCGACCTGCCCGCCGATCCGGCCGGTCCGCAACAGCGCCCATTGGCCGAATTCCAGGAGAAATCCGACGGGCGAATCGTGATAGGTGCACAGTCCCGTCACCGCGGCCGTCCCGGGATTATCGGCGAGGAATTCGCGAATTGTCCTGCCCCACTCCGGGTCGACGATCGTATCGGCATCCGTGCGGGCGATGATTGTCCCGCGCGCCTTGTCGAATCCCGCGTTGCGGGCGGCGGCGATACCCCGGCGCGGCTCGAGCAGGAGTTCCACCTTCGGGTGCGCGTCGGCGAAATCCCGGACGATCGCGACGGTGCCGTCGGTGCTGCCGTTGTCCACGACGATCACCTCGTCGACGGCCTCCTGGGCGGTGAGATGCCGCAGCGTCCGCTCGATGATCCGGGCCTCGTCGAGAACCGGGACGACGACCGACAGGACCGTCGTATTCTCGCCCTCGTCATCCGATGTGAACGAATCAGTCAATTTACCGGCACCCCTTCGGCAGACCGCGATCTCCAAATCCCCCGTGCGATACCGGGTAGCCGCAATGCATGCGGCGAAACATACCCGGGCACATGCCCTTTTTCGTATCGGGCAGGGAATATTTGTGAATGAACGCAGGCCCGCGACGGGCCCCGCTCCGAACCTTCACCATCGACATCGACCGGTCAGTACCGGCCGGTCGAGACGTCCCCGCCGGTGTATCCCGGCGGCGCGCATAGAGTCGAAGGTCCCATATCGGACATTCTGGGGCAGACGGTCCGCAATCTCAATTCGAAGGGCGGGGGACGGGTGAGGGGGCGGCCGGGTGCGTGTCACGTATCGGATCGGCATCAGCCTCCCAGTGATGGTGAACAATAAAGACGCCGTCACTTTTGTGCCATTACACTACGAATCTCTATACCGCGGTCGGCGTCTCGGGGTTGGCGCGCACGACACGGCCGTCGGTCAGGACCTTCCGGATCGTGGGGTGTGTGCCCATGTGGGCGTGGCGTGTGCTTGTTGTCGTTCTGCTGGTCGCGGGTGGGCCGGCGCTGGTCGCGCGGGCCGACCCGCCCGGCCCGGACGGGCCCGTGCCGATCTCGCCGCCGGGCCTGGACCTGCCGGGTATCCAGCGGTGGATCGATTCCGTCGTGCCGCGTCCGGAACTCCCGGTGGCCGGATTGCCGGAGGTCGAATCGGTGAGCCCGGCGGCGGAATCGGCCGCGCTGCTGTCCGCCGTCCTGCCCGATCCCGTCGGTGATCCGATGTTCGACGCCCGCCCGCCCGGTCTGGACGACCTCGCGCCCGGCGACGTCGTCGAGACCCGCGACGTCACCGGCGTCGCCGCGCCGCTGTTCGCCCTGCCGCTGACCGCGCCGGTCCGGCAGGTGGTGCAGGTGAAGTACCGCACGGCGGACGCGCGCGGCGAGGCGTCGTTCGCGACGGCGTCCCTGGTCCTGCCCGCCGCCGCGTGGGCCGGTCCGGGGGAGCGGCCGGTGCTGGTCAA
>NZ_BAGL01000044.1 GCF_000308875.1 Nocardia transvalensis NBRC 15921
GGATCCCGGTGAGAAGCATGCCGGGACGTGATGGTTCCGGTGTGCCCGGGGTCGTCATGGAGGTCCCGGCACGGTTTTGGCCGGGATCTGTGGATAGTTTCATAGAGTTACGGCGGTTATAGCGGTGGGGAAACGCCCGGTCCCATTCCGAACCCGGAAGCTAAGCTCACCTGCGCCGATGGTACTGCACTCGACAGGGTGTGGGAGAGTAGGACACCGCCGGAACATACTTCCCGAAAAGGGGGCCCATGCTGTGGGTCCCCTTTTCGCCGTTTACGGCCGGTGCCGCATCACGGCCGGTGCGTCCATCCGTGATTCAATTTCGTGTAGGCGGCCGACGGCCGGCACACAGCGACGACGTCTCGGCGGGCACCGAGCAGGAACAGACGAAGGGATCACCGTGTCGGAGCAGAACGAGGGTCGGAAACCCTTCCGCCGTAGCAGCGGGCCCGGCCAGGGGTCTGGCTCCGACCGACCCGGGTCCGATCGCGGCCGCGACCGGCCGTCGGGCGGCGGTTTCCGACGCGACGGCGGCCGCGACGACTCGGGCCGCGATTCCGACCGCCGTGGCGGCGACTCCGGTCGCGGCTCCAACGGCGACAACCGCGGCGGATTCAAACGCGGCGGCGGGTCCGACCGTCCCTATGGCGATCGCGATCGCGGCGACCGATCCGACCGTCCTTACGGTGACCGTGGAGGTCGATCCGACAGGCCCTATGGTGACCGCGGGAATCGATCCGACCGTCCCTATGGCGATCGTGACCGCGGCGACCGATCCGATCGGCCGCACGGTAATCGCGGCGGTTCCTCGGATCGCCCGTACGGCGATCGTGGCGCCAACCGTGGCGGCTTCTCCGATCGCCCCTCCGGCGACCGCGGCGGCAATCGCGGTGAGGGCCGGGGCGACGATCGTCGCGGTGGCTACGGCCGCGGCGCGGACCGCCGTGGCGGCGACCGTCCCGGCGGAAGTGGCTTCTCACGTCCCCAGGGCGACAAACGAAACTTCGGACGCGACGACGGCGAGCGCGGCGGATTCCGTCGCGGCGACGACCGGCGTCCCGACCAGGACCGTGGCCGATCCGACCGCCGCTCGGGCGACGGCGACCGCGGGTACGGCGGCGGACGCCCGGATGGCGACCGGGGTCCGGACCGCCATCGCGGCGGCGAGGGTGCCCAGTTCGGACGGGGTCGCGCGACCGATCGCCGCGAACGGCGCCCGGACGAGCCCGAACTGCCCGAGGACGTCGAGGCCGGTGAACTGGAATCCGCGGTCCGCCGCGACCTGCTGAGCCTGGACAAGAACAACGCGGACACCGTCGCCCGCCATCTGGTGATGGCGGCCCGTCTCCTCGACGAGGATCCGGAGCAGGCGCTGGCCCACGCCCGTGCCGCCCGGCAGCGGGCCGGCCGCATCGCGGTGGTTCGGGAGACCGCCGGTGTGACCGCGTATCACGCCGGTGAGTGGGCGGAGGCGCTGTCCGAACTGCGGACGGCCCGCCGGATGTCCGGCGGCTCCGGACTGCTCGCGGTCATGGCGGACTGCGAACGCGGCCTCGGCCGCCCCGAGCGGGCGATCGAGCTGGGCCGCAGCGACGAGGCCCGTCAGCTGAGCGGCGACGAGGCCACCGAACTACGGATCGTGGTCGCCGGCGCCCGCATGGACCTGGGCCAGTACGACCAGGCGGTGGTGACGCTCCAGACGCCGGAACTCGACCCGTCGCGGAGCGGTTCGGCCGCCGCGCGGTTGTTCTACGCGTACGCGGAGGCACTGCTGGCCGCCGGACGCGTCGACGAGGCTCTCAAATGGTTCCTCAACGCGGCGTCGGCGGATCTCGAGGGCGAGACCGACGCCGAGGAGCGGGCCGACGAATTGGCCGGCGGGACAACGGAAGTCGACGCGGACGAGGACTCCGGACGCGACGATCTCGAATAGGTGGGACAAGTGACGCGGTTGAGGGACCGGTTCGGCGCGCTGCTGCTGGACCTGGACGGCACGCTGTATCGCGGGAACGACGTGATTCCCGGTGCGCCCGAGGCGCTCTCGGGCGCAGCGTCCGCGCAGGCGCTGATGTATGTCACCAACAACGCCAGCCGGTCGGCCGCCGTGGTCGCGGCCCACCTTGCCGGTATGGGCTTCACCGCCACCGAGAACGAGGTGGTGACCAGCGCCCAGGCCGCGGCGCACGTCCTCGCCGACCGTCTGGACCGCGACGCGACGGTGCTCGTCGTCGGCACCGACGATCTGGTCGCCGAGGTCGAGCGGGTCGGTCTGCGTCCCGTCCGGCGCTTCGAGGACACGCCGCCCGACGCCGTGGTGCAGGGACATTCGCCGCACACCGCGTGGCCGGATCTGGCCGAGGCGGCCTACGCGCTGCGCGCCGGGGTCCTGTGGGTCGCCGCGAACACCGATGCCACGCTGCCGAACGAACGCGGCCTCGCGCCCGGCAACGGGTCGATGGTGGCCGCCCTGCGCACGGCCACCGATCTGGAACCGATCGTCGCCGGCAAACCGTACGCGCCTCTGATGGAGGACGCGCTGGACCGCGCGGACACCCGCGACGCTCTGGTGGTCGGCGACCGCCTCGACACGGATATCGACGGCGCCCACTGCGTCGGCCTGCCGTCACTCCTGGTCCTCACGGGTGTCAGCACCTTGGCCGACCTTCGCAAACAACCACCGGAACGCCTCCCCACCTTCATCGCCGACTCCCTGGACGCCCTGAATCACCCAGCCGCCCAGATCGACCCCGCAGGCGCAGACGGCGATATCGCCAACCTCCTCCGAGAGCACCCCGGCCGCGCCATCCCGATCGCCGGCTGACCCAGACTCCCGCGAGGGCCAGCCTCCCGCGAAGGTCAGCCTCCCGCGATGAGAGGGTCTCCGCGTGGTGAGAGGGTCTCCGCGTGGTGGGTCGGTCTTGCCGTGGCGAGGCGGTCTTGCCGTGGTGAGAGGGTCTCCGCGTGGTGGGTCGGTCTTGCCGTAGCGAGGCGGTCTTGCCGTGGTGGGACGGTCTCCCCGTGGCGAGGCGGTCTTGCCGTGGCGAGACGGTCTGCCGTGGTGAGACGGTCTCTTGTGGTGAGGCGTTGTCCTTGTTGGCGAGACACTCGCTGCGGTGAGACGGCCCCTGTGGCGGCAACCTTCCGCACGGGACGTAGGCGGTCGGAGACCGTGGTGGGTGGTCAGGACGGGAGGGCGTAGGCTCCGGCGGCTATGTCCTCCAGCAGGGTTGGGCCCGTGGGGGTCCATCCGAGGAGTTCGCGGGTGCGGTCGTTCGATGCGGTGATGTCCATGCCGAAGAAGCCGCCGATCCAGCCGAAGTGGGCCTGGGCGTCCTCGGGCGCTACCGAGACGGCGGGCACGTTCAGGTAGTCGCCGATCGCGGTGGCGATGTCGCGGGACGGGATGCCGGATTCGGCGACCGCGTGCATTCGCGAGCCCGCCGGGGCCTTCTCCAGCGCGAGGCCCACCATGCGGGCGGCGTCGGAGCGGTGCACGGCTGCCCAGCGGGTCGAGCCGTCGCCGACGTAACCCGCCGCGCCGTGTTCCTTCGCGACCTGCGTCAGGACCGAGGTGAAGCCGTGGTCGCCCATGCCGTGCACGGTCGGGGAGAACCGCAGCGCCACGGAACGGACGCCGCGCTCGGCGTAGGACAGCGCGAGGTTCTCGCTGCCGCCGCGCATCGAGTCGGCGCCGTGGAAGGGCGATTCGTCGTCCTCGGTCAGGGGCCGTCCGATGCCGCCCGACGCCAGCCCGGAGGCGAGCAGGAACGGGCGATCGCTGCCTGCGAGGGTATCGAGCATCCGCTGGACGGCCGCGTTCTCGCTGCGGCCGGCACCGGCGTAGTCGGTGAAATCGTGTTTGAAGGCGAGGTGGACGACCCCGTCGGCGGACGCGGCCGCCGCGGCGAGGCTGTCGAGATCGTCGAGGCTGCCGCGGTGGGCGGTGGCGCCCTTGGCCGCGAGCGTGTCGGCGGCCGCGTCGGAGCGGGCCAGTCCGACGACCTCGTGGCCGTGCGTGAGAAGTTCGTCCGTGACCGCCGAGCCGATCCAGCCGGAGGCACCGGTGACGAAGATGCGCATGACGACTCCTTTCAGGTATGTCAGTGACTGACATCGACAGTAGCACCGGATGTCAGTCACTGCCATCAAGAAAATGTCAGGCCGCCGGTGGCCCGGCATCCATACGCTGATTACCGCCCGCGCGGTTCAGGAGGGCGACAGCCGCCGCGCCCGCGCGGCGGCGGGCTATGGCGGCGAGTTCGTGGGCCGCGGTGGGAACCTTCAGCCACCACCGCTCGAGGAAGCGATAGTCGGCGGCGGGGGCCAGGCGGTCCGCGAGATCAGGCCGCTGGAGCAGGAGGTAGCGGCGGGCCCGGGCGGCGTGCATGGGATCGGAAGCGATCTTGATGTGGTCGGCGCGTTCCACCAGCGACATCGTGAATTCGATATTCTGCCACGTGCTTTCGGCCTCGGTCTCGGTGACGATGCGGGCGGCCGGCACGCCGAGAACGTCGTGGGTGTAGCGCGCCATCACCTCGGCCTCGGGCCACTCCCGCCGCACCGCGCCGCCGGTGAAGACGAGGCGCCCGTCGCGCCCGGGATCCAGCGAGCGCGCGGCGATACGGCAGCGCCAGCGTTGCAGCCGATGCGGGCTCCCGTCCTGATTCGCCGGATAACCCAGCACCACAACGGTTTCCGTTCCGCCGGGTCTCGCCGGCGCGGGGCGCAGGTACTGCCGCGACGCGCGCCAGGTCAGCCATTCGGCCGCGGCGATCGTCGCCATCGCGACCGTCGCCGCGGTGGCCCACCACCGGATCCCTCCGAGTCGAATACCGCGCACGCCGACATTGTGCCAAGTGGCACGCGGGATCGGCCGCAGCCCGCTCCTATCCGCGTTTGCGGGCGACCTCCGCGCGGTCGCGGTTCTGCGCGTGGCCGCCGCCGGCGCGGTACGTCTCGAGCGCGCGCTCCATGCTCTCGGGATCGAAATCCGCGGTGATATGCGAGATGACCAGGTGTTCGGGGTGCGGCTTGCTCACTGCCGGGGGGTCAGGAACGCGCGTAATGCGATTGTCAGGGCGGCGGGATTGTCCTCTTGCACGTTGTGTCCCGCGTTCGGCACGACGACGAGTTCGCCGTGGGGGATGCGGTCGACGAGCTGTTCGGCGGCGAGCTGGGGGAGGACCTTGCTGCGGGCGCCGCGAATCAGAAGGACCGGGTGCCGGGTCAGCTGGGTGGTCAGCCGGTGGATGGCGGCGAGGATGGCGGGAAAGTCGGGCGGGCTCGGATCGGCCTTCGGAATCCACTCGCCCTCGGGCGTGGGACGGAACAGCGTGTGCATCCGGTAGGCGACGGAGGCGCGGTCGGCGCGCGGGTTGAGCCGCAGTGCGGCGTCCACCACCGTGTCGAGGCTGCCGACCGCGCCGAGGCCGAGGGTGAACTCCCGCATACGCCGGGTGCTGTCGAAGTCCACGCCCGGGGCGACATCGATGAGCGCCAGCCGGTGCACGCGGTCCGGCCACGTGCCGGCGACGTGCGCCGCGACCACGCCGCCGAGTGACATACCGGCCAGGGCGAATCGGTCGATGCCGAGGTGATCGGCCGCGGCGGCGACGTCGGCGGCCATGGTGGCGACGCGGTAGTCGCCGGACCAGTCGCTGTCGCCGTGACCGCGCAGGTCCAGTGCTATCGGCCGGACGGTGCCGCGCAGGCCGAGACTCACGAAATCCCATGTGTGCGCGGACAGTTTGCCGCCGTGCAGCAGGAATACGGGGAAACCTTCTCCGCCCCAGTCGAATCCGTGCAGCCGGCAGCCCGTGCGCGAGTAGTGGATGTCGCGGGGCGGGGTGGGATCGTGAATGTCGACGCCCAACGCGGCCGCCAGCTCGGTCATCCCCGGAATCGTGGATCGTCCGTGCATGATGCTCCCCTTACCTTGGACCATCAATGTAAGACTCTTACATTGAGTGGTCAAGGTAAGATCGGCGGGTGGCCACCCGAGTGCGACGAAAGCCCGATGACGCGAAACGGCTGATCCTTGAGGCGGCGAGCAGGCTCCTGGCCGCGGGCGGACCGGCCGCGGTGCAGGTGCGTGCCGTCGCCGCCGAGGTCGGCGTGTCCGATGCGGCGGTCAACCATCACTTCGGTACGCGTGACCAGCTGTTGGAGTCGCTGCTGCGATTCGGCGGGGCCACGATGAAATCCGAACTGCGCGCCGTCCTGAACGCATGGCCCGACGGTCCGATCGATCCCGCCGAACTCGTGCGCGCCCTGTCCGCGCTGTATGCCCGCGGCTACGCCGAACTGGCCCTTGCCCTACACCAATCCGGGTGGCGGGATCCCAGCAGCGGCCTGCTCGACGAGGTCGTCGACCGCCTGCACACCCAGGCGGGCGAGCAGTGCGCGTCCACCGGGCGAACTCCCCCGTCCCGCGACGTGATCCGGCTCACGATGGCCGCCCTCCATCAGGCCGTCGCCCTGGATCCGTTGTTCGGCAACGAATTCCGCCGCAGCGCCGGCCTGACCTCTGCTGGCGAGCGCACGCTGGAGTGGTGGGCCGAGGTGGTGCGGGCGACTCTCGATGGAGAGTTGGGGGCTGTGCCGCCGACCGGTTAGCCGGTGCGGGTCACCGTTGCTGGGGGACTTCGGCTCCGCCGGGGAGGACGAAGCGCATGGGGGAGGTGTAGTCGGCCTGGATCTTGTAGTACTTGCCGGAGGGTCCGTAGGCGGCGTAGAAGGCGGCGGCGTGGGGGCCCGGGCCCGCGACCGGGCCGGTGGCGAAGCGGGACAGCGTCGGGTCGAGATCGGGGAACTGGTCGCGAAAGTAGCGGGCGGGGAAGCAGATTCGCAGAATGTTCGGCGAGGTCCACGAGAAGGTGCGGTAGATGGTGAAGGGGGAGGCGAGGACGGTCAGCTCCTCCTCGCTCGGCGGGACGAAACCGAGTTCCGCCAGGATCGCGACGATGTTCTCCGGGGTGATCTGCCCCGGCGCCTGGATCGACGCGTACAGGTTCATCGTGCGGCTGGCGAAATCCATTGCTATCAGCGCGAGTTGGTCGCCGCCCCAGCGCTTCAGGTGGCCGGTGTGCGCCCGCGCGGACTCCGGGACCCCGTCGACGGCCAGCAGCCGGTCGACGGGGATCAGCTCCGGGAAGCTGGCCCAGATCTTCTGTACGCCCGAGGTGACGCCCACGTCGACACCCCACTGCACCGGTTCGGTGGCGGAGATCGCGGCCAGAACCTTCTCCATCGGATGGCCGGTGAACTCCAGCAGCCCCTCCGCACGCAATCGGTCGGGCGCGTTGGCGGCCGCGGGGAGATTCACGAACCGGATGCTCAGCTCCCGCTCGTCGACCGCGTGCGTCGTGGTGCGTACCGCCAGCCACGACTGTGGCCAGAACTCGTCGCCCAGTGCGTCCAGTACCGCGTTCACCACCGCCGGGTCGTACCCGACCTCGGCCAGCCGCGCGTACTCCCGCAGATCCGCGTGGAGCTGCTCGCGCGTCACATCCAGCGGCATGCCCATGAATCACCCCTGTCCCGAGCCCGTCGTGTACCAGCCCAGGATAGGCGGCCGCTCCGCATCGCCGTGGACGGTTTCCGCAAACGACCGGCACCGTGCCGAAACGGTCGCTCGGTTCCTTTTTACGGTCAGGGCCCCTATCACTTCCGGATGGGAAATAAGGGGTGTGTCACGAGATCCGGGTAGTGATTGTTGTTCCGTGCCTTTATCTTCGATGGCATGTGGCTCTATGCCTTATGGGGGTTTCTCGGCGCGGCATTCTTTTGCGGCGTCGAGTTCCTGGAAGCCGGTCAGCGTGTCGGAGGATGGCCCTGGAAGCGTCCCGCGGGGCCGGGTGGCGGGCCCTACGCGGTGGCGATCGTCGTTCGCCTGGCGCTGGGGGCCGGGGTGACGGCCGCGCTCGCCGCGGGAGGGGTCCTCACGAATGTGTTGGTCGCGGTCGGGGCGGGGGCCGCAGCGCCGGCCATCCTGAAAAGTCTTGCCGCGCTGGCCGAGCGGATGCCGATCAGGCTGCCCGCGGGAAGCCGAGGTGGGAGCGCGTGAAACGACTGGTGGTGTGTTGCGACGGCGAATGGAGAACCGGCCCGCGCGTCGCCGGTGACCGGTTCGGACACCGGCTGCTGTCGGCGCTGGCGGGGACGACTCGGGCGTTCGCGCGGCCTCCCGCCGACGAGCCCGCGACCCGTGGCCGTCGCGTGCTGTCCGCGCTCGCCGGTTCGACCGCCGCATTCGCCCCGGGCCCGGCCGCGGAGTATCCCGAACCCGATGCCGGGGTGTCCAATATCCTGCAGATCGCGAAATCCGTGCGGCTGGGCACGACGACGGAAGCCGGCCGGTATGTCGGTCAGCGAGTCTTCTATATGAACGGTGCGGACCCGCAGGGCACTCTCGATACGGAACTCTCGACGATGTATCGCCAGCTGGCGCTGAATTGGGAGCCGGGCGATCAGATCTTTATTTTCGGTTTCAGCCGCGGCGCCTATACCGCGCGCAGTCTGGCGGGGATGATCGGCCGGTTCGGGCTGATGGGTATCCGGGGTATAGCCGCCGGCCGGTATCCCGAGGTGCTGGCGTATTACCGGGAACGCAAACAGCATCCCGACGAGCCCGATCCGCCGCACTGGACGGATTTCCGTGCGGCCAACTGCCATTACCCCGTTCCGATCGAATTCCTGGGTGTGTTCGACACCGTCGGCGCGATGGGCGTGCCGGGACTTCGGCGGTGGCGGTACCGGTTTCCCGATATGCGGCTGTCGCCGTATGTGCAATGCGCTCGCCAGGTACTCGCCATCGATGAGCGCCGCCGTGTGTTCGCACCATGCCTGTGGGAGGTCGACGACGCGGTCGCCGGGCCGCTGCGTTCCGATCGGATCGAACAGGTGTGGTTCAAGGGTGGGCACACCGATATCGGCGGCGGCAATGCGGACTCCCGGCTGTCGGATCCGACGCTGCGCTGGATGGTGAACGAGGCCGCCGCGCGTGGTCTGGTATTCGAACGCGAACCCTTCGAGAAGTTCTCGGAGAGTGGCGCTTTCGACGCTTCCGCACAGCCGCGTAACGAGCTGACGGTTACGGATCGGCTCCTGAATCTGATCGGCCGGCTGCTCGATCCGCAGAGCCCGTACTACTATCCGGATTCCTGGCGCCGCCTGGACACCGGCACCCCGAATACGTACCTCTCGAATACCGTCGTGATCAGCGACGACTACCGCCCGCCGAATCTCGAACGCTGGCAACACGAACTCGCGCGGCAGGGCAAATCGCTGCCGTACGAGCCGGGGACCGATGCCGCTGCGGCAACCTCACCCCGCCCCGAGGATCCGCAGCGCACCCGCTCCCAGTGATCTCGCGGCATTCACCGGCGGGCATATGGCGACCGTGCGGGCGCTGAAGATCCCTCGATAGGGTGGGGTGGTGAACGTCGAGGTTACACAGCTGCCGGGTATCGGTGTGCGCAAAGATTTTCCATTGAAAGATTCCCGTCGCCGGGTCGGGGTGATCGATCATAAGGACGGCACGATCGATCTCATAGTGAGCAAACCCGGGAATCCGGATGCGACGGACCAGATTTCGCTGTCGGCCCACGAGGCCGCGGTATTGGCCAATCTGCTGGGTGCGCCACAGTTGGTGGCGCAGCTGCGAAACGAGCATCGCGACTACGGCGATCTGACGACGCGCCAGCTGGTGATCCGGGACGGATCGCCGTTCGACGCCCGATTGCTGGGCGATACGCAGATGCGGACCAGGACGAAGGTTTCGATCGTCGCGGTGGTGCGCGCGGGTCAGGCGATTCCCTCGCCGGGACCGGATTTCGCGTTCACCGCCGGTGACGTGCTCGTTGTTGTCGGAACGGCGGAGGGGCTCGCGGCTGCCGACAGACTATTGATGGACGGCTGAAACGTATGGTGGAGCATGAAACCGCCCTGGCGCTGATTCAGCTGGGCGCGGTGTTTTTCGGTTTGGGTCTACTGGGCAGAGTTGCCGCGCGGATCGGGATGTCGCCGATTCCGTTGTATCTGATCGGGGGGCTGGTCTTCGGCACCGGCGGGCTGATCGAACTGGATCACGTGGACGAGTTCATCCACCTGGCCAGCGAGATCGGCGTCGTGTTGCTGTTGTTGCTGCTCGGCCTGGAATACACCGCGAACGAGCTGGTCACGGGAATGCGCAAGTCCTGGCTCGCCGGTGTGCTGGATATCGTTCTGAACGCGACGCCCGGTGTCGTGGTCGCGTTGCTGCTGAAATGGGGACTCACCGGCGCGGTCGCGATGGCGGGCGTCACGTATATCTCCTCGTCCGGAATCGTGGCGAAGGTGCTGGGGGATCTCGGCCGGTTGGGTAACCGGGAGACGCCCACGATTCTGTCGATTCTGGTGTTCGAGGATCTGGTGATGGCCGGGTATCTGCCGGTCCTGACCGCGGTGCTGGCCGGCGTCGGATTCGCGGCCGGGGTGAAGACCCTGGGCATCGCGCTGGCGGCGGTCACGGTGGTGCTGGTCGTCGCGCTGCGCTACGGCAAATACGTGTCGATGATCGTCGACAGCGAGGATCGGGAGATCTTCCTGCTGAAGCTGCTGGGATCGGCGCTGCTGGTGGCCGGTGTGGCCTCCGCGTTGCAGGTGTCGGCGGCGGTGGGCGCGTTCCTGCTGGGTATCGCGATCTCGGATTCGACCGCCCATACCGCGACGAAGATCCTGGAACCGTTACGGGACCTGTTCGCCGCGTTGTTCTTCGTGCTGTTCGGGCTGAGTACCGATCCGACCAGTATTCCGCCCGTGCTGGGCTGGGCGGTCGTGCTGGCGGTGGCCACGGTCGCGACCAAGGTAGCCACCGGATGGTGGGCGGCCAAACGCGCCGGAGCGTCGACGTACGGGCGGGCGCGTGCCGGTACGGCGCTGGTGGCTCGCGGCGAATTCTCCATCGTGATCGCCGGATTGGCGGTGACGACCGGTGCGGTCCCGCCCGAGTTCGCGGCGCTGGCCACCACCTACGTCCTGCTGATGGCCGTGCTCGGCCCGATCGCGGCCCGCGTGGTGGAGCCGATTCTGGTCGTGGTTTCGCGGTTGCGCTCGTCCAAGCGCAGCGGAACCCGGTCCACCCTCGAAACGTCCGGCGCGGACGGCGTCACGGGCCAGAGCCAGGCAGTGACGGAGTCCTAGCGCCGCCGGTGCCCGCCCAGCGAGGCGACTCCGCTGCCCCCGCGAAATGCGGTGGCCCGGGGTCGTCCGGGGCGGGCATAGTGCCCGCATGGAGATCGTGGGACTGGACGCCGACGGGTTCATCGCCCGGGAAGGTTCGCTCGACCGGATTCAGGCGCCGTTCGCACCGGTGGTCGACCATGCGTGCGCGGCCATCGAGGAGACCTTCGGCCCCGACCGCCTGCACAGCGCCTACCTGTACGGCAGCGTTCCCCGGGGCAGCGCCGTCCCGGGCGTGTCCGACCTCGACGTACTCCTCGCCCTCCGGCAGGAACCCACCCCGCCCGACCGGTCCGACGCCGGGTCCCTCGCCACCGTGCTGGATGCCACCCACGCCGTGATCAACGGCGCCGGCATCGAACTCGCTTCCACCGCAACGTTACTCAGCGATATCGAACGCCACGACCTGGGCTGGTTCGTCGCCTGCCTGTGCACGCCGCTGCTCGGCGACGACCTCGCGGCGTACCTCCCGCGCTACCGGCCCACAGCACACCTCGCCCGCGAGACCAATGGGGACCTCGACCAGGCGGTCCGATCCTGGCGGGCGCAGCGCGGCGGCGACCTCACCGAGGTCGAGCGCCTCCGGCTGACCAGGCGGGCCTCCCGCCGCATCGTGCGATCGGGCCTGACCCTGGTGATGCCGCGCTGGGGTGGATGGACCAGCGATCTGGCCCGCTCGGCGGAGATCTTCGCCCGCTACTACCCGTCTCGCGGCGCCCAGATGCGCACGGCCGCAACGATCGCGCGCGTCCCGGCCGAGGACCCGGTCGTCCTCGACATGCTCCTCGACGACCTCGGGCCGTGGCTCGCCGCCGAATACATCCGGGTGCACGGAACCAAGGCGCCTCGCGGCTGACACCCTATTGGATTGTGAGACAACGGGTTACGGGGAAGGTAGGTCGGTCGAGAGTGCTCGGAGTTTGGCGACGGTGTCGGGGTAGCGGCGGAGGTGGGCGCCGCCGTTGAGGTCTATGGCAGCGCCGGTCATCCAGCCGGAGCGGTCGGAGGCGAGGAAGGCGGCGAGTTCGGCGACGTCTTCCGGGCGGCCGCTGCGGGCGAGGGGGGTGTTCTCGAGGTATTCCTCGCGCAGGCCCGGCACCATGGCGATGCCGGCTACCAGCGGGGTGTCGACGAGGCCCGGTGAGATCGCGTTGACGCGGACGCCGCGGTCGGCCAGTTCCAGCGCCGCCACCTGGACCAGCATGAGGACGCCCGCCTTGGCCGAGCAGTAGGCCGCCAATCCCGTCCCGGGCTGGCGTCCGTTGAGGGAGGCCACGCAGACGATGCTGCCGTTGTCGGCGAGGTGCCGTCCGGCGTGCTTGACCACGAGGAAGGTCCCGGTCAGGCAGACATCGAGGGTGGTCTGCCAATTCGCGAGGTCGAGTTCGGTGACCGCGCCGAACATCGACAGACCCGCGCAGTGCACCACGGTGTGGGCGCCGGCCGCCGCGCGCAATCCCTCGGCCACCGAATCCTCGTCGGTCACGTCCATTCGTACCGCGGTCACCGCGTCGCCGAGTTCGTCGGCTAGGCGCCGCGCGGCCGCCTCATCGATATCGGCGACGACCACCCGGTATCCCTCGGCGGCCAGCAGGCGCACGGTGGCGGCGCCGATACCGGACGCACCGCCGGTGACCACCGCGGTGCTGCCCGCGCTCACGCGGACCGTCCCGGACTCGTCACGGTCCGCGGGGCGAGATGCCTTCGCAGGAAACGCAATTGGTGGTCGACGGCGGTCTCGAACCAGGGCCGGTCCGGGAACAGGTCGAAGTGGTCGCAGGGGTAGTGGCGCACCTCGGCCCGCGCCGCGAACGCGGTCTTCGCCGCCGCGTGCGGCGGTGCGGCCCTGTCGAAGTCGGCGATCTGCACCAGCACCGGCGCGGTGATGCGATCGGCGTGACGGCCCGGCCGGTAACCACCGAGTTCCAGCGCGACCGCGGCGTCCACCTCGTTACGCCAGGTCGGACCGGACAGGCCGAGGTAGCTGTCGTAGAAGCCGTCGGCGGTCAATGCAGCGCGCTCGCCGGGCCGTCCCACCAGGGGAATCATCACCGGCCGCCGGCCCAGCCGGGCCGATACCGCGCTGCGCACCGCCGTGACCGCCGAGCCGGCGACCGCCCGCGCGCCCACCTGCCGCAGGGCGAGGAGACCGGCGGCCGGTCCGGAGACGAGCGGAACGGCGGCGATCACCGCGGCGACATCCGTGCGGTCCGCGGCGACGGTCAGCGCGTGCCCGCCCGACATCGATACTCCCCACAGCACCAGCCGACCGGGATCCACGCCGGTCTGCCGCCCGGCCGCGGTCGCCGCGGCCCGGAAGTCCGCCACCTGTCCCGCGACCGAGACCCGCTGCCGCGGCTGTCCGGCGGAGGCGCCGAAACCCCGGTAGTCGAAGGCGAATACGGCGAGACCCGCGGCGCGGAAGATGTTCGCGAAGGGCAGCAGTCCGGAGTCCTTGGTCCCTCCGAATCCGTGTGCCATCACCACGACCGGACGGCCGTCGGCGCTTTCGAAGGGACCCGCGGGCTCCGGCTCGAAAAACCATGCATCGCACGAAATTCCGTGCGAGGAGAACTCGACCTGCCGATAGTTCGTCACCGGTGCGCCTCCTGGCTCCGCTGTGCGCCCGCCTGTGACCAGCGCGGGGGACCCGCGGCCGCCGCCCGGCGCGCACCGGCCGGCAGTTCCCGGACCCGCATGTCGTGTTCGTAGAGGAAGTAGTCCAATTGCTGTGTGTGCCTGGGGCGGTCGAGCATGTGACCGGTGTAGAACTGCTGGTCGGCGACGATCACGCGGCGCATCTCGGCCTCGCCGGGCGGCCGGTAGCGCCCGGCGGCGTAGGCCGCGATCAGGCGGGCCTGGCATTCCACGAACGGGAACAGCGTCGGTGTGGCCTGGGCGAATCCGGCGAACATCAGATCGTCCATGCCGGGCAGGAAGATTCGTTTGTAGAGATCGATCCGGTTGTCCGGTGCGCTGATGAAATCGGGGTCGAAGAACGGGAAGGTGATGTTGTAGCCGGTGGCGTAGACGACGATATCGAAGTCGTCGCTGCTGCCGTCCCGGAAATACGCTGTGCGGCCGTCGAATCGCTCGATATCGGGCTTGGCGATCACGTCACCGGAGCCCAGGCGCAGCGGCAGTTCCACCGATTGCGTCGGATGCGCCTCGAAGAATTTGTGGTTCGGCGTGGGCAGGCCGTAGTTCTCCGGCCGCCCCGCCGTGAGCGGCTGACCCCACTGGACGACCTTGCGCTGCCACGACGTCGGGATATACGGAAAAGTCCGGAAGTACTTGTCCGCCGGACGTCCCGCGATGTACTTCGGCACGATCCAGGCGCCCGACCGGGTGGACAGCGTGAGCCGGTTGTCCAGCGCCTTCGACGACAGTTCGACGGCGATATCGGCCGCGCTGTTGCCGAGTCCGACCACGAGGATCCGGCGGCCGCGGAAATCCAGCGGGGTGTCCGGATCGATGTAGTGATGGGCGTGCAGGGTCTCGCCGGTGAACTCGCCCGGGAAATCCGGATAGCGCGGGTCCCAGTGGTGCCCGTTGGCGACCACGAGCAGATCGAATCGCCGGACCTCGCCGCGTTCGGTGGTGAGTTCCCAGCCGCCGTCCGGCAGCCGCCGCGCCGCGGTGACGCCGTTGCGGAATTCGATGGCATCGGTGAGATCGAATGCCGCGCAATAGTCGTCGAGATATCGCTTGATCTGCGTGTGGTGCGGGAAATCCGGATAGTCCACGGGCATCGGGAAATCCCGGAACGACAGCCGGTGCTTGGAGGTATCGATGTGCAGCGATCGGTAGGCGCTGCTGTGGCCGTTCGGATTCCCGAAGGCCCAGTTGCCGCCGACCCGGTCCGACGATTCGAAGCACACGTACGGCACGCCGTAGTCGTTGAGCATCTTGCCGGCGGTCAGCCCGCTGATGCCGGCGCCGATGACAGCGGTCCGCGGTAGGTACATCGTGCGTCCTTTCCGAGCGTAGACAGATCGGAGACTCTGTCTACAGTGGACAGAATCTCAGAAGTGTCTACTATTTGCTAAGGTTTTCGCGGAACCGGCGGAAATTCGCCGGTCACGGACCGATCGAAAGCGGGGCGTGTGACCGAGGCACCGGTGAACGGGGTGGTGGACCAGCTGCTCGACGCCGCGCAGACATTGCTGGCGCGCAAGGGAATTCGCGCCACGACCGTCATCGAGGTGGCCGAGGAGGCGGGGGTGTCGCGGGCCTGGCTGTATCGCCACTTCCCGGACAAGTCGGCGCTGCTGGGCGCGGCGATCGTGCGGCTGACGGATTCGTTCTGGAGTGGTGCGCGGGCCGAACTCGACACCTTCGGCACGTTCACGGAGCAGCTCGTGGCGGGCGTGCGGATCGGGCGCCGCGTCTACGACGATCCGGGGGCGCTGCCGCTGCGGCTGCGGGTGACCGAGCCGGAGGAGTTCGCGGCGTGTGTGGGCGCGGGGGTTTCGGGCTTGGTTCCGGATCTCGGGGCGTTCTGGCTGCCGTATGTCGAGGCCGCGATGGCTCGCGGCGAGATCGCCGGGCGGCACGATCCACGCGAGGTGTCGGAGTGGATCGCGCGGGTGCTGATCAGCCTGGGCACCATGCCGGGGGAGACGATCGATGCCGACGATCCGGCCACTGTCCTCCGCCATCTGCGCACCTTCGTCTTGCCGGGTCTGCGGGCCGATCCTCGCGGGTGAGATGACCACGGTGCCAGGCGGGCGATCCACGCGGGGTGCCGTGTCCGGGCCGTGTGCCGATCCGCGTGGGCGACGCGTTCGTCAGGACTGCACCGGCACATCTTGCGCCGCACCGGGATTCACGGGCAGGCTGCGGTCGACGGGTCGGATCGCCCGGTAGGCGGCGACCACCGGCGCGAGTTCGGTGGGGGTGGCGCCGTGCAGGATCACCGAGTCGACGCCGAGGGTGAACTGGCGCGCCACGGCCGCGGCGCAGGCGGCGGCGGATCCGGTCGCGCAATCGCGGACCCACGCGTCGGGAATCGTCGCGGCCAACTCCCGCACCTCCTCGGGTGTGGCGGTGGCATCGATCGCCCCGCGCGCTCCGGTGAACGCCGCAGTCGCTCGCACGCGATCCAGATCCGTTGCGTGCCAGCCGTTCGCGCGCACGAGGGCGTCCGGGTAGCCCTGCAGGTAGGTGGCCAGCCGGCCGTAGAGCCTGCGCAGTCGTTCCTGTTCGGAATGCTGGTCGTCGACGGTCGCCAGCACCGACCAGATCCGCACCGACGACGGATCGCGTCCCGCCCGTTCGGCCGCGCCGCGCACGGTGGCGACCGCCGCGGCCACTGCCTCGTCGCTCAGGAAGGTGTGCAGCACGACCGCGTCGGCGATGCGGCCGGCGAGCGCCAGCGTCCGGGAACCCATGGTGGCCAACAGGATCGGCGGCGGCGTGAGGTCGACGCCGAGATGCAGGACCGGGTAGTTCCCGATCAGGCCGTCGTGGCCGACGATGGTCTCACCGCGCCACAACCGGCGCAGGACGTCCACGAATTCGGCGAGCTGCGCACCGGTGACCGTCGGCAGCCCGAGCACCTGCCACTGGGCGGTGATGCCCCGTCCGAGCCCGAGCGCGAACCGGCCCTCGCCGAGTTCGGCGAGCGTCGCCCCCATTGTGGCCGTGACCAGCGGATGGCGGGTGTGGTGATTGGTCGCCGCCGTCGCCACGCCGAGCCGGGGCGCGGCCGCGGTGAGCGCACCGGACAGCACGGCCGCGTCCTTCACATTGAAGCGCTCCGAAACGAACGCGGCCCCGAGCCCGATCCGGTCGGCGACCGCCGCCTCGGCCACCAGTTCGGCGGGCCGCACCGGATGCCGGGACAACGCGTAGTACCCCAGCTCGGGGAGAAGATCCGGATCGGGCTGCGACATCGCCACTCCTCGTCGTCGCTGCGGCTTGCGCCGGTGGAACCGCTCCCGAATCTAGAACAAGTTCCATCAGTCGGTACACAGATCGAGAAAGTTGTCTACTGCCGAACGCGATCACCGGAAACGGAATACCCCTCCGAGGCGAGCCCGCTGGACCGGCTAGTGCGTGGTGCCCAGGTTGCGGATGACCTGCTGCATCGCGGGCACGAGCATGGTCTGGGCCTCCGTCGCGGTCAGCCCGTTGCGGTGCTGGGAATCATGGGCGCGCAGGTCCACGACGAACCGTCCCTGCCGCACGGTCACCGCCCCGGCCGCGCCCAGCATGTTCGGATCATCGAGGACCGCCGATTCGTCACCGATCGGGACACCGGTGGGCTGCCCGTTGTGCTGCCTGCGGACGAAAGCGATGTCCTTCTTCGCCGCCTCGTCCGACAGGTAGCTCTTGATCTCCACTTCCAGCGCCTGCCGGTCGTCCGGATCGAGTTCGCCCGTGCCGCGATAGCACTTCATCGCGACGTAGTTCTTGTCGCGGGACTCGGCATCGAAGGTCGTCTGCCCGACCGCGGTGGCGGGGTCCTCCACCACCAGCGGTGACAGCGTGCCGTGATACGCGGCGGCGAAGACGTCCTGGGTGATCAGCGGGCACGGCTGGGCGACGGTGGCGGGGAACGCCGCCCGGTCGTAGGAGATCGTGGCGGGGCCGGTGGGAGCGGTGGCCTGTGCTTCCATACCGGCCGCGATGGTGGTGACGATGTCGTGCAGTTTCGGGCCGTAACCATCGGCCGCGAGATCGACATCGATGTTCACGTGCTGGCCGTGTATCCACATGTTCACCGCCCCCCGCTGATCGTCCCGGTTGGGTGTGTCCGCCAGCTGCGCGGACACGTTCACCCCGCCGAATTTCTGAGCGCCCGGGTACTTCTCGATTCCGCTGGTGCCCGGGTAATAGGGTTCCTGGGCCACTGCGATCGACAGATGCTCGGTGCCGGAGCGGTTCGGCGCGGCGAATCCGTACTCGCATTTGTTCAGTGCGAAGGTCTTCGCGGACGGTGCGGTACTCGGCCCCGCGCGCAGCGGTCCGGTGCCGTCGGCCGCGATATAGGTGCGTTCGAAGGTGGAGTTGGGCAGCGGGTTGGGATCGGTGTGGACATCCAACTTGCGCAGGTCGGCCAACGTCAGCAGATTGCATGCCTGCACCACCGGCGTGCCCTGATAGGTCGCGGGCGTCGGATTCGGGATTTCGCCCAGCGGCGCCGGATCGGCCACCCCCGGGATGGGACTCGAATAGCCGGGCCGGGTGATCGTCTTGCCGTCCCCCTCGGCGGTTGCCGTGGAATCACTTCCCGACGAACCGAATACCGGTCGCAGCACCGTGAACGCGACGATTCCGAGAACCACGACCACACAGCCGACGATCACCACGATGCGAGCGGTTGAGGACTTGGGCGGTTGCGGCGGCCGCGGTTGCCACTGCGGCGGATACGGTTGCTGAACCGGTGGTCTCCATTGCGGGTGTGGCTGCTGCGGGCCACCGAACTGCTGGTTGATCGTTACCCTCCCGATCGCACATCCGCCCGGCACTCGGTTCGCCGGCCTTCCAAGACTGCAAACGGGGACCGTAATCGCCCCCCACCGGGGCGGCATCGGTGTCGCCCGCACCCTACGTACGTGGTTCCACTGATCCGCCCCGCGCGGCGAAGCCGGAGATCTATCACCCGGGCCCGGCGTGCGGCATGTGGCCAACTTCGCGACCGTGCTCGGGGCGCTTGCATGGGCGTCGGTGAGCAGACCGTGAGCAGACGGCGAGGGACGAGGCGGTGCGCCGCAGTGCGGCCGAGGCGTGCTTCTTCGATCTGTTCGCGGCGGTCGACGGCTCCCAGGTGGTCGGTGCCGTCGCGAACGCTGTCGGCGTCCGCGATACCGGGCTGGGCATTCGGGATGGCGTGCAGCGGATCTGGAAATCGGCATCTACGGCAACCGGACATTGTGCAGCACAACCGGTCTCGGCGCGCCGGTAGATGAGATGGTCCGCTCGGTGGTGGGATATCGCCCTCTCCGCGTCGGCCGGATCGACCAACGCCGAAATAGCCGCTCGCCGGGGCGGTTCGCGCCGTACGGTCGAAGCGCAGATCACAAACATCCTGAAAAAACTGTCGATCGGATCACGTACACAGATAGGGCTGGCGGTCCCGCCCGAATCTCGCGTACGGCTCAGCGCGCACGACCAACCAGATCGACGTCCAGCGGTGTCTCGGAACGTAAATAGCTCCTCTGTCGAGCCGTAGTAGCGGTTTCGGCGGGTTGTCGGTCAACGGGCATGGCGCGGAAGACGACATCGGAGAGCCGGCGTTTCAGGATCCAGGTTGGGGCACGATTGTTCGCCGGTGGGCTGGGCCTATTGGCGGGGTGGGGTCATTGCCCCTGGTCGAGGAATTCGTTGACCGCCTTGGCGAAACCGTCGGGGTCATTGGTGTAGACGAAGTGGTCGGTGTCGAGTTCGACAAGGCGGGTGTGGGGGCGCTGGTCGGCCATGGCGCGGGCCTGGTCGGCGGGGATAGCGCCCCGGCTGCCGCGGATGATCAGGGCGGGGCAGGTGCCGGCGAGCCAGTCGGCCCAGTGGTCACCGTGGACCTGGTCCTCGGAGTCGATGATGTCGAGGGGGTGGAACGGCAGGCTCCAGGTGCCGTCGGCGCGTTCGCGGACGAGTGCGCCGAAATGGGCTGCGAGTGGCCCCATCTCATCGATGAGCTGCTGGCGGGTGGCGGCTTCGTAGGGCAGCGTGCGCAGGAACTCGAACGGGTTCGCGCCGTCGAGCCCGAGCGATACGGCCATGTCGGCGTTGATGATCGCCTCGACGCGTTCGGGGTGCCAGGCGGCGAGCTGATAGGCGTTGAGGCCGCCGACGGAATGCCCGAGCAGCACCGCCCGCTCGAGGTCGAGGTGGTCCAGTAGCGCGAGTACGTCGGCCACGTAGCCCTCGCGCGAATAGTCGGCCGGGCGGTCGGAGTAGCCGTGTCCGCGCTGGTCGAGCGCGATCAGCCGCCATCCGGGAGCCAGCCGCTGGGCCAGTCCGGTGAAGCTCTCGGCGTCGGACATGTGGCCGTGCAGGGCCAGCAGCGGGCGTCCTGTCCCGCCGAAGTCGAGGTAGGACAGGGTGCGGCCGGCGATGTCGAAGGTGGCGCGAGTGGTCATTGTCAGCTCCGTTCTTGTCGTGCTGACATGACAGTAACGAGTCTTAGACAAATGTGCAAGACATATGTATGAGACGTATGTTCTCCTGTGTTCCGCAGGTGGGGGCGGGGTTGGCAACAGGTTTTCGAGGAGGCCGGGAGGCTGTTGCCGGGGCGGTAGCGGGCGGGCGTGGTCGAGGCCGGGGCGGTTCGGTCGAGGACTCGTCGAGGGATCCGCTGTCTGGTGGTCGAGCCGGGGGAGAAAGGTAGGAGGGATTTCAGCTAGGGGGCGTAGCTCCTACCAGATCTGGCGTATCGCAACCGCATTGCAGGAGAACGTTTTCGGCGAGTCCGCTTGCATGGTGCGGAGAAGTACGAAACTGGTACTCCCTGCCTACTTCTCGGAATAGGTGTGTAGTGCCTGGGTGAACCAGGTGAATACCGGCCCCAGATCCTCGACCGGAGGCCAGCCGTTGATCGTCGCGACCAGTTGCCAATACCGCGCTACGCGAAAGTCGTTGGCGATCTCGAGCCGCTCGAGCACCCACCGGCGCAGCTGACTGTCATCTGCTTTGCCGAAGGTCTCGGCATACTGCGCGGTCAGCACGTCGACCACGCCGGCGGCTGCCGCCGAATCCGGTGTGACGCCCGTCGCCAACGCCCGGCCGACGTCGGTGCGCACCTTCTCGGTCAGATGGTGATGCAGGCCCGTGGTGTCACCGGCGGCGCGTTCCTTTGCCTGGTATTCGGCCATGCGTCGCACCGCGGCCCGAAAGTCGTTGTCCTGCACCAGCTCCACCAGCTCCATCCACGCTTCGACCTGCGCTGCGGTGGCGTCGTCGGGCAACTCGGGCATGCTCGATCGCAGCAACTCCAGCATGGCCGGGTTGGCGTCGACACCGCCGAAGGTGTCGTCGATGAAATCGTGAATGAAGCGATGCCGTTCGGCCTGCGACAGATTCACCAGTTTGTGCATCAGATCCATCTCCTCTGGGTTCGATTCCCGCTTCGCGACCGCCTGCAGCACCGCGCGCCGCAAGCGCAGCACCCGGATCTGCACATCCAGTGCCGCCGCGTGCGCCGCGGCGACCTCGGCCAGCGAACTCTCGCGGGCCAGGACGCGGCGGACGGTGTCCAGGTCGACATCCAGTTCGCGCAGCGTGCGGACCAGATCCAGGCGCGCCGATGCGTCGGCGTCGTACAGGCGGTAGCCGGCCGGGCTGTGACAGGTCGCCGGAACGATCCCCTTGTCGGCATAGAACCGGATCGTCTTGACAGTCAAACCGGTCCGCGCGGCCAAGGCCCCGATCGTCAGAAGGTTCTCGTCGTCCATGCCCACAAGAATGACGTCTCCCCCTGATGGAGACTCAAGCCCGATCGGCTGATCGGTCGGCGCTGCCATTGGTCACGGTGAAGCTCGACATGGCAACCACTCTGGCGCACGTCGCGCCGGACCGGTTCGGTCCTGACTCAGGCGTCTCGTATACCACCGACGGCGGGGCGAATACCGTCCGGGCCAAGACCCTCCGCCGGGCCAACGGCAGCGGGCAAGGTTGCACCGTGAGTCGTGAGCCCCGTGCGCCGCGCCGCGGCGCCCGCCATGGACTGGACGCGGCCTTCGTCTGGGACAACCTCGACCTGGTCAGTGAGGTAGGCGCTGAAGGGATCCAGCAAGTGGGGACCGATTCGCCGCAAGACCTCGCGGACACCATGCACGCCGCCTGGGTCCGATTCGCCTGAACCGGTACCCCCGGCTGGCCGCGCTACAAGCGACCCGAACGCACAACGATGCTCTTCGACACCCTCAGCCGCGTCGAATCCGATCGCGCCGGACCTTCTTCGATGAAGTGCTCGTCACGAGCGACGATCAAGCTGCCCGGGCGGCCTCGGCCTGTCGGCCACCGTCCTCCGCGCGGGACGAGTCGGCGGTCGGAGTCGACGGACGCCTTCATCGGGCGTCGCCCGCGGTGCGGGTGGGTGTGAAGGTGATGTGCAGGTCGTGGAGTCCGCGCAGGAGGAAGGTCGGTTCGTAGTGGTAGGTGCGGTTGCCGGCGGGGCCGTGGGCGGTGTCGTCGATGGCGATGTCGGTGGCGCGGTCGAGGAGCCGGTTGAGGGTGACCTGGCCTTCGGCGCGGGCGAGCGGGGCGCCGGCGCAGGTGTGGATGCCGCGGCCGAAGGCGATGTGCTCGCGGGCGTTGTGGCGGTCGAGCCGGAACTGGTCGGGGTCGTCGAATTTACGTGGGTCGCGATTGGCGGCGCCGATGCACAGCATCAGGATCGTGCCCGCGGGGATGTCGACATCGCCCAGTCGGGTGGTCTTCTTGGCCAGCCGGAAGTCGACCTTGGTGGGGCTCTCCAGGCGCAACGCTTCCTCGATGAACGGGCCGATGAGGCTGCGGTCCTCGCGGAGTAGTTGCTGGTAGTGCGGCTGTTCGGCAAGGACTTTCACCGCGGAGCTGAGCAGTTTGGTGACTGTCTCCTGTCCGGCGGCGAACAGGAAGGTGGCCGGGCGGACGAGGTCGATGACCGGGGGAGTAGTCCCGTCCGGATACGTCGTGGCGGCCAGGACGCTGAGAATGTCCTCGCGTGGTGTGCTGCGCCGGTCGGTGATGTAGGCGCTGAAGGTGTCTTCCAGCCACTGCAGCGGGTTGCTGCCGACCGGTTCGTGATCGAGCGCGCCGACCCGGCTGCCGGGGGCCTTGCCAGCTCCGAGGGTGGCGCGGAATTCGTCGCGGTCGGCGTCCGGGACGCCGAGCAAGTCGGCGATGACCAGTGTGGCAAAGGGTTTGGCGTACTCGTCGAGCAGTTCGCAGCGTCCGTTGGCGAGGAATTCGTCGAGCTGGCGGTCGGCCTGCCGCCACATGTATTCCGCGTTCTCCTTCAGCCGCTTCGGGGTCAGGAGTCTGGCCAGCAGCGCCCGGGTGCGGGTGTGGTCGGGCGGGTCCATGGTGACCATGTGCTCGAAGATCGGGAACTGGTGGCGATGCTGTTCGATCTGGGCGGTGATGTCGTCGCCGGTCGGGGTGAACGGCAGCGGCGGGAACGGCCCGCCGATCGCGATGCACGCGGAGAACGCGTCGGAATTACGGAACGCCTCGCCGGCCTCCTGATATCCCGTCACCGCCACCACGCCGTAGTGCGGTTCCCGGAACACCGGGTTGTGACTGCGCAGAGAGCGCAGGTATTCGTAGGGATCCTGAGCGATGTCCGGATCCGAGAAATAGTCGACCGACGCCAAATCCGTCATGGGTTCGACAACCTTTCGCAAGAGTCTCTTACTTCAGCGTGCTGCCCGCATCGACCGTCAGGGGAAGCCCGGTGACATAACGCGATTCGTCGGAGGCGAGGAACAGCACGGCGTTGCTGATGTCCACCGGCTCGACCCAGCCGATCGGCAGGACGTGCATGAACTGGGCCACGGGCGCGAAGTCGTCCTTGGTCGGATTCTCCAGATCGGGCCGGAACATTTTCATGGTGCCCTCGTTCATGAACATGGGCGTATTCACGTTCGTGGGGCAGACGGCGTTGACCCGGATGGAGTGCTCGCCCAGTTCGACGGCGAAGGACCGCATCAGGCCGATCACACCGTGTTTCGCGGCGATGTAGTGACCGGTGTTGGCGTAGGCCTTGAGACCGCCGACGGAGCTGGTCAGGATGATCGAACCGCCGTGTCCGCCCGTGATCAGATGGGGCACAGCGGCTTTCACGGTTTTCCAGACGCCGGACAGGTTGATGCCGATCATGATGTCCCAGTCCTGCTCGCTGGTGTTGTGGAGCAGTTCTCCGCCGTTGCCGATACCCGCGTTGGCCGCGACGATGTCCAGCCGGCCCAGCTGTTCGACACCGCTGTCGAGGGTGGCCCGCACCGCGTCGAAATCCCGCACGTCGACCTCACTGGCGATGATCCGCCGGCCCAGTCCCTTCACCAGATCGACTGTCTCGGCTAGATCTTCGGGAGTCGCCGCCGGAATCTGGTCGCTGCCGCTGACCGGGGCGCACGCGTCGACGGCGATGATGTCGGCGCCCTCCTGCGCCAAACGCACTGCGTGACTTCGCCCTTGGCCTCGTGCCGCACCTGTGATGAAGGCGACCTTGCCCTCGACCCGACCTGCCATGAGGCACCTCGCTCGTAGCTGTCGGACACCTCCGTGCCCGATCTTCCCTGACCGTCAATTTGCTGATCGATCGATAAAACTGTGACATTCGGCGGACGGGCTGTCAATGGCCTCTTCGCGCATGATCTGGGCTGTGGCCCCCATGAGTCGCAGCCGTGTCCCGCTGTCTTTCTCGTTGGTCACGTGCCTGGCCATGCCGCGACCATATCCGCATGCGACGCGAGACCCGATCTCCGGCTGCCGCGGCCGCGACCGCTGGCGAAAGACTCACTTTTGCTGATCGATCGATCAATTTCAGGTGATCACGGTGGCCTCCCTCGGGCTCCCGTTCTGAGCGAGGCGGCCGAGCATTCCCATCGATGACACGCTGGCCGAGGTTCTCGGTGACAACGCCGCGGCGCGCCGGGCTGTCGAGCTTCTCGTTTCCGATACCGACGACTTCGCGTCCGGCCGGCCGAGAAGCGCCGGGAACGCGTTGATCGCCGAGTCCGGCGTGGGTGTGACTTGCTGACATCGAAACCCACTGCGAGAGCGGTGTTCTCACGGCATCGCGATGCGAATGTTCTTGACCTGCTGGAATTCGTGCAGTCCTTCCAAACCGCCGGCGCGTCCGGTGCCACTGTGTTTGTATCCGCCATAGGGGCTCTGGGGTGAGAGGTCGCTGTTGCGGTTGATCCATATCGATCCGGCGGTGAGGCGGCGGGCGATGCTGTGGGCGCGGACGAGGTCGCGGGTCTGGATGTAGGCGTTGAGTCCGTAGTCGGTGTCGTTGGCGAGCGCGATGGCGTGCTCCTCGTCGATGAATCGCAGGACCGAGACCACGGGACCGAAGGTTTCGATCTGTGCCAGTGGCGAGCGGTTGTCGACGTCGGCGAAGACGGTGGGTTCGAGGTAGTAGCCGTCGGCGAGGTCGCCGCCGATGCGGTGCCCGCCGGTCACCAGCTCACCCGCTCCGTCGGCGACGGCGCGGTCGATCGTGTGCAGGATTCGGTCGACCGCGGCTTGGCTGATCACGGGACCGACGAGGACCTGCGGGTCGAATGGGTCACCGATGACAGCCGAGGCGATCACGGCCAGGAACTCCGCCATGAAGGCGTCGAAGATCGAGTCCTGCACCAGGATCCGGCTGCCACACGCACAGCTCTGCCCCGCTTGCCCCAACGGCCCCTGGAACGCGGCCAGGCGCGCCGCCGGACCGAGGTCGGCGTCGGCGAAGACGATGTTCGCCGATTTCCCGCCGAGTTCGGTGGCGACGGGAGTGAGACTCCGCGCCGCAGTGGCGAGAACCGTGCGGGCGGTGTGGCCGCCACCGGTGAAATGGATCTTCCCGACACCCGGGTGCTGGACGAGTGCGTCCCCTCCGGCCGGACCGGATGGGAGGACGTTGACCAGCCCGGCCGGCAGACCGGCCGCGAGGAAGAGTTGACCGAAACGCAAAGGGGTGAACGGCGCGAACTGTGAGGGTTTCAGGACGACGGCGTTGCCGGCGGCCAGTGCGGCCGCGACAGCGAGCCCGATGACCACGAGTGGCCCGTTCCACGGCGCGATCACACCGACCACGCCGTAGGGCTCGCGTTCGATCAGGTTGACGTCGAATTTTCCGGATACCGGTGTGCTGGCGCCGTGAGCTTTGTCGATGTAGCCGGCGTAGTAGCGGATGAATTCCTCGGCCAGTGCGACGTGCCCGGGACTCATCCTGATCGGCACTCCGATGGCAGGGTAGATGTGCCGGTGGGTGCCGCCCGACGAGTCGTGGACCCATTCGCCCCCGATGAGCAGGCCTGTGGGCAGCGCATCGGGTGATGTCGGGACTGGAAGGCTGGGTGTCATGAGAAATCTCTGATCGTGGGTGCGGGCGGTCAGCGGATCATGAAGCCCGCGTCCAGCGGCCATTGGATTCCGGTGATGAATCTCGCCTCGTCGGAGACGAGATAGGCGACCGCTCCCGCGATGTCCTCGGCTTCGAGCATCTGCAGCGGTAGCGCGTTCTGCATACCGGAGATCGAGTTCGCGCCCCCGGCCGCCGCCTGTTCCATCAGTTCCCGCATGGCGTCGTTGTGGGTCATGCCGCTGGCCACCCCGGTCGGGTGGATGGTGTTCACCCGGATCCATTCGGGGGCAAGGTATCCCGCGAGGCCCTGCATCAAGCCGACCACACCGCGTTTCGCGGCGGCATAGGCGTTGCCGCTGGCGAACAGCGAGGGAGAGGCCTTGAGCCCGGCCGTCGAACTGGTGATGACGATGGATCCGCCGCGTCCGCCTTCGCGCATGGCCGGTAGCGCGGCGCGGATCGTGTGGTAGACGCCTGTCAGATTGGTGTCGATGACGTCGTTCCAGTCGGCGAGGAAATCCTCGGATTCGGGCCCCATCCTGATGATGCCCGCATTGGCGACAACGATGTCCACTCGCCCGAACTCCCGGTAGCCGTCCTGGAACGCCGCGCACAACGCCGGATAGTCGCGGACGTCGGCCTTGCGGGCGACCATCCGACGCCCTTGTGCACCAACAAGTTTCGCGGTCTCGGCGAGGTCGGCCGCACTGGCGTTGGGGTAGGTCATCGATGCGACGTTCTCGCAGATATCGATACCGATGATGTCGGCGCCCTCGCGAGCGAGCCGTATCGCGTGGGCGCGGCCTTGGCCACGGCCGGCGCCGGTGATGAACGCTACGCGTCCGTCCAATCCTGACATGATCGCTTCCCTTCTCAGTGGCCCAGCCGGGCCCAGGCGGCTTCGGCTACCGCGTGCAGCGCCTCGCCTTTGGCGAAACCGGAGTAAGCCGCGAGTTGCAGGACGACCTCGTCCATCTCGGCCTTCGTCAGGTCACCGGATTCGAGCGCGGAGCCGACATGGGAGGCCAGCGGTAGCGCCGCGTCGCATACCGCGACAGAGGCGACGGTGATGAACCGGCGATCGCGCCTGCTCAGCCCGGGACGCTGCCAGACATGGCCGAAGACGAAGTTGAGGATCCCGGCGTGGATGTACGGGGTGTCCGGCGACGGGGCGTCGATCAGATTTACCTCGATGAACTCGCGAGTGCCCTCGGCGATACGGTCAGCCCAGTCGGTCGAGCCCAGACTCTCGTTGTCCGGGATCCGGATCGCGGCATCCAGCCCGCGGGAACTCTGGACGCGGGCCCATTGCCGGCGCACGATGCCCTCCAGGTGCGAGGCCTTGGGCCAGCCGTTGTAGACGGCGAAGTGCAGAACGAACTCGAGCATCTCGTCGATGGTGAGGTCGTCACTGTTGAGCGCGGCGAAGACCTGGTCCGCGATCGGCTGCGGTGCGTCCGCGGCCGCCACGCAGGTCAGCGTCACCCAACGTCGTTCGCGCCGTGGCAATCCCGGCCGCGCCCACACCTGATCGATGACGAAGTCGCGGGCGGCGCGCTCGAACGGTGTGCCGGCGTCCGGCGGGTCGACGGTCATCACGGACCGATAGCTCACCATGATTTCTACCTTCTACTGAAAACTAGATCTAGCGACTTCACATTAAGTCGAGAGACTTAGATTTGTCCAGAGTGGTTTGATAGACCCATGACCGAGTCGGCGACCCCTGTTGGCCTCTCCGCCAAGCAGCAGCTGGTACTCACCGCGGAACGGCTGTACGCGGTGCACGGCATCGACGGTGTTCCCCTGCGCAGGATCAGCGCCGAGGCGGGGATGGGCAACAAGTCGGCCGTGCAGTACCACTTCGGGTCCAAGCAGGGCCTGATCGATGCGATCCTGCTCAACCGCGTCGAAGAGCTGACTCGCCGCCGTCGTTTGCTCGAAGCCCGGCTCCCCGAAGGCGATCTGCGACGAGTCGTGGAGGCGCACCAGCTACCGCTGATGGAACTGGCCGAGGACGAGAACTGCTACTACCTGTCGTTCCTCGAACAGCTCGTGCGGGACTTCCACCCACTCGACAAACTGCCCGCCACCCACCGCGACTCGGAGCGCGCCTACTACACGCGAGTCGGAGCGCTCATAGCCCATGTGCCCCAACCACTTCGAGACATCCGGATCCACCAGGCCTCAGCGATCTGCCTGCACATCTGCGCCGACCGCCATCGCATGCGCGGCGCGGGATCAACCGTGGCGCCATTCGCGGTCCACGTCAGCCAACTGCTGGACACGCTCGTCACGCAACTGTCCACACCCCCGTCCGGCGAAACCCTCGCCGCGCTGGCGAACTCACAAGTAGAACACCCCACCCTCAGCGCCCTGCCATGAACGGCGGTTGCCCTACTGGGCTCCGGTTGGAAGGATCTTCGAAAGGTCTCTTACACAACCGAATACGTCACCGGCGCCCTGCCGGGCCTCGGGCGGCCGTACGACCGCGGATCGGACACATCGGAATCGGCCATGAGATCGACTCGACAGCATCCGGGAGTTGATCGGCTCATGCCCCGCCGGACCATTCGAGGGTGATCTTGAAGTTCGGGCCACCTCGAAAACCCCGCCCGCCACCACCGACTCCGAGGGGGTGAGGGGAACAAGCCGCCGCCGCGGTTCGCGCACTATGCCGACTGGGTGCAGCAGTGGCTGCTGCCGGTGACCGCGGTCCGGGTCGTGGGCAACCACCGCGAGGGCCAGTACACCTGGTGCCGCCAATGGTGAGCCCACCACGGCGTCGCGGTCCGGTTTGCCGCCCTGCACGCCGTCTTCGAAGCCGCCGGTCCTCGCTGGCGCAGCGGGCCGAGATGCTCGCGAATTGCAGTGCGTGGCCGAGTACCTCGTGGAGCGCGAATTGGCGCGCGACGGCCTCGGTGAAGCGGGCGTTGCGGAGGTTGATTCGTAGCCGGGGCTTCTGGCCGGCGCCGTCGAGCCAGTAGCTCCAATGCGCGTCGATATCAACGGTTTCGATGCTGAGGTCGTACGGTGCGGTCGATCCCGTTGCTGCTCGGACGGCCGGTTCCAAGTCGGCTGCGGCTTCCTGGATGGCGTCGGCGCTGTCGGAGGTAGTTCTCGGACCAGCCTTTCGGGTCGCATCCCTGCGTCCGTCGAATGTAGCGCGCGAGTGGTTCCCGCTCGCCGAGGAGGGCGGCGCAGTAGGCGATGTCTGCGTCGATTCGTGTCGCGAGAGCGGCATCGTCATCGGCCTGTGCTTCGGCCTGGATTGCCGTCAAACGATGTAATGCTTCGAGCCTGTTGGCGACGGCCGGGACTTCGGTTGGTGGGGGCGAACAGTCGTAGTCGATTACCGGGTGCGCGTCGCGTTCGATCTCCCGACGTAGCGTCACCGACTCGTTCGGCCGCAGGGAGTCTCTGGTCAGCGTGACCACGACGTTCTCGCCGTCGTAGTCCCACAGTAGGTCCTCTGTAGCACTGCTGATGTTGCCGTTCGGCTGCACTTCCTCGCCCGAACAGGTGACCGGAGCCGATGGAGTCAGGTCCTCGACCGCAACTGGTCGTCGTTGCCCAAACCCCCTCACCGGGAACACCGTTCGGCGAGGGAGAAGCGGTGCTGTCCGTCGTGAAGTACGGCGAGCCCAACTCCTGCCGATGACGGCCATTATTGGCCTTCGGTGGGTTCGGGATCTACACGGAACCGGCACACTTTCGGCACCGTGCGTTCGGGGTGGGCGATATAGGTTTTTGTCCATGCGGCAGGTGTGGGAGTCCTGGGGGCCGGTGCTGGTGGTGTGGGCGGTGGGGATCGCGCTGATGCCCGTGGTCGTGGCGCTGCTGGCGCGGTGGCAGATTCGCACGGATGTTCCTCGGCGGATTGCCGTGCGGCGCAGTGTTATCGAGGTGGGTGTGGTGGCGGGGACGCTGCCCTGGGCCTGGATGATCCTCACCCCGACCAGGGGTGTGCGGGCGGTCAGTCTCGTTCCGCTGCGCGATATCGCCGCGACGGTGGGCGAGGTGTCGGTCGATACCGTGGTGCAGATTGGCGCGAATATCGCGGTATTCCTGCCGCTCGGATTCCTGCTGCCCCTGCGTTTTCCGCGCTTCGCCGGTGTATTGCGGATGGCCGTGCTCGGCGCGGTGTTGTCGGCGGCCCTCGAGGTCGCGCAGTATGTCCTGGATCTCGGGCGGGTGTCATCCGTCGACGATGTGCTGATGAACGCCGCCGGTGCGGGCATCGGTGCCGCGCTGGCCCGGGTGTGGCGCACGAGGCCCCGGGGCCCTCGAATGATCGAATGGAGGGATGCCTGATGTTCATACGGCAGTGGCTCTACGGGCGCGATGCTCGGCAGATCGAGGATAGGGTCCGCAGCACCCGCGCACCTTGCAGCGACGGTTCAAGGAGGCCACGGGCCTGACGACGACGGAGTACATCCAGGCGGCGCGCATCGCGAAGGCCCGCGAGGCCCTGGAGCTGACGAACGAGCCGGTCGCTCGGATCTCCCGCAGCGTCGGCTATCTCGACGTGTCGAACTTTCGGCGGCTTTTCAGCGCGCGACGGGAGTCACGCCGTCGGAGTACCGCAACCGGTTCGGCATCGCGGCACGCGAAGGCAGTCGCCAAGATGGCTAGTCGGGTGGTCAGTCTGCGAGGATCCGCTGGACTCCCTCCCAATAGGTGGTGACCTGGAAGTCGGGAAAGCGGGTCGCGAACTTCGAGCTGTCGAAGATGTTGTCGTCGCGGTAGCGGCCGAGCAGCTCGTACATCTCGTCGAGTGGCTCGACGAAGCGGCGCCCGAGGCGGAATGCGAGCATCGGCAGCACCGTGTAGCCGATCTTGCGGCCGGTGACCTCGCCGGCGATCTCGATGAGCTGGGCGTAGGTCTGCCGGTTCGGGTCGATCGGGAGGTGCCAGGTCTGGCCGTAGGCGTCCGGGGTGTTGCCGAGCAGGGCCAGGGCCCGGCTCGCGTCGGGGGTCCAGATCAGGGAGCGCTCGGTGTGTGCGTCGACCGGGACGAACGGACGCTTGCCCGCCTTGATCCGGTCGAACACCAGCGAATTGGTGTAGCTCTTGGTCGAGCCGGGTCCGTAGAACTCGGGGGCGCGGCCGATGAGGCCCTGCACCCGGCCGGTCCGGATGGCCTCGAGCAGCATGGTGGCGATTTCGCCACGGACACGTCCCTTGCGACCGGCCGGTGCGAATGCTGTCGATTCGGTCTGGGGCGCCGACGTTCCGGGATACATGTAGGTGTTGTCGAAGAAGACGAGCTTGGTCCCGTGTTCGGCGCAGGCGTCGATGACGTTGCGCATGATGACGGGGAACTGACGCTCCCACAGCTCCGAGTCCAACGGCAGGCCGACGGTGAGGTAGGCGATCTCACTGCCCGCGACAGCGCGGTTGGTGGCCTCGGCATCGGTGAGGTCGGCGGCCACGAGTTCATCGGTGTCATCGACCCGTGACGGCTTGCGGCTGACGAGGCGAATGTCGTTGGTGTGGTTGCGGTGGAGCTCGTTCACGAGCTCGTCGGCGATCGGTCCGCCGGCGCCGAGGACGGTCTGCATGTGGTCTCCTCGAGGTGGTGGGGCGGTGTCGACGTCAGCTCGGTGGCGAGCGGCGTCGTGTCACGATGCGGTCGACCACCGTGGCCGGGGTACGGACCCAAGCCGGTGTGGTCGTTGGTCGAGCCTGGGGGCACCTGGTCGGGTGTGGTGCCAGTGTGTCACCGCGGTCGACGCGACAAGCCGTTTGGTGACGTCGTCGACGGCCCGGTCGGGGGATAGCGCATCGGTCGCCCCGGTTGACGACGAGGGCCGGTCGGTTCCTCCGGACGTACGCTATGTTTGCAGTGCTAACAGAGCGTAGAAGGACGAAGTGAGCAATGTCAACATCGGAGAAGAGTGGTTACCATCACGGCGATCTACGGGCAGCGCTGCTGTCGACCGCGATGGAGATGCTCGAGGCCGGCGAGCCTTTCTCGCTCCGCGCAATTGCGCGCCGGGCAGGCGTGTCGCCGACGGCGCCGTACCGCCATTTCAAGGACCGCGACGCATTGGAGTCCGCACTGGCCGTCGAGGGCTTCCGGGACCTGCTGACGGACCTGAGCGAAGGGCGCAACCCGCCCGCTTCACTCCAGGATCTGGCCGAGTTCGCGGTCGCCTACGTCGCCTTCGCGCTGCGGCGTCCGGCTCTGTTCCGCGTGATGTTCGGCAAGCCTTGCGACGATGCGGACGACGAGCGGGTCGAGGCGGCCGACGCCCTGCACGAGTTGCTGGCCGACGCGCTCGGGCAGGTCTTTCCCGAGGCGGACGCCTCGGCCCTGACGTCGGCCGGCTGGGGGCTCGCTCATGGGCTGGCCTGCCTGCACCTCGACGGCAAGCTGCGGGCGGCGTCCGGCGAGGAGGTCGCCGAGGGGGTGCGCAGCGCCTTCCTCGCGATCGCGTCGGTCGGCTCCTGACGCCCCGCCGCACGCCCGTCACGCATCTCGACCTGCATTGTTGACAGTGCTCACATGTCGTGCGATCCTCAGTGTTGACACAGCTTACATTGGAGGAGGGACTCGATGGCATCGACCGGCAAGCTGATCGACCGGACCGTGGAGGTCGACCTCGGAGGGCATCTCGTCACCGTCCCGGAAGGCGGCCTCTACGACCGGTTCCGGATGAACACCGACCTCGACGAGGTCGCGCGGGACCCGAGGGTCAGTAGCGTCGACTTCTTCCGCCGGATGCCGAAGACCCGCGTGGATTCCCGCATCGGACCCACGCTGACGCCGAACTTCTACTACCGCATCGCCACGGCCCGGCTCACGATGCTCGCGCCGACGAAGGCGATCCGGGCTCGCCTGCCGAAGGAGCTGGATCCGCTCGAGATCGCCCCGGGGCTCGGGATCGTCTCGGTGATGGCGTTCCGGTACGACGTGTGCGACATCGACTTCTACACCGAGGCCGCCGTCGGCATCGCCGTCAAGCCGGCGCGGCACGGCGGCGGGCTGGGCTTGCTCGACCTGGTCACCGGGCTCAAGAATGATTCGCTGCACTCCTACGTGCTCTCGCTTCCGGTCAACACCGAGATCGCCCAGGTACGCGGCCACGACGGCTACGGCTTCCCCAAGTGGGTCACCCAGCTCGACGTCGACATCGACACCGAGCGCACCTCCGCCAGGGTCACCAACGACCAGGGTGGCCTCGACCTCGCCCTCTCGGCGCCCACCCCGAAACAGACTGCCCGGCCCACCGGTGCGCACGTCTCGACCCTGACCTCTTACACCACGATCGACGGTGCCTGGCACTCCACGACCAGCCAGATCAACATGCTCTCCTCGGGCACGACGCGGTTGCCCCGCCGCCTGGACCTTCAGCTCGGCGAGGGCCGGATGAGCGAGGACCTGCGCTCGCTGAAACCGATCCGGACGATCCAGCTCGACGTCACCACCGAAGGCCAACTGGCACTGCACATGCCAGTGCCCACCTCCATCCAGGATCGGAGCTGACGACCAGATGACCACCACGACTGCCGGCCACATCGCCACCGTCGCACCGGCTTCGCTGACACCGGCCCGGCTCCACCCGCCAGCGGGCGCCACATCGCGCGCGACGCAGGGGAGCGGCTCGTCGGCGCGTCGCTGGAGCTCGGCGGCAAGAACGCCGTGATAGTGCTCGCCGACGCCGACATCGAGAAGGCCGCCGCCGGAGCGGTCGCCGCATGCTTCCCCTCGGCCGGGCAGCTGTGCGTGTCCATCGAGCGGCTCTACGTCGCCGATGAGATCCACGACGCGTTCGTGGCCGCGTTCGTCGAGCGCACCCGGGCCATGCGCCTGGGCGCTGCCTACGACTTCTCGGCGGACATGGGCTCTCTGACCACCCTCCCGCAGCTCGAGACGGTCAGCTCGCACGTCGACGACGCGGTGTCGAAAGGCGCGACGGTGCTGGCCGGCGGCAGCGCCCGGCCCGATCTCGGGCGTTCAAGAGGCTGCGCACCCTGGGCGTCCGATGACCACGTGACACGACGGCCGACCACCTTGTCACCCGCCCCCGCAGGAAGGAAGATCAGTCAATGACCAAGCGTGTCCTGCACGTCGTCACCAACGTCGGTCACTACGACGACCCGTCCCACGCCACCGGGCTGTGGCTGTCCGAGCTCACGCACGCCTGGCACGTGTTCGACGAGGCGGGCTTCGAGCAGACCCTGGTCAGCCCGGCAGGCGGCCCCGCGCCGCTCGAACCGCGGGCACTGAAGTTCCCCAACTACGACAAGACCGCCAAGGCCTGGCGCGCCGACCCCGCGAAGATGGAACTCCTCGCGACCACGAAGAGCCCCGAGGAGATCGATTCCGCCGACTTCGACGCCATCTACTTCACCGGCGGACACGCCGTGATGTACGACTTCCCCGACTCCGAGGGCCTGCAGCGCATCACCCGCGAGATCTACGAGCGCGGTGACGTCGTGTCCTCGGTCTGCCACGGCTACTGCGGGCTTCTCAACACCCGGCTCTCCGACGGCTCCTACCTCATCGCGGGCAAGCACATGACCGGCTTCGCCTGGCAGGAGGAGGTGCTCGCCCGCGTCGACAAGCTGGTGCCCTACAACGCCGAGCAGCGCGCGAAGGAGCGCGGCGCGCTCTACCAGAAGGCGAAGCTGCCGTTCGTGTCCTACACCGTCGTCGACGGAACCCTCGTCACCGGCCAGAACCCGGGTTCGGCCAAGGCCACGGCGCGAAAGATCGTCGAAGCCCTCGCGGGCAATACGTCGCAGGCTCGCCCCTGAGACACGGTTGTTCCGTGGGTCATCGACGGGGTGATCGAAGTCGTGGTGCTGTAACCGCGTGGCCCGCCCACAACCCGTGACCCCGGCAATGAGCGTTCACCGGTCCGGTGATGTGGCAATGCTGGGGTCGAGGCGGGAGGGCCTCGCCATCAGGATGTGCGCGGCTGATCATCGGCGCCCGCCTGGAGCCGTGACGCCGCGCCCGCATCCAGGAACCACGTGGTGGATTCGATGCCGATCGCACCCGCCGCGGGGACGTCGTCGGGGTCGGCACCGGCGATCGCGGCGGCGACCGCTTCGGCCTTCCCGGCTCCGGCCACGACCAGCGCGACATGGCGGGCGCGATGGACGGCCGGCAGGGCCAGCGTGACTCGGGCCGGTGGCGGTTTGGGGGAATTCGTCACCGCGACCACGAGGTTGTGCTGTTCGCGCACGGCATCGCTGTGCGGGAACAGGGAGTTCATGTGCCCTTCGGGGCCGATACCGAGCAGGTGCAGGTCGAATGCGCCGTGTTCGGCCAGGAACGACTGCACGAGGGATCGGTAAACGGCGGCGGCCGCTGCCGGATCGGGTGAGTCGTCGGAGGTGGCCATCGGGTGGACCCGGGCCGGATCGATCGGGACGTGGTCCAGCAGTGCCCGCCGGGCTTGCAGGTCGTTGCGGTCCGGGTCGCCCGCGGGCACGAATCTGTCGTCGCCCCAGAAGATATCGAGCTGCGACCAGTCGACGTCCGCGCTGTTCTCACGGACCGCCTCGAGCATGCCGATGCCGGTTCCGCCGCCGGTCAGCACGGCCGACGCGGAGCCGTGGGCGGCCTGTGCCCGGCCGATGCGAGCGGTGAACATCGCCGCTCCCGCGGCCAGCAGGGCGGCGGAATCCGGATAGACCTGTACCGAGCGCTCAGACATGACGCACCTTTCCGGAACTGTTCGGTGGGGGACGGCTATTGCCGCAGGTCGACGACGACCTTGATGTCGTCGGGGCCCTTGTGGACTGCCGTCGGGTATTCGGCCATCGCCACCCGGCGGGTGATCATGCGTTCCAGCCAGCTGTGATCGGCCTGTGCCAGGGACGCGGCGGCCTGTTCGTAATGGCGGCGGGCGGCGTTGACGCTGCCGAAGACCACGGTGTTGTCGAGCACCATCAGTTTGTTGATCGCGTTGGTGTTCAGCGTGGTCGTGTCGGCGGCGCTGGCGATGCCGGTCAGGCACACGATGGCGTTGCGGGCGACCACCTCGCCGAGTTCGGTCACCAGCGGTCCGTGGCCGGTGGTCTCGACGACGATATCCGGGGTGAGGCCGATGTCCCGGACGTCACCGGTATGGAAGGTGGCACCCAGGTCCCGCAGCAACTCGACCTTCGGGCCGCCACCGTTGCGGTCCAGGACGTGCACGTCGAGGCCGCGCTGCGCGCCCATCAGTGCGGCGCACAGCCCGATCGGGCCGGCCCCGGTGACCAGGACTGCCGACGGTTCCCAGGGGAACCGTGCCCCGATCCGTTCGATCTGTTCCCAGGCTTTCGCCAGAATGGACGCGGGTTCCATCAGGACGCCGCAGTCGCCGAGCGCGGGGTCGAGCCGGATGGCGAACTCCGGTTCGGTGCGCCAGATCTCGGCGCCGAATCCGTTGCGGGCCTTGATGCCTCGCTCGGTGTATTCGCCGTTGGCGCAGAAATCCCAGTCGCCGTGCGCACACGGCGCGCAGGGCACCGGGTCGGGGTGGCGGACGATTCCCGCGACCAGGTCTCCCGGCCGCAGCCCGCTGTCGGCGGGGGCCTCGAGGACCTCGCCGAGCGATTCGTGCCCGATCACGAGCCGATCGCCGCCGGGTGGCAGCCAGCCGTACCCGTTCTCCACGATGTCGACATCGGTGCCGCAGATGCCGAGCAGCCGGCCGCGCACCAGCACCGACCCTTCCGCCGGCGTGGGGTCGGGGAAGTCGCCGACCTGCAGCTGTTCCGGTTTACCGGGGACCGCGGTGATTGCTCGCATGAGAGTCCTTCCCGTCAGAGTGATGTGCGACCACTGGTGGTGCGGCGGGGGTAAACCCGGCGCATGTTGGGCACCGGAGCCACGCGGACCGCGGACGTCTCCCTTCGCAGGACCCGTTCGGCCTCATCGATCGAGACCCCCGCGAACACCAGGACGTCGAAGACCACCATCCGGATGGCCGACCAGCCGACATCCGAACCGGAGCGACCGACGACCTCGACGGTGTCGTCGGCCGCCCGCTGCCGCGCCGAGCCGCTGCCGGGCGCGACGGCGAGTGTCCCCAAAGCTGTTGCGAGCCTGTGGACTTCGGGTGCGAGAAGGCGCTGCTCCTCGGATCCGACGAATGCGGAAGTCCGGGTCAGCGACAGGCAGCTGTTGCCGAGCAGGTCGAGACGCCGTGCGGAGACGCACTCCCGCTCCACCGCTTCGCGCCCACGCCACCACCAGGGGGTGCGGGAGACGGCGGCGGCCGCGCTGTCGCGCGCGTGTCCGAGCCGGGTGAGCTCCTTGTATACCGAGCGCAGTGGGCTGTCGATCGACACGACCGGTGCGGTATGAGGCGCCGACATGGCCTGCGCGGTGAGTTGCAGGGCGCGTGCCAGGTCCGCCAGGATCGCGGACTCCGACCGGCGCAGCAGCGCCAGCGGGTGGGCGGGGAACAGGACCTGGCTCACCACGAGTGCTACCGCCGCGCCCAGCAGCGCGTCCTCGACCCGGGCGGTGCCGGCGAACTTGCCACTCGATACCGAGATGATCGCGCTGACCCCCGCCTGCGCCATGGTGAGCCTGTCGCCGCCGATCACCAGCCCGGCGACGAGGGCGAGCAGGACAGCGGTGCCCATCGCCCAGAAGCCGTGGCCGAACCACACCATCATCAGCTCGGCGACCAGCAGGCCCAGCACCACACCGATGACGAAGCGCACCGCATTGGTACCGCGCCCGCCGCGATCGGTGTTCAGCGCGATCAGAGTCGTGATCGGCGCGAACACCGGATTGTGGTGATGGATGAGGCCGGTGGCCAGCAACCATGAGACGGTCGCCGCGGCGGTCTGCTGCAGCGCCGGCCACAGGCCGTAGGTCAGACGCATTCGCGCAGCGGACAGCGCCGCACCGGCGCGATCCGCCGCGATCATCCGTGCGCACCGATCCCGGGCCCGGCACCCAGCCGCGACCGCGGCGGCTGGTGGTGGAAACGGGCATCGAGTGCGGCCGCGATCTGACCGTCGGTGCGGTCCTTGGTCTCCGGTACGTACCGGGCCACGAACAACAGACCGAGCACGCAGATGACACCGAATATCAGGAAGGCCTGGCCCTGCCCGATCGCGACCGTCAGCGGCAGGAACGCCTGGCTCACCGCGAAGTTCGACAGCCAGTTGGTGGTCGTCGCGCTGCTGGAGCCGATGGCCCGAACCTGCGGCGGGAAGATCTCGCCGACCAGCACCCAGAACACCGGGCCCAGACCCGCGGCGAACGCGGCGATGTACAGGACCATGAACACCAGCGACAACACGGAATTCATCTCGCCGATGAAGCTGATGCCGAGCAGTGTGACCGCGACCGCCATCCCGGCCAGCGAGCCGAGCAGCAGCTTGCGGCGGCCGAGCCGGTCGATCGTGGCCATCGCGATAACGGTCATGACCAGGTTGATGATGCCGATGTACACCGAGTAGTAGATCGAGTTCGATGCGGACAGGCCGGTACTTTCGATGATCGTCGGCGCGAAGTAGATGATCGTGTTGATACCCCCGAACTGCTGGATGACCGCCATGGCCAGCGCGACGATCAAGGCCGGGCGGACGGCAGGCGCGAGGAGCGCCTGTCGGCGGGAGCGGTGGTCGCGGGCGTTCTCCTGCTGCTGCTCGTGCAGCCGTTGCTCGTACCTGCCGATCAGGGCGTCGGCATGGGCGGCGTCGGTGACCTTCAAGATCAGGCCGCGGGCCTGCTCGGACCGTCCGGCGCCGACCAGCCAGGCCGCCGACTCCGGCACGAACAGCAGCGTGCCGAAACAGAGGATCGTCGCCGGCACGAACCCGGCCGCGAACATCCACCGCCAGCTACCGCTACTCGCGAAGGCCAGGTCCACCAGGTAGGACACCAGAATGCCGACGGTGATCAGCAACTGGTTCATGCTCAGGATGCGACCGCGGATCTCCGCGGGGGATATCTCCGACAGATAGACGGGCACGGTCGCCGACGCCGCGCCGACCGCCAGGCCCAGCACGATCCGGGCGAGTAGCAGCACCCAGTAGTCCTGCGCGGAGATCGCGAGTGCCGTGCCCACGATGAAGATCGCGCCCTCCAGCGACAGCGCGCGTTTACGGCCGACCGAGTCCGCGATGCTTCCCGCCGACATCGCACCGATCATGGCGCCGATCAGCAGGACGCTGACGATACTGCCCTGCTGTGCGGCGTTCAGGTCGAAATCGCGGGTGATGAACAGCAGCGCCCCGGACACCACGCCGGTATCGAACCCGAAGAGGAACCCGCCCACCGCGATGAGCGACGCCCAGACGATGATTTTGCGTTTGCCCTCGTGACTGATCTGTTCGAGCGGACCTGCGGTGCCCCGGACCTGCGAGATAGCTGGCATGGTTCGATTCCCGTCGCGTCTCACACGCGGATATCGCGAGTAGTTCACCCGGCGTGTGCTCGTCATCAACTCCGGACCGTCGCAGCGGCACTTACCGGAGTGCCGTTGCCTGTCCAGCCATAGACAATCACCACGAACCGTTCACCACGCCCAGTGCGGGGACGTCGGTGTTCAATCTCGAACTGGAGAATTCTAACCGGCGTCTCCGGCGCGGGACCGGGTGAACCGGAGACACTGTTATCAAGCCGATTCGATGTAGCCACATATTAGCCGTGGGCTCCAGGGGCTGGTGATCGGCGTTGCGTATCCACTTCGACACCGTCATCGGGCGCGTGATTTTCGGGTCAGTCCGTGCTCGGGGGTTCGGACCGGTCGGCGCTGCGGCCGCCGAGGTAGCGGGCGAAGTGCTGTTCGATCGCGCGGTACAGCATTATCCGGTTCTCCGGGTTCTCGAAGCCGTGGCCCTCGTCGTCGGCGACCAGGTATTCGACCGGGACACCGCGCTCGCGTAACCGGGCGACGATATTGTCGGATTCGGCGCGGACAACGCGGACGTCGTTGGCGCCCTGGGCGACCAGCAGCGGGGTGCGGATCTTGTCGACCATGGTGATCGGGGACCGGGCGAGCATATCGGCTTCCTGCTCCGGGATTTCCGGGTCGCCGACGTAGCGGTACCAATTGTTGATACTGAGGGCCCGGGTGAACGGTGGCAGGGTGCGCAGGAAATTGGCGAGATCGGAGACGCCGACGTAGTCGACAGCGGCGGCGAAGCGGTCGGGCGTGACGGTGACGCCGACGAGGGCGGCGTACCCGCCGTAGGAGCCGCCGTAGATGCCGAGGCGGTCGGGATCGGCGTAGCCGCGGTCCACGGCCCATTCGACGGCGTCGACCAGATCGTCGTGCATCGCACGGGCGAATTCACCGATCGCGGCCGTGGCATGGCGTTTCCCGTGGCCGAGCGAGCCGCGGAAATTCACCTGCAGTACCGCGTAGCCGCGGTTGGCGAGGAACTGCGCGTCCGGGCTGTACCCCCAGGAGTCGTGGTGCCAGGGCCCGCCGTGCACCGCCAGCACCAGGGGAAGGTTCCGCGGTTCCACCCCGACCGGCAGGGTGAGGTAGCCGTGCAGGGGCAGCCCGTCGCGGGCCGGGAAACCGACGGGTTGCATGGGGGCCAGGGTATTCGGGTCGCGATCGGGGTAGGCACGGAAAAGCAGGCGGGCCTCGCCGGTGGTGTGGTCGTAGAACCAGGTGACACCGGGGTCGCGGTCGTGGACGAAGGTGGCGATCCAGCGCTGTCCCGAGTCGTCGCCGGACAAGGTGCCGAGCACGCCGTCGGACAGTTTCTGCAACTGGGCATAGATTTCGGCGAATTGGGGGTCGAGGACTTCGATATGGGGTCGGTCGGCCACGAAGCGGGCGGCGAATATTTCGCCGCTACGCCGATAGGTGTGGACCGGAGGCGGGAGCACGCCAGGCAGCATCATCCCACCGATATCCAGGTCGTGGCCGTCGACCGCGGCGACGACGGTTTCCGCCCCGGTCTCATGGTCTATGCGGACCAACCGCAGGTCGTCGCCGTCCTGGAAGGACCCGACCAGCAGTCCTTTCCCGTCAGCCGTGACCTGCTGGGGGTAGACACCCATCGGGTGTTCGGCGCCACCGAGCCGGCGCAGTGGCCGCTTCTCCCCGGTCGGGTCGATCGCGGAGATCTCGACGGTGCCGTCCGCGGCGAGCACGGTGTGGAAGACGGATTCACCGCGGCGGTCGAGCAGGACGGCGGCGGTCGGATCGTCCTGTTCGAGGTGCAGGGTCGTTTCGCCGGTGGCGACGTCGATACGGAATGTGTCGAAGAACAGCGGGCGCCGGTTCATCGTCACCAGCACACTGCCGGGTACCGACGGCAGCGGTTCCGCGCCCAGCGCCCGCGAACCCGGGTCCAGCGGAGTGAGGTCGACGGCGGGCGCTGCGGGGTCGTCGAGGTCGACGCGGAAGAGGTGCCAGTCCTCGTTACCGTCGGTGTCCTGCAGGTAGAGCAGCCAGCGGGGGTCGTCGGTCCAGTAGTAGGTGGTGATCCCGCGTCGGGTGTCGTGGGTGACCGGGACGGCATCGTCATGGGTCTGGTCGACGCCGCGGACCCAGACGTTACGTCGGCCCCGGTGTGGGGCGAGGTAGGCGATGCGGGTGCCGTCGGGGGAGATCGAGGGGTTCGCGAACTGCGGGTCGGCGAAGAACCTTTCGATATCGATCAGCTCCGGCCGTTGGTCGGTCGGGTCTCCGGTCATGCTCGGTCTCCAGTTCGCTCGGTTCCTGCACTCGATTACGTATTGATCGAACACTGTGCCGCAGCGGCATACTCAAGCCCGGGAGCCGGCCGCTACCCGGATGGCTTCGCGACCCGCGCGACGCGCCCGGGCTATTGCTCCGGCAGGAGGACGATTGCAGCTTCGGAGATGCGCGCTTCCAGGTCCCGGTGGGCCGAGGCCGTCTCGGACAGGGGGTAGGTCCGGATCGGGCGGTTTCGGAAAACCCCGACATGCCAGGCGGCGAACAGGTCGCCCGCCGCGGTGAGCAGCGTGGCGCGGTCGGGCAGGTACTCGGCGGCCGGCGACTGCGTCGGGGTGATGCCCCTGCGCTTCAGGTCTGCGGTGTCCAGCTCCGGTGGCCCGGACGCCGTACCGAGAAGATCGAGGGTGGCGCCGTCGCGGAGAACGGACACAGCCTCGGCGAAGGTAGCGCGACCGACGGTGTCGTAGAACACGTCCACGCCGGCGCCGAGCTTGTCGATCGTCTTCTTCAGCTCGCCGGTACCGGCAACGACGACGTGCTGCAGGCCGAGCGCACGTGCGGCGGAAATACGCTGGGGCGATGAGACGAGCGCGACGACCGTCGCACCGAGATGCTCGGCCCACGGTGCGAGTACCGAGCCGACCCCGCCGGTCGCCCCGCTGACCAGGACCACGCTGCCGGGCTCGACGCGGTACACCCGGTGCAGCCGCCCCCATGCGGTGAGCCCGTTGGCGAGCAGTGCGGCAGCTTCTCGCGCCGGGATATCCGCGGGAAGCGGGATCAGGTCCGCCGCGGCGATCAGGCGCTTCGCTGCGTAGGCACCGGGTGAGAAGTAGTAGCCGACGCAGTCGCCTGCGGCGACCAGCGACACCTCGGGACCGACCGCCTCGACGACACCGGCGCCTTCGCCGCCGAGCACGGCGGGCGGAGCGCGGAGCGGGAAGGCGCCGCTCCGGAAGTAGGTATCCACGAAGTTGACACCGATGGCCTCTTGACGCAGGAGCACCTCTCCCACACCGGGGCTGCGCACCGCTTCGGTCTCGTACACGAGCTGGTCAGGGCCACCATGCCGGTAGAGCCGCACCACACCACTCACAACCGCTCCTCTCGAAATTTGCCGTCCGCCGGACACAGACACAGACATTTCCATCTCCTCGTTCGCGCCCCGAGCGGGGCACCGATCAATGCCCAGAAGTCGGGCGAGAACGCGTCGGCACCCAGCCCCATCTCGACAGGTTTTACACGTGAGCCCAGTGGGCCTCGAGTTCGCGCGCGACATCGGTCGGACGCTCTATCATCGGCCAGTGCGAGCTGCGCAGCTTGAAGACGGCACGTGCGCGTGTGGCATTACCGAGTTCGTCGGCGAAGCGGTGCGGAAGAAACGGATCGTCCAGGCCCCAGATCACTAGCGCCGGCGCGGTCACGTTGCTCAAACCTGGCTTCCACTCCGCCCCGACCTCGATCGCCGAACGGTAAAGGGCGAGAATGCTTGCCCTCATCGTGGCATCGAGATGCCGGACCGATTCGTTTGCCGCGTCGCGCGGCATCTGCGCCTCGTTGAGGCTTGCTGCGAACGCCTCGAGGTCGAGGTCTGCCATCCATTGCTCGCCCTCGCCTGGCGTTTGCCAGATCTTGGCAAGATAGTGCCACGGATACTCCGGATCGATCGGTCCGCTGATGCCTGTCCATGTCCGCACCAGATCTGGTCGGATAGACGCGAGACGGCCCGTGAGCAGAGACCCCCAATCATGACCGACCAGGTCGACGGGTTCGCCGATTTCTTCGATCTTCTCGATAAGCCAATCGAGATACTCTTCTTTCGTCGACGTGAATCCCGCTGGTAGGGGTACGCCAAACCCGGGGAGATCGATCGTCACAATATCTTCGCGTTGAAGATAGGAACGGACGGTGTCCCAAATCCGGTGGGTATCAGGTACACCATGGACGAGGACTGCAGGCATTTCGGATTCTCCAATTGATTGTTGTCGTGGTTGAATGGCCGGTCGGCCGAGTCGGGGGAGGAGGATGACTTTGCCGTGAGTGTGGCCCGTGGCAGGGCCATGGTGACGAGGGACTGAAATCGTCAACGCCCGTATCCGTCACGCCAGTAATGCACGGTGCCGCGAGGTGCGGTGGCGTCAGTGCCGGACGCCGGTCCGGGCGGCTTGTTCGACTCGGGCGATGAGACGGCTGTTGTGGGCGGCGTGCTGGAAACCCGGGGTGTGGTGGGTGCCGTTTGTGATGTCGCGGGCCAGGCTGGCGTAGACCTCGCCGACGTTGATGGAAGCGCCCGTCCAGATGTTGGCGGCGGTGGGTCCCGCACCGGTGGCGACCGGGCGGTCGGGCGCGGTGAAGCCGACGCTCGACGAGAGGGTGAGGTCGCCGACCTGAACGCCCGCGGGGTGGTCGCCCGTCAGCTTCAGCCAGCCCTCCGATCCGCGTACTTCCAGACTGAAGTGGGCGTCGGAGGCGGGCACGCCCGCCAGGATCTGCACCCCGACCGACGCCCCCGAGGAGGTCTTGGCGATGGCGTCGAGGTGATCCGGGACCTCGCGGACAGATACCGCGCCGGTGTCGACCAACTTCACCTGGGGCCAAAGGAGTTCGGTGCGGGCGTCGATCTCGGTGATGGCGCCGAGAACGGCCTCGACCACATCCAGGACGTGGCCCGCGGCAATGGTGAGGAAGCCGGCTCCGGACGCTGCCTTGTCGAAGTACTCGTACGCGCTCACCGACTCCGGGCCGTTGCCAAAGGTCGTCGCGGCGACTCGCGCCGAGAGCAGCCGCCCGAGCCGGCCCTCAGCGATGATCTCCGCCGCGCGGCGTACCGAGGGGTTGAGTCGGCCCTGCAGGCCGATCGCGGTGTGCAGCGAGCCTGCCGCCTCGGCCATTTCTTCCGCCTGCGCGACGGTCGAGCCCAGTGGCGACTCCGAATACACGGCCTTGTTCGCTGCGAGCGCCGCCAGCACGAGCTCGCGGTGAGCCGGCACCTTGACCGCCACGGTGACGAGGTCGATCGACGGATCGCCGATGAGCTCGAACGGATCGGCGTACCAACGTCGGGCGCCGAACGCCTCCGCAGCGCTGCGAGCGCTCTCCGCATGCCGTGTCGCCACGGCCGCAAGTTCGAACGCCGGCTGGGCCGCCAGCGCGGGGATATGCGATGCCCCCGCCCAGCTCGCCTTCGTGTCCGCACCGATGATGCCGACACGAATCACATTGCTTGCCATGATGTAAAGCTCCATTCATCCATAGACAAAATTTGGGGCGGACCCCGCACCGCACGTTTTTTCAACGGTCGATGGCGGCCATGTCGGGCTCCGCATGGCGGTCACCGGACGCAGGTGGCAGGTTGTTCAGCCGGGCGATCTGATCGGCAGTGAGCCGGATACCGTCGGCGGCGCTGTTTTCTTCGAGCCGGTCGACTCGCTTGGTCCCCGGGATAGGTGCGATGCCGTCGCCCTGTGCGAGTAACCAGGCCAGCGCGACCTGTGCGGGCGTGCCATCGATTTCGTCTGAGACTTCGCGTACCTCATCGGCGATACGCAGGTTGCGCGCGAGGTTTCCGCCGGTGAACCGGGGATTGGTGCGACGCCAGTCGGCGGCGTCGAGGCCATCGAGGGAGCGGATATGACCGGTGAGGAAGCCGTGCCCCAGCGGCGAGTAGGGGACCAAACCGATCCCGAGCTCCCGCAACGTGGGTAGCACCTCGATCTCGGGGTCGCGGGTCCACAGCGAGTACTCGGATTGGACGGCTGCCACTGGATGAACGGCATCGGCCCGGCGGATCGTCGCCGCAGCTGCCTCGGAGAGCCCGATGTGGCGCACCTTGCCCGCGGCTACCAACTCGCTCAATGCTCCCACTGTTTCCTCGATCGGAGTGCCGGGGTCGACCCGGTGTTGGTAGTACAGGTCGATGTAGTCGGTTCCGAGCCTGCGCAGCGAGCCGTCGACAGCTGCGCGGAGGTTGGCCGGTGTGCTGTCCGGGCCCGGACGGCCGGTGTGCGAGATCAGGCCGAATTTGGTCGCGAGAACGACGTTGTCCCGGCGGCCCTTGACGGCGCGACCCACCAATTCCTCGTTGAGGTAGGGCCCATAGACCTCGGCGGTGTCCAGATGTGTGACGCCGAGATCCACGGCGCGCCGAATGGTACGAATCGACTCGGCCTCGTCCCGGCCGGCGCCGGTGTAGAACGCCGACATCCCCATGGTCCCGAGGCCGATGCGCGAGACCTCCATCCCGCCCAGCGATGTGAACTGCATCGGGTTGTCCCTTCCTGGATCCACTCGCAGGTTCCGCGTTTCGATGCGAAACCGATCTCGCGCCGCCGACAGACGCGTCACGGCTCCGATGGCACACAGCGCCTCCGACGGTTACGTGATCAGCCGGCAGCGCGACGAACTTGATGAATCAAGAACTACCCTCTTCTTCTTGACCTGTCAAGAAGTTCGGCTAAGGTGGCCTCATGGCGAGTACGGCAGCTGGCACGACAGGGCAACGGGGGCGGCGTCCGCGGAACACTTCGGCGACAGCGGGCGAAGAAGCTTCCGGCGCAGGGGAATCCACTGCACCGCATCCAGGAACGCGATGGCTGAACGACGATGAGCGGGCGGCGTGGCTGGCCAACTCCGCGCTCATGATCAGCTTGCCGGCTGCCCTCGACGCGAGGATGCAACGCGAGGCCGAGCTGACCTTCTTCGAGTACATGGTGCTGTCGGTCCTGTCCGAACAGCCTGATCGCACGCTGCAGATGAGCGATCTGGCCGCGCGGACCGCGGCATCGTTGTCGCGGTTGTCGCATGTCGCCGCGCGGCTGGAGAAGCGCGAACTACTCACCCGGGCCCGCGTTCCCGGCTCCGGCAGACGCACCGTGGCAATGCTCACCGAGGCCGGCTACCAAGCGGTTGTGGCGGCGGCACCGGGGCACGTCGCCGCGGTCCGCGAATACCTGATCGACGAGCTCGAGCCGCACGATCTGGCGGCACTGTGCCGCATCGGCACCGCGGTCGCCGCCGCCCTCGAGCGCGAGCAACTCGACGCGGCCTCTACGGCAGCTCCGCGTGAAACATCGACGGCATAGTCACACAGCCATCCCACGTACTCCCGCCCCGCGGACTGTGGATTCAAGGGGGGTCCCGGCCTGATTCGCTGACCGGACAGCGGGAAGGCGCCGTCCCTCCATCGGCGGCCACGACGACACTGAGCAACGGCGTCTCTCGAGATTCGCTATGTCAGTGGTGCGGAACCAGGGCGATTGCTGCCGCGCAGGCGAAGCCTCTCGTTGCACTGCTGAGGTGGTAGTCAGGCCGCTTCGAAGTTGGCTGACCCTGAATTCCGGTGAATTGCAGGTCCAGTTGCCCTTGCTTTGTGTTTCCTCGAAGAACACGCGCGGGATGCAGACCCTGAACGTTCACCTGAGAGCCTGTGCTGATTCGGGTAGAACACGGCCGGTTGCAGGTCGCGTATCGGAGCTGCCCGGGTGAGAGGTATGGGGCTCCGGCACAGTGTTGCCATGGGTTTGTCGGTCGCTGACTCTTTCACTGTCGCCACTTTCAATGTCAACGGAATCCGCGCGTCACGTCGTCGTGGATTCGATCAGTGGTTGCGGGCCAGGTCGGCGGATGTGGTCGCGTTGCAGGAGCTGCGTTGTCCCGCAGCCGATGTGGGAACCTTCCCGGGCTATTCGGCGGCGGTGGACGTCGGTTCCGTGGCCGGTCGTAACGGCGTGGCAGTACTGACGAGGGTTCCCGCCGCCGCCGTGCGGACGTGGGTGACCCACCCGCCCAGGGCCCGGGGACTCGGTGAGTTCGCCGCGCAGGGACGCTATATCGAGGTAGATCTGGCCGACCGCCCGGTGACGGTGGCCTCGCTTTATCTCCCCAAGGGTGGTCTGCCCGCGCATCTCCAGCGCCCGGGATCGATGCGCGAACTGCCCGACGGTGGGGTCAAGTACGAACGGAAGCAGAGGTTCCTCGCGGCGTTCGCCCGCGAAGTGCACCGGAACCGGCTCGCTGCGCTGAGTGCGGGACGCGAGTTCGTCCTCACCGGGGATCTGAACATCGCGCACACCCGACACGATGTCACCAACTGGCGTGCCGCCCGCACGATGGACGGCTTCCTGCCTGCCGACCGCGAGTGGTTCAGTTCGGTTCTCGGCACGCGCCGGCTCGTCGACGTGGTGCGACAGGTGCACGGCGATCGCCCGGGTCCACTCACCTGGTGGAGTTGGGCGGGTCGATCGTTCGCCAAGGATGTGGGTTGGCGAGTGGACCACCAACTCGCGACGCCCGGTCTCGCCCGCCTCGCGACGGCTGTCGTCGTCGACAAGGAACCGTCACCCGCCGAGCGGCTCTCCGACCACGCGCCCCTCGTGGTGACCTACTCGGCGATGCCTGACTGATGATTTCGCGGATGGTGCCGGCGAGCCGTCGCGGCACCTCGGGATCGTCAGAGACCGTAGATCTCGCCGACCACCTGGGAGACGAGCTGTCCCCGGCTGGACACGCCGACCTTGGCGAACAGGGACTTGAGGTGGCTCTGGACGGTGTGTGCGGAGACCTGCAGCTCGGCGGCGATGGCGGGTGTCGACGCGCCGGCGATCACGCACTGCAGCATCTGCTGCTCCCGAGGGCTCAGTGCGTAGACGAGTGCCAGTAGACGGGCGATGTCGGAAGTCGGGGCGGGCTGGATGACCACCGAGACGCTGTCGTCGTCGGCGCCGCCGTCCATCGCGGACCCCCAGAGTGACAGCCATTGGCCGGTGCGGGACCGCACTCGCAGGTAGGACTTCGCGCCATGCCCGGCGCGGGACGCGGACGCGACCTCGTGCAGCGCCATCTGGTGTGGCGACAGCTCGTCCAGCCATTGCTTGGCGGCTTCGTTGGAGGCCGTGATCCCGCCCCGGTGGTCCAGCATCAGCACACCGGGATTGCCCGGAGTCGCGCCCAGTGAGGTGCCGGGCCGTCCGGCCGCGCGGCGCAGTGCCACGGCTACCGAGCGGGAGATGGCCTCCGCGAGGTTCGCGTCGTGCGGGGTGAAGCAGGGGCGGTTGTGGCCGCGGAACAGGGACAATGCGCCCCAGCACTGCCTGTCGGCGAGGAAGACGATCCGCATCTCGTCTTGTGCGTCGATTATGGGCAGCACGGTGCGGAACCGGTGGCTGCGCTCGGGTTCGCCGCCGGTGCTGTGGTTGAGCATGCCGACTGATCGCTGCGACCGGGCCAGGTCGGCGAACTTGTCCACGTCGTCGACCAGGTACTCGTTGTGGGTGGCGACGGATCCGCCGCCTGGTGGAATGCCCCCGGACACCTCATCGGTGAGAAGCAGCGTCCACGGGTCGGTGGTGGCGAAACAGTAGGCATCGTGAGGGATCACGCGGCCGAGACGGCTGACTATCTCGGTACGCAACGTGCGCGACTCCAGGTCGAGCCCGCACGCCCGCTCGACGCTGTGCAGCGCGTCACGTTCCGTGACCGACATTCGAGCCATAAAACCCCGCACTCTACCCGGAAACCCGATCTTGCGGAACCCCCTGATTCGGGCATACCGGCGCCACGGGACCGGTTCTAGCCTGCTTCCGGGCAGTGCCACGACACACGAATCGGATGGACGGACAGATGGCAATCTCGTACGCGGCAGAGGCGGCCGACCACCAGCAGCTGGAATGGCTCGGTGGCGGTGTCATGCATGTCCTTCTCGACGGCGAGCACACGGGCGGGCAGTTCGCGATGTTCCGGTCGTCCGCGCCGACCGGGGCGGCTTCACCGGCGCACGTGCACACACGCGAGGACGAGATCGTCGTGATGCTGAGTGGCAGCGCCGTCTTCTGGGTCGGCGAACAGCGCTTCGAGGTGGGTGAGGGCGGCGTCGCGTTCCTGCCACGTGGTGTTCGGCACGCCTACCGCATCACGTCCGACGCGGACATGCTGGTGCTGAGCACACCGTCCGGTCTGGAGGACTTCTTCCGCGGTGCGGGCCACGACCTGAAGACGCCGAAACCGGAAGGGTGGCAGATCACGCCGGAGACCATGGGCAAGGCAGCGGCGGCGAACGGGCAGATCATTCTCGGTCCGCCGCTCGCCCTCGACGGCGTACTGCCCGCCAACGCGGACGTGGACTCGGATGGTGTCCCGTACGTGGCGCAGGCCAGTGAGCACGAGACGCTGGCGTGGCTCGGTGGCGGCATGATGCGGATCCTGCTCGACAAGGACCACACGGGCGGCCGACTCTCCCTGTTCCGGTCCAGCGCGTCGGCGGGCTCGGCGTCGCCGGTATACGTGCACAGCATGGAAGACGAGATCATCGTGATGCTGAGCGGTAGTGGCATCTACTGGGTCGGCGAGCACCGCTATGAGCTGTCCGCGGGCGGTGTCGTGGTGGCGCCGCGCGGGGTGCCCATGGCCTACCGCATCACCTCCGACGCGGAGACCCTCGCGGTCGCCACGCCGGGTGGGCTGGAGACCTTCGTCCGCACCGCGGGTCGCGATGTGCGGCAGCCCCGCCCGGACAGCCGGGAGGTCTCGCACACCGTGCTGGCGGAGGCGTCCGAGAAGACAGGCCAGACGGTCCTCGGCGCGCCGCTCGAAGCGGACGACATGATCCCGGGAGCTCTCCTCGGCCTGTGAGCCAGCGGCTGGGCAGCGTCGGTCGCCCGTTCGACGGCCACACCGTGCGGCTGCTGCGTGCGCATCCGCTGATCGGCCAGTGCATGGTGATCGGCCCGGCGCAGATAGCGGGTCATCTTCCGACGGAAGTACATCTGTTCGGGCTGCCCCGCCAGATCGCGTAATGCGTTCTCCACGTGCGCATCTGCGATATCTCGGGCCGAGGGTGGTCGGCGACGGGCTTTGCGGTAGGCCCGCAGCGCGATCTGAATTCCGTGCGCGGCCAGCGCACGGCAGATCGACTCGACGCCGTAGACCTCGATCCTGCAGTAGCCCTTCGTTGTCGAGTAGGAGCCCGACGCTGGATGCCTGTGGGGGAGAGGGACGCTCAAATCCGCGGGAGACGCCGGCGCGGCCGACCGCAGACTGGCTGCCTGCTGCGGCTCTTCGACAGGTTCGTCTTCTTGCCCGGGGTTTACCGATGCGGTTGGTGCCGGCGGGCGCGCGGACGCGAAACCGAGCAAGATCGAATGTCGAGATTCCCGGCTTCGCCGCTGCCGCAGCTGCTTCGGCCGGACCCAGCTCGCCGATCAGAATCCATCGCAGGTCACGGCGTCCACTCCGAGGACGATTCGCTGGCACAGGACATCTGGGGAGCGCCGTAGTCGGCGAGGGGTTCGGTTGCCTTGGGGGACATGATGCGTTCCATGCCCGCCATCGATTCGAGCAGCGGCAGGCGCGTGATGGTGTTGCGCACCGCCATGCCCAGGCGCGACCTCGGCACTATGAGGCGGAGGTTGGGGCCGACCTGTTGTTTGCGGGCGATCAGGGGGCGGTGGGTCTGCTCGTAGCGGTCGAAGGCGACGCGGTGATCGCCTGCGGCCGTGGCCAGTTCGCCGGCCAGGCGGTAGGCGCCGATCAGGGCGAGTTCAGCGCCGGCGCCCGAGACCGGGGAGGCGCAGTAGGCGGCGTCGCCAACCAGCGCGATCCGACCCGTGGACCAGGAATCCATCCGGACCTGGCCGAGCGCGTCGATGTAGGCGTCCGGGTCGGCGAGCACGCTGGAGAGCAATTCCTGTACATGCCAAGCCTTTTCGGTGCCGAACTCCTCCGACAGCAGGGCGCGGGCCGCCTGCTGGTCGCGTAGGTCGATGTCGCGCTGGCGGCTGCGGAAGACGAGGTACGCCTTGGCCTGCGGGTGGTTGGCCGAACGGTAGATACCGGACATCCGGCCGGGGGTGTTGTGCACCGTGACCCACCGGTCGGGCCCCAATGTCGCGTCGGCATTCCCGAAGGCGAAGTAGTGGCCCATGTAGCGAACGAAATCCGATTCCGGGCCGAAGGCCAGGCGGCGGACCGACGAGTGCAGACCGTCGGCGCCGATCACCAGGTCGAAGCGGCGCGAAGGGCTGTTCGCGAAGGTGACGGTGACACCGTCGTCGTCCTGATCGAGGGCCTGGATGGAGTCGTCGAAGAGGTATTCGACGGTGTCCATGGTGATTTCGTGCAGAATCCGCACCAGGTCGCCGCGCATGATCTCGACTTCGGCGCTGTCGTACCTGTTCTTGATGCCGTCCATGTCGATGCGGGCGATCTCGCCGCCGTCGGCGCGGACGAACCGCATACCGGCGACATCGGCGGCGACCACCCGGGCCCGATCCATGATGCCCATGCGTTCGGCGACCACGATCGCCTGGTCGCGAATGTCCACGCCCTGTCCGCCAGTGCGCAGCCCGGGCGCGCGCTCGACGACGGTCGGCCGGAAGCCGTGGGCGGCAAGCCAATACGCCAGTGTCTGCCCTGCGATGCCAGCACCGGAAATCAGAATCTGCTGGTTCTTCATGACACTCTCCCTATCTCAAAAAAGCTGACCATCGGTCAGAAATTTGACTGTAGGGCACTGACCGGAGGTCAGTCAAGGGGTAGGATTTCGTCTCATGACCGACGACTCGCGTGCCCGAATCCTGAAGACGTCGCTCGCCCTGTTCGCCGAGCGCGGGTTCCACGCCGTCTCGGTGCGGGAGATCGCCGAGCAGATCGGCCTGACCAAAACCGCGGTGCTTTATCACTTTCCGAGCAAGATCGATATCGTCGTCGCGCTGGTCGAGCCGTTGCTGGTCGAGACCGAGGCGCTGCTGGAATCGATTCGGCCCATAGCGGATCCGGACGCACGGCGCTGGGCCGTGGTGGAGGGACTGCTCGACACCTGGCTGCGGCATACCCGGTTGCTGCGGATGCACATGCAGGATCAGGCCTTGTCCGCCGACGACGCGACTTATGCGCGACTGCGAGACATCGCCCTGTCGGCGCAGGAACTGATCGCCGGTCCGGGCGCCGACCTCGTCGCGCGGGTGCGGGCCGCGCAGGTGTATGCCGCGCTCAGTGATCCGGTGGTGTTCTTCGCGGACCAGCCCGAAGCCGAGGTGCGGACCGCGATTCTCGCAGGAGCGCAACGACTCCTGGGCTCACCACTGCGGCGCGGCGGGATTCGCTCCGAGGTAGCGAGGGAGACCCCGCACCGCAGGCCGAGCCGCGGCCGTCCGGGGGCGATGACCTCGGCAATGGTGGAATCCGCCCGGCGCATGCGCGGCAGCGGCAACTACACCGTCGGCGAGATCGCATCCGAACTGGGCGTATCCCGCGCGACGGTCTACCGGTATCTCACTACAGCTGCTGACACCTAGTCGCATAATTGCGAGAGACATTTGTGAGACGACGGGCGCGGGCGGGTCCGCGCCTGGAGGTCATGGCGGCGCTGGACCTACGCGGCATGCTCGCTTTGGCCCACCGCCGGGGCACCCGACCCCGACCACGAATCCGACATCGGACTGATGTCGAGTGCACGCAGACAGGCGACGACCCAGCCCGTGTCGAGGCCGCGCGGCACGCGGTCAGCGGCCGGCACGCTGTGGATGACGTTCGCTGACTTACCAGATCAGGGTGGATGACCGCAGCTCGGCCAGCGACATGCCCCGGCGCCGCCGGGCGAGGCTGCGCAGGGTGCTGCCGTTGAGGTAGCCGACTCTCGCCGCGACCGCGTCCACTGTCAGCGGTGTGGTGCGCAGCAGGTGCGCGGCGCGCTCGAGGCGGATATCGTCGACGAAATCTCGCGGAGACATGCCGAGTTCGGCGTGTGTAGCGCGTTGGAGGCTTCGTTCTGTGACGCCGAGTTCGTGGGCGGCCTGGGCGATCAGGAACCGCGTGCCGATGTGTTCGCGAACCCATCGCTCGAAGGCCGCCGTCACCGAGTCCCCGCGGGCGACCACCTCGGGGATCGAGAAGTTCGCCTGAGTCCGCCGGTTGCCCGCCGCCAGGTACCTGCCGACCAACTCGGCGAGAGCGGGGCTTCGTTCCTGGACCAGTGACAGCGCCAGATCCAGGTGAGACAGCGATGCCCCTGCTGTGGTCACGCGCCCGCCGCGGCACAGCGTCAAGCCTTCGTCGAGTCCGACCCGGGGATATCGTCGGCGGAAGCTGGGACCCAGCCACCAGCTGGTGGTCGCCGTCGAGCCGTCCAGCACGCCTGCCTCGGCCAGGAAGAACGTCCCTGTACACGCGGCAGCGAGATGCGCGCCGGACGCGTGCGTATCCCTGATCCGTTCGAGCAGGCAACCGTATTCCGGGGAGGAGACCAGCCGGATCAACGCCTCCGCGCCGAGAACGTTCACTGCCGGAACTACCACCACACCGAGGTCGCCGCCGAGCTGATCGAGCGGGATCGTAGGCACCGTGTGCCCGTAACTCGTACGGACGTGTGCCTCGAGCGCGGCGACTTGCACGCGCCATGGTCCGGGCGGCTCCTCGAATTCATTGCGTAGGGCGTTCGCCATTCCGAACGTCTCGAGCAGTGCGGTGAAGCCGAAATCGGCCACGCCGTCCATCACGACGATGGTCACGTCCATGTCGGAGATAGTACGGAACGTGTCGCGTCCGACACTGCTGATCGGCGAAGCGCGACCATAGAGTTGTCGATGTGATGCGACCTACTCCGGCGGGGGTGGTCGGAGCACTCGTCCAGCAGTCGTCCCTTCCGCCCTTCCGGAGTCGATATGCCGATCCTCGCAACCACCGGTACACACCACGTGCGCCTGACCGTGACCGACATCGAACGGTCCCGGGCCTTCTATCAGGATGTACTGGGATTCGAGGTTGTCGCCGAATCACCGGGCAGCCCAGCCGATCCCGTTGTCCGCACCGACCCCTACCGGTTGTACGGGGGGTGCGTGTTCCAAGCCAACGGGATGCTCCTGGGTCTACGGCCGGTCGCACCGGCCACCGACCGATTCGACTCCGAACGCGTCGGGCTCGACCATCTCAGCTTCTCCGTCCCCTCGAAGGACGAATTGTTCCGCGCCGCCGCCCGGCTCGACGACGCGGGCATCCACCATGGTGAGGTCACCGACATGGACCAATTCGGCATCGCGATCCTGTCCTTCACCGATCCCGACGGAATCCACCTCGAACTCACCTCCCCGCTGTGACACCCGGGACACGAAACCCGTTGTGACAGCTTCGGATACGGAATAGGCAATCATGTTCTCCTGGCGCTCCGGCAACGGTACGGCCATGGCCGCGGAGCTGCCGAGCGCTAGCGAGCTGCTCTGCGCGATGCACGGCCAGCACGTCTGCGGGGCGCTGTGCCACCTGGCACACGAACTCGCCGACGTGCATCGCCGGATGCGTGCTGGCCTGCGGCCGGACCTCGCACACCACCGCGCAACTCTGATCGTGAGCATCGACGACTGGGCGGCCAGTCATCTACCGGCGCCTGCGTGCGGTGCCCGTGTGCATACCGAAACGCTCGGACAGACCATCGACCACATCGCATCGGCCGCTGCGCGGGCGTTCCACATACTGATGACCGACGACCCCGCCGGAACACTCATGCACGCCGAATGGACACACCTCGCGGAACTCGAGATCGCCTACAGTGACCTCGCCCGCGACATCGAAAGCGGCCGCCGATGTCTACCCCCGGCCACGACGCGAGATGGAGCACAGGTCATGAGGAGAGCACGCACCAGCGGCAACGCCGCCCGTCAAGCGCGCGCTTCCACCGAGTACTCGGACAAACCAGTCTGCCGATAAATGACGAAATTGTTCATCCAGTTCGTGGCGCGCAGGTGCCCGCTACGCCTGCGAAGCGCTCGGCGCGCCCGGGTTCGAGGGCGTCGTCTGTGCGACCCGACTACGCGGATGGGCCTGGCGCGTCTCTGCTGATACCCGGTGTTGCGATGGTTGCACCCATCGAACTCGTCACGCTGCTGTTGTCCAGCGGAGGCAGGTGGATAACTGCCGCTGTTCATAGGCGAGTCCTCTCACGCGTGTCGGATGGTGGAACGCGAGGACGATCTGCGCCGGGCTTGATGCTCGGTCGCTATCGAGTCCACGGTGGAGAGCGTGAGCGCGTTGTTGGTGTGGTGGGGACGCGCGAGGGAGATCAAGGCGATGGTGGCTTGGGTCATGGTTCCTTCGACGATCAGTGGCCAGATCCAGGCTTGGTGGTAGACGTCGGTCACGGTGCCTGAACCTGGGGCGTGGCCGGCGTACTCGCGGGCAACCGCCCGTTGCGGTTGATCATGGCTTTCCCTCCGGCACCGGGAGTCAGCAGCGCGATGCGTCACCGATCCGCCACTCCAACCGGTCCCCGGGACGGAACCCCTGAGACTCCAGCAATGCACGATCCATCACACAGCCGTGAGAATCGACCGGCCGCAGCGAATAGCGAGCCGATGCCGGCCGCTGAAACGCCAACGGCGGCAACGGCAGGCGCGGTCGCGACTCGCCCGGTCCTGGCTTTCCAGGCCGATCCGGAGATCCGCCGGCGCCCCCGTGGATCACGGGAGACAGCGGCGGCGCGGCGGCGACCGGCACCACTCCCGGCGTAGTAGCGCCGTTGGTACGTCGTAGTTCCGTCGAAACAGAGTGAAGTTCGCCCCGAGGGCCGGTCAGTACGTGTGTTCGAATGGGGACTCGGGTAGCGTTGTCGGCACCATGACTAGCCCCATGTCTCGTCCGCAGGAAACCGGGTCCGACGGGCCCCGGCCGGGGGCGCCGCTGCCCGGTCAGCATCTCGCGGGGGCGAATACCGCCGAGTTCGCCGATCCGGAGCGGGTGCGCACGGAGATCGATGCCCTGCTGGCGGAACTGGCTGCGGGAGGGCGCGGTTCGGCCGGGGAGGGTCTCGCGGCCAGCCTGCCGACCTCGGCGAGCGCGGGCACCGATATCACGCGGCGCGCCCGCATCCTGGAACAGGCGCACGAAGTGCTGGTCCAGGCCCTGGCGACGGTGGACAAGATCTGAGTTGGCCAGGCGCGCGCGGGTGGACGCCGAACTGGTTCGCCGCGGATTGGCGCGGTCGCGGGAGCACGCGGTCGAGCTGATCGGCGCGGGCCGCGTCCTCATCAACGGTGCGGTCGCGTCGAAACCGGCGACGGCCGTGGAAACCGGCACCCCGCTGCTGGTGCGCGAGGAGCCCGACGAGGTCCAGTGGGCCTCGCGCGGCGCGCACAAGCTGCTGGGCGCGCTGGAGTCGTTCGAGCTGTCGGTCGACGGGGCTCGCTGCCTGGACGCCGGCGCGTCGACCGGCGGATTCACCGACGTCCTGCTCGCGCGGGGCGCGCGGGAGGTGGTGGCCGTCGACGTCGGCTACGGCCAGCTGGTGTGGCGGCTGCGCACCGACGACCGGGTGCGCGTGCACGATCGCACCAACGTGCGGGCATTGACGCCGGAGGCGATCGGCGGGACCGTCGATCTTGTGGTCGCCGATCTGTCGTTCATCTCGCTCGGCCTGGTCCTGCCCGCGCTGGCCGAGTGCGCCGCGCCGGGCGCCGACTTGCTGCCCATGGTCAAACCGCAGTTCGAGGTCGGCAAACAGCGGGTAGGCTCCGGCGGCGTGGTGCGGGATCCGGAATTGCGGGCGGAGGCGGTGCGCGAGGTCGCCGCCACGGCCGCCGGCCTGGGCCTGCGCACCCGGGGCGTGACGGCGAGCCCGCTGCCCGGTCCGTCCGGGAATGTCGAGTACTTCCTGTGGTTGCGCAAGGAGTCCGTGCAGCCGGAGGTTGATGTCGCGACCGAGCCGGAGACGGATGTCGCGTCGCTCGTGCGGCGGGCGGTCGAGGAGGGACCACAGTGAAACGGGAGATCCTGCTCGTCGCCCATCCCGGCCGGCCGGAACTGACCGATACCGCCCACCGGGTGGCGAAGATCTTCGCGGACGCGGGAATCGGCCTGCGTCTGCTGGAGGACGAGGCCTACAGCACCAGGCTCGACTGCGACGAGACCGGCGAACCGGACGGAGATCCGGTGCAGGTCGTCACCCACGGCCCCGAGGCGGCCGTCGGCTGCGAGATGGTGCTGGCGCTCGGCGGCGACGGCACCTTCCTGCGCGCCGCCGAGATGGCCCGCCCCGCCCGGGTGCCGGTGCTGGGAATCAACCTGGGCCGCATCGGATTTCTCACCGAGGCCGAGGCCGAGCACCTGGACGACGCGCTCGCCCAGGTCGTGCACGGCGACTACCGCATCGAACAGCGGATGACGATAGATGTCAGTGTGCGGGTCGATGATGTGGTGGTGGAACGCGGATGGGCTCTCAACGAGGCCAGCATCGAGAACGCCGCCCGGATGGGCGTGCTGGAGGTGGTGCTGGAGGTCGACGGCCGCCCCGTCTCTCAATTCGGCTGCGACGGGGTGCTGATCGCGACCCCGACCGGATCCACCGCGTACGCGTTCTCCGCGGGCGGCCCGGTGGTGTGGCCGGAGCTCGAGGCGCTGCTGGTGATCCCGAGCAACGCCCACGCCTTGTTCGCGCGCCCCCTGGTGACCAGCCCGGATTCGCGCATCGCGGTGGAAACCGTTGCGACGGGCCACGATGCGATAATTTTCCTGGACGGCCGCCGCACCGTGGCCCTGCCCAAGGGCGCGCGGTTCGAGGCGGTGCGCGGGACCGAACCGGTGCGCTGGGTGCGGCTGGATTCCGCACCCTTCGCCGACCGGATGGTGCGCAAGTTCCAACTGCCCGTGACAGGCTGGCGAGGCCGATCGTCCGAGCGATCGGGCGCGGAGGAGAGCACGAGTGCTGACAGAGATCAGGATTGACGGCCTGGGCGTCATATCCACCGCGACAGCGCAATTCCACGCGGGGCTGACATGTCTGACCGGTGAGACCGGCGCCGGCAAGACCATGGTGGTGACGAGTCTGCACCTGCTCGGCGGCGCGCGCGCCGATGCCGGGCGGGTGCGTCAGGGCGCGTCGCGGGCCGTGGTGGAGGGCCGGTTCACCGTCGACGAGGTGCACGACAGCGCCCGCGACGAGGTCGAGAAGGTGCTGGAATCGGCGGGGGCGCAACGCGACGACGACGGCAGCGTCATCGCCGTGCGGACCGTCGGCAGTGACGGGCGCTCGCGGGCGCACCTGGGCGGGCGCGGCGTCCCGGCGGCGGTGCTGGGCGATTTCACCGCGCCGCTGCTGACCGTGCACGGCCAGAACGACCAGCTGCGGCTGCAGCGTCCCGAACAGCAGCTGCGGGCGCTCGACCAGTTCGCGGGACCCTCGATGGACGGGCTGCTGCGCAAGTACCAGCTGGCCCGCCGCACCTGGTTGCAGGCGCGTGACGAACTGCGCGAGCGCACCGCCCGCAGCCGCGAACTGGCCCTGGAGGCCGATCGGTTGAAGTACTCGCTCGACGAGATCGACGCTATCGCACCGGAACCCGGCGAGGACGAGCGCATCGTGGCCGATGTGCGGCGGCTGTCGGATCTGGATTCGCTGCGCGAGACCGCGACCGCGGCGCACGAGGCGCTGGCCGGTCCGGAGGATTCCGCGGGGAACGGGTCCGGCGTGATGGATCTGCTGGGCGCCGCGCGGGCCCGCCTGGACTCGGCGGAGGACCGCGCCCTGGCGGACCTCGCGCCGCGGCTGGGCGAGGCGATCTCGGTCGTGGTCGACGTGACCACGGAGCTGAGCACCTATCTGTCGGATCTGCCCTCGGATCCGGGCGCGCTGGATTCGCTGCTGAACCGGCAGGCCGAATTGAAGACGCTGACCCGGAAATACGCGCCCGACATCGATGGCGTCATCGCGTGGGCCGACGACGCGCGCGGCCGGCTGGACTCGCTCGACGTCTCCGACGAGGCCCTCGCGGCGCTGGCGAAAGAGGTCGAGACGGCCGCCGAGGGGGTGCGCGAGACGGCGAAGAAGCTGACCGCCGCCCGGACCAAGGCCGCCAAGAAGCTGGCGTCCGCGGTGAGCGCCGAACTGTCCGGCCTGGCGATGGGTCGCGCGAAACTGGAGGTCGTGGTGCGCCCGCTCGCGGCCGCCGCGCAGGATTCGGCCCCGATCACGGTGGACGGCAAGGATTTACACGCCGGGTCCGCGGGCGTGGACGAGGTGGAGTTCCGGCTGTCGGCGCATTCGGGGGCGCAGTCGCTGCCGCTGAGCAAGAGTGCCTCCGGCGGTGAGCTGTCGCGCGTCATGCTGGCGCTCGAGGTGGTGCTGGCCAGTTCCGAACACGGCAGCACCATGGTCTTCGACGAGGTCGACGCCGGGGTCGGCGGCCGGGCCGCGGTCGAGATCGGCCGCCGCCTCGCCCGCCTGGCCCGCACCCACCAGGTCATCGTGGTGACCCACCTCCCGCAGGTCGCCGCCTTCGCCGACACCCACCTGGTCGTCGACAAGGTGGACGACGGCAAGGGCGTCAACAGCGGCGTCCACGCCCTCACCACCGACGAACGAGTCAAGGAACTCGCCCGCATGCTCGCCGGCCTCGACGACACCGAAACCGGCCGAGCCCACGCCGAGGAACTCCTGGAAACAGCCCGCGCCGAGAAGGACACGACCCCGGCAGCGGGCTGAGTTTCCCTACTTGGCGGCGGCCTTCTTGGCGGCGCTGAGGAAGGGGCTGATGAGGCTCTTCAGGAAGAGTTCGGTGAGTTTGGCGGGGACGGGGACCTTCGGGTCGGAGTCCATGCGGTAGGTGACCAGGGTGCCGCCGGGGGCGTCGGCGAAGGTGATGGTGCCGACGTGGCTGCGGACGGGGGCGCCGGCGACGATCTTGTATTCGATGCGCTCGTCGGGGACCAGTTCGGTGGTCTCCTCGGTGACGCCGACTCCGGCGATGCCGACGTGGTAGCGGGCGCCGACACCGGCCGCGTCGGGGGAGCCGGGCTGCTTGAGCGTGAACTTGACCGGCAGGTAGCCGTTGAGGCTGTCGCGCTCGGCGAACATCTTGTAGACATCCGCGCGCGGTGCGGGGACGACGGTCTCGATGGTGGTGCTGGCCATGCCTTGTCTCTCCTTCGAAGGGTGGGGCTCAGCATATTCGCCCGCATCACAGTGACGAATCCGGTGGCGGAAATCGGCGCGCCTCCACCATGGGTTGAGAGTTCGGCCCCATCATCGGAAGTCATGAAGATGCTGGCGCTGCTGTCGAGAAGCACCGAAACGCTACCCGGTGTATCCGGGATAGCTCGGGTCGACCGCAACACCCGGCGTCTGCTCAAACGAGTCGGACCGGGCGACGTCGTGGTGCTGGACGAGATGGATCTGGATCGGCTCACCGCCGACCGGCTCGTCGAGGCGGGAGTGTCGGCGGTGGTGAACGCCTCGCCGTCGATTTCCGGACGGTATCCGAACCTGGGCCCGGAAGTGCTGGTGGCCAACGGAATTCTGCTGCTGGACGCCGTGTCGACCGATATCTTCACCAAGATCAAGGACGGCGTCAAGGTCCGGGTCGACGAGGGCGTTGTCTATGCCGACCGGATGACCAAGAAGGTCCCGGAGGCGCTGGTGGAGGGCCTCGAACTCACCGACGCGGCGATCGCCGAGCGGATGATCTCGGCCCGCAACGGCCTGGCCGACCATCTGGAGGCGTTCGCGGGCAATACGATCGAGTTCATCCGCTCCGAGAGCGCCCTGCTGATCGATGGCCTGGGCGTCCCGGAACTGCAACTGTCGATGAGCAAGCGGCATGTGGTCGTGGTCGCCGACGGTCCCGATCATCGCGACGACCTCAAATCGCTCAAGCCGTTCATCAAGGAGTACGCGCCGATCCTGGTCGGCGTGGGTCGCGGGGCCGATACGCTGACGCGCTGCGGATACCGGCCCGATCTGATCGTCGGCGATCCGGAGGAGATCACCGCGACCACTCTGAAGTCCGGGGCCGAGGTCATCCTGCCTGCCGATACCGATGGGCATGCCAAGGGTCTCGAGCGCATCCAGGATCTCGGTATCGGCGCCACCACCTTCCCGTCGTCCGGGTCGGCGACGGATCTGGCGCTGCTGCTGGCCGACCATCACAACGCCTCGCTGATCGTGACCTGCGGTGCGGCGGCCTCGCTGGACGACTTCTTCGATCGCAGCCGACGCGAATCGAATCCGGCGACGTTCCTGACCCGGCTCAAGACCGGATCGAAGCTGATGGACGCCAAGGCCGTCGCGACCCTGTACCGGCACCGCACGTCGGGCTGGGCGGCCGCGCTGGTGGTGCTGGCCGCGCTCGTGGCGCTGATCGTGGCGCTGCTGGCCTCGCAGCACGCGGGCGGCGAGGTGTTCGACTGGGTGCGCGACACCTGGCAGCACGGCGAGGCCTGGGCACGGGACTTAATGGCGAGAAAACGATAGAGGGGGACACGTGATTTCGCTCCGTCAGCATGCCGTTTCGATCGCGGCGATCTTCCTGGCCCTCGCGATCGGGCTGGTGCTGGGCGCGCAGACCTTCTGCGGGGGCCCGCTGCACGCGCAGCGCGACGACGGGCGCACCGGCGAGCTGACGTCGGAGAACGGCAAGCTGACCGATCAGCTGAACGCCGCGGACGCGTTCATCGCGCGATCGTCGGGACAATTACTCGGCGGCACTCTGGCAGACCGGACGGTGCTGGTGTTCACCACCCCCGACGCCGACGAGGCGGATACCGAGGCCGCCACCAAGGCATTGACCACGGCCGGTGCGGTGGTCACCGGAAAGATCGCATTGGCGGCCCCGTTCGCGGATTCCGCGCAGGGCGACCGGCTGCGCACGGCCGTCACGAACATGATTCCGGCCGGCGCCCAGTTGCAGACCGGCGCCGTCGACCAGGGCAGCCTGGCCGGCGACCTCTTGGGCCTGGCGATGCTCACCGACCCCGCCACCGGCCAGCCGCGCGCCACCGATCAGGAGCGCTCCCTGATCCTGGACACCCTGCGCGACGGCGGCTTCCTGACCGCCGACGCCCACCCCGCCCAACTGGCCGTCGTGGTGACGGGCGACGGTGCCCACGCCGAGGAGAACAACCAGGGCTCGATCATCGCCCGTTTCGCCGGCGGCCTCAAAGCACACAGCGCCGCGGTCGTCCTGGCAGGCCGCGCCGGCGCCGCCGAGGGCGCGGGCCCCATCGCGGTAGTCCGCGGCGACTCCCAACTCGGTTCCGCCGTAACCACCGTTGACAACGTCGATCACGAAATCGGCCGCGTGACAACAGCTCTCGGCCTCAGCGAGCAACTCGGCGGCGTCACAGGCCGATACGGCACCGGCACCAAGGCCAACTCCCTCACCGTCGCCGCCTCACCTCGCTGAGGGAAGTACTCCGACCTGCGGATTCGCTTGTTTCTTCGATGGCAGCGAAACGGATCTACCCGAGATAAGGCTGGTCCCGCCTTTCGGCATGGTGACGCAGCCGGAGCCGGATGGTTTCGTGAACAGGGAGGTCCGAGAGTTCGTCGGGACGGACGAACCGAACCTCCGTGCTTTCGTCGCTGATCGCGAGCTGTCCGCCACAGACCCGGCCGAGGTACGTGACGTTGAATTCTCGCCTCACCTCGCCGTCCGCATACTCGATGACATGCGCGGGATCGGTGTAGATACCGAGAAGACCCGTGATCTCGATATCCAATCCGGATTCTTCTTTGGTCTCCCGGACGACACACTGCTCGAGAGTTTCCCCCACCTCCATGACCCCACCCGGAAGCGCCCAATTCCCCGAGTCCCGCCGCCGCTGCATCAGAATCGCCCCCTGACCGTCGACCACCAATGCGGACCCACCCGGAACCAGGCTGTTCGCCTTCGGCGCAGTCGGATCACGGTAGTAGTCACGCCGTGCGCTCAACCGAACCAACTCCTTGCGAGTAGAGAGTGACCGTTTCCCAGACCTGCTCGGTCTGATCGGCGTACGACTCGAAGATGCCGTGCTGGGACAGCCGCCGCAGATGTAGTGCCGGATGCTGATAGCCGCGGGCGCGCACGAGGTAGGGAGTGACGATCATCTGATCGTCGAACCGAAATACCGCGTTGTACAGGTGAGTGGTGTGCAGCCCGATCATGCACCCGGGATGCCGACCAGCGGGCCGAGCATGCTGAGCGCATTACGAATCCGACCCGGCAGCGTTCCGTGCATCTGTTCGAGAGCGTCGCGCTCGGTGACGTGGTCGGAATCCGGGTCGGCGAATGCGAGACGAACCTGGGCGCCGCTCCGGCACTTCGAGGCGATGAAATCGGCGGCGTTCGGCAGCAATTCGAAGACGAACGGATAGGCGTACCCGATGATGTCTACCCGCTCCACGGCATCGTTCAACAGCGAAATCCACAGGTCGTTGGGAATGTCCGCCCTGTGGGCGTAGGCGTTCAGTACTTCCGCCGTCGCGGGCGACCCGGACCCGAAGGATCGGACGGTCGAGTCGATTCGGAAGCGCGTCGAGCAGGAGAGTGCGGACGGTTGAACTCGGCTCTGGTTCCGGCGGTGGGGCGGCGCGGGTATTCGATTGTGTCGCGCTCTGGTGGTTTGCCATGATGGACGGCCGCCGACGAGAGTGAGCCGCTGTGCCTCCTGTGCCTGCCGATCCGACCGTGTTGCATCCGATGCCCGGGCAGGAGCGGGTGGTGTTGTTGAAGCCGTTGGTCACCTCGCCGTTGATCGAGGTGGGGGAGTTCTCGTATTACGACGATCCGGATGATCCGACCGCGTTCGAGACGCGCAATGTGCTGTATCACTACGGGCCGGAGAAATTGGTCATCGGGAAGTATTGCGCGCTGGGGGAGGGGGTGCGGTTCATCATGAACGGGGCCAATCATCGGATGGATGGGCCCTCGACGTTTCCGTTCCCGATCATGGGAGGTTCGTGGGGCGAGCATTTCGATCTCATCCAGGGGCTGCCGGGGCGGGGAGACACGGTGGTCGGGAACGATGTGTGGCTCGGGTTCGGGGTGCTCGTGATGCCGGGGGTGCGGATCGGGCACGGGGCGATCGTGGCGTCGGGGTCGGTCGTGGTGGACGACATTCCCGACTACGCCATCGCGGGCGGCAATCCGGCTCGGGTGATCCGGCGGCGGTACGACGACGCCGATATCGAGCGGCTGCTGGCCATCGCGTGGTGGGACTGGTCGCTCGACCGTGTCACGGCACACATCCGGACCATCATGTCGGGGAGCGTCGACGAACTCGCCGCGGCGGCCCCGACCGGCTGATCCGGGACTGATGTGCCGGCAGCGCCGGATGAGACGGATGTGACACCGAAAGTCCAGCCATCATGTGGCTACCTCGCGTGGCGTTCGATTCGCAACGGAATTTCGTGTTAGCGTGAAGTCCCGTGGGTCAATCACGGATTCCGGCGCTCTCTCCGCATCAGACGGCTACCAAGCTCATCTTCGTGAGCGGCGGTGTCGCGTCCTCGCTGGGGAAGGGACTTACCGCCTCCAGCCTCGGGCAGCTGCTCACCGCGCGAGGTTTGCGCGTGACGATGCAGAAGCTCGATCCCTACCTGAACGTCGATCCCGGCACCATGAACCCCTTCCAGCACGGTGAGGTGTTCGTGACCGAGGACGGCGCCGAGACCGACCTCGACGTCGGCCACTACGAGCGCTTCCTCGACCGGAACCTCTCCGGCGACTCGAATGTCACCACCGGCCAGGTGTATTCGACGGTGATCGCCAAGGAACGCCGGGGCGAATACCTCGGCGACACCGTCCAGGTGATCCCGCACATCACCGACGAGCTCAAGAACCGGATCCTCGCCACCGTCGGCCCGGACCTCTACGGCCACGTCCCGGACGTGGTGATCACCGAGATCGGCGGCACCGTCGGCGATATCGAATCGCAGCCGTTCCTCGAGGCGGCCCGGCAGATCCGGCACGAGGTGGGCCGCGAGAACGTCTTCTTCCTGCACGTCACGCTGGTGCCGTACCTGGCGCCCTCGGGCGAGCTGAAGACCAAGCCGACCCAGCATTCCGTTGCCGCGCTACGCAATATCGGTATCCAGCCCGACGCGCTGATCCTGCGCTGCGACCGGGACGTGCCCCAGCCGCTGAAGAACAAGATCGCGCTGATGTGCGACGTCGACGTCGACGCCTGCATCTCCACCCCCGACGCGCCGTCGATCTACGACATCCCGCGCGTCCTGCACCGCGAGGGCCTGGACGCCTACGTGGTGCGCAAGCTGGGCCTGCCGTTCCGCGACGTGGACTGGACGGTGTGGGGCGACCTGCTCGATCGGGTGCACAACCCGCGCGAGGAGGTGACCGTCGCACTGGTGGGCAAATACGTCGACCTGCCCGACGCGTACCTGTCGGTGACCGAGGCGCTGCGCGCGGGTGGATTCGCCGCCAAGGCCAAGGTCAATATCCGCTGGGTGCAGTCCGACGAGTGCGAGACCCCGGCGGGCGCCCAGCAGCATCTGCACGACGCCGACGCGGTCCTCATCCCGGGCGGATTCGGTATCCGCGGCATCGAGGGCAAGGTCGGCGCCATTCGCTACGCCCGCACCCGCGGCATCCCGCTGCTGGGCCTGTGCCTGGGATTGCAGTGCGTGGTGATCGAGGCGGCCCGGTCGGTCGGCATCACGGACGCGAACTCGGCCGAATTCGAGCCCGATACCGAACATCCGGTGATCTCGACCATGGCCGACCAGAAGCAGGCCGTGGCCGGCGAGGCCGACCTGGGCGGCACCATGCGGCTCGGCGCCTACCCGGCGGTGCTGGACGAGGATTCCGTGGTCGCGCGCGCCTACGGCGCCACCGAGGTGTCCGAGCGGCACCGGCACCGCTACGAGGTCAACAACGCCTACCGCGACAAGATCGCCCAGAGCGGCCTGCGGTTCAGCGGCACCTCCCCGGACGGGCGCCTGGTGGAATTCGTCGAACTGCCCACCGACGTGCACCCGTACTTCGTCGCCACCCAGGCGCATCCGGAGCTGAAGAGCCGGCCCACCCGGCCGCATCCGCTGTTCGCCGGTCTGGTCAACGCGGCGCTGAAATACAAGGCGGCCGAACGGCTTCCGGTCGATATCGAGGGTGAGATCACCGTCGGTGAAGAGGAGCGGGTCGCCCGGTGACCAACGCTCCCGGCAGTCACGATTTCGAGACCGTCTCCAGCAGCGTCGTGTACTCGGGCGCGATCCTGGCGCTGCGGCTGGACCAGGTGGCCATGCCCGGCGGGCGGGTCGTCGAGCGCGAGGTGATCGAGCATCACGGCGCGGTCGCCGTCGCGGCGCTCGACGACGACGGCAACGTCATCCTGATCGACCAGTACCGCCACCCCCTCGGCCGCCGGCTGCTCGAACTGCCCGCGGGCCTGCTCGACCAGTACGGCGAGGATCCGCTGCAGGCCGCCCGGCGCGAACTGGCCGAGGAGACCGGGCTCGCCGCGCGGGAGTGGTCGGTGCTGGTGGACGTCGCGCTGTCGCCCGGGTTCACGGACGAATCGTTGCGCATCTACCTGGCCACCGGCCTGTACGAAACCGACCGTCCCGAACCGGAATTCGAGGAGGCGGACCTGCGGATCGTGCGTATGTCGCTGGACGACGCGGTGCGCGCCGCCCTCTCCGGCGAGATCGTCAACGCGACGGCGGTGGCCGGTGTGCTGGCGCTGTCCACGGCGCGCGCCCGCGAGATCCCGACGCGTCCCGCCGACGCCCCCTGGCCGGGTATGCCGACCGCGTTCCTCGAGCGCAAGGAGCGTGAACGGGCGGCGGGTGACGCCGGGTAACGAAACCGGGTGGTGCCCCGGGGTGTGGCCAAACAGCATGCGACTCATGCATTCCGAATCCCACACATCCCGAGTTGCCGACGGGTTCCTGGCGCCGCGCGGCTCTGGTATGCATGAGGGTATGCGCAAGGCGAGCCCGGTGACGGCCATCCTGGATCTCCGGGCACCCGCGCGGGCGCGCGGGGCCGTATGAGGCGCGGTGAGGTCTGGCGGTACGCACCGGTCCTGCCCGATGGCACACCGGCGCCACGACGCACCACCGTGGTGGTGGTCTCCGATCCCGCGGTGATCACCTCGCCCTACCGCTGGCTGCACGTCGTGCCCTTCGCCGCCGACGACCCCGGCCATGTACTGACCATCCACACCTGCCACGGTTGGGCCGACGCCCTCGAGTTCCACCGCGTCTACCGAGTCTGGCTGGCCGAACTGGCCGGGGAGCTGAGCGCGGAGGAGATGGACGCGCTGGACACCCGACTACGGGCCGCCCTCAGCCTGTGAACCGCGCCGAACCCGTGCCCTGCCGCTGATCTCGTGCCCTGCTGCTGTTGTCGTGCCCTGCGCTGTTGTGGTGCCCTGCGCTGTTGTGGTGCCCGCGGCTGTTGTCGTGCCCTGCGCTGTTGTGGTGCCTGCGGCTGATGTCGTGCCCTGCTGCTGTTGTCGTGCCCGCGGCTGATGTCGTGCTCTGCGCTGCGTGCCCCGCCCTGTGGGGGTGGTCGCGTGTTTCGCTCTGCGGATTGCGGGGTGTGGCTGCCATGATGTGACCCGTGAATGTCGTGAGGTGGACCGGGAGGCCGAGCGCGCGGGGCGCGACACGGTCCCGGTGCGCGGCGCGGCGGTAGGGAGCGGCGGGTGTTGCAGCGGCAGATCGAGGCGTATCTCGACCATCTGACGGTCGAGCGCGGAGCGGCGCGCAACACCTTCAGTGCCTATCGGCGCGATCTGGAACGCTACCGGGAATTCCTGGCGCAGCGCGGGATCGAGGGACTGGACCGGGTCGCCGAGGGCGACATCGCCGATTTCGTGGTGTCCCTGCGCGCCGGGGGCGACGGCTATCCGCCGCTGGCCGCCAGCTCGGCCGCCCGGGGACTGGTCGCGGTGCGCGGGCTGCACCGGTTCGCCGCGGCGGAGGGCATCACCGCGGGCGATGTCGCGCACGCGGTGAAACCGCCCACTCCGGCCCGGCGACTACCCAAAGCGCTTCCCTACGAACAGATTTCGCGACTGCTGGAGGCGGCCGGCGGCACCGGGCAGGCCGACGGCGGCCCGCGCGGGCTGCGCGATCGCGCACTGCTCGAACTGCTGTACTCCACCGGCGCGCGCATCTCCGAGGTGGTCGGGCTCGACGTCGACGACATCGACGCCGAGGAGCGGGCGGTGGTGCTGCACGGCAAGGGCGGTAAACAGCGCATGGTCCCGATCGGCCGCCCGGCGCTGACGGCGCTGGACGCCTATCTCGTGCGCGGCCGACCCGCACTGTCGTTGCGCGGCAAGGGAAATCCCGCGCTGTTCCGCAATGCCCGGGGCGGCCGCCTGTCGCGGCAGAGCGCCTGGCAGGTGTTGCAGGACGCCGCCGAGCGCGCGGGAATCGGCGCGGCGGTCTCGCCGCACACGCTGCGGCACTCGTTCGCGACCCATCTGCTCGACGGCGGCGCCGATGTGCGGGTGGTGCAGGAACTGCTCGGCCACGCCTCGGTCACCACCACCCAGATCTACACACTGGTGACCGTGAACACATTGCACGAGGTGTGGGCGACCGCACACCCCCGAGCGCGGTAGGCGGCCGGATCCAGCGGGTGGCTATTGTCGTCTCGGACGAGCAGTGCCGCGGATCAGGAGGCCGAACAATTTCCAGCTACAGGCTGCCGGACGGGCGGATTCCCGTCGTCCTGTCCGCCGAGACCCCCGACCTGCTGGTGCGCGAGGCGTCCGCGGTGCGCGAATATCTCGACGGACATCCCACGACCGGTGTCGACCAGATCGCGACGGCCCTGCTCCGCACCCGCACCGTGCGCTCCTACCGCGCCCTCGCGATGGTCTCCGGACCCGAGGACCTGCGGCGGGCGCTGGACGCGATGGTGTCCGGCGAACCGGATCCGGCGCTGGTGCGCGGCGAACGGCCGGCCACCGCGGAGCGCGTCGGCTTCGTCTTTCCGGGGCAGGGCAGCCAGCGGCCGGGAATGGGCAAACTCTTCTACGACCGCTCGGCGGCCTATCGGGCGCGGATCGACGAATGCGCCGTCATCCTGGGCGACGAGTGCGCGGCGCCCGAACCGCTGCACTACCTGCTGGTGGACGACGATCAGTACACCGACGAGATCGGTGTGCTCCAGCCCGCGCTGTTCATGCACACGCTGGGGTTGGCCGCCATGTGGCTCGCGGCGGGCGTCGAACCGGCCGTGACGATCGGGCACAGCCAGGGCGAACTGGCGGCCGCCGCGATCTGCGGGATGTCGACGGTCCGCGACGCGCTGGTGGCGACGAAGGTCCGCGCCGATCTCATCGCCGCGAACGCGCCGCGCGGGTACACCATGGCCGTGCTCGGCGTGGACTTCGACGAATGCGAGGCGCTCATCGCCCGCCACGTCGGCTGGCTGAAGTTGTCGGTGGTCAACTCGCCGCACATCGTGGCGATCTCCGGCGAGCGGCCCGCGGTCCTCGAGATCATCGAGTCGGTCCGTGAGAGCGGACGATTCGCCCGGGAGATCCGCGTCGACTATCCGGCGCACACCGATCTGGTCGCCCCGTTCCGGCGCCTCGCCGCCGAGGGCGTCCGCGCGCATCTCTACGAGCACACGTTCGCCGAATCGGAGATCCCGCTGTTCGCCGCGACCATCGGCGGCCGCGTCCCGCAGGGCCTGCCGCAGGCCGAATTCTGGTTCCTGAACCTGCGCAACCGGGTCCGTTTCGACCGGGCCACCATGGCCGCGGCCACCAGTGCCGACACCTTTATCGAATTGGCCGACAACCCGATGCTCGCGCTGGCCGTGCAGGAGAACCTGTTCACGGCCCGGTCGCGGGATCCGGAGTCGAACACCGACTTCCGGCTGCTCACCACCTCCCGCCGCGACGCGGAGGATCTGGGCGAATTCACCCGCAACCTGGCGGCCCTCGCGGTCACCGACCTGCGCTTCCGGTGGGATCTGCTCACGGACGAGGCCGCGGGCAAGGCCGATCCCGCCGTGCCGCACGGATTCCCGATCCGGGCGGTCGCGCCGGCGGCCGAGATCGACGACGACATCGCGGACTGGGTCGTCACCCCCGAGGTCTCGCCCTGATCGTGTCCCGGAATCGGCCGGGGGCCGCCCGGTCTCGCGGTTACTGTTGACGGCGGTACGGCACTCACGGGTCGGGTCCGACGTCCTGGCGTGTCCGCGGTCATGTTCACAGAGCGTGTCCGAGCGCGGGTCTTGCGCTCCGAGGCGGTAGCGTCTATGGGGGTCCTGATGCGACCCTGGGTGGCGTGGGATGGGACTTCCCGCACCGTCCGGGAGGGCGTCGGGCAGAAAATTGAAGGAGCAGCGGATATGACGACAGCCGACGCGGCCGAGCCGCCGATCAGCGCTGCGGCAGAACCGCTTTCACAGACCCGGCCGGGTACGCGGATAGAGCAGGCGGCCCAAACACTATGGGAGGCGAACGACATCGTGGCGGACGGCACGGAACTGGGACCGACCGGACGCCCCCTGCGTGAGATTCCGGAACCCCCGCCGGTGACCGGCGAGGGCGATGCCCTGATCGTCGCCATGTGCAATCAGAAGGGCGGCGTCGGCAAGACGACCTCCACCATCAATCTCGGCGCAGCCCTCGCCGAATACGGGCGCCGCGTGCTGCTGGTCGACCTGGATCCGCAGGGCGCCTTATCGGCCGGTCTCGGCGTCGCCCATCACGACCTCGACCTCACCGTGCACAACCTGCTCGTCGGCGGCCGCGCGACCGCGAGCGATGTGCTGATGAAGACCAAGGTCGACAACATGGACCTGCTGCCCAGCAATATCGACCTGTCGGCGGCGGAGATACAGCTGGTCAACGAGGTCGGCCGGGAGCAGACGCTGGGCCGCGCGCTCGCCTCCCTGAAGGGGAGCTACGACTACATCCTCATCGACTGCCAGCCGTCGCTGGGCCTGCTCACCGTCAACGCGCTGGCCTGCGCGGACGGCGTGATAATCCCCATGGAGTGCGAATACTTCTCGCTGCGCGGGCTGGCGCTGCTCACCGACACCGTGGAGAAGGTGCGGGACCGGTTGAATCCGCGGCTGAGCCTGTCCGGCATCGTGGTCACCATGTTCGACGCGCGATTGTTGCACTCGCGGCAGGTGATGTCCCGGGTGGTGGAGGTGTTCGGGGATCTGGTGTACTACACCGTGATCAATCGGACGGTCCGGTTCCCGGATGCCAGCGTCGCCGGTGAGCCGATCACCACCTGGGCGCCGAAATCCGGTGGCGCGGAAGCGTATCGGGCTATGGCACGGGAAGTCATCTACCGGTCGGGCCGGTGACCGCGACGACCGACGAGATTGCCGCACCGGACAATTCGGACAGATCGACCGGATTTCACCTGCGGCTGAGTAATTTCGAGGGACCGTTCGACCTGCTGCTGCAGTTGATCAGTCAACGCCGGCTGGATGTGACCGAGGTGGCGTTGCACCAGGTCACCGACGAATTCATCGCGTATACCAAGGTGCTGACCGCGAGCCTGGACGCCGATCCCACGCTGCGCGCGGACAAGATTCTCGACCAGACCACCGAATTCCTGGTGGTGGCCGCCACGCTGCTGGATCTGAAGGCGGCGCGGTTGCTGCCGTCCGGTGAGGTCACCGACGAGGACGATCTCGAACTGCTGGAGGCTCGCGACCTGTTGTTCGCGCGGCTGCTGCAGTATCGGGCGTTCAAGCAGGTCGCGGAGCTGCTCGGCGAGTTGGAGCAGGCGGCGCTGCGCCGGTATCCGCGGGCGGTCTCGCTCGAGGAGCGGTTTCTGGACCTGCTGCCGGAGGTTACCCTGGGAGTCGACGCCGCCGGCTTCGCGGAGGTCGCCGCGGCGGCGTTCCGGCCGCGGCCGGTGCCGAAGGTGGGGCTGGACCATCTGCACTCCCACGCCATCTCCGTCGCCGAACAGGCCGCGTTCGTGCTGGAGATGCTGAAGAACCGCGGGGCGGGCGAGTGGACGACGTTCCGCGAGCTGTGTGCCGATTGCGACGTTCCGGTCCAGATCGTCGCCCGGTTCCTGGCCCTGCTGGAGCTGTATCGGGGCAAGACGATCGAATTCGACCAGCCCGACCCGCTGGGCCCGCTGGCGGTCAGCTGGCTCGGCGAGCTGGAGGACCAGCCACCCCAGGTGATCACAATCGACGAGGATTACGGATGACGAAGGCCGACACCGAGGGCATCGACCCCGACGGCGGCGAGGCCGACAAGCCGGAAGGCAAACAGTCCGCCACCGATATCGTGGCGGAACTCGTCGCGGCCGCTCGGGGTGGTATTGCCGACACCGGAGCGGCCGAGGGCGATCACACGGAGGGGCCTACCGGCGAGGCTGTCGAAGGGGATGCCGACGCCGCGGCCGATGCGGGGGAGCCCGGCGACGATGCCGAGGACGCCGACGAGCAATATCCGGCGAAACCGCTGGACGACGACGAATTCCGGTCGGCGCTGGAGGCCATGCTGCTGATCGTCGACGCTCCCGCGCCGGTCGACCTGCTGGCCTCGGCGGTGGGAGACAGCACGCGGCGGGTCGAGGAGACGCTGCGGGAGATGTCGGCGGAGCTGACGGCGCGGGGGAGCGGGATCGACCTGCGTTTCGTCGGTGACGGGTGGCGGTTCTACACGCGGACCGACTACGCGCCCTATGTCGAGCGCATGCTGCTCGACGGGGCGCGCTCCAAGCTGACCAGGGCCGCTTTGGAAACTCTGGCGGTGATCGCCTATCGTCAACCGGTTACGCGAGCACGGGTCAGCGCCGTGCGTGGAGTGAACGTCGACGGTGTCATCCGCACCCTGGTGGCGCGCGGGCTCATCGCCGAGACCGGGAACGATCCGGAGACCAACGGCACCCTGTACGTCACGACCGAGCTGTTCCTCGAACGGATCGGTCTCGCGTCGCTGACGGAACTGCCGTCGCTGGCGCCCCTGCTACCGGGCGTCGACCTGATCGACGAGATCAACGAGAGCCTGGAGACCGATCCGCGGTACGCCAGGCTGAAGAAACCCGCCGAGGCCGATATCGACCTCGGCTCCGAGGATTGACAGGACACCGTGAACACACCCGCTCGCCGAGATGGCACACCGGATCGTAGAAAACGTAGCGCCGAGCCACCCCGTGGCCGCGCCCCCCGCGAGGGCGGCAAGGGCGGCTATGCGGAAGGCGGCTACGGCGGCCGAGGCTCCGAGGGCCGTGGCGGCTACGGAGGTCGCGGCGGGGACAGCCGCGGTGGAGACAACGGCCGCGGTTCGGACGGTCGCGGCGGTTACGCGGGTCGTGGCGGGGACAGCGGCCGCGGCGGTTACGCCGGGCGTGGTGGGGACAGCGGTCGCGGCGGATACGCGGGTCGTGGCGGGGACAGCGGACGTGGCGGCGAGGGTCGCGGCGGTTACGGCGGACGTGGTGGCGACAGCGGTCGCGGTTCGGACGGGCGCGGCGGCTACGCTGGGCGCGGCAAGGACAGCGGGTACGGCGGACGTGGTTCGGAGAGCCGGGGCCGGGGTGGCTACGGCTCCGACGATCGCGGCGGCTACGGCACGGGACGCGGGCGTCCCGCCCAAGGCGGTCGCGGCGGATTCGATTCCGGCCGTGGCGGTTCCGATAGTGATCGCGGCGGCTACGGTTCCGGGCGCGGTGGTTCCACCGGCTCGCGAAGCGGATTCGGTTCCGGCCGCGGCGGTTCCGACGGCCAGCGTGGCAGCTTCGGGTCCGGCCGCGGCTCCGACCGGCAGGGCGGCGGTTTCGGTTCCAGCCGCGGCGGTTCGGACGGCTCGCGTGGTGGTTACGGTTCGGGCCGTGGTGGTTCGGATGGGCCGCGTGGTGGTTTCGGTTCGGGCCGTGGTGGTTCGGATGGCTCGCGTGGTGGTTTCGGTTCGGGCCGTGGTGGTTCGGATGGCTCGCGTGGTGGTTTCGGTTCGGGCCGTGGTGGTTCGGATGGCTCGCGTGGTGGTTTCGGTTCGGGCCGTGGTGGTTCGGACGGCT
>NZ_BAGL01000043.1 GCF_000308875.1 Nocardia transvalensis NBRC 15921
GGGTGTGTTGTTTGAGAACTGCACAGTGGACGCGAGCATCTTTGTTTGTAAGTGTTTAAGAGCGTTCGGTGGATGCCTTGGCACCAGGAGCCGATGAAGGACGTGGGAGGCTGCGATATGCCTCGGGGAGCTGTCAACCGAGCTGAGATCCGAGGATTTCCGAATGGGGAAACCCAGCACGAGTGATGTCGTGTTACCCGCATCTGAATATATAGGGTGTGTGGAGGGAACGTGGGGAAGTGAAACATCTCAGTACCCACAGGAAGAGAAAACAATTGTGATTCCGTGAGTAGTGGCGAGCGAAAGCGGATGAGGCTAAACCATGCGTGTGTGATAGACGGCAGTCGTTGCGCGTGTGGGGTCGTGGGG
>NZ_BAGL01000042.1 GCF_000308875.1 Nocardia transvalensis NBRC 15921
CGAGTCCTCGGGCGGGCTGACGCTCGACGCCGCCGCTGCGTACGCCGCGACCGGCGTGGACTATTTCGCGGTCGGCGCGCTCACGCACTCGGTGCGGGTGCTGGACCTGGGTCTGGACATGTAGGGAGTTACAGCCCGAACTCCGCCGGGGCCAGCCGCAGCACCCGGCAGCATTCGCGCAGCACCGCGGCCTCGCGCAGGTCGAATCCGCCCTCCGCCGCGGTGATTTCGAGACCGACGCGGACCGCGGCGCGCGCCTGCGCCGGGCGCTCGGTGACGCGGGCGACCTGCTGCAGCACGTAGGCGCGGCCGAAGGCGGGATCGAGGGTGAGGCGATGCCAGTTGTCCTCGAACAGGGTGCGCAGCTCCGGCGCCGCGAAGCCGTTCAGCGCACCGGCGGCGCCGATGCGGTCGGCGACCCGGCTCCGTCGCGTCGGGTCGGCGGCCCCGCTGGTGCTGACCAGCGCGCACACGCCCACGGCGGCGTCGCGGAACATGGTGTCGCGCAACGGTTCCGCCGTGAGTTCGGTGTCACTGGCGAGCGGCATGATGCGTCCCCCTGGAGTCGGCCGGGTGGCCTTCGTCGTGCCGGACCGGATGCCGACAGGCAGACGCTAACAGAGATCATCCGCGGCGAAAGCCCCGGAAGTCGTGGGGTCCGGCCGATGTGTGACGACTCACGAAGTCCGCGTGGTGATCCCGGCCACAGTACCGCCGGGATCGGGCGGTGGGTTCGCGCCGGGGTTGGGTCGTGGGTTCGCGCCGGGGTTGGGCCGTGGGTTCGCGCCGGGGTTGGGTCGTGAGTTTGCGCCGGGGTTGGGTCGTGAGTTTGCGCCGGGGTTGGGTCGTGGGTTCGCGCCCGGATCGGGCCGTGAGTTGTCGCCTGGATCGGGCCGTGAGTTATTGCCCGGGTCAGGCCGTGAGTTCGCGCTCCAGCGGCGTCCGGAACCGGGGTATGGCGCGGACGTCGCCGAACCACGTGCGCATCCGCTCGGCCTCCGCCGCGACTTGCTCCCGGGCCTCGGCGCCGACGTCCTCGAGGAGTCGCCAGACGATCTCGCCGTCCTTGCGCTGCGCCCAGCCGCCGACGATGCGGCCGTCCCACCACACGGTGGGGCCGACATTGCCGTTGCGGTCGAAGACGGCCGGTCCGTGCGGGCCGAGGAACCACTCCCGCGACTGCCAGCCCATCGGCGTGGGATCCAGCGCCGGGAGCAGTGCCGCCCACGGTTCCGGCGCGGCCACGTCCTCGAGGTCGTCGGCGAGTGCGATACCGGGCGCGCCGCCGAGGTCGACCTCGGCGATATCCAACCCCGCCACCGTCTTTCGCACCTCGCCGAGGGTCCAGCCGGTCCACCACTTCAGATCCGTGATCGGCGCCGGGCCGAAGGCGCGCAGCCAGCGGCGCACCAGTTCGGCGCGGGCCTGCTCGATCGGCAGGGCGGAAGATCGTGCGGGAAGCCATGATTCGATCGGGGACCAAGTGTACTGACTGCTCGCCCAGGTGCCGTTGGGGCGGCCGCGCACGATGTGCCCGGCGCAGCCCAGCGTCACCAGCACCCAGGTGGTGATGTTGGTGGGTTTGGAGTACGCCTTGCCGGGGGCGGTGTCGACCTGGGTGCGCAGCCGCGGCACCGCGGCCCCGAGTTGCGCGCCGGTCGCGCTGCCGCGGGCCAGCAGCGCGCGGTGCGTCTCGTCCTCCACCTCCGCCAACCAGCTCGCCACATCGCCCTCGACGACCTCGCTCAGGTAGCGGCCGTAGGTGCGGCGCTGCTTGTCCGCCAGCGCGTCGGCGACCGCGGATTGCAGCGCGGGCAGCAGATCCACCGGCGCCACGAACATGGTGCGGCGCATGGCCAGCATCCGCAGCAGCGTGCGGTCCTCGTACAGCGCCTTCTCCACGTGGGCGGGCTCGAGGCCCGACGTGCGGGCGGCCACCGACAGGAATACCGTCGCCGGATCCGTGGCATGCAGCGCCACCATCGCCTCGGCGACGGCGGCGGCGTCATCGGCCCGGTGCGCGGGCGCGAGCAGGTGCCGGACGGCCAGGCGCGCCCGGCGCTGGGCGGCATCGATCGAACGCATGAACGAATAGTAGTGCCTCGGCGGCGTGCGATGATGCGGCGATGACGCGTCGCAACCGCTGGCAGGTGCTCGGGCTCGTCCTCCTCGGCGTGCTGACATCGGCGATCGGTGCGGCACAGGAGGTTTCGGCCGAACCGGCGTGTTCGGTCGAGGTGCGCTCCGTGGCGCTGCCCGTCGACGGCGAGACGGCGACCGGCCGCGTCTACGAGCCCGCCGGGTGCGGCGGCGATCCGGGCGCTCTGGTCGTCGCGGTGCACGGCCACGACGGCACCTCCGCCGATTTCGCGGAGTATCTGACCGCTCTGGCCCGCCGCACCGCGAGCCCGGTGCTGATCATGGACCTGCGCGGCCCCGGCAGCGTCTGGGTCCCGGGCGAGTGGAACCTGCTCGCCGGGCGCGACGACATCCTGGCCGCCACCCGCTGGTACCGCGACGGCCACCCCTCGATCACGCGCACGGTGCTGTGGGGCTGGAGCCAGGGCGGTATCACCGGCGGGCTGGCCGCGGCTGCCGCGCCGCCCGGACTGTTCGACTACTGGGTCGACACCTTCGGTCCCGCGGACGACGCCACCGCGTGGCTGGGCGCCGACCTGGCCGGACCGGAACTGCGCGGTCAGATCGAGCGGGAGGCCGGCGGCTGCACGCCGGTGACCTGCCCGCAGGCCTACGCCGAGAGGTCTCCGGCGTTGCTGGCGGGACGCCTCGCCGTACGTCGCAGCTTTCTCGTCCACGGCCTCGCCGATTCCCTCGTGCCCTATTCGCACGGTCTCGAACTGCGTGCCGCGCTGACCGCCGCGGGTAAGCCGGTGTCGACGTACACGATCGCCTCCGGCCGCGATCTGACCGGGGCCGTGGTGCCGGGCGACCACTCCGTCGGTCCGGCGTGGTTCGAGGGCGGGTGCGTCGTCGAGCGGCTGCTGACCGGGACGGAACCGGTTGGCGAAGGCGACCGGGACTACCTGGTCGATGTCGCCCACGGTGTCGTGACCGCGCCGCCCGCGCCGCGACACGCGAAGTGCGGGGCATGATCGAGGGGACACTCGACGAGGAGGCACGATGAGTAAGCCCGCGGATCCGGCCTACCACTGGAACGGTGACGAGCTGGACCTGGACGCGTACTTCGCGCGCATCGGCTTCACCGGGGAGCGGGTGCCGACGGTGGACACGCTGCGGCAGCTCCAGTACGCGCACACCACCACGATCCCGTTCGAGAATCTGGAGATCATCCTCGGCCGCCCGATCCTGCTGGACGTGGAATCGTTGCAGGACAAGATGATCCGCCGCCGCCGGGGCGGCTACTGCTACGAGAACGCCGGGCTGTTCGCGGCCGCGCTCGAACGCCTCGGCTTCGGTGTCACCGGGTTGCACGGGCGCATCGTGATGGGCGCGCAGAGCGGGTTGCGCCCCGCGACGCACGCGGTGCTGCGGGTGACGACCGCCGACGACGACCGGGTGTGGCTGTGCGACGTGGGATTCGGCGCCGGACCGCTGGCGCCGCTGGAGATGAACCCCGCCGCCGGGGAGGTACTGGCCGGCGACTGGCGCTTCCGCCTCGAGCGCGGCACCGGCGAACTCGGCTCCGAGCTGTGGACCCTGCACCATTTCGCGCGCGACGGCTGGATCGAACGCCACACCTTCACCCTCAATCCCCAGTACCGGATCGATTACGCGGTCGGCAGCCACTTCGTCGCCACCTCGCCGCGCTCGCCGTTCGTGACCCGCCCGTACGTGCAGCGCTTCCGCCCGGACGTGCACCACGTTCTCGACGGCACCACCCTGCTGACCGAATATCCGGACGGCAGCTCCGAGACCCGCGAACTGGCGCTGACCGATCTGCCCGCGACGCTGTCGGAGGTGTTCGACATCGACCTGGACGCGGCCGACTCCGCCACGCTGTCGGGAGAGCCCGCGCTGTACCACTGAATTCGCGCCGAGCGGCGGTAGGGTCGGGCTCGTGCGCACCGGTATGAAACTGTTCGCCCTGTTCGCCGCCCCGGTACTGGCCCTCGCCGCCTGCTCCGGCGACACCTCCGCCGACCGCCTCGATACCGCCGTGCATACCTTCGCCGACGCGCTCAACCGCGACGACATCCCCGCGGCGGCGGCCGTCACCACCGATCCCGCGCGGGCGTCGGGCACGCTCGGCCCGCTGTTCGAGAATCTCGGCAAGGACGTGCGCTTCGACGTCGACACGATCGACAAGACCGACAACGGGGCCACCTTCGCCCTGGCCGCCACCTGGAAGCTCGGCCCGGACGGCCGCAACCAGTGGACCTACCGCACCACCGGCGACGCCACGGAATCCGGTGACAGCTGGCGGATCCGCTGGAATCCGGCGACGGTCGCGCCCGGACTCGACCAGGGACCGCTCAGCTACAGCGGCGTCGCCCCCGACCCCGCCGCGCGCGTCCTGGACCGCACCGGCGCGGATCTGCTCACCCAGCAGGTCGTGACACTCGTGAACCTCGCCCCGGGCGCCGACCCCGAGGCCGTCGCGGGCCTGCTCGGGCCGATCGATCCGAGCATCACCGCGGCCTCGCTGAGCGCGGAACTGGCCGGGGCGCAAGGGAAACCGGTCACCGCCATCGCGCTGCGCCAGGCCGATCTGGACCCGATCCAGGACCGGCTGGCCGCGCTGCCGAACGTCACCCTCGCGCCCCAGACCCGGCTGCTGACCACCGACAAGACCCTCGCGTCGCCGGCGCTGTCCGGGCTGTCGGAGCTGTGGCAGGCCGATACCGACGCGGCGTCCGGATGGGCGGTGCGCGCGACGACGCCCACGGGCACCCAGCGGGTCGGGGGACCGGATCCGAAACCCGTCGCCGACATCGCCGCCACCCTCGACACCGGCATGCTGCGCGCCGGGGACGAGGCGCTCGCGCCGATCCCGACCCCGGCCGCGCTGGTCGCCATCCAGCCGTCGACCGGCAACGTGCTCGCGGTGGCCCAGAATCCGGCCGCCGACGCCCAGGGACCGATCGCGCTGACCGGCCTCTACCCGCCGGGATCGACGTTCAAGACTGTCACCGTGTCCGCCGCGCTGCAGGCCGGGCAGGTCACCCCCGACACCCCGGTCGCCTGCCCCGGCACCGAGAACATCGAGGGCCGCCAGATCCCCAACGACAACAACTTCGACCTCGGCACGGTGCCGCTGCACACCGCGTTCGCCCGCTCCTGCAACACCACGATGGGCCGCCTCGCGGTGGGCCTGCCGCCCGACGGGCTGACGAAGGCGGCCGCGCAACTCGGCCTCGGCATCGACTACACCGCGCCCGGCATGACCACCGTCACAGGCAAGGTGCCCACCGCCGACACCCCCGCGCTGCGCGTGGAGGAGGGGATCGGCCAGGGCAAGGTCACCGCGACCCCGTTCGGCATGGCGCTGGTGGCCGCGACGCTGGCGCACGGTTCGGTGCCGAATCCGGCGATCGTCGCGGGCAAACCCGGTACGCCCGACCGCGTCCCCGAGCCGCTTCCGCCGACCGTCGCCGATCAGGTGAAGGCGATGATGCGGGAGACGATCACCGACGGCACCGCGACCCAGCTGCGCGATATCCCCGGAATGCTGGGCAAGACCGGCACCGCGGAGTACATCGACGACAAGCACGCGCACGGCTGGTTCGTCGGCATCGACGGCGATCTGGCGGTGGCCGTATTCGTCGCCGACGCGGGGAGTTCCGGCCCGGCCGTGGACGCCGCGGGCCGGTTCCTGCGGGCCCGGCGGTAGCGGTGCGCTCCCGAACCGCAGTGACGCGAAAGTGATCTCGGCCACAGGGGATCTCAGGGATATCGCGCGGTGATCTCACCCGCATCTCAGGCCTTTCGTACATATTTCACACGTATTGCGCTCCGGCGGCAGACCCGCCCGTCCGGCCCGCTACACTCGTCCGGGAACGCGCGGGCAACCCCGCGCGCGGTAAGTCACGGATCGCGCAGAAACTCGGAGTAGTGCCATCGAAACCGGCCAAGTGATCGCAGGGCATTACCGCCTGGTCGAGCGGATTGGTAGCGGCGGCACAGGCGTCGTCTGGCGCGCCGTCGACGAGCGGCTGGAACGTTCGGTGGCGATCAAGCAGATCCTCACCCAGCCCAGTCTCCCGCCCGGCGAGAAGGAGATCGTGCGTCAGCGCGCCTCGCGTGAGGCACGCAACGCCGCCCGCTTCCAGCACCCCAACGCCATCGTCGTCTTCGACATCACCGATCACGCGGGTGACCCGTGCCTGATCATGGAGTATCTGCCGTCGCAGAGCCTCGCGGTGGTGCTGTCGTCGCAGGGCACGCTGCCGCTACCCCAGGTGGCCCGCATCGGCGAGCAGGTGGCGTCGGCGCTGGTGGCCGCACACCGGGCGGGCATCGTGCATCGCGACGTCAAGCCCGGCAACGTGCTGCTGGGCGAGAACGGCACGGTGAAGATCACCGACTTCGGCATCTCCAAGGCCAAGGGCGATGTCACCCTGACCGCGACCGGCCTGATCTCCGGCACCGCGGCGTACCTGGCGCCCGAGGTGGCCCGCGGCGCCGAGCCGACCCCGGCCGCCGACGTATTCGCCCTGGGCGCAACGCTTTTCCACGCGCTCGAGGGTGAGCCGCCGTACGGCACCAACCCGAATCCGCTGGCGCTGCTGTACGCGGCCGCCAACGGCCAGCTCGGCGAGCCGCGCAACGCCGGCCCGCTCACCGACCTGCTGCTGTCGCTGCTGAGCTTCGAGCCGGAGGACCGGCCGAGCATGACCGAAGTACGCGACCAGCTGGCCGATTTCGCCGAATTCGGCGACGGCGCGGAGACCACCCGGATGCTGGCCACCCATCGGCCCGCCGGACGCCGCGCCACCCGGACCATCGATCGCCGTGCCGCCCAGGCCGACATCTCCACCGCGGAGATGATGGCTTCGGCCGCACCGGCTTCCGAGCCGGAGCTGCCGCCGGTGCGACCGGTCGCCAACGGTGCGGCCCACCACCCGCCGACCCGGTCCAACCCGGTGCGGTCGGCGCCGCAGCCCGCCCCGTCCGGCGGCGGCAAGGGTCTCGTCATCGGCGGCGTCGTGGTCTGCCTGGTGATCGTCGGCGCGGCGCTGTACTTCCTGTTCTCCCCGGGCGGCTCGAATCCGCCGTCCTCACAGGGCAGTTCGGCGTCCTCCAGCGCCGCGGCCCAGAGCAGCGCCCCGGCCTCGGGCGCGCTCGGCCAGACCAAGAGCACCGGCCAGGCGTCGGTGGGCGGGGCCGCGGACATGATCGACAAGTTCTACGGCGACCTGGTCGACCAGAGCTTCGGCGACGCGTGGAGCAGCCTGACCCCGGCGGCCCAGCAGGTCTACGGCAGCCAGTCGGCGTTCCAGGAGTACTGGACGCAGAACCGGGTCACGCGGTACTCGACCATCGAGGGCGCACGCGGCGGCAGCAGCACCAATTCCGATGGCTCCGTGGACATGTCGCTCGCCAGCGTCACCTACGGCGGCAAGACCACCTCGGTGCAGCTGCGCGTGATCGACTCCGGTCGCGGGAAGCTGCTGATCGACAGCGACACCAAGTAGCGCCGTCCGGGTATCGCCGAAGACGGAGGGGCGGTTAGCCTTTCGCGATGGATACACGGCAGATGCTCGCGGAGGAGCGCGCCGAGCTGGTCTCGGTGTTGCGCACGCTGTCCGAGGAGGAGTGGGAGACGCCGTCGCTGTGCGCGGGCTGGCGGGTCCGGGACGTGGCGGCGCACCTGCAGACCGATGCCGTATCGCTGGCGACCTACACGGGTTTCCTTGTGCGCGGGCGCTTTTCGGTGGACCGGGTGAACGATGTGCTGGTGCGCAGGTTCGCGGCGGAACCGCCGCGGGCGCTGGTCGACAGCCTGGCCGCGTCGAACGGCTGGTTCACCCGGATGGCCCCGGCCCTCGCGCTGGCCGACACCTTCGTGCACCAGCAGGACATCCGCCGCCCGCTGGGCCGCGACCGCGAGATTCCGCCCGAGCGCCTCGCCGCGGTCCTGTCGCATCCGGACCCCTTCGCCTTCCCCCGCCGCTACACCCGCGGCCTGCGCTACGTCGCCACCGATCTCGAGTGGTCGAAGGGCGACGGGCCCGAGATCCGCGGTCCGGGAGAGGCTTTGGCCCTCGCCATGGTCGGGCGGTCCGCCGCCCTCGCCGACCTGAGCGGCGACGGAATGCCCGAACTCCGCCGCCGCTTCGCCTGACGGCCGCGACTCAGTCGCGCTGGACGGCGTGCCCGGTGACGCCCGTCGGCCGGATCGCGATCGCCACGCGGTCCTTCGCGTCCGGCGGCACCTTCGGTCCGTTGCCGTACCGCTCCGACAGCCGCGAGTACAGCGCGCCCTCGGGATCGCCGTCGATGTGATCGACCACGCCGCGGACCTCGATGTACCGGTACGGATTCTCCGGATCGAAGATCGAGATCGAGACGCGCGGCTCGTGCGCGAGATTCTTGAACTTCTGCCGGAAATTGGTGTGGGTGAACCAGAGGAACTCGCCGTCCCACACGAACCACATCGGATTCACCTGCGGCGCGCCGTCCGGGCGGGTCGTCGCCAGATCGGCGAAGAGCGGCCGTTCCAGCAGGTCGCGAGCCTTCTCGGGGATCTCCGTCGTCGTCATCAGCCCTCCTGTCGCTGCGTGCACTGTCGCTGTGATCCAAACAGAGCGGGTGCGCGCGGAGGCGGCGGGACGCGCGACCGGCCCGACCCGATAGTCTGGTGGGGGCCGGGACCGCTCCGGCATCGCAGTGATGACCAGCACAGACAAGGATTCCGCACCGCTATGACATCCCGCATCGAGCTCGCCCGCGTCGATCTGCGCGGTCGCACTCCCGCCACCGCCGAGCTGCGCGCCGCGCTGCCGCGCGGGGGAGTCGACGTCGACTCGGTGCTGCATCAGGTGCGGCCGGTCGTCGAGGCGATCCGCGACCGCGGCGTCGAGGCGGCCCTGGAATTCGGCGAGAAGTTCGACGGCGTCGTGCCCGCGTCCGTGCGGGTTCCCGCCGCGGAACTCGAGCGGGCCCTCGACCGGCTGGAGCCGCAGGTGCGCGCCGCGCTGGAGGTGGCGATCGAACGCACCCGCCGCGTCCACGCCGACCAGCGCCGCACCGACACCACGACCGAGGTCGTCCCCGGCGGCACGGTCACCGAGCGCTGGGTGCCGGTCGAGCGGGTCGGTCTCTACGTCCCGGGCGGCAACGCCGTCTACCCCTCGAGCGTGGTGATGAACGTCGTGCCCGCGCAGGCCGCGGGCGTGGAATCGCTGGTCGTCGCCTCGCCGCCGCAGGCGCAGTTCGGCGGGCTGCCGCATCCCACGGTCCTGGCGGCCGCGAAACTGCTCGGCGTCGAGGAGGTCTGGGCCGTCGGCGGCGCGCAGGCCGTCGCGCTGCTGTCCTACGGCGGCACCGACACCGACGGCGCCGCGCTGGCCCCGGTCGACATGATCACCGGCCCCGGCAACATCTACGTGACGGCCGCGAAGCGCCTGTGCCGCGGCCTGGTCGGCATCGACGCCGAGGCCGGCCCCACCGAGATCGCGATCCTCGCCGACGCCACCGCCGACCCGGTGCACGTGGCCGCCGACCTGATCAGCCAGGCCGAGCACGACGTGCTCGCGGCCAGCGTCCTGGTCACCGACAGCGTCGCCCTGGCCGATGCCGTCGACGCCGCGGTCACCGCGCAGATGGCCGTCGTCAAGCACCACCACCGCGTCGCGGAGGCGTTGTCGGGCAAGCAGTCCGGCGTCGTCCTCGTCGACGACATCGCCCAGGGCCTGCGCGTGGTGAACGCGTACGCCGCCGAGCATCTCGAGATCCAGACCGCCGACGCGCCCGCCGACGCGGCCCGGGTGCGCAGCGCCGGCGCGGTCTTCGTGGGCGCCTGGTCGCCGGTGAGCCTCGGCGACTACTGCGCCGGATCCAACCACGTACTGCCGACCGCGGGCTGCGCGCGGCACTCGTCGGGGCTGAGCGTGCAGACCTTCCTGCGCGGCATCCACGTCGTCGAATACACCGAGTCGGCGCTGAAGGATGTCGCGGGCCACGTGGTCGCGCTCGCCGACGCCGAGGACCTGCCCGCGCACGGCCAGGCCGTGCGGGCGCGGTTCGAGCAACTCGGCTGATCACACCGCTGACGGAAAACCGCTGGCGACGGCCGGATAGGCTGGTAGCCGGACGGATGCGGTCGACACCGAAGGACTTCACACCCCCATGACACGAATCGAGGCGGCCGGTGCGCCGGGGTCACGGATCACCCTGGCGGACCTCCCGCTGCGCGACAACCTGCGCGGCAAGTCCCCCTACGGCGCGCCCCAGCTGACCGTGCCGGTCCAGCTGAACACCAACGAGAACCCGCATCCGCCGAGCCGCGCCCTGGTCGACGACGTGGCCGAATCCGTCCGCGCCGCCGCCGCGGACCTGCACCGCTATCCCGACCGCGACGCTGTCGCGCTGCGCACCGATCTGGCCGCCTACCTGACCCGCCAGACCGGCGTGCCGCTGGACGTGTCCAACGTCTGGGCCGCCAACGGTTCCAACGAGATCCTCCAGCAGCTGCTGCAGGCGTTCGGCGGGCCCGGCCGCAGCGCGCTGGGCTTCGTGCCGTCGTACTCGATGCACCCGATCATCTCCGAGGGCATCGACACCGAATGGGTGGAGGCCAAGCGCAACGCCGACTTCTCCCTCGACATCGACTACGCGCTGACGGCCATCGGCGAGCGCCGCCCCGACGTGGTCTTCGTGACCAGCCCGAACAACCCGACCGGGCACAGCATCCCGCTGCCGGATCTGGAGCGGATCCTCGCGGCCGCGCCCGGCCTGGTCGTGGTGGACGAGGCCTACGGCGAATTCTCCGGCGCGCCCAGCGCCGTCGAGCTGATCGACCGGTTCCCGGCGCAACTGGTCGTCAGCCGGACGATGTCCAAGGCGTTCGCCTTCGCCGGCGGCCGCCTGGGCTATCTGGCCGCCGCGCCCGCCGTGATCGACGCGCTGCTGCTGGTGCGGCTGCCGTACCACCTGTCGGTGGTCACGCAGGCCGCGGCGCGGGCGGCGCTGCGGCATGCCGACGAAACCCTCGCGAGCGTCGCCGAACTGGCGGCGCAGCGCGACCGGGTGGCCGCGGCGCTGCGCGATCGGGGCTTCACGGTCTCGCCCAGCGACGCGAACTTCCTGCTGTTCGGCCGGTTCGCCGACGCCCCGGCCGCCTGGCAGCACTATCTCGACCAGGGCGTGCTGATCCGCGACGTCGGCATCCCCGCGCATCTGCGTGTCACCATCGGCCTGGCCGCCGAGAACGACGAATTCCTGCGCGTGAGCGCGAAACTGGCCACCACGGACCTGGTCCCGGAATGACGGAAGCGAGCATGAACAGAATCGCCCGGGTGGAGCGCACCACCAAGGAGTCCAGCATCGTCGTCGAGCTGAACCTCGACGGCACCGGGAAGACCGATATCGCCACCGGCGTGCCGTTCTACGACCACATGCTGACCGCGCTCGGCGCCCACGGCGGCTTCGACCTGTCCGTGCGCGCCGAGGGCGATATCGAGATCGAGGCCCACCACACCGTCGAGGACACCGCGATCGTCTTCGGTCAGGCGCTGGGCCAGGCCCTGGGCGACAAGCACGGCATCCGCCGCTTCGGCGACGCCTACATCCCGATGGACGAGACCCTCGCCCACGCCGCCGTCGACGTGTCCGGGCGCGCCTACTGCGTGCACACCGGCGAGCCGGATCACCTGCTGCACACCGTGATTCCCACCAACGGTCCCGGCGCGCCGTACTCCACGGTGCTCAACCGGCACGTCTTCGAGTCGATCGCGTCGCACGCCCGTATCGCGCTGCACGTGCGGGTGCTGTACGGCCGCGACCAGCACCACGTCACCGAGGCCGAATTCAAGGCCGTGGCGCGGGCCCTGCGCGCCGCGGTGGAGATCGACCCGCGGGTCACCGGCGTGCCGTCGACGAAGGGGACGCTGTGAAGTCCATAGCACTGCTCGACTACGGCTCGGGCAATCTCCACTCGGCCAACCGCGCCCTGATCCGCGCGGGCGCCGACGTCACGGTGACCGCCGATCCCGAGGTCGCGCTGGCGGCGGACGGGCTGGTGGTGCCGGGTGTCGGCGCGTTCGCCGCGTGTATGGACGGGCTGCTCGGGGTGCGCGGGGACCGCATCATCGGCAAGCGCCTCGCCGGTGGCCGGCCGGTGCTGGGGATCTGTGTCGGCATGCAGATCCTGTTCGAGCGCGGCGTCGAATTCGGCGTCGAATCCGAGGGCTGCGCCGAATGGCCCGGGACCGTCGACCGCCTGCCGGCCGAGGTGCTGCCGCACATGGGCTGGAATACCGTGCGCCCGCCGTCGGACACCGTGCTGTTCGCCGGGATGGATCCCGACACTCGCTTCTACTTCGTGCACTCCTACGCCGCCCGCACCTGGGATCTGCCGGAGAACGGGACGCTGGCCCCGGCGAAGCTCACCTGGGCCGAGCACGGCGGCCCGTTCCTGGCGGCCGTGGAGAACGGCGCCCTGTGCGCCACGCAGTTCCACCCCGAGAAGTCCGGCGACGCCGGTGCGCAGCTGCTGCGCAACTGGGTGGGGTCGTTGTAGATCCGCGCGGCGCGGCGTGGGCGAATATTCGGCAATCACCACTTATCGTCGTAGCGACAGGATTGCTCGGCACGGTGGAAAGGGATTGCCATGGGCGACATTCCGGCTCTGCTCGCGACCGCGTTCGACATCCCGACCTGGTGGCGTTACTGGACGGCGGGCCTGGAAGGCAGCGGCTCGGCGGGCTTCTGAGGGCCGGGATTCCGGACGCTCAGCGCGGCTGATCGACCTGATCCACCCGCGCCGCCAGCCAGCGGCCGTCGACGTTGTCGAGGAAGACCCGCATATTCGACCGGATCGGCTGGGGCAGGCCCAGCGTGCCGTCGCTGCGCGTGGACTGGTCGACGGTCACCATGATGGCGGCGTGCTCCGGATCCGACGACTCGGTGCTGCACTCGACCGTCTTCGCCTCCGAGATGGTGTGCGAGGCGCTGACGTGGGCGTGGCGGTCGGCGCCGGATTCCTGGAACTGGTCGTGGAACGGGGCGGTGGAGCGGTCCAGCACGCGGCGGTCGTAGTCGCCGTAGTTGTTGAAGTCGAAGGTGGTGAACTGGCGGCCGAAGTCGCACGCGGCCAGCTGCGCGGGATCGGTGGGCGCCGCGATCGCCGGCGGAGTCACGACCAGCGCGGATACCGCGACGGCAGCCGGCGGCAGCGTAATCGCGAAATGGCGCAGCGTGATCCGGAGCATGGCGGAAATCCTTAGGTCGAGAGACTGACGAGAGATGGCGTGTCCGGCCCCAGGATACGCACGCCGACCGGGTGACCATCCTCTCGTTCGCGGGGCGGCACAGTGATCTACGAATAGCCCGCGGGACGGCCGGGCAAACCTCGCGGATCCCGGCGCCCCGCCGTGACCGGCGTCCTATTTGCGCCATCCCCGGCGCCGAGAGCGGGATCGCGGCCCAGTAGGCTGCTGTCGTGAGTCTTGTCTTGCTACCCGCCGTCGATGTCGCCAATGGTGAGGCCGTGCGCCTGGTCCAGGGGGAGGCCGGCAGCGAAACCAGCTACGGGTCGCCGCGCGAGGCCGCGCTGGCCTGGCAGCAGGCCGGCGCCGAATGGGTGCATCTGGTCGACCTGGACGCCGCCTTCGGGCGCGGCTCCAACCGGGAGCTGCTCGCCGAGGTCGTCGGCGAGCTGGACGTGCAGGTCGAGCTGTCCGGCGGCATCCGCGACGACGATTCGCTGAAGGCCGCGCTGGCCACCGGCTGCGCCCGGGTGAATCTCGGCACCGCCGCCCTGGAGGATCCGGAATGGTGCGCCCGCGCCCTCGGCGAATTCGGTGACCGCATCGCCGTCGGCATGGACGTGCGCATCATCGACGGCGACTACCGGCTGCGCGGGCGCGGCTGGGTCAGCGACGGCGGTGACCTGTGGGAGGTGCTCGAGCGCCTGGAGCGCGACGGCTGTTCCCGCTACGTCGTCACCGACGTCACCAAGGACGGCACCCTCACCGGCCCGAATCTCGACCTCCTGACCGAGGTCACCAATGCCACCGAGGCCCCCGTGATCGCCTCCGGCGGCGTCTCCACCCTGGACGACCTGCGCGCCATCGCGAGCCTGGTCGACGACGGCGTGGAGGGCGCGATCGTCGGAAAGGCTTTGTACGCCGGGCGATTCACGCTGCCCGAGGCGCTGGCCGCGGTGCGCTGAGGCGATGGACACCGACCGCACCGACCCGGCCGGACTCCTCGCCGTCGCCGGCGAGATCCTGGATTCCGTCGTCCCGCGCTTCGTCGAGGGCGTCGGCGCGCCGAGCGCGGTGTCCAAGGGCCGCGGCGATTTCGCCACCGAACTGGATCTCGAACTCGAGCGCACGCTGTCGGCACAGCTGCGGGAGCGCACGGGAATTCCGGTGCACGGCGAGGAGTTCGGCGGCCCCGAACTCACCTCCGGCACCGCGTGGGTCCTCGATCCGATCGACGGCACCTTCAACTACTCCGCGGGCCATCCGCTGTCGGGGATGCTGCTGGCGCTGGTCGACGGGGGCGAGCCGATCCTCGGGCTGACCTGGCTGCCGCTGCTGGGCCGCCGGTACGCCGCGGTGTCGGGCGGTCCGCTGCTGCTGGACGGAAAACCGTTGCCGCCGTTGGCCTCCGGACGGTTGTCGGACGCGATGATCGGCTTCGGCGCGTTCAATATCGACAGCCACGGCCGCATTCCGGGCCGCTTCCGGTTCGATCTGCTCGGTGCGCTGAGCCGGCTGTCGGGGCGGGTGCGCATGCACGGCTCCACGGGCATCGACCTGGCGTTCACCGCCTCCGGGGTGCTCGGCGGGGCGATCGTCTTCGGCCACCATCCGTGGGACAACGCGGGCGGGGTCGCGCTGGTGCGCGCCGCCGGGGGCGTGGTCACCGATCTGCACGGCGATCCGTGGACGATCACCTCCAAATCGGTGCTCGCCGCCGCGCCCGGTGTGCACGAGGAACTGCTGGAATTGATCGACAGCGCGGTCGAGGATTCGGAGAGGACGCCATGACCCTGGCCGTACGCGTGATCCCGTGCCTGGACGTCGACGCCGGTCGCGTCGTGAAGGGCGTGAACTTCCAGAACCTGCGTGACGCGGGCGACCCGGTCGAGCTGGCCGCCGCCTACGACGCGCAGGGCGCCGACGAGCTGACCTTCCTAGACGTCACCGCCTCCTCCGGCGACCGCGCCACCATGATCGACGTGGTGACGCGAACGGCCGAGCAGATCTTCATCCCGCTCACGGTCGGTGGCGGCGTGCGCACCGTCGACGACGTGGACCGGCTGCTGCGCGCGGGCGCGGACAAGGTGTCGGTCAACACCGCGGCGATCGCGAATCCGGAGATCCTGCGGGATATGTCGCAGCGGTTCGGCTCGCAGTGCATCGTGCTGTCGGTCGACGCCCGCGTCGTCCCCGACGGCAACCCGCCCACCCCGTCGGGCTGGGAGGTCACCACGCACGGCGGTAAGCGCGGCACCGGCATCGATGCCGTCGAGTGGGCCGAGCGCGGCGCCGAACTGGGCGTGGGGGAGATCCTGCTGAATTCGATGGACGCCGACGGCACCAAGGGCGGCTTCGATCTGCCGATGATCGAGGCGGTCCGCAAGGCGGTCTCGGTGCCGATCATCGCCAGCGGCGGCGCCGGGCGCGTCGAGCACTTCACCCCGGCCGTGCGGACGGGCGCCGACGCGGTGCTCGCCGCCAGCGTCTTCCACTTCGGCGATCTGACCATCCCGCAGGTCAAGGACGCGATGCGGGCCGACGGCGTCGTGGTCCGCTGACGCATTGATATAAAGGTCTGCATGAGTCTCGACCCCGACATCGCCGCCCGCCTCAAGCGCAACGAGGCCGGGCTGGTCGCCGCGATCGCGCAGGAGCGCGGCACCGGCGACGTGCTGATGATGGCGTGGATGGACGACGAGGCGCTGGCCCGCACCCTCGCCACCCGCAAGGCGACCTACTACTCCCGGTCCCGGCAGCAGTACTGGGTGAAGGGGGATACGTCCGGCCACACCCAGTACGTGCACGAGGTGCGCCTGGACTGCGACGGCGACGCCGTCCTGCTGGTGGTCGACCAGGAGGGCGCCGCCTGCCACACCGGCACGCACACCTGCTGGGACGGCGACGTCCTGCTGGCCGACCCCGCCTGAGGGCGGGCTTACTCCCCGTTCTCTGTCGTCAAGGGCCGGCCGGTGCGCCCGATGCCCCGGGCCAGGCCGGCGTCGAGCTGGGCCACCAGGAGTTCGCCGAGTTCCACCAGCCCCTCGGTCTGCTCCTCGTCCAGCCCGTCGAACACCAGGCCGCGCACGGCGTCCAGATATCCGGCCCGGGTCTCCTCGACCTTGGCGTATCCGGCGTCGGTGAGCACCGCGCAGGCGCCCCGCCGCCCGCGCAGGGATTCGCGGCGGGCCCAGCCCAGCCGCTCCAATTTCGTCACCACGTGCGACAGTCGAGATAGCGATGCATTTGCCTTGAAGGCAAGCTCGCTCAACTGCAACCGGTGCCCGGGTTCTTCTGTCAGCAGCGCCATGACGAAATACTCGAAATGTGTCACACCTGACTCGCGCTGCAGCTGGGTATCCATCGCCGCTGGTAGCCGAGTCGTCAGCGTGACAAGAGTCCGCCAAGCTCGCTGTTCGATGGGATTCAGCCACTTCGTCACATCGCGCCCTCTCAATGCAGCCGCGTGACCGTTTGTTCGTTAGCTGTGCTATCGAATATTGAAACTTCAAATCAGTCACTGGCAGATATCAAGTTTGCCATGATTTCGCTCGATGGTCACGGCTGTAGTGCATGACGTGACACCTATCACGCGGCTCCTCAGTCCTGGGGAGGTGTCTCTCCGGACCTGTTCGTGCCGGTCGGCGGCGGCGCGGGGGTGGTTTCGACCGGTCCGGCCGGGGCGGGGCGCTTGGCGGCGCGACGGGTGCGGTACCGGCGGCGCAGCACCACGAAGACCAGCAGCAGGAACAGGGCGGCGGCGACGATGGCCGCGATCAGCGTGGCCCCGCGGAAGCCCGGGGCGTCCACGTCGAGGATGCGCTCGCCCGCGTGTGCGGCGGTGTTGCCGCCCAGCACGATGGTGAGCGTCATCAGGTTCGGTATCGCCGTGGCGATCGCCAGCACGGCCGCGGCGCCCGCGAGGAACCGGCCCGCGCGCCGCCGCCACATCAGCGCGGCGAACAGCAGCAGGAGCAGCGGGACCAGCGTGCAGACGAATCCGAGCGCCAGGCCGGACCAGATGCCCTTGGCGAAGCTGCCGTGCCCGGACATGGTCGCGATGCGCTGCGCCCACCAGCGCGGGATGAAGGCGGCGAGGATGAAGTAGGCGACCACGACCACCACGGCCACGGCCAGGAATGCGAGGATCCGGTTGCGCCAGACGATCGTCGTCGGTTTGGCGCCGGGCTGTTGCTCCACGCTCCGCGAAGTCATAGCGATAGCGTATGTGTCAGGCCCGGGATGAGGGAACGGCCCGAGCCCGGCGTTTCGGGTCAGCCCTTGCGGGCGCGCAGGAATTCCAGGGCGGTATCGGCGTGCACGTTCGCGCGTAGCTCGCCGGTGATCACCTTCAGGACCGTGCGGTCGGTGTCGATGACGAAGGTCTGGCGCTTGACGGGGGCCAGCTTGCCGAGCAGGCCGCGCTTGACGCCGAAGCGCTCGGCGACCGCGCCGTCCGCATCGGACAGCAGTGGGTAACCCAGCCGCTGCTTGTCGTCGAAGCCGGCCTGGGTGTCGACCGAATCGGTGCTGATGCCGACGCACGAGGCGCCGAGGGCGGCGAATTCGCCTGCGAGATCACGGAAGTGGCACGCCTCGGCGGTGCAGACCGGGGTGTTGGCGCCGGGGTAGAAGAACAGCACGAGCGGGCCGTCGGCCAGCAGTGCGTCGAGGGACCGGGAGATTCCGGCCTGGTCGGGGAGATCGAACTGCGGAGCGCGCTGGCCTTCCTTCATGGAATGCGACAGTACCGGGCACACCCGGGTGCCCGGTACCGCGCGCGGCGCTCAGACGCCCAGGAGCGCGGCCACTTCCGGATTCTTGACCGCCATGACGTCGAGGATGCCGTGGGCCTTCAGGAACGGCTTGAGTTCCCTGATGCGATCGGTGTGCTCGGCGTACTCGTCGGGAAAACGCGAGCGGTCGAGGTGTTCGATGGCCTTGACGTAGGTCACGAACGAGGCCAGCGCGTTGTACTTGTTCGGATTCTGGCCGCTGGAGTGGCCGAGATTCATCCGCGGGGGCTGGCCGGGGTGACTGCCCGGAATCGAAGGCGGACCTGCGTGCCGGGGACCCTCCGGTGCGACCGGCTGCGAGGGGTACATCTGTGTTGAACTCCTCTCGATAATGGGGGAAACCGCTGCGACGTGGAACGCCGCGAGTCTAGTGAGACCGATGGTGCTCGACTGTCCGTTAGGGGTAACGAATTCGCGTCTGTTCCGACCTGAAAAGATGGGGTCCATGCACGGTTCAGCCAACGATCGTCCGGGGACCACCGACACCACGACCCGTGCGCAGTTCCGCGCGCTCGCGGCCGAACACCGCGTGGTCCCGGTGACCCGGAAAGTGTTGGCCGACTCCGAGACTCCGCTGTCGGCCTATCGCAAGCTCGGCGCCGAACGGGCGGGAACGTTCCTGCTCGAGTCGGCGGAGAACGGGCGATCGTGGTCGCGATGGTCGTTCATCGGCGCGGGCAGCCCGGCCGCGCTGAGCGTGGTCGACGGGCAGGCCAGCTGGCTGGGCAACACCCCCGCCGGCGCCCCGTCCGGCAGTGATCCGCTGGTGGCGCTGCGTGACACGCTGGAGCTGCTGCGCACCGAGCGGCTGCCCGGTCTGCCGCCGCTGACCGGCGGCCTCGTCGGCTACCTGGGCTACGACGCCGTGCGCCGGATGGAGCGCCTGCCGGAGCTGACCGTCGACGATCTGCACGTGCCCGAGATGGTGATGCTGCTGGCCACCGACCTGGCCGCCTTCGACCACCACGAGGGCGCGATCACCCTGATCGCCAATGCCGTCAACTGGAACGGCACCGACGACCGCGTCGACGAGGCCTACGACGACGCGGTCGCCCGGCTGGACCGGATGACCGCCGCGCTGGCCGCCCCCGCCGAATCGACGGTCTCGGTCTTCGACCGGCCCGAACCGGACTACCGCCGCCAGTGCACCACCGAGGAGTTCGGCGCCGGGGTGCGCCGCCTGGTGAAGGAGATCGAGGCGGGCGAGGCGTTCCAGGTGGTGCTCTCGCAGCGCTTCGAGATGGACTACACCGGCAGCCCGCTGAATCTGTATCGGATGCTGCGGGCGTCGAATCCGAGCCCCTACATGTATCTGCTGAACGTCCCGGACGCCTCCGGCGAGACCGCGTTCTCGATCGTCGGCTCCAGCCCGGAGTCGCTGGTGACGGTGAAGGACGGCGTGGCCACCACGCATCCGATCGCCGGCACCCGGTGGCGCGGCGCCTCCGAGGAGGACGATCTGCTGCTGGAGAAGGACCTGCTGGCCGACGCCAAGGAGAACGCCGAGCACCTGATGCTCGTCGACCTCGGCCGCAACGATCTCGGCCGGGTCTGCGAGCCCGGATCGGTGCGCGTCACCGAGTACCGGCACGTGGAGCGCTACAGCCACGTGATGCACCTGGTGTCGACCGTGTCGGCGCGGCTCGCGCCCGGCAAGATCGCGCTCGACGCCGTGCGGGCGTGCTTCCCCGCCGGGACGCTGTCCGGCGCGCCCAAGGTGCGGGCGATGGAACTGATCGAGGAACTCGAGCGAACCCGCCGCGGCACCTACGCGGGTGTGGTCGGTTACCTCGACTTCGCCGGTGACGCCGATACCGCGATCGCCATCCGCACCGCACTGCTCAAGGACGGCACCGCCTACGTGCAGGCCGGGGCGGGCATCGTCGCCGACTCCGTGCCCGAATACGAGGACGACGAATCCCGCAACAAGGCGATGGCGGTCCTCAAGGCCATCGCCGCGGCCCGGACCGTCCGCGCCTTCACCCCCGATCGCCCCGGCGGTGCGGATCGATGAGCGCCCCGGAATCCGAACCGGTGCAACCCGATTCGCCCCCGCCCGAGGCGGGGGAAGAGAGGACGGGCACCGACGGGAGTCCCGCTGCGGCGGGCACCGACGGGAGTCCCGCTGCGGCGGGCACCGACAGGAGTCCCGGTGTGACGGGCACCGACAGGAGTCCCGGTGTGACGGGCACCGACGCGAGTCCCAGTGCGGCGGGCACCGAGACGAATGCGGCCGGTGCGGCGGGCACCGAGACGAATGCGGCCGGTGCGGCGACGACCGCTCCGGGTGGTGCGCCGCGACGGAAGTATCCGGTCGGCGCGGCAGTGCTGCTCGTGGTGGCCGCGGCGGGGTTGTGGGCCGCGTCACGGATGACGTGGGTGACGATCGTGTCGTCGGACGGGCTCACCGAACCGCGGACCAAGGAATTGAACGGCGGGCTGTGGTTCGGGGCGCTGACCCCGCTCGCGCTGGTGCTGCTGGCGGCCGTGGCCGCGGCGCTCGCCACCCGGGGCTGGCTGCGGCGGCTGGTCGGCGTGGTGGTGGCGGTCCTGGCCGCGATCGCCGCGGTGCCCGGATACGCGCTGCTCACCGGGCACACCAAGACCGCCGCACGGGCCGCGACACTGGCGGAACTGCCCGCCCGCGCCCAGGTGGACCAGATGACCACCGCCTCGTTCCCCGCCGTGCTGACCCTGATCTGCGCGGTGCTGGCCTTCGCCGCGGGCGTGCTGCTGGCCCGCATGCCGGAGACCACGGCACGGCTGTCCGGCAAGTACGACAACCCCGTCTTCCGGCGTGCCGCTGCGGCCGACCAGGTGGCCGCGGCACGAGCCGAGAAGGCAACGGCGGACGATCCCGCGAAACCGGCGTCCGGAACCGCCGCGACGGCCCCGGATCAGCTGTCGGAGAGAGTGCTGTGGGACGCTCTCGACGCGGGGACCGATCCCACCGACGACGAGCCGGGAAGGTGAGCATTATCCCCTTCGGGAGCGATGCGACGCAGAACACCCCGCCGTCGGTACCAGGAACATAGCCATTTACTCTTTATCAGCATCGGTGAGACAGCGCCTGGGGGGATTCTCAGGCAGCAAGTCCGTCTCCCCAGAAAGGATTCGAGCCAGATGACGGTACTCGACTCGATTCTCGACGGGGTCCGCGCGGATGTGGCCGCTCGGGAAGCCCTCCTGGATTTTCAGACGGTCAAGAAGGCCGCCGCCGACGCGCCGTCGCCGCGCAACGCGTTCGCCGCGTTGCATCAGGACGGTGTCGGCGTGATCGCCGAGGTCAAGCGGGCCAGCCCCTCCAAGGGCGAACTGGCCGACATCCCGGACCCGGCCAGCCTGGCCAAGGCCTACGAGGACGGCGGCGCGCGGGTCATCAGCGTGCTCACCGAGGGCCGCCGCTTCAACGGGTCGCTCGACGACCTGGACGCCGTCCGCGCGGTCGTCGACGTCCCGATCCTGCGCAAGGATTTCGTCGTCGGCCCGTACCAGATCCACGAGGCCCGCGCGCACGGCGCCGACGTGATCCTGCTGATCGTCGCGGCGCTGGAGCAGGACGTGCTGTCCTCGCTGATCGACCGCACCGAATCGCTGGGCATGACCGCGCTGGTCGAGGTGCACACCGAGGAGGAGGCCGACCGCGCGCTCGAGGCCGGCGCCTCGGTCATCGGCGTCAACGCCCGCAACCTCAAGACCCTCGAGGTGGACACCGACGTGTTCGCCCGCATCGCGCCCGGCCTGCCGACCGAGGTCATCCGGATCGCCGAATCGGGGATCAACGGCACCGCCGACCTGCTGGCCTACGCCGGTGCGGGCGCCGACGCGGTCCTGGTCGGCGAGAGCCTGGTGACCAGCGGCGATCCGCGCGCGGCCGTATCCGAGCTGGCGACCGCCGGCACCCACCCGTCCTGCCCGCGGCCGCTGCGCCGGGGTGCGGCTCGATGACCCGCACCCAGGAGCCCGGAACCGGGGACCTGCCGCAGGCCAGCGCCGGGGTCACCCAGCGCAGCCACGAGCCCGACCAGGGCGGCCACTTCGGCGCGTACGGCGGCCGCCACGTGCCCGAGGCGCTGATGGCGGTAATCGAGGAGGTCACCGCCGAATACGACAAGTGCCGGGTCGACCCGGACTTCCTCGCCGAACTCGACCGGCTGCAGCGCGACTACGCGGGGCGGCCCTCGCCGGTGTTCGAGTGCACCCGGCTGGCCGAGCACGCGGGCGGCGCGCGCATCCTGCTGAAGCGGGAAGACCTGAACCACACCGGTTCTCACAAGATCAACAATGTGCTGGGCCAGGCGCTGCTGGCCAAGCGGATGGGCAAGTCCCGGGTCATCGCCGAGACCGGCGCGGGCCAGCACGGCGTCGCCACCGCGACCGCGTGCGCGCTGCTCGGGCTCGAGTGCATCGTCTACATGGGCGCCGTCGACACCGCCCGCCAGGCGCTCAACGTCGCTCGCATGCGGCTGCTCGGCGCCGAGGTGGTGTCGGTGACGACCGGCTCGCAGACGCTCAAGGACGCCATCAACGAGGCGCTGCGCGACTGGGTCACCCACGCCGACGACACGTACTACTGCTTCGGCACCGCCGCTGGGCCGCACCCGTTCCCGCTGCTCGTGCGCGACTTCCAGCGCGTGATCGGGCTGGAGGCGCGCGCCCAGGTGCTGGACCGGACGGGCCGGCTGCCCGACGCCGTCACCGCCTGTGTCGGCGGCGGATCCAACGCGATCGGCATCTTCCACGCCTTCATCGACGATCCCGGCGTCCGGCTGATCGGTTACGAGGCGGCGGGCGACGGCGTCGAGACCGGACGGCACGCGGCCACCTTCACCGGGGGCACGCCCGGCGCGTTCCAGGGCGCCTACTCGTACCTGCTGCAGGACGAGGACGGCCAGACCATCGAATCGCATTCCATCTCCGCGGGCCTGGACTATCCCGGCGTCGGCCCCGAGCACGCCTTCCTGAAGGACCTCGGCCGCGCCGAGTACCGCCCGATCACCGACACCGAGGCGATGGACGCGCTGCTGCTGCTGTCGCGCACCGAGGGCATCATCCCGGCCATCGAATCGGCGCACGCGGTCGCGGGCGCGCTGCAACTGGGCCGCGAATTGGGCGAGGGCGCAATCATTCTGGTGAGCCTGTCCGGCCGCGGCGACAAAGATATGGATACCGCCGCCCGCTGGTTCGGGCTGTTCGACGAGCCGGAGGAGCAGCAGTGAGTCGCCTGGGCAGCACCTTCGCCGACTGCCGCGCCGAGGGCCGGGCCGCCCTGGTCGGGTACCTGCCCGCGGGCTATCCGGATCTCGCCGGGTCCATCGCGGCGTGCACGGCGATGGTCGAATCCGGCTGCGACATCATCGAAGTCGGCATCGCCTACTCCGATCCGGTGATGGACGGCCCCACCATCCAGGCGGCCGCCGAACAGGCCCTGCGGGGCGGCGTGCGGGTGCGCGACGTCTTCTCCGTGGTCGAGGCGATCAGCGCCGCGGGCGGCAAGGCCGTGGTCATGACCTACTGGAATCCGGTGCTGCAGTACGGCGTCGACCGTTTCGCCCGCGATCTGGCCGGCGCCGGCGGGCTCGGGCTCATCACGCCGAATCTGATCCCAGAGGAGGCGGGGGAGTGGTTCGCCGCCTCCGACGCCCACGATCTGGATCGCATCTTCCTGGTCGCGCCGTCCTCGACCGAGGAGCGGCTCGTCAAGACGCTCGAGGCCACCCGCGGATTCGTCTACGCCGCCTCCACCATGGGCGTGACGGGCGCGCGCGACGCGGTGTCCTCGATGGCGCCCGAGCTGTGCGCGCGGGTGCGCACCCACTCCGATATCCCGATCGGCGTCGGTCTCGGCGTCCGCAGCGGCGCGCAGGCCGCCGAAATCGCCTCGTACGCCGACGGAGTCATCGTCGGCTCGGCTCTGGTCTCCGCGGCCGGCGAGGGCCTGGACCACGTCCGCGCGCTCACCGCCGAACTCGCCGAGGGCGTGCGCTCGGCTCCGGTCGCCTCCTGATCCGGCCGGACACGAGTAGTGCGCCGATGACCGCGACGACGGCTCACGCGGCGCGTTCCGTTACGGTGGGCGCGTGACTTTTCCAGTCCTGGCAGACACTGTTGGCGCGCAGGCGGCGGTGCTGGCCGCGATTCCCAGTCCGTCCCGCGGGGTGTGGTACATCGGCGGATTCCCGCTGCGGGCCTACGCGCTGTGCATCATCGTCGGCATCGTCGTCGCCATCTGGTGGGGTGAGCGGCGCTGGCGCGAGCGCGGCGGGCAGCCCGGCGCGGTGCTCGACGTCGCCATGTTCGCGGTGCCGTTCGGCCTGATCGGCGGGCGGCTCTACCACGTCGCCACCGACTGGCAGAAGTACTTCGGCGCGGGCGGCCACGCGCTGAACGCGCTGAAGATCTGGGAGGGCGGCCTCGGCATCTGGGGCGCGGTCTTCCTCGGCGGCGTCGGCGCCTGGATCGGCTGCCGGGTGTACCGAATCCCGTTGCCCGCCTTGGGCGATGCCATCGCCCCCGCGATCCTGCTGGCGCAGGCGATCGGCCGTCTCGGCAACTACTTCAACCAGGAACTCTACGGCCGCGCCACGGACAAGCCGTGGGGCCTGGAGATCTACCTGCGCTTCGACACCGACGGCCGGCTGGACATGATGAACGGCGTCTCCACCGGCGTGGTGGAGAAGATCGTGCAGCCCACCTTCCTCTACGAGCTGGTGTGGAACGTGCTCGGCGTGCTGGCGCTGGTGTGGCTGGACAAGCGCTACCGCATCGGCCACGGCCGGTTGTTCGCGCTGTACGTGGCCGTCTACTGCTTCGGCCGGTTCTGGGTGGAGCTGCTGCGCGACGACGAGGCCACCCACGTGTTCGGCGTCCGCATCAACTCCTTCACCTCGGCGCTCGTATTCCTGTGCGCCATCGCGTATTTCCTCCTCGCGACCCGCGGCCGCGAGACCGCCGCGCAACTGGAGCCCGGCGCCCCCCGCCCCTGGCCCTGGCAGTTCGGCGCTCTCCGCCGCGCCGCCGCCGAAGCGGAGACCGCACCCGTGGCGGCCACCGTTGCCACGGCGGAAGGTGAATCGGCCGCGGAAGGTGAATCGGTGGCGGAAGGTGAATCGGCCGCGGAAGGTGATTCGGTGGCGGACGACGACTCCGCGGCGAACGATGACTCCGCCGATTCCGAGGAGACCGCGGAATCCGCTGACGAGCAGGCTTCCGATTCCGACGGTGACAAGCCCGAATCCGCCGAGACCCGCAACGATTCCGCCGCCGACGGCGATAACCCGGTGGATGCCGCCAACTCCGGGACGTCCGGCGCGGCGAAATCGCCGGAGTCGGGCAAGAATTGACCCCGGCCGCCGCGCACGTGCGGCGGTACGGAGAGACCGGGTGGTCGAGACGAGCCCGGAAACGCTAGGAGGATTCGAGTGACCGACCCCTACCAGCAGCAGCCGGGCTACGGGCCGCAGTACGGCGCGCCCGGCACCGGGCCGGGCATGGGGCAGCCGATGGGCCAGCAGCCCATGGACGCATACGGCCAGCCCAATCCCTACGGGCAGCCGCAATACGGACAGCAGCCCTACGGTCAGCCCGGCGGCTACCCGCCCGGCCCGTACGGCCCCCCGGACCCGGAGGCCCCCTTCGGCCGCAACATGTACGGCGAGCCGTACTCGGACAAGTCGAAGATGGTCGCGGGCCTGCTGCAGATCTTCCTCGGCGGCTTCGGGGTCGGCCGCTTCTACCTCGGCTATCCGGGCATGGCCGTCGGGCAGATCGCTGTCACGTGGCTGACCTGCGGCATCGGGGGTATCTGGCCGCTCATCGACGGGATCATGATCCTCACCGGCAAGGTCCGCGACCAGTACGGACGGCCGCTGCAGGAGAACTGAGCGGCGTTCGGCTCGCCGTGCGCGTAATCGTTTGCGGGCGTTGCCGCATGTCGTAGGCTGTTGCGGTTCTGTGTGTCGTGCGTGAGCACCCCTCGCGCCCACCCGAGAGGTACGCCATTGCGCCGCAAGCTGTTCGCCGCCGTGCTAGCCGTCGCCGCCGCCACCGGGCTCCTCGCCGGCTGTAGCAGCAGTGACCCGAACACGCTGAAGGTCGGCACCGAGGGCACCTACGCGCCGTTCAGCTTCCAGGGACCGGACGGCACGCTCACCGGCTACGACGTCGAGGTGATGCAGGCGGTCGCCGGCAAGCTCGGCAAGAAGGTCGAATTCGTGCAGACCCCGTGGGACTCGATCTTCGCGGGGCTGGAGTCCAAGCGTTTCGACCTGGTCGCCAACCAGGTGACGGTCAATCCGGAGCGAGAGCAGAAGTACGCGCTGTCCCAGCCGTACACCACCTCCGACGGCGTGATCGTCACCCGGTCCGGCGGCGGCGCGGCGACGCTCGCCGATCTCAACGGCAAGGTCTGCGCGCAGTCCTCGACCAGCAACTGGAGCAAGGTCGCCGCCGGCGCCGGTTGCAAGGTCGAGGCGGTCGAGGGCTTCGTGCAGGCCATCCAGCTGCTCAAGAACGGCCGCGTCGACGCCACCGTGAACGACACCCTCGCCGTCGGCGAGTACACCAAGAAGACCGGCGACTCGGGGGTCGCGGTGTCCGGCCGCACCGGCGAGACCAGCCACCAAGCGTTCGCCGCTCGCAAGGATTCCGGGCAGCTGATCACCGACGTGAACGGGGCTCTGGACGCGCTGCGCGCCGACGGCACGCTGGCGAAGATCTCCGACAAGTACTTCGGAACCGACGTCAGCAAGTAGCGCATGGACTCCGCCACCTGGGAGCTGATCCGCCACAACCTCGGGCCCATGCTCACGGCGACGGTCACCAAGACGTTGCCGCTCACCGCGATCAGCTTCGCCGTCGGCCTGGTGCTGGCGCTGTTCGTCGCGCTCGCGCGGATGTCGGCCCACCGGCCGGTCTCGGCGCTCGCGCGGTTCTACATCTCGATCATCCGCGGCACGCCGCTGCTGGTGCAGCTGTTCATCGTGTTCTACGCACTGCCGCAGCTGAATATCGTGATCGACCCGTTCCCGGCCGCGGTGATCGCGTTCAGCCTCAACGTGGGCGGCTACGCGGCCGAGGTGATCCGCGCGGCGATCCTGTCGGTCGCCGAGGGACAGTGGGAGGCCTCGCAGGCCCTCGGGCTGTCCCAGGTGCAGACCCTGAGTTCGATCATCCTGCCGCAGGCCGCGCGCATCGCCGTGCCGCCGCTGTCGAATACGCTCATCTCGCTGGTGAAGGACACCTCGCTGGCGTCGACCATCCTGGTAACCGAATTGTTGCGGACGGCCCAGCTGGCGGCCGCTCCGACCTTCGATTTCTTCGCCCTCTACGGAGTCGCGGCGATCTACTACTGGGTAATCTGCCTGATCCTCGGATTCGCGCAAACACGCTTGGAAACCCGCCTTGCACGGCATGTCGCCAGGTGATTCCGGTCCTATAGGTCAAGTGACCGGGATCATAGGTTCGCACTATTGATAGCGAAGGGTATGCCCAGTAAGCGCAGCGTCTGCGGCAGGGCTAGGCTCGTGTCGTGATGCGACGAACAAAAATTGTTTGCACCCTCGGGCCGGCTACCGCCTCCGAGGACCGGATTCGCGAACTTGTCGAAAGCGGCATGGACGTGGCCCGGTTGAACTTCAGCCATGGCGAACACTCCGATCACGCTGAGAACTACCAGAAGGTCCGCAAGGCCGCCGATCAATTGGGCCGTGCCGTAGGCATTCTCGCGGACCTGCAGGGACCGAAGATCCGGCTCGGCCGGTTCCTGGAGGGCAAGACCACGTGGGCGACCGGTGAGGAGGTGCGCATCACCGTCGAGGACGTGGAGGGCACCCACGACCGCGTCTCCACCACCTACAAGCAACTGGCCGAGGACGCCAAGGCCGGCGACCGCCTGCTCGTCGACGACGGCAAGGTCGGGCTGACCGTGGTTCGCGTCGACGGGCCCGACGTGGTCTGCCGCGTCACCGAGGGCGGCCCGGTCTCCAACAACAAGGGCGTCTCGCTGCCCGGTATGGACGTGTCGGTTCCGGCGCTGTCGACCAAGGACATCGAGGACCTGGAATTCGCGCTGAAGCTCGGCGTCGACTTCATCGCGCTGTCGTTCGTGCGCTCGCCGTCGGACGTGGAACTGGTGCACGACATCATGGATCGCGTCGGCCGCCGCGTGCCGGTCATCGGCAAGCTGGAGAAGCCCGAGGCGATCGACAACCTCGAGGCCATCGTGCTGGCCTTCGACGCGATCATGGTCGCCCGCGGCGATCTGGGCGTCGAGCTGCCGCTCGAGCAGGTGCCGCTGGTGCAGAAGCGGTCCATCCAGATGGCCAGGGAGAACGCCAAACCCGTCATCGTCGCGACCCAGATGCTGGAGTCGATGATCGGCAACTCCCGCCCCACCCGCGCCGAGGCGTCCGATGTCGCCAACGCCGTCCTCGACGGCGCCGACGCGGTGATGCTGTCCGGCGAGACCTCGGTCGGCCAGTACCCGATCGAGACGGTCCGCACCATGGCCCGCATCGTGCACGCGGTGGAGTCGGAGTCCTCGGCGCAGGTGCCGCCGCTGACGCACGTGCCGCGGACCAAGCGCGGCGTCATCTCGTACGCCGCGCGCGATATCGGCGAGCGGCTGAATGCCAAGGCGCTGGTGGCGTTCACGCAGTCCGGTGACACGGTGCGCCGCCTGGCCCGCCTGCACACCACGCTGCCGCTGCTGGCGTTCACCCCGCTGCCGGAGGTGCGCAGCCAGCTGGCGCTCACCTGGGGCGTGGAGACGTTCATCGTGCCGACCGTGCGCACCACCGACGAGATGATCGGCCAGGTCGACAAGGAGCTGCTGTCGCTCAACCGGTACGCCAAGGGCGATCTGGTGGTGATCGTGGCCGGATCACCGCCTGGCACAATCGGTTCCACCAACCTCATCCACGTACACAGGATCGGCGAGGAGGACCACTGAGGTGAATGCGTCGCTGGGCGAATCGGCCGACACGGGTACGAGCGACCTACAGGTGCTGCTCGGGCTGCTCGATCTGGAGCAGACCGGCGAGGACACCTTCCTCGGACAGCATCCGGAGAAGGTGTGGAGCCGGACCTTCGGCGGGCAGCTGGTGGCGCAGGCCATCGTCGCGGCCGGCCGCACGGTGGCCACCGACCCGGCCCGGCCGCAACGCCCGGTGCACGCGATCAACGCCCACTTCGTGCGCGGCGGCGACGTGAAGCAACCGATCGAGTACCGGGTGGAACGCCACCGTGACGGCCGCTCCTTCGCGAACCGGACGGTCACCGCCTACCAGGGCGACCAGGAGCTGTTCGTCATGCTGGCGGCGTTCCAGGACTCGGCCAAGGGCCTCGAGCACGCGGCCCCGCAGCCGCAGGTCCCCGATCCGGACGAACTGCCGCGCGTCGAGGAGTCCTTCGCGGGCCTCGAGGACCGGCTGCAGATGTTCGTCCAGGCGCCGCACCCGATCGATATGCGCTACACCAACGATCCGGCCTGGGTCCTCAAGGGGACCGGCGGCACCCTCGACTACAACCGGGTCTGGATGCGCGCCGACGGCGAGCTGCCCGACGATCCGCTGATCCACGTTGCGGCACTGGGCTATTCGTCGGACACCACGGTGCTCGACTCGATCATCACCACGCACGGCCTGTCCTGGGGTTTCGACCGCATCGTCGCGGCGACGGTGAACCACTCCATCTGGTTCCACCGCCCCTTCAAATTCGACGACTGGGCCCTCTACGCGACCCAGTCCCCGGTCGCCGCCGGCTCCCGCGGCCTGGCCACCGGCCACTTCTATTCGCGCGCGGGGGAACTCCTGGCCACGGTCGTCCAGGAGGGCGTCATCCGCCACTTCCCCCCGCGCCCCCGCACCTGACTCCCCGCCACCTCCCGGCGTCCGAGCCGATCCACGTCCCGGCGTGTGGCACACCTGCTTTCTCCGGTGTGGCACACCTGCTTTCCCCGGTGTGGCACACCTACTTTCCCCGGTGTGGCACACCTACTTTCCCGGCACGCTTTTGGCCGGGATCAAATAAGCTCCCGATTCTCTTCCAGATCGAAGCTCTCGCGCTGTAAGGCGTGGATGGAGTAGGGGACGGCGTCCTCGTCCGAAATGCTCAGCATCAGTTGCTGTTCCAGGGCGGTCAGGTTGGCCTCGGTGAGGAGTTTGCGGTCACCGACCAGGCTGAGCGCGATCTCGTAGGTGCGGCGGTCGCCCGGGTCCTCGCCGGGATGGTCCAGGAGCCACTGGGTTTCGAGCAGGGCGTGCGCGGAGTGGTCGGCGTCCACCGGAAGGGTGAAGCGCCAAGCGAACACGTCGCTCTCGCCCACATGGTCGTCGACCACGCGGCGCACGGTTCGCACGACGCGGTCGAGAGTTTCGGGTGTCACATAAACATGGAGCGAAACATCCGAAATGCGTTTCGGCATGCTGAGTTCCTGTTCTAGTGTCGAACCGTCGGCGGCGAAAGTATCCGGCGGGGAGTGTAGTCCCTGAATGCCGGAAATGGGGAGGACGCGTCCGCGCCGGGCGTTTCCGCACCCGATCGTTCAGGCGTGCCGGCCGATTCGGGTGGCATCCACATACGGTGGCGTATCGTTCCGCCCGCCCGGTAACAGGACCAGCCGCGGCCGTCCGCGCTCGTCGGTTCCTCGCCCGCGGTGGACGTGCAATGCCAGCAGCAGCGGCACCAGCGCCTCGGCGATCCGATCCCCGGCCTCGCAGTACTTCTGGGCCGACAGTCCCACCGGATCGGGAATGTTCTCGCGCCCGACGAGCGCGAGATCGTCACGGGCGCGGTCGATGTCGGGAATGGTGCGCGCCCCGCTCACCTTGGCGATGCGGTGCGCCTCGAGCAGCGTGAACGTCCGCCGGGCGGCCGCGGGGACCAGCGCGGTGACCTCGTCGCGGATCTGCTCGGTCATGGCCAGCACCAGATCCGCGGCCTCGACCCTGGGCGTCGTCAGCTTGCGCGCCTTGAACCCCCGCGGATCCGCGCCCAGCCCGGTGATCGTGTCGGCGGCGATCGGATCCACGCCGAACCCGACCAGCGCGCGCGTACCGGCGCTCTCGGCGGTCAGATCGGTGAGACCGTGCTCGGCGGCGACGGCGCGTGTGAGGCGCTCGGCGATCACCGATCGGCACACATTGCCGTTGCAGACGAACAGGACGTGCATGGAAAGTACGGTAGAGCGCCGCGAACAGGACCAATAGTACGCAAAGTCCGAAATCCGCTTATTTCGTCAGATGTTCATCCCGGCGTCGCGACCGTTCGCCACCCCTACATCGAAAATAATCTCATTCGGAATTTTCCCGGTAATAGATCTGCTCCGGAACCACCGGGGCCACCTTCGGGTCCTCCTCGTGCACCCGCCCCCGCGCGGAGAACAGGCGCCCGCGCATGGGCACGGTAGGGGCTACGCGGGCCAGCCCGGTCGCGGGGCTCATATCGTCGTACATGGTGTCGATGCCGCCGCGCAGGAAGTACGCCTCGTGCCAGAAGCCGGTGCCGCCCGAATCGCGCAGGAAGCGCTGCCACCACTGCCGATGCGGGTCGGAGCGGGTCCAGCGCTCCAGGCTGTCGAGGTCGCGCCAGTACTGCCGGGCGCCCCAGTGCGGCGGGAACAGCGACCAGACGATGTCCTCGTGCAGCAGCAGCCCGTCGGGCCGGTCCCGGTGCGAGCGATACAGTTTCGGGCCCAGCCCGAGCAGCCGGAGAATTCCCCTAGGGGTACGCACCCGCATCCCGAGGTAGATGACCACCAGATCCGGATACCCGGACAGGTCGGTCGTCAGTCGATTCACCCGCATGCGCAAACCTCCGCTCGGTACGGGCCGTGCCGTCGTCTCAGGGGTAGTACGAGGCGGAGGGCGAAACCGGTTCGATCGGCAATCCCGCCGCATCCGCCCGGACCGAGCGCGACGAATGCAATTACACACCGGAGTCGATGCGAGGCAATTGGATTCGGGCGGAAATACCCGGATGGTGCCGAGTGTGGGACTCGAACCCACACGTCCGTGAGGACAACGGTTTTTGAGACCGTCGCGTCTGCCAGTTCCGCCAACTCGGCGCACCGGGGAGAAATGATAGCGGGTGCGCCCCCCGTTGACCGAATCGGTGGGATCGTGGCCGGGCTCTCGCTGGGTAGATGGGTTCTGTGCGAGGTTGAACGGTACGCTTTAGGGCACTCGCGGCGTGTGCCGGTCCGGACAAAGGGTGGGCGGACGGGCGCGCGTGTCGGGTATTTGGCATCGGAATCACGAGGGGTCTATCTATGGGAACGACAGCAGGGGGCGCGGGCGCGAAGAAGGATGCGACGACCGCCGCCAAGCGGGTGGTTGTGGCCGAGGATGAGGCGCTCATCCGGATGGACCTGGTCGAAATGCTCTCCGAAGAGGGCTATCAGGTGGTGGGTGAGGCGGGTGACGGCCAGCAGGCGGTCGACCTGGCCGAGGAGTTGCGCCCGGATCTGGTGATCATGGACGTCAAGATGCCGCGTCGCGACGGCATCGACGCGGCGGCCGAGATCGCCACGAAACGCGTTGCGCCGGTGGTGATTCTGACCGCGTTCAGCCAGCGCGACCTGGTGGAGCGGGCACGCGACGCGGGGGCGATGGCGTACCTGGTCAAGCCGTTCACCAAATCGGATCTGGTGCCGGCCATCGAGCTGGCGGCCAGCCGCTTCCACGAGATCACCGCGCTGGAGGGCGAGGTGGCGAACCTCTCGGAGCGGCTGGAGACGCGCAAGCTGGTCGAGCGGGCCAAGGGGGTGCTGATGCAGACCCAGGGCCTGTCCGAACCGCAGGCGTTCAAGTGGATTCAGCGCACGGCGATGGACCGGCGTACCACGATGAAAGCCGTTGCCGAGGTGGTGCTGGAGAACCTCGCACCGAAGTCCTGATATCGAAGTCCGCGCACCGCGGGCGGGAGACCGCCCGCGGCCGGATTGCGGGGAATTAACGCCACCGAAACACGCCCCTATAAATACTGGGGATCGAAGTCATGCAAATGACTCGAATGTGATGCAGAGCTAACCTGACGCCGCTATGTTCTGACCGGGGCCGATGAGGTCGGCCCGCCTCGGCGACCCCGGGGATCAGCAGGACATGATGAGGTGGATCGTGCTTGGTTCAATGACGCGAAGGACCACACGCAGTCGTGTGGCTCGCGGCGCGCTGGTGATCGGAGCCGCGGCCGTGCTCGCGGTCGCTGGGTGCAGCAGCAAGTCGACGGACAACGGTTCCGGAGAGGGAACGGGCGGGGGACTCACGATCGCCCCGCTGGTGCAGGTCGACAGCCAGGGCAAGGAAGTGCCGTCGGCGGACACCTCCACGGCCGCCGATCCCGCCGGGGACGGGAAATCGACCTGCGCCCCCGAGACGTCGATCGCCATGGCGGGCCCGCTGACCGGCCCCAACGCCAATCTCGGCCTGAATATCATCCGCGGCGTCAAGCTCGCGCTGGACAAGCACAACAAGGCCAATGCCGGCTGCCAGGTGAAACTCAAGGAGTTCGACACCGAGGGCAATCCGCAGAAGGCCAGCCAGGTGATCGACAAGATCCTCGGCGACCAGTCGATCGTCGCCCTGATCGGCCCGACGTTCTCGGGTGAGACCAAGGCGACCGGCCAGCGGATCAGCGATACCGGTCTGCTGTCGCTGACCCCGTCGGCCACCAATGTCGACCTCACCAAGAACGGCTGGAAGACCTTCTTCCGCGGGCTGGGCAACGACGGCATCCAGGGCCCGGCGGTCGCGAAATACCTGCAGGGCACCGGAAAGTACAACAAGATCTGCGTCGCCCAGGACAACACCGATTACGGCACCGGCCTGGCCAAGTCGCTGACCGAGACGCTCGGCGCGAGCGCCGACCCGAGCTGCGCGGTGAGTGTCAAGGAGGGCGACAAGGACTTCTCCGCCGCGGTCTCGAAGCTCGCGTCCGCCAAGCCCGACGCCATCTTCTACGCCGGCTACTACGCCGAGGCCGCCCCGTTCGTGCAGCAGCTGCGCTCCGGCGGCGTGACGGCGACCTTCATCTCCGACGACGGGACCAAGGACGTCGAATTCGTCAAGCAGGCCGGTAACGCGTCCAAGGACGCGCTGCTCTCGTGCCCGTGCGGCCCGGCGCCCGATCAGTTCGCCGCCGATTACAAGGCGCTGAACGGATTCGACGCGGGCACCTACTCCACCGAGGGCTACGACCTCACCACGATCGTGCTGAAGGGCATCGCCCAGGGCAAGGTGTCGCGCCCGGATCTGGTGGAGTTCGCACGGTCCTACGACGGTCAGGGTGTGGCCCGGCATTACAAGTGGGATGCCACCGGAGAATTGTCGAACGCCTTGATCTGGATGTATCAGGTCAAGTAGGGGTCTCACGACGAAACAGCGCGCGCCGGTCTGCCGATGGTTGAGTACGACGCAACCAACCGGCGCGCGCTGCTTTCCTGACAGCGGAAGTAACAATGAGGGCATCAGCAGTTGCCGATGCGACCCTGCTTGCCAACGGGTCCATCGATTTCAATGTCTCGGGCGTCGTCGACCAGTTCTGGCGGCTCACCGTGGACGGTCTGACATACGGTTCGATCTACGCACTGGTAGCGGTCGGGTACACGCTGGTTTTCGGCGTACTGCTGCTGATCAATTTCGCGCATTCGGAAATATTCATGCTGGGCATGTTCGGCCAGCTGGTCGGTTTGATGCTGCTCGGATTCACCGCCAGCGGTGACATCTATTCGCAGGGCACCGTACTGACCGTCGTCTATCTGGGGGTGGCCACCGTCATCGGCGCATTGGTGTCGGGCGGGGCGGCCGTCGGGCTGGAACGGGTGGCGTACCGGCCGCTGCGGCGGCGCGGCGCCAAGCGGCTGATCTTCCTGATCACCGCCATCGGCATGTCGTTCGTGCTGCAGGAGTTCGTGCACTACGTGCTGCCGAAGATCGATCCCGATCTCGGCGGCACCAACGCCCAGCAGCCGATCATCCTGGTCAAACCCGTCGACGAATTCCATCTCTTCGACGCCGCGATCACCAATGTGGCGCTGGTGATCGTCGTGGCGGCGGTGGCGCTGGCCGTGATCACCGACGTGGTCATCAACCGGACGAGGTTCGGCCGCGGCATCCGCGCGGTGGCCCAGGACCCCGATACCGCGACGCTGATGGGTGTGTCGCGGGAGCGGGTCATCATGCTGACCTTCCTCATCGGCGGCCTGCTCGCGGGCGCCGCCGCACTGCTGTACACGCTCAAGATTCCCAACGGCATCATCTATTCGGGCGGATTCATCCTGGGCATCAAGGCATTCAGCGCCGCGGTGCTCGGCGGCATCGGCAATCTGCGCGGCGCGCTGCTGGGCGGGCTGCTGCTGGGCCTGGCGGAGAACTACGGCCAGATCCTGTTCGGCACCGAATGGCGCGACGTGGTCGCGTTCGTCCTGCTGGTGGTCGTGCTGATGGTCCGGCCGACCGGCATTCTGGGCGAGAGCCTGGGGAGGGCCCGCGCATGAGTACGACCACCGAGACCCCGCCGCGGACGCGGCCCCGGCACGGCGTGGGCGACGCCATCCGCACCTGGTGGGACGGGCTGTCGCGCCAGATGCAGTGGGCGGTCGGCATTCCCGTGCTCCTGGTGCTCGCGCTGCTGCCGCTGTTCCCGCCGCCGCTGCTGGACACCCCGGGCACCAGCTTCGGCGGTGTCATGGCCCAGTTCGCCATGTACGCGCTGATCGCCATCGGGCTGAATGTCGTTGTGGGACAGGCGGGTCTGCTGGATCTGGGGTACGTCGGCTTCTATGCCGTCGGCGCCTATTCGGTGGGCCTGCTCACCAGCCCCAACAGCCCGTGGAACCAGACCGCGGGCGGATTCCTCAGCCCGAAATGGGCGTGGCTGGCGTGCGTGCCGATCGCGATCGTGCTGACCGCGGTCTCCGGCCTGATCCTGGGCACGCCGACGCTGCGGCTGCGCGGCGACTACCTCGCGATCGTGACCCTCGGATTCGGCGAGATCGTGCGGCTGCTGGCCGACAACCTCGGCGACATCACCAACGGCAGCCTGGGCCTCGCGGGGATCGCGTATCCGCGCCTGGGCGAATCGGAGGCGCACCCCACCGGCTACTTCTCCTCCGGCAACCTCGGCGATTCGCATTCGTGGAATCCCCTGGACCGCGCCAACTCCGGCACCTGGTGGTTCTGGATCGGCATGGCGCTGGTGGTCGTGGTGCTGCTCGTGGTCGGCAATCTGGAGCGCAGCCGGGTCGGGCGGTCCTGGGTGGCGATCCGCGAGGACGAGGACGCCGCGGAGATGATGGGCGTGCCGACGTTCAAGTTCAAGCTCTGGGCCTTCACCATCGGCGCCGCCATCGGCGGGCTGTCCGGCGCGCTGTACGCGGGGCAGGTCCAGTTCATCAACCCCACCGGATTCAACATCATCAACTCGATGCTGTTCCTGTGCGCGGTCGTGCTCGGCGGGCAGGGCAACAAGCTGGGCGTGATCGTGGGCGCCTTCCTGATCGTCTACCTGCCCAACCGGCTGATGTCGGTGAATGTGGGCGGGCAGTCGCTGGGCGACTACAAATATCTGTTCTTCGGACTCACTCTGGTGGTGGTGATGATCTTCCGTCCGCAGGGCTTGTTCCCGGTGCGGCAGAAACTGCTCGCGTACGGACGGCAGGTGTACCAGGCGGTGCGGCGGCCCGCCGCGCCACCGGATGCGGCCGAGGCGGCGGGAGCGGCCCGATGACCGGTCCGGGCGCGGGCGGCGCGCTGTTCGACAACGAGGATATGGCCGCGGGCTACGCCGAGACGCCGGAGACCGCCCCCAGCGCGGGCGTGGTCGACGTCGCCGACGTGCTGCCGGAGCTGGCCGACGCCGAGGCCGTCGCCGAGGTGGTGGCCCCGACCCGGGAGATCGAGACCGAGGTCGGCGCGGCGCTGCTCCGCACCGAGAGCCTGACCATGCGATTCGGCGGCCTGACCGCCCTCGACGACGTGAGTTTCGAGATCCGCCGCGGCGAGATCCTCGGGCTCATCGGCCCCAACGGCGCCGGCAAGACCACCTGCTTCAACGCGATCACCGGGGTGTACCGGCCGTCGGCGGGCCGGGTGTTCTTCGACGGCCGCCCGCTGACCAAGACCAAGCGCAACGAGATCACCCGGCTCGGCATCGCCCGCACCTTCCAGAACATCCGGCTGTTCGGGGAGATGACGGCGCTGGAGAACGTGGTGGTCGGCACCGACGCGCGGCACCGGACGTCGGTGCCGGGGGCCGTCTTTCGCACCGCGCGGCACCGGCGCGAGGAACGCGACGCCATCGAGCGCGGTATGGCGCTGCTGGAATTCGTCGGCATCGCCCCGCGGGCGGTGGAGAAGGCGCGCAACCTCTCCTACGGCGATCAGCGCAGGCTGGAGATCGCGCGGGCGCTGGCGACCGAGCCGAAACTGCTGTGCCTGGACGAGCCGGCCGCCGGATTCAATCCGAGCGAGAAGTCGGCGCTCATGGATCTCATCCGCAAGATCCGCGACGACGGCTTCACCGTGCTGCTCATCGAGCACGATATGCGGCTGGTGATGGGCGTGACCGATCGCATCGTGGTGCTGGAGTTCGGGCGCAAGATCGCCGACGGGCTGCCGGAGGAGATCCGCGACGATCCCGCGGTGATCGCGGCGTATCTCGGCGTGCCCGACGACGAGGTCGAGGACGCGGTGGCGGACGTGCGCGCCGCCGCCCCGGGACCGGCGCCGGTCGCCGACGCGGCGCCGGCATCGGATGGCGAACCGCTGCTCGTGGTCGAGGACATGCGGGTGAACTACGGCAGAATCCAAGCGCTGCACGGTATCTCGCTCGAGGTGGCGCAGGGGGAGCTGGTGACTTTGCTCGGCGCCAACGGCGCGGGGAAGACCACCACCATGCGCGCGCTGTCGGGGCTGCTGCCGCTCACCGGCGGCCGGATCCTGTTCGAGGGCAAGGACATCACCCGGATGAAGGCGCACGAGCGGGTGGTGGCGGGCCTGATCCAGGCGCCGGAGGGCCGGGGCGTCTTCCCCGGGATGACGGTGCAGGAGAACCTCGACATGGGCTGCCACGCCCGGCCGTTCAAGCAGCGGGCGGAGTACGACCGGACGCTGGCGTGGGTGTTCGAGCTGTTCCCGCGCCTGGCCGAGCGGCGTAAACAGGTGGGCGGCACGCTGTCCGGCGGCGAGCAGCAGATGCTCGCCATCGCCCGCGCGCTGATGGCCCGGCCGCGGCTGCTGCTGCTCGACGAGCCGTCGATGGGCCTCGCGCCGATGGTGATCAAGCAGATCTTCCGGATCATCGGCGAGATCAACGCGCAGGGCACCACCGTCCTGCTGGTCGAGCAGAACGCCCAGCAGGCCCTGACCCGCAGCGACCGCGCCTACATCCTCGAGACCGGCGAGGTCACCAAGACGGGCGCGGGCCGCGAACTGCTGACCGATCCGGCGGTGAAGTCGGCGTATCTGGGAGTGGCGTAGGACGAAGTGTGTCCTACGTCATGCCCCGTGCCCGCCCTTGTCGGTGGTTGTACATAGACTCGGGGCCGTGACTCCAGCGACCACCGATCAGCGCCCCAGCAGTGTGTCCGCCGCGACCCCGACCGCCGCGGGGGAGCGGCCCACACTGCTGTTGCTGGACGGGCACTCGCTGGCCTACCGCGCGTTCTACGCGCTGCCCGCGGAGAACTTCAAAACCGTCACGGGGCAGACCACCAACGCGGTCTACGGCTTCACCGCCATGCTCATCAACCTGCTGCGCGACGAGAAGCCCACGCACGTCGCGGCCGCGTTCGACGTCAGCCGCAAGACCTTCCGCACCGAGGCCTACCCGGAGTACAAGGCCAACCGCATCACCACGCCCGACGAGTTCCGCGGCCAGATCGAGGTCACCCAGGAGGTGCTGGGCGCGCTCGGCATCCCGGTCATGGCGCTCGAGGGCTACGAGGCCGACGACATCATCGCCACCCTCACCACGCAGGCGGTCCCCGAGGGCTTCCGCGTCCTGATCGTCACGGGCGACCGCGACGCGCTGCAACTGGTGAATCCCGATGTCACCGTGCTGTATCCGAAGAAGGGCGTCTCCGAGCTCACCCGGTTCACCCCGGAGGCGGTGGAGGAGAAGTACGGCCTCACCCCCGCGCAGTACCCGGATTTCGCGGCCCTGCGCGGCGACCCGAGCGACAACCTGCCGGGCATCCCGGGCGTGGGCGAGAAGACGGCCACCAAGTGGGTCCGCGAATTCGGCGACCTCACCACCCTGGTCGACCGGGTCGACGAGGTGAAGGGCAAGGTCGGTGACGCGTTGCGCGCCAACCTGTCCAGCGTCGTCCTCAACCGTCAGCTCACCGAGATGGTCAAGGACGTCCCGCTGCCCTACACCCCGGACCAGCTGGCCAAACAGCCGTGGGACCGCGACCGCATCCACCGCCTGTTCGACGACCTCGAGTTCCGGGTCCTGCGCGACCGCCTGTTCGAGACGCTGGCCCCGCCGGAGCCGGAGGCCGAGGGCGGATTCGAGATCAGCGGCGGCGCGATCGACCCCGGCGCGGCGGCCGACTGGCTCGCCGAGCACGCGAAATCCGGTGCGCGCCACGGCATCTCGATCGTCGGCACGGGCACCCCGGTGAACGGCGACGTGAAGGCGATCGCGATCTCGGCCGCCGACGGCGAGGGCGGCTATTTCGATGTCGTCGGCCTCACCCCCGAGGACGAGGCCGCCCTGGGAACGTGGCTGGCCGATCCGGCCACCGCGAAGGCCGTGCACGAGGCCAAGGCCGCCAAGCACGCGCTGCGGGCGCGCGGCTGGACCCTCGGCGGTCTCACCAGCGACACCGCGCTCGCGGCCTATCTGGTCCGTCCCGGCCAGCGCACCTTCAACCTCGACGACCTGTCGCTGCGCTATCTGTCGCGCGAGCTGCGGGTGGAGTCGGACGGCGAGTCCCAGCTGTCGCTGCTCGACGACGAGGACCAGGTCGACGCCGAACTCGCCCAGGCCGAGATCCTGCGCGCCCGCGCGGTTTCGGATCTGGCCGCGGCGTTCGACGCCGAACTCGAGGGCATCGAATCCACCCGCCTGCTCACCGAGATGGAGCTGCCCCTGCTGGCCGTCCTGGCCGACCTCGAGGAGGCCGGCATCGCGGTCGACGTGGACGAGTTGCAGGAGCTGCAGAAGCAGTTCGCCGACCGGGTCAGCGAGGCCGCCGAGGCCGCCTACGAGGTGATCGGCAAGCAGATCAACCTGGGCTCCCCGAAGCAGTTGCAGGTGGTGCTGTTCGACGAGCTGGACATGCCGAAGACCAAGCGCACCAAGACCGGCTACACCACCGACGCCGACGCGCTCGAGTCGCTGTTCGAGAAGACCCAGCATCCGTTCCTGGAACATCTGCTGGCCCACCGCGACGCCACCCGCCTGAAGGTGACCGTGGACGGCCTGCTGAAGTCGGTCGCCGACGACGGCCGCATCCACACCACGTTCAACCAGACCATCGCCGCCACCGGACGCCTGTCGTCCACCGAGCCGAACCTGCAGAACATCCCGATCCGCACCGACACCGGCCGCCGCATCCGCGACACCTTCGTCGTCGGCCCGGGCTACGAATCGCTGATGACCGCCGACTACAGCCAGATCGAGATGCGGATCATGGCGCACCTGTCCAAGGACGCCGGGCTCATCGAGGCGTTCAACTCGGGAGAGGACCTGCACACCTTCGTCGCCTCCAAGGCGTTCGACATCCCCCTCACCGACGTGCACCCGGAGATGCGCCGCCGCATCAAGGCCATGTCCTACGGCCTGGCGTACGGGTTGTCGGCCTACGGCCTGTCGCAGCAGCTGAAGATCAGCGCCGAGGAGGCGAAGGCCCAGATGGAGGTGTACTTCAGCCGCTTCGGCGCCATCCGCGACTACCTGCACGACGCCGTCGACCAGGCCCGCAAGGTCGGCTACACCGAGACCCTGTTCGGCCGCCGCCGCTACCTGCCCGACCTGGATTCCAGTAACCGCCAGCGTCGCGAGGCCGCCGAGCGGATGGCCCTCAACGCCCCCATCCAGGGCACCGCCGCCGACATCATCAAGGTCGCGATGATCAACGTGCAGAACGTGATTCGCGACGCCGGCCTGCGCTCCCGGATGCTGTTGCAGATCCACGACGAACTCGTCTTCGAGGTGGCCGCCGGCGAGCGGGAGTCCCTGGAGGCCCTGGCCCGCGAGCACATGTCCGCGGCCATCGATCTCTCGGTCCCCCTCGAGGTCTCCGTCGGCGTAGGCCGCAGCTGGGACGCAGCCGCCCACTGACCAGCCCGCCACGGTCAGCGCCGCCCAGCCCGCCACGGTCCGGCTCTGTCAGCCCGCTACGGTTTCCGTGAGGGCTAGGCATGCCGCGGCCGTCGAGCGGGCGACCGTGGCGCAGGCGGTCTCGCCCAGGCGGTCGCAGCGTTCGGCGGTGTCGGTGCAGACCCGGGCGGTCAGCTCGCACTGCCGCGCGGCCCATTCGGAGCCGCGGTCGAGCAGATCGCCGGTGAGGCGGCACAGGTCCGCGCAGTCGCGCAGGGTGTCGATGTGATGGGCGGTGGCGTGCTCGCCGCCGCGGTCCAGCGACTCGCGGATCTGGTGGGCGCAGCGGCGGTGACATCCGAGCAGGTGATTGATCGCACTCTGGACGATCGGGTCGGTCATCGGTACCTCCTCGCCGAGCGCCGGCGGGATGCCGGTCCGGACGATGCGTGGCCCGCGCACCGGGGCACGAACTCGAGCGTGACACATCCGGGCGGGCGTCGCGTGGTTTTCCAATTGTTTGCTGACGGCGCAATAGAAGTCTCGAGCTGCAACGACCGCCTCTGCTATCGGTTGCTGAGTCGCCGTCGGGCGTTGGTGTCTCGTTCACGGAGGATTGTGACGAAGTTACTCGTTGGTTCCCCTGGTATGTGGTTGCCAAGGCGCTCGGAAGTCCATATTCTCGGTGCCGTGCCGAATCCCGCCGCAAGCCACAGCGCCGCGCCCGATGTCGCCGACCGCGACCGCGCGGCGCTCGATCCGCTGACCGCGACGGTGGCCGCTGCGCGACTTCTCGTAGTAACCCGCCGTAGCGGGGTCTGATTCGGACCGGCCACCTCGCTGCGGCCGTATACACCTTTCTTGCGCTGGTCCCCTCCTGTCATTTCAGACACGACTGTCACTCGGACACGACGAGACTTGGGAAGACCTAGTTCAATGACCATCACCATTGACACAGAAGACAACAACATGATCATCACCGCCGCGCCCAGAAGCCTGCGCTCCGAATGCGCCGGACTGTCCCACGCGGAATTCCTCGACCGGTACTGCGATCACACCGGCCCGGTGAAGCTCAGCGACTGGAACCGCGCCGGGCATCGGCACGGCGCGGAGTACACCGCGACGCTGGAGTTCGCCGACCATCTGCGGACCGTCGTCTCGGTCGGCAATCCGGTGGCGGCGCTCACCTCGGCCCTCTACGACGAGGGCTACCCGGTGGAGATCCTCTCGTTCCACCAGCGCCGCACCGAGGTCGGCACCGCCACCTTCGTGCAGTGCGAATTCAACGGCCGCCGCGGCTGGGGCGCCGCGATGGCCGACGACGGCGCCGAGTCGACCGTCCGGGCGATGATCGTCGCCGCCAACAAACTCGGCCGCTGACCGATACACGAAAAGCGCAGCGCCGCATTACCTTTCACTGGTAATACGGCGCTGCGCGGTATCGGCGCCGGGCCTAGCCCTGCGCGCCCTCCTGCTCCTGCTGCTCGGCGAGCTGCTTGCGCACCTCGTCCATATCGAGGGCCTTCACCTGGGTGACCAGATCGTCCAGGGCGTTCGCGGGCAGCGCACCCGGCTGCGCGAAGACGAGGACGCCCTCCCGGAAGGCCATGATCGTCGGGATGGAGCGGATGTTGGCCGCGGCGGCGAGGCCCTGCTCGGCCTCGGTGTCGACCTTGCCGTGCACGACGTCCGGGTACTTGTCGGACGACGCCTCGAAGGTCGGCGCGAACTGCTTGCACGGGCCGCACCAGTCGGCCCAGAAGTCGACGAGGACGACATCGTTCGATGTGACTATCTCGTCGAAGTTCTGCGTGGTCAGGGTCTGGGTGGCCATGTGATCCTCTCGTCCGTGTGTGCCCGGTACAACGCCCGGCACCTCCGTTATCTTCCGCCCCGTCCCAGCGGTGTATACCCACACCGTAGTCGCGTAAGCCCCGAGACCCCCAGCTCAGGAGGTCAGGGCCGTGCCACGTGCCCGGACGTCAGGTGCGTGCCGTCCGGCTCAGTTCGCCGAGCAGTGCCCAGGTTCGCTCCTCGTCGCGGGCGGATCCCAGTGCGGTCAGCGCGAAGATCAGCTCGTCGGCGCCCGCCTCGGCGTATCGGGCCACCGCGGCGGCCATGGTCTGCTCGTCGCCGATCACGGCCAATTCGGCTGGGGCGGAGATATTTTCGCGATCCAGCAGCGCGCGGTACACCGGCATCGCACCGTATCCGTCCATGGCCCGCGCGGCACGGTCTCGCGCACCGGCCACATCGGCGGTGACCACGCCGCCCACCATGCCGATCACGCGGGGCATGGGCCGCCCGGCGGCTGCGGCGTGCCGCGCGAGGGTGGGGATGGTGAAGTCGGCGAGGGTATCGGGACCGGTGAGCAGCGGGAGGGCGCCGTCGGCGAGTTCGGCCGCGACCCGCAGCGTCAGCGGGCCCGACGTGGCCAGCAGGACGGGGACCGGCGGGTTGACCGTCGGCATCATGCTGCGTGCCGGCGATCGGGCGATCAATGTCTCGCCGGTGTGGTCGACCGTGCCCGTATGGAGTAGATCTCCCAGGGCTTCGAGGTATTCGCGCAGCTAGCGGATGCGCGGGTGGGCGTTGCCGTAACCGGCGGCGATCTCCGGCATCGACAGACCGAGGCCGAGTTCGAAGCGGCCGCCGGTGGCCGCCTGTGCCGTCTGCGCCTGCATGGCCAGCGCGTTGGGGTGACGGGGGTGGATCGGAACGATCGCCGTCCCGACCGTGATGTCCGGCAGTTCGCGCCCGATCAGCGCGGCGACCGCCAGTGCGTCGTAGTCGAACCGCTGGGTCAGCCAGACCGCGGGCACGCCGAGATCGGCCAGTTTCCGGGCCTGGTCGAGCAGGTAGTCGACGGGGTTCACCCCCGGGGTGAGCTGGTTGTAGTAGTCGGTGGGCAGGGCAACGCCGATTCGCATGCCAACAAAAGTACACCAAGTTTACTTATGCACTCGGTTTACGATTCGGCTACGCTGTCCGGATATGACCACCGAACCGGGCCTGCGCGAGCGCAAGAAACAGGCCACGCGCGCGGCCATCTCCGACGCCGCCCTCCGGCTGTTCCTCGCCGAGGGGTTCGACGCGGTTCCGGTCGTGGATATCGCGGCCGCGGCGGACGTGTCCAAGCGCACGCTGTTCAAGTACTTCCCCGCCAAGGAAGACCTTGTCGTGCACCGGTTCGCCGACCACGTCGACGAGGCCGCCCGCACGGTGGAACGCCGGGCGGAAGGCCGGACGCCATTGGCCGCACTGCAGGCCGCCTTCCGCGCCGGGCTGGACAGCCGCGCGCCCAGCACCGGGTTGTGCGATGCGCCCGAGGTGCTGGCCTGCTATCGGCTGGTATTGGACACCCCGGCGCTGACCGCGCGGCTCGCCCGGTTCCTCACCAGCGGCGAGGCCGCGCTCGCCCGGGCGCTCGGGCCGTCGGGCGGACCGGACGCCCGGCTGGCGGCCGGCGCGATCATCGCGGTGCAGCGCAACCTCAGCGAGGCCAACTGGCGCGCGCTGGCCGCCGGACAGACTGCGGCACAACGACATCCGGTGGCGATCGCCGAGGCGGAACGAGGTTTCGACCTCTTGGACAGGGGCATGGGCGACTGGTTTCAGGTCGCCTGACTCGGCCCCCGGCAGACGTTGTCACAGGCCGATATGGACCGTTTTCTCCTCGGTGTCGGCCTCGATGCCGCTGCGGCCCAGTTCGCGGCCGATGCCGCTGCCCGCGCGGCCGCCCCAGGGCAGGGCGGGGTCGGGGACGCCCCAGCCGTTGACCCACACCGTGCCGACCCGCAGTTGCTCGGTGACGGTGAGGGCGCGGGAGAGGTCGCGGGTGTGGATCATCGCGTTGAGGCCGTACTTCGTGGTGTTCGCGAGCCGGACGGCCTCCTCGGTGGAGGAGAAGCCGATCACCGTCGCGACGGGACCGAAGATCTCCTCGCGCGCGATGGTCAGGTCGTTGTGGCCGCGGAAGACGGTGGGCTCCATGAAATATCCGGGCCGATCGAGCCGGTTGCCGCCGGTGATCAGCCGCGCGCCCTCGGCACGGCCGATATCGACGTAGCGCAGGATCTGGTCCAGCTGCTTGGCGTTGACGATCGTGCCCATGGTGCTGTCCGGGTCGAACGGGTCGCCGACGCGGGCCTGGTCGGCGGCGTCGACGAGGCCCTGGACCACCTCGTCGAGGCGGGATTCGTGCACCAGGACACGGGTTCCGGCCGCGCACACCTGGCCCTGGTGGTAGAAGTTGCCCATCGCGATCCAGGGCATGGCCTGGTCGAGGTCGGCGTCGGCGAAGATCAGCTGCGGCGCCTTGCCGCCGAGTTCGAGGGTGACCTTGCGGAAGGTGTCGCCGGCCAGGCTCTGGATCTGCTTACCGACCCGGGGACTGCCCGTGAAGGAGATCTTGTCGATGCCGGGATGCCCGGCCAGCGCCGCGCCCGCGATATCGCCGAGCCCGGGGACGACGTTCACCACGCCGTCCGGAATGCCCGCCGCCGCAAGGAGTTCGGCCAGCCGCAGCGTCGACAACGAGGCGTCCTCGGCCGGTTTCACCACGACGGTGCAGCCGACGGCCAGGGCCGGAGCGAGCTTCCAGGCGGCGATCAGCACCGGGTTGTTCCACGGCGTGATCGCTCCGACGACACCCAGCGGCTGGCGCAGCGTGCAGCCGAGGCGGCGCTGCGGGCCGAAATCCGGGAGCAGCGCGGTGGTTCCGGTGATCTTGTCGGCCCAGCCGGCGAAGTGCCGGAACGCTTGGGCGGCGGCCGGGATGTCACCGGCGACCGAGTCGTTGAACAGCTTGCCCATCTCGAGCGCCTCGAGGGCGGCCAGGTTCTCGGCGTCCTCCTCGATCAACGCGGCCGCGCGCGTGAGGATCCGGCCGCGTTCGACGCCGTCGGTCCGTGACCACTCCCCGTCCTCGAACTGCCGGCGGGCGGCGGAGACGGCGTCGTCGACGTCGGCCGGTTGGGCGGCCGCCACCGAGACGACGTGTTCCTCGGTGGCGGGGTTGGACGATGGGTAGGTCCGCCGGTCGCGGGCGTCGACGTGGCGGCCGCCGATCCGCAGCGTGGGGTCGGGGAGGACGATGTCGGGTCGGGTGGTGGTCATGTCGATCTCCGGATGTCGCGGCGAGCCTGGGGGATTCAGTTCGGTGGGGTGAAGTGCCGGCGCAGGCCGGCCCAGGAGGCGTCGTAGTCCCGCTGCCGATGCGGGGCGTCGTAGGCGAAGCCGGTGACCAGCAGCGGCCAGCGGGTCTCGATCATGAACGGGAGGGAACCCTCGAGCTTCTGGGGCGTCAGCTCGGCCGCGCTGGCCCTCTCGAAGGTCTCGCGGTCGGGTCCGTGGGCGGCCCACATGGTGTGCAGGCTCGCGCCGCCGGGCACGAAACCCTCGGCCTTCGAATCGTGGACGCCGCGGACCAGGCCCATGAACTCGGTCATCACGTTGCGGTGGAAGTGCGGCGGCCGGAAGGTGTGCTCGGGGACGGTCCAGCGCGGCGGGAAGGCCACGAAATCGGCATTCGCCTGGCCGGGGGTATCGGACGGCGAGGTCAGCACGGTGAAGATCGACGGGTCCGGATGGTCGAAGCCGACCGTCCCGAAGGCGTTGAAATCGTCGAGGTCGTACAGATAGGCCGCGTGCGATCCGTGCCAGGCGACCACGTCCAGCGGCGAGTGGTCGTAGTCGGCGGCCCACAGGTTGCCGCCGAACTTCTGGACCACCTCGACGGTGTCCTCGATATCCTCGTACGCCGCGACCGGATAGCGGAAATGCCGGGCGTGCGCGAGCCCGTTGGCGCCGATGGGCCCCAGTTCGGGCAGGGCGAACGGGCTGCCGTAGTTCTCGCACAGATATCCGGCGGCGGTGTCGCCGAGGAGTTCGACGCGGAACCGGATGGCGCGCCCGACGACGGCGAAGCGCCCGGGGCCGACGAGCAGCCTGCCGAATTCTGTGTGCACCAGTATCTCTCCGTCCTGGGGCACGATCAGCAGTTCGCCGTCGGCGTCGGAGAAGTACCGCGACCGCATCGACGCGGTGGCCCGATAGAGGTGGATCGCGACGCCCCGGCGTTGCAGCACATCACCGTTGGCGGCGACGGTGTACACGCCGTCGAGGAAATCCACGCCGGACGCACTGCGCGGCAACGGATCCCAGCGCAGCCGGTTCGGATCGGCGATACCGTCGCGGAGCGGCGCGCTGCGAAAGGTGCCGTTATCGATGCGACGGAACGGCGGATGGGCGGCCGAGGGGCGGATGCGGTAGACCCAGCTGCGGCGATTCACCGCCCGCGGTTCGGTGAACGCGGTGGCGGACAGCTGTTCGGCATAGAGCCCGTAGGGTGCGCGCTGCGGCGAATTCTGGCCCGGCGGCAGTGCGCCGGGGACGGCCTCGCTCTGATGCTGGTTCCCGAATCCGCTGAGATAGCGCAGTGCGCCGGTCATTTCAGCGCCACCAGTTCGTGCAGGGTGGTCCCGGTGCGTTTGTCGGTTCCGCCCTCGGTGTGCACTGTCAGCTCGAAGGCGGATTCGAAGCGGAAATACGCGGGGTGCCCGATGAGGCGATGGATCAGCGGTTTGATCGGGCGGGACCGCACGATCGGGAAATCGTCGATGATGTCGTGCGCGTGGATGACCGAGCCGACGGTCAGTCGCAACTCCAGCCGATCGGGGACACGCAGTTCGATCCATTCGGGGTACTCGCGCCCGGCCACGGGGTGAAAGCGCTTGGAGCCCTCGGTGAGAACCGTTTCGCCCGTGGACAGGACGATCTCGTCGCCGCGGGCGAGCATGAGGGGCGCGATTTCGTGCGCGCCGCGCTGCCGCTGCGTCAATACGTCGGCGAACAGCAGCGAATACTCGTCGTCGTAGAGCCGTCCCCAATGCCAGCGGTCGATGATCTTCTTCATATCGCCGACGCCCCAGTTGTGGTCGGCGTAGCCGCGGCCGGTGGCGTCGAGTTCTTCCCCGTCGATCCGGACGGTGCCGGTGACGCGGGCGCGGGGCGCGGGGACCACCCAGCCGAAGGAATTCCGCTCGTCGAACCGGGTCTCGCCCTGTCCGGGCATCCAGCCCGGCAGTTCGTTGTGGAAGTGCAGGTCGAACACCAGGCCGTCCTCGGCCAGATGGACGTGGTGGACCGGCAGCCCGTCGTCACGGAATTCCGTGTGCGCGTGATTGTCTCCGATACGGACGGCGAACGCGTCGAGTCCGAAGGAGGTGGCGCTGTGCGGATACTTCTTCGACACCTGCCGCCGGGCGCCGTCCGGGGTGTAGACCAGCAATTCGACCCACGGCTTGGAACGGGGCAGATCCTCGGGCCGGCGTTTGGTCAGGAATCCGACCACGACGTGCCCGGTATCGAGGCGGGCATCGAAATACCAGTGTTCGAAGGCGAGTGCGCTCGCGGCGGGATGTAGCGCGTTGTGGCGGGGCTCGACCTCGGTGAGAGCGCCGTCGCGGCGTCCCGGGCCGTTCCAGGCTTCGACGATATCGGTTGTCATGACTGTCTTTCCGTGAAAGGGGTCAGCGCCGCAACGCGCCGCTGGCGTCGAATTCCGCCTCGCGCCCGTGCATTTGGGCCCGATACCAGTTCTCCCGGTGCCACAGCATGACCTTCTCGTGCAGCCGGGCGAACGGCGGGCAGCAGCGGCGCGTGAGTTCCATCGCGGTGATGAGCGGAAACCGTGCGATCGGGATGACGAGCCACGGAAACGCCGGCGGCATCCGGTATTTGCGGCGCGTTCCCGGCGCCATGTACATGGCCGAATAGACGGAGTTGATGCGATAGTTGTACTTCTCGCGCAGCCGGTTCAGGCCGCGGTGGCCGTCGCGGGGAGCGAAGGCGGCCGGATAGGACTCGATCAGCTCGGCGCCGTGCCGCCCGGCGTCGTAGGCGCGCGACGCGATCGTCATCGCCAAGACCCGCAGCGAATCGACGACGGTCTCGGGATACCAGCCGACCCGGACCCCGAGCAGGTAGCCCAGATACCTCTGAAAGTGCAGCAGCGCACGGATTTCCGAGGGCGTGGTCTGGTATCCCAGCGCCCACAGGCCCAGGCCCGGGGTGACGCTGCCGCCGAGCAGGGTCAGCAGCTGGTAGGTCTGGCTGATCGGCAGACCCCACTTCTCGAGATCCCACTCCGGATGGTCGGCGACCCGCGCACGCACCGAGACGTGCATGACGCGCACCTTCAGCGCCGTCGCCCGCCCGGCCGATCCGGGCGTCAGCAGCGCGTCGGGCTGGGAGACATCGATCCAGAACCGGCAGGTCTCGAGGAATCTGCGCAGCGCGCTGTCCCCGGCGTATCCGCCGGCCAGCGACAGCGGTGTGGCGACGGCGGATTCGGTGTACATCTCCAGGGTCTCGGCCCCGGCGAAGCTGAACAGCATGGTGCCCCAGCGCCGCCAGATGGCCGCGCCCTGCTCCACCAGCTCCGGCCGCACCCAGTCCGGTACGGTCTCGAACTCGGCGAACAGCGCGCGCATCGCGTCGGGGGCGTCGGGCACCGAGTCGATGCCCGTGGCGAGCGCGGTCTCGAGCATGGCGCGGCCATGCTCCCGGCCGACCTCGCCGTGCAGGACCTCGGCGACGAAACGTTCGGCGACCGGATCGCCCGAGAACAGGTCCGCGCACAGCGCCCGCGCCTGCTCGTCGGTGGGGAACAGGGCTCCGCCGGTGAGCGATTCGACCAAACGTTCCAGCCGCCGGACCGCGGGCCGCTCCCGCGACTCCCAGTAGCGGAAGGCGGTCGGGCACGGCGCTGCCACCGTCATCGTGGATTCTCCTTCGTTCGGATTCACAGCAGTCGGCCCTCGAGCCAGGTGCGCAGCCGCTCGACGATCCGCGGCAGGCCCTCGGGCTGATCGACCAGGTAGTGATTGAGGTGGTCCATCTCGATCAGTTCCGCGTCCGGGTCGGCGCTGGCGGCGTGCATGGCGCGCGAGTCGCTGACGAAGGCGGCCTGATCGCCGCGCAGGCACAGCACCACCGTCGGGGCCCGCACCGAGGTCAGGTCGGTGAGCGCGTCGGCCCGCGAATGATTCACGCTCCACGTGCTGAGCCAGCTGCGCGCGGTGACGAATCGGGCCAGGCCACCGGCGCCCTCGTTGGCGGTGCGGGGATCGCCGTACATGCTGCCGGGCGCCCGGTCGCTCGGGTCCAGGCTCAGGTCGACGAAGCGCGGGTCGGCGACGGTGCGGTGCACGACGCGTCCCGGATCCGCGCCGGGCCGGTCGCGGGAGCGTCCCAGTTGCTCGCGGGCCCACTCGTCGATGCGCCGCACGCGGCGGTGCTGCGCGCGCCGGTACTCCTCGACCCACGCCGGATCCAGCGGGAGCGTGCGCGCGGGATCGTAGAGATCCAGGGCCGGATCGGTGCGGTAGGGATCGCTCTCGTCCACGACGGCCGGATCGATCCAGTTCAGCAGCACCCGGGCCCGCCCGGCGTGCGCACCGGCGAGCATCAGGCCGTCGGCGGGGATGAGCCCGTGCAGCGCAACGGGTTCCCCGGTCGGCGTGTGCGTGATGCCGGGGTTCTCGGCCTGCCCCTGATAGAAGGACACCAGCGGTCCGCCGCCGCTGAACCCGAGCAGGACGACCCGCGCGAAGCCGTGCTGCTCCTTCAGCCAGCGCACGCCCGTGCCCAGGTCCTCGGCGGCGCGCTCCATCAGCAGCGCCGGTTCGTTGGAGGCGTACCGGGTGTTCATCCCCATGATCGGGATGCCGGCGGCGGCGATGGCCTCGAGCAGGAAGTGCGACAGGAAATTCGACGCCGGATGCGCCATCAGCACCACGACGTCGCGCGAGAACCGCCGCGGTGTCACCAGATTGCCGTGCAGGGTCGGATAGTGGCGGCTCAATCCGGAGTGGATCTCCACCTTGCCGTCCTGGGCGGGGCGGTACGGAATGCGCTGGAAATGTTCCTCGACAGTGTCGGCCAACGTCGGCCTCCTGATCTCTTCCGACCGATGCTGCGATTCGGATCGCAATCGCGGACCGTACTCTATAGTACGTAATGACGGTACACCAGAGTATGTAGTGGAGGGTGCGGATGTCGGACATCGACGACGACATCGACGAGGCGTCACACTCGGAACCCTCGGAAGAGGTTCTCCCGCAATCCCGTTCGCGCCGACGCGTGCTGTCTTCGGTGGGTATCGCCGTCGTGATCGTGGCGCTCGCGGTGGCGACGGTGATACTGGCCGTCGATCACCGGGACGCGGCGCGGGACCGCGCGGATCGGTCGGCCTTCCTGCAGGCGGCCCGGCAGGCGGTGGTCAACCTGACCACGATCTCCTCCGACCACGCCGACGCCGATATCGCGCGCATTCTGGATGGGTCGACCGGCCCGTTCCGCGACGACTTCACCGCGCGCTCCAAGGCGTTCACGTCGGTGGTCCAGCAGTCGCACGTGTCGACCACCGGGACCGTCACGGCGGCCGGAATCGAATCGGCCTCGGGTGACGAGGCGAAGGTCCTCGTCGCCGCCACCTCCAAGGTCACCAATGCCGCGGGCGCGCAGAACGAACCCCGGGTGTGGCGGCTGCGCCTGGCGCTCCAGCGAACCGAGGGCCGCATCCTGGTATCGAACGTGGACTTCGTCGCATGAGCACGCGCACCGGGCGAGAGTTGTTGCGGCGGGCGCGTATTCCGGTGCTGGTCCTGGTGACGGCGGCACTCGTGATCACGACGGCCTGGTCGCTCGTGCGGTATCGCGAGGACGCCGCCCGCGCGAGCGCCGAAGGAGAGGTCGGGCGCGCGGCCGCCGACGCCGCGGCCGCGGTGCTGTCCTACAGACCCGATACCGTCGCCGACGACCTGGCCCGGGCGCGTACCCACCTGGGTGGCGATTTCGCCACGTACTTCGACGAACTCGGCACCGAGGTGGTCCGCCCCGCGGCCACCGGGCGGCACATGTCCTCCACGGCGACCGTCACCGCCACCTCGGTCGTCTCCGCCGACACCGACCACGCGGTCGCCCTCGTCTTCGTCAGCCAGGCGACCACGGCCGACGACCTGAAACAGCCCACCACCATGTCCAGCGCCCTCCGCCTGGAACTTCGCAAGTCCGGCTCTCGCTGGCTGGTCACCAAGCTCGACACGGTCTGAGTCCGCCGGCGGCATCAGGGTGGGGGCGCCAGCAGCGTGCGGAGGGGCACGGGGCCGACCGATGACGAATGTCGCAGGCCCGCATCGGCGTACAGGTTGCCGTCCGGGCCGACGTAGGTGCCGTCGGAGGGGATGTAGGTGGCGGTTCCCGCTATCGGGTGCGGTGGAGGCGGAGTACCGCGCGGCGGTTCGTCCGCGTTCGCGGCGTTGTCGTCCGATGACTCACCGGACGGGTCGCGGCAGAGCTGGACTGTGGCGGCGCGGCGGCCGGGGAACTCCATGCACGGGAGGTTGCGGGCGCCGCGGACGGCGCGGGGGTCGTCCGGCGCTACTTTGCAGTACAGGTTCTCCGGGGTTTCGGCGGTGTCGGTCTCGGTCGGGGAGCGGCGCTGGTCCGGAGGGAGGAAGCCCTCGATGCACGGCGGGGGATCGTTCAGCTGGTTGGCGAAGAAGGTGTTCTGGCCGGGGTCGTCGGCATTCGGCAGGCCCGCGGACTGCGTCGCGTCGATCAGCGGGGGATAGAGCACGAGGATCTGTTCCAGGGACGGGTTGTACACCGCCGCAACCTGTTCGACGGTCACCAGGTTCGACAGCAGCAGCGGCAGGGTGGGGCGCAGCTGCGCGAACAGGGCCGAGATCTCGCCGGCGGCGGGCGCGGCCTGTCCGATCACGCCGCGCAGGTGGCCGTCGCTGTCGCGCAGCTGCCCGGTCAGCGCCGCGAGCGACGAGGCCCACTGGCGGATCGCGTCGCCGGTCACGGTCTGGGTGTCCAGTAACGGGCCGAGTTGATCGATCAGTGTCGCCGCCGGCCGGCCCACCTGTGCCGCGGCGCGGGCCAGCTGGTGCAGGGCGTCGACCAGCTCGCGCAGCTGCGGTCCCACTCCGTTGACGGCGGTGAAGGTTTCGTCGAGCACCGTGCGCAGATTGCCGGGACCGATCGCGTCGAGCGACGCCTCGATGCGGTCGAGGATCACGCCGATGTCGGCGGGGGTCGAGGTGCGGTCGGCGGCGATCTCCGCGCCGTCGGCGAGGTAGGGCGCACCGTCGTGCCGGGGCACCAGGTCGACGTATTGTTCGCCGACCGCCGACATGCTGCGCACGGCCGCGTCCAGATCGGCGGGCACCTGGGTCGAGGACTTCAGCGACAGCGTCGCGCGGGCCCCGGACGCGGTGGTGTCCAGCGCGGTCACCTTGCCGATGGTGACGCCCCGATAGCTGACATCGGCATTGCGGTACAGCCCGCCGCCGTCACGCAGCTGCACATGGACCGTGTAGCGGCCGATTCCGGCGCGTTCGGGCAGCCGCGCGTATTCGGTCGCGGCCAGCGCCATGGACACCACCGCGATAACGGCGAATACCCAGAGCTTGCGCGGCAGCGGGCGCGGACGTCGGCTTCGCCTCATCGCGGCGCCTCCGGATTCAGCAGCCCCGGCAGGGGAGTCGGCGCGGTCTGCACGGGTCCGGGGGCGGTGTGGCCGACCACCGCCTCGAGCCCGCTCAACATGCCCTGGAGGGGCGTGCCCAGCAGCAGCGCGTTGTCGAGGGTGCGCAGCCGAAGGTCCAGTGTGACTTCACCATTGGCGTAGTCGCCGCGCACGGCGTTGGCGTAGGTGTCGATGGGGAAGGGGTAGGTGAGCAGGTAGCGCAGCGAATCGGTGAGCGAGGATCCCGCGTCGGCCAGCGACGCCAGCACCGGTTGCAGGTCGCGCAGTTCCGCGTCGAGGTTGTCGCGGGTGTTGCCGATCAGCGCGGTGGCGGTGCAGCCGAGATCGCCGAGCCCGGTCAGCGCGCGGGTGAGATCGACGCGGCGGTCGCGGATCACCGTCAGCGCCGGTTCGAGATGCGCTATGGCGGTGCCGATCTCGTCGTGACGGGCGGCCAGGCGCGTATTGAGCGCGTCGAGTCCGGCGATGGCGTCGACGATGTCCTGCTTCTGCCCGTCGAGCCCGCGCACCAGCGTGTCCAGCTTCGCGAGCAGATCGCGCACCGCGTTCTCGCGCCCGGACAGCGCCCCGTTCAGTTCGCTGCTGATGTCGTGAATCTGGGCCAGGCCGCCGCCGCTGAGCACCAGCGACATCGACGAGAGGGTCTGCTCGGTGGTCGGGAAACTGCCCGCGCGCGCCAAGGGGATCAGCGCGCCGTCGCGCAGTTCGCCCCGCGCGGGTTCCGTGGCGGGCGGGGCGAGTTCGATGTGCGTGCTGCCCAGCAGGCTGGTCTGGCCGAGCTTCGCGGTCGCGTTCTCCGGCAGCCGCACGCCTCCGTCCAGGCGGACGGTGACCAGGGCGTGTTGGCCGGACAGCGACAGCCCGGTGACGCTGCCGACGGTGACATCGGAGACCAGGACCGGTGAATTGCGTTGAATCGTGGACACATCCGGCATCTCGATGCGCACCGCATACGACCCCTCCCCGTGCCCGGCGGTCCCGGGCAGCGGCAGGGAGTTCACTCCGCGCCAGCCGCAACCACTCCCGGCGAGCACGACCAGTCCGAGGACGACCGCCACGATGCCGTAATGATGAACCCGCGTGAGGCGGCGTTGCCCGAGCGGCGTCATCGCGTACCTCCCGGGATCAGCAACTGCGCCAAAGGTGGTGGCAATTGCGCCAAAGGCGGCGGTAAAGATGGTGGTCGCGGGGGCTCGGGGGGAACGAGATCCGGTGTGCTGTAGGCGAGTTGGCCAGGCAACGCGCCCACTCCGCGTGACGGGTTCACCGCCAGCGGCGGATAGTCGGTGCGCAGCAGTTCGAGTAGCGGCCCGAGGTAGCGGACGCACGACCGGGCGCCCTGCTGGGCGTCGCTCCGCTCGGCCGCGGCGATCGCCGAGCAGACGAAGTTCACCGGATTGGCGAAGTTGCTCAGCGCCAGCGCCGACACCACCGCGTTGTGCGCCGGCTGGTAGATATTCTCCAGGTTGGCCAACGCGTTCGGCGCGACGTGCAGCACCTGCGCCAGCCCGTCACGCTGCTGGGCGAGCGTCCCCGCCACGGCCGAGAGGCCGTCGACGGAACCGCCGAGTCGCGCCCGGTTGTCGGCGACGAACCGGGTCACCTCGCCCAGCGCGCCGTCGAGTCCGGCGAGGGCGTCGCCCATATCGCCGCGATTGTCGGCGAGCAGCGTGGACACCGTGGCCAGGCGATTGTCTATCGCCACGATCTGCTGCCCGCTCTGCGACAGCGCGGTGACGAAGGTCTGCAGGTTGGCGACGATCGACACCAGGTCGCCGCGGCCCTCCGACAGGGTCTTCATCGCCGCCGACAGCGTGGTGAGCGTCTCGTGCAGGCTCGGTCCCGCGCCGCGCAGATCGGCGGCCGCGGTGTCGACGATCTGCCCGAGAGGTCCGCGCGGGTCGGTATCGGTCGGCCCGAGCGCCGTGGCCAGCCGTTGCAGCTGCGTCTTGATCTGGTCCCATTCCACCGGAACGGCGGTGCGTCCCAAGGGAATCGTGGCCCCGTCGGCCAGCTTCGGCCCCCCGGTGTAGACGGGTGTGAGCTGAACGAACCGGGACGACACCAGATTCGGCGACATGACGACCGCCTTGGCCCCGGCGGGCACCGGCCGATCCTTGTCGACGTGGAATCGCACCCGGACCTTGTCGCCCGCCGGCTCGATCGCGTCGATCCGGCCGACCGCGACCCCCATGACCTTCACCTCGTCACCGGCGTAAAGCCCGGTAGCGGAGGGGAATTCGGCGGTGAAGGAGTCGGTGGTCACGCGCGGCGCGACGATATACGAGCCCACCGCGAGCACGGCGAGCACCGCGACGACGGACACCCACACCAGCGGCGAGCGACGGTTGCCGGAACGCGAATTCATCGTCCCCCCTGCGGAATCCCCGGTGCGGGCGGACCCAGTGCCGCGTCGACATACGGCGCGATGATCTGCCCGGGAATCAGGTTCTGGATATAGGAATTGAAGAACGGCCCGCTCGCCACGGCTTCCCCGAGTTCGGTCATGTACGGGCCGAGACGGCCGATCGCGGTGGCGATATTGTCGCTGTTCTCGCGCAGGATGCCGAGCACGGCGTTGACCCGGTCCAGCGTCGGGCCCAGCTGTGCCTCGTTGTCGCGGACCAGCCCGTTCAGCTGCGTGGCCAGCGCGCTCACATTGGTGAACAGGGTCGATACGGCGGCGCGCCGATCCTGCAATTCGCCGAGCACGGCGCCGGCGTCGATGATCAGGGTGTTGAGCTGCCCGCTGCGCTGCGACAGCACCTCGGTGACCTTCCCGGCGTGCGCGAGCAGATCGCGCAGTTGCTGGTCGCGCTCGGCGATCGTCGCCGACAACCGGCCGACACCGTCCACGGCCGCGCGAATGTCGTCGGGGGTCTGCTGGAGAGTGCCGGCCAGTACGCGCATGGACCGGCTCAGCTGATCGGTGTCGATATTTCCGGCGGTCCGGTCGAGATCGCTCAGGGCGTCGGTGAGGTTGTAGGGCGAGGTGGTGCGCTCGACCCCGATGGTGTCGCCGGGCCGCAGCGCGCCCGTTCCGGCCGGTTGCAGGCGCAGGTGCCGGGCGCCGAGCACCGTCGCGGTCGCGATCCGCGCGGTGGTGTCACGGCCGGGCGTCACCCCGCAGCCGAGATCGAAATCGACTGCGACAGTGGCGCCCTCGATGCCGATGCGGCGCACGCTGCCGCAGTCGACACCGGCGACCTCCACGACGTCGCCGGTGCGCAGCCCGCCGCTGTCGGTGAACAGGGCCCGATAGGTGCTGTGGCTGGAGAGGAACGGCAGCGCCTCGATGTTCAGCGTCGCCAGCACCGCCAGCAGGATCACGGTGGTGCCCACCAGTCCGGCCCGGAAGGGGTCGCGAGTGTCGTTGCCGCGCATCATTTCGGAGCGCACCGCCCCGTGGTCTGCCCGATCAGCGGGGTGGTGACCGAGGCGCCGTCCGGTCCGTCGAGCTGGATCCGCAACCCGCACAGGTAGTAGTTGAAGAAGTTGCCGTACGCGCCGAGCCGGGTCAGCGCCGCGTAGGTGTCGGGCAGCCGCCCCAGCACACTGTCCAGGGTGCCGGATCCGGCATTCAGCTGATCGGCGGTCCGGCCGAGTTCGCCGACGGTGCCCGCGAGCGCCGGACGGTCGTCGGCCAGCAGCCCGGCCAGCGCGGCGGTCGACCGGTCGATGTGGTCCAGCGCCTGTCCCCAGGCATCGCTGTCCCGGGCCAGCCCGGTGGCGATCTGCTGCACGGTGTCCAGCGCCGAGGACAGTTCGGCGTCATGCTTGTCGATACTGCCCAGCACCGTGTCCAGGTTGGCGACGACGCGTCCGATCACCTGGTCGCGATCGGCGAGCGTGCTGGTCAGCGCCGCGGCGTGCACCAGCAGGGACTGCACGGTCCCGCCCTGCCCCTGCAAGACCGCGATCAGCTCGCCGGAGAGATTGTTGATCTGCACGGGATCGAGCCCGCGAAACAGCGGCTGGAAGCTGCCGATCAGCAGGTCGAGGTCGAGCGCGGGTGCGGTGTGGTCGAGCGGGATGGTGTATCCGGGGGAGACGGGCGCGGGATCGCCTGGGCCCTCCTGCAATTCGAGATATCGGTCGCCCACGAGATTCTGGTAGCGGACCAGTGCGCGGGTCGCGCTCGTGACGCGGTAGGTGTCGTCGACGTCGAGTTCGACGTGCCCGCGGTATCCGTCGCCGACGCCGACCGCGGCGACACGGCCCACCTCGACGCCCGCGACCCGGACGAAATCGCCCTTCTTCAAGCCGGAGACATCGGTGAACTCGGCGCGGTAGCCGTGCCCGGAGTCGAAGCGGAACTGGCCGAACACGACGACCAGCGCGGCCACGATCACCAGCATCGCGGCGGCGAACAGGCCGGCCTTGACGGTCGTCGCGGTACTGCTCATCGTGGCCGTCCCGGAGTCGAGGTGGTGTACAGCAGATCCAGCAGCGAACCCGGGACCAGTCGCCGGCCGCCGGTGCTGTCGCGGAAGGGATTCGCGCCGGTGTCGGCGACCACGTAGGGCGTGGGGACGTCGGCCATGGTCGTCTTCGGCAGCGAGCCACAGCGCGGGCCGCCGCTCGCGCGGACCACCGGCAGATTGTCGGGGTAGGTGTACGGGCTGGTGCCGAGCAGCAGCGTCGAGCGCAGCAGCATGCTGGCCCCGTTGCCGCCGGATACCGGCTCGGCGAGTGTGCGGGCCTCGTCGGCGCCCTGGAGGAAGCAGGTGATCTCGGGCGCGTACTCGCCGAGCAGCGAGGTCGTCGGATCCAGCAGCGTGATCGCAGAGGTCAGCGGGTCGGCATTGGCGGACAGGACCTGGGTGCCGGTGTCGGACATGCCGATCACGGCCAGCAGGACGTGGTCGAGGGTGTCGGCGGTGTCGACCAGCGTGTCGGCCGTGGTCGACGCCCGGGTGAGGGTGTCCGACAGGTCGTCGGCGGCGTCGGCGTAGATTTCGGTCGTGTCGGCGGTGGACCGCATGTCGTGCCGGAGCTGGGGGAGTAGCGGATCGATCTGCGCCAGAACGGCATTGGCGTCGTCGATGGCGCGCCCCAGGTCGTCGCCCTGCCCGCGCAGCGCGCCCGCCACCGCCGAGAGGGTGACGTTCAGCTTCGCCGGATCCACGGCCCGCAGGATCGCGGTCAGGGATTCGAAGACCGAGTCGATCTCGACGGTCACGGATCCGGCGCGGATCGTCGCACCGGCGGCGATGGATCGCGTGCTGGGGTCCGGCGGATCGGTCAGGGTGATGTACTTCTCGCCGAAGACGGTGGTCGAGGTGATGTCGGCGCGAGTGTCGGACGGCACGGCGGCCGCCGCGTGCCGGTCGAGCCGGACCTCGACCACTGCCCCGCCCGGCCCGTTCTCGACGCCGACGACGCGGCCGACCTCGACGCCGTGCCGCTTCACCAGCGCGCCGGACCGCAATGCCAGTCCGGCCCGGCCGGATTCGACGGTGATCGGCACCGCGGGCCGGAACGCGCCCCGGTACGCGGCGTAGGTCAGCGCGAGCACACCGGCCAGCACGACCGCGAGCCCGAGGGCGGCCGCCTTCTTCGCCAGCGCTTTCCATGTCATCTCGATCAGCCCGCCAGATGTAGTTGCCGGGCGCTGCCGTACAGCGCGAGCGAGATCAGCAGCGTCACCGTGACGACGCAGATCAGCGACAGTCGCACGGCCCGCCCGGTGGCGACGCCGACACCCGCCGGGCCGCCGCTGGTGTGGAATCCGTAGTAGGTGTGCACGAGCATCACCACCGCGGCCATCGCCATCGCCTGCGCGAACGACCACAGCACGTCGGAGGGATTGAGGAAGGTGCGGAAGTAGTGGTCGTAGACCCCGGCCGACTGGCCCAGCACCAGCACGGTGGTGATGCGGCTGGAGAAGAACGCCGCGACCACGCTGAGCGCGTAGAGCGGGACCACCACGATCAGCCCCGCCAGCAGCCGGGTGCCGACGAGGAACGGCACCGACGCGATCGCCATGGCGTCCAGCGCGTCGATCTCCTCGCTGATCCGCATCGCGCCCAGTTCCGCGGTGGTGCCCGCGCCGACGGTCGCCGCGAGGCCGACCCCGGCCGTGACCGGTGCGACGACCCGCACGTTGACGTACGCGGACAGGAATCCGGTGAAGGCCTCCACGCCGATCCCGCCGAGCGCGTTGTACCCCTGGACCGCCACGGTCGCGCCGGCGAAGAACGTCAGGAAGCCCATGATCACGACGCTGCCGCCGACCAGCGCCAATACCCCTGTGCCGAGGCTGATCTCGGAGATCAGCCGCAGCGTCTCGTCGCGGTAGGAACGCGCGGCCCGGCCCACCGACAGCAGGGACCGCAGGTAGAACAGGACCTGATCGCCGATCTGATCGATCATCGCCGCCCGCTTCCCAGTACCAGGCCGATCGAGGTCAGCACCAGATTGGCGACGAACAGCGCGACCGCGGCGAAGACGACGGTCTCGTTGACCGCGTTGCCGACGCTCTTCGGGCCGCCGGTGACCGACAGTCCCCGGTAGCAGGCGACGAGCCCGGCGATGGCGCCCGACACCGCCGCCTTGACCTCCGACAACGCCAGATCGCCCGAGCCGACCAGCAACGTGACGCTCGACGCGTACGACCCCGGCGACACGTTCTGCAGATAGACCGAGAAGAAGAAGCCACCGACCAGCCCGATCGCGCACACCGCGCCGTTGAGCAGCACCGCCACCACCGTCGAGGCGAGTACCCGCGGCAGCACCAGGCGCTGCACCGGGTCGATGCCGAGGACCTCGATCGCGGCGATCTCCTCGCGGATGACCCGGGAGCCGATATCGGAGGCCATCGCGGTGGCCCCCGCGCCCGCGACGACGAGAACCGTGACCAGCGGCCCGATCTGGGTGACCGCGCCCAGTCCCGCACCCGCGCCGGACAGGTCGCTCGCGCCGATCTCGCCGAGCAGGGAGTTCAGGGTGAAGACGACCAGGACGGTGAACGGGATCGACATCATGACCGTCGGCAGCAGTGACACCCGCGCCAGGAACCAGCACTGGTCGACGAACTCGCCCCAGGGAAAACGTTTGCGGCCCAATGCCTTCGCGGTATCCAGCGCCAGGAGGTAGAACTCGCCCAGCGAGCTGACCGCCGCGTGGACACCGGCGGTGGCCTTGGCGAGTGCGGCGGTCATTCGCGCACCACCCGGTACCGCAGCATCATGTCGTGGTCTTCGTGGTCGAGGAGATGGCAGTGCCAGATGTAGCCCTGCAACTCGGCCGCGTCGTGGGCGTGGTCGTGCGACGACCCGGAAAACGGTGCGTCGGGGTCGAATCCGAGTTCGTCGGCGGTCGGGAAACGGACGATGATCCGGGTGACCGTGCCGCCGTCGGCGCGGACGATGTCCTTACGACCTGCCTCCCACGCTGCGGGCGGCTGTTGCGGACCGGCCAGGAAATCCTCGGCGGGCGGCGTCCACTTCACCCCGATCGGCGGTTGCGGATCGGCCGCCTGGTAGTCGACGGTCCGCAGCGGCGCCCGCCCGAGAATGCGGAAGTTGACCAGGTGCAGGTGGATCGGGTGCGGGTCGGGGGTGATGTTGACGATATTCCACTGCTCGACCGTGCCCTGCCGGGGCATCTCGATCTCGGGGCTGTCGAAGGTGAGGTTGTTCAGCGACATGATCGCCGGCGGGACGCGCAGTTCGTAGGGCTGGCTGACGGTCAGCGTCCGGACGGCCGCCGGAATCTCCAAGGGCGGCAACGCCGGTGGCAGCCCGGGACCACCACGCAATCGATCCGGTACCGGCCCGGTGAATCCGCGCGCGCCGCCGGCCACGAACCGGCAGAACCGCGGCATCGCGACCTCGCCGAGGATGGCCGCCTGGAACACCGGCGGTTCGTCGTTGCACAGCTCCACCGACTCGCCCGGCGCGAGCCGTGAGAAGTCGACCAGCAGATCGATCCGTTCACCCGGCGCCAGTTTCACGCTGCGCACCTCCACCGGTGCGTCGAGCAGGCCGTGATCGGTGCCGATCACCCAGAACCGCATGTGGTTGCCGAAGAACAGATTCCACAGGCTGAACGACGCCCCGTTGAGCACCCGGAACCGGTACAGCCCGCGGGCGACCTCGCACCGCGGCCACACCGCGCCGTTGACGACCCCGACGTCACCGACCGCGCCGCCCTCCCACGCGCTCTGCGGCACGACGAGGGTCGAGCGGAGATTCTGGCGCCCGTCGGCGGTGAACAGCTTCTCCTGCAACAGCAGCGGCAGTTCGAACTCACCGGCGGGCAGGCCGAGCGGATTGCCGGGCTCGCCGGTGTCGAACTCGTCGCGCAGCAGGACCGTGCCCGCCAGTCCCGCATACACATTCGCGCGGGTGATGCCCATCGCGTGGTCGTGGTACCAGAGGTGGGCCGCCGGCTGTCGCAGCGGGAAACGGTAGGTCCGGTGCTGACCCGGGAATGTCGACTGCTGCGGGTGCCCGTCGCTGTCGGGCGGGGTCACGCCGCCGTGCAGGTGCAGGGAACACGGTGGTTTCGTCCGGTAGCTCTCGGCGACGCCGTGCATGCTGGTGTCGATATCCGCCGAGAACGGGTGCGGGCCGAGGGTATTGGCGAATCGGACGGTCAGCGGCTCGTCGACCCGGTGTTCGACGGTCGGGCCCAGATAGCTCTCGCCGCCGTAGCCCAGCGCGGGGACCTCGCCGAAATCGCGGTGGAATCGGTGCGTCGTGGACGCGGCGGCCAGGTCCAGCCGGTCCCCGCGCACCACCGGCAGCACCGGCAGATCGTCGACGTAGGGCCGCATCGGCGGCGAATGGAACAGCAGCGGACTCGCCACTCCGGGAGGCGCCCCGGCCGCGTGTATCGCCCGGCAGGACAGCGCCGCGGCGGCCATCCCGACGCCGGCGCCGCGCAGAAAGCCCCGGCGGCCGATCGGTCCTTGCATCACTGGGTCCTCTCCGGATGGCCTCGTCGCGCACCCGGCTGCAGCGAATATACCTTTTGGTATAGTCAACGGTACTTCGCTGAATGGTACACAGTCGCGGACGCCAGGCAAGCGGATTCCGAAGACCGCCGACCGGAACCGAGGAACCCCGATGTCCACAGCACCCCGCCCGCACCGGCCGGCCCGGCCGCTGACCTAGCATCGAAACCGTGGCAGCCGCAGATGTTCCCCCAGCACCGGCCGCCGGGAGCCCCTCCCCGGCCGAGTCGGAATCCGGCGCTCGCCCGCGACGGTCGAAGAAGGCCGAGGCGCAGCGGCGCGGGCGGAGCCGGACGCCGCGGCTGTCCTACGACGACTGGGTGGACGGCGCGCTCGCGCTACTCGCCCGCGAGGGCGTGGCCGCGATCAAGATCCCCCGGCTGTGCAGCGAGCTGGGTGTCACGAAGGGCAGTTTCTACTGGCACTTCGACGACCTCCAGCAGCTCATGGAGGCGATGGCCGACCGGTGGAGCGCGGTGCAGTCCGACGCCGTGCGCGCGCTCGGCGCGATCGATTCCATCCCGGTCGAGCAGCGGATCGAGAACATGGCGACGCTCCTGGTCGATCAGAGCACCTGGATCGTCGAGGCCACCGTCCGCGAGTGGGCCCGCACCGACCCGAAGGTCGCCGGCGCCGTACAAGCCTTGGAGCGCAAGGTCTTCGACATCGTGAACCAGACCATGCTCGAACTCGGCTTCGACGAAACCCAGTCCCGCCTCCGCGCCGGCGCCATGGTCTACCTCGGCATCGGCCTCATCCACGGCCGCGACAGCCTCCCCACCCCCACCGCCGAGGAAGCCCAGGCCGTCATCGACCTCCTCACCACCCCCTCCCAGCCCCGCCGCCCCCGCACCTAGCGGGTGGAAATGGCTGCCTGCCCGCGCGATTGCTTGGATATCCGCTCGGCCGGTGAGGTGCGGGTTGGAAATCACTCCTCGGTGATTTTCTGTTTCAAACGTACCCGTACTTTCAAGCGCCCTCCTGCGTTCACCTTTTCAAGGGTGATCTCACCCTCCCGCTGGTTTCGGCGAATGAAGTCTTGCCACTCGTCGAGACCGTACTCGAGAATCCAGTTGAGACTGACCTCGCCGTCCGGTGAGAAGTCACGCGCGATAACAATAACGGGTCCGCGCGAAAGGGCAATATGCGACTTGAAATAGCTATCGATCTCTCCGCCGTTGCTGTCCTCGGCCAAGCCGAGCGCTCGCTCGATACTCCACGGCCCTACCGCTAGTTCGGACCGGGTCAACAGTTGAAGCACCTGTTTATGTGAGTCTCCGATGAGGGCGCCCTCCGAGGAGTTCGATAGGTCGAGTAGTTCGACACGGCACGAACGCATCCGGAGCTGAATGCCCGGACCTACGACCAAGTGCTGGATATAGGCTTGGTCGAGGTCAACCTGAGCAGTTCCTCGGAGTTCGAGATAATCGACGGTGATCCGTCGCGCAATGCGAGGGCTGTCGCCTACTGTCCCGTAAACATTCGACCAAAGCTCACCGAGGCTTATTGCACCCGGTGATCTGTGCTCGAATGGCTCCGTGTTGGTAACACTCCGTTGTAGAGCTGCGATCAGCTCGTGGGGTTCCTTGAGCTGCTCAGTACGCCACATAGAGACGATCAGTCGCGCGCATAGCGCAGAGATGGGCACGGCCAAGAGTAGGGTGACCGCCTGTTTGATCGGCAGTCGAGCTACTTGTCGAGCAAGGAATTGTTCGGCTATCGCGAGATGAGTGAATTTGAACGAAAGATCGTCATCTGACCATTCGGCGCTCACACCACACAATGCAATCAGCCGACGTCCCTCTTCCTTGGTGAGTTCACGATCCAAAGCTGCGGAGGCCGCGAGTTCCAATTCTTCTTCTGAAATCTCTGGAACGGCCTTTCGTGCAGCCAATTCCGCTACCTCGGAAAAAATGTCGGCCAATGTGCTCGTGGCAAACAGATCGCCTCCTCGTGAACCTGGCATCTTTCGTCGTTCTCGTTGCAGGTAAACCTCGACAACGAAAGGCAGGAAATCGTATGAAGTGCCGGATCGCGCCCAAGCTGCAAAAGCTAAACAAAAGAATGGTGTCGTGAGCAGTTGTCGAGTCTCGGCCGGGGTGTGCTCCCATGTTGTATCTACCGCTAGTTGACTTGTGAGCTCACGCAACTGCTCGGTCCGCCATGGCAAAAGCTCCAACGCTGTCACGTGTGGTGGCCAGTCCATCGCGTCACGAAGTGCCAAATTCTGCCGAAGCCGGGCTTCCCAGTAGCTCGACCTGGCCGAAAGAATGACCGTTCCTTTGCCGCGTAGTGCATCGAAAATAGGTTTTAGCCCAGTCAGCGGGTTGTCGTAGGTGCGGAATCCGAGCAACTCGTCGAAACCATCGATTACCAGGATTGCCAGGCCTGCGCGACACAGCGCCAGTATCGAACTCTTGTCGACAATCCGTGTGCGAGGCATCCCGGAGTCCAGCAAAGTATCGAGACTTTGAGCCGTCGATCCACTCGATGAGATATAGATTGCGATGGGTTTCAGCCCACCTCCGGGCGAAAGTGACTCCCGAGCGAACTGCAGCAAACTGTGCGTCTTGCCGGAGCCGGCTTCACCGGTCAGTGTTATAAGATTGGTTGCAGCACTATATATGTTTGTCCGCGCGGTTATCCGATTGCATACTTCGGTAATAGTAGCCGCGCGTCCGTCCCCGAAAATGCCAGCGGCGACATGGACCTGGGCGGGGACGTTAGGGATGTGTCGCTTGAGGTCCGGGAATAACTCCTCGCTGATCTGACTCTGCAACTCAACCGAATCCTCGAGCTCTTCTAGAAGACGCTCTTTCAGCAGTTCCCAGTTACATATATCAGCTAAGAACTCCTTGTAAGGTCTGGGGCCGGAGTCGGATCGCCAAATCCGAGCATGGTCGACGTCGATTTCAAAGTTGTCGACCCGGCGGGAGGCGCCGCTGGAAGTGCGCAAATCCCATCTCGCCACGATCGGGCCCGGAGGCTCGACGAGGATTTGGATCGAATTTCGTTCGGCAAATCCCCGTAGATCCTTCTGAATGTCCAGCGCGTAGCTTTCCGACAGTCGGTCACCACTTTGCGGCCCGAGTCTCTGCAATGAATCCAGAATCTCAGCGTCGGTTATGTCGGTAGCTGGGCCTCTTCGGGGCCAGTAGGTGGCGAATGCGGCTGAATAATCGTTCAATATGGCGAGTTCTCCACGGATTGTGATGAAGAACGGTTCGAGCTTTATAACGTGCCGGTGATCATAAATTTCCGAGATGTGACTCGCATTTTGCGTCACCACCTGATCGAGTATCTCATAGTCGATATTCTCCGGATCAGGGCCACCGTGGAAAACCTGGTTACGCATCTTGCGTACCGAAGCGCCTCCGGCGATCTCGGTGTTGATGCCGTCCGCGACGTCGAGCGCGAGGGACTCGCAAGCGTCACAGTTGAAAAACCGCTTGTTGAGGATGATGTATCGAGACCAGGTGTCGAGTGATCCCGGAGTGGTCAATCCTGTCGGTTCGTCGGCCGCTGCAGCACACATCAGACCCAACACGCGCAACTGAAACTCGACGTGGGCCAGGGTCTTTAGCGGATTCTGCTGCTGATCCGGCGCGGCGACCAAGTCCGCTATGGTCAACTCGTCTCCTGGTGGCTATCGGCTATGTAGAGAAACATTCTCCCATGACTGCGCCGCCGCCGAGGCGAGATGGTAAGTGTCGATCGGAAACCCTCGGGTGTAATTCGTTGCCCGTCGCGGGCTTCGGTCATAGGGTGACCTGCTCGCCTCGGGCAACAGAAATACTCGCACCGACACCGGTCTCATCAATTGGTTCAGGCAAATCATTCCGCCGTTGGCTGGTCTATGTGGCTGCACCAGCTATGTGTCGCAACCGGCGGTGCGGCCGCCGGGCTTAGGGCAGGGGTGCGGGGCGGTAGTGGGTGTCCGGCCGGCCCGGCCGGACCACCAGTTCGGTGCCGGGTTCGCCGAGGCGCAGGAGCCGCACCGCCGCGGCGGCGACCGTCTCGGCGGGCAGCATCGGAATTCCGGCCGCGCGGAAGCGATCTCGTCCCGGCGCGGTCAGGGGCGTGTCGACCAGCCCGGGGCAGACCGCGCCGAGGGTGATGTTCTCCTCCGAGAGGGGGCCGGACAGGGAGCGGACCAGGCCGATCACGGCGTGTTTGGTCATGGTGTAGACGGGGTCCTGGGGTGTTGCCCGGATCGCGGCGAGGGAGGCGGTGACGGCGATGGAGCCGCCGCCCCGGCGGCGCATGACGGGGAGGGCCGCGCGCAGGCCCCACATCACCGCGTGCTGGTTGATGCCGACCACGCGGTGGTAGCGGTCGAGGTCCAGGGTGGCGGGGTCCTTGTCGGCCGAATTCGTTCCGGCGTTCAGCACCAGGAGGTCGAGGCGGTCGCCGGCGAGAGCGACCGCGCGCGTGGAGGTTTCGGGATCGGTCAGGTCGCCGACGACGGCCTCGCCACCGATCCGGTCCGCTACCTCCGTGACGTGGGGCTCGCGGTCCACGACGACGCACCGGACACCGTCGGCGGCGAGCAACCCGGCCACGGCCGCGCCGATTCCGCCCGCCGCGCCCGTGATTACTGCCGTCTCGTGCATCGGCGTCCCCTGCCTGTCGACCGTGTCGCCTTGCCGACCTCAAGATTGACAATCTCTGTATGGAGAATAGCATTCTCCGGAGAGAGATTGCGGTATTGAGGAGGGCTCGTGGGATATGCCGATGAGGTGTTCGATCTGACGGACAGGGTTGTGGTGGTCACCGGGGGGAGTCGGGGGCTCGGGCGGGAGATGGCTTTCGCGGCTGCGAGGTGCGGTGCGGATGTTGTCGTCGCCAGCCGGGACTATGACAACTGTGCGGCGGTCGCCGCCGAGATTCACGAGCGGACCGGTCGTGCCGCGATGGCCTACGGTGTGCACGTCGGGCGGTGGGATCAGCTCGACGGGCTGGTCGACGCCGTGTACGACCGGTTCGGGAAGGTGGACGTGCTCGTCAACAACGCGGGGATGCAACCGGTTTACGACAGTCTGACCTCGGTGACCGAGAAGCTCTTCGACGCCGTGCTGGCCCTCAATCTCAAGGGTCCCTTCCGGCTGTCCGCGTTGATCGGCGAACGCATGGTGGCCGCGGGGCGGGGATCCATCGTCAATGTCAGCTCGACCGGGTCCATCCGGCCCCGGCCCTCGATCGTGCCGTACGCGGCGGCGAAGGCCGGACTCAATGCCGTGACGGAGGGGTTGGCGCTCGCCCTGGGCCCGTCGGTCCGGGTCAACACGCTCATGGCGGGCCCGCACCGTACCGACGCCACCGCCGGATGGGACCTCGGGAATCTCGAGCCCGGCCACAACCCGTTCGCCGCCCATGCCCTCCAGTGCATCGGCCGGCCCGACGAAATCATCGGCGCCGCACTGTATCTCGCCTCCGATGCCTCCAGTTACACGACCGGCGCCACCCTCCGCTGCGACGGCGGCATGCCGTAGCGATCAGCCGGGCCCATCGGTGGATCCGGTCGCGGCGCTCGTCTATTGACAGCGATAGTGCCGTCGATCACACTTGTCGGGAAAGTTGACATGACTGTCACGTCATGATGCGAGGAGGCGACGGTGCCTGAAGTTCCCGATATGCGCACGCTGGGCCGGAAGGTCAGCAACTGGGGTCGGTGGGGGACCGAGGACGAGCGCGGGACCACCAATCTGATCACCCCGGAGCGTGTGCGGGCCGCCGCGAGCCTGATTCGCTCCGGAACGACGTTCCCGCTGGGCATTCCGCTCGACGGGGACGGCCCGCAACCGGGCGGCCTGCGGATCAACCCGATCCGGCTGATGTCGGAGAACGGCCAGGAGCAGGTGCTGCCGGGCGGGTTCAAGTGGGCCGACGATTTCGTCTTCATGCCGCTGCAGGCCGGATCCCAGTACGACTCGCTGGCACACGTGCACTACGACGACCAGCTCTACAACGGCCATCCCGGCGACGGGATCACGGTCAAGGGCGCCGCCCGATGCGGGATCCACACCCAGGCCGGGGGCATCGCCGGGCGCGGCGTCCTGCTCGACGTCGCCCGGTCTCGCGGCGTCGACTGGCTCGAGGCGGGCACGGCGATCGGACCCGACGAACTCGACGCGGTGGCCGCCGCCCAGGGCGTCACGATCGGCGCGGGCGACATCCTGCTGATCCGCACGGGATGGCGCCGGAAGTTCCTGGCCGACCGCGACGCCGCGGGCTTCATGGCCGGCGAGCCCGGTCTGAGCCTGGCGTGCGCGCCCTGGTTGCGGGAACACGATGTGGCCGTGCTGGGTTCGGACAACTGGGCGGTCGAGGTGATGCCGGGCGAGCATCCGGGCACCGCGTTCGAACTGCATATGGTGCTCATCCGGGATATGGGCCTCACGCTCGCGGAGATGCTCGATTTCGAGGAGCTGTCCGAGGCGTGCGCGGCCGACAACCGGTGGGAATTCTTCTACGCCGGACCGCCGCTGCCGTTCACCCGCGGCGTCGGCTCGCCGATCAATCCGCTCGCGATCCGGTGAGCGCCAAGGGAATCCGATCCGGCGAGGAGTTGCGCGAATGCTGATCGGGGACATCGTCGAATACGGCGCGCGCAAACATCCGGACCGGATCGCGGTGCGATTCGAGGACGAGGCCATCGACTACCGGCAGCTGTGCGAGCGCAGCCGCCGCCTCGCCAACGCGCTGCTGGGCGTCGCCGCGCCGGGTGACCGGGTCGCGATCCTGTCCGGCAACTGCACGCGGTACCTGGACTGCTACTACGGCGTCCCGATGGCGGGTATGGCGCTGACGATTCTCAACTTCCGGCTGCATCCGGACCAGATCGTCTCGCTCCTCACACATTCCGGCGCGCGGGTGCTGATCGTGGCGCCCGAGTTCGCGGACCTGGTGGACCGCGTGCGCGAGCGCATCCCGTCGGTGACGACGGTGATTTCGATCGGCACGGCCCCGGGCACGCTCGCCTGGGACGAGTTTGTCGGCGCGGCATCGGCCGAGGTCCCGGCCACGCGCCCGGACCCGAGCGAGATGGCGTGGCTGGTGTACACCAGCGGCACGACCGGCGCGCCGAAGGGCGTGATGCTGTCGCATCGCAACCTGCTCGCCGGTCTGACGTCGTCGGCCCTCCAGTGGGGCATACCGGAGGAGACGGTATTCCTGTTCTGCTTCCCGCTGTGTCACATCGGCGGGTACGTCGTCATGATCAACCATCTGGTCGGCGCGACGGTCGGCATCCTGCGCGCCTACGACAACGCGACCTTCCTCCGGCTGGTCGACGAATGGCGGGTCACCCACACGGGTCTGGCCCCCACGATGATCAACTTCCTGCTCCAAGACCCGGAGCTGGACCGGCATTCGCTGACCACGCTGGAGGCGGTCGGCTACGGCTCCTCCGCCATTCCCGCCGCCGTACTCCGCGCGGGACTGCAACGCTTCGGCTGCGATTTCTATCAGGGCATGGGCATGACCGAACTCGCGGGCAATGTGCTGCACCTGGATCAGGCCGCGCATCGCCGGGCCGCGCAGGGTGAGACGCATCTGCTCGCCTCGGCGGGAAAGCCGATGCGGCTGGCCGACATTCGCATCGTCGACGACGATTTCGCCGACGTGCCCGCCGGGGCCGTGGGCGAGATGATCGTGCGCGGAGACCAGGTGACCGCCGGGTACTGGAACGATCCGCGGGCGACCGCGGAGACCCGCGTCGACGGCTGGTTCCGCACCGGTGACCTGGTCCGCCAGGACGAGGAGGGCTTCGTCTACATCGTCGACCGGAAGAAGGACCTGATCATCAGCGGCGGCGAGAACGTCGCCTCGTTGACGGTCGAACAGGCCCTCTACCGGCAGCCCGGAGTCGCCGAGGCGGCCGCGATCGGCGTGCGCGACGAGACCTGGGGTGAGGTCGTGTGCGCGGTGGTGGTGCTCCGCGAGGGCGCGACCGTGTCGGCGGACGATATCGTCGCGGGCTGCCGTGATCACCTCGGCGGTTTCCAGGTGCCCCGCCGGGTCGAGTTCGTCGACGCGCTGCCGAAGAACGTGACCGGCAAGGTCCTCAAACGCGAACTGCGCGAGCGATTCTCGTGAGGTGGGGTCAGCCGAGGTGACGCGGATTCGCGACCTGGAGGCGGGACAGGACCGCGAGCGTGGTGACGCGGCGAATCTCGTTGTCGGCGTAGTCGTTCTCGCCCGACCGCAGCCGGATCGCCAGTGCCGCTTCGGAATCGCAGCCCAGGGCGGCGAGTTGCCGTCGGACCTCGGTGCCGGCCGCGGGTCCGGCGCGGAGTTCGCGGGCCGCGGTGCCGAGCAGGGTCGTGCAGACGCGCAGCAGGTAGCGTCGGCGCTGATCCGCCTCGGTGAGCGCCGGGCCGATCTCGGCGGCGAGGGTCTCGGTGACGAGTTCGATGATCTCGGCGGGCGCGGGGCGGTCGTGCACGGTGTCGGCGGGTTCGGCCGTCGTGGGCACGGTGACCGCGTCGTCGAGCAGACCGAGCGCGGTGAGCAGGTCGAATTCGGATTCGCAGACCCGCCGGCCGATGGCCGCCAATTCGATCGAGCGTTCCGCGCCGCTGTGGTGGCGCTCGGCCTGGAACATGCTCAGCACCAGCCACTTCAGCGTGCCGAACACCTCCCACCAGTGCAGTTCGTCCGGGGCCGGCCGGGTCCCGGTGGCGCGCTCGTAGCCGTCGAGGAGTTGGTCGCGGGTGCCCAGGCCGCCGACCGGGGCCGGGGCGCCGAAGCGCCAGGCCCGGACGCACAGCCAGCCCAGATCCTCGATCGGGTTGCCGATATGCGCCAGTTCCCAGTCGAGCACCGCGCGCAGGCCGTCCGGTTCGACAAGGAAGTTGCCGAGCCGGAAGTCGCCGTGTACGAGCGCGTTCGGGCGGGCGGCCGGGGGCCGGTCGCGCAGCCATCGCAATCCCATCTCGACCACCGGACGGGGCTGGGCGAGGTCGCGATAGATCTGTTCGAGCGTGTCCAGGGGATCGCTGTCGTCGAGCGGGCCCAGCGTGTCGAGCGGGGTGCGGTGGATACGGCCGAGGACCTCGCCGAGGTCTCCGGCGAGGCGGTCGCGCACCGAGGCGAATTCTGGATTCCGTTGCAGCCTACGGGGAATGGACTCGCCGGTGACCAGCTCCATCACCAGGTAGGGCGCGTCGATGCCCGGCGCGTCGTCCGCGGCGGCGAGGACGGCCGGGACCGGGACGCCCGCCGCTGCCGCCGCCCGCAGGCAGGACGCCTCGGCGCGCATTCGGGCGGCGTCACCGTGCCCCGGCGGATCGCGGCGCAGCACCGCCCGCACCGGCGCGCCCCTGTCGTCGCGGGCGGCGATCGCGTAGACCTCCCTGCTGGCGCCGCCAGTGAACCGCCGCAACTCGACATCGGTCAGCGCGGTGCCCAAAGCCGCCGCGAGCACATCGCGGACGCCGTCGGGCAGGGAAACGGTCACAGCCATGGCGCGGCCTCCGGGGACTTCAGCAAACGCCGTGCGGTGGACATGCGGTGCACCTCGTCGGGACCGTCGTAGACGCGGGCGTAGCGCGCCTGCCGGTACATCCGTTCCAGCGGGGTGTCGGCGGTCAGGCCGAGTGCGCCGTGCACCTGGATGGCGCGATCGATCACGTTGTGCAGCATGCGCGCACCCCAGAACTTGATCAGCCCGACCCGCACCCGGTAGTCCTCGCCGGCGTCCATGGCGCGGGCGGCGTCGAGGGTCATGAGCCGGGCGGCGTGGATCTCGGCGGCGGATTCCGCGATGTACCGGTGGATCTCGCCCTTCTCCGCGAGCAGCGAACCGTGCGCGTAGCGGGTATTGGCGCGGACGCACATCAGTTCGTAGGCGCGCTGGGCCTGGCCGAGCCACCGCATGCAGTGGAAGATCCGGCCCGGCCCGAGCCGATCCTGCGCCACGGCGAAGCCCTTGCCGCGCTCACCCAGCAGGTTCGCGGCGGGTACGCGCACATCGGTGAGCCGGATCTCGTAGTGGTCGCTCGGGTCGTGTCCCATCGTCGGGATGGCGCGGACGATCTCGAAGCCGGGGGTGTCGGTCGGCACGATGATCGCGCTGATCCGGGCGTGCCGCGGCACATCGCCGGATTCGGTGTTCGCGAAGACGGTGCAGTACGCGGCCTGCTGGGCGCCGGTGGTGAACCACTTGTGCCCGTTGATGATCCAGGTGTCGCCGTCGAGTTCCGCGCGGGTGGCGACGAGAGTGGGATCGGAGCCCGCCACCTCCGGTTCGGTCAGCCCGACCGACGGCATGACGTCACCGGCGACCATCGGCGGGATCCAGCGGCGGCGCTGGTCCTCGGTGCCGTGCCTGTGCAGCATGAGGGTGTCCTGCATGGACACCGAGCCGACGGCCAGCTGCCCGAATTCCGAGCGGCCGATGATCTCGTTGAGCCGCACGAAGTCGAGGAACGGCACTCCGCCGCCGCCGAGTTCGGCCGGATGGCCCAGCGCCCACAGCCCGAGTTCCTTCGCGCGCTCCCGCAGCCGGGCCAGCGCGGCCTGCGCCGCCTCGCCCTCGACGACCAGCACGGGCTCCGCCGGCACGACTTCCTCGTCGATGAAAAGCCGCATGCGCGAGATCGTTTCGGTGATGTCCGCGGTCGTCATCGGCGCTCCCGGGCCGCGGCGGCCAGCTCGCGCAGCGGCCGGGTGGCCGCCGAGTCGACGTACTCGTCTATGCGGCCGATACGGCCGTCCCGCACGCGCACGAACAGGGCGGCGGGCACTTCCAGTGCGCCGTGGCCGGGCAGATGTCCGCGCAGGACGTGCTGCTGAGCGAAGCCGTCGCGCAGGGGATAGCGCCGAATCTCCTCGTACCGAAGGTTGTCCACGGTCCGCGACAGCCAGCGCAGCACCCGGAGGTTCTCGGTGACGGTCTGCTCGGTGGCGTCGTCGTTGTGCCAGATGCGCGCGTCCGGCAGGTACATCTCGGTCAGTGCCGCCGCGTCGCCGGCGCTGACGGCGGCGAAGAAGCGATCGGCCAGGTCGTTCATCGGAGGATCTCCTCGAATTCGAGTTCGGCCGTCGAGCGAACCCACCTCGCGGATGTCGACGGCGGTCATGCGATGGTGCCTTGCGCGCGCAACCGGGCCAGCCGGTCGTGGTCGTAGCCGAGCAGGCCGCCGAGGACCTCCTCGGTGTGGGTGCCCGGGCGGCTCGCGCCACCCCACCGGACGCCGCCGGCGGTCTCGCTGAGCCGGGGGACGACGCCGACGCCCTTGGCCGGTACCGGGTCGAACTCCGGATCGTCGCGGCCGCGCGACGGGTCGACGTGATCGACGAAGAGGCCGCGCGCGGTGAACTGGGGGTCGGTCATCACCTCGGCGACCGTGTTCACCGGGCCCGCGACCACGCCGAAGGTGGCGAGGAGGTCGATCAGGTCGGCGGCGTCGTAACCGCCGGCCCACTCGGCGATCAGCTCGTCCAGTTCGTCCTGGTGTTCGCCGCGCGCGGTGTGCGTGGCGTACCGCGGATCGGCGGCGAGGCCGGGCCGGTCCATCGCCTTCGCCAGCCGCCCGAACACCGTGTCCTGATTGGCGGCGATGATCACCCACAGCCCGTCGGCGGCCCGGTACAGATTCGACGGCGCCACCCGGTCGAGGCGGGTGCCCGACGGCTGCCGGATATGGCCGGTCTTGTGGTAGTCCGGGATAGTCGACTCCTGAACGGCCAGCGACGCTTCGGTCAGCGCCGCGTCGACGATCTGCCCGCGGCCGGTGCGTTCGCGCACCAGCAGCGCGGCGAGGACGCCCTGGAAGGCGAACAGCCCGGCCAGGCTGTCGCCGAGGGACAGCGCCAGCCGCGGCGGCGCCTGCCCCGGGAATCCGTTGAGGTGCCGCAGCCCGCTGATGCCCTCCGCGACGGAGGCGTACCCGGGCCGCGACGCGTACGGCCCGGTCTGCCCGTAGCCGGAGACCCGCGCCAGCACCAGTCGCGGATTGCGCGCGGTGAGCGTGTCGTAGCCGAGGCCCCAGCGTTCGAGGGTGCCGGGGCGGAAGCTCTCCACCACCACGTCGGCCGTGGCGGCGAGTTCGAGGAAGACCTCGCGGCCCGCCTCGGTGCGCAGATCCAGGCTGACGCAGCGCTTGTTGCGCGCGTGCACGGTCCAGAAGTACTGGTGCCCGCCCTCGGCCTGACCCCAATCCCGCAGGGGGTCGGGACGATCCGGTGCTTCGATCTTGATGACGTCGGCGCCCATATCGCCGAGCAGGCGGCCGCAGTAGGGGCCCGCGATCAGCGTCCCGAGTTCGAGCACCCGGTATCCGTCCAGGGCGCCGGGAATCTCGGTGGGCGGGGGAGCTGCTGTCATGGTGCCTCCTGCTCGGCGCCGGTGTCCTACGTCTGGTCCGGGTCGAGCCCGAGCGCGCTGACCGACATGCGGTCGAGGGTGTCCAGCAGCGCGGCCTCGTCGGCGTCCTCGCCCTGGATCAACCACAGATAGAGGGTGTGTTCGACCATCGCCGACATCGCGCGGGCCGCCAGCTCCGGATCGAGCTTCGGATGGACCAGGCCCTCGCCCTGCCAGCGGGCGATCGCCCGGGAGGTGCGGTCGAGGAGCTGACGGCGGTGCTCGTGGCGCAGCCGCCGGAAGTCCTCGTTGAAGGTCGCCACCTGTTCGACGATCGCCATGAAGCGGGCGTTGCGCCGATACGCCTCGTAATAGGAGCGGTTGGCGGCGATCAGTTTGGCGGCGGGGGACAGCTCCGCCGGGGCGGGGTCGCGGCGGTGCATATCTTCGAACAGCCGGGTGCTCAGCTCGCCGAAGACATCGTCCTTCGACTCGAAATAGCGGTAGAAGGTGCCATAGGAGACGCCCGCCTCCTGGGCGATCAGCTCCACCCGGGTATCGAGGAATCCGACGGATTCGAAGACGACGCGCGCGGCGTCCAGGAGGGCGTCACGCGTTTTCCGGCCCCGCGGCGTCAAGGTGTCGACCGCGGCGGGCGCGCTATTGACAGATGACTTCGGCACGGATCAGACTATCCAACAACATGACATGACTGTCAAGTCAGTTCATGCGCCGAGCGGAAGGATTGCCATGAGCGCCGCCAACCCGAAATTCCGACTGGGCGGGATCAATCATCTCGCGCTGGTGTGTGCGGATATGCGCCGAACGATCGAATTCTATTCGGGAACACTCGGTATGCCGCTGGTGAAGACTATCGAACTGCCCGGTGATCTGGGTCAGCATTTCTTCTTCGACTGCGGCGGCGGAAATACCCTGGCCTTCTTCTGGCTCGCCGACGCGCCCGACGCGACGCCCGGCCTCGCCGCGCCGAAGGGCCTGCCGGACGAGGGTGAACTGGTCAGCGGGGTCGGCTCGATGAATCACGTGGCGTTCGCGGTGCCGCCGGAGGAGTTCGACGAGTACTACGAGCGGCTGCGGGCCGAGGGCGTCAAGGTCAGCCGGGTGCTCAATCACGACGACAGCCGCAAGGGGGTGTCGCGCGAGGTGCATCCCGGCACGTTCGTGCGGTCGTTCTATTTCCAGGATCCGGACGGCGTTCTGCTCGAATTCGCCTGCTGGATGCGCACTTTCACCGACGCCGACGTGACCCACGAGCCGAAGACGGCGGCCGATCGCCGCGTGCCCTCCGCCCGCTGAACCGCGAAACCCGCACCACCCGAGAGGAATCCGCACGATGCCGCGTCTCCGCGAAGTGCCCCGCGCCGAAGTGACCGACGAGAAGATCCTGTTCTTCTACGACCGGCTGTTCGGCCCCGACAAGGACCCCGCCGTCGATCACGGCACCGTGCACGGCACGCCGGGCGACTGGTGGACCGTCTTCGCACAGTCGCCGGAGGTCTTCCGGCACGCGGTCCGGGGTTTCGCGGTCTACCGCAACGCCACCCTGGATCCGGCGCTGCGCGAACTCGGGCAGAGCCGGGCCGGGTATGCCCGCGGCAGCCGGTTCGTGTTCTCCCAGCACTGTAAGCAGATGCGGTCGCTGGGGGTGGCCGAGGAGAAGATCGCCGCTATTCCGCATTGGCAGGTGAGCGGCTGTTTCTCCGATCTCGAGCGGGCGGTGCTGGCCTATACCGACGGCCTGGTCTACGACGGCGGGCGGGTGCCCGACGAGGTGTTCGCGGTGCTGCGGGCGAATCTCACCGATCCGGAGATCCTGGAGCTGACCTACATCACCGCGCTCTACGACATGCACGCCACCATGTGCCGCGCGCTGCGCCTGGAATTCGACGACCGCCCGGAAGTGGTTGCGGAGGTGCGGGATCCGGAGGGCGTCGAGGTGCGCGATCTGGCGTCGGATCTGACGGGGGACAGGTGAGCTAGCCGCCCACGGGCGACCCGTTGTGCCCGGCGAGAAGTTCGGCGAACGGGGTCGGGGCCGGGAGGGTGTTGCCCGAGGTGCGAGCGCGCACGGGCTCCTCGTCGAGGAAGCCGGAGACCGTGGCCGGCTCCGCGACCACCAGCCGGACGAATTCGGCGGCGGCGCGCCGCACCCGGTCGGTGAGTTCGGCGGATCCGAAATCCGCTGTGGCGGCGAAGACTCCGGTCGGCGTCACCACGGCGCGCAGGTAGCTGAACAGCGGCCGCATGGCGTGGTCGAGGACCAGCGCGTGGCGCGGCGTGCCGGCGGTGGCGGCGATCAGGACCGGCATGCCGTTGAGGGCGTCGGGGTCCAGGACGTCGATGAACATCTTGAACAGTCCGCTGTAGCTCGCCGCGAACACCGGGGTCACGGCGATCACGCCGTCGGCGGCGGAGATCTGCTCCCGCACCGCGGCGACCGCCGGGGTGGGCAGGCCGCCGGTGGTGAGCGTGGTCGCCAGATCGGTTGCCAGATCCCGCAATTCGACGATCTCGAAGTCGACGGACTCGCCGCGGCCGGTGACGGCGGCGTCGACGGCCCCGGCCAGTTGATCGGCGAGCAGCCGGGTGGTGGACGGTTGGGACAGTCCCGCGGTGAGGACGACGACGGTGCGACTCACGGGTTCATTCCTTCCGGGCTGCGGCCAGCCGTTCGCGGGCGGGTTCGACGAGATGGTGCGGGGCCTCGGGGCCGGCGGCCACCAGCGAGGCGTGCGTGGGCGGGTCGCTGGGCACGTGGCTCGGGCGGCGGGCCTCGAACTCCTTGCGCAGCACGGGAACTACCTCGCGGCCGAGGATCTCGAGCTGCTCCAGGACCACGTCGAGCGGCAGGCCCGCGTGATCCATCAGGAACAGCTGACGCTGGTAGTCACCGACGGCGTCGGCGAATCCGAGGGTCCGCTCGATCACCTGCTCGGGCGTGCCGACGGTCAGCGGGGTGAGCTCGGTGAACTCCTCCATCGACGGGCCGTGGCCGTAGACGGGCGCGTTGTCGAAGTACGGCCGGAAGAACTTCTTGGCCGCCGCCTCGGTCTCGGCCATGAAGACCTGACCGCCCAGGCCCACCACGGCCTGATCGGCGGCGCCGTGGCCGTAGTGCTCGTAGCGCTGCCGGTACAGGCCGACCATCTGCGCGGTGTGCTCGATGTTCCAGAAGATGTTGTTGTGGAAGAAGCCGTCGCCGTAATAGGCGGCCTGCTCGGCGATCTCGGGCGACCGGATCGAGCCGTGCCATACGAACGGCGGGGTGTCGTCCAGCGGGGCGGGCGTCGCGGTGAAGCCCTGCAGCGGGGTGCGGAACTTGCCCTGCCAGTCCACGCGCGGCTCGCGCCAGAGCGTGCGCAGCAGGTGGTAGTTCTCGATCGCCAGTGGAATGCCCTCGCGGATGTCCTTGCCGAACCACGGATACACCGGGCCGGTGTTGCCGCGCCCGAGCATCAGATCCACCCGGCCGTCGGCCAGATGCTGGAGCATGGCGAAGTCCTCGGCGATCTTCACCGGATCGTTGGTGGTGATCAGGGTGGTCGCCGTCGACAGCTGCAACCGTTCGGTGCGCGCGGCGACATAGCCGAGCATGGTCGTCGGCGACGACGGCACGAACGGCGGATTGTGATGCTCCCCGGTCGCGAACACATCCAGCCCGACCTCTTCGGCCTTCAACGCGATGGCCACCATCGCCTTGATCCGCTCGGCCTCGGACGGCGTCCGCCCGGTCGTCGGGTCGGCGGTGACATCCCCGACGCTGAAGATCCCGAACTGCACGGTGTCCTCCTCACTCCCTCATCCACCACTTTAGTGGACATGGCAACCAAGCCAACACCCCACCCCGCTGTCCTATTCCAAGGCGCGTCAGCGGGAGATCGGCCATTCCTGGCGTTGGTCGCCGTCCCAGCGGCGGATTCCGACGACCGTTGCGGGGAGGTCGCGGTCGGTGGCGACGGCGTGGACGGCTTCCGCGAGTTGGTGGGGCTTCAGGCGGCGGGCGAGGGTTATGTGGGGGGTCCAGGTGTCGGGGCGGACGTTGGCGGGGATGCCGGGGCAGTGGGCGATGACCGTGAAGATGCGGCGCTGGAGGTCCAGGAGGGTGTCGGTGGGGACGACCGGGCGGACGAGGATCGGGTGGCGGGCGCCGAAGATCAGGAGGCCGCCGAGGCGGATGGGGAACGGGTGGAATTCCTGGGCGGCGAGGGACTGGTCGAGGTGCGGCCAGATCTGGCGGGCGACGGCGACGGTGATGTGCGGGCGGTGATGGGCAGCGGGACTGGGCACGCCCGCCTCGGCGAGCAGGCGCCACTGCCGCCGGATCTCGTCCTCGGCCGCGTCGTCCACCAGTAATTCGACCGACTGAACCATGATCGAACCCAAGATACGTGTCGAGGCCGTCCGCTGTATTTCCGGCGTGCCGGTAACAAGAGAGGCGCGCTGGAACAAGATGAGGATGGGTGACGTGGGCGGACTGACGAACGGGGAACAGACACGGATGCGGCTGGGGCTGATCGAGGGGGACGGGATCGGGCCGGAGGTGGTCCGGGCGACGCGGGAGGTGGTGGACGAGGCGTTCGCGGCCGGCGGTGCGGGCCCGGTCGACTGGGTGCCGCTCGCCATGGGGCACACCGCGATCGAGGAGTTCGGCGACCCGCTGCCCGAGCCGACGCTGGCGGCGCTGGAGACGCTCGACGCGTGGATCCTCGGGCCGCACGACAATGCCTCCTACGCCGCCGAGCACCGCGTCGGCGCCCCGCCCGGCGGCGCGATCCGCAAGCGGTTCGGGCTGTTCGCCAATATCCGCCCGGCACGGGTGTTTCCGGGCGTGCGGGCCGCGGCGACGGAGATGGACCTGGTCATCGTCCGGGAGAACAGCGAGGGTTTCTACGCCGATCGCAATATGTTCTCCGGGTCGGGGGAGTTCGCGCCGGCCCCGGACGTCGCCCTGTCGGTCGGGGTGGTGACCCGCCAGGCCTGCGCGCGGATTGCGCACGAGGCCTTCCGGCTGGCCGCCGCGCGCCGCCGTCACGTGACCATCGTGCACAAGGCCAATGTGCTGCCGCTGACCATGGGCCTGTTCCGCGACGTCTGCCGCGAGGTCGCGCACGAGTATCCGGGGGTGCGGGTCGACGACGAGCACGTCGACGCGGTGGCCGCGCACCTGGTCCGGGCGCCCGCCGACTACGACGTCCTGGTGACGGAGAACCTGTTCGGCGACATCCTCTCCGATCTGGCGGGCGAGCTGAGCGGATCGCTCGGCCTCGCCGCCTCGCTGAACTGCTCGGCGACCCAGGCGATGGCGCAGGCAGTGCACGGCGCCGCCCCCACGCTGGCCGGCCACAACCGAGCGAATCCGGCGGCGCTGCAACTGTCGGCGGCAATGCTGTTGCGGTGGCTGGGAATCCGGCGCAACAGCACTGTTGCTGCCCACGCGGCGGAACGGATCGAACGCGCGGTCGCCGCCACCTTCGCCGCGGGCATCGCGACCACCGATCTGGGCGGTCTGGCCTCGACCGGCGAATTCACCGAACAGGTGCGGGCCCGGCTGCATCGCTGGTGATAGGGTCCCGAACTCGGCGTGTAAGGCCGTCCGCCGTACCCCGTGCGGATTAACCTTCGGTAACCGACCGACACAGTCGGTCCGAATCGCCTACATTTCGAACGGCGGGCGACCACCATATGTCGCTCACCCAAACATGGAGGGCTGCTGTGTCTGTTCGATCCGGTGCTCGCGGGTACGCCCTGCGGGCCTTCTGTGTCCTCGCCGGCGGTGCGCTGGCACTGTCCGGCTGCACCACGAATACCGAGGACAACGCCCCCGCGGTGGAGAAGGTCCAGGTCGCCAAGGCCGACGCGATCGCCGCCAAGCTGCCCGACAAGATCAAGCAGTCCGGCAAGCTGGTGGTCGGGGTGAACATTCCCTACCAGCCCAACGAGTACAAGGACGGCTCCGGCAAGATCATCGGCTACGACGTCGACCTGATGGACGCCGTGGCGTCGACGCTCGGCGTGCGTGCCGAGTACCAGGAGTCCGACTTCGAGAAGATCATCCCCGCGATCCAGGCCGGCACCTACGACGTGGGCATGTCGTCGATGACCGATACCAAGGAGCGCGAGGCGACCGTCGATTTCGTCGACTACTTCAGCGCCGGAATCCAGTGGGCGCAGCAGAAGGGTAAGCCGGTCGACCCGAACAACGCCTGCGGCAAGCGAGTGGCGGTGCAGCGCACCACCATCGAGGAGACCGACGACGTCCCGAATAAGAGCAAGGCGTGCGAGGCGGCGGGCAAGCCCAAGATCGAGGTCGTCGCCTTCGACGAGCAGAGCGCGGCGGCCACGGCCCTCGTCCTCGGCCAGGTCGACGCCATGTCGGCCGATTCGCCCGTGACGGCCTACGCGATCAAACAGAACCAGGACAAGATCGAACCGGCCGGCCCGCTGTTCGAATCGCAGCCCTACGGCTGGCCGGTGCCCAAGGGCGCGCCGCTGGCGAGCGTGCTGCAGGAAGCGGTGCAGCACCTGATCGACTCCGGTGACTACCGCAAGATCGCCGAGAACTGGGGCGTCCAGGACGGCGCGATCACCAAGGCCACGATCAACGGCGCGGTGGGCTGACACCCGTGAGCGAGCACGACTCCCCGCCGGGGACCGACCCCGCGGCGATCACGGCGGTGCCGCTGCGGCATCCGGGCCGATGGGTCGCCGCGGCGGTCATCCTCGCGCTGCTGGCGCTGTTCGTCTACGGCGCCGCCACCAACCCCGCCTACCGGTGGGACATCTACTGGAAGTACCTGTTCGACACCAGGATCGAGTCCGGCGTTCTGATCACGCTGGAGCTGACCGTGCTGGCCATGGCCATCGGCGTGGTGCTGGGCGTCGTGCTGGCGGTGATGCGCCTGTCGCCGAATCCGGTGCTGCGGTCGGTGGCGTGGGTGTACCTGTGGGTCTTCCGCGGCACGCCCGTCTACGTGCAGCTGGTGTTCTGGGGCCTGTTCCCGTCGCTGTACAAGGTCATCGATCTCGGTGTCCCGTTCGGCCCGCAGCTGCTGCACCTGTACATCCAGGACTGGCACACGCCGTTCCTGTTCGCGATGATCGGCCTGGGTCTCAACGAGGCCGCCTACATGGCCGAAATCGTCCGTGCGGGAATCAATTCCGTGGGCGAGGGGCAGCGCGAGGCATCCGTCGCGCTGGGCATGTCGTGGGGGCAGACGATGCGCCGCACCGTCCTGCCGCAGGCCATGCGGGTGATCATCCCGCCGACCGGCAACGAGCTGATCAGCATGCTCAAGACCACCTCGCTGGTGGCCGCGATCCCGCTGACCACCGACGTGTACGGCCGCGCCCGCGACATCTACGCCGTCAACCTGCAACCCATTCCGCTGCTGCTGGTCGCCGCGACCTGGTACCTGGTGATCACCAGCGTTCTCATGGTCGGACAGCACTATCTGGAGCGGTACTACTCGCGCGGCGCCAGCCGCCAGCTGACCGCCAAACAGCTGCGGGCCCTGGCCGACGCTCAGCTGGAGGTGGGCAAATGACCGCCGCGGTGAACGATGCCGCGCCGATGATCCGCGCGCAGCAGGTGTGCAAGAACTTCGGTGCGCTGCAGGTGCTCAAGGGCATCTCGCTGGAGGTGCCGCGCGGTGAGGTGATGTGCCTGGTCGGGCCGTCCGGCTCGGGCAAGTCGACCTTCCTGCGCTGCATCAACCACCTGGAACAGGTGAATGCCGGGCGGCTCTACGTCGACGGTGATCTGGTCGGCTATCGCGAGAAGGGCGGCAGGCTCTACGAACTGCATCCCCGCGAGGCCGCCAAACAGCGTCGCGATATCGGCATGGTGTTCCAGCACTTCAACCTGTTCCCGCACCGCACGGCGCTGGAGAACGTCATCGAGGCGCCCACCCAGGTCAAGCGGATTCGCAAGGCCGACGCGGTGACCCGGGCCAAGGAACTGCTGGACCGGGTCGGCCTGTCGGAGAAGGCCGACGCGTATCCGGCGCAGCTGTCCGGCGGGCAGCAGCAGCGGGTCGCGATCGCCCGTGCGCTGGCCATGGATCCGAAGCTGATGCTCTTCGACGAGCCCACCTCGGCGCTGGATCCCGAACTGGTCGGCGAGGTCCTCGGCGTCATGCGGGAACTGGCCGCCTCCGGCATGACGATGGTGGTGGTCACCCACGAGATGGGCTTCGCCCGCGAGGTCGCCGACCAGCTGGTGTTCATGGACGCCGGCGTCGTCGTCGAATCGGGCCCGCCCCGCGACCTCCTGGCCGCTCCCCGCCACGATCGCACCAAGGAATTCCTCTCCCGGATCCTCTGACCTACCCTGCCGCGAGGGCGAGGCGGAGCTGGCCCAGGAGGACCTTCGCGGCGGGGGCGGTGAGGCGGTCGGTGCGCCAGGCGAGGGCGAGGCGGCCGTGCAGCGGCGGGTCGACGAGGGGAAAGGTGCGGACGCCGAAGACGGCGGCCTCCTCGGGGGTGAGCGCGGGGACGACGGCCAGGCCGAGGCCGCGGGCGGCCAGCCGCAGCAGCAGCGGGGGAGAGGCCGCCTCGAAGGCGACGTAGGGTTCGAAACCGGCTGCGGCGCAGGATCGTTCGAGGAGCCCGCGGATGCCGGTGCCGCGGACGAGGCAGATCAGGGCGCGGTCGCGGAGGTCGTCGAGGGCCATCTCGGTGCGCGGATCCGGATCGTCGGCGGCGAGGGCGGCCACGACGGGAGTGTCGAGCACGATCTCGATGCCGACGCGCGGGTCGAGCACCTCGCCGGTGAGACCGACCAGCGCGATATCGAGGACGCCGCGATCCAGGTCGGCCAGCATGAGGTCGGAATCGGTTTCGGTGAGGGTGATCTCGACCTGCGGGTGGTCGTCGTGGAAGTCGGCCAGCACGGTCGCCAGGTCGAATTCGCCGGTGGCCGCGCCGGAGATGGTGCCGAGGCGGATGTGCCCGCGCAGCAGGCCGGTGAACTCGTCGGCCGTGTGCCGGACCTGCGCGGCGGCGTCGAGTGCTGCCCGTGCGTGCGGCAGGACGGCCGCACCCGCCGCGGTCGGCGTCACCGCGCGGCCGGACCGGTCGAGCAGTTGCTGGCCCAGTTCCCGTTCCAGCTGCCGGATCTGCGCGGACAGCCCCGGCTGGGCGAGATGCAGCCGGGCCGCGGCGCGGGTGAAGTTGGCCTCCTCGACCACGGTGACGAAGTAGCGCAGCTGGCGAAGCTCCATAACCAGTAATTCTAACTACGAGAAGAACTATCTGTTTTACTTCTCATTGTCGCGGCGGAATCGTGGAAGCCATGACGAACTCAGACTTCCCCTCTTTCACCGGTCCCGTCTTCCGTCCCGGAGACGACGGCTACGACGCCGAGGTCGCGGGATTCCAGACCGCCTACACCCATCGCCCGGCCCTGGTCGTCGGCGCCGCCCATGCCGAGGACGTCCGCGCGGCGGTGGAATACGCCGCGCGCCACCACCTTCCGGTCGCCGTCCAGGCCACCGGCCACGGCCTGTCGGTGGCCGCGGACGGCGGTGTCCTGATCAGCACCCGGCGGATGACCGACGTCTCCGTCGATCCCGAGTCCCGCACCGCGCGGGTGGCCGCGGGCGTGCAGGCGGGCGCGCTGATCGAGGCGGCCGTGGCGCACGGCCTGGCCCCGCTCAACGGCTCGTCGCTGTCGGTCGGCGTGATCGGGTACCACCTGGGCGGCGGCCTGGGCATCCTGGGCCGTACCTTCGGCTACGCCGCGGACCGGGTGCGCGCGATCGACCTGGTCACCGCCGACGGTCGCCTGCGCCGCCTGGCGCCGGGCGACGAGCTGTTCGGCGCGGTGCTCGGCAGCGGCGGCAACTTCGGCGTCGTGACCGCGCTGGAGATCGACCTCGTACCGGTCACCACGGTCTACGGCGGCGCGCTGACCTTCGACACCCCGCTGGTCGAGCGGGCGCTCGAGGCGTGGCGGGTGTGGACCTCGGACCTGCCGGAGGAGATGACCTCCGCGATCACGATCATGACCATGCCCGATATCCCCGCAATCCCGGAACCGTTGCGCGGCCGCCACATCGCCACGGTCAATATCGCCTTCACCGGATCGGCGGAGGACGGCGAGCGGCTGGTGGCCCCGCTGCGGGCGGTCGGGCCCCGGCTCGGCGACGAGCTACGGTCCATGCCGTACGCGGAAACCCATGGCATCTACCGGGATCCGGACTTCCCGCACGCCTACACGGCGACCAACGTCCTGCTCTCGGAGCTGCCCGCCGACGCCGCGCGGGCCTTCCTGGACACCACCGGGCCGGAGTCCCCGGTCGCCGTCGTCGCCGGATTCCGCCACCTCGGCGGGGCCCTGCGCAGGCGCGGACCGGCCGGAATCGCGGTCGATCATCGCGAGGCCGAGTACATCGCCCGCTTCATCACGATGCCGGAGGGAGACGGCACCGCCGTGCGCGACCGCCACGACCTCATCGGTAAGGCGCTGTCGCCGTGGACGATCGGCCACAGCCTCAACTTCCTGTACGGCGCGGGCGACTGGGCCGGCGAGACCCAGACCCGGGGCGGCTACGACTCCGAGACCTACGACCGCCTCGCCGGCCTCAAGTCCGCCACCGACCCCGCCAACCTCTTCCGCTTCAACCGCAACATCCGCCCGTCCCGCTGACGCCCGTGGTGGACGAACCGTGACGACGGACGCTATCGTAGTGATATCACTTAGATATTGGGAGGATGTCATGGAGCTTCGTCCGGCGTTCCGGGTGAACGGGTTCCTCGTACTGCTGGTGCTGGTCGTGGTCGGGGGTGGGGCGCTGGCCGGCGCGATCGTCGCGGCGGGCGCCGCGTCCGACGGTGGCGGCGGGGCCGGAGCGGCCGCGGGCGCGGTGGCAGGCTTCGTGGTCGCGGGCCTGGCGGTGGTGTTGCTGACCGGGCTCACCACCGTCGGCCCGAACGAGGCGAAGGTGTTGCAGTTCTTCGGCCGCTACATCGGCTCGGTGAACGATGCCGGATTCTTCTGGGTCGTCCCGCTGACCACCAAGCGCCGAATCTCGTTGCGGGTGCGCAACTTCGAGACCCAGACCCTCAAGGTCAACGATTCCGACGGCAACCCGGTGCAGATCGCCGCGGTGGTCGTCTACCGCGTGGTCGACAGCTTCAAGTCCGCCTTCGCCGTCGACGACTACGAGGAGTACGTGCAGACCCAGTCCGAGGCCGCCGTCCGTCACCTCGCGACGGTTCATCCCTACGACTCCGACGATCCGGACCGCACCAGCCTGCGCAACGGCGCCGAGGTCGCCGAGGAACTGACCACGGAACTGAGTGAGCGCACCGCCCTGGCCGGGATCGACATCCTGGAGGCCCGGATCACCCACCTCGCCTACGCCCCGGAGATCGCCCAGGCGATGCTGGTCCGCCAGCAGGCCGCGCAGGTGGTCGCGGCGCGCAGCCGCATCGTCGAGGGCGCGGTCGGCATGGTCGGGATGGCGCTGGAGCGGCTCACCGCCGAGGGCATGGTCGATCTCGACGAGGAGCGGCGGGCGACGATGGTGTCGAACCTGCTGGTGGTCCTGTGCGGCGACCGCTCGGCGCAGCCCGTGGTCAACACCGGATCGCTGTATTCGTAATGGCGCGGAAGGAGCCGAAGCGGGTGCTGCTGCGGCTCGATCCGGCCGTCCACGAGGCCATCGCCAAGTGGGCGGCCGACGATCTTCGCAGCGTGAACGCCCAGATCGAATACGCGCTACGGCTGGCGCTCGATCAGGCCGGCCGGTCGCCGCGGTCCCGCGACTAGAAACATACCGTGCGACTGTTTTGTCCTGTATTTATCACCAACATGTCACGTATTGGGCACAAAACGCACAAGGATGTGCGCCTTTGCTTCTAATCGGTAACGTGGTCGCGTGCCTATCGCGTTCGAAACCGGCGGACTGCAGCAACTCGATCCGAGCACATGGGGCAATCCGGCGACCGGCGACCTCGTCACGCTCTCATACATCGACGCCGTTCCCGATCTACCGGCCCCGCTGGAAGACGTCGAGGCCTTACGCCGGGGCCTGACGGAACAGCAGGCCGAGTTCGGTTGTCTCATCGAGGCGTACGTGATCGGCGTGGCGGGTCAGCCGGCGCTGCTGCGTCTCGAGAAGTTCCCGCTGCCGGACGGGAGCGGGCTGGGATTCACCGCCGGGATCGTGCTCCCGAAGGCCACGTGCAGCGCGATCCTGAAGGTGATGTGCCGCGAATCGGGCCGCTCGGGCACGCGCGAGGCGGCGATCGTGCCCAAGGTCGGCTTCCAGAACATGTTCCGCCCGCACCCGTACGCGCCGGACATCCGCGGCAAACTGCCCTACAACGTCGCCGACGACGCGCAGTGGGATGCGCAGTTCCCCGACCATCCGCTCACCCGGGCCCGCCGCTGGATCTCGCAGGCCAGCCGCACTGCCCGGGTCGACCCGCGATTCGCCGCCCTGCCGCCGTTCACCGGGCCGGTGGCCGCCGGCGCGCAGGAGCCCGACGGCAGCGCGCCGCACGAGGACACCGGCTCGGGACGGCCGGACGGTTCCGGCCCACTATCCGGGGACGCCCGGCCGGACGATCTGCCGGGTCTCCGCGATCGGGAGCCCTCTGCCGGGGCCGCCGAGACCGCGCCGATCCCGAGCGCGTCGGCGCTGGGCACCGCTCCGCGCAAGCCGGCAACCGCGCCGCAGCCGACGCAGACACCCGGCAGCTTCCCGCGGCTGCCCGCCAGTGCCGCGGCCTACGCGAGTTCCGCGCCCGCCGCGAAGACCACCGCCCTTCCCGCCACATCGGGATCGGTGAATTTCCTGCAGCCGCCGGCCGTGGACCAGGACTCCGACGTTCGCGGCCCGGTGCGTACGGACGCCGCCGAGACCACCGCGATGCCCGCCGGCTCGGCGAGCAGCCCGCGCGTGCCGGTCCTGCCCGCGGACGAGACGACCATGCTGCCCGCCGACACCCCGCCGAGCGGATCGCTGACCGGGCTCTCCGATGCCGATCGTTCCGACGACGAGTCGTCCGCTCGCCCGACGCCCGCCGAGGACCCGGACCGCGCCGAGAGCGAGCCGAGCGCCCGGCCGGTACTCCCCGCGGACGAGACGACGGCCATCCCCACCGGCGAGATCGCCAAGACGCCGGACGCCGCCGAGACGACGGCCCTGCCCGCCGGCCGCCTGACCCGCGAGCCCTCGTTCCCCGAGGACACCCCCACCGCCGCAGTAGCCGCAGGCGCCGAAACCCGCCCGATCCCCAAGCGCTGACCAGCGGCCCACAGCACCCCCTCCACTCGGCCCAGCAACTATGCCTCCCTGGCGCCACAGCACCCCTCCTGCCCGGTGCCGCAGGACCCCCTTCCTGCCCGGCGCCGCAGGCTAGTTGCCGGGCTTCTCGGTGACGAAAATGGCTGTGCCCGGGAAGATCTCGCCGCGCAGGGGGCTCCACTGCCCCCACTCGCGGTCCAGCCACTCGGGCCAGTCGGGCTCGATCAGGTCGATCAGCGTGAGCCCGGCGCCGACGATCTCGCGGACGCGGTCGCCGAGCGTGCGGTGGTGTTCGACGTAGGTCGGCTCACCCTCGGCGTCTACCTCCACATACGGCGTCCGATCGAAATACGAGAGGGTCGCGTGCAGGCCCTCGGGCCCCGGATCGTCGGGGAAGATCCAGCGCATCGGGTGGTTCACCGAGAACACCCACCGCCCGCCGGGCCGCAGCACCCGCGCCACCTCGCGCATCACGGCCGCCGGATCGGCGACGAACGGCACGGCCCCGAACGCCGAGCACGCCAGGTCGAAGGAGGCGTCGGCGAAGGGCAGCGCCTCCGCGCCCGCCTGCACCAGCGGCACCCGCGGCCCACCTCGTTCCATGGCGTCCAGGCCGCGCCGCAGCATTCCGGCCGACAGGTCGAGGCCCACCGGTTGCGCGCCGTTCGCGGCCAGCCACCGCGAGCACGGCGCCGACCCGCAGCCGATTTCCAGAACACGCTTACCGGCGATATCTCCGAGCAAATGCCAATCGCCCTCGTGCAGGCCCTCCGGGCACCAGACGAATTCACCCGAGGGCGAATCCACACCGAGGAAGTCGGCGTGCGTGTCGTGGTATTGCTCGGCGTCCGCGTCCCACCATCGCCGGCTGGCGCGCTGGCTTTCCGCCGGCCCCAGCGCCGCCCGAGCCACCCCCGTCGTCCCGAGCAGGGCGTTGGCCTGCGCATGGCGCTCCTCACCGGCCGGATCGCGGTATTCCGGGGCGGCGATTCCGGGCTCGGCGTGCGCGCCGGGATGATCTTCGGGCATCATGTGAGAGTAGCCATACGCCCAGGGGGACCCTTGTTTGCTTGCCGCAACTCACGTCGCGTACGCTGTTTCCCGCGAGTGCCTTTCGTACTTGCGTACACAAGGCGCGCGCATGCTGTGAGTTCCGAGCAATGAGTACAGCGTTGTGCTGTGTCGCAGCGATGTGCTGTACACGCCAACGTTAGTTCCCTCGCTGTGAGTTCACAGCAAAACCGAAAGCCCACATGTCCACTACCGACCACAATCCGTCCGGAGCAACCCAACACATGCCCACCACTGTCACCTCGCCGCAGGTAGCCGTCAACGACATCGGCTCCGCCGAGGACTTCCTCGCCGCCATCGACAAGACGATCAAGTACTTCAACGACGGCGATATCGTCGAAGGCACCATCGTCAAGGTCGATCGCGACGAGGTCCTGCTCGACATCGGTTACAAGACCGAAGGCGTCATTCCTTCCCGCGAACTGTCCATCAAACACGATGTCGATCCGGCCGAGGTCGTTTCCGTGGGCGATGAGGTGGAGGCCCTTGTTCTCACCAAGGAGGACAAGGAAGGCCGGCTGATCCTGTCGAAGAAGCGGGCGCAGTACGAGCGGGCGTGGGGCACCATCGAGGAGCTCAAGGAGAAGGACGAGGCCGTCAAGGGCACCGTCATCGAGGTCGTGAAGGGCGGTCTGATTCTCGACATCGGCCTGCGCGGCTTCCTTCCCGCCTCGCTCGTCGAGATGCGCCGCGTCCGCGATCTGCAGCCGTACGTCGGCAAGGAGATCGAGGCCAAGATCATCGAGCTGGACAAGAACCGCAACAACGTGGTCCTGTCCCGCCGCGCCTGGCTCGAGCAGACCCAGTCCGAGGTCCGTTCCGAGTTCCTGCACCAGCTCCAGAAGGGCCAGGTCCGCAAGGGCGTCGTGTCCTCCATCGTCAACTTCGGCGCGTTCGTCGATCTCGGCGGTGTCGACGGCCTGGTGCACGTCTCCGAGCTGTCCTGGAAGCACATCGACCACCCGTCCGAGGTCGTCGAGGTCGGCATGGAGGTCACCGTCGAGGTGCTCGACGTCGACCTGGACCGCGAGCGGGTCTCGCTGTCGCTCAAGGCGACTCAGGAAGACCCGTGGCGTCAGTTCGCCCGCACCCACGCCATCGGCCAGATCGTGCCCGGCAAGGTCACCAAGCTGGTTCCGTTCGGTGCGTTCGTGCGTGTCGAGGAGGGCATCGAGGGCCTGGTGCACATCTCCGAGCTGGCCGAGCGCCACGTCGAGGTGCCGGATCAGGTCGTCTCCGTCGGCGACGACGCGATGGTCAAGGTCATCGACATCGACCTGGAGCGTCGCCGGATCTCGCTGTCGCTGAAGCAGGCGAACGAGGACTACCACGCCGAGTTCGATCCGTCGAAGTACGGCATGGCCGACAGCTACGACGAGCAGGGCAACTACATCTTCCCCGAGGGCTTCGACCCCGACACCAACGAGTGGCTCGAGGGCTTCGACAAGCAGCGCGAGGAGTGGGAGGGCCGCTACGCCGAGGCGGAGCGCCGTCACAAGATGCACACCGCGCAGATGGAGAAGATGGCCGCCGACGCCGCCGCGGAGGCCGCCAACGGTGGCGGGTCGTCCAACTACTCCTCCGAGAGTGGTGGCGAGCGGGCCTCGTCGTCGTCGTCCTCGCAGTCGGAGTCGGCCGGCGGTTCGCTGGCCAGCGACGCGCAGCTCGCCGCGCTGCGCGAGAAGCTCTCCGGCAACGCGTAGTTCGCACGCAGCTGACGCGGAGGCCCCGATCCGGACGGATCGGGGCCTCCGCTATTTTGTGTACTGTTCTCGGCGGGAATCTTTGAAACTGTCCTTTTTCAGAATTCGCGGGAAGGTCGTATCAGCGGCATGGGGCTCTTCGATGGCATCAACCGGCGTGACTTCCTGGCGAAGGCGATGGCCGCGGGCGGGGTGGGCGCGCTGGCGGGCTGGGCGAATCCGATCATCGAGCGGGCCTACGCCGCCGATCCGGCCGGGATGGGCGGGCTCGGCGATATCGAGCACTTCGTCCTGCTGATGCAGGAGAACCGGTCCTTCGATCACTACTTCGGGACCATGTCGGGGGTGCGCGGATTCTCCGACCCCTCGCCCGCGTGGCAGCAGTACGGCTACCAGCCGGGCGTGGGCCCGGCCGCCGACGGCTACCTGCTGCCGTTCCGGCTCGACACCACCCGGGGTCCGAGCCTCGACGGCGAATGCGTGAACGATCCCGACCACAGCTGGGCGGGTATGCACGAGGCGTGGAACGGCGGCGCGAACGACCGCTGGATGCCGATGTCCATCGCCAGCGTGGGCCCCGGAAACGGGCCCGCCGCCATGGGATACCACACCCGTGCCGACATCCCGGTGCATCACGAGCTGGCCGACGCGTTCACGCTGTGCGACGCCTACCACTGCTCGGTGCTCGGGCCCACCGACCCGAACCGGCTGTACTGGATCTCGGCCACCATCGATCCGGACGGTCTCGCCGGTGGCCCGCTGGTGGAGACGCCGCCGATCATCCCGCAGAACGCCTACAGCTGGCGCACCTTCCCCGAGAACCTCTCCGCGGCCGGGGTCAGCTGGAAGATCTACAACAACCGCGACGTCGGCCCCATCTCCTCGGTGATCCTGGACGGCATGATGGGCTGCTTCACCCAGGCCGCCGACCCGAATTCCGAACTGGCGCAACGGGGTAAGGCCCCGGTGTACCCGCAGGACTTCGCCGCCGACGTGGCCGCGAACCGGCTGCCGTCGGTGTCGTGGGTGATCCCGCCGCTGTTCAACTGCGAACATCCGGCGCTGCCGCCGGCGCTCGGCGCGGTCGGCATCATGCAGGTGCTCGACATCCTGACCGCCAATCCGGCGGTATGGGAGAAGACGGCCCTGATCGTCATGTACGACGAGAACGGCGGCTTCTTCGACCACGTCACCCCGCCGACGCCGCCGCCCGGCACGCCGGGGGAGTTCCTGACCGTGGACCTGAACCGGGTCCCGGCCGCCAAGGGTGTCGCGGGCCCGATCGGCCTGGGCTATCGGGTGCCGTGCTGGGTGGTGTCGCCGTATTCGCGTGGCGGACTGGTGTGTTCGGAGACCTTCGACCACACGTCGCAATTGCGTTTGCTGGAACGGCGATTCGGTGTGGACGTCCCGAATCTCACGGACTGGCGGCGCAGCGTCACCGGCGATATGACATCGGCGTTCGATTTCGCGTCGGCGCCCGATGCGGCGCCGCCGCGGATCACGGATCCGAATTCCCGCACCGAGGCCGCACTGGCGCAATGCGGGCCGAATATCGCGCTGGGATCGGCGGGGCAGGGCGCCCCTTATTCGGTGCCGCCCAACAGTATGCCGAGTCAGGAGGCGGGGACACGGCGACGCCCGAGCGGGGTCGTGTAGGAGGCGATCAGCTCGCGGTGGCGGGCACCCACTGCGCCGCGGCGTCGGCCGTGCGCTTGCGGATCGCGGCGAGGCTGTGACGTGCGGGACTGATCAGCGCGGTGATCCAGGAGCGGCGATACTCGGCCAGCGCGCTCGCGACTTCGCGGATCTCGACACAGTGCACCGTGCCGGTCCTGCCCAGGCGGTGGCGACCCGTCTGGATGTTTCTGGTGCCCAATGGTGTTCCTTTGCTTGCGTGGTACGGCCTGGCTCGCCTGCGGCGAAACATTAGCGGAACGAAAGTGTGTGGCAGCGTATTTTGCGCGACTTTCGTCCCGGCGTGTCGGAAAGTTGCGGACCACAGGTCGGGATCCGGCGGAAAAAGTTTCGAATTGATATCGCCGCCATCACGGATTGAGAAATTTGCCGGTGACCGCGTGAGAGATATTGCGGCGATGGGTAATAGACCCTTTCGGGTCGCTTCCGGCGAGACCGGCGTACGACGCGGGCGTGCCCGGATGCGAGACTGGACGAATGTTGCGTATCGGTCTCACCGGAGGCATGGGAGCGGGTAAGTCGACGGCGGCGCGGCGGCTGGCCGAGCGGGGCGCCGTCCTGATCGACAGCGACGTGATCGCCCGCGAGGTGGTGGCGCCGGGCACCGCGGGGCTCGCCGCCCTGGTCGAGGCATTCGGATCGGACATCCTGGCGGCCGACGGGAGCCTGGACCGACCGGCCCTCGCGGCCAAGGCCTTCGCCGACGACGAGTCCCGCCGCACGCTGAACGGCATCACCCATCCGCTGGTCGGGCAGCGCACCATGGAGCTGATCGCGGCCGCGCCCGCGGACTCGATTGTGGTGCAGGATGTTCCGCTGCTGGTGGAGAACGGGATCGGCGCGATGATGAATCTCGTGGTCGTCGTCATGGCCGAGACCGAGACCCGGGTGCACCGGCTCGAGGAGTTCCGGGGCATCACGCGCGCCGACGCGCTGGCCCGGATCAAGACGCAGGCGACCGACGAGCAGCGCCGTGCCGCGGCCGATGTGCTGCTGGACAACAACGGCGACCCCGAGGCGCTGGAGTCGCAGGTGGACGCGCTGTGGGAGCACCGGCTGGCGCCCTTCGAGCACAACCTGCGCACCCGGACCCCCGCCCCGCGCGGCGAGGTGCACCTGGTGGGGTCGGACCCGACCTGGGATTCGCAGGCGCAGCGGCTCATCGCCCGCCTGGCCCTCGCCTGCGGGGCGGGCGCGCGGCGCATCGACCACATCGGGTCGACGGCGGTGCCGGGACTGCCCGCCAAGGACGTTCTCGACATCCAGGTCACCGTCGCCGATCTCGCGGCCGCCGACGAGATGCGGGAGGGGCTGGAGTCGGCCGGCTTCCCGCGCGCCGAATATCTGACCGACGATCCGAAGCCGGGCACCGATCCCGCCCTGTGGGGCAAGCGCGTTCACACCAATGCCGATCCGGGCCGCCCCGCGAATGTGCACGTGCGGGTCGAGGGGTGGCCGAATCAGGTGTGGGCGCTGGCGTTCCGGGACTGGCTGCGCGCGAACGCCGAAGCTCGCGAGGAGTATCTGGCGGTGAAGCGGAAGGCCGAGGCCGCCGCGACGGGCCTGTCCGGTCCCGCGGCGATCGACGCCTACCTGGATGTGAAGACGCCGTGGTTCGACGAGGTTTATGCGCGGGTGCTCGAGGGCGGGGAGGCTACTTCCAGCTGAGGCTGATGCCCTGCGATTCCATCCAGTGCTCGAAAACGTAGCCGTGACTCGCGATTCCGTCGATGGCCGCGGTGGCGGTCTCGACGGCGCGCCGGGAGTCGGACAGGCTCAGGTATCCGGCGGCGTGCGCGGCGAGCAGTTCGTCGACGTCGAGCAGCTCGAGGTCGCGGCCGGTGCGCACGACGATGTCGAGGTAGTGGTCGATCGACTTCCAGCAGTCCGGCCGGATCTCGGCGAATTCGCCGATGTCCAGGTAGTAGTCCTGGTCGCGGTGGTGCACGGGGTTGTAGTGGAAGACGGTCGCGCGCAGCGACACATGGGGTAGCAGCCACGACTCGAGGTAGTGGAATTGCGGATGGTCGGAGGCGCGGGCCATGTACAGCCCCCACGGCTCGACGTGATAGCGCTCGACCGGCCGCACGAACCCCTTCGGGTCGGTATTCGTGAGTTCGGCCAGGTCGAAGAACTCGACCTTGGGCGGGTGCAGATCCACAACTGGTGCCTGGGACACAGCCCCGAATTTACCGCCGGATCGCTGTCGGCGCGCAGGTACCGCGTGTTCCGGCAGGTGACGCGGGGTGCCCGGCGCGTCGGCGGCCCGGCGGTGCACCGGGCCGCCGACGGCTCACAGCCAGGTCAGCCGGATGCCTCGTGAGGTCAGCCAGCGTTCGAAGCAGTGGTCGTGCGAGGCGATTCCGTCCACGACGGAGGTGGCGTGCTCGAACGCGTGCTGGGCGGTAGCGGCGTCCACGAATCCGGCGGCGTGCGCGGCGAACAGCTCGTCGACGCCGCGCAGTTCGCAGGCGTGGCCGTTGCGGGCCTCGATGTCGAGGTAGTGGTACACCGCCCGCCACCGCTTCGGCTCGATCCGGGCGAACTCGCCGATGTGGATGTGGTACCGGGGATCGCGGTCGTGCGCGGCGTTCACGTGGTTCATGCTCACCCGCAGCGACAGCTGCGGCAGCAGCCACGTCTCGGTGTAGCGGTCGGGCGGCGTATCGGCGGTGCGCATGAGGTACAGGCCCCACGGCTCGGCGTGGTAGTGCTCGACCGAGCGGACGAAGCCGCGGGCGTCGGTCTTGGTGTAATCGGCCAGGTCGAAGTACTCGGTGTGCGGCCGATGCGGGGGTCTCGCCGGGGCGGGGGTCGCGTCGGAGTTGTGGTTCGGGGTGCTGCGGTGTCTGAACTGCATGGGGACAACTCCGTTGAGCGCGGTGGAACGCCGGTTCCGGAGGAGTTCCGCGACGGCGTTGCTCGCTGGCGCTGCGGTGCGTGAGGCAAGGAAACCGGCCATGACACTGCCCTTCTCGACTGTCGGACCGGATCAGAGTACACCCGGGCAACCTCGTGGGGAGGTTCGTGAACAGACCGGAATTGTCCTGTCACGGTTTCGCCATCAACGATGAGGTTCCTTGCGGCACCGGACAATTCGGACATCCTGCGATCGGTCGCGCGCGCCGCGTGGAGGTTGCCCGCGCAGTGCTCCGCGGTCGCAGCAAACGCTGCGGGGATACGGTCGCGGGCGTGGTTTCGACGGGCGGGGAAGCGGTTGTCGGGCGGGGTGTTCGTAGCCGGGGACTGCCGAATATGGTGTGCGGCAACGGTATTACTCACCCTTGAATTGGACATCTGACCGAGGCTCGGTCGGAGGAATGGCCGATGCCGGGACATTGATGGATTGGAATTGACTGCGCGAGAATGATTTTCGACTGTGATGTGGTGACGTTTCGAATCTGTGCGACGCCTGTCCGGCGGAGCGCATCGGCCGTCGGATGCGCGTGTCCGGTGGCCGCTCCGATCGGCTCTTGTGCGACCGGGTTGCGGAGAGATAGCGGTGTGGCGGTGGTCACGGTCGCGCCGCATCCGGTCGGAGGGGTCCGGGCGGGTATGGCCGGGTGCCCCGGCGGTGGGATTCGTCACGGCCCGCCGGTCACCCCCTCAGCGTGTCGGGGGTCGCCCGGCGCTCGGGTGATAGTTGTCGGTGGCTCGTCCTAGGCTGGTAACCATGGCTTTCGCAACCGAGGTCCCCGCCGAGGGCAACACACCGCTGGCGCATTCGGAGTTCCGGCCCATCGGTGAGATCGAGCGTGCCGACGGCCGGTTCCGGGTGGTCAGCGAGTACGAGCCCGCGGGCGACCAGCCCACCGCCATCGCCGACCTGGAGCGCCGGCTGGAGGCGGGCGAGCGGGACGTGGTGCTCCTGGGCGCCACCGGCACCGGCAAGTCGGCCACCGCGGCGTGGCTGATCGAGCGCATGCAGCGCCCCACCCTGCTCATGGCGCCCAACAAGACGCTGGCCGCCCAGCTGGCCAACGAGCTGCGCGAGATGCTGCCGAACAACGCCGTCGAGTACTTCGTCTCGTACTACGACTACTACCAGCCCGAGGCGTACATCGCGCAGACCGATACGTACATCGAGAAGGACAGCTCGATCAACGACGACGTCGAACGCCTGCGGCATTCGGCGACCCAGAACCTGCTGTCCCGGCGCGATGTGGTGGTCGTGGCGTCGGTGTCGTGCATCTACGGCCTGGGCACGCCGCAGTCGTACCTGGACCGTTCCGTGCAGCTCGAGGTGGGCGGCGAGATCGACCGCGACCGGCTGCTGCGCCTGCTGGTGGACGTGCAGTACACCCGCAACGACATGGCGTTCACCCGCGGCTCCTTCCGCGTCCGCGGCGATACGGTCGAGATCATCCCCTCCTACGAGGAACTCGCGGTCCGCATCGAATTCTTCGGCGACGAGATCGAGGAGCTGTACTACCTCCACCCGCTGACGGGCGATGTGGTCCGCCGGGTCGACCGGCTGCGCATCTTCCCCGCCACCCACTACGTCGCGGGGCCCGAGCGCATGGAGCGCGCGGTCCGCGATATCGAGGCCGAACTCGAGGAGCGCCTCGCCGACCTGGAACGCCAGGGCAAACTGCTCGAGGCGCAGCGCCTGCGCATGCGCACCCAGTACGACCTGGAGATGATCCGCCAGGTCGGATTCTGCTCGGGCATCGAGAACTATTCGCGGCATATCGACGGCCGCGCGGCCGGCTCCGCCCCGGCGACGCTGCTCGACTACTTCCCCGACGATTTCCTGCTGATCATCGACGAGTCGCACAACACCGTCCCGCAGATCGGCGGCATGTACGAGGGCGATATGTCGCGCAAGCGCAACCTCGTCGAATACGGTTTCCGGCTGCCGTCCGCGGTCGACAACCGCCCGCTGACCTGGGAGGAGTTCGCCGACCGGATCGGCCAGACCATCTACATGTCCGCGACGCCTGGTCCGTACGAACTCGGCCAGACCGGGGGCGAATTCGTCGAGCAGGTCATCCGCCCGACCGGTCTGGTCGACCCGAAGGTCGTGGTGAAGCCGACCAAGGGCCAGATCGACGACCTGATCGGCGAGATCCGTCAGCGCACCGAGAAGGACGAGCGCGTCCTCGTCACCACCCTCACCAAGAAGATGGCCGAGGACCTCACCGACTATCTGCTCGGCCTCGGCGTCCGGGTGCGCTACCTGCACTCGGAGATCGACACCCTGCGCCGCGTCGAACTGCTGCGGCAGCTGCGGCTCGGCGAGTACGACGTGCTGGTCGGCATCAACCTGCTGCGCGAGGGCCTGGACCTGCCCGAGGTCTCGCTGGTCGCGATCCTCGACGCCGACAAGGAGGGCTTCCTGCGCAGCACCACCAGCCTCATCCAGACCATCGGCCGCGCCGCCCGCAACGTCTCCGGTGAGGTCCACATGTACGCGGACAAGATCACCGACTCGATGCGCACCGCGATGGACGAGACGGAACGCCGCCGCGCCAAGCAGATCGCCTACAACGAGGCCAACGGCATCGAGCCGACGGCGCTGCGCAAGAAGATCGCCGACATCCTCGACCAGGTCTATCGCGAGGCCGACGAGACCGAGGTCGAGGTCGGCGGCTCGGGCCGCAACGCCAGCCGCGGCCGTCGCGCCCAGGGCGAGCCCGGGCGCGCCGTCAGCGCGGGCGTCTACGAGGGCCGCGACGTGAAGAACATGCCGCGCGCCGAACTCGCCGACCTGATCAAGGAGATGACCGACCAGATGATGAACGCGGCCCGGGAGCTGCAGTTCGAGCTGGCCGGCCGGCTCCGCGACGAGATCGCCGACCTCAAGAAGGAGCTGCGCGGTATGGACGCGGCCGGGCTGAAATGACCTCAGCCCTGGGTTTTCATCCATTCGTTCACGCGGCGCTCGGCCTCCTCGCGGGGGACGTCCTCGACGCGGGTCATGCAGACCCAGCGGTGCCCGAACGGATCGATGACCGCGCCGTAGCGGTCGCCGGTGACGAAGGTCTGCGGGTCGTCGACGCTGTGTGCGCCGTGCTCGCGGGCCCGCTCCGCCACCAGGTCCACGTCGTCGCAGTAGTGCACGATGCTGGTGTGCACCCACTCGCCGGTCGGCGCGCGCAGCCCGTGCTCGGGAACCGGCATGCCGACCTGGATGGTCGAGTCGCCGATCTTCAGCTCGGCGTGGGCCGGCTGCCCGTCGGGCAGATCGTTGCGGCTCACCACCTCCGCGCCGAAGACCGCGGTGTAGAAGTCGATGGCCTTGTTGCCGTCGGGGACGGCCAGGAAGCAGGTGATGGAGTGGTAGCCCTCGGGGATCGGGTTCACGGTGTTCGTCATGCCCGTAACTCTCGTCGCTCGCGCGGCGTGGGTCTTGTAAGAACGCGACAGCCCCGGCGGCGGCCGTGAGCCGCCCGCCCGGTCCGGCGGAAAGCGGTGCGCCGGAACGGATTCCGGTGCCACCGCCGGAGGTGACCAAAGGCATCCTGCATCCCCGGGAGCAGGAGCGGCACCGCACCCTGGCCCGGTTTCCGGCCGGGCCGCAGACGTCCCGGTTCGCCGAGTGGTACTGGTCGGTGCGGTGGGATCTGCGCGGGCGCCCGCCGTATGTGGCCGAGGTGCTGCCGTTCCCGTGCGTCAACGTCACCTTCGAACAGAGCCACACCCGCAGCGGCGGCTGGGTCAACGGCGTGTGCACCACCAAGTTCACCCGCGAGCTGGCCGGCGTGGGGGAGACCTTCGCGCTGAAGTTCCGGGTCGGCGGCTTCGGCGCGTTCACCGGGCTCGATGTCGGCTCCTTCCGCGACACCGCGGTCCCGCTGACCGACGTGCTGCCCGAGGCGGTGGGGCTGAGCGAGAAGGTGCTGTCCGAACCGGAGCCCGAGGCCCGCCGCGATCTGATCGAGGATTTCTTCGCCGACGCCGCGCAGCACGCCCCGGACGACGAGTCCTATCGCGCGGTGCTGAGGATCGTCGCCGCGATGGCGGCGGACCCCGACCTGACCCGCGTCGACCAGGTCACCGAGCGGTTCGACGTGCCGATCCGCACTCTGCAGCGGCTGTTCCGCCGCTATGTCGGCGCGGGCCCGAAATGGGTGCTGCGCCGCTACCGCCTACAGGACGGCGCGCAGCTGCTGGCCGACGGCCGCACCGACGACCTGTCCTCGCTCGCACTGGATCTCGGCTACTTCGATCAGGCGCACTTCTCCCGCGAATTCGCCCGGGAGGTCGGGATGGCGCCGCTGGAGTACGCGCGGACCACCTCGGCCCCGCCGGGCTGAGGTCACCGACCCGTGCGGGCGGCGGCGGCCCCCGACATGCGGTCCAGGGCCTCGTCCAGGGTCGTCGCCGCATCGATCAGCGCGAGGTGGGTGAACGCCTGCGGGAAGTTGCCGAGCTGTTCGCCGGTGAGGCCGATCTCCTCGGCGTACAGGCCCACATGATTGGCGTAGGTCAGCATCTTCTCGAAGGCCAGCCGGGCCTGCTGCGCCTGTCCCGCCCGCGCCAGCGCGGTGACATAGGTGAAGCTGCACAGCGAGAACGTGCCCTCGGTCCCGCGCAATCCGTCCGGAGCCGCCTCGGGGTCGTAGCGATAGACCAGGCTGTCGGTGACCAGCTCCTGCCCCATCTCCGCCAGCGTCGACAGCCACATCGGATCGCGGGGCGCGACGAATCCGACCTGGACCATGCGCAACAGTGACGAGTCGAGCACATCGCTGTCGTAGTGCTGCACGAAGGCCCGGCGCTTCGGATTCCAGCCCTGATCCCATACCTGGGCGTAGATCCGGTCGCGCTGGCTCCGCCACAGCTCGACCGGGCCGGGCAGGCTGTGGCGGGCGGCGAGGCGCAGCGCGCGGTCGAATGCCACCCAGCTCATCAGCCGTCCGTAGGTGTAGTCGGCGCGCCCGCCGCGGGTCTCCCAGATGCCCTCCTCCGGTTGATCCCAGTTCACCGTGAGCCAGGTCATCAACTCGCCCACCGTCTCCCAGCCCTGGTGGCCGATCCACAGCCCGTGCCGGTCGGCCTGGTAGAGGCTGTCCAGCAGTTCGCCGTAGATGTCGAGCTGCAGCTGATCGGAGGCGCCGTTGCCGATGCGCACCGGGCTGGACCGGCGATAGCCCTCGAGGTGGGTGAGCTCCTCCTCGCGCAGATCCGAGGAGCCGTCCACCCGGTACATGATCTGCAGGGGCCGGCCGTTCGAGCGGTAGCGCCCGTGCAGCCAGCGCGCGAAATCGCCTGCCTCCTCGGTGAATCCGAGGGCCAGCAGCGACGACACCGAGAACGACGCGTCGCGCACCCACGCGTAGCGGTAGTCCCAGTTCCGTTCGCCGCCGATCTGTTCGGGCAGCCCGGCGGTGGGGGCGGCGACGATGGCGCCGGTCGGCGCGTAGGTGAGCAGTTTCAGGGTGATGGCGGAGCGGTTCACCATCTCGCGCCACCGGCCCCGATACGTCGACCGTGCCACCCAGGCGTGCCAGAAGCGGACGGTCTCGTCGAAGGTCGCCTCGATCTCCGAGACGCGCACGGCGTGTGGCGTGCGCGACGTCCCGGATTCGAGGACGAATCCGCGCACCTGCCCGGCCGTCAGCGGCAGCCGGCCGTGCAGATCGCCGTCCTCGGTGACCCGGACCTGCGCCAGGCGTTCGTCGTGCGGTTCGCGTACCGCATGCAGGGTGAGGCCGATATCGCCGCCGTCGAAGGTCGCCCCGTCGGCGGTCGCGCTGGTCGAATGATCCTGCCGCCCATAGCCGAAGCGCGGCGCGACCTCCAGCTCGAAGGTGATCCGGCCGCGGATACAGCGCAGCATCCGCACCAGCCGATGGGTGCCGGTGATGTCGCGGCCCGCCGGGGGCATGAAGTCGACGATCTCGCCGGTTCCGACCTCGGTGCTGAACCGGGTGATGAGGATCGCGGTGTCCGGGAAGTACATCTGCGTACTGCGGTAGGGCCGTTCGGCCGGCCGGATCCGGCAGTGCCCGCCGCGGCGCCGATCCAGCAGCGCGCCGAAGACGCTCGGCGAATCGAAACGGGGACAACAGAACCAGTCGATCGAGCCGTCGACGGTGACCAGCGCGGCGGTCTGCAGATCGCCGATGAGGCCGTGGTCCGCGATCGGTGGATAGTCGGTCACGAGCAGCTCCCTCGTCCGGATTCTCCGCGGTCACCGACCATGGTCCCGCGCGCGCTCGCGCCGGGCGTCACCCGCCGAGGGTGAGCCGGTCACGTGCGCCGATTCATTCGCGACGGAGGACGCCGATTCCCGTCCCGGCCCGCCAGATTCGTGGTGCGTCCATCACTGCGAGCAGAAGGGGTCGACCATGACACACGCGCCCGAAACACACGTGCCGGAGCTGAGGCCGGTGGCGGAACGCACCGAGATTCCCGGTGGCGTACTCGCCGCGGCGATCCTGCTGGTGACGGTCGGCGTTCTCGATATGTTGCAAGGCATTTCGGCCGTCGGCGCCGACCAGCTGTACGTCGTGGGCGTCGAGTACCTGTACCGGTTCGACACCACGGCGTGGGGGTGGATCCACATCGTGGTCGGCATCGTGCTGGTGCTCACCGGGATCGGCCTGATGAGCGGCACGGCGGCCGCGCGGATCGCGGCGATGGTGATCGCGGCGCTGTCGATCATCGCGAATTTCATGTCGCTGCCCTACTATCCGGCCTGGTCGATCCTGGTCATCGTGCTCGACGTGGTGGTCATCTGGGCCGTCGCGACCTGGTACGCACAGGCGAGCCGGTAGGGGTGAGCCGACGCATCGTGCCTGTGCCGCAAGGTTTTTCCCAACGGTTGCGTGCCGATTCCGTTGCGGGGTTCGCCATCTGGGCCGCGGCGGTGCCGGAGGCGTTCGCGTGCGCGTCCATCGCCGGGCTGCCGGCGATGGCCGGGCTGTACGCGCTCGTTCCGGCGCTGGTCCTGTACGCCGTCGCCGGTGGCTCGCGGCAGCTGGTGGTGGGGCCGACGCCGATGACCGCGGCGCTGACGGCGGCCGTCGTGGCGCCGTTCGCCGCGGCGGAGGGCCGGGCCGTCGCGGCGGCCCTGGCGGCGGCGTGCGGGCTGGCCGGGATCGCCGCCGGGATGGCCCGGCTGGGCTGCGCGGCGTCGGGGATCGCCCGGCCCGTGCGGCGCGGATTCGCCGCCGGGCTGGCCGTGCTGATCGCCGTCGAGCAGGCTCCCGCGCTGCTGGGCCTGCGGGAATCCCCGAGCGAGTCGTGGCGGGAGGCGTGGTCGGTGGCCGGACATCTGGGCCTGTCGGACTGGCGGACCGTCCTGCTCGGCGGCGGCTGCCTGCTGGTGCTGCTCGTATTGCAGCGCTGGGCGCCGCTGGTCCCCGCGGCACTGGTCGTGGCGGTGGCCGGGGTGGCCGCGGTCCGGCTGCTGATGTGGGACGGGCAGGTCGCGATGCTGAGCGGTCTCGCGTCCGGGCCGCCGCCGATCGAGATCCCCGAGCCGGGCGATGTGCGGGCGGTGCTGGTCCCGGCGTCGGCGGTGCTGCTGATCGGATTCGCCGAGGGGCTCACGCTCGCCGAAACCCTCGCGGCGCGAGGCGGTTACCGGATCAGCGCCCATCGCGAACTGTTCGGGCTCGGCCTGGCGAATCTGGGCGCGGCGTTGTGTTCGGGCATGGCAGTCGGCGGCAGTCCCGCGCAGACCGCGGGACTGTGCGGCGCGGGCGCGCGCACCCGGCTCGGCGGGCTCGTCGTCGCGGCCCTCGCGGCGGTGACGATGCTGACGCTCACCGGCATGTACGAGGGCCTGCCGGCGGCCGTGGTGGCGGCCATCGCGATCGCGGCGGCGATCCGGCTGGCCGAACCGGCCGAACTGCGACGGCTGTACCGGATGTGGCGGGAGCGGCGGGGGAGTATCTACGGGAACGCGGCCGGGGCCGACTTCGCCGCGACGCTGCTCACGGTGGTGTCGGTCGTGGTCGCGGGCGTGCTGCCGGGGCTGCTGATCGGGCTGGGCGGCTCGATCCTGTTGCTGCTGTACCGTTTCGCGCAGTCGCGTGCCGCCGGGCCGTCCGGCGCGGCCCGGCCCGCCCCGGACGATCGTCACCTGCTGATCGTGCCGTTGGGCCCGATCCTGTTCTTCGCCACCGCGAACCGGCTGCGGCGGCGGATCCTCCGGCAGTGCACGGACCACACGCGGCTGCTCGTCCTCGACGCCGTGGCCTGCCCGGTCATCGATGTGACCGCGGCCCGGGCACTGGGCGAGCTGAGCGAGGATCTGGCCTGGCGCGGCATCGCCGTACGACTCGCAGGCCGGGCCACCCCGGACCGCACCCCCTCGCGCCAGGCCTGGTCCGGTGATGGGCCGATCACCGTATACCCCAGCGTCGCGGCGGCTTTGGCGGACGGTGTGCGTTGACAGGGCCGCTGCGGTTGTGACGGCATTGGCGGACGGTGCGTACCGACCCGCCCGGTGCGGTCGGGGCGGCGCCTGGCGTCTCGGCGACGTCGCCGCAGCTTGCCGGTGTGTACTCGTCCTGGGTGCCGCTTCGTCACAGCAGGCCGGTGCGGCGGGCCAGTTCGAGGGCGCCCGCTCGGGTGCTGGTGCCGAGTTTGCCGTAGATGCCGCGGAGGTGGGTTTTCACGGTGTTGATGGAGACGCCGAGGACGTCGGCGATCTGCTGGGCGGTGCGGCCCGAGGGTAGTTGGTTCAGGACGGTGAGTTCGGTCGCGGTCAGGCTGGGTGGCCGGTGCTGTCGCCGTAGCGCGGGGTGGGCGCGCACGGCGGCGGCGAAATCGTTGTCGTGCCCGAGGGTTCCGATATGCGCGTCGAGTAGTTCGGCCGCGCCGGGTACGTCGAGGAACGGGCGGACCAGGCCCTCGGGCGCCGCGTGGTGCACGGCGGTGGCGAGGGCGCGGCGCGCCCGGGGCGGATTGCCCAGCGCCGCCTGGGCGGCGGCTTCCAGCAGCCATGCCGGCGCCGTGGTGAGCGGCTGTGCCGCCGCCGCGGTCGCGAGCAGCGGCGCGACCATCGCGGAGGTCGTGGCCGGCCGGTGCGCGAGAGTCGTTGCCGCGCGGGCGAGGACGACGTCGGCGGATTCCCCGAGGACGTCGGCGGCCTGATCGACGAGCAGCCGCGCCGAATGCCCCGCGTCGACGGCGAGCAGCACCCGCACTACATGCGGCAGCAGCCGCCCCGCGGCGGCCGGGAGCGGCAGCGGCGTGCGCAGCATGACCACCGTGCTGCGCCGCAGCGTCTCGGCCGCCGTGTACCGGTCGTCGGAACGATCGAACTCCAGCAGGTGCGCGACGACCTCGTCCCAATCGCCGGAATGCGTTGCGGTGGTATCGATCTCGCTGCCAGTTGTTTCGCCCCGCAGGTACCGCGAGAAGGCCGAGACGGCCTGCGCGCCGAGGGCGTCACCGGTCGCCGTGCGCCCGGATCTCGCCGCCGCGGCGACCGCCCGGCCCGCGTGTTCGCGCATGCCGGTGACGGTGCCGCGGATCAGCGCGGCGACCGCGAGCCGGGCCTCGGCGCGCACGCTCAGCGACGCGCAGCCCGCGCACCCCGCCTGGGCGCGACCGCGGCGGAACTGCCGCTCGGCGCGCTCGATATCGCCGTGCGCCAGCGCGACGGTGCCGAACTGCAACGCGGCGTACCCGTCGACATCGGGTTGTCCGGTGACGAAAACCCGGTCGGGGAAACGGAATTCGGCCAGTCCGGCGCCGGTTGCCAGCGTGACGCCGGCGCCTGCGGCCGTGGCCAGCAGCCGGATCCAGCTGTCGGGCACGATCGCACCGGTGCCGGCCGGACGGCGGTAGAGCTTGTCGAGAAGGATCATCGCCTTGCCGATATCGCGCTGTTCGAGGGCGTCGATCGCGCGCAGCACCCGCACCAGCGGGTCGTCGGGCGGGACCGCGTCGCTCTGGTCGAGCTGCCGGAACAGGTCGGGGCCGTCACCGTCGAGCACCATGCGAAGTCCGGTGTCGCGCAGGAACGTCCGCAGTTGCGAGGCGGCCGGTGCGCGCAGCAGATGATGCAGCGCCGACCGGGGCAGGCCCGCCGACAGATAGGAGTCCGCGGTCCGCAGCTGCAGCGCGGTCATATCCTCGCAGCGGCGCGCCTCGCCGAGCAGATGGGCGCGCATCAGCGGGTGGTAGGTGAACCACAGGTCACCGTCGCGGGCGTGACGAGTCATCGGGAATCCCGCGCGGACCAGCTCGTGCAGCACCGGCACGGCGATATCTCCTGTCAGCCGTTCGGCGAGCGCACCCGTGAACGAGCCGGGGACACTCGTGATCCGGACGAACCGCCGGATCCGGTCCGGGAGCGGCGCGAGCACCTCGTCGGCGAGGAAATCCGCGATCGGCGCGGGCGCCTCGGCCAGTTCGGTGAGCGCCGTCGACCGGTCGTCGTGCGCGGCGAGACGCCCCGCCGCGATGCGGACCAGCGCGGGCCACCCACGGGTCAAACCCATCAGCATGGCCAGTTCCGTACCGGTGAGCGGGCAGTGGTGCTGGCGGCACAGCTGCGCCGCGCGGATCTCGCTGAACGCCAGATCCACGGCGTGCAAACGGAATACGCGGCGCCGCAGGTCCACCGCGTGCCAGCGCAGGGGCGGATCGTGCCGGGCCGAGAGGACCGCGGTGAGATTCGGCGGCGCGTCGGTCAGCAGCCGCTGCAGATACGCCAGGTCCCCGGGATCGGTGAGCAGATGCGCGTCGTCGACGACCAGGACCCGCGGGCGGTCGTCCGCGCGCAGGGCCGAGATCACCTGTGCCGCGGCCGTATCCGGATCGGTCACCGGTTCGATGTCGTCGATGCCGAGACTCGCCGGCACGGCGTGGCGCAGTTCGCCCGCCGTGGCGCCCGTGGGCGTCGCCGTGAGCCATCCGATCCGGGTGCCGGGATACGACCTCGGCAGATGGGTTCCCGCCCAGCCCGCGATCAGCACCGTCTTCCCGGTCCCCGCCGCCGCGGTGATGAGGAGTACGCGGCCGCCGCCGGCCGGTCCGGTATCGAGCCGGACGTACAACTCCGGTCGCGGCACCGGTGTGAACGCGAATTCCGGTAATGCCGTATTCGACAAATCGGGTGATTCTGTCACAGGCCCTCCAGACAATGGACACGGATGATGCGTCCGGTCGTTGCCGACCGGCGCAGTCAGTGTTCAGCAGGGCACTTCCACCGTTCTTCCGGGCGAGTGCGGACCCGATTCCGCCGGTAACCGGAATCGGGTCCGCACTCGCAATTTCCGGAGGGTCGCGCCGGAGAATTATCGAGCGGCCGGCATCGGGACGAACGGTCCGTAGTCGCGGACGTGGCCGTCGGCCCAATCCCACGTCGAGGTGCTGTCCGCGGCGACGCCGCGCTGCAGGAACAGCCGCCAGCCGGACTCGGTCTTCTGCCAGATATCTCCGTCCCGGTCCCGATACCAGCCGGGATCGGCCGGCTCCGGCATCTCGGCGGGCGACGGGACGAGGCCGGGAGGAACCGGCGTGGTCAGTAACTGGCCGGCCAGTTCCATCACCCGCTCGGCGACGCCGAGCAGACCGTTGAGGACATTCGAGTCGGGTAGCACCGGCATATTCATGGTATTCAGCTCCTGCGGTTGTAGCGACATGTCCCGGCGATTATCCGGCCGCTTACTTCCACATTTCTTCCGCGGTGGTTCCATGGTGCTCGAGCGGCACTTCCGCCCCAATTCGTTGCCATTTCGTAATTCCGCCCGGTGGCGACATTACCGGATCGGATGCATACAGTGGCGGCATTCCGGAACGATCTTCCGGAATAGATTCGACCCCGCGGGACGCAGGCATCGGCCCGGCGGGACGGTACAGGAGGTGATCGTGTGAACTGGCGAAAAGACGCCGCGTGCCGCGAGGCGGCGCCGGGACTCTTTCATCCCCCGCCACCGCCGAAGGGAGATCCGCGCCGGGCGCTCGCTTACTGCCGGGGATGTTCGGTCGTGGCCGATTGCGCCAGGCATTCGCTGGCGGTCGGGCTGCCGCGCGGGATTGCGGCCGGAGTATGGGCCTCGGGTGACGGCGACAGCGCCGCGCTTTTGCGTCTCATTGCGTCGGGCCACGGGCGCCTGCCGCGCTGTGTGCAGTGCTGGCGGATCGTCCCGGCCGGTTCGGTGAACAGTGTCTGCCAGGTCTGCGCCTTCGCCGAGATTCCCGCGTGATACACCGATGTTGTTGTTGCTCAACCAGTTTGCTGGGACCACCCGTAGCCGTTGATTTGTCTTCACGCGTAGGCGACGGTAATTTACCGAAGAGTATTTCGGACTATTCGTACTTTGCCAGCCCGACAGCCGGAGGGGCGTCGTGTGATGATGTCGGAGCCACAGGTTCAGGTGTTCGGACCATTGCAGGTCTTACTCGGCGGCCGCACGGCCCGCATCGGCGCGGGACGGCAACGCGCGATACTGGGTCGGCTGGTTTTGGCCGGGGGCAAGACCCTCGGCGTCGATCGGTTGGTCGAGGACGTCTGGGAGGGCGCACCGCCGCCGCACGCCCCCTCCGTTCTGCAGGTACAAATCCACAATCTGCGCCGAATCCTGGAGCCGTCGCGCAGGCCCCGAACGCCGGCGCAGATTCTGGTCTCCGAAGGCAGTGGGTATGCGCTGCGGCTGGATTCCGGAAATGTCGACGCGTGGCAGTTCGAGGCGTTGCTGCGGCAATACGAGGACCGCGTGCACGCGCCGTCCGGCCCGCCGGGCCCGCTCGAGCGTTATCGAATGCTGGACGCCGCACTTTCCTGCTGGCACGGCGCCGCATTCGAATCCTTCGCCGGGGCGAGCTGGGCCGCCGCGGAATCGGCGCGATTGACCGATCTGCGCGCCACCGCAATCGAGATGCGCGCGCAGGCCGCCCTCGAACTCGACCGTATCGGCGAGGTCGTCGCGGTGCTCCGGCAACAGGTGGAGGAGTTTCCCGGCCGCGAGGAAACCGCGCGGCTGCTGGCGCTGGCGCAATATCGGCTCGGGCAGCAGGTGGACGCGCTCGCGACGGTGCGCCGAGTGCGCGATTATCTGCGCTCGGAATACGGAATCGACCCCGGCCCGCGGCTGAGCGAATTGGAATCCGCGCTCCTGAATCACACGGTCGCCGACGAGCGAGCGCCGGAACAGATACGGGCCGCGCCGACGGTGCCCCAGCGCGTCACGCCGGCCGACCGGCCCGTACCGGAGGAGTCGACCTGCTATCCGGGTCAGCACGCCACCATCGCGGCCGCGTCCGACGAGGTCCGCGCCTCGGGGATGCGCCTGATCTGGGTCATCGGCGATGTCGGCACCGGGAAGACCACGCTGGTGTGCAGGGCCGCGGCGGATCTGGCCGCCGCGGGATGGGTCACCGCCTACGGCAAGGCCCCCGAGGTCGACAGCGCGCCCGCGGCCTGGATCTGGCGGGAGATCCTGGCGGAACTCGGTGGCGGATCGGTGCTTTCGGAGGAGGTGGCCGAATCCGGCGACCCGTTCACCGTGGTCCGGGCGGTGGCCAAGCGGTGCCGCGAACTGGCCGGGCACGCCCCGGTCGCGATCGTGCTCGACGATATGCACCGCTCGGACGCGGCGAGCCTGCAGGTGCTGCGGCAGCTGGTGAGCTGGTTGCATCGCGAGCCGGTGCTGGTGCTCGTGACCGCGCGGGGCCCGGAGCTGTCGCCGGTCTTGCGCGCCACGGAGGCGGCGCTGGCCGATCGGGTGAGCGAGCGCATCGAACTGTCCGGGCTCGATCTGCCGGGCACGGAGGAGATCGCGCGGGGCGCCGGGCTCGCCGAGCTGGATCACGAGACACTGCAGTCGCTGCATCGCCGGACCGGCGGTAATCCCCTGTTCGTCCGGGAACTGTCGAAACTGATGGTGACGCGCGGCGAGGCGCGGATGCTGCCGGAGGGCATCCGGGCGGTGCTGAGCGAGCGGATCGGGCGGCTGCCCGCGGGTGTGGTCACCGTGCTGCAGTACATCGCGGTGTGGGGCGGGACGATCGACATCGACACACTGATCGGGCTGTCGGGCATCGGCGAGATCGACATCGTCGACGGTATAGACGCCGCGGCGGCCGCCGGGCTGGTCGGATTCGACGCGTACGGGCGGATCGCGCTGGACCACGCGCTGATCCGGGACACCGTCTACGACGGCATCCTCCCGCTGCGCCGCCGCCGGATGCACTGGCGTGCCCTGGAATTCCTGGAGCGCCGCTCGCCCGAACGCCCGGACGCCGCGGCCGATATCGCGGCCCTGGCACATCACGCGGCGCGCGGCGCCACGCGGACCACCGCGACACACGCGCTCGCCTACCTGGTCACCGCGGCGCGCGGCTCCGACCGCGGCGACACCCGCGCCGACGCCACCGAACACTGGCAGGCCGCGGTCGCACTGCACGAACTCGCCGGGCACGCCGGGGAGACGGCCGACCGCGCCGACCGGATCGCCATGCTCGATTCGCTGTGCGGGCTCACCGGCGCCCTGGCCTACGGCGGCCGGAGCCTGGCGGCCCGGGAGTCGCGGCGGCGGGCCGTCGCGCTGGCCGGTGAACTCGGCGACCCCGCCCTGCGCGTGCGAGCGCTCACCTGCTGGCGGGCGCCGGTGATCGCGGGCGTGCGGGACTGGCGCACGCCCGACGCCGAGCTGATCGACATGCTGAAAGCCGCACTGGCGGAAGCGGATTCATCGGCGGACGAGGCGCGGCTGCTGGTGACACTGGTGCTGGAGTCCGAGGCGACGGGCGACGCCGCACAGGTGCACCGGTGGGCGCGCCGGGCGGTCGACGCAGCCCGCAAGACCCACGACGCGCGGCTGACGTGCGCGGCGCTCAACGCACTCGCCTACGCGATCACGGGGCCCGCGACGCTGGACGGCTGGGAGCGCGTCGCCGACGACCTATTACATGCCGCTCGCGCGGCACGATTACCCGAGTACCAGGCGGTCGCCCACTACCTGCGATTCCGATCCGCCTGCCGCGCCACCGATCTGAACGCGGCGCGGCGGCACGCGGACCGTGCCCTGGAATACGCCTCGGCCGGGCATCTGCGGCCGCTGCTCGATCTGCTGGCGGCCTTCGCGGCGGTCTCGGCGGTGCTGCGCGGCGATCTCGACGCCGCCGAGACCGAGTACCGGCGCTTCGACGCCCGGATTCGCCAGTCCGGCAGCGCCAACGAAGCGGAGTCCCTGCTCATCGGGCCGCTCACCATGGCCTGGGCGCGCGAGGACCTGTCGGGCCTGGTGGACCGGCTGGCCGTACTGTATGCCGCCGAACCCGAGCTGGTCGCCCAGGTCTATACCGTCGCTTTGCTCGACGCGGGCGACCGCGACCGTGCCCGCACCCTGTTCCACCGGCACGGCACCGTGCGCCCGGACTTCTACCCGACGGTCATGACGGTGTTCCGGGCCCACGCCGCGGTGGCGCTCGGCGAGGCCGAGGCGGCGCGGGCGCTGCTGGAGGAGTTGCGCCACTGCTCGGGAACCATGACCGGACTCGGCTCCGGCGTCGCCGTCTTCGGGCCCGTGGACGCGGTACTGGCCGACCTCGCCGACCTCGCCGGCGACGGCGCGGCCGCCCGCACCTTCCGCGCTCGCGCCGTGACGCTGCTGCGCCGGGTCCGCGCGGAACTGGCGTCGCCGGACGCCGAATCGCCGCGTCGCGCCCCGTCCCCGCGCGCCGTCGCGGCCGCGGACGCCGACCCCGAACTGCTCTGCGGTTGATCCCACCGGAATGGCGCGACCGCGATCGGCGAGCGCCTCGCTAATCTCTCATCGTGCGAGTTCCACGGGGAATACCCCGGCGGAAGACGCTGGTTGAATACTGCATTACCGACAACCAGAGGAGTTGGCGATGAGTGTTCTGGTGCTGATCGGGCGGATCTTTTTCGTCGTCCTGTTTCTCAGCTCGGCCGTCGGGCATCTGACCCAGGCCGAGGGTATGGCGGGCTACGCCCAGAGCAAGGGCGTCCCGGCCGCGAAGCTGGCCGTGCTCGGATCGGGTGTGTTGCAGGCGGTCGCGGGGCTGAGCATCCTGCTGGGCGTCTGGGCGGATCTGGGCGCGCTGCTCCTGGTGATCTTCCTGGTGCCCACCGCGATCCTGATGCATCCGTTCTGGAAGGAAACCGACGCACAGGCCAAGCAGACCGAGATGATCCAATTCAACAAGGATCTGGCGCTGGCCGGCGCCGCGCTCATGTTGTTCGCCTTCTTCGCTCACGTCTGCGATCTCGGATTGACGATCACAGGGCCGCTTTTCCACCTCGGCTGAGGGTCGTCACGGACGTGATTCAACGCATTAGTCGGGATTTCCTGGCGAACGACCGGCAGGCGTCGCGGTGGCGCAATTGTGAACCCTCACGAACCGGCCCCGACCTGCACTGGGACCCGCCGGTAGTGGGTATGTGCCACCGAATTGACGTGTTGTGACGAAAATCCCAGGGGCACAAGACCGTTCGGTCCACGGCGGTGGATCGCCCGGTCTGTCCCGCAATATCGGAATCGCTGCTGGTAGCGCGGGTCGTTTCCGGCATCCGCCGAGCGAATGTGTGTTGCGCGTTACTCGGCACATGAGTGTGATGTGTTGCGATTTCGGTTATTTCCGGCCGGACACCGGTTATGGTCTAGCGCAGTTGCCGCGCGGTACCCGCAGTTGCGGGCGTAATCGCGCCGGCATCCGACAAGTTGCACCTTTGGAGGAGAGATGACCGCCTACCGATCCATTGTCGTCGGTACCGATGGCTCGGACTCGTCGTACGTCGCCGTCGAGAAGGCCGCCGCATTGGCCGGTGACGCGGGCGCCACCCTGTACGTCGCCTGCGCGTACTACCCGACCGATGACCGCGATGTGGCCGCCGCGGCCGATGTCCTCAAGGAGGAGGCCTACCAGGTGCGCGGCTCCGCGCCCACCAACGAGATCCTGCGCGTGGCCCGCGACCGGGCCACCGCGGCCGGGGCGAAGAACATCGTCGAGAAGGCCATCGTCGGCGAGCCGGTCGAGTCGCTGCTGAACCTGGTGAAGGAGGTCGACGCCGAACTGCTCGTCGTCGGTAACCGCGGCCTCAACACCCTCACCGGCCGCCTGCTCGGCTCGGTGCCCTCGGACGCCGCCCGCAAGTCCCGCACCGACGTGCTGATCGTGCACACCGTGCGCTGAGGCCCGACGTAGGCGCACCCCGGCGCACCTGCGCCCCCGTTGTCCCGGCGTGCTTTTGGCCGGGACCTCACGGTGAGATCCCGGCCGAAAGCACGCCGGGAAATGGGGGACGGGTTGCGTCTGCTATTCCGCCGCCTTCAGCCTGCTCAGCACGTCGGGCAGGTCGCCCGTGTGGACCACGGACAGGCGCTGGGTCGCGCGGGTGAGCGCCACGTAGAGGTCGTTGAGGCCGCGCGGGGACTCGTCCAGGACGGCCTGCGGCTCCACCATGATCACCGCGTCGAATTCGAGGCCCTTCGCCTCCGACACCGTCAGCACGCGCACGGAATCACTCGCCAGGCCCGCGTAGTCGGCGACCCGCGCGTGCGGGGCGAGGACCGCGGTGATGCCGGGTCGTTCGGCCTCCGCGCCGACCAGCCGGGCCACCGTCGCCACGGCCTCGTCGTCGGTCACCCGGAACGCCTCCGGCTCGTGTCCGGATTCGCGCACCGAGCGCGGCGCGGACGCCTCCGGATCGATCGCGGCCAGCACGTCGGCGGCCACCGCCATGATCTCCGCGGGCGTGCGGTAGTTGACGGTCAGCTCGGTGAGCTTCCACCGCCGCGCCACATACGGTTCCAGCATCCGCTGCCAGGACGAGGTCCCGGCCGGATCACCGGTCTGCGCCACGTCGCCGACCACCGTCACCCAGCGATTCGGTATGCGCCGCATGACCATTCGCCACGCCATCTCCGAAAGTTCCTGCGCCTCATCGATGATGACGTGGCCGTAGGTCCAGGTGCGGTCGCCCGCGGCGCGTTCGGCGGTGGTCTGGCGGGTGCCGACGTTCTGGCGCTCGGCCAGCTGGCTCGCGTCGATCAGGTCGTAGGCCATCAGGATCTCCGGATCCAGATCGTCCTCCAGATCCTGTGGCGCCGAACCGGTCAGGATGTCGAGGGCCTCCTGCGCCTCGGCGAGCTGGGCGCGCCAGCGGCGGCGGGCGCGCTCGCGCTCCTCGGCGTCGTCGACGCCCAGCAGTTCGGCCAGCTCGTCCAGCAGCGGCGCGTCGGCCGCGCCGAAGCGGCCGTCGTCGGGGCGGTACAGCTCCTGGCGGTCCTCCGGCGACAGATCCCCGGCGGCGCGGGCCAGGCGGTCCGGATCGGCCCACAGCCCGGCCAGCACCTCCTGCGGCGACAGGATGGGCCACAGCGCGGCGATCTCGCGCTGGATATCGGCGTCGGCGCGCATCTCGTCGCGGATCTCGGTGAGATCGGCCTGGCTCAGCAGATTCTTGCCGCCCGTGAGGTCCCGCCCGAGCACCTGCGCCAGCTGATCGGTCAGCGCGTCCACCACCGACGCGGCGAAGATGGGCCGGGCCAGGTTGTGCGGACGCCGGGACGAGCGGGCGCGGCCCCGGGCCTTGGTGACGATCTTGCGGTCCAGGGTGAGGTCGTAGCCGTCGAAGCTCAGCCGGATCGGCTCGCGGGGCACCTGCTGCCAGTCGCGCACGCCCTTCTTGAGGACCTCGAGCATGTCCAGCGAGCCCTTCAGCTCCCCGGCCCGCAGCGAATCCTCCAGTTGCGCACGCACTCCCGGATACAGATCGCCGATCGTCGAGAGCAGCACGCCGGTCTCACCGAGGGACGGGAGCACCTGGCCGATGTAGTCGAGGAAGGTCGTATTCGGCCCGATGATCAGCACGCCGGCCTTGTCCAGCTGCTGGCGATAGGTGTACAGCAGGTAGGCCGCGCGGTGCAGCGCCACGGCCGTCTTGCCGGTGCCCGGCCCGCCCTGCACCACCAGCACGCTCTTGTGCTCCGAGCGGATGATGGCGTCCTGCTCGGTCTGGATGGTCTCGACGATGTCGCTCATATGCCCGGTGCGGGCGGCGTTGAGCGCGGCCAGCAGGGCGCTCTCGCTGCCCACCCCGGCCTCGTCGGAGTCGATGGCCCCGGCCCGGCGCGCGGTCTCCAGATCCAGATACTCGTCGGTGACCGCGGTGACCTTGCGGTTGCGCGAGCGGATGTGCCGCCGCCGCGTCACCCCGTCCGGCTGGGCGGTGGTCGCCAGGTAGAACGGGCGAGCCAGCGGCGCGCGCCAGTCCAGCAGCAGGGTGGCGTAGTCGTCGTCCTCGTCCAGGATGCCGAGCCGCCCGATGTAGCGATGATCGTCGCCGTCGTTCTCCGCCAGATCGATCCGCCCGAAACACAGACCGTGCTCGGCAGCGTCGTACTTGGCCAGATCCTCGGTGTAGAGCTGGGTGAAGGATTCGCGTTCGCTGCGGGCCTGCGGGGTGCCGCCGGCCTCCAGCAGGACGGTTTTCAGGCGGCGCTGGGCGTACTCGCGCATGGCGTCGAGCCGCTGGTACAGCAGCGTCAGATGATCTTGTTCGGCCAGCGTTTCGGCCGCGCGGTCGGTTGCCGGGTGATCCTCGGTGAGGCGGTCGGGCAAGACGTCAACTCCTTGTCACCACGGTCGGCCGGGCACGGGGCCGTGCAACGGAAAACAGAGTTGTCGAGTCTAGTTCGGGTTCGGCGCGCTCGCCGTAATCGCAGGTGAGGCGTCGGCCACCGCGGCCGTCAGGAGGCGTGCGTGCTGTTGGGCCGCCGCCCGAGCGTATTGCCCTCGCGGCCGGTGGCCGGCTTCGCGCGGTACATGGCCAGATCGGCATCGTGCAGTACCGCCTCCGGGGTCCGGGTGTCGCCGGGGTGCAGGGGAGTGACGCCGATGGAGGCGTCGATGTGGATCCGGTGCCCGCGCGCGATGATGGGCTCGGCCATGCTCTGGCGCAGGCGTTTCACGAGGGCGTCGAGATCGACCGGCAGGGTGTGGCCCGACAGCAGCACCAGGAATTCGTCGCCGCCGAGGCGCCCCACCACGTCGTCGTGGCGCAGGCTGCGCTGCAGGCGCTGCGCGACGATCTGCAGCACGGTGTCGCCGATGGCGTGGCCGAGCGTGTCGTTGATGGCCTTGAAGCCGTCCAGATCGATGAACAGCACCGTCGAGACCGGCAGGTCCTCGCTGGTGCCCAGGGCGGCCGCCAGCCGCGACAGCACCAGCGAGCGATTGGCCAGCCCGGTCAGCGGATCGTGCGTGGCCTGATACTCCAATTGCCGCCTGCTTGCCCGGAATTCGGTGATGTCGTTGAACGACGAGACGGCCGGCGACGCCGGGTCGCCGGGATTGAGCAAACGGCTCGAGCCCGACAGCCACCGGCGCTGCCCGTCCGGGCGGTCGACGCCGAACACGTAGCGGGTGATGGTCTCGCCGGTGGCGAGGGTGCGCGCGACCGGATGCCGCAGCGGCGGCAGCGGCTGGGCGTTGGCGTCCAGCAGCGCCAGCGGCAGCGCGTCGATCCGGATGCCGACCAGATTGCCGTCGTGGCCGAAGATCCGCTTGGCGGCGGGATTCACCGATTCGATGCGCCCGTCGCGGTCGATCACCACCACGCCCTCCTCCAGCTGGGAGACGACGGTGGTGAAGTGCTGCTCGGCGCGGCGCTGCGCGGCCTCCGCCCGGCGCTGGGCGGTGAGGTCGTGGATGACGACCTGATAGGCGATGTGGTCGTGCCAGGCGGTGAGGACGGAGACGGTCTCGACGTCGACCATCCGCCCGTCGCTGCGGATCAGGGTCATCTCGGCGGGGTCGGACGCGTCGCCGGTGGACTCCAGGCGGCCGATGCGCTCCAGCATCGCCGGGATCGAGCGGGGGTCGACGAAGCGCGTCACCGGCTGTCCGACAAGCTGATCGGTATCCTCGACAGCAAGTAGCCTTACTATTGCTGGGTTGGCAAAAACGATGATGCCGCGCTCATGGACCACCACCCCGTCGGGGCTGTGCTCGACCAGGGTGCGGTACCGCTGGGCAAGCTGTTCGGCATCGATCGGGGCCTCCCGGTCGTCACCCACCTCAACCACACGTACCCCCTGATCTCGATGACTTGCGTCAATGGCACATGGGATCATTCTGGTATCGGCGTGCAGAGATCACAACGCCGACGGTATTGGATCAGTCACAGTTCGGGCACTTCATCGGGCCCTGATTGGCGATCATTACAGCTACCGGTTTGCTCAGTGATGGCGGTTTATTCGCTATTCGGCCCGGGACCGGTGAAGGAGCGAGGCTATGCCAGGCACCACCACTCCGCAGCCCGCGGAACACTATCAAGATCATATGACTATCGCCGGGATCGGTGTCGTCAGTGGTTACGGCTGGGGGCGTGAAAAGCTCTGGCAGGGGCTGCTGAGCGGTAAGTCCGCGGCCGGGTTGTATCCAGGGTACGGCCCCGGCCGCGACGAGCACGCCTGGGTCGCCCGACTACCCGAGGGCGGCGATCCGGCGATCAGCCCGCGCCGCTACGGCCGGGCGACCCACGCCTCGGCGCAGGAGGCGATCACCGACGCGATCGACCGGGGCTGGCAGCCGGGCCGGACGGTCGGCGTCCTGCACGCGATCGTGCTGGGCGACGTCTACGACTGGCGCGAGTTCTACACCGTCGACCACGGTCATCGCAGATCCCGGGACTACCTGCGATTATTACCCTCGACCCCGATCTCGGTACTGATGCAGGAATACGGCTTCCACGGTCCGTCGATGAACGTGTCGGCGGCGTGCAGCTCGGCGAACGTCGCGCTGATCACCGCGAAGCTGTGGCTGGACCAGGGTTTCGCGGACGACGTGATCTGCGTGACCACCGACGTGTCCGGCAGCCCGGACATGGTCGAACATTTCGTACGGATGGGCGCGGCGGTCTCCGATACCGAGCCGATGGAGGCGTGCCGTCCGTTCCAGGAGGGGAGCCGGGGCTTCAGCTTCGGCGAGGCGTCGGTGTCCTTCGTCGCGACCCGCTCGGCCGCGCGGCCCTACGCGCGGATCCTCGGCGGCGCCATGACCAACGACGCCTACCACGTGGTCTCGGTGGAGCCGAGCCTCGAGCAGATCTTCGAATGCACGCGACGCGCACTGGATTTCGCGGGCGTGCGGGCGTCCGATATCGCCTATTACAACGCCCACGGCCCCGGGACCGCGCAGTGTGACGTGGCCGAGACGACCGTGCTGCGGGAAATATTCGACGACCGCCCGCTGCTGTACTCGACGAAACAGCTGACCGGCCACTGCATGGGCGCGGCCGCCGGCGTGGAGGTGGCGGCCGCGGCGCTGGGATACGCGCGCGGCATCCTGCCCGCCCCGCCGATCGTCGCCCGGGCGCACCCGCGGCTCATCGACGGCCCGACCCGGTTCGAGGGCGGCCTGACCGTGAAGACGTCGCTCGGCATGGGCGGGCACAATTCGGTGCTCGTGCTCGGTCCCGCCTGAGACCCCCGCGGCACGTAGGCTGGACGGGGCCGGCCGGCCGCGTGGCCGCCGGGAAATCCCACGTCCGGAGCCTCTCGGCCCGCTGGAACCCGAACTTGTCGGTGGGTGGTTCTAGCATGTCGGCGGGGGCAATTCTGGACGCCGAAAAACGATCGAGAAGGGACGACCTGTGGCGGATCGCCTGACGGTGCGCGGAGCGCGGGAGCACAACCTCAAGGGAGTGGACCTCGACCTGCCCCGCGACAGTCTCATCGTCTTCACCGGGCTGTCCGGATCGGGCAAGTCCAGCCTCGCGTTCGACACCATCTTCGCCGAGGGACAGCGCCGCTACGTGGAGTCGCTGTCGGCCTACGCGCGCCAGTTCCTCGGCCAGATGGACAAGCCGGACGTGGATTTCATCGAGGGCCTCTCGCCCGCGGTCTCCATCGACCAGAAGTCCACCAACCGCAACCCGCGCTCCACTGTGGGCACCATCACCGAGGTCTACGACTATCTGCGCCTGCTCTACGCGCGCGCCGGTACCCCGCACTGCCCGGTCTGCGGCGAGCTGATCGCCAAGCAGACCCCGCAGCAGATCGTCGACCAGGTGCTGGAGATGGAGGAGGGCGTCCGGTTCCAGGTGCTGGCCCCAGTGGTCCGCACCCGCAAGGGCGAATTCGTCGACCTGTTCGACCAGCTGAAGACCCAGGGCTACTCCCGCGTCCGGGTGGACGGCGTGGTCCACCCGCTCACCGACCCGCCCAAGCTCAAGAAGCAGGAGAAGCACGATATCGAGGTGGTCGTCGACCGTCTCGCCGTGAAGCCGGGTTCCAAACAGCGCCTGACCGATTCGATCGAGACCGCGCTGCGCCTGGCCGACGGCATCGTCGTCCTCGATTTCGTCGACCGCGACGAGCACGCCCACGACCGCGAGCGCCGCTTCTCCGAGAAGCTGGCCTGCCCCAACGGCCACCCGCTCGATATCGAGGATCTCGAGCCCCGCTCGTTCTCGTTCAACTCGCCCTACGGCGCCTGCCCCGACTGCGTCGGTCTCGGCATCCGCAAGGAGGTCGACCCGGACCTGGTGGTTCCGGATCCGGACCTGAGCCTCAACGGGGGCGCGATCGCGCCGTGGTCGCGCGGCCAGACGGCCGAGTACTTCACCCGGCTGCTGTCGGGCCTGGCCGAGTCGATCGGCTTCTCCATGGACACCCCGTGGAACGGGCTGCCCGCCAAGGCCCGCAAGGCGGTGCTCGAGGGCAGCACCGACCAGGTGCACGTCTCCTACACCAACCGCTACGGCCGCAAGCGCTCCTACTACGCCGACTTCGAGGGCGTCATGCCCTTCCTACAGCGGCGCATGGACAACACCGAGTCCGAGCAGATGAAGGAGCACTACGAGGGCTACATGCGGGACATCCCGTGCCCCGTCTGCCGCGGCGCGCGCCTGCGGCCCGAGATCCTGGCCGTCACGCTGAATTCCGAAGGCGGACATCGCTCCATCGCCGAGGTCTGTGACTTCTCGATCCGCGACTGCTCCAAATTCCTGAACTCCCTGGAACTGGGGGAGCGAGAGGCGGCCATCGCGGGCCAGGTGCTCAAGGAGATCCAGGCGCGGCTGGGCTTCCTGCTCGATGTCGGCTTGGAGTACCTCACGTTGTCGCGGGCTGCGGCCACGCTGTCCGGTGGTGAGGCACAGCGCATTCGCCTCGCGACGCAGATCGGCTCGGGCCTGGTGGGCGTGCTGTACGTCCTCGACGAGCCGTCGATCGGCCTGCACCAGCGCGACAACCGCCGCCTGATCGAAACCCTCTCGCGCCTGCGCGATCTCGGCAACACGCTGATCGTCGTCGAGCACGACGAGGACACCATCCACGCCTCGGACTGGGTGGTCGACATCGGCCCGATGGCCGGCGAACACGGCGGCCAGGTGGTCTACAGCGGCCCGTACAAGGGCCTGCTCGCCGACCGCACCTCGCTCACGGGCGGGTACCTCGCGGGCCGCGAGCGCATCGAGGTGCCGATGGTCCGGCGCCCGGTGTCCAAGAAGAAGCAGCTCACCGTCGTCGGCGCGAACGAGCACAACCTGCGCGGCATCGACGTCGACTTCCCGCTGGGCGTGCTGACGGCGGTCACCGGCGTCTCCGGTTCCGGCAAGTCCACCCTGGTGAACGACATTCTCGCCACGGTGCTGGCCAACAAGCTGAACGGCGCCCGCCAGGTCCCCGGCCGGCACACCCGCATCAACGGCCTCGACCACCTGGACAAGCTGGTGCAGGTGGACCAGTCGCCCATCGGCCGCACGCCGCGCTCGAACCCGGCCACCTACACCGGCGTCTTCGACAAGATCCGCACCCTGTTCGCCGCGACCACCGAGGCCAAGGTGCGCGGCTACCAGCCGGGCCGGTTCTCGTTCAACGTCAAGGGCGGCCGCTGCGAGGCGTGCTCGGGCGACGGCACTCTGAAGATCGAGATGAACTTCCTGCCCGACGTCTACGTCCCGTGCGAGGTGTGCCACGGCGCCCGCTACAACCGCGAGACCCTCGAGGTGCATTACAAGGGCAAGACCATCGCCGAGGTGCTGGATATGCCCATCGAGGAGGCGGCCGAATTCTTCGAGCCGGTCACCTCGATCCACCGCTACCTCAAGACCCTGGTCGACGTCGGCCTCGGCTACGTCCGCCTCGGCCAGAGCGCGCCCACGCTCTCCGGCGGCGAGGCGCAGCGCGTGAAACTGTCCGCCGAACTGCAGAAGCGCTCCACCGGGCGCACCGTCTACATCCTGGACGAGCCGACCACCGGCCTGCACTTCGAGGACATCCGCAAACTGCTCGGCGTCATCAACGGCCTGGTGGACAAGGGCAATACGGTCATCGTCATCGAGCACAACCTGGACGTCATCAAGACCTCCGACTGGGTGATCGATATGGGCCCCGAGGGCGGCTCGGGCGGCGGCACGGTCATCGCCCAAGGCACCCCGGAAGACGTTGCCGCCGTAGCGGAGAGCTACACCGGCCAGTTCCTCCAGGGAGCCTTGGCGGCCGCCGCGCCGCAGGCCCCCGCGAAGACGGCCAGGAAATCCGCCGTCAAGAAGGCTCCGGCGAAGAAGCCCGCCGAGGCCGATCCCAAGCGCGCGGCGGCCGCGCGCCGCAAGGCCGCCGCCCTGCGCTGATCGCTCAGCGGTGGAATCCGCCCGCGGCGGCGCCGAATTCGGTGCCGTCGCCGGGGCCGCGGCGGCGCATCTGGCGGCGGCGGAAGAACACTTCCTCGACCGAGACGTCGGGGACGGCGGCGTGCAACCCGGCCAGGCGCGGATCGGCCCCGCGCTGCTCGAGGTGGCGTTGCAGGCCGACGCGGCGCTCCGACGGCAGCGCGGCCCACACCGTGCCGATATGGGCCTGCACGTCGGCGTCGGCGTCGGCGAGGGTGTCCAGCAGCAGCGGCCACAGGCCCGCCTCCGTCGCGCGCGAGGGCAGGGCGGCGACCGTGTGCCGGGGAAGTTCGGCCAGCAGCCGCGTAATCGTCCGCCGCACAGCGGGTTCGGCGCGCGCCGCGATCTCCAGCAGCCCGCGCCACACGCCCGAGACGGTATCCGGGCGCAGGACACCGACCAGGGCGGTGAGCGTATTCCGGTCGGAGAACACGGAATTCGTGGCCATCCGGTCGAGCGCGACCGGGCTCAGCCGGCCGGTGAACGCCAGCAGTTCGATCGTCACACCCGACCGCGTGGCATTGACGATGAGAGAGCCGATAGCGGCCGCCGACCCTTCGCCGAACAGGATGTCACCGACCTCGCTGACCACATTGGGTTCGCAGCGCCCGAAGACCGACAGCGCCGCCGCCTGCAGATCCGGCGCCCCGGCGAGGACGGCGCGCACCATACGCGGCACGCGCTGCGCCGGGCCGGCGAGCAACTGGCGCACGATCATGCTGATCGCTTCCCCGGAATAGGCGAAGGCCGCGGAGAAGATCAGGCCCTCGTCGTCGGGCACGCCGCGCTCGACCGCGGCGATCAGGCGCGGGGTGGCCGCGGCGAGGAAGGGGCCGGCCGTCACGTAGTCGCGGCGGCGCAGCACCTCGTTCACGATCTCGAGGACGGCGTCGATCGGCGCCACGTCGGCCAGCATGCCGACCGTATCGGGATCCAGGTACTGGGCGCAGTCGGCGACATACGACGTGCGCAGCAGCGAGAGCACCTCCGACGCCTTCTTCGGATGGTCGGCGCCGACCGCGCCCGCGGCCCGGCCGGTCATCATCGGCGGCACGATGCGCTGCACCAGCGGCATCGAGATCGACAGCGGGATGAACGGCACCAGCTTGCTGATGCGGCGGAAGGTCTCGGCGTGGTCGTCGAAGATGACGGCCGCCATCCGCTGCTGCAGGTCGGCCAGCTGATCGGCGCCCAGGCGCTCGAGGTGGGCCAGCCGGTGCGGCGACACGTGCAGGGTGCGCGCCAGCAGGATGACCTGGGCGCGGGTGACCAGTTCGCTCATCAGTCGACAGCGTCCCCGAACATGATCCGCTTCGTCACCCCGCGCAGCGGTCGCGGCAGGGCGCCGATCATGCCGTCGATGGCCTCGGCGAGTGCGAACTTCTCCTGCTGGCGGGCCGCGCGGAACAGGGCGACCAGGTCGGCGGTCTCGCTCTCCGACAACAGGTCCGTGGCCGCTGTCGGGCCGCGAAGTTCCTTTTCGAGGTCGGATCTGGCGGTCATGCTGCTCCTGACTGTCGAGCCCTGGCAGCTGAAATTACCCGCAAATACATCCCTCGAATCATATGGGTGCGCAGCCGCGTAGGGGGTCCGAAATGCGTGAATTGCGCCGCAGCCCAAGCGAAACGACACCGGGAAGGGTGTCGTCACAACGGTCACCGGGCGGCGGTGGCATGGATCAACTCGGCGAGTTCGGCGGGGCGCGACCACATCGGCCAGTGCCCGGTCGGCAGGTCGATGTAGTCGGCGTCGATCCGAGTGAGTTCGGCGAACATCCGCAGCTCACCGGCGTCGCGCAGCTGCCGCACCTGGTCGGCCGGATAGCTGGTGCAGATGATCGTCGTCGGAATCGACAGGCGGGCAGGGGAATCGCTGAGCCGCAGCGGCGCGGCCGCGATACCCGCCGGCTCCGACACGGCGCGCTCGCGGAACCGGGCCAGGGCCGCGTCGTCGAGTCCCTCGATGCTGTTGCCGGTGGCCTCCAGCTGTGGCCAGTCCGGCAGCGGCAGGTCCGGCGAGTCCAACGCGGGCAGGACCGTGAATCCGTCCGGCACCGGCGCGGTGTCGACATAGATCGCGCGCGCGAACCGGCTCGGCGCGATATCGGTCGCGAGGTAGGCGGGCAGCGCGGCGCCCGAGTGCGAGACCAGGACCGCTCCGCCGTCGGCGCCGGCCGCATCGATGATGGCCCTGGCCTGGGTCTCGAAGGTCGCCGCCAGCCGGTGCGGATCCTCGGGATCGAGCCCCGGCAGGGTCAGTGCCAGCACGTCGTGGCCCCGCCCGCGCAGATCCTCGGCGACGGCATCCCAGGCCCACGCGCCGAGCCAGAACCCGGGGGCCAGAATTATTCGCGCCATGGGAGGAGCATCCCACGCCTCATCGAATGCCGCGCCTCGTGGCGTCGCCGCCCTCCGCGGTCAGTAGACCGGGCCCGTGTACTTCTCGCCCGGCCCCTTGCCCGGCTCGTCGGGGTGGGCCGACGACTCGCGGAAGGCGCGCTGCAGCGACTGCAGGCCCTCGCGGATCGGGCCGGCGTGCGGGCCCAGGTATTCGACGGAGGCGGTGACCAGTCCGGCGAGGGCGGTGATGACGCGCCGGGCCTCGTCCAGGTCGCGGCGCGGGCTCGTATCCGGGTCCTCGTCGGCGAGGCCGAGCTTCTCGGCGGCCGAACTCATCAGCATCACCGCCGCGCGGCTGATCACCTCGACGGCCGGGATATCCGCCAGCTCGCGCACGTCCTCGTCCGGCCCGGCGGACTGCGGCGACACCTCACTCATGCCCGGTAGCATGGCATCCGAGACCGACGTGCCTGGTCGCGGGGGCGGGCGATTGGGAGTTGCGGGTAGCCGGATGTTATGCTTTCCGGCGACGACCGCCCCGGATGGTTCATGCCGCCTGGGGCCCATAAGTGGAGCCCGACTCCCACCGTCGGCCACAGTGCTCAACGGCACGCGTTCGGCCGGGCGGTCCGGTCACCCGTCACAGCCGACGGGTTCCTCGCGGGGATCATCTCGCGCAGGGTCGATGCGAGAATGCTCGCGCCGACGACCGGTCGACATCGGGCCCCGTGGCGGTGAAATACCGTGGCGGGGCTTTCGTGTTGGATATGGGGTTGCAGTTATAGCGCGGTCGTTGGACGACACCGCTTGACCTAGGAGGCCCCATCAGCACTGAGACTCGCATCAACGATCGCATTCGCGTCCCTGAGGTCCGACTCATCGGACCCGGTGGCGAGCAGGTTGGGATCGTGCGTGTTGAAGATGCACTCCGCGTCGCGCAGGAGGCAGATCTCGATCTGGTCGAGGTCGCGCCCGACGCGCGACCGCCGGTCTGCAAGATCATGGACTACGGCAAGTTCAAGTACGAGACCGCGCAGAAGGCGCGCGAGTCCCGGAAGAACCAGCAGCAGACCGTGATCAAGGAGCAGAAGCTCCGACCCAAGATCGATGACCACGACTACGCGACCAAACGGGGACACGTGATGCGGTTCCTGGAGGCCGGGTCGAAGGTCAAGGTGACGATCATGTTCCGCGGTCGCGAGCAGTCGCGGCCCGAGCTGGGCTTCCGGCTGCTGCAGCGGCTGGCCTCCGACGTGGCCGATCTCGGCTTCGTCGAGACCTCTGCGAAGCAGGACGGCCGGAACATGACGATGGTCCTCGCGCCGCACAAGGGTGCGAAGACGCGCGTCAAGGCGCAGCAGACAGCGTCGCAGTCGCAATCGCAGCGGGGTCCCGCGCCGGCGGGTGGCGGTTCCGCCGCCAGCACCGCGGCGCCGAGGCCGACGCCGGGAGCCAATCCGGCCCCCGCGCCGGAGGCCGAAGCGGTCACCCCGTCGTAGAACCGATACAGCACCGGAGGTAGCGCGGTAGAACGCTGCCTCCGGGACGAGACAGATTAGAGGAACCCATGCCGAAGATGAAGAGCCACAGCGGCGCCTCGAAGCGATTCAAGGTGTCGGGTAAGGGCAAGCTGCTGCGCCAGCAGGCCAACCGCCGCCACCTGTTCGAGTACAAGTCCAGCCGCCGGACTCGTCGTCTGGAAGGCACGGTGTCCGTCGCCAAGGCCGACGTCCCGCGCGTCAAGAAGCTGCTCGGCATCTGAGCCGCCCCCATCCCCGACCACCCGGGCGCCGCGAGCGCCCCTCGATCGAACAAGGACTGACCAGTGGCACGCGTCAAAAGGGCCGTCAACGCTCAGAAGAAGCGCCGTAGCATCCTCGAGGCCTCCAAGGGCTACCGCGGGCAGCGCTCGCGGCTGTACCGCAAGGCCAAGGAACAGCAGCTGCACTCGCTCACCTACGCCTACCGGGACCGCCGGGCGCGCAAGGGTGACTTCCGCAAGCTGTGGATCGCCCGCATCAACGCGGCGGCCCGCGCCAACGACATCACCTACAACCGCTTCATCCAGGGCCTGAAGGCCGCCGGCGTAGAGGTCGACCGCAAGATCCTCGCCGAGCTGGCCGTCTCGGACGCCGAGGCGTTCACCGGCCTGGTCGCCGTCGCGAAGGCCGCGCTGCCGGCCGACGTCAACGCCCCCGCCGCCTGACTCCGGCTTGACGGACCATACGTCGAAACGACCCGCGGACGCGCCCCTCTCGGAGCGCAACCCGCGGGTCGTTTCGGCTGTCAAACTCCACCGCTCCCCCCAACGCCGCAAAACCGGCCTGTTCCTCGCCGAGGGCGCCAACTCCGTTGCCGCCGCACTGGATACGGAGCGAGTGGAGGAGCTGTACTTCTCGAACCGAGCCGCCGAGCGGGAGCACGAGCTGGTGGCTTCGGCTGCGGCACTGGGGGTTCGGACGACGTTGGTGAGTGATCGGGCGGCAGAGCAACTGGGGGAGACGGTGACCCCGCCGGGGTTGGTCGCGGTGTGCCGTCAGGTGGATGTGCCACTGGCCCAGGTGCTCAGCGCGGACACGACCGGTTCGAATGTGGGCACTCGTGGTGCCCCGGAAAATCCTTCTGTCGCAGATGATTCCGGGAGATCAGTACCAACCGGCGCACGATTGCTCGCGGTACCGGTGGAGATCTCCGACCCCGGCAACGCAGGCACCCTGATCCGAGTCGCCGACGCTGTAGGCGCCGACGGCGTCGTCCTGACCGGCGATTCGGTAGACCCCCACAACGGCAAATGCGTCCGAGCCTGCGCCGGAAGCCTTTTCCACGTCCCCATAGCCCGCGAACGCGACATAAACACGGTCCTCACCGACCTCCGCACCGCCGGAATCACCGTCCTCGCCACCACAGCCCGCGGCGAAGTAGACCTGGACGGCGCCGACGACATCCTCCACGGCCCCGTAGCCTGGCTCTTCGGCAACGAGGCCCACGGCCTCCCACCCTCCGTAGCCGCCGAGGCTGATCACCGAATCCGAATCCCCATCCACGGCCGAGCCGAAAGCCTCAACCTAGCCGCAGCCGCAGCCATCTGCCTCTACGCCAGCGCCCGCGTCCAACACCACAGCTGAACCCGTCGATATCCCGAATACGAGACGGTGTCGTAAGTGGCGAGACAGACCCTCGTGTCAGAATGCTCGATATGAGCGGGGCGTTCGCAAGTCTGGTCGTTTGGGACGTTGACGGCACCCTGATACCGGCTGACCTGCGGTGGCTCCGAAGGGCTGTCGCCCGCACCTACGGTATCCAGGACGAGTCGATCGTTTTCCCCAAGGCGCGAGTGCACGGCTATACAGATGAGTCGATCGTCGTGGACACGGCCGTCGCTTCCGGAGTGCAGCCGGACGTCGCCGAGGATGGCGTCGAGCGGTTCCACGAGGTGCTGGCCGATGTCATGTCTGAGGGAGAGGAAGAACTTGCCCGCGATCAGCCAGCGTATCCCGGGGCGTTCGACTCGATTGCTTCGCTGCACGAGCATGGGTTCGCGCAGACAGTTTTGACCGGAAACCTACGTGTAGCAGCTGAAGTCAAACTTCGTGTATCCGGTCTGGACCAATACCTGGATCTGGGTATAGGCGCGTTCGGTGATGATGCGCGTGAGCGCTTCGAGCTTCCTGCCGTGGTCACCGAGCGATTCGCTGAAAAATTCGGCACCAAGCTTGATGTGAGTCGGACGGTTGTTATCGGAGATGCTCCGAACGATATCGCCTGTGCCCGGCACGCGGGATTTCACGTGATCGCTGTCGCGCATCGAATCCCCCGCGCGGAGTTGGAACAGCATTCTCCCGACGCGATTTTGGACAGGCTGGACAGAGATACAGTGGTCTCGACCGTAGCTGCATTGACGGATAAAATTTAGGAGACCGGGAGGGCCTTTATTCGCTCTCGTAGCTCCCGAATGGGTGTTTCGGATTTCCATGGTTCGAGTCGACCTAATGCACACTGGGCGCGTTCGACTCCTCGTGAATTTCCCGCTGCGACAAGAGTTTCGTATGCGTCCCCCAGCATTCGGCACCCTTCTTCCAGTTCACCGTCCAAGGCATGGGCGCTCGCGAGGTCGACTTGCGCGGCGAGTACGACATTCCGATTGTCTGCGGTGGTCGTGCTGATGGCTCGGGTCAGTGCGGTTATCGACTTTTTGGGTTCGTTGAGGAACAGCCAGCACGTTCCTTCGTAGACCGCCAGTCGAGTTGGATTCCAATCACTGAAAAGGCCGGTCTGATCGGGCTCGGTGATCTCGTCGACAGCCCGGCCTGCGCGCGCTAGTGCGTCCCTGCATTCTCTGTTCAGCCCCAACACGGCGAACGCTTGCGCTTGCTCTGCCGCTATCCGCGCTCGCGCCGAGGGGGGAAGCGCGTCGGCGACGGCAGCAGCTTCGCGGAGCAATTGGAGGCCGTTCACGATGTCACCGTCCGAACCTATCAGCGTTGCAGCGTCCGATCGGAGATTGCTTTCGAAAATTCTTGCGACCCCACCGAGTGCCGGATCTCTGATGTCATCCGCAAGACGCTTTGCGAATGCGCAACTAGCCAGCGCCATCGGACGATCTCCGATTGCGCTCCAGAGTCGACTCGCCACGATCGAGGTTTCACCGAGGAGGAAGCCGATCTGTTTCTTGACACGTTCGTCGCTGGCACTCCGAAACAGGGCTGTCACTGAATTTCGGTGCGCTGAAACGAGCGTCAAGAGTACTGCGGGATCAATACTTTGCCTTTGACCCGCAAGTAGGCGGGTCACGGCTGTGAAGCTGGTAATGGTGCGCTCGGAAATATTCTTCGAGTAGATGACGGACTCGACCGCGTCGGCGTTACGAATAAAGTCGGGGTCCAACGCGCCGGTGGTGGCTACAGCAATTCCGTGGATGAAGAGTGTTCGACGGTTTATCACAGATAATTCCGCATCGTCTTCGTGTTCATCAGTGGGGCCGACAAGATTACTGCACGCTGGACCGAGAGTACGCGAGTCGAGAGGCAGCGTTACGAGTCGGCCCTCGACGATCACCGGCAATGCGACGGCAGTGGTGTTGCTGATCTCGGTTTCCGAGGTGGCCGTCCTGTTGCGCACGCGTATGGCTCGCTGCTCGTCGTGTGCCTGCGCGCGCAGGGTGACCAATGCGCCGTCCGCACCGAGACCAGCGTCCAGCACGGCGACGAGCGACCGCGATGGAAGGACTCCATCCGCGGTCTCGGCCATACCGACGTATTGACGTGTGTAGCGGATCTTGGCGGCAAGCTGCCGCTGACTCAGGCCCGCAGCCTGCCGGCGGCACTTTATTTCGCGGGCCAATTGATCAGCGATACTTGCCGATTGCGGTCCTGGTTCGCTGATCGGTTCGTTCATCGGTACCCCCTGGTCATTGGTTCATTCTCACCTATCGGGTGTGGAGGCAAATCGGCTTTCCTGTGATTTGCCACCTTCTTTGCCCGCGGGGTGCAGCGGTCTGCTCGATGGGGCCACGCGAAATCGGTGGCTCGGAATCAACTGGGAGGCAGGCACAAGCCATGACGACGACTCGCCACGGCGTCCCGCTACTGGCTGTGGCACAGCGAGCGGGACTGCGGTCGGAACTGCGGGACGTGATCGAGTACCGCAAGTCCGGGCTGAGCCTGAACTGGATCGTAGGATGCCCGCTGGATTGTGGGTATTGCGTGCGACATCTGTTCGACAACTTCGAGATGAAGGTACCGCGAGCCTTGATGGACGACCGGGAGGCCGCCGAGCTGCTGACTGGTCACAAGTACTTCCGGCCGCATGTGACACCGATTCAGCTGCTCAACCGGGCTACAGACCCGATGTTGCCCCGGGTGAAGCAGCACACCTTCAACATGCTGGGTCTGCTGGGTGCGCGCGGGCTGACCAACCATGTTCTGGTGATCACCCGGTGGCGGATCGAGCCGGAGGACTGCGCAATCTTGAACTCGATCGAGAATCTGAAAATCACCGTGCTGGTTACGCATTCGGGAATCGATGACCCGCGTGTCGAGCCGGTGGACTCCGCAATCGCAGCGCAGTCGCTGGTGACGGCGTTCGAGCACGCGGACCGTTATCGGGTGGTGCTGTACTGGCGGCCGATCGTGCCGGGCCTCAACGACTCGGATGTGCACCTACGCCGCACGCTCACGCTGAGTCAGCACGCGCACGCGACTGTGTTCACTGGTCTGTTCTTCAAAGATCAGATCCGCGATTATTACCGAGCGAACGGCTTGCCGGAGCCATATCCGGAAGGTGCCCGGCGCAAGGTGTTTCCCGAGGCTCTGGAACGGCGGATACTCGCGGCCGCCGGCACAGGCCGGCCTGGTTCGCCGTTGTTTCGCAAGACCAGCTGTGCGGTCGCCTACGCGCACGCCGTGACGGACTACAACGGCCACTACGGCATTCGGGAATTGTGTGACATCTGCCCGGCCGCGCAGCTACAACGGTGCGCGCGGGCATGGCGACGCCCTGATGAACGGCATGTCGCAGACCAGTCCGCAGAGCTGGGCGGAACTCTCATAGAGGTCAACGACCGTGCCGTGGTCGTGGCCGGGCTTGATGAGCAGCGCCGCTACTACCTGCAGCACGGTCACGGCTATCAGGTGCACGACATCGACAAGCCGCATCACCGGGACCGGCACGGCCGCGCCGATCTCGGCTGGCCCACTACGAGAGAGAACACGCCATCATGACGACCCCGCATGCATTCCCGAATGTCCTGCACGAGCGGCAGTTGGCCGTGGTTGATGTCGAAGGCAACGGGCAGAATCCGCCGGAGATCATCGAGATCGCGGTGTTGCTGGTCGACGGGTCTACGCCACCGGATGCGTTGCGTTCCTGGTTGGTTCAGCCGCAGCAGCCGGTGACATCCATCGTCGCCCGCAAGGTCCACGGGATCACCAACGCGGATCTCGCCGATTGCCCGCAGTGGCAGGAGATTGCCGAGGAGGTCGCGGAAGCCCTGTGCGGGCGGACATTGGTCGCCCACAATGCCACCGTCGAGCGCAGGGTCCTCGCGGCGCATCTGCCGGATTGGAAGCCGCCGTTGATTCTGGACACGCTGCGGCTGGCGAAAACGGTCTGGCAGGGCCTGGATTCGTATGCGCTGGACAAGCTCATCGAACGCGGCCAACTCGACACCGGCTCCGGTGCTGGGCAGGGCTATCACCGCGCCGGATACGACGCATGGGCGGCGTGGCAGTTGCTGTGCGCCTTGATCACCGACGGCGCATTGGACTGGCCCGAGCTGGTCGTCGCGGCCGGCCTCCCCGAGTTCCTGCCTGCACCCGAACCTGAAGGAGGTTTGTGGTGAGCACCCTCGATCAGCCGGTCACCATCGCTGTTGTCGGCGCGCATTCCACCGGCAAGAGTACGTTCCTTGCCCGGCTGGCCCATGAGCTGAGGCGCAGGGGCCTACAGGTTTCCGCGGTCGCGGACTTGGGGGAACAAGCGCAGCGCATGGGGTTGCCGATCCTGTGGAATCACACGTGGACTTCCACGCTTTGGATCATGACGCGCGGTATCAGCAACGAGGTCGAGGCGTGGCTGCACGGTGATGTCGTGCTGGTTGACCGTGCCGTCCCCGATGCGCTGGGTTATTACCGAGCCGCGCTCGAATATCGCGGCGAGACCCCGGACCCGGAGGGATGGGGATATCTGCAGACACTGGCCCGCGTCCACAGCGACCGCTACCACCTCATCTTTCGTACGCAGCTCGATCCGGATATCCCATTGGGCACCAACAAGCCCCGCGATGGCAATCGGCAATTCCGGGCTCTCGCAGATCGTCACGTCAGTGCCGTGATGACCGAGCTGGCTATACCCTGCCTGCCCCTGGCCGCCGACCATGACGCCGCGCTTGCCCTGGCGACGTGCTTCGTCGCCGAACAACTCGGCAACGAAGCGTGCTCCGGTACAACCGGGGCTACCGCATGAGTGCCTGATCGTCTCCGAATTCATCAATCTTCGTGGCGTACCGGTTCTGGTGGCAAACCCCTTGATACCGGTACCCCGACCGCCTTCCTCGACTCCGGAGGTATTGGAACGATGCCTTACTACACGCTTGCCATCCATCAATTGGCTGCGATGACTCAGGAGGAAACACGGCCGACCAATCGGTGCACGCAGAACCCGCGTCATATCCGGATCGAATCCGGCGCGCTGTGTCTGGACTATCGCGCATCGGCGGAGCAGGTGCAAAGCGTTGCCGATGAGTTGGGGAGAGGATCTCTGGGGGTCGTCGTCACGGTGGACGACCGTGTGACGGAAGATCTTCCGACACTGCCGTGTGCTCGGTTGTGGGACTGATTCGTGTCGATGCCGGAACCTTTGGGCGACAGGGCATTTGTGCATGCGGATGGCCGGTTGGCCGAGTTCATGTGCCAGGTGTATTTGATGGAGCTGACCGTCGAACGGGCGCGGGAGTTGCGGTATATCCATCGTTTTCACAGTCCGGATGAGTGCATCGTGCACCTGGAGGCGGCGTATTTGCTGCTGACCGAGGAGGGCTTGTGAGCGACACCATCGAGGGCACGCCCGTGACTCGGTGTTAGGGGGTGTCGGTTGGTTCGGTCCAGTAGTCGGGGTTTCTGCCGTAGTTGGGGGTTGTGTAGGCGCGGTCCCAGGGGGCGTTGTCGGCCAGTAGTTCTCGCCATTCGGCGACCTCGACGTAGATCACACGCATCGAGTTCAGGGCGCTGTGGTGGAGGTCTGGGCCGTCGGTGGTGACGGCGTCTTCGGCGACGGCGACCTCGTAGTTGTGTTCCAGTGCCGCGCGCACGGTTGCCTCGACGCACACGTTGGTTTGCAGGCCGGCTACCAGGAGTCGGTGCGCTCCAAGGCTTTTCAGTACCGGTCCGAGTTCGGTGTAGGCGAAGAAGCTGTGGCGGGTCTTGTCGAGCACGATGTCCCCGGGTTGTGGCGCGACCGCGTCCATGATCTCGGTGCGCCACTGCTTGTCTTCCGGTGACAGGACCGGCAGCCGGTGCCGACGTGAGCGCAGGTGGCGGGCGGCACGCGGGTTGGCGGCCAGTGCACCGGCCGGGCTGGTGATCTGGCGCGAATAGACGATCGGGACGTGTGCTGTGCGGGCGGCGGCGAGCAGGTCCGCGCATTCGGTGATCACCTCGTCGAGCCGCCAGATCGGCGGCCATCCGAGCGCATCACGCAGCCCGTCGTCTGCGATATATCCGTTCTGCATGTCGACCATCAGGACAGCGAGATCCGGCATGGATGAACCCTCCCTGCTACTACGTGACGGTGTAACTATGGTCGCTGCCGCGCGGGGATGTTGCATCCGCAAGATGCCACGGGCACAAGGTAACCGCTAGCCGCACGTGGTGAATCGGTCGCAAGGGTGCTGATGGAATCGTCGCGGAGTTCGTGATGGATTCGTCGCAAGGGTCGTGGTGGAATCGTCGCCCCGGGGACGACGGAATCGTCACGGGGTGCCGTTCTGGGATTCGTCGAAGTCGCAAACGGTTGTGTGTTTACTTCGGGCTCGTCGAGGTATGCATGAGGCATGCATATGTCACGGGTGGCGAACCTGCTGGGTGCGGCTGCGCTTGCGGTGAGCGACAGGATGGTCAGCGATGTCACCGCGCAGTCGCAGCTGAGTCCTAGTGCGTCGGCGGCGCTGGTCGTGCTGCTCGAGTCCGGACCGGTCGGGGTGACGGAGTTGAGTCGGTGTCTGGGGTTGACGCAGTCTGCTGCCACTCGGACTCTGGATGCGCTGGAGAGTGCGGGGTTGATTCGCCGGACGACGGTCGGGCGTGGGCGGTCGGTTGCGCTTACCGATGCGGGGCGGCGCGAGGCTACCAAAATTTTGCGGGCGCGGGTCGGGTGGTTGGAGGGTCTTGTCGGTGCACTTGATGAGGGGGATCGGGCGCACCTCGAGCGGATTCTCGGGCGGTTGCTGACCGCGATCTATGACGCGGTGCCGGAGTCGAATCTGCTGTGCAGGCTGTGTGATCGGCGGGCGTGTACTCGCGGGCAGGTGTGTCCCGTCGGGCAGGCCGCGCGGGATCGGTCCGGGTGAGTGTCGTGGCCTGGATGTTGGCTCTGGCCTCGGCGGTCTTGTATGGCCTGTCGGACTATGTCGGCGGGATAGCCTCGCGCCGAATACATTTCGCTGTCACCGCGATCCTCGGGCAGGTCGTGGGTTTGGTGGTGGCCGTGGTGTTGGCTGCGGCGAATGGGTCCGGGGTGCCGCGTGTGGCGGATCTGGGGTGGGGTGCGCTGTCCGGGATGGGGACCGCTCTGGGGATGGCGGCGCTGTTTCGTGGGCTGGGGCGCGGGACCATGAGCACGGTGGTGCCTACCAGCACGCTGACGGGTATGGGGCTGCCGGTGTTGTTCGGTGTGGTGGTGGAGGGGCAGCGGCCGACCCTCGCGGCCGGTATCGGGATCGTGGCCGCGTTGCCCGCGCTGTGGTTGGTCGCTCGCACGCCCGATGGCGCGTCCACCGCGTCTCGTGCGGCGGTGCTCGACGGTCTGGTCGCCGGTGTCGGTATCGCGATCCAATATCTGGCGCTGGCGCACGCCGCGCCGGTCTCGGGGTTCTGGCCGGTGGCCGCCGGCCGGGTTGCCGCCGTGTGTGCGCTGGTTCCGCTGGTCCTGTGGGTGCGAGCCGTGTGGGTCGCGGAGTTCCGGCCGATCTGCCTGGCTGCCCTTGCCGGGGCGACTGCGGCGTTGGCGCTGGCGGCGTATCTCGCTGCGGCACAACGGCAATTGGCCGTCGTTGCGGTCTGCTTGTCGTCGCTGTATCCGGTGATTCCGGTACTGCTGGGCATCACCGTCCTGCACGAGCGCCTCACTCGTGCCCAATGCGTCGGCCTTTTTCTGGCGACGATCGCGGTGGTATTGCTCGCGGTCTGATCACATTCGGCGGCGGCGCTTGGGCGGTGAGGTGCGTGCCCCGAGTTCCCCTGCGGCCATGACCAAACCGCCGATGGCGAAGATCGCGAATCCGGTGCTGGGCGTGCTCTGGGACGTGTGCTGGGCGATGCCGAGCATCATGATCGCCCAGCCGAAGGCGGCGATCGCGCCGCCGATCCACAGGCACGCCTTCGTCCATCCGGGTGCTCCGGACAGATCGTCCGGCTGGGGAGCGTAGTGGTCGTAGATCCAGATATCGCCCGCCGCGGTGTGGCCGTCGCCGGTTCCGCGGAGCACCGTCCGGCCGCCGCGGCCGGTGTGCGTCATCGTGTACTGATTTCTCGCTCGATCGAGTTGATCCCGCAGGTCGGCCAGTTCACGCTCGAACCGCTCGTCGGTGTCGGCCGCATGCTCGATCGCGGCCGCGACCCGTTTTCGCGTGCGGATGCTGTCCGGATTCTCGGTGAGATCTTCGATGGGTCCGCGGCCGAGCTTCCGAACCACCAGCTGGGAGAGAGCGGCCAATCCCTGATCCAGGGAGTGGTCCAGCAATCGATCACCGGCTCCCCCTATCGCCGTGGCCAAATAGTTGGCGATTACCGTTCCGTCGATCATGCCCGTCTCCTCAGTCGCCACCCGGGGCATTGCACTCACCTAATCGTCGCGTCGATCGCCTTTGTTTCAAGGGCCCTATCGCGAATTAGTTTGTGAGAACAGGTAATTGGCGACCGTCGGGTTTGCTGTCAAGAAGGCGGCTCAGCCAGTGGCGAGGCCCGCGACAAGGTTGATCGTCGTGGCGAGGACGACTGTGCCGAAGACGTAGGAGAGGAGGGTGTGGCGGAGGACTACGGCGCGGATCTTCTGGCTGGAGACGCCGGTGTCGGAGACCTGGTAGGTCATGCCGAGGTTGTAGCTGAAGTAGAAGAAGTCGCGGTAGGCCGGTGGGGCCTTGGAGTTGAAATCGATTCCGCCCTTAGGGTTTTCGTAATAGAGGTAGGCGTAGCGCGTTGTGTACATGAGGTGCAGGCCGGCCCAGGCCATGAAGACTCCGCACAGTGCGATCGCCGCTGCGGCCGGGCCCTCCTCGGAGTGGCCGAGTACGAGGATCATGACGATGCCGACGAGGCCGCTGAGCGCGGCGGTCACGACGGCGAGTTCCTCGACGACCGGCCGGAAGTCCTCGCGTCGTGAGTAGGCCCGGGTCTCCTCGGCGTCCAGCGGCCACAGCGCCAGCCAGCCGACCGTGACGAAGAGGACGGCCGTCGTCGCGATTCCGGCCGTGATGCCGAGTGGTCCCGCCGTGCACACGCCGACCACCACGCCCGCCACGAGCCCCGCGGCGACCGAGAACACCAGCCTGGTGACGGCGGACAACAACAGCCGGTTGCGCATGTCCGAGCACTGTACTGACTGATCGCCGTCCGATGGTCCCGGCGCGGCGCATAGGCGAAGACCGCCTTCGGCGTGAGAGGCGAAGGCGGTCTTCGGAGTACCGGGCGTTTGCCGCCGCCCGGTGGGTGCTCAGCGTGGCGCGTTGGCCGGGTCGGCGAGGGTGGGGGTGCGGCCCTGCTTGTGCGCCTGCTTGGCGTCGTCGAAGAATTCGCGGCTGAACAGGGCCGAGAGGATCGCGATGCCGCCGCGGTGGATTCGGAACTCGCTCTTGGCGCTGGCGCCGGTCAGCCGGATGACGCGGCCGGTGGCCTGCTGCGGCGCGGCGTAGTCCTTGACCCGGCCGCGTCCGGTCCAGTCCAGGTCGCTCTGGTCGATGACGGCGTCGTCCGGAACCAGGAGCTTGACCATGGCGTGGTCCAAGCCGGCGTGCACCTCGATCGGGCCCTCGCCCTCGATCCACGGCGAGCGCAGGTCGAGGACGACGCTCGCGTAGCGGGCCTTCACCTCGAAGTCGGTGGCGTGAGTCCAGTCGCCGAGGCGCTTGACGGACGTGTGGTCGGCGTGGATGCGGACGGTGTCGGTTCTGGTGGTCATTGCTCTGGTCCTTTCGGATCGCACTGGTCGGGTTCGCCTGCTCCTCAATAGTGTCATGAGAACTAGTATCTTCGCAACTAGTTTTAGGGAATCTAGTTGTAGGGCACCTAGTAGGATCGGCGGTATGACGACAGCGGACCGGTTCAAGCGATCGCCGCTCGCGATGGCGGTGCTCGGCATCCTGCACCTCGAGCCGATGCATCCCTATGCCGTCCAGCGCCGCATCAAGGAGTGGGGTAAGGACCAGGTCGTGAACGTGGGTCAGCGCGCCCAGCTGTACAAGACGATCGCGCGGTTGCAGGAGGCGGGGCTGGTGGCGGTTCGTGCGACGGATCGCGATCAGCAGTACCCGGAACGCACGGTCTACGAGATCACCGATGCGGGTCGGGCGGCGTGCATGCGATGGATCACCGAGATGATCGGCGCGCCCCGCAACGAGTTTCCGGAATTCCCTGCGGCCCTGTCGTTTCTGATGCTCCTCGGGCCGGAGGGGGCGCACGCCGAACTGAGTCGCCGCGCAGCGGCCCTGCGCGCCGAACTCGCCGAACTCGACGCGGGCATATCGCAGGCCACGCAGTTCGGCCTGCCCCGTGTCACCCTGCTCGAAGACGAATACCGGCGAGCCGTCGTCGACGCCGAAATACGGTGGCTGGACGGCGTTGTCGCCGATATCACCGACGGCAGGCTGACGTGGTCGATGGAATCGCTGGCGCAGTTCCAGGACCAGACCACCGCGTCGAAGGGCTAGCGGGTCCCGGCCGCAATCATCGCCATTATCGGGCAGATGCCCGGGCGGTATCAGATGGACTTCGGCGAGAGGTCCCGTCGTTGCGGCCCCAGGGGGCCGCAACGACGGGAAAGTAGGGGAGGAGCGGACCACGGGATTCTTTGTGGCTGTGGTTGTTACGGATTCTTTGTGTCCGTGGTTGTTACGGATGCGCTGTGGCTGCGGTTGTTACGGATGCGTTGTGGCTGTGGTCGTTACGGATGCGTTGTAGCTATGGTCGTGACGGGAGGTTTTGTGGCCGTGGTTGTTACGGCTACTCGCCCGGGTAGGAGAGTTCGATGTCGTGTCCGTCCGCTGAGCCGGAGCGCAGGGCGACGGTGCGGGTTGTCTCCGGGTAGCCGGAGGCGATGACCGTGTAGTCCCCGTTGCCGAGGTTGGTGAAGGCGTAGGTCCCGTCGACGGCCGTTGTGGCCGTGCCGATGACCGCGCCCGCGGTGTCGACCAGGGTGACCCTGGCGTCGGGGAGGGGGCGGTCGGAGGCGTAGACGGTGCCGTGGAGCTGGGCGCCTCGGGAGAGGGTGAGGTCGAGGCGGGTGAGGCCCTGGCCGTGAACCTCGGCGGAGACGGCGACCGGCTGGAAGGCGGCGGCGTTGACGGCGACGGTGACCGGGCCGGGGATCAGGTCGGCCAGTTCGTAGCGGCCGTCCTCGCCGGAGGCGCCGGCGGCCATGACCTCGCCGCGGCTGTCGGTGACGATCACCACCGCGTCCGGGACCGGGGAGCCGTCGTCGGCGGCGCTCAATGTGCCTGCGAGACCGCTCATTCCGCTCAGCTGGAAGTCGTAGCCGAAGGGGCGGCCGTCGACGGTGATCGGCGCGGCCTGCGGCTGGAATCCGTCCGCGGACGCGATGAGCACGTAGGCCCCGGACTCGGGAGCGTCCAGTCCGAACCCGCCGTCGTGGCGGGCGAGCGCGCGGCCGACCTGCCGTCCCGCGGGGGAGATCAGCGTCAGGGCGGCGCCCGGCAGTGGCGCGCCGTCCCCGGCTCGCACGTGGCCGTACACCATCGCCTCGGGCTCTTCGACCGGGACCGTCGCCGCGTCCCCGACCTGAGTCAGTTCGGTGATCGCAGTCGGCTCGACGGGGGCCGAACTCGACGTCCGCAGCGCGACCTCCTTGATGAACAGCGTCAGCACGAACGCGACGAACGCGACCGGCGCGGCGTAGAGGAATACGTCGGCGATGCCGTGCCCGTAGGAATCCTCGACGATCGTGCGGATGGGCCCCGGCAGCGCCGCGAGATTCGGCAGTTCGTGACCCGAGCCGCCCGTGGCGCCCGCCGCGGCGGGGCCGAGCTTCGACAGGCCGTCGCTGACGTAGTCGCTCACCTTGTGCGCCATGATCGCGCCGAGCGCGGACACGCCGATCGCGCCACCGAGCGAGCGGAAGAACGCGACGAGCGAACTCGCGGCCCCGAGATCCTTCGGCGCGACCTGATTCTGCGTGCACAGCACCAGGTTCTGCATCGTCATGCCGATACCGAGACCCATGAACGCCATGTACACCGCGACGAGCCAGTAGTTCGTGTCGTAGCGGATCGTGCCCAGCAGGCCGAGTCCCGCGGTGATCAGCGCGGCGCCGCACACCAGCCACGCCTTCCAGCGCCCGGTGCGGGTGATGATCTGGCCGGAGATCGTCGAGGCGACGAACAGCCCGCCGATCATCGGGATCGTCATGACGCCGGACATGGTCGGCGACTCGCCGCGCGCCAGCTGGAAGTACTGGCTGAAGAACACCGTGCCGGCGAACATCGCGGTGCCGACCATGAGCGAGGCGGCCGAGGCCAGCGAGATGGTCCGGTTGCGGAACAGCCGCATCGGCACGATCGGCTCCGCCGCCCGGAATTCGGCGAAGACGAACACCACCGCAAGCAGCAGCGCACCGAGCACCATGACCAGCGTCTGCCAGGACAGCCAGTCGTACTTGTTGCCCGCGAAGCTGACCCAGACCAGCAGCAGGCAGACCGAGGCGGTGACCAGGAACGCGCCCAGCCAGTCCACCTTGACCTCGCGCCGGGTGGTCGGCAGATGCAGGGTCTTCTGCAGCACCACCAGCGCGACCAGCGCGAACGGCACGCCCACGTAGAAGCACCAGCGCCAGCCCAGCCAGCTGGTATCGGTGATGACGCCGCCGAGCAGCGGGCCGCCGACGGTCGCCACGGCGAAGGTCGCGCCCAGATAGCCGCTGTAGCGGCCGCGTTCGCGGGGCGCGATCATCGCGGCCATCACGACCTGGGCCAGGGCCGACAGCCCGCCCGCGCCGATGCCCTGCACCACGCGGCAGGCGATGAGCATCGCGGCGTTCTGCGACAGACCGGCGACGACCGAGCCACCGATGAAGATCAGCAGCGCGATCTGGACCAGGGCCTTCTTGTTGTAGAGGTCGGCCAGTTTGCCCCAGAGCGGGACGGTGGCCGTCATCGCGAGCAGGGCGGCGGTGACGACCCAGGTATAGGCGGTCTGCCCGCCGCCGAGCGTGCCGATGATCTTCGGCAGCGCGTTGGAGACGATCGTGGAGGAGACGATGGCCGCGAACATGCCGAGCAGCAGGCCCGAGAGGGCCTCCATGATCTGCCGGTGTGTCATCGGCGCATCGTCCGGCGGTGCGGCGGGGACTGCTGCGTCCACGCTCGCGGTTGCTGATGCCATCGGTTCTCTTTCTCGGACGTGGGCCGGGGGCCGGGGCGCTGGGCATCCCGGCCCGCCGTGGCCGCGTCGTAACGACGTTGTCGAATAAGGGAGCAAGGTAAACAAGTTGGTTGCTACAGCTAACTATAAATCCCGACCTCGCCCGTTGTCACGCAGGGGCGGGGGAGTGGCGGAGTCGCCTTCGTCACCCGGGGTCAGTTCCCCTGGAAGCACTCCATGATCTCGTCGGCCCACGGCGTCGGCACCGCGCCCGGCCCCGCGACCTGCATGGCGGCCATGACGGTCAGGAGCATGCCGCCGGCGAGGAAATTGCGGGTCTCGTCCGCCGACGCCCCGGTCAGCTCGCGGACCAGCCGGTAGATGCGGCCGAACCGGTCGCGGACCTCGGTGCCGATCGCCGGTTCGGAACTGGCGGCGAAGCCGTGCAGCAGGACCAGCAGCAGGGCGCGATCGGCGAGGAAGGTCCCGTAACCGTCGCCGAGGACGTCCAGCGCCTGCTCCGGGGTCGCATCCGGGGGGACCTGGCTCGCGGCCTCCCGGAAGACCTCCTCGACGCGGTCGCAGACCCGGTTGGCGGCGGCGATGAACAGCTGCTGCTTACTGCCGAACAGCCGGATCACGTACGGCTGCGACACCCCGGCCAGGCGTGCGATCTCGTCGGTTTTCGTTGCGGCATACCCGGATTCGGCGAAGGCGGTGACGGCCGCGTCCAATACCTGCTCGCTGCGCTCACCGGCGGTCATGCGCGTCCGGGGTGTCACCGTCGTCCTCCTGGGGTCGTCGAGATCTGCTGTTGACATGTTATCAGTCGATGCATACTCTTCGATACATCAAGTTATCAGTCGATAACAACAAGGAGTTCGACATCATGACCACCACCGTCGAGACGTCCGGATCGGCCGTCGCCGAATCGGCCGGCGCCCGCCGCACACCCCCACTCGCCGCGGTGCTCGCCGCCGTCGGCATCCCCACCTTCATGGTCACGCTGGACAACCTGGTCGTGACCAACGCGCTGCCGGTGATCCGCACCGAGATGGGCGCCTCGCTGAGCGATCTGCAGTGGTTCGTGAACGCCTACACGCTGGCGTTCGCCTCGCTGCTGCTCACCGCTTCCGCGCTGGGTGACCGGCTCGGCCGGCGTCGTGTCTTCCTGGCCGGGATCGCGGTGTTCACGCTCGCGTCGGCGGCCTGCGCACTGGCCACCGAGCCGTGGATGCTGATCACCGCCCGCGCGGTGCAGGGGCTCGGCGCCGCGGGCGTCATGCCGCTGTCGCTGACATTGCTGTCGGTCGCGGTGCCGGAGCGGATGCGCAGCGCGGCGATCGGCATCTGGGGCGGCATCACCGGACTCGGCGTGGCGGTCGGGCCGGTCGTCGGCGGCGCGGTGGTCGACGGCCTGAGCTGGCAGTGGATCTTCTGGCTGAACGTGCCCATCGGCCTCGCGGTGCTGCCGTTCGTGGCGCGGGTGCTCGGCGAATCCTTCGGCGGCGCCAAGCGATTCGATCCGCTGGGCCTGATACTGGCCTCCGGCGGCGTCCTCGCCGTGGTCTGGGGCGTCATCCACGGCGCCGACGACGGCTGGACCTCCGCGCCGGTGCTGACCGCCCTGATCGGCGGCGCGGCGCTGCTGGCGGCGTTCGTCGGCTGGGAACTGCGGACGCCGGAACCGATGCTGCCGCTGCGGCTGTTCCGCTCCCGGGCGTTCGGGGTGAGCAACGTGGTCACCTTCACCTTCTCGGTCGGCGTCTTCGGCTCGGTGTTCCTGCTCGCGCAGTTCTTCCAGGTCGTGCAGGGTCTCTCGCCGCTGGAATCCGGCGTGCGCACGCTGCCCTGGACGCTGGCGCCGATGGTGGTGGCCCCGATCGCGGGCCTGATCGTCGACCGGGTGGGCGCGCGCACGCTGCTCACGACCGGCCAGGTGTTCCTGGCCGGGGGACTGGCGTGGATGGCCGCGGTGACGACCGCCGACGTCGCGTACGGCTCCTACGTCGGGCCTTTCCTGCTGGCCGGGATCGGTATGGGTCTCACCTTCGCACCCAGCGCGACCGTCGTGATGGCCAGCGCCGCCGCGCGCGACCAGGCGATGGCCTCGGGCACCAACAGCACGCTTCGCGAGGTGGGCGTGGCGATGGGTGTCGCGGTGCTGGCCTCGGTATTCGCCTCGCACGGCTCGTACCTCGGCCCGCAGGCGTTCGTCGACGGACTGGTGCCCGCGGTGTGGGTCGGCGCGGGGATCGTGGCCTTCGGGGCGCTGGTGTCGGTGCTGCTGCCGCGCCACATCGGCGTCACTCGCTAGCCTCGCCCCGCGGCGGTGTGATCGGCGGCGAAATCCGCGTGAGGTGGCCTGCGTGCAGTGCGTACGATTCGACCCGCAACAATGTGGGGTAGGTAAACCGCCGACACCCGTACCAGCCAGGGGAGAGACGAAGCATCGTGGCCGACGAGAACGCACGAGCCGAGCAGACCGCGGCACTGAGCGAGGAATCGCTCTCGGCCGCCGCAGCAGCAGCGGAGAAGGCGTTCGCCGCGGCAGCCGACCTGGATGCGCTCGCGGCCGCCAAGACCGAGCACATGAGCGGCAAGTCGCCGATCGCGCTGGCGCAGCGGGCCGTGGGCGCGCTGCCGAAGGAGGAGAAGTCCGACGCGGGCAAGCGGGTCAACGTGGCCCGCTCCCGCGTCTCGGAGGCGTTCGAGACGCGCCGCGCCGAACTGCTCGCCGAACGCGACGCGGCCGTCCTGGTCGCCGAGACCATCGACGTGACGCTGCCCGCCCCGCGCGGGCCGATCGGCGCGCGGCATCCGATCACCGTCCTGTCCGAGCGGATCGGCGAGGTCTTCGTCGGCATGGGCTGGGAGGTCGCCGAGGGGCCCGAGGTCGAAACCGAGCACTTCAACTTCGACGCGCTGAACTTCCTGCCCGATCACCCCGCGCGCACCATGCAGGACACCTTCCACGTGGCGCCGGAGGGCTCCCGGCAGGTGCTGCGCACGCACACCTCACCGGTCCAGGTGCGGTCCCTGCTCGAGCGTGAGCTGCCCATCTACGTCGTATGCCCCGGCCGCACCTTCCGCACCGACGAGCTGGACGCCACGCACACCCCGATCTTCTCGCAGGTCGAGGGCCTGGCGGTGGACAAGGGCCTGACGATGGCGCATCTGCGCGGCACGCTCGACGCCTTCGCGCGGGCGCTGTTCGGCCCCGACACCCGAACCCGCATGCGCCCCAGCTTCTTTCCCTTCACCGAACCCTCCGCCGAGGTCGACGTCTGGTTCCCGGACAAGAAGGGCGGCGCCGGCTGGGTCGAATGGGGCGGGTGCGGCATGGTGAATCCGAACGTGCTCGTCGCCAGCGGTATCGACCCCGAGGAGTACAGCGGGTTCGCGTTCGGGATGGGTATGGAGCGGACCCTGCAGTTCCGCAACGGCATCCCCGATATGCGCGACATCGTCGAAGGCGACGTGCGGTTCACGCTGCCGTTCGGCATCCAGTCCTGACTCACACACCAACGAGGAAGCGAAACGTCACGTGCGAGTAGCGCAGTCCTGGCTGACCGAAATCCTGCGGCGCACCACCCCGGAGTGGTCGGTGACCCCGGAAGAACTCGACGCCGGATTCGTCCGCGTCGGCCTCGAGGTCGAGGAGATCGACACCCTGGAGCGGATCACCGGCGGACCCGAGCGGCCGCTGGTGGTGGGCCGGGTCGCCGAGATCACCGAGCTGACCGAGTTCAAGAAGCCGATCCGGTTCTGCAAGGTCGATATCGGTCGTCCCGAGTTGCAGGAGATCGTCTGCGGCGCAACCAATTTCGCGGTCGGTGACCTCGTTGTCGTGGTGCTGCCCGGCGGCATCCTGCCCGGCGGGTTCGAGATCAGCTCGCGCAAGACCTACGGGCACGTGTCCAACGGCATGATCTGCTCGGTCGCCGAATTGGGTATCGGCAAGGACCATTCCGGGATTCTGGTGCTCGAGCCGGGGACGGCCGAGCCCGGTGACGACGCCAACGAGGTCCTGGGCCTGGACGATACGGTCGTCGAGCTGGCCATCACGCCGGATCGCGGGTACGCCTTCTCGGTGCGCGGTCTCGCGCGCGAACTGGCCTGCGGGTTCGACCTCGAATACGCCGATCCGGCCGTGCGTTCGCTGCCGGACGACGAAGCCGACGCCTGGCAGGTGCGGCTGGAACCCGAATCGCTGTGCACCCGGTTCGCCGCGCGGCGGGTGACCGGCATCGATCCGGCGGCGGTCAGTCCGTGGTGGTTGCAGCGGCGGCTGCTGCTGTCGGGCGTGCGGCCGATCTCGCCTGCGGTCGACGTCACCAACTACGTGATGCTGGAGCTGGGCCAGCCGCTGCACGCCTTCGACGCGGCCAAGATCACCGGTGGCCTGGTGGTCCGGCGCGCGCACACGGGCGAGACGCTGCGCACCCTCGACGACGCCGAGCGCGTCCTGGACGCCGAGGACGTCGTGATCGCCGACGACACGGGCGTCGTCTCGCTCGCGGGCATCATGGGCGGCGCGTCCACCGAGGTCGGCGACGACTCCACCGACATCCTGCTGGAGGCCGCGACCTGGAACCCGGTCGCGATCGCGCGCACCGCGCGGCGGCACAAGCTGGCCTCGGAGGCGTCGCGGCGCTTCGAGCGCACCGTCGATCCCGAGATCAATGTCGCGGCGCTGGACCGCGCGGCCACGCTGCTGGCCGACATCGCCGGTGGCACAGTGGAATCCGAACTCACCGACGTCCGGGTCGCGACGCCCGAGCGGGAGCCGATCCGGATGGATCTCGACCTGCCCGACCGGACCGCGGGCGTCTCCTACCCGCCCGGGACGTCGGCGCGGCGGCTGGCGCAGGTCGGCTGCGCGGTAGAGGTGAGCGTCAGCGACTCCGGGCACGGCCAGCTCGTCGTGCGCCCGCCGAGCTGGCGGCCCGATCTGGTGCAGCCCGCCGACCTGGTGGAGGAGGTACTGCGGCTGGAGGGCCTGGAGAAGATCCCGTCCGTCCTGCCCACCGCCCCCGCCGGTCGCGGCTTCACCGCCGCGCAGCGCCGCCGCCGCGCGGTGAGCCGGGCGCTGGCCTTCGCCGGTGCGGTCGAGGTGCCCGCTCCGGTCTTCCTGCAGGAGGGCGTCTTCGACGCCTGGGGCCTGGACGCCGACGACCCGCGCCGCGGCACCCTGCGCGTGCTCAACCCGCTCGATGTCGAGCGCGCCGAACTGGTGACGACGCTGCTGCCGGGACTGCTGGAAGTGGCCGCCCGCAACATCTCCCGCGGCGAACGCGACCTGTCGATCTACAGCATCGCCCAGGTGGTGCTGCCGACCGGCGAGACCCGCCCGGTGCCGCCGCTGCCGGTCGACCGCCGGCCCACCGACGACGAGGTGGCGGCCCTGGTGGGATCGCTGCCCGACCAGCCGGTACGGGTAGCCGCGGTGCTGACCGGGCGGCGCGAGCCGCGCGGGCCGTGGGGCGCGGGACGCGCCGCCGAGGCGGCCGACGCGTTCGCTCTCGCCGACGCCGTGGCCGACGCCGCCGGGGTGGCGCATCGAGCGCCGGGCGGCGTCGTACCTTCCGTTCCATCCGGGCCGACTGCGCGGAGCTGGTGGTCGACGGGACGGTCGTCGGTCACGCGGGCGAACTGCATCCGGCGGCGCTGGAGCGGTCGGGCCTCCCGCCGCGCACCTGCGCCTTGGAACTCGATCTGGACGCGTTGCCGCTGCGCGAAACCCGGCCCTCCCCGGTCGTTTCCGCGTTCCCGGCGGTGCTGCAGGACGTGTCGGTCTCGGTGGAGAAGGCGGTCCCGGCGGCCTCGGTGGAATCGGCGCTGCGCACCGGCGCGGGCACGCTCCTCGAGGACATCGCGCTGTTCGACGTCTACGAGGGCGCGCAGGCGGGCGAGGGCCGCAAGTCCCTCACCTACGCCCTGCGTTTCCGCGCCGTCGACCGCACCCTCACCGAGGACGAGGCCAGTGCGGCCCGTGACGCCGCCGTCGCCGCGGCCTCCGACGCCGTGGGGGCCGTCCTGCGCTCCTGACCTCACTTCCCGCCCTGCCTTCGGCGAAATCCGTGTGAGCGTGCACACCTTCGGTTACCGTGAGTGGCGTTTGATCTCAAGGGGTTTCGAGGGCACGGACGGAGGTGGCGATGCTGAGCCGGCGCACACTGCTGCGAGGTGCGGCGGTGGCGGGCGCGGCGGCCACGGTGCCCGCGCTGAGCGGCTGCTCCGACGACTCCGACGGGCTGACGTTCTTCTTCCAGGCCGCGCCCGAGGAAGCGAAGGTGCGGCGGCAGATCATCGACGCCTTCGCGAAGGTCCGGCCGGATATCCCGATCCGCGTGCAGATGTCGGGCATCGACCCGCAGCAGCAGATCCTCACCTACTGCGCGGGCGGCAAATGCCCGGATGTGCTGATGCAGTGGGAGTCGTATTCGCGATTCGCCGAACTCGGCGTGCTCCAGGACCTCAACGTCATGCTGGACCGCGACCCGGCCTACGCCGCCCGGCTGCGCGACGACGCCATTCCGCAGCTGTCGGAGACGTTCCGGTTCAAGGGCGGTCAGTACGCGCTGCCGGAGCAGTGGGCCGGAGTATTCGTCTACTACAACCGGAAGCTGTTCGACGAGGCCGGGCTCCCGCCGCCGCCCACGCGCTGGGAGGACGCCTGGACCTTCGACGAGTTCCTCACCGCCGCACAGGCATTGACCAAGCGTGACGCGTCCGGCAAGACCACCCGCTGGGGCTTCATCGACGCGTGGCCGGTGCCGTGGTGGTCGGCGTCGCTGTTCGGCATGAACAACGGCGGCGAATGGTTCACCCCGGCGATCGACCCGCAGCGGGCGAGCCTCGACGACCGGTTCGTCGAGGGTTTCCAGTTCTACGCGGATCTCGCGGTGCGGCACCGGGTCGCGCCGCTGTCGGCGGATCTGCAGTCGGTCTCGGCCTCGATGTCGGCGCTGGACCTGTTCACCCAGGGCAAGGCCGGCATGGTGATGACCGGGCACTGGCAGTACAGCGCGTTCGCCGCCGCCGACGATCTGGACTTCGACGTGACGGTGCTGCCGCGCGGGCCGCACGGCCAGGCCGCCAAGTCCGATATCGGCACCACCGGGCTCGCCATCTCCGCCGCCAGCCCCAAGAAGGATCTGGCCTGGGAGTTCGTCAAATTCGCCACCGGGCCGGAGGGGCAGCGGGCCGTGGCCGGGTCGGGACTGTTCGTGCCCGCGCTGCGATCGGCGTTGGAATCGCCCGAATTCGTGAAGGCGCACACCAGGATTCGCAATCTCGAGGTGCTGACCGGCGGGCCGGTCAACTCCCACCACGTGCCGGTGAGTCCCCGCTGGCCGCAGGTCGACGCCGCCTACCGGCGCGCCTGCGATCGTGTCCTGCGCGGCGCGGCCCCGGCGACGTGGTTCCAGGACGGCTTGGTCGACGAGCTGAACCGGCTGCTCGCGGGGTCGGTATGAGTACCGGCGGTCGCGTCTCCGCGCTCACCCGTCGCCGCGCGGCGGCCGGGCGGGCGTTCATCGTGCCGAATCTCGTCGGGGTGCTCGTATTCCTGCTGTTCCCGCTGGCGTTCTCGCTGTATCTCAGCTTCCACCACTGGAATATGTTCGACGCGCCGCGATACGTCGGGCTGGAGAACTACCGGCGGCTGTTCACCGGCGACCGGCTGTTCTATATCGCGCTGGCCAATACGGCCGTCTTCACGATCGCCACGCTGGCGCCGACGCTGGTGATCAGCCTGGCCGTCGCCGCGGGGCTGAACGCGAAGGTCAGGGGCATCGGATTCTTCCGCAGCGTGCTGTTCCTACCGCTGGTGGCCTCGACCGCGGCCATCACCATCGTGTGGGGCTTCATGTTCAACACCGAGGGCGGGCTGTTCAACACGGTGCTGGGCTGGTTCGGGATCGGGCCGGTGCCCTGGCTGGTCGAGCCGGCGTGGTCGCTGGTGTCGCTGTGCCTGGTCAGCATCTGGAAGAGCGTGCCGTTCGCGGCGGCGGTCCTGCTGGCCGCGATGCAGGGCGTGCCGGAGGATCTGCACGAGGCGGCGCGCATCGACGGCGCGGGCGGGCTGCGGCGGTTCTGGTCGGTGACGCTGCCGCTGATCCGGCCGGCGCTGGGTTTCGTCTTCGTCATCTCGATCATCAACTCGTTCCAGGCCTTCGACCAGGCGTATGTGCTCACCGGCGGTGGCGGCGGACCGGAGACCGGGACCTTCCTCGTCGGAATCATGTTGTTCCAGAACGCCTTCGCGTTCAACGATCTCGGCTACGCGTGCGCGCTGGCGTGGGTGGTCTTCGCGATCCTGCTCGCGCTGACCTATCTGCAACTGCGGCTCGGGCGCGACGATACGGGGGAGGCGTGATGGCGACCCGGGACGCCCGCACCCGGCGGGTGATCGTCCGCCGCACGGCGCGCGGACTGCTGATCTACCTCGCCCTGGCCGTCATGGCCTGGTGCGCGCTGCTGCCCATCCTGTGGGCGCTGTCGGGGTCGCTGAAGAAACAGGGCGAGGTCGCCGGATCGGCGCTGATCCCGTCCGAGCCGCAGTGGTCGAACTATCTCTCGGTGTTCGAATACGTGCCGTTCGGGCGCATGTTCCTCAATACGGTTCTCTACGCGGGGTGCGTGACCGCCGGGCAGGTCTTCTTCTGCTCGCTGGCGGGATACGCGTTCGCGCGCCTGCCGTTCAAGGGCCGTGACGTGGTGTTCCTGGCGTACCTGGGGACGCTGATGGTGCCGCTCACGGTGACCGTGATTCCGCAGTTCATCCTCATGCGCACCTTCGGCTGGGTGGACAGCCCGCTGTCGATGATCGTGCCCGGGCTGTTCGGCAGCGCGTTCGGCACCTACCTGATGCGGCAGTTCTTCCTCACGCTCCCCGTCGAATTGGAGGAGGCGGCGATCCTCGACGGGTGCAGTATCTGGCAGACCTACTGGCGGGTTCTGCTGCCGCACACCAAACCCGCGGTCCTGGTCCTCGCGGTGCTCACCTGGGTGACCGTGTGGAACGACTTCCTGTGGCCGCTGATCATGTTGCAGCGCAACAGCATCGCCACCCTGAACCTCGGGCTGGTGTGGATGCAGGGCCAGTACACCGCGCACTGGCCGGTGTTCATGGCCGCCTCGCTGATGATGCTGGCGCCGATGCTGATCGTGTACGCCTTCGTCAACAAGGCGTTCGTGCGCGGGATCGCCACCGCGGGCCTCGCGGGCCGGTAGATCCGGGCCGGATTTACGCGCTCGAGGTATGAAGGGACTATGCGACACCCGGCCACACCCGTACTCAACGCGCTGACGTACTTTCCCGAGCGCCGGATCACGGTGACGCCGGAGCGGCTGGGCCTGCGGTACGAGGACCTCTACTTCACCGCCGCGGACGGGGTGAGGGTGAACGGGTGGTTCGTGCGGGCGGAGGAGCCGTTCGGGCACGTGCTGTTCGCGCACGGCAACGCGGGCAATATCGGGGACCGGTCGCCGGTGCTGGCGCTGCTGGCGGCGGCCGGATTCGACGTGCTGGTCTTCGACTACCGCGGCTACGGCCGCAGCGAGGGGCATCCGGCCGAGCACGGCCTGTACCTGGACGCCCGCGCCGCCCGCACCGCGCTGCTGGAGCGCCCCGGCGTCGACCCCGACAAGGTCTTCTACCTGGGCAAGTCGCTCGGCGGCGGCGTCATGATCGAGCTGGCGGGGGAGTTCCCGCCCGCGGGCCTGATCCTCATGTCCACCTTCACCGGTCTGCGCGACGCCGCCAAGGCGATCTACCCGTACCTCCCGAAATCCCTTGTCCCGAACGCGTTTCCGAGCCTGAGCCGGATCGGCGCGCTGCGCACCCCCACCCTGATCATGCACGGCGACGACGACGAACTCCTGCCGGTCGAGATGGGCCGCGCCCTGCACGCCGCCGCCGCCGAACCCAAATCCCTCAAGATCTACCCGGGCGGCCGCCACAACGACCTGATCATGATTCCGGGGTGGAGCCGGGATGTGGCCGGTTGGGCCCGGAACGTGCTCGCGCACGCCCCCGCTGCCGCGGGGGAATAGAGGAGTGCGGGGGAATAGAAGGGGCGCGGGGGAATAGAAGGGCGCGGGGGAATGGAAGGGCGCGGGGAATAGAGAGGCGCGGGGGAATAGGAGGACGCGGCGCCTGCGGCCACCGTAGCCTGGTCCCATGTCGGATACCAGTGATTTCGCGGCGCTGCTGGCGGCCCTGCCGGACGAGGAGCTGCTGGCGGTGGTGGTGGCCGCGACCACCGGCCGCCCGGGGCTCGACCGGCTGCATGTGGTCGCGGCCGAGCTGGCGGCCGGAGCCGGTCATGCGGCGCCGGACGCGGCTGTGACGTCCACCACCAACGATCCGGTTGGTCCGCATGTGTCTGAGACATTCGGGCAGGTCGTGCCGAGTGCTGGAATACCTGTACCACCCACGGGTATTTCGGGCGTCGGCGGATACTCCGAATCCGGTGTCCCTACTTTCGAGTCAGTTCGGGATAAGGTCGAGCAGCGCTTCGGAACCGCGGAGGGGATGAGCGAACTCGATCGGCAGACACCCGCGGGCCGCAGCGTCGAAGAACACTGGGAGGCGCGGGACAAGGCCGCGCGGGAACGTCTCGACCGGATCCGGGAATCGATGCGCGGCAACGAATCCGGGTGATCGGCCGACTCAGGAACGGATAGAGGGTGGATGCGATGACGGAACCGCGGGCGATCGCCGAACGGCTGCTCGACGCGCAGGTGGACTTCATCATCGGGGAGGTGTCCGGCGACCGCTTCGCCGAGGTCGTCGCCCGCGACGTGGAGTCGGTGATCGGCGTCGCCGACACCGTCGTCTTCCGGGACGTGGTGAAGCCCGATGAGGCCAAGCGCACCGTCCGCACAATTGTCGACCGCGGCGACAGCCCGATCGCGCGGGACCTGGTCGGGGTGCTGTCCGACGCGTTCTACGACCACATCGCCGCCAACGACGACTACACGCTGGGTGACGTGGTCGAGCGCGAGCCGGTGGAGGCGCTGCTGGAGAAGATCCTCGGCATGCACGGCGCCCACGAGCGGCTGCTGGATCGGCTGAGCGAGGCGCCCACGGCGGGGCCCGTGGCCGCGAAGTTCACCGACATGCTGATCGACGACATCCTCGAGGCGAACAAGAAGATCGCCGGCAAGGTGCCGGGCGTGAACTCGCTGATGTCGATCGGCCAGTCCGCGGTGAAATCGGCGCGCAAGGCCGCCGAGGGGAGCCGGGTCGGCGCGCTGGCCGAGCGGGGCACGCTCTACGCGCTGAAGCGGGTGACCAACGCCATCCGCGAGACGCTGCGCGACGCGCCCGTGCACGGCGCCGCGATGGAATTCTGGGATGTGCACGCGGGCGAGCCCGTGAGCGGCCTCCGCGACTACCTCACCCAGGCCGACCTGCGCGAGATCGTGCTCGTCGTGCACCGCATCGTGATCACCACGCGCAACAAGGAATACGTGGGCCTGCTGCTGGACGAGGCCGTCGACGTCTTCTTCGAGAAGTACGGCGACTACACCCTGGCCGGCCTCCTGCCCGAACTCAACATCACCCCGGACGATATCGCCGAGGAGATCCTCGCCTACGGCCCCGCCGTCATCGAGGCCGCCAAGCGAAACGGCGTGCTGGCCAAGCTGATCCGCGAACGGCTGGAGCCGTTCTACACGTCCGAGCAGGTGCTGGGGATCCTGGCCGACGCCTGACGTCAGTCCGTGACGATCGCGATCGCGTCGATCTCCACCAGCATCTCCTCCCGGGGCAGGCCGGTGAAAACCGTGGTGCGGCAGGGCAGTACCTCGCCGGTGGTGCGGGCCTCCACGAACTTGCCGTAGGCCTCGTTCATGGCGGCGAAGTCCTCGCGCTCGGTGAGATAGACGCGCAGCATGGTGACGTCGTCGAAGGTGGCGCCGCTCGCCTCGACGATGGCCGCGACGTTCTCCAGGGTCCGGGTCGTCTGGGCCGCGACGTCGCCCGGGTGGAGGTATTCGCCGGTGGCCGGGTCCACCGGGCCCTGACCGGAGACCTGGACGAACGGGCCCTTGCGGACGCCCTGGGAGAAGGTGTGCGCGGGCGCGGGGGCGGCGGTGGTGCGGACGGCGATCTTCTCACTCATGGAGGGCCTTTCGGGGATCGGGGCTCGGGCTCCAGCCGAGCTCGTCGGAGACGGCGTCGGCCGCCGCGCGGACGCGCGGCAGCAGGCCGAGGACCTGACTGTGGTCGAGCAGCATGTCGGGCACCGAGACCGAGACCGCGGCGACCACCGTGCCGGTGCCGTTGCGGATGCCGGCGGCGACGCAGTTGACGAAGCTCTCGTGCTCCTCGTGGTCCTCGGCGAAGCCCTGGGCGGCAACGGTTTCCAGTTCGGACAGATAACGCTCGGGCGTGCGGATGGTGCGGTCGGTGAACCGGTGGTAGTCCAGCCGCTCGGCCACCTCCCGCCACCGCGCGCGGGGCAGCGCCGAGACCAGGATCTTGCCGACCGCCGTGCAGTGCAGCGGCGCCGGGCGGCCCACCCGCGAATACATCCGCACGCTCTGGGTGGCGTCCAGCTTGTCGATGTAGACGGCCTCGCCGGATTCGTAGGTGGCCAGGTGCACGGTCTGGCCGGTGTCGGCGTTGAGCTTCTCCAGGTGGCGGCGGGCCACCGTGCGCACGTCGCGGCGCTCCAGCGACCGGTTCGCCAGCTCGAAAAGCCGTGTGCCCAGCGAATATCGGTGCTCCGCGTCGTGGGTGACGAAGCGTTCGGCCTCCATGGTCTGCAACAGGCGCAGCACCGTCGATTTGTGCACGCCCAGCCGGGACGCCAGCTGGTCCAGGGTCCGCTGGTCCTCGCCGAGTTCGGTGAGGATGGTCAGGGCGCGCTGCAGGCTCTGGCTCATGAGGCCACATTCTCCCGGACGGCCGCCGGGAAACGCATCTCCGACCAGTCGGAAGGCGTTGCGGCGGCGTATGTTTCGAGACGGCTCAGGGGCGGCAGCTCGGCGATGTCGCCGGTGCCGGTGAGGGCGGCCGCCGCGCACAGGTGCCCGAATCGCAGCAGCTGGTCGTGCGGGCGGCCCTGGAGCAGCGCGGCCAGGTAGCCGCCGGCGAAGGCGTCCCCGGCGCCGATGGCCTCGGTCACCTCCAGACTCAGCGCGGGCACGTCGAGATACTCGGCGCCGAGAAATCCGGTGACCGAATGCCCGCTGTTCTTCACGACCAGATGCCGCGGCTGCGGGAACAACGCGCGCAGCCGGGCCGGATCGCCGGTGCCGAACACCTCTTCGGCCTCGTCGGCGCCGAGGAAGGCCACATCGCTGCCGCGCACCTGCCGCGCGAGGATCTCACCCGCCGATTCGGTGCGCCGGATCCACAGTGCCGGACGGTAATTCAGGTCGAAGCTCACCAGCCGCCCCCGTCGCGGCAGCGCGACGAGCCGGTCGCCTAGTTCGGTGGCCGTCGCCGACAGAGCGGTGGTGACGCCGGTGAAATGGATCAGCTCGCAGCGCTCGATCAAGTCGGCGGCGGCGTCCAGATCGGCCGGAGACAGGGCGCTGGCGGCGGATCCGGTGCGGTAGTACAGCATCCGGCTCGCCCCTGCGGGCAGGTCGGCGGTACGGTCCGAGCCGCCGCCGCGCTCCTTCACGTAGAGGCCGGTGGGCCGCGCGGGATCGGTGTAGACGGAGGCGGTGTGCACGCCGCGCTCGGCCAGGTGCCGCACCAGGTACCGGCCGAATCCGTCGTCGCCGACCCGGGAGATCCACGCGGTGCCGACGCCGAGCTGGGTGAGCACCGTGGCGACATTGGCCTCGGCGCCCCCGGCGGAGCGCTCGAACGCGGGGGAGTCCTCGAGCGGACCCGGGCACGCGACGAGGACGGCGAGCCCCTCGCCGACGGTGACAGCCCGCGGGCGGGCCGGCGTGGGCCGGTTCACACCGATCTCCTTCGAACGCTTGCGGGTATCGGACACTTCGTGCAGACTAACCACCGAAAACGTTATACGCAACGTGCGTTGCAAATTACGCAATGTGGGAAGTGTATGGCGGCGAAGGGAAAAGGAGCGTCGTGGTGAGGGACAGCGGCGGGGGTATCGATATCGGGGGCGGCCCGGACGTGCGGCAGCGGGCCACTGATGGCGATGCCGCGGTGCGATCGCGTGCCGAGGGCATCGATACCGCGGCCGTCGCGGCGCTGCACGATCGCGTGCTGGGGCCCGAACACAAATCCCTGCCACCGGCCGCGTGGGGTCGCACGGTGCGCGAATTCCTCGCCACCGCACCGCATCTGGACGACCTCGAGACGCCCGTGCTGACCGTGGAGCGGGCCGCGCTCGACGTCAACCGCGAGGTGATGGCCCGCTGGGCCGCGACCGCGGGCGTGCGGCTGGCCCCGCACGGCAAGACCACCATGTCCCCGCAGCTGTGGGCCGAACAGCTGGCCGCCGGCGCCTGGGGCATCACGCTGGCCACGGCCTGGCAGGCGCAGGTCGCGCGCTCGTTCGGGGTGCGCCGCATCCTGCTCGCCAACGCCCTGGTCGATCCGGCCGGATTGCGCTGGGTGGCAGCGGAATCGGCCCGCGACCCGGACTTCGAGTTCGTGTGCTGGGCGGACGGCGTGGACACCGTCGCGCAGATGGACCGCCACCTTCCCGAGGGCGCCCGCCTGCCCGTCCTGATCGAGCTGGGCGGCCCGCACGGACGCACCGGAGCCCGCGGCGTCGACGCGGCGCTGGCGGTCGCCGAGGCGGTGCTGCGGTCGGACCGGCTGGAACTGGCCGGGGTCGGCGGCTACGAGGGCGCGCTCGCGCACGACCGCACCCCCGACGCCGTCGCGGCGGTGCGCGGCTATCTCGACGACCTCGCCCGACTGCACCGCGCGCTCGCCGGCCGCTACGAGCGGTCCGCCCTGATCACCGCGGGCGGCAGCGCCTATCCGGACCTGGTCGTGGAACGGCTGGCGGGCCTGGCCGACGAGCAAGGCGCGCACGGTGTTCCGGTCACGGTGGTGCTGCGGTCGGGCGCGTATCTGATCCACGACGACGGCTTCTATTCCGGGATCTCGCCGCTGACCGCGCCCCGCGCCGAGCGACCGCTGCGCGCGGCCATGCACGGCTGGGCGCGCACGGTGTCGCGGCCGGAGCCGGAGCTGGCGCTGCTGGACGCCGGGAAGCGGGACCTGCCGTTCGATGAGGGGCTGCCGGTACCGCAACGGTTCGCGAACGGCGGCGCCGTGCCGCCGGGCGCGCACGTCTCGGCGCTCAACGATCAGCACGCCTTCCTCCGGCTGCCCGGCGGCGGCGACGTGCCCGTCGGGAGCGTGGTGCGCCTCGGCCTGTCGCATCCGTGCACGGCGTTCGACAAATGGCGGCTGATCCCGGTGGTCGACAGCGCCGCTGCCGCCCGCCCGCGCGTGGTCGATCTCCTGCACACCTTCTTCTGATCCGGCGGACCATCATGGGCGAGTTGTTGATTCGCGACATCGACGTCGTGGACGGCACCGGCGACCGCCGGTACCGGGCCGATGTGCTGGTGCGCGCCGGGCGGATCGCCGAGATCGCCCCGCCGCGCGCGATCGCGACGGCGGACCGGGTCGTGGAGGGTGAAAACCTCGCGCTGGCACCGGGTTTCATCGATATGCACGCGCATTCGGACCTGCATCTGCTCACCGAGCCCGATCATCTGCCGAAGCTGACCCAGGGCGTCACCACCGAGGTGATCGGACAGGACGGGCTGTCCTACGCCCCCGTGGACGACGCCGCGCTGGCCCTGCTGCGCCGCCAGATCGCCGGGTGGAACGGCAATCCCGCCGATCTCGACTTCTCCTGGCGAACGGTCGGCGAGTATCTCGACCGCCTCGACCGGGGCATCACGCCCAATGCCGCCTACCTGGTGCCGCAGGGCACGTTGCGGTTGCTGGTCGTCGGTCCCGACCGCCGCCCGGCGACCGGCGCGGAGATCGCGCGGATGCGGGACCTGCTGGCGGAGGGCCTGGCGGCGGGTGCGGTCGGCATGTCCAGCGGGCTCACCTACACGCCCGGAATGTACGCCGACACAGCCGAACTGGCGGCGCTGTGCGAGGTGGTCGCCGCCGCGGGCGGCTTCTACGCCCCGCACACCCGCTCCTACGGCGCGGGAGCCCTGGAGGCCTATGCCGAGATGATCGGCCTGGCCCGCACGACCGGCTGCGCGCTGCACCTGACCCACGCCACCATGAACTTCGGCGTGAACCGCGGCCGCGCACCGGAACTGCTGGCGATGATCGACGCCGCGCTCGCCGACGGCTGTGATATCAGCCTCGACACCTACCCGTACCTTCCCGGCAGCACGACCCTGTCGGCGCTGCTGCCCAGCTGGTCCATGTCGGGCGGCCCGGAGGCGGCGCTGACGCGGCTGGCCGACGAGGGGGAGCGGGCCCGCATCGCGCGGGATGTCACCGTGCACGGCTCCGACGGCTGCCACGGGGTGACCGCCGACTGGGAGACCATCCAGATCAACGGAGTCGCGAATCCCGCGCTCTCCGGCCGGGTCGGCCGCACGGTGGCGGAGATCGCGGTCGCCGAAGCCGTTGCGCCGGAAGACATCTTCTTCGACCTGCTGCGCCGCGACCAGCTGGCCACCACGATCCTCCAGCACGTCGGGCACGAGGAGAACGTGCGCGCCATCATGCGCCACCCCCGGCACATGGGCGGCAGTGACGGGCTCCTGGTCGGCGCCCGCCCGCATCCGCGCGCCTGGGGCACCTTCCCGCGCTACCTCGGCCACTACACCCGCGACCTCGGCGTATTCGGGCTCGAGGAGTGCGTGAACCATCTGACCGGCCGCCCGGCCGAACGGCTGCGGCTGCGCGAGCGCGGCCTGATCCGGCCGGGCTACGCCGCCGACCTCGTGGTCTTCGATCCGGTGACCATCGCGGATACCGCGACCTTCGACGATCCGAAACAGCCGGCGCGCGGCATCGTGCACGTGCTCGTGAACGGCCGCTTCGCCCTCGACGACGGCGTACCGACCGGCGTCCGCGCCGGACGCTCCCTGCGCCTGGACCCCGGCCGCCGGGAGACCCGATGAGATCCGACACCGAGGAGACCCGTTGACCACCGCCCTGGACGTGATCCGCGCCGACCGCGCGCTCACCGTGGTCCGCGCGCCGCGCATCCCCGACCCGCTCGCCCTCGCGGACACGTTGGCCGGAGCCGGAATTCGCGCGGTGGAGCTGACCTTCACCACTCCGGACGTGACCGCCGCGTTGCGCGCCGCGTCGGCCTCGGAGCGGGCCGTCGTGGGGGCAGGGACCGTCACGACCGGGGAGCAGGCCGAACAGGCCATCGGCAGCGGCGCCCGCTTCCTCGTCACCCCGGGGCTGCGGCCCGAGGTCGCGGCGGTGGCCGCCCGCCACGACATCCCGGTCGTCATGGGCGCGTTCACGCCCAGCGAGGTCATGCGGGCACTGGACCTGGGCGCGGCCGCGGTGAAGATCTTCCCCGCCCGCGCCCTCGGCCCCGGCTACCTGAAGGATCTGCGCGGGCCGTTTCCGAACGTGCCGCTCATCCCGTCGGGCGGCGTGCACGCCGGGAACGCCGCCGAATTTCTCGCGCACGGCGCCGTCGCCGTCACGGCCGGCACCGATGTCGTCCCGCCCGCGGCGGTCGAGGCGGGCCTGTGGTCCGAGATCGCCGAGCGGGCAACGCTTTTCGTTGGATCCATGAAGTGAGGTACCGTCCATGAGCGCCGCCGTCGACTGGCTCCGCACCACCACGCCCGGGCTGCTGGTGCTCTGCGGCCTCGCGATCGCCGTCCTGCTGGTCGCGATCATCAAGGTCAAATTGGAACCGTTCATCGCCCTGCTGCTGACCGGGCTACTGCTGGCGCTGGCGGCCGGGTTGCCGGTGTCGCAGATCGTCGGCACCGCGCTGAAATCCGGTGACTCCCTGCTGGAGACGGGCTTCGGCAGCATCCTCGGGCATATCGCCGTCATCATCGGGCTCGGCACCGTCCTGGGCGCGATCCTCGAACGGTCCGGTGGCGCGGACGTTCTCACCGCCCGGCTGCTGGCGCTGTTCGGGCCCAAGGGCGCCCCCGTCGCCATGGGTCTGGTCGGGCTCATCTTCGGGATCCCGGTGTTCTTCGACATCGGCATCTTCGTGCTGGCGCCGCTGATCTACGTGGCCGCCAAGCGCGGCGGCCGCTCGCTGGTGCTGTACGCCATGCCGATGGTCGCGGGACTGTCGATGACCCATGCGTTCCTGCCGCCGCATCCCGGACCGGTGGCGCTGGGCGGGCTGCTCGGCGTCAGCCTGGGCTGGCTGATCCTGATGGGGCTGGTCTGCGGCCTCCCGGGATTCGTCGCCGCGGGCATCGTGTGGGGCACGTATATCGGTAACCGGGTGCGGGTCGAGGTGCCCGACGAATTCCTGGTGCGGCCGGAGCGCACGGGGTCGGGGCCGGGCGCCACCACCGCCCCGGAACCCGGTGAGACGCTGGAGAAGTCACCGCCGTCGGCCGGGCTGATCGGTGTCATCATCGCCATCCCGCTGGTACTCATCCTCGGCGCGACTTTCGGCACCCAGTTGCTCGACAAGGGGTCGAAACCGTTGCAGGTGCTGACATTTCTCGGCACGCCCGCGGTGGCGCTGCTGATCGCCGTCCTGGTCGCGTTCTACGTCCTCGGCGTGCGCCGCGGATCGACCGTGCGGGAACTGAGCGAGATCACCGCCGATTCGCTGCGGCCGGTCGGCATGCTGCTGCTGGTGGTCGGCGCGGGCGCGTTCTTCGGCAAGGTGATCTCGGCGACGGGCATCGGTGACGCGCTGGCGCACACCATGTCCGACGCCGGGCTGCCGGTGATCGTGCTGGCCTACCTGATCAGCTGCGGCCTACGTATCGCTCAAGGCTCTGCCACGGTGGCCATCGTGACCACCGGCGGTATCGTGGCGCCGCTGGTCGGCGGCCACGGCTACTCGCAGATGGCGATCGCGCTGATAGCCATGGCGATCGCGGCGGGATCGATCGTCCTCAGCCACGTGAACGACGGCGGCTTCTGGATCATCTCGAAATTCTTCAATCTGACCGTCAAACAGACGTTGCAGACGTGGACCGTGCTGGAGACGATCCTGTCGGTGGTGAGTTTCGCGGTGTCGGCGGCGTTGTTCGCGATCGTGGCGTGAGCGCCGCCGCGGCGGTCCCGTCGTAGGTGCAGGTGCGCAGGCGGACGACCGGCTCGGGGGCGACGGGCTCGATGACGATCGGGGCGGACCGGAACCGCCGGCGCGGAGCCGGTGCGCCGCCGATGTGGCAGGTCGTGAGGATGCCCAGCGCGATGGCGGCGGCGATCAGGACGACGAGTAGTAGGAACAACGGACTCTCCCTGGCAGAGCAGTGCGGATGCTGCGGGCAAACGCCGCGGACACCCCCGGTTACGGCAGGGCTCGTAGGACCGCGTTCCCTGTCATGAGGTGAATCGGCCCGCGGCAATCGGCGTTACCGTTGCGCGCGTTACGTTTCCGCATACCCCGGGCAATCCGTCCGGCTGGCGAGTTTCGGCCATCCGGGAATCGCCGGGTCTACGCTCTCAGACGCGGCTGGCGTCGGCGGTGGGGTCGGGCGCGACGCCCACGCCCGGATCGCCGGCCGGAAGCGGAATATCGGCGGACAGGGCCGCCGGCGTGCCGAAATTCGGTGTGCCGTCGGGATTCCAGGTGTACTTCTGGGCGCGCGTGGTGCGCCCGTCGTAGGTGTAATCGGCGGTTTCCTTGCCGTGGTAGACGATCCAGTCCTCGCGGCCGTCGGGGCTGCGGAAGAAGCCGTTCGATCCCGGGCCGAAGACCCCGGCCGCGTCGTCGCGGGTGAAGACCGCAGCGGGATGCTGGATCCAGCTGCCCGGGTCCAGGGGATCGGCGCCGGCCGGGAGCGAGCGCATCCACAGCTGGTAGTCGGGTTTGCCGGTGTCGCAGGTGGAATAGACGAGGAAGGTGGTCCCGTCCCGCTGGAGGATCGCGGGCGCCTCGCGCACCTCCTCGCAGCCGCCCTGGGACTCCAGATAGACCGCGGGCCCGGAGACCGTGATCGGATCGCTCATGGGGGCGATCTGCAACAGGTTGTCCGGGCCGCTCCAAGTGAGGTAGAGGCGGTCACCGAGGCGGAGCAGTTCGGGGTCGATGGCCCAGACGTCGGGCGCGCCGAGCTGGGCGGCGAAGTCGTAGGGTCCGAGCGGATCGGCGCCCCGCGATTTCAGGACGTAGAGCCGGTGGCCCTCCTCGGTGCCGTCGCCCGCCGTGTAATAGAAGTACCAGTGCCCGTCGATCAGGTGGAACGACGGCGCCCACATGTCCTGATTGCGGGACGGGTCGCCGTCCTGCCAGACGGTGACCGGCTGTGCGGCGGTCAGCCCGGCCAGCGACGGCGCCTTCCAGATGCGCAGGCAGTCGTTCTGGCTGGAGGACAGGTAGTAGTCGCCCTCGTGGAATATCAGGAAGGGGTCGGGGCCCGGATTCAACGGATTGCGGAACGTCTGGTCGGCCACGAGATCCTCCCCCGCCCTGACGGGCATCGCACTGCGCTGTACGGGTCGGACTCTAGGGCATCACCCCCGGCGCGTTCTACCCCGCCGCCGGGTCCGGATCGTGATCCGTTGGGGCGGAAGGGGTTCGGGCTTCCTCGGTGAAGACCACCTCGCACGGCACGGGGTCGACGCGGTCGGCGAGTTCGGCCACCCGGGCCGAGAACGCCCGGAACTCCTCGGTGCTCCGGGCCCGGTCGTACAGTTCGCGGCTCTCCCACTGGCCGTAGTTCACCAGCCGCGTGGAGTCCTCCGTGCGGTGCAGGTTGGCCGAGCGGAATCCGGGCTGCCGTGCGATGAAATCCGTTGTGGTGCGTTCGATCTCGGCGAGAAGCGCATCACAGTTCTCGGGCCGGACGTGCAGGGTGATGATCAGCGTGAGAATGCCGGGCCGGGTGGTGATGACGGACATGAGCTGTTGCCTCCGGTCGTCGTTCGGTGCCTGCGGCCGAGGGTAGTATTGATATGCGCGCTTATCAACTGATGAGTGAACCCCGCCCGTGAATGAGCTTGCACAATCATGCATAATCATCACATGGCGGATACCTCGAGTGGGCCCGTGCTGCGGGTCGCGGTGGCTGGTGCGAGCGGATACGCGGGCGGTGAGGTCCTGCGCCTGCTGCTGGGGCATCCGGAGCACCGATCGGGGCGCCTCGAGATCGGGGCGCTGACCGCGGGATCCAACGCCGGAACCACGCTCGGCCAGCTCCAGCCGCAGCTGCTGCCGCTGGCCGATCGCGTCCTCCAGGAGACCACCCCCGAGGTCCTGGCCGGGCACGACGTGGTGTTCCTCGGGCTGCCGCACGGCCAGTCGGCGGCCATCGCGCGGGAACTGCCCGAATCCACCGTGATCATCGACTGCGGCGCCGACTTCCGGCTCACCGACGCCGAGGCGTGGGAGAAGTACTACAAGTCCCCGCACGCGGGCAGCTGGCCCTACGGTCTGCCGGAACTGCCCGGCGCCCGGGACGCGCTGCGCGGCGCCACCCGCATCGCCGTACCGGGCTGCTACCCGACGGTGTCCACCCTCGCGCTGGCCCCGGCCGTCGCCGCGGGCATCGTCGACCCGGCCGTGACCGTCGTCGCCGTGACCGGGACCTCCGGCGCGGGCCGCAAACTCGACGTGGGCCTGCTCGGGTCCGAGGTGATGGGCTCGGTCCGCGCCTACAACATCGCCGGTGCGCACCGGCACACCCCGGAGATCGCCCAGAATCTGAAGGCGGTCGGCGGCGCCGACGTGACGGTGTCCTTCACGCCGGTGCTGGCGCCGATGCCGCGCGGCATCCTGGCCACCTGCACCGCACCCACCCGGGTCGACGCCGCACAGGCCCGCGCGGTCTACGAGAAGGCCTACGCCGACGAGCCTTTCGTGCACCTGCTGCCGGAAGGCGTGCTGCCCCAGACCGGTTCGGTGCTCGGCTCCAACGCGGTCACGCTCCAGGTGGCCGTGGACGCCGACGCCGGGCAGCTGGTGGTGATCGGCGCGATCGACAATCTGACCAAGGGCACCGCGGGCGCCGCGGTGCAATCGATGAACCTGGCGCTCGGTCTCGACGAGACCGCCGGACTTTCCACCGTAGGAGTGGCACCGTGACATCGACCGATATCGCCGGCGGAAAGCTGGTCCGCACCCAGGGCGTGACCGCGCCGCTCGGCTTCCGCGCCGCCGGGATCGCGGCCGGTATCAAGGCCAGCGGAAATCCCGATCTCGCACTGGTTTTCAGCGAGGGCCCCGAATACTCGGCGGCGGGCGTATTCACCAGCAACAAGGTCAAGGCGGCCCCGGTGCTGTGGTCGCAGCAGGTGCTGACCGGTGGTCACCTGCGTGCGGTGATCCTGAACTCCGGCGGCGCCAACGCCTGCACCGGACCGGGCGGCTTCCAGGACACCCACGCCACCGCCGAGGAACTCGCGAAGGCGTTGAGCAACTGGGGAACCGACACCGGCGCGGGCGAGATCGCCGTCTGCTCGACGGGTCTCATCGGCGACCGGCTCCCGATGGAGAAACTGCTGCCCGCGGTCACCGAGATCGTGCGCGAGATGGGCGGCGGGCTGAACGGCGGCACCGACGCCGCCTACGCCATCATGACCACCGACACCGTGCCCAAGCAGACGGCCTTCCACCACGCCGACAAGTGGAACGTCGGCGGGATGGCCAAGGGCGCGGGCATGCTGGCGCCCTCGCTGGCCACCATGCTGGTGGTGCTCACCACCGACGCGGTCGCCACCCCGGAACAGCTGGACCGCGCGCTGCGCAACGCCACCCGCCGCACCTTCGACCGGCTCGACGTCGACGGCTCGTGCTCCACCAACGACACCGTGCTGCTGCTCGCCAACGGCGCGAGCGCGGTGACCCCCAGCCAGGAGGACCTCGACGCCGCGGTGCTGGCGGTGTGCGACGACCTGGCCGCGCAGCTCATGGCCGACGCCGAGGGCGTCACCAAGCGCGTCCTGGTCACCGTGACCGGCGCCGCCGACGAGGACGAGGCGCTCGTGGGCGCCCGCACCGTCGCCCGCGACTCGCTGGTCAAGACGGCGCTGTTCGGCTCGGACCCGAACTGGGGCCGGGTGCTGGCGGCCGTCGGCATGGCGCCGATATCGCTGGAGGCGGACCGGATCTCGGTGTCGTTCAACGGACGTCCGGTGTGCGTGAACGGTACGGGCGCGCCCGGCGCGCGCGAGGTCGACCTGTCGGGGGCCGATATCCACGTGGTGATCGACCTCGGCATGGGCGAGGGCGAGGCCACCATCCGCACCACCGACCTGTCGCACGGGTACGTCGAAGAGAATTCGGCGTACAGCTCATGAGTCTGCCTCTGACACAGCAGCTCTCGGCGCTGGACAAGGCGCACGTGCTGGCCGGCGCGCTGCCGTGGCTGCAGAAGTTCCGCGACAAGATCGTGGTCGTGAAGTACGGCGGCAACGCCATGGTCGACGACAACCTCAAGGAGGCGTTCGCGGCCGATATGGCGTTCCTGCGCACGGTCGGGGTGCATCCGGTCGTGGTGCACGGCGGCGGCCCGCAGATCAGCGCCATGCTCCAGAAACTGGGCCTGCAGGGCGAATTCCGCGGCGGCTTCCGCGTCACCACCCCCGAGGTGATGGAGGTCGTGCGCATGGTGCTGTTCGGCCAGGTCGGGCGCGAGCTGGTCGGGCTGATCAACGCGCACGGCCCGTACGCGGTCGGCATCTCCGGCGAGGACGCGCGGCTGTTCACCGCGACCCGCCGCACCGTCACCGTCGAGGGCGTGGCCACCGATATCGGGCTGGTCGGCGACGTCACCTCGGTGGACCCGGACGCGGTGCTGGATCTCATTCGGGCGGGCCGGATTCCGGTGGTCTCGACCATCGCCCCCGACGCCGACGGCGTGGTGCACAACATCAACGCCGACACCGCCGCCGCGGCGCTCGCCGAGGGGATCGGCGCCGAGAAACTGGTGGTGCTCACCGATGTCGAGGGCCTCTACACGAACTGGCCGGACCGCTCGTCGCTCACCACCCACATCGACACGGCCGCGCTGACCGCGCTGCTGCCGAGCCTGGACGCCGGGATGGTGCCGAAGATGGAGGCGTGCCTGCGCGCCGTCCTGGGCGGCGTGCCGACCGCGCACGTGATCGACGGACGCGTCCCGCACGCGGTACTGCTGGAGCTGTTCACCGGGGAAGGTATCGGAACGATGGTGACCCCCGGCGGGCCGGGGCACGACACGGTAGGAACGGAAACGCCATGAGCACCAAGGACTTACAGCAGCGGTGGTCGTCCGCGCTGATGAACAACTACGGCACCCCGAAGGTGGCGCTGGAGCGCGGCGCGGGCGCGGTGGTCTACGACGCCGACGGCAAGCGCTACGTCGACTTCCTCGGCGGCATCGCGGTCAACAGCCTGGGGCACGCGCATCCGGCGATCCTCGCCGCGGTCACCCAGCAGCTGGGCACGCTCGGGCACGTCTCGAATCTGTATGCCAGCGAACCGGTGATCGAACTGGCCGAGCGGCTGCTGGCGCCCTTCGGCGACGGCAGCGGGCGGGCGTTCTTCTGCAACTCCGGCACCGAGGCCAACGAGGCGGCGTTCAAGATCGCGCGGCTGACCGGGCGCCGCAAGATCATCGCGTGCGACGAGGCGTTCCACGGCCGCACCATGGGCGCGCTCGCACTGACCGGCCAGCCCTCGAAGCGGACGCCGTTCGAACCGCTGCCGCCGGGCGTCGTGCACATCCCGTACGGGGATCCGCTCGCGCTGGCCCGCGCGGTCGACGAGGACACCGCCGCGGTCTTCCTGGAACCGATCATGGGGGAGAGCGGCGTCGTGGTGCCGCCGCCGGACTATCTCGCCAAGGCGCGCGCGATCACCGCGGACCACGGCGCGCTGCTGATCCTCGACGAGGTGCAGACCGGGATCGGCCGCACCGGACGGTTCTACGCGCACCACGCGGCGGGCATCGTGCCCGACGTGATCACCCTCGCCAAGGGGCTGGGCGGCGGGCTGCCGATCGGCGCGGTACTCGCGCAGGGCCCGGCGGCCGAGCTGCTCGCCCCGGGCCTGCACGGCACCACCTTCGGCGGCAATCCGGTCTGTGCCGCGGCGGCGCTGGCGGTGCTGCGCACCATCGACGAGAGCGGCCTGCTCGCCCATGTCGAGGCGGTCGGCAAGACCCTGATCGACGGCATCGCCGACCTCGGCCATCCGCTGGTGGATCACGTGCGCGGCGCGGGCCTGCTCATCGGAATCCAACTGACACAACCGGTCTCGGCGCGGGTGGAAGAATCCGCCCGGGCGGCGGGCTACCTGGTGAATCCGCCCAAGCCGGACGTCATCCGGCTGGCCCCACCCTTGGTCCTCACCGAGGCTCAGGCCGAAAATTTCTTGTCGGACCTGCCGGGCATCCTGGACACCGCACAGACCGAGGGGGAGCAGTGAGCATTCGCCATTTCCTGCGGGACGACGACGTCTCACCCGCCGAGCAGGCCGAGATCCTCGCGCTGGCGGCGGAATTGAAGAAGTCGCCCTTCGCGCACCGGCCGCTGGAGGGGCCGCGCGGGGTCGGGGTGATCTTCGAGAAGAACTCGACCCGCACGCGGTTCTCCTTCGAGGTCGGCATCGCGCAGCTCGGCGGCCACGCGGTCGTGGTGGACGGCCGCGATACGCAGCTGGGCCGGGAGGAGACGCTGGCCGACACCGGCCGCGTGCTGTCGCGCTATGTCGACGCGGTGGTCTGGCGCACCTTCGAACAGGAGCGGCTGGACGAGATGGCCTCCGCCGCCACGGTTCCCGTGGTGAACGCGCTGTCCAACGAGTTCCACCCGTGCCAGGTGCTTGCCGATCTGCTCACTCTGGCCGAGCACAAGGGCGACCTCGCCGGGCGCACCCTCACCTACCTCGGCGACGGCGCCAACAATATGGCCCACTCGCTGCTGCTGGGCGGCGTGACCGCGGGCCTGAACGTGACCGTCGCCGCGCCCGCCGGATTCGAACCGGCCGACTGGGTCCTCGAGGCCGCCCGCAAGCGCGCCGCGGAGACCGGGGCGACGGTCGCGGTCTCGGGCGATCCGGTCGCGGCGGTCGCGGGCGCCGACGCCGTTGTCACCGACGCCTGGACGTCGATGGGCCAGGAGAACGACGGCCTGGACCGGGTCGGCCCGTTCCGCCCGTTCCAGCTCAACGGCGAGCTGCTGTCCCACGCCGCCGCGGATGCCGTTGTGCTGCACTGCCTTCCGGCTCATCGCGGGGAGGAGATCACCGACGAGGTGATCGACGGCCCGCACAGCGTGGTGTGGGACGAGGCGGAGAACCGGCTGCACGCGCAGAAGGCGCTACTGGTCTGGCTGCTGGCCAAGCGCGCCGGCGGTGCGCGATGAGCGAGCGAACCAAGCCCGGCCCGCTGGTCGCACGGACCCGGGCCGGGCGCCAGCAGCGGATCGTGGAACTGCTGTCCGCCCACGCGGTGCGAAGCCAGACCGAGCTGGCCGCGCTGCTGGCCACCGAGGGCATCGAGACCACGCAGGCCACCCTGTCGCGCGACCTGGACGAGCTGGGCGCGGTGAAGCTGCGCGCCGCGGACGGCGGTGCGGGAATCTACGTGGTCCCCGAGGACGGCAGCCCGGTCCGCGGCGTCACCGGCGGCACCGACCGCCTGTCCAAACTGCTCGGCGATCTGCTGGTCTCCACCGACCACAGCGGCAATATCGCCGTGCTGCGCACGCCGCCCGGCGCGGCGCACTTCCTGGCCAGCGCCCTGGACCGCGCGGCCCTGCCGGAGATCGTCGGCACCATCGCCGGCGACGACACCATCGCCGTCATCGCCCGCGAACCCTTGACGGGCGCCCAGCTCGCCGCGAAGATCGAGCACTGGGCCTGAGCCGGGCCGGGAAGATACGGCGCCTAGGCCAGCGGATACTGCCCCGGCGGATATGCCCCGCCGCCCCCGTGCCCGCCGGGCCCGGATCCGCCGATGCCGATGATGTGCTCGACGAAGCTCAGCACGGCCTCCCCGATCCCCAGCACATCCCGCCCGAGCACGCCGAAGTACTCCGCAAACGTCGAATACATCCGCCCTGTCCTTCCGCCGTACCGGTCACCTGCCCATCCAGCGTCGCACGGCGGGAGCCCCGGATGTCGGTAATCCCTTGGTCGCCTTGGGGTTCAGTCAGGTTTGTCCCGATTCGCCCGGGTGTCGCGCCGGGTGTCCCACCCGCGCGCTTTTCTCGGCACCCTGTCGTCTTCCCATGCGTGCCGAGGTTGCTCTCGGGCCCCCGAGGGATGCTTGCCACCCCTGCCGGCGCTCCCCGATACCCCCAGTTATGAATGGGCTTGCATCGTCGTGCATAATCATTTGTACGTGGTGGGTGCCGTCCCGGGGAGGGGGCCTGGCGCCGCCCGGCTCGCGGAGCGGGCACCGGACTTGGATACGCACGAAACCTGAGGAGCTAACAGATATGGCCGATCGCGTCGTACTCGCCTACTCCGGCGGGCTGGACACCTCCGTCGCCATCAGCTGGATCGGCAAGGAGACCGGGGCCGAGGTGGTCGCGGTCGCGATCGACCTGGGCCAGGGCGGCGAGGATATGAACGTCGTGCGGCAGCGAGCGATCGACTGCGGCGCCGTCGAGGCCATCGTCGTGGACGCGCGCGACGAGTTCGCCGACGAGTACTGCCTGCCGACCGTGCAGGCCAACGCCCTGTACATGGGCCGCTACCCGCTGGTCTCGGCGATCAGCCGCCCGCTGATCGTCAAGCACCTGGTCGAGGCCGCCGAGTACCACAACGCCTCCACCGTCGCGCACGGCTGCACCGGCAAGGGCAACGACCAGGTCCGCTTCGAGGTCGGCATCGGCGCGCTGGCCCCGGACCTGAATGTGATCGCCCCGGTCCGCGACTACGCCTGGACCCGCGAGAAGGCCATCGCCTTCGCCGAGGAGAACAGCCTGCCCATCACGGTCAGCAAGAAGTCGCCGTTCTCCATCGACCAGAACCTGTGGGGCCGCGCGGTCGAGACCGGCTTCCTCGAGGATCTGTGGAACGCCCCGACCAAGGACGTCTACGACTACACCGTGGACCCGACCGTCAACTTCGAGGCCCCCGACGAGCTGATCGTCACCTTCGACAAGGGTGTGCCGGTCGCCATCGACGGCCGTCCGGTCAGCGTTCTCGAGGCCATCACCGAACTCAACACCCGGGCCGGCCGTCAGGGCGTGGGCCGCCTGGACATGGTCGAGGACCGGCTCGTCGGCATCAAGAGCCGCGAGATCTACGAGGCCCCGGGCGCGATCGCGCTGATCGCCGCGCACCAGGAACTGGAGGCGGTCACCGTCGAGCGCGAACTGGGCCGGTACAAGCGGCAGGTCGAGCAGCGCTGGGGCGAGCTGGTGTACGACGGCCTGTGGTTCTCGCCGCTGAAGCGCGCGCTGGACGCGTTCGTGCGCGACACCCAGGAGCACGTGTCCGGCCAGATCCGGATGGTGCTGCACGGCGGCAACGTCGTCGTCAACGGACGCCGCAGCGAGGAGTCGCTCTACGACTTCAACCTCGCCACCTACGACGAGGGCGACACCTTCGACCAGTCGCTGGCCAAGGGATTCGTGCAGATCCACGGCCTGTCGTCGAAGGTCGCCGCGCGCCGGGACCTCAGCAAGAAGTAGTAGCCTGCGACCGGAGCCGAGCAGCCGCGGATTTCCCCGGCCGGCGCCGCGAGACAGGAGGCGCCCGTTGCGCACCGACGACGACAGCTGGGACATCACCGAGAGCGTGGGCATCACGGCCGTGGGCGTGGCGGCCATGCGCGCCGTCGAATCCCGGCGGCCCGACGCGCTGTTCCGGGATCCGTACGCCGAGCGGCTGGTGGACGCGGTCGGATCGGGCTGGACCGAGATCATGCGCGGCGAGGTCCGCAGCGAGTCCGGGCGGTTGTACGGGCCGATGGGTGCGGTCCTGATCGCGCGCACGGTGTACTTCGACGAGTACTTCCATGCGGCCGCCGCCGACGGTATCCGGCAGGTGGTGATCCTGGCCTCCGGCCTCGACGCGCGGGCCTACCGGCTCGAATGGCCTTCGGACACGGTGGTTTTCGAGCTGGATCAGCCGAAGGTGCTGGAGTTCAAGGCGCGGGCGCTCGGCGGTGAACGCCTGTCGATCGAGCGGCACGAGGTGGCGGTCGACCTGCGGCAGGACTGGCCGAAGGCGCTGCGGGACAACGGATTCGATCCCGCCGCGCCGACGGCCTGGCTGGCCGAGGGGCTGCTGCGCTACCTGCCCGCCGACGCGCAGGACCGGCTGTTCGCCGAGGTCGTGGCGCTCAGCGCGCCGGGCAGCCGGATGGCGCTGAATATCGGCCGCGACCAGCGTGCGGACTCGGCCGAGATCCGCGAATTGCAGGCCCGGCGCAGCGAGGCCCTCGCGGCGGCCGGGATCACCGTCGACGTGCGAGACCTGTGGTACTCGTGGGAGGGCCGCTCGGATCCGCGCGACTGGTTCGCCGACCACGGCTGGACTGTGACCGCGGCGGAACCGGCCGACGTCCTCACCGGGCACGGCCGCGAGGCGACGGACGTATCCCGACCCGAGATGAACCGACACATTCTGATGACCGCGACACTAGGAGACGACAACTGATGACCCAGGGCGGCGGCACCAACGAAGGGGCGCTGTGGGGCGGACGGTTCGCGTCCGGCCCGGCCGCGGCGATGGCCGCGCTGAGCAAGTCGACCCACTTCGACTGGGCGCTGGCGCCCTACGACATTCGCGCGTCCAAGGCGCACGCGCGCGTGCTGCACAAGGCGGGCCTGCTGTCCGACGGTGACCTCGACGGCATGCTGACCGGGCTGGACCGGCTCGCCGCGGATGTGGAGTCGGGCGCGTTCGGCCCGGCCGACTCCGACGAGGATGTGCACGGCGCGCTGGAACGCGGCCTGATCGAGCGGGTCGGCACCGAACTCGGTGGGCGGCTGCGCGCGGGCCGCTCGCGCAACGATCAGGTGGCGACGCTGTTCCGGATGTGGCTGCGGGACGCGGTGCGCCGCGTCGCGTCGGGCGTGCTGGACGTGGTCGACGCGCTCGTCGCGCAGGCGGCCGCCCACCCCGACGCGGTGATGCCGGGCAAGACGCACCTGCAGGCCGCACAGCCCGTTCTGCTGGCGCATCAGCTGCTGGCACACGCACATCCGCTGCTGCGCGATGTCGACCGGCTGCGCGACTTCGACAAGCGGGCGGCCGTGTCGCCCTACGGGTCCGGCGCGCTGGCGGGTTCGTCGCTGGGCCTGGATCCCGAGGCGATCGCCGCCGACCTGGATTTCGATGCGGCCGCGGCCAATTCGATCGACGCCACCTCTTCGCGCGACTTCGCCGCCGAGGCCGCCTTCGTGCTGGCCATGATCGCGGTCGACCTGTCGCGCATGGCCGAAGAGGTGATCATCTGGAGCACACCGGAATTCGGCTACATCACCCTCGCCGACGCCTGGTCCACCGGCTCGTCGATCATGCCGCAGAAGAAGAATCCGGACGTGTCGGAGCTGACCCGCGGTAAGGCGGGCCGCCTCATCGGCAACCTCACCGGCCTGCTCGCCACCCTCAAGGCGCAGCCCCTCGCCTACAACCGGGACCTGCAGGAGGACAAGGAGCCCCTGTTCGACTCGGCGGCTCAGCTGGAGCTGCTCCTGCCCGCCATCGCCGGCCTGGTCTCCACCCTGACCTTCCACACCGACCGCATGGCCGAACTGGCCCCCGCCGGCTACACCCTCGCCACCGATATCGCCGAATGGCTGGTCCGCCAAGGCGTCCCGTTCCGCGTCGCCCACGAGGCCGCCGGCGGCTGCGTCCGCGCCGCCGAATCCCGCGGCGTCGGCCTCGCCGAACTCACCGACGAGGAATTCGCCGCCGTAGACCCCGCCCTCACCCCCCAGGTCCGCGAGGTCCTCACCGTCCAGGGCTCCATCGCCTCCCGCAACGCCCGCGGCGGCACCGCAGGAGTCCAGGTAGCCAAGCAACTGGAAGAAGTCCGCTCGGCAAGCACCGAATCCCGCAACTGGCTGACCTGATTCCCGAATCCACGGACGCGACCATTGCGATCGATATAACGTCCGTGTTATGAATTGGGGAGAGGTGGAACTGGAGCCGGAGGTCGAGAAGTGGTTCGACTCGCTCAACGACGACGATCAGGAGACGGTGGTCTTCTACGTCGATCTCCTGGCCGCACGGGGAGCGCTGCTCGGCGAGCCGTGCACGCGGCTTACTGGATCGCCCCTGGAAGACGCATAATCCTGCTGACCGTATTTCGCACGCATCGGATGCGGGAGTCTGCGGAGATACATCGTGGCGTTCGAGCGATGCGTCGCTGCGTCGATGAGGCTCATGCCGTGGAGGAGGAGTGAATTCCATGGGTGCACACAAGAGTTGGGCCGAGATGCGCGCCGAGGTGTTGTCGCGCCCGGGCGCGGGCGCCGCCTACGAGGCTGCGCGCATCCGATTCGAGGTGGGAACGGCGGTGCGCGAGCGGCGCGAGCACCTCGGGCTAACTCAGGCGGAGCTTGCCGACCGTGCGGGACTGAAACAGCCGGCGGTGGCGCGGCTCGAGGGAGGCGGCACGATGCCGACGATCCCCATGCTGGAGCGAATCGCCGAGGCGCTGGAAGTGCGGCTGAGTGTTGAGTTCCATCCACTGCGTGAAGCTGGCTAACCGGTCGGCGGGCGGGCCCTACCACTCGATCATGCCGTTGCCCGGTCGCTGTCGTCCGGCACGGATGCTGCGTGTCGCAGCATGTCGTACGCCGCGCGCATACTTCATGAGTGGTGGAGGACAGCGATATTCGATTTGCGGCGATGGTGGATGTGCTCGAGCGGCACATGCGAGACAACTTAAATCCGGAGTTCTCCGGCTACGGGGGGCAATTGATGTTGGGCCAGCACTCGATCGAGTCGTTCGAAACGCTCGCGCAGGCGCGCAAGGCATTGAGGATCGCTGGTACACGTCTCGGATGGACAGTACGCACTCATCACAGCGGCAATCATCAACAGTTGATCGCATGGGACGACCGTGAGCCGCCCGACGCAGTGCATCATCTGATGATGAGGTTTGCCGCCAACGCGATGAGTGCAGCTCTGAAGTCTCCGGATGCGCACGAACAAGACGGTGCTACAGCCGAAATGCCGGGCGTCGACAGCGTGTCAGTCGACGCGGATACACATCCAGCAGCCGTCCGTACCGATCCGGTTCGGCCGGAGGTTTCGGCCGTTCGTTCGGCGCCGCGAACGCGTGTCGGAGAAACGTCGATCGAGCGACGAGAGTCTCAACTGTCGGCACGATTCGAACGATGGATGACCAACCGCGGGCACGATATACAGCGCTTTCGTATCACCGTGCCTGGCGAACCGCCGCTGTTCACCGACTTGTACGACGCCGATGCGCGCGTTCTGTACGAGGTGAAGGGCGCGAGCACACGTGAGTGCGTACGGATGGCTGTAGGTCAACTGTACGACTATCGGCGCCACGTGATCCCGGCCGGTCCCAGGCTGGCGGTGCTACTTCCTTCCTTGCCGCAAGACGACGTGAGGGCGCTGCTGGGTGGTTTGGATATTGCACTCGTCTGCCCCCTCGGTGATGGGTTTCACGGGCTGCCTGACTGACGACGGATTCTGCGCCGACCCGCGTCGAGCTTTCGGCAGTCGTTGCCGATTATTCTGCGGCCATGACGTTTCTGCTGCTTGTGCTGGCTATTGCTTGTGAGGTGTCGGCGACGGTGTCGCTGAAGTTGTCCGAGGGGTTTACGAAGCTGGTGCCTTCGGTGGTTGTGGTGGCGGGGTATGCGGGGGCGTTCTTCTTTTTGTCGCAGGCGTTGAAGCGGGGGATGGCTATCGGGGTGGCGTATGGGGTGTGGTCGGCCATCGGGGTGGCCGCGGTGGCGATCATCGGGGCGCTGTTTCTCGACGAGGGGCTGACGCTGGTTCAGGTCGGGGGGATCGGGCTGGTCATTCTCGGTGTGCTGGCGCTCGAGCTCGGTGCGGCGCACTGACGACGGCGGTTCGGTGATCTTCGCGATTCTCCTCCGGGGGCATCACGTGAGCGTTAACATCGGCCGGGCGGACCGGACGTCCGCTCAGCCGATATCTGCCGGGGTGATCGCCGATGCCTGCCGTTGTTCTGGAAGCCGAGGGGCTGACCAAGCGTTACGGCGGCGTGGAGGCGTTGCGCGGCGCCCACTTTCGGATACATGCGGGTGAGGTCACCGCGCTCATCGGCGATAACGGCGCCGGTAAGTCGACGCTGGTGAAATGCCTGTCGGGCGCCGAACAGCCCGACGGCGGCCGGATCCTGCTCGACGGCGAGCCGGTGCGCATGGCGTCGCCGACCGCCGCCCGCCGCCTGGGCGTGGAGACGGTGTATCAGGATCTGGCCGTCGCGCCGGACCTCGATCCGGCGGCCAACCTGTTCCTCGGCCGCGAGCTGTTCCGCCGCGGGCTGCTCGGCCGCCTCGGCATGCTGGACCGCAAGACCATGAGAAGTGAAGCGGCCGAACACTTCCGGCGGCTCGGGGTGACGCTGCCGCGCGCCGACGTGCCCATCGGCGCGCTGTCGGGCGGGCAGCGGCAGACCGTCGCGGTGGCGCGGGCGGTGCTGTGGGCGAGCAAGGTGGTGTTCATGGACGAGCCGACCGCCGCGCTCGGGGTGGTCCAGCGCGAGCGGGTGCTCGACGTCGTCCGCCGCGTCCGCGATCAGGGCATCGCGGTCGTGCTGATCAGCCACAACATGCCGGAGGTGCTCTCGGTCGCGGACCGGGTCGAGGTGCTGCGGCTCGGAAAGCGGGTGGCCCGCTTCGGTTCCGACGCGACGCTCGAGCAATTGGTCGGCGCTATGACCGGTGCTCTGACTCACGAGGACGCAGCATGAGCGAATCCAGTAGCGACACCACCGTGAACGCACCCGACCCGGCGCCCCTTCCGGAGCGCACGTGGTGGCAACGGCTCGCCGGCGCCAGCACGCTGTGGATCGGCCTGGTGCTGATCGTGCTCTACGCCGCGTTCAGCGTGCTGCGCCCGGACGCGTTCCCGACCCGGTTCACGCTGCAGACCCTGCTCATCGAGACCGCGGTGCTGCTCGTCCTGTCGATCGGGATGACCTTCATCATCATCACCGCGGGCATCGACCTGTCCGTGGGCATGGTGCTGATCTTCGCCGGGGTGATCGGCGCCAAGACGATGGAGTGGCTGAGCCCCGGTCAGGACGCCACCCATGCCGGCTGGGGGATCATCGCGATCGGTTTCGTGGGTTCGCTTGCGGGCGGGGCGTTCTGGGGCCTGGTGAACGGATTGCTGGTGGCCAAGGCCAAGATCCCGCCGCTGATCGTCACCCTGGGCTCGTTCGGCGCCGCACTGGGCGCGGCGCAGCTCATCACCGGCGGCGTCGATACCCGCACGGTGCCCGACAACCTGCGCGACACACTGGGTTTCGGCACGCTGCTGGGCGGGATACCGGTGCTGGTGCTGGTCGCCGCCGTGGTCACGCTGGCGGGGGCGTGGCTGCTGCACACCACGCGATTCGGCCGCTACACCTACGCCATCGGCTCCAGCGCGGAGGCCGCCCGGCGCGCGGGCATCGGCGTCACCCGGCATCTGATCCTCGTGTACCTCATGGCCGGAACCCTCGCGGGGCTCGCCGGTTTCATGAATCTCGCCTACTTCGGCACCACCACCATCGCCGGGCACACCACCGACAATCTCGACGCCATCGCGGGCGTCGTCATCGGCGGCACCAGCCTGTTCGGCGGGGCGGGTTCGGTGCTGGGCACCGTGATCGGGGTGTTCATCCCGTCGGTGCTGCGCAAGGGTTTCGTCATCGCGGGGGTGCCGGTGTTCTGGCAGCCGATCGCGGTGAGTGTCGTGCTCGTGGCCGCCGTGTGGTTCGACCAGATCCGCCGGCGGGCGCGAGACCGGAAGTGACACAATCTATCTCGAAGGTGAGGCCGAGATGAGGACCGGACGACGGACCGCCGTCCTGCTGGGTGTCGCGGTGACGGCCGCGGCGATGCTGGCGGGATGTGGTGGCAAGGTAGGGGATTCGGGCAGCGCGGACAAGCACCGGATGGTGCTGGTGCCCGGAGTCGCCAACGAGCCGTTCTACATCTCGATGCAGTGCGGCGCGCAGGAGGAGGCGAAGAAACTCGGCTACGACCTGGACACCCAGGCCCCCACGCAGTTCGACGCCACCCAGCAGACGCCGATCGTCACCGGCGTGATCTCGAACAAGCCGGGCGCCCTGCTGATCGCGCCGACCCACGCCACGGCGATGGCCAGCCCGATCAAGCAGGCCAAGGATTCCGGCGTCAAGGTAATCGAGGTCGACACCGCCCTGGACGACACCTCGGTGGCGCTGTCGTCGATCTCCTCCGACAACCGCAAGGGCGGTCAGCTCGCGGCGCAGACGCTGGCGAAGCTCGTCGGTGGTGGCGGCGGCTCGGTCCTCGTGATCAACACCAAGGCCGGGACGTCGACCACCGATCTGCGCGCGCAGGGCTTCGTGGACGAGCTGAAGAATCAGCCGGGCCTGACGTCGGTGGGCGTGCAGTACAACAACAACGAGGCCGCCCAGGCCGCCTCGATCGTGACCTCCACCCTGGCGGCGCATCCGGATCTGGTCGGCATCTTCGCCACCAACCTCAGCTCCGCCGAGGGCGCCGCGACCGGCCTGCGCAACGCCGGCAAGCTCGGCCAGGTGAAACTGGTCGGCTTCGACGCCAGCCCCAAGCAGGTCGAGGATCTGAAGGCCGGGACGGTGCAGGCGCTGATCGCCCAGGACCCCGCCGGTATCGGCGCGCAGGGCGTGGACCAGGCGGCGGCCGCCATCGACGGCAAGCCGGTCACCCGCACCATCCAGACCGACATGATCGCCATCACCCAGGCCGATATGGCGGACAACGCCAAATACTTCTACAAGAGCAAGTGCTGAGCGGAGCGGCTCAATCCTGAACGCGCACGGTGTATCCGGCGCGTTCCAGGCCGTCGAGGACGTCGTCGCGGTGGCCGTGACCGCGGGTCTCGAGGGTGAGCAGCACCTCGACCTCTTCGATCGCGAGCCACGCGCCGGTGCGGGAGTGCACGACATCCAGCACGCTCGCACCGGTCGCGCCGACGGCGGCGAGCAGGCGGCCGAGGCTGCCCGGGCGATCCGAAATCGTCACGCGCACGGCCAGATAGCGGCCCGCTGCGCTGAGGCCGTGGCCGATGAGGCGGGTCAGCAGCAGCGGATCGACATTGCCGCCGGACAGGATCGCGCACACCGGGCCGCGCAGATCGAGTTCGCCGGCGTGGCACAGCAGCGCGGCGACGGCGGCCGCCCCGGCGGGTTCGACGATCAGCTTGGCCCGCTCCATGCACAGCAGCAGCGCGCTCGACAGCGCGTCCTCGCCGACGGTGACCACGGTGACGCCGTGGTCGGCGACGTGGGCGAACGGCACCTCGCCGGGCAACCCGACCGCGATACCGTCGGCCATGGTCGACATCCGTTCCAGCGCAACGGGTTTACCTGCCGCCAGGGATTCGGGCCAGGCGGCGGCCTGCGCGGCCTGGACGCCGATCACGCGCACGTCCGGCGCGAGGTGACGCAGGGCGGCGGCGATCCCGGCGAGCAGCCCGCCGCCGCCCGTCGGCACGATCACGGTGCCCATCTCCGGCAGTTGCTCGAGGAGTTCGAGCGCCACGGTGGCCTGGCCCGCCACGATATCGGGATGGTCGAAGGGATGGATCAGCGTCGCACCCGTGGACTCCGCGAAATCCATTGCCGCGGTGAGTGATTGGTCGATGATATCGCCCACCTGGTGCACGGTGGCGCCGTAGGCCCTGGTGGCCACCAGTTTCGGCAGCGACGCGCCCACCGGCATGAAGACCGTGGAATCGATGCCGAGGGTCGTGGCGGACCAGGCGACTCCCTGTGCGTGATTGCCCGCGCTGGCCGCCACCACGCCCCGTTCCCGGTCGGCCGCCGGGAGATTCGCGATCCGGTTGTAGGCGCCGCGTGGCTTGAACGACCCGGTGCGCTGCAGATTCTCGCATTTGAGCCGCACCTCGAGCCCGGTGCGCTCCGACAGCACCCGCGACGACACCAGGGGCGTGCGCCGGATGACCGGCCCCAGCAGTCGCGCCGCCGATTCGATGCGATCCAGCCCGATCAGTTCCATGGCCGACATGCTGCCAGAGGATTGCGGTGCGGGCCGCGCAGGCGCCGCGTGGTCGGCGGACTGCCGATTATTCCGGCGCGGGACCCAGCCTTGCTACGCAACTCGCACAGCGGGATCCGCGCCGGGTTGGCCGACAATTCCTCGTGACCCTCGATTCGGCGACCGGCCACCCGATCACTGGATCTCCGGAGTCGCTGCGCCCCTAGGCGTTCGGAACCTCGCCCGCGTGTTCGATCACCCCGAGCACGCCGGACAGCCACGGCGTGTACCGGTCCGGATCGGCCGCCATCGCGTCGGCGAGGTCGGCCGGCCACACCCAGGCGTAGTCGGCGATCTCGGCGGGGTCCGGGCGGGGCGGCACGCCGTCGAACCGGCCGATCAGGACATGATCCCATTCGTGCTCGACCCGGCCCGTCGCCGGATCGCCCGCCCGATAGGTGAACGCGCCCACCTCCGTCAGCGCCGCCCGGATGCCCAGTTCCTCGACGAGCCGGTCCACCGCCGCGTCCGCCGCCGCGGCCCCGGGCGCGGGGTGGCCGCAGCAGGTATTGGTCCACAGCAGCGGGAATCGGGTCTTCACCGCGGCGCGCTGTTGCAGCAGGACGCGGCCGTCGGCATCGAACAGCAGGACGGAGAACGCCCGGTGCAGGCGGCCCGGCGCGGCGTGCGCCTCGGACACCGGGCACGCGCCGACGGCTCGGCCCCGCTCGTCCACCAGCTCGACGGGCAGGGCCTCGCGGTCGGTTGTCGCTTCGGCGGTCACCGTCCCACTTTATCGGCCGCGATCAGCAGGTACTGGAAGCTGCCCTCCCGATACGCGGTCAGGAACGGTTTCTCCACCCCGGTCGCCAGCTCGGAGTTGGTGCGCAACTCCCAGTAGGGGATGGTGGCCGGGGTCAGGTCGACGACGGTGATCGGGACCAGGCCGTGCGCGGCGAGGGCGCGGAAGTACTCGCCGCGGGGGTGGATCATGCAGCCGTAGTGGGCGTCGATCCAGCTGACCGAGGACGAGCGGCCGCCGGTGACGTCGTTGGAGCAGCCGGTGATACACACGTAGCGGCCGCCCGGCCGCAGCACGCGCGCGAATTCGCCGAACAGGTTGTCCAGATCGACGTACATGGTCGTCTCGTTGGTCCAGATCCCGCGTACGCTGCCCGCCTCCAGGCCGGTGTCGAGCATGTTCCGGAAGTGGAACCGCACGGCGTCGCCGACGCCGCGCTCGCGTGCCTGGTCGTTGGCGAATCCGGCCTGGTACTGCGAGATCGTGACCCCGTCCACCTGGCAGCCGAAACGCTGATTGGCCATGATGCTGGTGCCGCCGCGGCCGCAGCCGGCGTCGAGCAGCCGGTCGCCGGGGCGGATGTCGCCGAGATGGTCCAGCAGCAGGTCGGCCTGTGCGGTCTCGAGCCGGTGCAGATCCCGCACGATCCGCTCCTGCCGGGTCTCGGCCGGGCCCTCGAGGACCGACCAGTCCGGATCACCGACACCGTAGTGGTGGTGATAGAGCCCGTCGACCTCGCCCAGTTTGGTGTTGACGCGGTCGTCGTTCGGATTGTTGTTCCAGTAGTCGGCGACCGAGCGCTGGTAGCTGGTGCGCAGGACGGCGTCGGTCTCGGCGTCGTGGTCGAGCATCGTCATCGCAGATCATCCTCTCGAACCTGGGTGGAGCCGGGGTCGTGCACGGATAACGAGATACGGTGAGTCTCAGCTCTGGTCGTGATAGCGGCGGCTGTCGGCGTGCCAGGCCCGGTTGCCTCCCATCCAGGCCCACAGGCCGCCGAGGAAGCGGCGCAGTTCGGGGGATCCGGCCCCCGCGAGCGCCGCCGCCTCCCGCTCGAAGCGGTGGACCAGCTCGTCGTGCACCTGCGCGGTGCGGCGCACGGCGTCGGAGCGCGGGCAGTCCTCCTCCGCGGCCAGGACCGTCGGCAGGTTGAATTCCCTTCCGCCGGACAGGTCTTCGCGGGCCATCGAGTACAGATCGTTGACCATCTGCGAGGCCAGCGCGGCCGTGGTGACCACCCGGCGGACGCGGGGATCGGTGTACTCCGGCGCGCTCAGCTCGTAGCCGCCCACGACATCGATCGGGGCCATGCACGGCAGGAAGCTGTGCGGTTGCCGGTTGGTCAGGTACTCCCACACCGGCGGCATGCGGCCGGCGGTGCGCCACCCGGCCTCGGCGCCGAGGGCGATGAACCAGCCGCCGATCTCGGTCCGCAGCCGCGCCAGCTGGGTGGGGGTGGCGTAGTGGGCCAGATGTTCGAACGAGGTGCGGAAGGCGCGCAGGATCGGATCGGCCCGCAGCGCGCGCTCCAGCTGGACCTGGTAGCGGGCCGGGAGGTGGACCGGGTCCATGGCGGCCGCGGCCAGTTCGAGCCGCGGGCCCAGCTCCGCCTCGGCGCTGGACGGGGTTCCGTCGGGGGCGTGGTCGTCGGCGTCCTCCTCGCAGTAGTAGTCGTCCACCGACCATTCCGAGACCGCGCATTTCGCCGCGGCCAGCAGCCGGTCCGGATCGTCGCAGTCGGGATGCGCGAGCATGATCAGCCGCCCGAAGTCGGCCTTGCGCAACTCGTCGAGCCGGCCCTCGTACAGCCCGATCGACTCCGCCCAGCGGAGGATCCCCTCGTTCACGGCCTCGGCGAGGGAAGGGTTGTCGCGCACGGGTGGCGGGCAGTACAGCGGCGGGATGCGGGATTCCCCTCCGGCGGTGCCCGTGTGGCCCGCCGGCGCATTGCCGCCCGAGGGTGCGGACACCGGCGCCGACTCGCCGCTCGGTAGGCGTGGCCGGAGCGAAGTGGTGCCGATTCCCGTGGGGCCGAACGGGATTCGCGCCGAGGAGGCTCGTTCCGTGACGGACCGGTCTACCGCGGGGCTCGGTGCGGGGGGCGGGTCGGGTGGGGGTAATAGGCCGGGCGCGCCGAGGCCGGTCGGGCCGAGCAATCGGCGGGGCGCGACGGCCTCGGCCACATCGTCGAGTGCGGCGGCGGCCGCGTGGATGTCCGATTCTCCCGGAACCCGCAGCCGGGCCGGGGGAGCGTGGTCGAGGTTGGTGAGTAGCGCGGCGACGACCGCGGCCACCTCACCGGTGGCCTGCGGCGCCGCGGCGCGGGAGAGCACCGACATGGTCCGGCTCCCGTCAGTCGGCCTGCCGGGCGACGACCACGTTGCCGAGGATGCCCAGGGCGTCGGGTACCAGAACGGCCGCCGAGTAGTAGCAGCTGACCAGGTACGAGATGATCGATTGATCGTCGATGCCCTTGAACCGCACATTCAGGCTGGGCTCGAATTCGTCGGGGATGCCGGTCTGGTGCAGGCCGACGACGCCCTGGTCCTGCTCGCCGGTGCGCATCGCCAGGATCGAGGTGGTCTGGTTGGCGTCGATCGGGATCTTGCCGCACGGGTAGATGGGCACGCCACGCCACGACGGGAGGCGGTGGCCGTCGATCTCCACCGGGTCCGGGTAGACGCCGCGCCGGGTGCACTCCCGGCCGAACGCGGCGATCGCTTTCGGATGTGCCAGAAAGAGTTTCGTGCTGCGGCGCATGCTCAGCAGCTCGTCCATGTCGTCCGGGGTCGGCGGGCCGGATTCGGAGTAGATGCGCTGCTTCAGGTCGCAGTTGTGCAGCAGGCCGAAGTCGGGATTGTTGACCAGGTCGGATTCGCGGCGCTCGTAGAGGGCCTCGATAGTCAGCCGCAACTGCTGCTCGATCTGGTTGTGCGGCTCGTTGAACAGGTCCGCGACGCGGGTGTGCACCCGCAGCAGGCTCTGCGCGAGGCTCAGCTCGTACTCGCGCGGGCTCGCGTCGTAGTCGACGAAGGTGCCGTCCAGTTGCGGCTCGCCGCTGTGGCCGGAGGAGATGCCGATCTCCGCCTCGCCGTGTTTGTTCTGCGGCCGCGACTGCGCGGCGGCGCGCTGGGACAGATGGTTCCGGAGCGCGGGCGCCTCCTCGGCGATGCGGTCGAGTTCCGCGCGCGGCAGGGCGAGCAGGGTGGCGAAGGTGGTCGTCCGGATGGTGGTCGGCCAGATGGCGCCCGGATCGGTCAGCAGCGTATCGCCGAAATGATCTCCGTCGGAAAGCATTCCGAGCAGGGTGGTGCCGCCGTACTCGCCGGTGCCGGTCTTGCTCAGCCGACCGTGCACGACCAGGAACAGCTGGTCCATCGGGTTGCCGAATTCGGTCACGATCGTGCCGGGTTCGAGGTCGCGTTGCTCGAAGCGTTCCGCGAGGGCGCGCAGGACCTCCTCGTCCTCGAGGCCGCGCAGGGCCGGCAGTTCGCGCAGCTCCTGCGGGATGACCTGGGCGCGGCCGCCGTCGATGACGAATTCGACCGCGCCGTCCCCGACGGTGTGGGTCAGGCGCCGGTTGACGCGGTAGATGCCGCCGTGGACCTGCACCCACGGCAGCGTGCGGGTCAGCCAGCGCGAGCTGATGCCCTGCATCTGCGGTTCGGACTTGGTGGTGTGCGCGAGTAGGTGGGCGGCGGTGGTGGAGAGGCTCTTCTGGACGTGATTCTCGGTGTGTGCCGGCAGTTCGATGGTCATGCTGCAGTCCTCACCTCGTAGTAGCCACGGTGAAACCGGGGCGGAGACAGGGCGATACGGCAGGCAGAAGGGTGCCTGCAAACGAGCGACTCGAGCGAATCGATAAGGGCGACAGTGCGTTCCAGCACCTCGATGGTAGGGGCAGGGTCGGGCGCGTCGCTACCCGTTTCGCGAACGAATGTGAAATTCCGTGTGGGATAACGATTCGGGATCGCTCGACTACGGGTAACGATCCGCAACGCGCGGGCAACGAACGCCACGAATTCGCCAGCCGGATGCGGGACGTTGGTCATGTGACCGGTCGACTCCCGCCCCTAGCGCGCCCGCCGATCGCCGATGCGGCTCGTCACAGCGCCCGCGAAGTAGGGTGAGGGTGTGGCAAGCTCATCTGGACAGGCAGGGGTCCGTGACGGGTGTCGCGCGCAGGGCGAGGGCTGGGAGTTACCGTGAAGTTCGATACGAGGTTCGTGACGCAGTCGGTGCAGCGGCTGGTGGCGACCGCGCAGAACGGCCTCGAGGTGGTCCGCTTCGGGGGCCTGACGCACGACGTCGAGTCCTCCCCGTACGAGGTCACCGAGCGCAAGCGCATGTATCGGCTGCGGCACTACTTCCCGGACGACACCACGCCCGGCCGCCCCGTGGCGCTGCTGGTGCCGCCGCTGATGGTGAGCGCCGACATCTATGACGTCAACGCCGAGGGCGGCGCGGTCGGCATCCTGACCCGCGCCGGAATCGACTGCTGGGTCATCGATTTCGGCTCGCCGGCGAGTGAGGAGGGCGGCTGGCAGCGCGATCTGGCCGACCACGTGCTCGCCCTCGACGGCGCCATCGAGACCGTCAACGAGCTGACCGGTCACGGCGTGCACCTGATGGGGTACTCGCAGGGCGGCATGTTCGCCTACCAGACCGCCGCGTTCCGCTACGGCCGCGGCGTGGAGAGCATCGTCACCTTCGGCAGCCCCGTCGACATCGTGGCCGGCCTGCCGTTCGGGCTGCCGCACGGCCTGGTGTCCGACGTCGCCGATTTCGTCGCCGATCACGTCCTCAACCGGCTGCCCATCACCGACGGCATGGTGCGGTTCGGCTTCCAGATGCTGGATCCGGTCAAGACGGCCAAGGCCCGCATCGACTTCCTCCGCCAGCTGCACGACCGGGAGGCGCTGCTGCCCAAGGAGCGCCAGCGCCGGTTCCTCGAACACGACGGCTGGGTGGGCTACCCCGGCGCGGCGGCCGCGGACCTGCTCAAGCAGTTCGTCGCGCACAACCGGATGATGCTGGGCGGGTTCGTGATTCGCGATCAGCCGGTGTCGCTGGCGGAGTTGAAGTGCCCGATCCTGGCGTTCGTCGGCGAGGTGGACGACATCGGGCAGCCGGCCGCGGTGCGCGGCATCGTCCGGGCCGCCCCCAACGCCGACGTCTACGAGGTGTCGCTGGTGGCCGGGCACTTCGGCCTGGTGGCCGGATCCATGGCGACGCAGCAGACGTGGCCGCTCGTGCGGGACTGGGTGGGATGGCTGTCCGGGAACGGCGGCCTGCCCACGCAGATCGTGCCGATGCAGGAGCACGTCGCCACGAACCGGCCGCGCTCGGTCGCGACGCGCGTCGTGCACAGCGCCGCCACGCTGGCCGAGGCGGGCGCCGGGCTGGGCTCGGCATTGGGCAGTATCGCGAACAGCACTCTGCGCGGGTCGATGGAGCTGACCGGCGAGGCGGCGCGCGCCCTGCCCCGCCTCACCCGGCTGGGCATGATCCAGCCACACACCCGCATCTCCCTGGGCCGCCTGCTGGCCGAGCAGGCCCGCCGCGCGCCACTGCGGGATCTGTTCCTGTTCGACGACCGCGTGCACACCAACGCCGCGGTGAACGTCCGCATCGACAATGTGGTGCGCGGGCTCATCTCGGTCGGCGTGCGCCCGGCCACCCGGGTCGGCGTCCTGATGGAGACCAGGCCGAGCGCGCTGGCGGCAGTGGCCGCGCTGTCGCGGCTGGGCGCGGTGGCGGTCCTGCTCGCACCCGGCAGCGAACTGCAGCGCGCGGTCGAGCTGACCGGCGCCAAGACCGTCATCGCCGATCCGGAGAATCTGCGCGCCGCGGCCGAGACCGGGGCGCGGGTGCTGGTACTCGGCGGCGGGGACGCCCGCGAGCTGGACGTGCCGCCGGGCCGGCAGGTGACCGACCTCGAGCGGATCGACCCGTCGCGGGTGGTGCTGCCCGGCTGGTTCCGGCCGGATCCGGGCTTGGCGCGGGAACTGGCGTTCGTGCTGGTCACCGGCACCGGCGACAAGCTCGACATCAAGTACATCACCAATCACCGGTGGGCGGTGTCCGCGTTCGGCACCGCCGGTTCCGCCGATCTGGACCGCGGGGACACGGTGTACTGCCTTGCGCCGCTGCATCATTCGTCCGGGCTGCTGGTGAGCCTGGGCGGCGCGGTGGCCGGTGGCAGCCGGATCGCGCTGGCCCGCTCGCTGGATCCGGCCCGCTTCGCCGAGGAGGTGCACCGGTACGGGGTCACGGTCGTCACCTACACCTGGACGATGATGCGCGACATCCTGGACGCCGATACCTTCCCGAACGGCCATTCGCATCCGATCCGGTTGTTCATCGGCTCCGGCATGCCGGCGGGGCTGTGGCGGCGCACCACCGAACGGTTCGCTCCCGCACGGGTTCTGGAGTTCTACGCCTCGATCGAGGGCGATGTGGTGCTGGCCAACGTCTCGGGGGCCAAGGTCGGCAGCAAGGGCCGCCCGGTGCCGGGCGCGGCCCGCGTGGAGCTGGTCTCCTACGATCCGGAGACCGACGAGATCGCCACCGACGCACAGGGTTTCGCGCGCCGGGCCGCCGACAACGAGGTCGGGCTGCTGATCGGCAAGGCGGGCGATACCGTGGACATCTCGCGCGGCGGGCTGCGCGGCGTCTTCGCGCCGGGTGATGCCTGGGTGCCGACGGAGAACCTGTTCCGCCGCGACCGCGACGGCGACTACTGGCTGATGGACCGCCGCGACACGGCCATCCGCACCGCGCACGGCCCGGTGTACAACCAGCCGATCGTGGACGCCCTCAACGATATCGCCGCCGTGGATCTGGAGGTGGCGTTCGCGCTGCCGGTGCCGACCGGTCCCGCCGCGGCGGACCGCGTGCTCGCGGTGGCGGCGGTCAGCGTCCGGCCCGGCCACCGGCTCGAGCCCAAGGACGTCACCGAAAGCCTGCGCGCCCTCGACCCCGCTCGCCGCCCCGACGTGGTCTTCGTCGTCGACGAGATCCCCCGCAGCTCCACCTATCGTCCCTCCACCCGCGCGGTCCAGGCCGCCGTGCGCCTGGAGCCGGGCGAACGGACCTGGTGGCACAACCGGACGACCGACGCTTACGAGATCCTGACGCCCGAGGCCCTGTCGGCTCTCCTGGCCTGACCCCGGCGGAAAGAACACCGCCGGGCCTTGGGGTGCCGAGCACGCGGGACCTCAGAGAATCGCGACCGGGGAAGCTCAGACCTGGAAGGCGGTGACCGCCTCGACCACTCGGTTCACCTGGGTGTCGGTGAGGGCGGGCCAGAGGGGGAGGCGGATGAGGGTGCTGGAGAATTCCGCCGTGCGAGTGCAGGGGTTGGGGGTGCGGCCCAGTTTCAGCCCGGCGGGGCTGGAGTCCAGCGGGACGTAGTGGAACGGGGCCGAGATGCCCTGGGCGCGTAGGTGATCGATGAGATCGTCGCGGGTGCGCTCGGTGGGGGTGCGCAGGTAGTAGAGGTGCGCGGTGTGCTCGCGGTCGGCGGGCACCTCCATCAGGCGCACGTCGTTGCGTGCCGCCCAGTCCGGCAGCGCGGCCGCGTAGGAGTTCCAGACCCGGAAGCGGCCCGCCTGGATGGCCTCGAACTCGGCCAGTTGCGCGTCCAGCACCGCGGCGTTGAGTTCGCTGGGCAGATAGCTCGACCCGATGTCCTGCCAGGAGTACTTGTCGACCGCGCCGCGCAGGAAGCGCGCGCGGTCGGTGCCCTTCTCGCGGATGATCTCCGCGCGGCCCATCAGGATCTCGTCGGTGAGCAGTACCGCGCCGCCCTCGCCGCAGTGCACGTTCTTGGTGTCGTGGAAGCTCAGCGCGCCCGCCGTGCCGATGCTGCCCAGCGGGCGGCCCCGCCAGGTGCCGCCGAGGCCGTGCGCGTTGTCCTCCACGATGGCCAGCCCGTACGCGTCGGCGACCGCGAGCAGCCGGTCCATCTCGGCCGCGACGCCGCCGTAGTGGATCACCACGATCGCCTTGGTGCGCTCGGTGACCGCCGCCGCCACGGAGTCGGCATCGATGTTGCCGCGCTCGTCGATATCGGCGAAGACGCAGGTGGCCCCGCGCAGCGCCATGGCGGTGGCGGTGGAGGTGAACGCGAAGCTGGGCACGATGACCTCGTCGTCGGGCCCGAGCTCCAATAGCAGACCGGCCATCTCCAGCGCGTGCGTGCACGAGGTGGTCAGCAGCGCGTGCGGGGCGCCGGTGATCTCCTTCAGCTTGGCGGTGGCCGCCGCCGTGAACGGGCCGTCGCCGTGGCTCTGATCGGAGGACAGCACGGCCTCGAGATTGGCCAGTTCGCGTGCGGCCCGGTAGGGCCGGCTGAAGATGATGCGGTCAGTGCTCACCCGGGTCGTTCCCCCCGTTCGCTGCGGTCGTGGTCAGGGCCGGCGCCCGATATCCGGCGGCGCCGCCGGGACGCGGTGTGGGCGAATCTACCGTCAGGTAAAGGGGTTTGCCCACCAGCACGTGCAATGCCACGCCCAGATACTCGGCGATCAGGCCGAGTGAGAACAGGATCGCCCCCGAGACCAGCAGCAGCACGACGATGGTCGAGGCCCAGCCCTCCGGGTCGTCGCCGCTGCCGAAGATCGCCTGCGACACGATGATCACCGCGAACACCAGGCCCGCCAGCGCCAGCGTCACACCGAGCATGCTCACCAGCCGCAGCCCGCGAGTTCCGCTGCACAGCACCATCTTCCAGAACAGCGAGAACAGCCGCCGGTAGTTGTAGCCGGACTCCTCGCGCCCCTCCGACCGCAGCACCACCGGCGCCTGCGCGGCGTTGCCGACCACCCAGGTGAGCGCCACGTCCAGGTACACGCCGTTGGAGGCGACCTCGGCCAGCTGCCGACCGATGTCGCCGCGGATCAGCCGGTAACTCTCGAACCGGGTGGAGTCGGGGAAGGCGAACACCGTCGCGAGCACCAGTTTCGCCCCGCGCGAGGTGAGGTTGCGCAGGAAGCCGTGCGGGCGGGTGTTGGTGGGCTTGGAGTAGACCAGATCGGCCCGCTCGGCCAGCGCGGTATCGATGAACGAGCCGATGAAGCCCGGATCGTGCTGGCCGTCCTCGTCCATGGTGACGATCCACTCGCCGCGGGCGGCGGCCATCCCGGCGATCGTGGCGGCGTCCTGGCCGAAGTTGCGGCTCAGCCACACCACGCGCACCTGCTCGTACTCGCGGTCGAGCTGTTGCAGCACCACATCGGAGCGGTCCGGGCCGTGATCGTGGACGAGTACGATCTCCGCGACGGTGAATTCGGCGCCGTCGGGCGTGGTAGCGGGCCGGAGCAGTTCGTGCAGCTCGGCGACCAGCCCGGCGATGGTCTGCTCACCCCGGTACACCGGCACCACGACGGAGACCTCGTGCACCCGGGCCGGACGGCCGTTGGACGACGCCGTATCGGCGTCGGTGCTCGATCGTGCGGTGGGAATCGGCATCAGCTGGTTCGACTTTCGGGACGACGGTGCGCGCCGGAACTCCTCGTTGCAGTACAGAGCCCGAATCGCGGTGAACTCTAACACGCAGCGCCACCCCCTCCCGGTCGCGGCAAGGGATCCATGGATCATCACCCCGTCCTCGGTGAATGCCAACCGTCACGTCGCCCTGTAGGGTCTGGAACTCGTGGTGGAAAGTGCAGTGTCGACGGCGCTCGCCGAATCCCCGGTGGCCGAGGAACCCCAGCTGGTCCCCGACGATGCCGCGGGCGAGAAGTCGCGCAAGGCCGTGTATCGATGGGGCGGGATCACCGTCCTCGGCGTGATCCTCGGCTATGTCGCGGTGTTACTGGCCGACGCCCGCCACTTCTTCACCGACGACACCGAATCCCAGTACACCCCGCTGTGGGTGATGCTCGGCAACCACCTGCGCGAGGGCAGCCTCCCGGTGCTGATCCCCGAGCAGTGGATGACGGGCAATTACACGATGGAGGAGGCGGGTCTGTTCAACCCGCCGCAGCTGCTGATCGATCTGATCGCGCCCTCGGTCGACAATCTCGCGGTCTACGCGACGCTGGTGAAGCTGCTGTTCTCGATCATCGCCGCGCTGGGCGTGTACCGGGTGTGCCTGGCCTACGGCGGGCGGGTGCAGTGGGCGGCGGTGGCCGGCGTGGCCTTCCCGTTCACCGGCTGGTTCCTGTTCTTCGACACCGCCAGCTGGATGACCTCCCTGACGGGCACCGCCTGGATGGTGCACGCGTGGGCGTCGGCGGTCCGGTATTCGCGGGGCAGGGGCGGGCCGATCCCGGTCTTCGTCTTCCTCTATCTGGCGATCTCGGTCGAATACGTCTTCCCGGCCGTGGAGTCCGCGCTCATGCTGCTGGCGGTCGCCGTGGGCGAGCTGGTCTACCAGCGCAAGTGGCAGCCGGTCGCGCGGCTGGCGACGGTGGCGGTATTCGCGGGCATGGCGGGCCTGCTCACCTACCTGCCGAGCATGCTGTCGGCGAAGGTGACCTGGCGCGGCACCTCGCAGATCAACAACGACCAGTTCCTCACGGTGCCCTGGTCGGAATCGCTGAACGCCTCGCTGCCGTCCGCGGTGCCCGCGCTGAATTCGTGGTGGGGCTATATCCAGCCGCTGCCGATGACCTATATCGCCTGGTTCCTGATTCCGGCGCTGGCCTTCGTCGACTGGGGCCGGGCGCGGGCCGCCTGGCGCGAGCTGACGGCGGTGGCGCTGTTCGCGATCATGTTCCTGATGTGGGCCGCCGGGCCCGGGACGGTGGGCCCGCTGCGCTGGCCGGCCCGCGTACTGCCGATGCTGGCGCTGGGCCTGCTGGTGCTGGTGTGCGTGCTGCTCGGCCGGTTCGGCACAGTCGCGAACTGGCGCAATCGGTGTATCGCGGCGGCGGTGCTGATCGGGCTGCTGTGGGTGCGCACGTTCTCCGCCGATCCGCACAATGTGCTGTGGCACGTGCTGTCGGCGGTCGCGGTGGCGGCGATCGGGGCGGCGGTGGTGTGGCTGGCCCGCACGCGCGGTGCGGCCGCCGCGGCGCTGCTGACGATCGCGGCCATGTTGCCGATCGCGTACTCCCAGGTGGAGGCCGCGCAACCGAATCCGATGAGCTGGAAGCTGCCCACCAACCGCTCCGACGCCAAGGCCGTATTCCCGCAGTTCCCGGGGGTCACGCTGCAACTCGGCGACCGCGGTCTGCTGCAACCGCAGGACCGGACGCTGCACGGCGCCTACGGGTCGCTGGCCTTCGGCAACTACGCCAAGGATGTGGAGCAGAACTACGTCAACGGCTACACGCCGAACGGGCACTACTGGTTCGGCGAAATGCTGTGCATGCGCTGGGATTCCAGCGTCTGCCCCGACGCCTACCGGCGGCTGTTCACCCCCGAGCCGACCACCGGCCGCACCCTCGCCGATCTCATGAAGCTGGACCGGATCGTGCTGCAGAAGGCCATGTTCCCCGACGCCGGGACGCAGCCCGCGCCGGACGGCTGGAAGTGGGTGGAGTCGCCCGGGCACGAGCGCTACATCGCGGTGCTCGAACGCGTCGACGGCCCGATCTCCACGGTGAACGGCCGCGTCGCCGACGCCCACGACGCCACCGCGACCTCGGTCTCGGAGTCCGGGACCTCCAGCAAGGTGCGGGTGTCGTCGGCCGACGGCGGGCGCGTGGTGTTCGCGCGGCTGGGCTGGCCGGGCTACCGGGTCAGCCTGAACGGCAAGGAGATTCCGTTCACGACGGTGGCCAAGTCCTTCGTGGCCGTGAACATCCCGGCCGGCACCGACAACGCCACCCTCGAGGTGACCTGGCGGCCGCCGGGCTGGAAGATCGGCATGACCACCGCCGTTCTCGGGCTGCTCGGTCTCGGCGTCATGCAGTGGTGGTACGTCCGGTCCCGCCGCCGGGACGAGGGCGATCCCGACGCGCCCGAGCCCACCTCGCCGGAACCTCCACTGGCGGAATCACTCCCGTGACCGAGATCGTCCCGGACGCGGCCGCGACACCCCCGCCCGGACTCCTGCTGCGGCTGATCCGGCGGCAGGAGGTCGCGTTCGCGGCCGTCGGCGGCGCCAACACGCTGCTGGGCATGGTGCTGACCGTGCTGTGGCTGAAGGTGCTGCCCGACAGCTGGCCGCCCGCCTCGGCGGTGGCGCTGGCCTACTGCATCAGCATCGTGTTCGCGTTCGTCGCGCACCGGACGCTGGTGTTCCGGGTGCGTGGGCACGTACTGCGCGACTTCGTGCGGTTCGTCCTGGTGAACTCCGGCGGGATGCTGCTGAACATGGCCGGCGTGCAGCTGGCCGTCGGTGTGGCGAAGCTGCCCGAGACGCCCGCGACAGTGGCGGTGATGGGCGTGGTGGCGGTGGCGAGCTACTTCGGTCACCGTCACTTCTCGTTCCGGCGGGCACCGCGGGAGCCCGCCGCGGCCGACCGGTAGGTTGTCGGTCATGCCGGAGGAAACCTTGGACCCCACCCTGCTGAGCCTGCTGGCCTGCCCGGAGGACAAGGGCCCGCTGTCGCTGGTCCACGACCGGGACGGCAACAGCGCCCTCTACAACCCCCGCCTGCGCCGCGCCTACCCGATCGACAACGGTATTCCGGTGCTGCTGATCGATGAGGCCCGCGAGGTCACTCCCGAAGAGCACGAGGCGTTTTCGGCTCAGGGCTGAGCGCCGCGTCGGGCAGGTCGAGGTCGCCGGTCAGGTAGCGCTGGACGGCCGGTCCGACGAGGACGGCCAGCTGGTCGGGAGTCAGGGAGGCCAGCGGCTCCACCCCGACCACCTTGCGCGCCACGAGCAGGCCGATCATCTGCGACGCGGCCAGCAGCACCCGCGCGGTCCCCGACCCCGGCGGGTCGTCGACCCGGTCCCGGACATCGCGCAGCACGACTTCCAGCAGGAACGCGCGGGCCAGCGCCGGATCGTTCGTGCCGCCGAGGATGCTGCGGAACGCCGCCACCGCGTGCACGCCGACCGGTGAGTCCCAGATGCCCAGCACCGTGCGCACGATGGTCTCGCCGATCCGGTCGCTCGGCGCCGCGGCGATCCGGTCCCGGATCAGGGCGGGATCGAGCGGCAGATCCAGTGCGGCCGTGAGCAATTGCTGTTTGGCGCCGAAGTAGTGGTGCACGAGTGCGGGATCGACACCCGCCTGGGCGGCGATGGAGCGGACGGACGCGTTGTCGAAACCCACCTCGGCGAAGCGGATTCGCGCCGCGTCGAGGATCGCCTCCCGGGTCCCGGGCCGTCCGGGCCTGCGCCCGCTGCGCCCGGCGGCCCGCTCGTCCGGACCGCCGGCGTCGGCGTTCGGGTCCGTCACGCGGTCCGCCTGCGTAGCGTCGCCGCGCCGAGAGCCAGTGCGACGGCGGCGAATCCGGCGACGACGCCCAGATCGCGCCACATCTCGCCGGTGGCGCCGGTGTAGCGCGACACCTGCTGCAGCGCGTCGACGGCGTAACTCAGCGGCAGGACGTTGCTGATCGCCTCCAGCCAGTCCGGCAGCTGCCCGCGCGGCACCAGCAGTCCGCACAGGAAGAACTGCGGCCCGACCACGAGCGGCATGAACTGCACGGCCTGAAACTCCGTGCGCGCGAACGCACTCGCCAGCAGCCCGAGCGCCACCCCGAGCACCGCGTCCACCACCGCGATCAGGAGCACCAGCCAGACGCTGCCCTCCGACCGCAGGCCGAGCAGCCCGAAGGCGACCAGGCAGGCCAGCGCCGCCTGGCCCGCCGCCGCGGACGAGAAGGCCGTGCCGTATCCGGCGAGCAGGTCCAGCTTGGACAGCGGCGTGGTCATCAGCCGCTCCAGCGTGCCCGAGGTCCGCTCCCGCTGCATGGCGATCGCGGTGATCAGGAACATGACGATGAACGGCAGGATGCCGAGCATGCTGATGCCGACCCGGTCGAACATCCGCGGCGCGCCCGGCGCGGACGGGGTGTCGTGATAGACGAAGTACAGCAGCGCGATCAGTAGCGCCGGGACCAACAGCAGCATGGCCACCGTGCGGTGGTCGGCGCGCAACTGCTTGAGGATGCGCAGGGTGGTGGCCGTGTAGCAGCGCAGCGGCCGGGTGATCGCGGGCGCGGAAGTCGTTGTCACCGGGGCTCTCCCATCTTGATCAGCGCGAGAAAGGCACTCTCCAGGCTGGTTTCGCCGGTGTCGGCGCGCAGCTCGTCGGGGGTGACCTGGGCCAGCAGCTGTCCGTCGCGCATGAGCAGCAGCTGCCCGCAGTGTTCGGCCTCGTCCATGACGTGGCTGGAGACCAGCAGCGTGCGGCCCTGGGCGGCCAGGGCGTGGAACTGATCCCAGAGTTCCACGCGCAGAACGGGATCCAGGCCCACGGTCGGCTCGTCGAGAACCAGGAGTTCCGGATCGGCGACCAGCGCGCACGCCAGCGAGGCGCGGGTGCGCTGCCCGCCCGAGAGCTGATTGCCGCGCTGCCGGGCGTGCTTCCCCAGCCCGACGGCATCGATGGCGGCCTTGGTATCGCCGGACGAACGCCCGTACAGCGCGGCGAAATACGAGACGTTGTCGGTCACGGTCAGGTCGTCGTAGATGCTCGGCGCCTGCGTGACGTAGCCGACGCGAGCCCGCAGACCCACGCTCCCGGCGACCTCGCCGAGTACCCGCACGCTGCCGGCCTCGATCACCTGTGTGCCCACGATGCTGCGCATCAGGGTGGTCTTGCCGCAGCCGGACGGGCCGAGCAGTCCGGTGATACTCCCGCGCGGCACGGTCAGCGAGACATCGTGCAGGACCTCGCGCCCGCCCCGGTGCACCCGCAGGTGTTCTACCGCGATGGCAGGGGACGAATCCGGTGCCGTCATTGGTCACCCTCTATTTCATCGAGTGTGGAATTCATTATGTGATGAATTCTGCGCCCGATGCGTTCCGAACGCAAGACCCGCGTCAGTGCCCGCTGTGGTGCGCGGGCGTTCCGGCCGATCCGCCCGGCTCGACCACGACGAACTGGCCCATCATTCCCTGGTCCTCGTGCCACAGCAGGTGGCAGTGATACATGTAGGGCGCGTCCGGATCGGCCGGTCCGTCGAAGCGCAGCAGCAGCGTCACCGTGGTCCCCGGCGGGAGGGCGACCGTGTCCTTAGGCCCGGTGAGAGCGGGCGGCGGTGGCGCGCCGTCCACCTCCCGCACCGCGAACTGCACGTCGTGCACGTGGAAGTTGTGCGGCATGCCGTCGGTGTTGCGGACCACCCAGGTCTCGGTGGTCCCGCGGACGACGGTGGCGTCGATGCGGTCCATCGCCATGGGCCGGTTGTTGATTCCCGCGAGTTGCAGGTCGAAGGTGCGTTCGCGGACCGAGTCGGTGGCGCGGGGGAGCTGTGACGATGTCAGTTCGTCCGGCAGACGTGTTGTGGCGCGCAGTGTTTCGGCGGCGCGCAGTTCGAGGATGTCGAAGGTGTCGTCACCGCCGCTGAACCGGCGGTTGTAGAAGTCGAGGCCGAGATCGGTCGGGTAGCCGCGCAGGACGGCGCGTTCGCCGGGACGCATCCGCACCACGATCTCCGCGCGCTCACCGGGCGAGAGCTGGACGCGGGCCATATCGGCGGGGCGTTCCAGCAGGCCGCCGTCGGTGCCGATCAGCGCGAACGGGCGGTCGTCGGCGAAGCCGAAGTTGTAGATGCGGGCCGTCGAGGCGTTGAGCAGCCGCAATCGCACCAGTTCGTCGCCGACCTCGCGCGAGGGTGCGAGCGAACCGTTGACCATGGTGCGATCGCCGAGAAATCCGGTGTCGGACAGCATTCCGCGGCCGTGGTCGAATCCGGCGCCGCGGAACTTCACGTCCTGCACGATGAGCGGCAGGTCGTCGACGCCGTAGGTCCGTGGCAGCGGCAGGGATTCGGAGTCGTCGTCGACGAGGAACATTCCGGCCAGCCCGCGCTGCACATGGGATTCGGTGGCGCCGTGTGGATGTGGGTGGTACCAGAGCGTCGCGGCGGGCTGGTCCACGGTCCACCGCGGTGACCAGGTGGCGCCGGGCTCGATCGGCTGATGCGGCCCGCCGTCCATCGCCGCGGGCAGGTGCATGCCGTGCCAGTGCACGGTCGACGCCTCGCCGAGCGCATTGCGGATATCGGCCCGCACCTTCTCCCCGCGCCGTGCACGCAGCGTGGGACCGAGGTAGTCGCCGTTGAACCCCCACGTCGCGGTCGCTTGGCCCGGTCGGAATTCCTTTGTCCCCGAACGCATCTCGAGGTCGAAGACGCGCGTCCCGTCCGGCTCGATCCGCGACTCCGCCAGGGGTGGTACGGGGAGTTCCTCGGTGAAGCGCACCTGCCCGACCGTCGACACCTTCGCATCGGTGTAGAGCCACACCACACCGGCACCCACAGCGATCACGGACACCACCCCGAATGCGCCGAGCCATAACAGAATTCGCCGCACCCGCGACCGCCGATCACTCATCCCTCGACGCTAGGAACCGCGGCCTTCCGGCGGAATCGGGAACAGTCCCGATTCGTTCCCTGGATACGCCCACAACTCCCTCAGGGTTCCACCTGATCCGGTTGATTTCCGGCACGCTTCTGGCCGGAAACCCCCTCAGCAGCCGTCCGGCCCGCAGGCAGCCCCGTCCGCGACGACCTCCAGCGCAGGCTCACGCTCCTCCCACGCACGTTCGAGGGCCTGGCCGAAGACCTCGGGCGGCTGGGCGCCGGAGACGGCCAGCTTGCGATCGAAGACGAAGAAGGGCACACCCCGAGCGCCGAAGCGCGCCGCCTGATCCTCGTCGGCGCGGACCGCGTCGGCGTACGCCTCGGGGTCGGCGAGCACCGCCCGCGTATCGGCCTCGTCCAGCCCGGCGCCGACGGCCAGTTCCACCAGCCGCTCGGTGTCGCCGAACAGCGGGCGCTCCTCGGCGAAATTGCCGCGGTAGAGCGCGTCGAGCACCTCTTCCTGCTTGCCATGGTCGAGGGCGTAGTGCAGCAGCCGGTGCATATCGAAGCTGTTGCCGAAGTCGCGGCCCGCCGTCCGGTACGGCAGGCCCGCCTCTTCGGCCTGTGCGCCGATGCCGCGCTCGTTGGCGGCGGCCTGGGCCTCGCTGATGCCGTACTTCTCCGCGATATGCCCGATCACGGGTCCGGTGTGATCGGCCGGAAGCGTCGGATCCAACTCGAACGACCGGTGCACCACCCGCACGTTCGCGCTGTGCGGGAAATCCGCGAGGGCCTGTTCGAACCGCCGCTTCCCCAGGTAGCAGAACGGGCAGTTGATATCGGTCCAGATCTCGACCTGTACGGCCATGTCACCTCACTCGGATACGGGTTGTCCTCTCCTGCAACCATGACTCGCCCACCTGTGTTCCGGGCCCGCGACCAGGCACAATGTCTGTGATGTGGTTCACAGTCACCTCCTGTCACGTTCCCCGCGGGCGCCTTGTCCGATGGGCATGAACACCACCACGAAACCTCACGAGATCGTCGTCCTGGGCGCGGGCTACACCGGCATGCTGGCCACGCTTCGGCTGGCCCATCGGACCCGCCGGCAGCAGGTGCGCATCACCCTGGTCAACCCCTCCGACCGGTTCACCGAACGGCTGCGGATGCATCAGATCGCCGCCGGGCAGGACCTGGCCGACCATCGCATCCCCGAACTGCTCGACGGCTCGGGCGTGGATTTCCGCCGCGCCGCCGCCACCGCCCTCGATCCGGACGCCCACCGCGTCACCCTCGACAACGGTGCCGTCCTCGACTACGACACTCTGATCTACGCCCTCGGCAGCACCACCGATACGACCTCGGTGCCGGGCGTCGCCGAACATGCCTGGACCCTGAACGACCCGCGTCTGGCACACCGCTTCGCGCGGCGGCTGGCCGATATCGCCGCGACCGGCGGGACCGTCACCGTCGTCGGCGGTGGCCTCACCGGGATCGAGGCCGCGACGGAGATCGCCGAGAGTCACCCGGACCTGACGGTCACCCTGATCGCCGCCGCCGAACCGGGCGCGATGATGGGCGAGCGGGCCCGCGCCCACCTGAACCGGGCGCTCGATCGGCTCGGCATCGTCCGGCGCGTCGGCGGGCAGGTGACCAAGGTGCTGCCCGACGCCGTGCGACTGGCCACGGGTGAGCTGGTGGCGTCGGATCTGACCCTCTGGACCGCCGGCGTTCGTGTTTCCCGCTTGGCCGCCGAAGCCGGAATCGCCACGGACGCACGAGGTCTCGTCGTCACCGACCCCGCTCTGCGCTCGGTCTCGCACCCGGACGTCCATGCCGTCGGCGACGCGGCCGCGGTGCGCATGCCGTGGGGGACGCTGCACGGCACCTGCCAGAGCGGTATGCCCACTGCCGCCTACACCGCCGATGCCCTCGCTCGGCAATTGCGGGGTAAGGCGGTGCGGCCGTTCCGGTTCGGGTACATCCACCAGCCGGTCAGCCTCGGCCGCCGCGATGCGGTCATTCAGTTCACCCACGCCGACGACACACCGCGGCGCTGGTATCTGAAGGGCCGCCCGGCGGTCTTCTACAAGGAAAGTGTGAGCGGCAGCCCGATTCCCTTCTTCAGGATGAGCAGGATGATGAATGTCCCGGCCGCGCTGTCGAAGGGCGGCCGGACCACCCGTCACACCTCCTGACCGGAAAGTACGAGGCCATGCAGGACGCCACCGACGACCTCGGCGCGGACGACCCCTTCGTCGCGCACCGGCGGCTGCTGTTCGGCACCGCCTACCGGATGCTGGGCAGCGTGTCCGACGCCGAGGACGTCCTGCAGGACGCCTGGCTGAAATGGCATGCCGCCGACCGCGACGCCGTCGACCACCCCAAGGCCTACCTGGTGCGCACGGTGACGAACCTGTCGCTCAACCGCCTCACCTCGGCGCGGGCCACCCGCGAGACCTACGTCGGGCCCTGGCTTCCCGAACCCCTGCTGACCGCGGCCGATGCCGCCGAGGAGTCCGAGATGGCCGACAGCGTCTCGACCGCGATGCTGGTCGTCCTGGAAACCCTGAGCCCGGTCGAGCGCGCGGTCTTCGTGCTGCGCGAGGTATTCGGGTTCTCGCACGCGGAGATCGGCGGCATCCTCGACCGGCCCGAGGCGACGGTGCGGCAGATCGCCCACCGCGCCCGCGACCACGTGCGGGCTCGCCGCCCGCGCTACGACACCGACCCGGCCGGGCGCCGCGAGGTGACGCGGAAATTCCTGGCCGCCGCGCACGGCGGCGACGTCAACGCCCTCATGGAACTGCTCGCCCCCGACGTCACCCTCTGGAACGACGGCGGCGGCAAGGTCACCGCCGCCCGCCGCCCCCTGCACGGCGCCGACCACGTCGCCCGCTGGATGCTCGGCACCATGGCCAAACCGATAGCCGCCGGCATCCACATGAAACCGGCCACCATCAACGGCGAACTAGGCCTCCTCGCCGTCCTGGGCGAAACCCCCATCGGCGCCCTCACCTACGACATCGTCGACGGCCACGTCACCGCCATCCGATTCCAGGTCAACCCGGACAAACTAACCGGCCTGCACCCGCCCGGCCCGCACTGACGGCCAGCGCCCCTCCGCCCCCCGATTGCCGCTCCGCCCCCACCCATTGCCTGCTCCGCTCCGCCCCCACCCATTGCCTGCTCCCACCCATTGCCCGCTTCGCTCCGCCCCCACCGATTCCCCGCGCTGCCCCACCCGTGCTGGTTGTCCCGGCGTGCTTTTGGCCGGGACCGGGGTCACCAGCCCGTAGGGACTTTCGTCCTCTTTGCCACGCGATCGCCCGAAACCGACTGGACGCTGCGATAAAGTAGCTTCGCTGGGGGGAGATCGTTGCCTTCCGGCTGAATTATGTTCTGCTGTAAGGGATTTAATCATGCTCACCACATCGATCCGGGCCGTCCGCCGGAGTCGCCCGGCGGTTTCCGGACGCCGGATTCCCCTCCTCGCCTCGGGGCTGTTCGCCGCCGCCGTCGCCACCTCCGCGCTCGTCGCGCCCACCGCCACCGCGGGCCCGGTGCAGCTGGTCTGCGGTGCGGGCCAGTACGAGAACGTCGATCACGCCTGCGTCCAGCGCCCCGAGCAGAGCGCGACGGTTCCCGACGGCGCCACCGCCCAGTGCAACGACGGCGCGTACAGCTTCAGCCAGCACCGGCGCGGTTCGTGCTCGGGCCACGGCGGCGTCGATCGCTGGCTGGTCGACCTGCCCAAGTAGACGCCCTCGGCGCGGCCGGCGCGCGGTCCGGGACAATGGGTCGCTGTGTCTGCCGAGGAACTAGCCGTCGAACCCCTCGCCGCCGCGCACCGGCTGCTGGGCGCCACGCTGTGGTCGGGTCCCGTCGGCGTGCGCATCGTCGAGGTCGAGGCGTACGGCGGGGACCCGGCCGGGCCGTGGCATGACCCGGCCGCGCACTCCGGCCGTGGCCGTACCCCGCGCAATGCCGTCATGTTCGGCCCGCCCGGGGTGCTCTACGTCTATTTCAGCTACGGGATGCACGTCTGTGTGAATGTCACCAGCGGCCCGGACGGCCTCGCCAGCGCCGTCCTGATCCGGGCCGGTGAGGTGATCGCGGGGCACGAGATCGCCCGATCGCGCCGCCCGGCCGCCCGCACCGACGCCGGCTTGGCGAGGGGCCCGGGCAACCTCGGCAGCGCGCTCGGAATCACCCTGGACGACTACGGAACCCCGCTGTTCGACCCGGAGTCCCCGATCCGCCTGGAACTGGGCCCCGAGATCACCGACGTATCGGCGATAGGCGTCGGCCCCCGCGTGGGGGTCAGCCTCGCCGCCGACCGCCCGTGGCGACTCTGGCTGACCGGCTCCCCCGCCGTCTCGGCCTACCGCCGCAGCCCCCGTGCTCCGCGTCTCGAGCACCCGGCCTGATCAGCACCGCATGCCGCGCTCCCGGGCATCCGACACGCCGGCATCACATCGCGAGGCATCCGCGCGAAATTCGGTGAGCAGCCGCAGCAGCTCGGCCGCCGAGGCCTCCGTTCCGGTCGCATCGGTGAAACGCTGTACGTGCCGGGCGAATTCGATCTGCTCGGAGCGCTCGAGCGTCACGCCGTACTCGGTTTCCAGCAGATAGGCGATACCGCCCTTGCCGGACTGCGAGTTGACCCGGATCACCGCCTCGTAGGAGCGTCCCACATCGGCCGGATCGATCGGCAGATACGGTACCTCCCAGCCGATTTCGCGTTCGGAGACGCCCTCCCGCGCCGCCCGCTCGCGATGGGCGGCGAAGCCCTTCTTGATGGCGTCCTGATGGGTGCCCGAGAACGCCGTGTACACCAGGTCGCCCGCGTACGGATGACGCGGATGGATCGGGATGCGCGTGCAGTATTCGACCGTCGCGCGGATCTCGTCGATATCCGAGAAGTCGATCCGCGGGTCGACGCCCTGCGCGTGCAGATTCAGCGCCAGCGTGGCGATATCGACATTGCCGGTCCGCTCGCCGTTGCCGAAAACGCAGCCCTCCACCCGCTGCGCGCCCGCCAGCACGGTCAGTTCGGCACAGGCGATGCCGGTGCCGCGGTCGTTGTGCGGATGAACCGACAGCACCACGCTGTCGCGGCGGGCCAGGTTGCGATGCATGTACTCGATCTGGTCGGCGTACACGTTCGGCGTCGCCACCTCGACGGTCGCCGGGAGATTCAGCGTCACCGGCCGCTGCGGGGTCGCGTCCCACAGCGCCGTCATCGAATCGCACACCCGCAGTACGAAATCGGGCTCGGTGAGGATGAAGACCTCGGGGGAGAACTGGAACCGGACGTTGGGCAGATGCCCGGCCAGTTCCAGGATGTCGCGCCCGCCGGACAGGATCAGCTCGGCCAGCTCGTCGCGCGAACGACCCAGCACCACGTCCCGCCACCGCGGCGCCGTCGCCGTGTACATGTGGATGACGACGTCGTTGGCGATGCCGTCGATCGCCTGCACGGTCCGCTCGATGAGATCCCGCCGCGCCGGGGTGAACACCACCAGCGTGACGTCCGCGGGCGCCAGTTCCGCGTCGCGGATCAGCCGGACGAAGTCGAAATCGGCCTGCGAGGCGCTGGGGTAGCCGACCTCGATCTCCTTGTAGCCCATGGCGACCATCAACTCGAAGAACCGCCGCTTGCGGGCCGGATCCATCGGCTCCGCCAGGGCCTGATTACCGTCGCGCAGATCGACGGGCACCCACAGCGGCGCCTCGGTGATCCGGTTGGCCGGCCAGTGCCGGTCGACCGTGGGGACCGAAACCCGTTCGTAGACATCGCGATACCGGTGTGACGGCATGGCGGAGGGGCGCTGGCGATTCCACGGGGCGGGGGAGGTGAACATGAAAGGCGCTACTTTCGCGTCGGAGGTGATGACCGGCGCAGCCCAGCGACCCGCGGGCAGGGTGCCGGTCGATCAGACCCCGCCGCGGCGGCCGAGGAGAAGCAGACCCTGTCCCATGTGGCCTACACTAACTGCTGTCAACTCCTCAGACAAGTAGAGAGGTGTGCGGGCTGTGGCGCACGTACAGAGGCATCCGCTGGCCGCGCAGGCCGCCGAGGTACTGCTCGCCCGGATCCGGGCGGGGGAATGGCGGCTCGGGCACAAACTGCCGGGGGAGACCACCCTGGCGGCGCAGCTGGGCGTCGGGCGCTCGACCCTGCGCGAGGCGATCCGGGAACTGGCGGGCAAGGGCGTCCTCGAAAGCCGCCAGGGCGCGGGCGTATTCGTCACGGCGCTGGAGGTGACCGAGGACTGGGATACGGTGCTGCGCCGCGCCGACATCGTCACGGTCATCGAGGCCCGGCTCGCGATCGAGGCGGAGGCCGCCGCGCTCGCCGCTCAGCGCCGTACTCCCGCCGACCTGCGGGCCATGTGGCGCGCGCTCGCGGCCCGCGCCGAAGCCGGCGATGCGGTCGATGACCTGGTCGACGCCGATACGGCATTCCACCGGACGGTGGTCACAGCCGCCCACAACGACGTGCTGACCGGGATGTTCGACGCCTTCGTCCCGCGCCTGCGGCACGCTATGATCGATATGCTCCGCCTCCGCCCGCTACCCGACGAGCGCGCCGACCACCACGCCCACGAGATTCTGCTGGACGCCATCCGCGCCCGCGACAGCGCGGTCGCCACCACCGCCAGCCGCACCCACCTCACCTCGTTGAAAGAGGCGTTCACCTGAGAGAGTCGCCGCCGATAATTCGTTCGACCACGGCTCACCCCCGGTGCACGATGGCATCGGGGGTGAGTCATGTAGGCGATCCGGCCGGTCGCCCGTGGGAACGAGAACCGGCGACGGACCTGTCCACGAGAGGCGGAAGCGCGTGCGGAAAGATGGGACGGCGTGAGCGTCGACATCATCGATGAACTGACCTGGCGTGGGCTGATCGCGCAATCCACCGACCTGGACGAGCTGCGGTCCGATCTGGCGAAGGGTGTGCTCACCCTCTATGCCGGCTTCGATCCGACCGCGGCGAGCCTGCACGCCGGGCACCTGGTTCCGCTGCTGACGCTCAAGCGTTTCCAGCAGGCCGGGCACCGCCCGATCGTGCTGGCGGGCGGCGCCACCGGCCTGATCGGCGACCCGCGCGACGTGGGCGAGCGGGTGATGAACTCGACCGATACGGTGGCCGCCTGGGCGGACCGGATCCGCGGCCAGCTCGAGCGCTTCGTCGATCTCGACGACTCGCCGACCGGCGCGATCATCGTGAACAACATGGACTGGACCGGGCAGCTGTCGGCCGTGGACTTCCTGCGCGATATCGGCAAGCACTTCTCGGTGAACGTCATGCTGGCGCGTGAGACCGTGAAGCGTCGTCTCGACGGCGAGGGCATCTCCTACACCGAATTCAGCTACATGCTGCTGCAGGCCAACGACTTCGTGCAGCTGCGCCGGCGGCACGACTGCGCGCTGCAGGTCGGCGGCTCCGACCAGTGGGGCAACATCATCGCCGGTGTCGAGCTGAACCGGCGGCTCGACAGCGCCCACGTCCACGCGCTCACCACACCGCTGGTGACATCGGCGGACGGCAAGAAGTTCGGCAAGTCCACCGGCGGCGGCAGTCTCTGGCTGGATCCGGAGATGACCAGTCCGTACGCCTGGTACCAGTACTTCGTGAACACCGGCGACGCGGATGTCGTCCGGTACCTGCGCTGGTTCACCTTCCTCGATCGTGAGGAACTGGCCGAGCTGGAGCAGGCGACCGCGGAGCGACCCCACGCTCGCGAGGCCCAGCGCAGACTGGCGGCCGAGATGACGACGCTGGTGCACGGCGAGGCGAACACCCGCGCGGCACAGCTCGCCAGCCAGGCCCTGTTCGGACGCGGCGACCTGCACGAACTCGACAAGTCGACCCTGGGCGCCGCCCTGACGGAGGCCGCGGTGGACGGCACGGTGGCCGAGGCCCCCGAGGGCGCGACGATCGTGGACCTGCTCGTGGCCTCGGGTCTCTCGGAGAGCCGGGGCGCGGCGCGTCGGGCCGTCAACGAGGGTGGCGCATCGGTGAACAACACCCGCGTCGCCGATCCCGAATGGACCCCCGCGGATTCCGACTACCTGCACGGGGACTGGCTGGTGCTGCGGCGCGGGAAGAAGAACTTCGCGGGCGTGCGACGGGCCGGCAGCTGACGATGATCATGACCTGAGTCACATCCGTGTGACTCAGGTCCGGCAGCGGATCGATCCCGACCCTCCTACCTGCGAAAACGCCAGCCGTCTTGGGGATTTGACGATCCGTTATCCGACACGTAACTTATTCAACGTCAGAGCGACACGGACGCCGACCCGGGCCCCAGCGGCCAGGGAAACGAGGTAGGACGAGGAGCGCCTGATCTCAGCACGGCCGACTACACCCCGGGGCTTGACTCCGAGGGTGGAAGTGGCTAGGCTGGAGAACCTGCCTGTTAGAGAAAGTCGATGAATTCGGCCGGATCTTCTGTGCGTGTGTTCTTTGAGAACTCAATAGTGTGTCGATGAATGTCAGTGCCAATTATTTTTTGGTTCCGGTCTTCACCCCCCGTGTGAGGGTCGGACATTTTAGTCAGCTATTTTCCGGCTGGCGTTTTAGTTAGGTTTTCGGACTCTGGTTCGAGTTACTTCCGATTGCACCTTCGGGTG
>NZ_BAGL01000041.1 GCF_000308875.1 Nocardia transvalensis NBRC 15921
TTCGGGCGCGGCTCCAACCGGGAGCTGCTCGCCGAGGTCGTCGGCGAGCTGGACGTGCAGGTCGAGCTGTCCGGCGGCATCCGCGACGACGATTCGCTGAAGGCCGCGCTGGCCACCGGCTGCGCCCGGGTGAATCTCGGCACCGCCGCCCTG
>NZ_BAGL01000040.1 GCF_000308875.1 Nocardia transvalensis NBRC 15921
CTCAGTCGTATACATCCCCTTCGGGGCAGTGGACTGGGTGGGTAGGGGAGCGTCCTGCAGCCAGGGAAGCGCCGGAGTGATCCAGGTGTGGAGGCTGTGGGAGTGAGAATGCAGGCATGAGTAGCGAAAGACGAGTGAGAAACTCGTCCGCCGGATGACCAAGGGTTCCTGGGCCAGGTTAATCCGCCCAGGGTGAGTCGGGACCTAAGGCGAGGCCGACAGGCGTAGTCGATGGACAACGGGTTGATATTCCCGTACCCGTGTATCCGCGCCCAATGGCGAATCAATTGTGCTAAGTGCCCAAAAGCGGATGGACCTCCTTCGGGAGGCCGGATGTGGCTGCGCACGACCCTGGTTGTAGTAGTCAAGCGATGGGGTGACGCAGGAAGGTAGCTGGGCCCGGTGGTGGATTACCGGGTGTAAGCCTGTAGGGCGGGATCTAGGCAAATCCGGATCCCATACAGCCTGAGAGGTGATGCGTAGCCGTTTGAGGTGAATTCAGTGATCCTATGCTGCCGAGAAAAGCCTCTAGTGAGTTGGTACACGGCCCGTACCCCAAACCGACACAGGTGGTCAGGTAGAGAATACCGAGGCGATCGAGATAACTGTGGTGAAGGAACTCGGCAAAATACCTCCGTAACTTCGGGAGAAGGAGGGCCCGGTCCGGTGACGGAACTTGCTTCCTGAGCTGGGTTGGG
>NZ_BAGL01000039.1 GCF_000308875.1 Nocardia transvalensis NBRC 15921
GTCCAACATCAACATCGCCTTCGGGCCAGTGGTTGGGCTGGGTAGGGGAGCGTCCTGCAGCCAGGGAAGCGCCGGAGTGATCCAGGTGTGGAGGCTGTGGGAGTGAGAATGCAGGCATGAGTAGCGAAAGACGAGTGAGAAACTCGTCCGCCGGATGACCAAGGGTTCCTGGGCCAGGTTAATCCGCCCAGGGTGAGTCGGGACCTAAGGCGAGGCCGACAGGCGTAGTCGATGGACAACGGGTTGATATTCCCGTACCCGTGTATCCGCGCCCAATGGCGAATCAACTGTGCTAACCGTCCTGAACTGGCGGGATCTCCTTCGGGAGACCCAAGAGGGATGCACGGGATCCTGGTTGTAGTAGTCAAGCGATGGGGTGACGCAGGAAGGTAGCTGGGCCCGGTGGTGGATTACCGGGTGTAAGCCTGTAGGGCGTCTGGTAGGCAAATCCGCCAGACATGTGCCTGAGAGGTGATGCGTAGCCGTTTGAGGTGAATTCAGTGATCCTATGCTGCCGAGAAAAGCCTCTAGTGAGTTGGTACACGGCCCGTACCCCAAACCGACACAGGTGGTCAGGTAGAGAATACTAAGGCGATCGAGATAACTGTGGTGAAGGAACTCGGCAAAATACCTCCGTAACTTCGGGAGAAGGAGGGCCATTTCTGGTGACGGGATTTACTCCCTGAGCTGGCGGTGG
>NZ_BAGL01000038.1 GCF_000308875.1 Nocardia transvalensis NBRC 15921
AGACCCGCATCGGCGGGCAGCGGGTGCCCAGCGCGCTCACCACGCCGGAGGCTCCGCAGCTGCACGCGATGTTCGCGCTGATGGTCGAGCAGGGCGTGCAGGCCGTGGTGATGGAGGTGTCCAGCCACGCGCTGGCGCTGGGCCGGGTCGACGGGGTGCGATTCGCGGTGGGCGCCTTCACCAACCTGTCGCAGGACCACCTGGACTTCCACGCCGACTTCGAGGACTATTTCGCCGCCAAACGCCGCCTGTTCGATCCCGAATCGCCGGTGGCCGCGCAACGCAGCGTGATCTGCGTCGACGACGCCTGGGGCCGCCGCCTGGCCCGCGAGGTCGGCGGCCGCGCCCCGGTGGTGACGGTGGCGACCGAGGACAGCCCGACCGGCGAGGACGAACCGGACTGGCGCGCCCTCGGGGTGTCGGCGGACGGCGGCGAGCAGCTGTTCACCGCCGCGGGCCCGCACGCGAAGGTGCCGGTGCGGCTGCGGCTTCCGGGTCGCTACAACATCGCCAACGGGTTGCTGGCGGTCGCGGTGTGCGCGGCGGCCGGCGCCGACGCGGCGACCGCGGCCGAGGCTCTGGCCACCGTCGACGTGCCGGGCCGGATGCAGCGCGTGGAGCGCGGCCAGGACTTCCTGGCGATCGTGGACTACGCGCACAAGCCGGCCGCGGTCGAATCGGTGATCGCCACGATGCGCGAGCACGTGAAGGGCTCCGGCGGCCGCCTGGCCGTGGTGGTCGGCGCGGGCGGCGATCGCGACGCGGGGAAGCGGCCTCTGATGGGCGCCACCGCGGCCCGCGGCGCCGACCTGCTGATCATCACCGACGACAATCCGCGCAGCGAGGATCCGGCCGCCATCCGCGAGGCGATCCGCGGCGGCGCGCTGGGGATCGCGGAGACCGAACGCGGCGAGGTCACCGAGATCGGCGACCGGGCCGCGGCGATCACCGCCGCCGTGGACTGGGCACGCCCCGGTGACGTGGTGCTGGTGGCGGGGAAGGGACACGAGACTGGGCAGGAGATTGCGGGTGTGAAGTATCCGTTCGACGACCGCGAGGTGCTGGCGGAGGCCCTCTCTCGGAAAACGACCGCGAAGGACCTGACGGTTTCATGATCGAGATGACTCTGCGGGAGATCGCGGACGTCGTCGGCGGCACGCTGCACGATGTACCCGATCCCGCGGTGACGGTGACCGGTGCGGTCGAATTCGATTCGCGCCGAATCAATTCCGGGGATCTGTTCCTGGCGATGCCCGGCGAGCACGCGGACGGGCACGATTTCGCCGCCCGCGCCGTCGCCGCCGGTGCGGTGGCCGTGCTGGCCGCGCGGCCGGTCGGTGTCCCGGCCATCGTGGTGGACCCGCTGCCGGTCACCGGCAGCAGGGCGCTGGTTCTGGCCCACGATCACGACGGATCCGGCGCGGCCGTCCTCGCCGCGCTGGCGAAGCTGGCCCGCGTGAGTATCGATCGACTCGCCAGCGGTGGCCTCACGGTCATCGGGGTGACCGGATCCTCGGGCAAGACCTCGACCAAGGACCTGCTGGCGACCGTGCTGGCCCCGCTCGGACCGGTGGTGGCCCCGCCGGGTTCGCTGAACAACGAACTCGGGTACCCGTGGACGGTGCTGCGCGCGAACGCCGAAACCCGCTTCCTGGTGCTCGAGATGTCCGCCCGCGGCGTAGGACACATCAAGGCGCTCGCCGAGACCGCACCGCCGTCCATCGGCGTAGTGCTCAATGTCGGTACCGCGCACCTGGGCGAGTTCGGGAGCCGCGAGGCGATCGCCCAGGCCAAGGGTGAACTGGTGGAAGCGCTTCCACCGTCCGGCGTCGCGGTGCTCAACGCCGACGACCCGAACGTCGCGGCCATGGCGAACCGCACGGGGGCCCGCGTGGTCACCGTCGGCCAGTCGTCGGAGGCGGACGTGCGGGCCACCGACGTGGTCCTCGACGACGACGCGCGCGCCCGATTCACCCTGCACGCCAAGGGTTCCCGCATCGACATCCGGCTGGCCGTCCACGGCGAGCACCAGGTCGGCAACGCGCTGTCGGCCGCCGCGGTGGCGCTGGAGTGCGGCGCCGACCTCGAGACGGTCGCGCGGGCGCTGTCGGACGCGCGGATCGTCTCGGCGCACCGCATGGACGTGCGGACCCGCGCCGACGGCGTCACCGTCGTCAACGACTCCTACAACGCCAACCCGGATTCGGTGCGCGCGGCGCTCAAGGCGCTGGTGAGCATGGCGAAAACCGCCGACCGCCGGACCTGGGCGGTGCTCGGCGAAATGGCCGAGCTGGGCGAGGATTCGATCATCGAGCACGACCGCATCGGGCGGCTGGCGGTGCGCCTGGACGTGGACCGGCTGATCGTGGTCGGCGACGGGCGTCCGGCGCACGCGTTGCACCAGGGTGCGGTCATGGAAGGTTCGTGGGGTGAGGAGTCGATCCTCGTGCCCGATATCGACGCCGCGATCGCGGTGCTGGACAACGAGATCACGGCGGGTGATGTAGTGCTGGTGAAGGCGTCGAACTCCGCCGGTCTGTGGGCGGTCGCGCAGCATCTGACCGCCGCCGCCCGTGAGACCACGGAGGCGGCGGGATGAGACAGATTCTATTCGCGGCGGGTATCGCGCTGGCGGTATCGATCCTCCTGACGCCGCTGCTGATCCGGATGTTCGCCCGGCGCGGCTTCGGGCAGGAGATCCGCGTCGACGGGCCGGAGAGCCATCAGGCCAAGCGCGGCACCCCGACCATGGGCGGCGTGGCGATCCTCGTCGGCCTGTGGGCGGGCTACTGGGGGTCGCACCTCATCGGCATCGGCTACAAGGCCGAGGGGCCGACGGTCTCGGGCCTGCTGGTGCTGTCGCTGGCGACGGCGCTCGGCGCGGTCGGCTTCATCGACGACTTCATCAAGCTCCGCAAACAGCGCAACCTGGGCCTCACCGCGGCCGGCAAGTACCTCGGGCAGCTCACGGCGGCAATCGTTTTCGGCGTGCTGGCGCTGCAGTTCCCGGGCGCCAACAAGCAGACCCCGGCCAGCCGCCACCTCTCCTACGTCCGCGACATCACCACGGTGTCGATGGGCGTCATCGTCTTCCTGGCCTTCGTCTGCCTGGTGGTGGTGGCCTGGTCGAACGCCGTGAACCTCACCGACGGCCTGGACGGGCTGGCCGCGGGGTCGATGAGCCTGGTGCTGGGCGCGTACGTGATCATCACCTTCTGGCAGTACCGCAACGCCTGCTCGGTGCACGCCGAGGCCGGCTGCTACAACGTGCGCGATCCGCTGGACCTGGCGCTGGTGTGCGCCGCGGGCGGGGCCGCCTGTATCGGATTCCTGTGGTGGAACGCGGCTCCCGCGAAGATCTTCATGGGCGATACCGGCTCTCTCGCGCTCGGCGGCCTGATCGCCGGACTGTCGGTCACCACCCGCACCGAACTGCTGATGATCGTGATCGGCGCGCTGTTCGTGGCCGAGACCGCGTCGGTGGTGCTGCAGGTGGCGGTCTATCGCACGACCCGCAACCGATTGTTCAAGATGGCGCCGTTCCACCACCACTTCGAACTCAGCAAATGGGCCGAGACTACCGTGATCATTCGGTTCTGGCTGCTGGCCGGCATAGCGTCGGCGGTCGGACTGGGATTGTTCTACAGCGAATACCTCTCTCAGGTCGGGTAAAGCAGCGATGGTCGAACACACTCCGCGGGCCCTGCGTTCACCGGGGCCGATGCTCGAATTCCTGCGTGGCCGCGACGTCCTCGTCGCGGGCTGGGGGGTGTCGGGCAGGTCGTTGATCGAACCGCTGCGCGATATCGGCGCCCGGCCCGTGGTCACCGACGCCGGCGAGAAGGCGATGGCCGAGGCGGCCGAACTCGGGCTCACCACCGCCACCGGGGACGAACTCCTCGAGCCCGCCGCTCTCGACCGGTTCGCGCTGGTGATCACCAGTCCGGGGTGGCGGCCGGATTCGCCGGTGCTGGTCTCCGCGGTGACCGAGGGCATTCCGGTCTGGGGCGACGTCGAATTCGCCTGGTGGGTGGATCAGGCCCGGCTCTACGGCCCGGCCCGCAAGTGGCTGGTGATCACCGGCACCAACGGCAAGACGACCACCACCCAGATGACCCACGCGATCCTGCGCGCGGCCGGTATCCCCAGCGTCGCCTGCGGCAATATCGGCCTGCCGATCCTGGACGCGCTGCGGCGCAATCCGGGTCCGCAGATCCTGGCCGTGGAACTGTCGTCGTTCCAGCTGCACTGGGCGCCGTCGGTGCGCCCGGAGGCGGGCGTCGTGCTGAATGTCGCCGAGGACCACCTGGATTGGCACGGCGGCCTGGACGCCTACGCCGCCGCCAAGGCGCGCGCGCTGACCGGCCGCGTCGGCGTGGTCGGGCTGGACGATCCGGTCGCCGCCGCGCTGGCGCGCAAGTCCAAGGCCCGCCGCACCGTCGGCTTCCGGGTGGGCGTGCCCGCCGACGGCGAGCTGGGCGTGGTCGACGGCAAACTCCTCGACCGCGCGTTCACCAAGGCCGCGATCCTCGCCGAGACCGGCGACATCAGCCCGGCCGGTCCGGCGGGCGTCGCCGACGCGCTGGCCGCGGCGGCGCTGACCCGATCCATCGATGTGGCACCGCAATTCGTCAAGGAGGGCCTGCAGGAGCACAAGGTCGGCCCGCACCGTGCCGCCCTGGTCCGCGAGCTGGGCGGGGTGACCTTCGTGGACGACTCCAAGGCCACCAACCCGCACGCCGCGCGGTCCTCGATCCTCGCGCACTCCCAGGTGGTGTGGCTGGCCGGCGGCCTGCTCAAGGGCGCGCACGTCGAGGACCTGGTCGAGGAGGCCGCCGATCGGCTCGTCGCGGCCGTGCTGTTCGGCCAGGACGCCCCGGTCGTCGCCGCCGCGTTGGCGCGACACGCGCCCGATGTCCCGGTCGTGGAGCTCGGTTCGGGTGACGATGCTGTGATGGGTGTGGAACTCACGTCCGAGATCGACGGCGCGGACGCGGTGATGGCGCGGGCCGTGCGCATCGCCGCCGGCTATGCCCGCCGCGGAGATACGGTGCTGCTGGCCCCCGCCGCGGCCTCCCTGGACATGTTCGCCGACTACACCCACCGCGGCCGCAGTTTCGTCGCGGCGGTGCAGGCGCTCGACGAGAGAGATATCGGGAGCCCGCAGTGAGTGAGCGCAACGAGCGAACCATAGACACAGCCGACCGCTCGGTCGGGCCGGAGCCGAGCGCCGGCGAGGCGGAGGCATGACCGAGCCGGCGCGCAAGCAATCCGGTACCTGGTTCGGGGCCTGGCTGGCGCGCCCGCTGGCGGACTTCCATCTGGTGGTCACCATCGCCACGTTGCTCACCATGCTCGGGCTGGTGATGGTGCTGTCGGCGTCGAGCGTCGAGTCGTACGCCGACGGCGGATCGGCCTACAAGCTGTTCATCCAGCAGGCGCTGTTCGCGGTGATCGGCGCGGTGCTGTTCTATCTGGCGCTGCGGCTGCCGCTGCGCCGGTTGCGACAGCTGTCGTTCCCGTTGTTCGCGATCTCGCTGCTGCTGCTCGTGCTGGTGCTGATTCCCGGCATCGGCTCGCAGGTACAGGGCTCGCGGCGCTGGTTCGACCTCGGCTTCGCCTCGGTGCAGCCGTCCGAACTGGTCAAGGTGACGCTGATCATCTGGGGCGCGCACCTGCTGGCGGCGCGGCGCTCGGAGCACGCGAACTACAAGGAGATCATGGTGCCGCTGGTGCCGGCGGGCCTGCTCGCCTGCCTGCTGGTGGTGCTGGAACCCAACCTGTCGACGACCATCGCGCTGGGCATGATCCTGGCGGCGCTGCTGTGGTTCGGCGGGCTGCCGGTGCGGCTGTTCGTGACCATCGCGATTTCGGGTGTGATCGCCGCGGGCGTGCTGGCGCTGTCGGCGGGATACCGCTCCGACCGCATGCGCGCGTTCTTCAACCCCGGCGACGATCCGCAGGGCATCGGCTACCAGGCGCGGCAGGCGCTGTTCTCCCTCGCCGACGGCGGCATCTGGGGCCGCGGGCTGGGACAGAGCCGCGCGAAGTGGAGCTATCTGCCCAACGCGCACAACGACTTCATCTTCGCCATCATCGGTGAGGAGCTGGGATTCCTCGGCTGCGCACTGGTATTGGGCCTGCTGGCGCTGTTCGCGCACACCGGCCTGCGCATCGCGAGCCGGTCGGTGGATCCGTTCCTGCGCCTGCTCACCGCGACCGCGACCTTCTGGATCACCGGCCAGGCGCTGATCAACATCGGCTACGTGGTGGGCTTGCTCCCGGTGACCGGCCTGCAGCTGCCGCTGGTCTCGGCGGGCGGCTCGTCGCTGGCGATCACGCTGCTCATGTTCGGCATCATCGCCAACGCCGCTCGGCACGAACCGGAGGCGGTGTCGGCCCTGCACAACGGCCAGGACGGCCGGTTCAGCCGGCTGCTGCGGCTGCCGAAGCCGGAGATGTACTCCGCGGCCCGGGCCCAGGCGGCGCGCAGCCGTTCCGGAGTGCGCCCCTCTCCGCCGCGGCGCGAACTGTCGGCGGGCGACCGCCGGGGCGCCGGTCGGCGGGGTGGTGCGGACCCCGCGCCGCGGCGCTCGATAGATTCGGAGTCCGGCCGGCGCGAGAGCCGCAGCACCAGTTCGTGGCGCTCCACGCGGGCCTGGGAGCCGAGCTATCCGATGAAACATGCGAGAGAACGGGGTAATTCGAGGTGACAACCGGCGGGAGCGTCAGGTCCGGTGCGGAAAGACCTGGGGGACGGGCACTCTCGGTGATAGTCGCGGGCGGCGGCACCGCCGGCCATATCGAACCCGCCATGGCGGTCGCCGACGCGCTGCGCCGGCTGGACCCGTCGATCCGGATCACCGCGCTGGGTACCGCGCGCGGCCTGGAGACCACGCTGGTGCCCGAACGCGGCTACGACCTCGAGCTGATCCCGCCGGTGCCGTTGCCGCGCAAGCCGACCGGTGATCTGCTGCGGCTGCCCGGCCGGGTGCGGTCGTCGGTGGCGCGCGCCCGCGCGGTGATCGATGCCGTGGACGCCGATGTCGTCGTCGGTTTCGGCGGATACGTGGCGCTGCCCGCGTACCTGGCCGCGGGTCGCGGGGCCCGGCGTCGGCGCCCGGTGCCGGTGGTCGTGCACGAGGCGAATGTGAAGGCGGGCATCGCGAACAAGGTGGGCGCGCGGCGGGCGGCACGGGTGCTGGCCGCGGTCGCGAACTCCGGTGTGCGCGCGCCCGGCCGCGCCGATGCCGAGATCGTGGGCATCCCGGTGCGCGAGACCATCGCGACGCTGGATCGCGCGGCGCTGCGGACGGAGGCGCGCGCGCACTTCGGGCTGCCGGACGAGGGCCCGGTGCTGCTGGTGTTCGGCGGATCGCAGGGCGCGCGGCGGCTCAACGAGGCGGTCTCGGCGGCCGCGGCGCAGCTGACGGCCGCGGGGATCTCGGTGCTGCACGCGCACGGACCCAAGAACACCCTCGAGATCACCGGCGTCGATCCGGCGGGCGCCGCGAAATACGTTGCCGTGCCCTATCTGTCGCGCATGGATCTGGCCTACGCCGCCGCCGACGCGACGGTGTGCCGCTCCGGCGCGATGACCGTCGCGGAGGTGTCCGCGGTCGGCCTGCCGGCGTTCTACGTGCCGCTGCCGCACGGCAACGGCGAACAGGAACTCAACGCCCGGCCCATCGTGGCTCAGGGTGGTGGCAGAATCGTCCCCGACTCGGAGTTGACCGGGAAATACGTGATCGACGAGGTGATTCCGCTGCTCACCGATCGGGAGCGGCTGTCGGGGATGGCGGTGGCGGCCGCCGGTGCCGGGCATCGCGAGGCCGCCGACGCGGTGGCGCGGATCGTGGCGGAGGTGGCCGGGCGGTGACGGAGACGAAGGACGGCGACGGCAACGACCTGCCGCCACTGCTGCGGCGGGTGCACATGGTGGGCATCGGCGGCGCCGGCATGTCCGGTATCGCGCGCATCCTGCTGTCGCGCGGCGGCGCGGTGTCCGGGTCCGACGCCAAGGAGAGCCGCGGCGTGCTGGCGCTGCGCGCGCGGGGCGCCGAGGTCCGCATCGGTCACGACGCCGGCGCGCTGGACCTGTTGCCCGGCGGGCCGACGGCGGTCGTGACCACGCTCGCGGCCATTCCCAAGACCAATCCCGAACTGGTGGAGGCGAACCGGCGCGGCGTGCCGGTGCTGCTGCGCCCGGCGGTGCTCGCCGAACTCATGCGCGGCCACCACACGCTGCTGGTGTCGGGCACGCACGGCAAGACCTCGACCACCTCGATGCTGGTGGTGTCGTTGCAGCACTGCGGGTTCGACCCGTCGTTCGCCGTCGGCGGCGAACTCAACGAGGCCGGCACCAACGCCCACCACGGCTCCGGCGGCTTCTTCGTCGCCGAGGCCGACGAGTCCGACGGCTCGCTGCTGCAGTACGACCCGGACGTCGCGGTCATCACCAATATCGAATCCGACCACCTCGACTTCTTCGGCACCGCCGAGGCCTACATCCAGGTCTTCGACGATTTCGTGGCGCGGCTGCGGCCGGGCGGCCTGCTCGTGGTGTGCCTGGACGATCCGGGCTCGCGGGCGTTGGCCGAACGCGTCGCCGCGCGCCGGCAGGCCGGGGAACTCGACATCCGCGTACTCGGTTACGGCTCCGGCGAATCCGACGGCGCGCCGGTCCCTATCGGGGTGTGGCTGCTGTCGTGGGAGCCCCGCGACGTCGGCGGCGTGGTCACCTTCCAGTTCGCCGACGAGTCCACGCCGCGCACGCTGCGTCTGGCGGTCCCGGGGCGGCACATGGCGCTGAACGCGCTGGCCGCGCTGCTGGCGGCGCGCGACGCCGGGGCCGACACCGACGAGGTCCTGCAGGGCCTGGAGGGTTTCGGGGGAGTGCACCGGCGCTTCCAGTTCGTCGGCCGGGAGAACGGCGTGCGCGTCTTCGACGACTACGCCCACCATCCCACCGAGGTGCGGGCGGTGCTCGGCGCCGCCGCCGAACTCGTCCAGCAGGAGGCCGCCGACGGCGCCCGGTCCCGGCAGGGCAAGGTGATCGTGGTCTTCCAGCCGCACCTGTACAGCCGGACCGCCACGTTCGCGGAGGAATTCGGCGCGGCGCTCGACCTCGCGGACGAGGTGGTGGTGCTCGACGTCTACGGCGCCCGCGAGAAGCCGCTGCCGGGCGTGAACGGCGCCCTGGTCGCCCAGTCGGTCACCAAACCCGTGCACTACCAGCCGGATATGTCGCGGGTCGGGAAGCAGGCCGCGAATCTGGCCCGCCCCGGCGATGTCGTGATCACCATGGGCGCGGGCGATGTGACCATGCTCGGCGGGCAGATCCTCGACGGGCTGCGGGTGCGCCCGCCGACGGGCCGGTGAACACGGTGCGCGACCGCGCGCGGTGGGCCGCGGATCTCCCGGTCCGCCGCATCGCGCTGTGGGGCGTGCCGGTGGTCGTTCTGGTCTTGATCCTGCTGGTGGTCGCGTACTTCACCCCGGCGCTCGCGGTGCGAACCGTGCGGATCGAGGGCCTGCGGACCGTGCCCGAGCAGCAGGTGCGCGACGCGCTGAAGGTTCCGGAGGGGCGCTCGATGCTGCGCATCGACACCGACGCGATGGCCCGGCGGGCGGCCGCCATTCCGAAGATCCATTCGGCGCGGGTGCAGCGGACGTTCCCTTCGACCGTGCGGATCACGGTCGAGGAACGCACCCCCGCGGTGTATTTCGAGAGCCCGCAGGGAACACACCTGCTCGACGGCGACAGTGTCGAATACGCGGTCGAGCCCCCGCCGCCCGGCGTGCCGAAGCTGACGACCGCCCATCCGGGCGGTAGCGACCCGGTCACTCGGGCGGCCGTCGCGGTGCTCGACGCGGCCCCGCCGGGGTTGCGGGCGCAGGTGGGAGAGGTTGTGGCGCGGTCGGTTTCGGATATCGAACTGCGCCTGACCGACGACCGCACCGTCCTGTGGGGCGGGCCGGACGATTCGGTGCGCAAGGCCGCGGTGGTGCTGCCGGTGCTGACTCGCGACGGCACGGTATTCGACGTATCGAGCCCCGATCTGGTAACGGTAAAGTGAGTGATACCCGTTGTGCCTACGGGGTTTTCGGTGACGGTCCACGGCAGCCACCGAAGTTTCGCGGGCACCAGGAACGATTCCCCGTGCTCGGGGCGGCCGTTCGCGATACGATGCGGGGCGGGCTCGAACGAGATGGATCACATAAGATTCTCACGCTCGTTTCGGCGCGCCTGCGCGCGGATTGCGGCGGGTACGAATAGCGTTCCGCAGCAGTCGGATACTTGACATAACGATAACCCTATCGTTGAGGTTTAGGGTTTGCCCGGATGAAAGCCCGGGTTCGCTCGGACCGAACGGTCGGTGTTCTGACAGGGATCCGAACACGACAGGCTTTAGATCGAAGGAAGGCGAGAGCCCATGACGCCCCCGCACAACTACCTTGCAGTGATCAAGGTCGTCGGTATCGGCGGCGGCGGCGTGAATGCCGTCAACCGGATGATCGAACAGGGACTCAAGGGAGTCGAGTTCATCGCGGTCAATACGGACGCGCAGGCCCTGCTGATGAGCGATGCGGACGTCAAACTGGACGTAGGTCGTGAACTCACCAGGGGTCTGGGCGCCGGTGCGGATCCGGAGGTGGGCCGCAAGGCCGCCGAGGATCACAAGGACGAGATCGAAGAGGTGCTCAAGGGCGCCGACATGGTCTTCGTCACCGCCGGTGAGGGCGGCGGCACCGGCACCGGCGGCGCGCCGGTGGTGGCCAGCATCGCCCGCAAGCTGGGTGCGCTGACCATCGGTGTCGTGACGCGGCCGTTCTCGTTCGAGGGCAAGCGCCGCAGCAACCAGGCCGAGTCGGGGATACAGTCCCTGCGCGAGTCGTGCGACACCCTGATCGTGATCCCCAACGACCGGCTGCTGCAGCTCGGCGACGCCGCGGTGAGCCTGATGGATGCCTTCCGCTCCGCGGACGAGGTACTACTCAACGGTGTTCAGGGCATCACCGACCTGATCACCACCCCGGGCCTGATCAACGTCGACTTCGCCGACGTCAAGAGCGTCATGTCCGGTGCGGGCTCGGCGCTGATGGGCATCGGGTCCTCGCGAGGGGAGGGCCGGTCGGTCAAGGCCGCCGAGTCGGCGATCAACTCCCCGCTGCTGGAGGCGTCCATGGACGGCGCCCACGGCGTACTGCTGTCGATCGCGGGCGGATCGGATCTGGGGCTGTTCGAGATCAACGAGGCCGCCTCGCTGGTGCAGGAGGCCGCGCACATCGAGGCCAACATCATCTTCGGCACGGTCATCGACGATTCGCTCGGCGACGAGGTGCGCGTGACGGTGATCGCGGCCGGCTTCGACGGCGGCACCCCCGCCCGGCGGATCGACTCCACCGGTCGCTCCACGATCGGCTCGGCCCGCGCCGGCGAACTCGGCTCGGCCTCGACGCGCGGTTCCGACTACAGCAGCACCCGCTCCACGGAGTCGGCCCCCGCGCCCGCTCCGGTCCAGCGCGGCCCGGCCCCGTCCTACGAGCCCCGCCCGGCCAGCGAGCCGACGGTCGCCCACAACTCCCGCAACCACATCCAGCCGCCGGACGAGGACACGGACGACGACGTCGACGTGCCGTCGTTCATGCGCCGCTGAACTCACCCCTATTAATCTCGGGGGTATGACTGCTGCTGCTTCGGTTCGTGTCCGGCGGGTGACCACCACGCGGGACGGCGGGTTCTCCCGCGCCCCCTACGATTCGTTCAATCTGGGCGACCACGTCGGGGACGATCCGGAGGCGGTGCGGCGCAACAGGATCCGGCTGGCCGAGGGGATCGGCCTGGCGCCGGAGCGGCTGGTCTGGATGGAACAGGTGCACGGGCGCAACGTCGAGATCGTGGACGGGCCGCGCGCCGAACCGGTTCCCGTGACCGACGCGCTGGTCACCACCGTGCCGGGACTCGCGCTGGTCGTGCTGACGGCCGACTGCGTCCCCATCCTGCTCTCCGACGACGAGGCCGGGGTGATCGCGGCCGTGCACGCCGGACGGGTGGGCGCGCGCATCGGCATCGTGCCGCGGGTGATCGAGGCGATGGTCTCGGTCGGCGCGCATCCCGAACGTATCGGAGCCTTCCTGGGTCCGGCGGCGAGCGGTCGCCAGTACGAGGTCCCGGCCGCCATGCGCGACGACGTCGAGGCGCACCTCCCGGGCAGCGCCACCACCACCGCCAAGGGCACGCCGGGCCTGGATCTGCGCGCGGGGGTCCGCCGCCAGCTCGAGGAGGCGGGCGTCGCGGGCGTGGCGGTGGACCCGCGCTGCACCATCGAGGACGCCAGGCTCTTCAGCCACCGCCGCGGCGCACCCACCGGCCGCATCGCCGGTGTCGTCTGGATGGAATCCGAGGCATCCTCGGAGTGAGCTTGTGGTCCCCCTCTTTTCGGGGGCTTGTATCCGCGGCGGCTTTATGAAAATGGCGCGCGGACAATGGACTGCCGACACGCCCGGACCATTCGTGATCCGTTTCGCATTCGAGGGAGATGTCCTATGACCCGGACGGCCGAACTGTCCAGCGCCCTGAACGAACTGCTGGCCCGGATCGAGGCCGCCTGCCGGGCCGCCGACCGCGATCCGGGCGAGGTCCGGCTGCTGCCGGTGACCAAATTCTTCCCGGCCTCCGACATCGAGATCCTCTACCGCCTGGGCCGCCGCGAATTCGGCGAATCGCGCGAACAGGAGGCCGGTGCGAAGGTGGCCGATCTGGGACACCTGTCTCAGGTGCGCTGGCACATGATCGGACGCCTGCAGCGCAACAAGGCGAAATCGGTCGCACGCTGGGCTTATGCCGTGCATTCGGTGGACAGCGAGCGGCTCGTGACGGCCCTGGACACGGCGACCGGCGCAGCCCTGGACGCGGGTCACCGCGAGACGACGCTGGAGGTATTACTGCAGGTCAGCCTCGACCGGGATCCGGGCCGCGGCGGCGTGGCCCCGGACGACCTGCCGGCTCTGGCCGACCAGGTGGCGAAAGCCGATCACCTGCGGCTGGCGGGCCTGATGGCGATCCCGCCGCTCGACACCGATCCCGAACCCGAATTCGCCCGCCTGGCAGCGGTGTACGAGCGGTTGCGCCGCGACCATCCGGAGGCGTCCGAACTGTCGGCGGGCATGTCCGGAGATCTGGAGTCCGCGATCCGACACGGTTCCACCTGCGTGCGTGTCGGTACCGCCTTGATGGGCACTCGACCGATAACCTCGGGATAGCAAACAAACCTCATCAGTCACATTCGAAACATATGCTGGTGACTGACGGGGAATGAGCAGGACTTACCACCCCAGGCCAACCGGGTGCCGTAGGAAGGTCGACCAGGATGAGCGAGCGCAGCGAGCGAGAGTTCACCGCAGCCACGAGCGTGCTCGTGCTGGAGCTTAGTGCTAGCGAGGTGGGAGTATGAGTACGCTGCATCGATTCAAGGCCTACTTCGGCATGGTCCCGCTCGAGGAGTACGAGGACGACTACGTCGACGACCGCGGCCCCCGGGGTGTCGACGACCGCGGCATGCGGCATCCTCGCGATTTCCCCGAATCCCGGTACGACAGCGGTCGTTCCCGGTTCGGCGACGATCGCTACGACGAGCCCGGCTATCCGGAACCGGCCTACAAGGCCCCTTATCAGCCCGGCTACACCGTCGCCCGGCGCGACGACTACTCCGAGGAGTCCTACGCCGACGACCGGTACGAGCCGCCGCGCCGTCCCACCCGTATCGACTCCGCCCCCTCGGGCCGTGGCCGGTCCGGCGACCGTCTCGGCGGGGGAACGCCGATGGTGCGCGGTACCACGCACGGCGCACTCGCGGTCGACCCGGAGGCCGAGCGCAGGATGGAAGAGCGGCGGATGGAGGAGCGGGCCCGCTTCGAACCGGCACCGCGCCGCGCGCCGGTCTTCGAGGACGGAGGCCCCTTGTCCAAGATCACGACGCTCCGCCCCCGGACCTACGCCGAGGCCGCCATCATCGGTGAGCGCTTCCGCGACGGCACGCCGGTGATCATGGACCTGGTCGAGATGAGCAACGCCGACGCCCGCCGGCTGGTCGATTTCGCGGCCGGCCTGGCGTTCGCGCTGCGCGGCTCGTTCGACAAGGTGGCGACCAAGGTGTTCCTGCTCTCACCCTCGGATGTGGACGTATCGGCCGAGGAGCGTCGCCGGATCGCCGAAACCGGCTTCTACAACCAGAAATAGCGTTGCCGCCGGGGTCTGGCGTCGCGGCCGCCGCCCCGGACGACACGCCGCGCACGGGGGAGTGACGCCGCGATCCGACGGCGCGGGGAGTTTGCAGGACACCGATTCTGAGGCAAAGTGGTCTGGTGGCCTTGTTCCAGGTGCTGTATGTACTCCTGTTCCTCTTCTGGCTGTTGTTGATCAGCCGAGTGATCGTCGAGTTCATCCGTAACTTCGCTCGCGACTGGCACCCCCGCGGAGCGGTCGCGGTCGTCCTGGAGGTGATCTTCACGATCACCGACCCCCCGGTGAAACTCCTGAGGCGCCTGATACCTCCGGTGAACCTGGGAGGAATTCGACTGGATCTGTCCATTATGGTGCTGCTTTTCATCGTGTTCATCTTGATGTCGGTGACCAGCAGGCTCGGGCAGCCCGTCGTGTAGGTGTGACAGAATGGGCCGAGAACAATAGCTTGCTAGATCTACCGCTAGATCTCCGTACGAAGCGTGAAGGGATCCTTCCATGCCGCTGACCCCAGCCGATGTGCACAACGTCGCGTTCAGCAAACCGCCGATCGGGAAGCGCGGCTACAACGAGGACGAAGTCGACGCCTTCCTCGACCTGGTCGAGCAGGAGCTCTCACGCCTCATCGAGGAGAACGCGGACCTGCGCCAGCGGGTTGCCGAGCTCGATTCCGAGCTGGTAGAGGCCAAGAAGGCGCCGCGCCCGGCGCCGCAGGCCGTGAAACCGGTTCCGCCGCAGCCCGAACCGCCCAAACCGGCTCCCGTGCCCCCGCCGGTCCCGGTTCCGGCGGCTCCGCCCGCCGCTCCCAAGGACGCCGCGGACGCGAATCTGCAGGCCGCCAAGGTCCTCAGCCTGGCGCAGGAGATGGCCGACCGCCTCACCAGCGACGCCAAGACCGAGGCCGAGCAGCTGCTGTCCAACGCCCGAGCAAACTCGGAGCGACTGGTCAGTGACGCGCGCACCCGCTCGGACGGCATGGTCGCCGAGGCCCGCCAGAAGGCCGAGACCATGCTCTCGGACGCGCAGACCCGCTCCGACAACCAGCTGCGCCAGGCCAAGGAGAAGGCCGACGCGCTGCAGGCCGACGCCGAGCGCAAGCACACCGAGATCATGGCGACCATCACCCAGCAGCGCAGCGTGCTGGAGAGCCGGATCGAGCAGCTGAAGACCTTCGAGCGCGAGTACCGCGTGCGGCTGAAGTCCTACCTGGAGTCGCAGCTCGAGGAGCTGGAGAATCGTGGTTCGGCGGTCCCGGTGGACGGCGGCGAGGCCTTCGACGGAGCAGGCGCCAACAACCACGCGCCCGCGTCGTTCGCCAAGGGCGGCAAGTAGTTCAACCGTTCCGTTCGAATCGCCCGCCGGCTCCGCGGCCGTGCCGGTTTCGGCGTGCTGCGTAGTCGTGTGGTCCGGAAGACGGTCGAGCCACCTGGCCCGCCGAGGGGGTGACCATGCTCGTTCTGACGCTCGTCCTGGCCGCGATCGGATTCGCCCTGCTGGTGACCGCGCTGACCACCGGATCGGTGGTCTGGGCGTGGGGCTGCATCGTCGTCTGTGTCATCGGCGCCGTATTGCTACTGGTGAGTGCGCTGTCCATGCGCGATTCCGACGACGACGATTCGTCGTCGCGTCCCGGCCGGCATGCCAAGCGATGAGTCCGGCCGATCGCCGGTCCGGCCGCTGGACGGGCCACGCCGATGGGGCCCGAAAACTAGTTTGCCCACTCTGGCTACAATCAAACCTGTAGAACGGCAGTGATCCGGCTATCACCGGGGAGTCTTCGGAAGAACGGCGCGGGTCTCCGACCGCGCGCTCAGTAGAACCGAACGGGAGAGCCCGTCACAGCTCACGACGAGAGGTCCGGAACGCACGGCCGCACGACGGCAGGCTCCGGACAAGCGGGGTGGTACCGCGGTCCCGGCGTAAAGACGCCGGAATCGTCCCCGTGCCCACGCAGCGCCCGCACCGGGGCGCCCGGCACGAGGAGACCACTGCCCGTTATGGCGGATCAGACATCCCCCAGCAACGCCACCTCCCAGGAGACGCCCGCCTACCCGCGCGCCGACCTAGGCGCCGGCGGCCAGGTGTCGTTCCCCGATCTGGAGCGGCGCGTACTCGACTACTGGGCCGCCGACGACACCTTCCGTGCCAGCATCGAGAACCGTTCCGGCGCACCGGAGTTCGTCTTCTACGACGGACCGCCGTTCGCCAACGGGTTGCCGCATTACGGCCATCTGCTCACCGGATACGTGAAGGATTTGATCCCACGTTTTCAGACGATGCGCGGGAAGAAGGTCGAGCGGCGCTTCGGCTGGGACACCCACGGGCTGCCCGCGGAAATCGAAGCGGAGAAGCAGCTCGGTATCACGGACAAATCACAGATCGATGAGATGGGGCTTGCGGAATTCAATGCCGCATGCAAATCGTCTGTGCTGCGTTACACCAATGAGTGGCGCGCGTATGTGACTCGTCAGGCCCGCTGGGTGGACTTCGACAACGACTACAAGACCCTCGATCCCGACTTCATGGAGTCGGTCATGTGGGCATTCAAGTCGCTGCACGACAAGGGTCTGGTCTACCAGGGCTTCCGGGTGCTGCCCTACAGCTGGTACGAGCAGACCCCGCTGTCCAACCAGGAGTCCCGCCTGGACGACGCCTACCGCATGCGCCAGGATCCGGCGGTCACGGTCCGCATGCCCCTGAGCGTGCCCGCCGACCACCCGCTGCATCAGCTCGACGGCGCGAGCGCGCTGATCTGGACGACGACGCCGTGGACGCTGCCGTCCAACCTGGCCATCGCGGTCCACCCCGACCTGACGTACGCCCAGGTCCGCGGCCAGGACGGCGAGCGGTATCTGCTGGCGGCCGAACGGGTCTCGCACTACGCGCGCGAGCTGGGCGACGATCCGGAGGTCCTCTCGGAGCATTCCGGGGCCGCCTTGGCCGACCTGCGCTACACCCCGCCGTTCGACTTCTTCGCCGGGCATCCGGGCGCATTCCGGGTATTGAACGCCGACTACGTCACCACCGACTCCGGCACCGGCGTCGTGCATCTGGCGCCGGCCTTCGGCGAGGAGGATATGGCGGTCGCGTCCGAGGCGGGCATCGACCTGGTGCAGCCGCTGGACCAGGGCGGCAAGTTCACCTCGATGGTGCCGCCGTACGAGGGCCTGATGGTGTTCGACGCCAACCCGGTCATCATCAAGGACCTCAAGGCGGCCGGAAAGCTGTTGCGGCACGAGACGATCGAGCACTCCTATCCGCACAGCTGGCGCTCCGGCCAGCCGCTGATCTACATGGCGGTGCCGTCCTGGTTCGTCGCGGTCACCAAGTTCCGCGACCGGATGGTGGAGCTGAACCAGCAGATCAGTTGGGTGCCCGAGCACATCCGCGACGGCCAGTTCGGCAAGTGGCTCGAGAACGCGCGCGACTGGAACATCAGCCGCAACCGTTACTGGGGCGCGCCGATCCCGGTGTGGGTGTCCGACAACCCGGATTACCCGCGCGTCGACGTGTACGGCTCGCTGGACCAGCTCGAGCGGGACTTCGGCACGCGGCCCGCGGATCTGCACCGCCCGGCCATCGATGAGCTGGTGCGGCCGAATCCCGACGACCCGACCGGCGAGTCGATGATGCGGCGCGTGCCGGAGGTCCTGGACTGCTGGTTCGAGTCCGGGTCGATGCCCTACGCCCAGGTGCACTACCCGTTCGAGAACAAGGAGTGGTTCGAGGGAACGCACGACGAGAAGGCGCACAGCCCCGGCGATTTCATCGTCGAGTACAACGGGCAGACCCGCGGCTGGTTCTACAACCTGCACGTGCTGTCGACGGCCCTGTTCGACCGGCCGGCGTTCAAATCCGTGGTGGCGCACGGCATCGTGCTCGGCGACGACGGGCTCAAGATGTCCAAGTCCAAGGGCAACTACCCGGACGTCAACGAGGTGTTCGACCGCGACGGCTCCGACGCCATGCGGTGGTTCCTGATGGCCTCGCCGGTGCTGCGCGGCGGCAACCTGATCGTCACCGAGCGCGGCATCCGCGAGGGCGTGAGCCACGCGCTGCGGCCGCTGTGGAACGCCTGGACATTCCTGCAGCTGTACGCCTCGGAACCCGGTGTGTGGCGGACCGATTCGCAGCATGTGCTGGACCGGTACATCCTGGCCAAGCTGGCCGCCACGCGCGACGCGATGACCGACGCGCTCGAGGTCTACGACATCGCGACCGCCTGCGAGGAGCTGCGCGCGTTCGCCGACGCGCTCACCAATTGGTATGTGCGCCGGTCGCGCTCGCGGTTCTGGGACGAGGACCGCGACGCCATCGACACCCTGCACACGGTGCTGGAGGTGACGACCCGGCTCGCGGCCCCGCTGCTGCCGCTGGTCACCGAGGTGATCTGGCGTGGGCTGACCGGGGGCCGCTCGGTGCATCTGGCCGACTGGCCCGCCGCCGCCGAATTGCCGCAGGACGCGGAGCTGGTCTCGGCGATGGACGAGGTGCGTGCGGTGTGCTCGACGGCGCTGAGCCTGCGCAAGGCCCGGAACCTGCGGGTGCGCCTGCCGCTGTCGGAACTCACCATCGCCGCGCCCGACGCCGATCGGCTCGCGCCGTTCGCGGATCTGGTCGCCGACGAGGTCAACGTCAAGCGCGTCGACCTCACCGGTGATGTCGCCGCGCACGGCCGGTTCGAACTGGTCGTCAACGCTCGCGCCGCCGGCCCGCGGCTGGGCAAGCAGGTGCAGACGGTGATCAAGGCGGTCAAGGCCGGGGAGTGGTCGGAGAGCCCGGAGGGCGTCGTCAGCGCCGCCGGTATCGAGCTGCTGCCCGAGGAGTACACCCAGCGCCTGGTGGCCGCCGAACCCGAATCCACCGCCGCCCTGCCCGGCAATGCCGGTCTGGTGGTGCTGAATTCGGAGGTCACCGAGGAACTGGAGGCCGAGGGCTGGGCCCGCGACCTCATCCGTGACCTCCAGGAGACGCGGAAGTCCCTGGGCCTGGACGTCTCCGACCGCATCACGGTCGTCCTCGACGTCCCCGCCGACCGCAAGGCCTGGGCCGAAACCCACCGCGACCTGATCGCGGGCGAGGTCCTCGCCACCACCCTCACCTTCGGCGACCCCGGCCCCGACGCCGCCGAGGTAGTGGGCGGAACCCGCGTCACCATCACAAAGGCATAGGCCCGCCAGGCACCCCGCCGCAGGCACTGCCCCGTCAGGCACCTCGCCGCTTGGGTTTCCGGCATGCTTTTGGCCGGAAACCCAAGCGACCGAGGGGGATCCCGGCCAAAAGCGTGCCGGGAAACTATGGCCTCGGTGCTGTGGTCATCCTCAGGCTTCGAGCGCCCGATCGATGAACCCCGTCACATCCCCCAGCACCTTGTCCTTGTTGGTCTCGTTGAAGATCTCGTGCCGAGCCCCCGGATAGACCCGCTCGGCGAAATTCGTCCCCCGAATCCGCTCCACCCCCACCCGGCTGGCAGGCAGGGGGACCAGCTGATCATCACCCCCGTGCACCCACAGCATGGGCAGCCCACCGAGATCACCCCCGGCGTTGATCGTCTCCAGGCACCGCGCGAGGGCCTCGAGCAGCGGCCGCCGGAACGGTCCGTGCCACACCAGCGGGTCCTCCTCGTACGCCCGCCCGATCTCGGGATCCCGCGACAGCGTCGTGACATCAATAGGGGTATAAGGGATTTCGTCCAGCTCGAGCAGCGAGGTCGCCTCGACCCAGGACCCGATCACCGGCCCGGACAGCACCAGCGCCGCGAGCCCGCCCCCGTACTCCTGCGCATACCGCGCCGCGATCATGCCGCCCATCGAATGCCCGACGAGCACCACCGGCATCCCCGGATACTCGCCCCGCGCCCTCTCCTCGACCCGCCGCACATCCGCCACGACATCCTCGTAATCCCGGATGACGACCCGCTCACCCGCCGACTTCCCATGCCCCTGATGATCGGCCCCGTACACCACGGGCCCCGTGCCCCACCAGCACATCCGCCACATACTCGTACCGCCCGACATGCTCCCCGTACCCATGCACCAGTACGACGACATACCGGGGCGCACCGTCGCCGGTCCACGTCCGCCCCACGATCTCGCCGTTACTGCCTTGGATAGCCCACTCCCGCGACGGTGCCACGATCAACCTCCTCCAACAGTGTTTCCGGCCAAAAGCACGCCGGAAACAAGGTATCCCTTTCGTTTCCCGGCATGCTTTTGGCCGGGAACCACTTCACGCACCATCGCGCTGCACCGCCAGCTGAATCTCCAGCAGCAACCGGTCCGGGGCGGAGTCCAGGTCCACGCCCATCAGCTGGGTGGCGCGGCGGATGCGGTAGCGCAGGGTGTTGGGGTGGATGCGGAGGGCGGTGGCGGCCTTGCGGACGTCGCCGCGCTGGGTGAGGTAGGCGTCCAGGCTGGCCCGCAGATCGGCGGAGTACTTGGCGTCGTAGTCGGCGAGGGTGTCCAGGCGGGGATCGCGCAACTGCGGATTGTCGCCGATGAGGGTGAGGATCTCCGCCAGCAGCACCGTGGTCCGCGACCGGGCCAGCGTCGTCACCGGTTCGGCCGCGGGGAGATCCGCGGTGCGGTCGAGGACGCGGTCCACCTCGGCGCGGGCCCGAGCCACGTCACCCAGCCCGGCGACGGGCGCGGCGATGGCGGCGCGCAGCCCCAGCCCCGACCGCTCGTCGAGCTGCTCGATCACCTGCCGGGTCCACGAGGTCACCCGATCGACCGAACGGTGCTCCGGGAACAGCACATACAGCCGGTCACCGATCCGCGTCGTGACGCAGTCCTGGCGAAAAGCGCTGGCGTGCAGGCGAAGTGTGACCGTGCCCCGGTGCATGGCCGCCTCGGCGTCCCGCCCGCTGTCCCGGGGGAGATGCCGGGCGAACCCGACCACCGCGGCCCGCCCGTCGGCCGCCATCGCGAACATCTCCGCGAAGGCCGCGATGTCCACATCCCCGCCGTGCGCCCCGAACAACCGCTGGATCAGCAGCGCGTCGGTGGTGGGAGCGTGCCGGGTTCGCCAGATCACCCGGGCCGCGATGGATGCCGCGCCGCGCAGCACCTTGGCGCTGTCGGACTGCAACGGCTCCGCGGCCTCCTGCACCCAGATGGTGCCGAGTACCGCCGGCGCGCGCAGCCCCTCGCGCCCCGGTTCGCGGATCCCGATCCCGATGCGCCGCCGCGTCTCCCACTCGAGCTGGGCCGGAACCTCCACGGCGTCACCGGTATTGCGCAGCCGGTCGAAGACACCCTCGCGCTGCAACCAGTGCAGATATCCGGCCGGACCCTGCCGCCCCAGCACCGACAGCCGTCGCACCGCGTCGGCGGAGGCCGTGCTGTCGGCCGAATAGGCCAGCACCCGCGACTGATCGTCCTCGATGGCGACCAGCCCCCGCGTGGATTCCGCGACCGACTGCGCCAGCCCGAACAGATCGGTATCGAGGGCGGGGGCGGTGACCGCCGTCCGCGGCCCGGCCCTGTGCCCGGTGATCCGCTCGATCAGCGCGTGCACCATCTCCCAGCGGGCATGCGGATGCACCGCCACCAGCGCGATACCCGCCTCCCGCGCGGCGGCCCGCAACCGCGGCGAGGCGCTCTTGGAGAACACCACCCGCGGCCGGTGCTCGGCCGGGCACCGCTCACCCAGATCCCGCACCCAGCGCGCGGCGTCGTCGTCGCTTACGCCGACCTGCAGATACACCTCCGGCAGCGCCCGCCCCGGCGGCATATCCATGGTCAGGTCGTCCACATCCATGAACGCCACGGAATCGACCACCACCTCGGCCCCGGCGGGCGCGTCGACCAGCGTGGCAACGGCGCTGGTCAGTGCCGACAGCAGCTCGGAGAGAGGTATGAGGTGGTTCACACTCTTCATTCAAACGGACGAAATACCCAGGCGCAATTCGTTCGATGAGACAACTCGGCAGCGGCCCGTATGCGGTTTATTTCTGCCATGGACGCGATCACCACGGTGCCCGCACCGGCCAACGAACCCGTCAACGCCTACGCGCCCGGCAGCCCGGAGCGCGCCCGCCTGCGGGCCGCCCTGCGCGAGCTGGCCGCCGCGCCCACCGATATCCGGCACGTGATCGACGGCGAGCACCGCGCCGGCGCGGGGGAGCGCGTCGACGTCGTCCAGCCGCACGACCATCGCGCGGTACTGGGCCGCTTCGCCGTCGCCGAACCGGACGACGTCCGGGACGCGGTCGAGGCCGCGACGCGTGCGGCGACAGACTGGCGCGCATTGCCTTTCGACGAACGCGCCGCCGTCTTCCTCCGCGCCGCCGACCTGCTCGCCGGGCCGTGGCGCGAGACGATCGCGGCCGCGACCATGCTGGGTCAGTCCAAATCCGCGTACCAGGCCGAGATCGACGCGCCCTGCGAACTGGTCGACTTCTGGCGCTTCAACGTGCATTTCGCGCGGCAGCTGCTGGCCGGGCAGCCGATGTCCGGACCGGGCGTGTGGAATCGCAGCGACTACCGCCCGCTGGAGGGCTTCGTCTACGCGATCACCCCGTTCAACTTCACCGCGATCGCCGGAAACCTGCCCACCGCACCGGCTCTCATGGGCAATACGGTGCTGTGGAAGCCGTCGCCCACCCAGGCCGTCGCCGCGTACCACACCATGCGGCTGCTGGAGGCCGCCGGACTGCCGCCGGGCGTGATCAACCTGGTGCACGGGCACGGGCCGGAGGTGTCGGAGGTGGCGCTGCGGGATCCGCGCCTGGCCGGGATCCACTTCACCGGGTCCACGCGCACATTCCAGCACCTGTGGCGCGAGGTGGGCGGCCATATCGACCGCTATCACGCCTATCCGCGGCTGGTCGGGGAGACCGGCGGCAAGGATTTCGTCCTCGCGCACCCGTCGGCCGAACCGGACGTGCTGATCACCGCGCTGATCCGCGGGGCATTCGAGTACCAGGGCCAGAAGTGTTCCGCCGCCTCGCGCGCCTTCGTCCCGCGGTCGGTGTGGAACCGTATCGGCGACGAGCTGATCGACCGGATCGGCACCCTGACCTACGGCGATGTCACCGATTTCGCGAATTTCGGTGGGGCCGTGATCGATCGGCGCGCCTTCGACCGCAGTGTCGCCGCCATCGAACGGGCGAAGGCCACACCGGGACTGACCGTCGCGATCGGCGGCGCCTACGACGACAGCGTCGGCTATTTCGTCTCCCCGACGCTGTTGCTCGGCGACGACCCCGCCGACGAGGCCTTCGCCACCGAATACTTCGGCCCGATCCTGTCGGTCCACGTCTACGACGACTCGCGTCCCGGCGCCTTCGACGACGCGCTGCGCCTGGTCGACACCGGCGCCGCCTACGCGCTCACCGGCGCCGTCGTCGCGCGCGACCGGTCCGCGATCGAGAAGGCAAGCGAGGCTTTGCGTTTCGCCGCCGGGAACTTCTACGTCAACGACAAGCCGACCGGCGCGGTGGTCGGCCAGCAGCCCTTCGGCGGCGCTCGCGCGTCGGGCACCAACGACAAGGCCGGATCGCCGCTCAACCTGCTGCGCTGGGCGTCCCCGCGGTCGATCAAGGAGACGTTCGTCCCGGCCACCGAGCACGCGTACCCGCATCAGGCGCCCGATCCCGAGGAGGACTAGGCCATGAGCGCTCCCGCTCTCACCAACCCGCTGCGTCCCGCGCTGCTCGCCGCGGCACGCTCGCGCCGCCTCGAACGCGGCATCACCCGGGCGCCCGCGACCCGGCGGCTCGTCGACCGCTTCGTCGCGGGCGACACCAGCGACGCAGCTCTGGAAACCGTGCGGGACTTGTTGCGGCACAACCGTTTCGTCACCGTCGACTATCTCGGCGAGGACACTGCCGACCCGGCGCAGGCGCAGCGTGTGGTGCGCGAGTACGTGCGGCTGATCGAGGCCCTGGCCGCCCTTCCGGCGGGCTCCCGTGAGGGGGGAGCCCGCCCGCTGGAGGTATCGGTGAAACTGTCCGCGCTCGGTCAGGCGCTGCCCGCCGACGGGCACGAGACCGCGCTGCGCAATGCCCGCGCGATCGCGGCGGCCGCCGCCGCGGCCGGGATCTGGATGACGGTCGACGCCGAGGACCACACGACCACCGAGTCGACGCACGCGATCGTGCGCACGCTGCGCCACGACCATCCCGAGACCGTCGGCACCGTGCTTCAGGCGTACCTGCGGCGCACCGAGGACGACTGCCGCGCCTTCGCGGCGGAGGGCGCGCGGATCCGGCTGTGCAAGGGCGCCTACCGCGAACCGGACACCGTGGCGTTCCGGCGCAAGCGCGAGGTCGACGCGTCGTACCTGCGCTGCCTGCGAATCCTCGTGGCGGGCAAGGGATATCCGATGATCGCCACGCACGATCCCGCCATGATCGAGGCGGCGGCCCTGCTCGCCACGGCGGCCGGGCGCGGGCGCGGCGAACTGGAATTCCAGATGCTCTATGGCATCCGGCCCGCCGAACAGGCGCGGCTGATCGACCTCGGCCAGCACCTGCGCGTCTACGTGCCCTTCGGCGACCAGTGGTACGGCTACTTCGTGCGGCGCCTGGCCGAACGCCCGGCCAACCTCATGTTCTTCCTGCGGTCGGCGGCCACCGAGACGTGAACCGTCAGCTCAGCGCGACCGGGCCGTCGGGTCCGTCGAGGGTGGCGATCAGGGCGGCCGGAAGACCGGGCCGCAGGTCGATATCGGCCGAGATCGCTTGGAGCCGAGGGAAGATCGACTCCGGGTCCGGGTGCACCGCGGTCAGCGACAGCAGTTTGGTCTCCGGGAGGTCGTCCGTCGGGTGGCGGGTGTCGCCCCAGTCGATGAGGAAGGGGAGCACGCCCGTGCGCGGGCCGGTCAGCCGCCAGCGCAGCACCTCGCCGTCGGGCGTCGCCCGGGACATCTCCGTCACGTCGCCCGGATCGGATCCGGCCGCCCGCGCCGCGGCCACCACCGCGTCGATCCCGTCCGTGCGCACCGCCCAGGCCACCAGCTTCGGGCCCGTCAGATCGTCGACGCCGAACGGCCGCGGGTGCCGGGGCTCCGGCTGCTCCGGATCCGGCCCGATGATCTCCAGATAGGCGCCGTTGCCCAGGCCCAGCAGATAATTGCGGGTCCCCCGCCCCACGTGCTGCCCGCCCGCGACCGGATGCACGCCCGTCAACCGAGCCACGGTCGTCACGGTATCGGCCAGGCGCGTGGTCGCCAGCACCAGATGATCCAGTCCACTCACGCAGGTCACTGTAGGAGTGTCGAGATCGGCGGTCACGGGTTGGAATCGCCTCGAGGCCCACCCCTCGGGGAGTGCCTGCCATCTCACTGCCCCCGCCGGTGAGTTGCCGTCGAAAATCCTCTGACCTGGGGCGGGGGCGCGGGGGGAGAATTGGATCTTGTGGGGCGCATGTGATTTGCGGTAAAACAGCTATGTCACAGCAACTGTGAATGTCTAGTTGAGCTTGTGTGTTCTATCCGTTCGACCACGCTGAGAAAACCGCACTGCCAGGCAAGTTGTCCGGATGAGATGCCCGTGGGGAAGCGGTCATCCCGTGTACGTCGTGTGCGCTGAGTAGTCGCCGGGCCGCTCGCCGTCGGGGTGGTGTGCGCCGAACCGAAGGGCAAGCCATGGCGACAACTCCATCGCGCAACAGAATCATCGGACTGCTGTTCACGGCGCTGACCGGCCTGATCGCCGCGTCGGCCCTGGCGGGTCCCGTGTCGGCCGCGACCGGTGACGAGGTCAGCGGCAGTTCCGGAAGCAGTTCGGGCTCCGGATCCGGCTCTGCCTCCGGCAGCGCCAGCGGCTCCGCGAATCTCCCGATCGCGAGCCCGCGGGCCCAGATCGCCCTGAGCCTCGCCCAGACCCAGGCCGGCAAACCCTACGAGTGGGGCGCCACCGGTCCCAACACCTACGACTGCTCCGGCCTCGCGCTGTGGGCCTTCCGCCAGGTGGGCATCATGCTCCCGCGCACCACCTGGCAGCAGGCCGAGGCCGGCAACCCGGTCCCGATCGGCGCCATCCAGCCCGGCGACATCGTCGTCGTCAACGCCGACGGCTCCCACGAGGGCATCTACGCCGGCGGCGGCCAGATCCTCAACGCCCACTCGGCCGGCGTAGGCGTCGTCTTCACCCCACTCAGCGAATTCGACATCTACGCCATCCGCCGCTTCTACTGACCGATGCCGAGGCGGGCGGCCCCGACCGCCCGCCGCGACGTCAGCCCCGGCGTCAGCCGTTCACCAGGCCCCGCAGCACGGGGCCGTAGTCGGGATGGGTGAGTGCCGAGGCGAACTGCGCGACCAGGTAGTCCGCCGGATTGCCGGTGTCGTACCACTTGCCGCGGATGACCTGGCCGTAGACCGCGTTGGCGGCGGCGAAGGCGTTGATGGCGTCGGTCAGGTAGACCTCGCCGGTGCGGTGGTTGTACCACTCGGTGACCTGCTTGTGCAGTTCCTCGATGATGCCCGGCGTGACGACGTACCCGCCGATCGCGGCGTACGCCGAGGGCGCGTCCTCCGGCTTGGGCTTCTCGACCAGGCCGGTGATGCGCATCAGCCCGTGGTCGAAGGTCTCCTCGACCACCGGCACGCCGTAGCGCTTGGAGTCGGCGGGGTCCATCGGCAGCAGGGCCAGCACCGGCGAGTGGGTCTTGTTGTAGGCGTCGATGAGCTGCTGGGCGCGCGGCACCTCCGCCACGAAGACGTCGTCGGGCCACAGCACCAGCATCGGCTCGTCGCCGAGGGTGCGGGCGGCGTTCAATACGGGGGTGCCGTTGCCGTAGGGACCGTGCTGGTCGAGGTAGGTGATGTGGCCGAGGCGGCCGAGTTCGCCGACCTCCTCCACCGCGTCGGCATAGGCGGTCTTGCCGTCGGCGCGCAACTGCGCGACCAGTGCCGGATTGGGCCGGAAGTGGTCCTGGATCAACGACTTTCCGGCGCTCACCACGATGGTGATGTCGGTGATACCCGAGGCCACCAGCTCGCGGACCGTGTGCTCGATCACCGGCTTGTCGCCGACCGGTAGCATCTCCTTCGGGATGGCCTTGGTCAGCGGGAGCAGGCGGGAGCCGATTCCGGCGGCGGGGATCACGGCCTTGCGGATGGTCATGATCCGATCATCACATATCCACATCACCGTTCATGTCGGTAGCCGCGCGTAGATTTCCCCCTATGGACACCGCCTCCGACCCGGCTACGGCACCGCGCATGCCTGGTCGGAGCGCCTCTCCCCGGATCGCGCCCGGTCCCGGCGGCGTACCCGCTCGGCCCGGCGATTCGCAGAAACCTACCAGCAATTCGCCAGCTCCGGGAACGAGTTTGCGAGGGGGCTGTGAGGTTGGTGCGGGCGGGCGCGCCCGCCGCTGGGTGCTGCACATCGATATGGACGCCTTCTTCGCCTCGGTGGAGCAGCTCACCCGGCCGACCCTGCGGGGGCGGCCGGTGCTGGTGGGCGGGACCGGGCAGCGCGGGGTGGTGGCGGGGGCCAGTTACGAGTCGCGGGTGTTCGGGGCGCGGTCGGCGATGCCGATGCATCAGGCCAAGAGGCTGGTGGGGGTGACGGCGGTGGTGGTGCCGCCGCGCGGGGTGGTCTACGGCGAGGTGAGCGGGCAGGTCTTCGAGACGCTGCGCTCCCGCATCCCGGTCCTGGAGACCCTGTCGTTCGACGAGGCCTTCGGCGAGCCCGCCGAACTGGCCGGCGCCACCGCGGCCGAGGTGCTGGAATTCTGCGAGCACCTGCGCGCCCTGGTGCGGGAGCGCACGGGCTTGGTCGCGTCGGTCGGCGCGGGCACCGGCAAGCAACTCGCCAAGATCGCCTCCGGACTCGCGAAACCCGATGGCGTGCAGGTGGTTTCGCCCGCCGACCAGGAGGAGATGCTGTCCGCGCTGCCGGTGCGCAAGCTGTGGGGCATCGGCCCGGTGGCCGAGGGCAGGCTGCGCTCGGTCGGCATCGAGACGGTCGGCGCGTTCGCCGCCCTGCCCGAACAGGAGGCGGTCTCCCTGCTGGGCGGCAGCGTCGGCGCGGCGCTGCACCGGCTGGCCCGCGGCATCGACGACCGCCCGGTCGCCGAGCGCGCCGAGGCCAAGCAGATCAGCGCCGAGACCACGTACGAGAGCGATATCGTCACCCTCGCCCAGCTGCGCCCGGCGATCGAGGAGATGGCCGCGGCCGCGCACCGCCGCCTGACCGCCGACGGCCGCGCCGCCCGCACGGTGGTCCTGAAACTCCGCAAGGCCGATATGGGCATCGTGACGCGCTCGTTCACCCTGCCCTACGCCACCGGCGAGCTGTCCACCCTCACCGCCGCCGCCCTGCGCTCGGCCATCGATCCGGGCGAACTCGGCGCGATCCGGTTGGTGGGCGTGGGTTTCGGCGGTCTCTCCACGGTCCGCCAGGAGTCGCTGTTCCCCGAACTGGATCAGGCGCTCGCCGCCTCGGGACGTTCCGGCCGGGCGTCGCCCACAACCGATCCCGAAAGCGCCCTGGACGAATTCGTCGCGCCCGAACCGACTCTCGCGCCCGCCGCCGGCCCGGCGCCCGCGGTACCGCCCGCCACCCGGTCCTACACCACCGAATTCTGGTATCCGGGCCGCGATGTCGCGCACCGCGGGTACGGTCACGGCTGGGTGCAGGGCTCCGGACACGGCCGCGTGACCGTGCGTTTCGAGACGCGCTCGACAGGGCCCGGCCCGGCGTATACCTTTGCCGCCGATGACGTCGACCTGGCCCCGGCCGACCCGCTCCTTAGTCTTCGTTGAATTTCTCCGGGTAGCGTGAGGCCACTCGTGCAGCGCTGCCGGTCGGGTGGTAGCTGTCACGTACACGATTCGAACCAACTCGAACGCAAAGGACGAGCATTGAAGCTTCAGATGACTGGACGCATCGCGGTCGCCACCCTGGCCGTCGTGGCCGCGCTCGGCATGTCGGCCTGCGGCAGCGGTGACAAGAACGAGAGCTCGAAGCCCAAGACCTCGAGCAAGGCTGCTGCCACCTCGGCCGAGAACGTGCCGCCGGTGCCGACCGTCGAGGAGCTGAACACCGAGCTGGGGCAGGCACTGGACCCGAACGTCGCCGCGGAAGAGAAGATCCAGTACCTCGAGGACGGTCAGGAGGCCCTGCAGAAGGACCCCGACATGATCAAGAAGCTGACCGACGCGTACCAGCAGAACAACGCCAAGATCACGGTGACGAACGTCACATACCTCGGCGGCGACACGCTGACCGCGAAGGCCGACTTCTCCGTCAACGGCGGTGCGCCGAGCGAGGCGAGCGTCCCGTTCATCGCCCAGAACGGCAAGTGGGTGCTGGAGAAGAGCTGGGCCTGCGCCGGAATCCAGAACCTCGGCCAGGCGTCCCCCGCCTGCTCGTAACGGTTTTTTCTAGCCCTGACGGGGCCGATGCGCGCGTCGCGTCGGCCCCGCCGGGCCGGACGGGAAGTTAAGTGCAGGCTGAGAATTCGTTGGACGATTTCTCCGGTCACGAATCCGTCACGCTACGATCGGCCCCCGTGACGGACACGATGGTCAGGGCGGACGAGGCGCCCGCAGCAGGCGAGCAACCTCGGGCCGGCCGGCCTGGACGCGGAGGATGGGTCCAACCGGTGGCCCTGATCGCGGGATTGCTCGCGGCACTGCTCGCCATCGCGGTGCCGTTGTTACCGGTCAAGGTCGACAAGACCACACTGTCGTGGCCGCAGCAGGAATCGCCCCGCAGCATCACCGCGCCGCTGGTGTCCTACGCGCCGCTGACCTTCGACGCCACCATCCCCGGCCGCTCCCTGGCACAACTGGGTGAGCGCGGGGGACTGGCCGCGGCGACCATGCCGGCGCAGGCGCCCGACCTCGAGAAGTACGGCTTCGCCGCGCGGGTGCGCCCCGCGCAGGGCGACCGCGACGCCCGGCTCGAGGTGATACTGCGCAGCCAGTCGATATTCAACGTCCCGCTGGACGGGCTCGCCGGCGCCACGCTCACGGTGCACTCCACCATGACCACGACCACCGCGGAACTCGCGGGGACCGGCACGAAACCGGTTGTGCTGTACGGCGATTTCCGCCCGCAGCTGGTGGGCGTGTTCAGCGATCTGCCCAACGCCGACGGAGCCTCGGTGACCGCGGAGGTGGACAGCCGGTTCTCGGTCGTCCCGACCGTCGCCAAGCGCGCCGCCACCGTGCTCGCGGTGCTGCTGGCCCTGGTATCGCTGGCCGCCCTGTTCCGGCTGGACCGGTTCGACGGCCGCCGGGTGAAGCGGCTGCTGCCGCAGCGGTGGTGGTCGTTCACCAGGGTCGACGCGATCGTCCTCGGCGCGCTGGTGGTCTGGCACTTCATCGGCTCCACCACCTCCGACGACGGCTATCAGTTCGGTATGGCCCGCACGTCGCTGGTGTCCGGCTATATGGCCAACTACTTCCGGTTCTTCGGCGTGCCCGAGAACCCCGTCGGCACACCGCCGTACGACGTGATCGCGCATATGACGGAGCTCAGCACGGCCAGCCCGTGGATGCGGCTGCCCACGCTGCTCGCCGGCGTCATCACGTGGCTGGCGCTGAGCCGGGAGGTGATCCCGCGGCTCGGGGTGGCGGTGCGCCACGACAAAGTCGCGGTGTGGACCGGGGCGCTGGGCTTCCTCGCGGTGTGGCTGCCCTACAACAACGGGCTGCGCCCGGAGCCGGTGATCGCGGTCGCCGTGCTGCTCACCTGGTGTTTCGTGGAGCGATCCATCGCGATGCGGCGGCTGTTGCCGTACGCGATCGCCATCATGATCGCCGCGTTCAGCCTCACCGCGGCGCCCTCGGGCGTGATCTGCCTGGCGCCACTGCTGGCCGGGGCCCGCTCGGTGGTGCGCTTCAGTATCCGCCGGGCCCGTGAACTGGCGAATCCCGAAGGCGCCGAACGGGTCTCGTGGTGGTCGTGGGCTCGCGCCTACGGCGCCCTGCTGGCCCCGCTGGCCGCGGCCGGAACCCTGGTGCTGGTCTTCGCCTTCGGTGTCGAACCGCTCTCGGCGATGTTCGAGATGAAGCGGGTGCACAACGCGGTCGGCCCGTCGGTGCCCTGGTTCGACGACTACCTGACCTATCAGTGGCTGTTCATGCCCACCGCCGACGGGTCGATCGGGCGGCGCTTCGGCATCGTCGCGATGTGGCTCGGCCTGCTCGTGTGCGCCTTCGTGATGCTGCGCAAGGGTGGCCGCATCCCGTTCGTCGCGGCCGGGCCTGCGAAGCGGCTGCTGGGCATCACCTTCGGCGCCATGCTGCTGATGGCGACCGTCCCGACCAAGTTCACCCACCACAACGGCATCTACGCCGGCCTGGCGGGCGCGGTCGCGGTGGTCACCGCGGTGGCGGTGGGCCCGCGCGTGATGCGGGCGCCGCGCTATCGGGCGCTGTTCGCGGCGATCGTCGCGGTGGCGATGGCGCAGATCTTCACCAGCGTCAACGAGTGGTGGTACGTCTCGAGCTACGGCATTCCGTGGTGGGACGCGGCGCCGTCGATCGGCGGCGTCGGGCTGAGCAAGGTCTTCCTGATCATCGCCGTCCTGTGCCTGTTCCTCGCCGCCTGGTGGCACGTGCGAGCGCCGGAACCCGGTACGCCGCACCGGATTTCGCCCCGCGCCTGGCGGCTGGTGAAGATCCCGCCGCTGACCGTGGTGGCGGCGTTGCTGGTGATCTTCGAGGTCGGCTCGTTCGCCAAGGGCGCGATCACCCAGTATCCGGCGTTCTCGCTGGCCCGCTCGAATATCGACGCGGTGCTGGGCGAGCCGTGCGGACTGGCCAACGACGTGCTGGTCGAGACCGATCCGAACGCGTCGATGCTGACCCCGCTGAACGGCGATCCGGTTGGCACGTTCACCGGCAACGCCACCGAGTACGTGCCCAACGGCGTCGGCGACCTGACTCCCGACGATCAGCCCGCGGGCAATTCCAGCAGTATCGCCAACGCCTTCAACGACAAGTCGGACGGCAGCACCGGCACCCAGACCGGCGGCGCGCCACTGCCTTTCGGGCTCGCGTCCAACACTCCCGAACTGGGCACCAACGGGCAGCAGGGTGCGGCCGAACTCACCACCGGCTGGTACAAGCTGCCGGATCCGGCCGATCGCAACGGGATCGTGGCGATCACCGCGGCGGGCCGCTTCCGCGCCATCACCCAGGACGGTTCGGTCATGCCCGGGCAGCCGATCGATATCGAGTACGGCACCGCGGATTCGCCGAATTCGGCCAAGTCGCTGGGCACGGTGATGCCGATCGATATCGGCCCGACGCCGTCGTGGCGGAATCTGCGGGTCCCGCTCGATCAGATTCCCGCAAACGCCGACGCGATCCGCATCGTGGCCAAGGACAAGTCCCTGGACCCCAAGCAGTGGATGGCGCTGACCCCGCCGCGGATCCCGCAGACCCGCACGGCCAACGAGCTGATGGGTTCGAAGGATCCGGTGCTGCTCGACTGGGCGGTGGGCCTGCAGTTCCCGTGCCAGCGCCCGTTCGACCACAAGGACGGCATCGCCCAGGTCCCCGGCTGGCGCATCCTGCCCGACCGCCCCGCCGCCCACGACACCAACCTGTGGGAGAGCCACGACGGCGGCGGCCCCCTCGGCTGGAGCCAGCAACTCCTGCGCACCGAAACCCTCGCCACCTACCTGAAGGACGACTGGAGCCAGGACTGGGGCGAACTCCAGCGCCTGACCCCCATCGATTCCTCAGCGGCCCTTGCTGACCCGGTGGTGACGCAGGAAACCCATACGGGCCTGTGGAACCCGGGCCCGATCAACACGGCCTGGTAGGAGGAGACGCGACGTTCCGGCCTCGAGCCGGAACGTCGCTCAGGGACCCAGCACGCCCTGCAACCGCCCCACCTGCGCCGCAACGAGATTGTGTAGGGCCCCCGGATCGACGGGCTGGGGCGAGGTTTCGGCGACCTGGACCACGGTGCTGCCCACCAGGACCAGTGCCGCCGCCGAATACAACGACATGCCCTGGCTGCTGGTGTGCACCTGGAAGGCGGTCGAGGCGTCCCCGGTGCGCGGCTGGTCGAGCCCGCTGACCTTGTAGTCGACGGCGATGCCGTCCGCATCGGTGCCCGAGTAGGAGGTGCACTGCCGCAGCAGCTGCTGCACGGACGAGAACGCCTGTCCCGCACCGTTGCCCGGATAGCTCGCGGCATCGATGTCGATACTCGCGAAGTCCGGCGTCGAATAGTTCACCGTGCCATGGGCACTCGCGCCCGGCACCTGATCGGTCACCGCGGCGAGCACCTTCCCGCACGCGGCCGGATCGGTGCGGGAGTGGTCCTGTGCCGCCCCGCCGCCGTTGCCGGGTGACCCGTCGTCGAGCTGGGTGTAGCCGGGCGGGAGATCGGCCACGGTCAGCAATTTCGCCTGCAGCGCCGCGGAATCGGTGATCGCGGGCGCGGTCACCGGCGGCGGCGTCACGGCGCCGAGTCCGGATGTCGAATCATGGTCCTGCGAACCGCATCCGGCCGCGCACAGCGCCAGCCCGGCCAGCAGTCCGCCGACTCGCCTCACTCGCCCCATTGCACCTGCGTGCTGATGTTCTGCCGCAGCATGACCGCGCTGCTGGGATCCTTGTAGAACTGCCGTCCGCCGACCGTCACGGACCCCGAAACCGGCAGCGGCAGGCCGAGATCCACCGTGATGGTGCCCGAGCCGTGCATCAGGTAGTCGGCGATGTCGAGCGTGCCGGCGTTGTTGGGTAGCTGCCACTCGGCGGTCTTCGGCGTCTGCGTGACGTCCAGCTCGATGGTCAGCAGATTGCCCTCGCGCCGGGTCAGGGTCGCCGTCGTCACCTGGTCGAGCGGGACGCCGCTGGACACCTGCTGATGCACCGTCCACACCGCGCCCTCGCCGACCGGTTCGGTCGGGAACGCCACCGACTGGTACACCGCCTGATAGAAAGCCTGTTCCAGAGCCGCGCGGGCGGCGTCGGGAGTGGCGGCCGTGGGTTCCATCCGCAGCGCGGTGATCGCGCCCAGCTCGCTCATCTCGAATCCGGCGTGCGAGCCGTCGGCCGACTGCAACTGCCTGGCCAGGTTCGGATCGGTGGAACTCGGACTGCCCAGCGTCAGGTCGACGCCCTCGCGTTCGGTCCGCGCGGTGAGCGGGATCCGCATCGAGGGCGGCGAGAAGTCGCGCGCCGCCTGATCGTTGATCTGCTGTTCGATGTGGTGGACGGTCCGCAGCGTGACCTGCTGGGAGGTGCCGATCTCGTAGCCGGGCCGCAGCAGATCGCGCGGCTCCTCGCCGGGCCGGACGACGGAGGTGACCGTCGCCGAGATCGGCACGGTGACCTCCTTCCCTAGTCCGGACGGTTCGACGTCGGGGTCGGCCGAGGACTCGGACGAGTCGCTGCAGCCGACACCCAGTGCCGACAGCGCGACCGTGAGCACGACCAGCCACACGCCCGATCGGACGGACCGGGCGGTCGAGGACGGCCGCGCGCAGGCGCGGGGAGGAGGAGGCAACACCGTCACGTCGAACAGGGTACGACCGGTTCCTGAAAATCTGCTGGGACGCTACGGGCGACAGCGGCGCTATCGGGATAAGGGATGATGTCAGCTGTGAGTACCGACCGGCCGAGCGACGAGCACCCCGACCAGCACGATGACGGACCGCGCGACACCGTCGCGCAGGACGCCGCCCCGGCTGCCCGCCCGGCGCGGCGGCTACCCGCCCTGTTGCTGGTCGCCGCCGCCGTTTTCGCCCTCGACCTGGGCAGTAAGGCGCTGGTCGTCGCGAAAATGACGCCGGGCGAGCCGATCTCGATCATCGGCGACGTGGTCCGGCTGAGTGTGGTGCGCAACCCGGGCGCGGCGTTCTCGATGGCCACCGGCATGACCTGGCTGCTGACGCTGGTCGCTGCCGCCGTGGTCGTCGGGGTGATCCGGATCGGGCGCTCGCTGCGGTCGGTGGGCTGGGCGATCGGGCTGGGCCTGGTGCTGGGCGGCGCGGTCGGCAATCTGGTCGACCGGCTGTTCCGGGCGCCCGGACCGCTGCAGGGGCATGTGGTCGACTTCATCGCGGTCACCAAGTGGTGGCCGGTGTTCAACGTGGCCGACTCCTCGATCGTGTGCGGCGCGATCCTGCTGGTCGCGCTGACGCTGTTCGGATTCGAACCCGACGGCACCCGCGCCCGGCAGCACGACGAGGCCGGCTCGGCGGCGGGGGACAAGGCATGAGGGAGACCCGCGCCATGCCGGTGCCGGACGGTCTCGACGGGTTGCGCGTGGACGCCGGGCTGTCGCGGCTGCTGGGCCTGTCACGGACCGCCGTGGCCGCGCTCGCCGAGGAGGGTTCCGTCCAGATCGACGGCGCGCCGGTCGGCAAGTCGGACCGGCTGGTCGGCGGCGCCTGGCTGGAGGTCGAGTTCCCGGAGCCCAAGCGCGAGCTGCGGGTGGAGGCCACACCGGTGGAGGGGATGAAGATCCTCTACGCCGACGACGACATCGTCGCGGTCGACAAGCCGGTCGGCGTGGCGGCGCACACGGGCGTGGGCTGGTCGGGGCCGACCGTGGTGGGCGGGCTGGCCTCGATGGGCTACCGCATCTCCACCTCGGGCGCGCACGAGCGCCAGGGCATCGTGCACCGGCTGGACGTCGGCACCTCCGGGGTGATGGTGGTGGCGCAGTCCGAGCACGCGTACACCGTGCTCAAGCGCGCGTTCAAGTACCGCACGGTCGAGAAGCGCTATCACGCGCTGGTGCAGGGCCACCCGGATCCGTCCAGCGGGACCATCGACGCGCCGATCGGCCGCGCCCGCGGCAACGACTGGAAGTTCGCGGTGACCGCGGACGGCCGGCCCAGCGTCACCCACTACGACACCGTGGAGGCCTTCCAGGCGGCGAGCCTGCTCGACATCCACCTGGAAACCGGCCGCACCCATCAGATCCGGGTGCACTTCTCGGCGGTCCGGCACCCCTGCTGTGGCGATCTCACCTACGGCGCGGACCCCCGGCTGGCCGAGCGGCTCGGGCTGGAGCGGCAGTGGCTGCACGCCCGCTCCCTCGGTTTCGCCCACCCCGCCGACGGCCGCTGGCTCGAGATCACCAGCGAGTACCCCGCCGACCTGGAGCACGCCCTCGACGTCCTGCGCCGTGCGTGAACGGCTGCGGACGGCCGCAATCCTCACTGCCGCCGTCCTCGCCGTCGCCCTGATCGTCCTGCTCGGCTGGGCGAACCCGCCCCGCCCGAGCGTCGTCTCGACCGACCGGCTGGGCCCGGAGAACGGTGAGCCGGTCGCCGATTACCTTGCGCGAGTACGGGATTCGCTCGCCGCCGCGGATAACGACCAGCACTGGGCCCTGGTGTCCTTCGGCACCGGCGTCCCCGCCGACCAGCTCCCGCGGTCCGCCGCGGGCCTGCGCATCTCCCACGTGCTCTACCACGTCCCCATCGACCGTGTGTACACCCCGCCCATCGACGTCCCGGTCCCCGCGGGCGATGCCGCCACCCTCGCATCCCTGGCGGCCGCGGCAGGCGCGATGGACAACTCCCAGCCCGCCGACGACCGCGCCGCCCGCACGGCCCGGGTGGTCGCCGCCCGCCTCCACGCCGCCTGCCCCTGCGCCGTCGGCCTCGTCGTCCGCGCCACCCCACCCCAACTCCGAGACCTCGCCACGCACAACAGCATTCGCGCCGTCGAGGCACTTCCTCCCGATGCCGCCGCGGGTGCTTTTACGGTGGTGCCGCTGCTCCCGGAGCAACAAGAAACGACCGCCCCAGGGCCGGATGATGGGCCTGTGCCGGATCGGTGAGGCCCCGGCCAAAAGCGTGCCGGGGAAATGATCGAGGGGTGCGGGGACGTGATCGAGGGCTCGTTCTCTTGTTTCCGGCACGCTTTTGGCCGGAAACCAACGTCCTCACAAACTGAGCTGAAGAAGCATGGTGTCTATCCACCGCTCGTGCTTGAACCCCACCCGCCGCAACTTCCCCGCGTCAGCGAACCCGCGACTGCGATGCAGGGCGGGGGAGGCCGGGTTGCCGCTGTCGGCGATCACCGCGATGACCTCGCGCAGATCCTGTGACCGGCAGGCCGCCAGCAACTCGTCGAGCAATCGTCCCCCGAGCCCGCGACCGAGCGCCCAGGGCGCGAGATAGATCGAATTCTCCACCGTCTGCCGGTAGGCGGGCCGCTGCTTCCACGGCGAGCAGTACGTGTACCCGGCGATCCGCCCGTCCTCCTCCGCCACGAGAAACGGCAGCCCGGCGCGCTCGATCCCGTCGAACCTGCGCCGCCATTCGGCGAGGTCGGGAGCCTGCAACTCGAAGGTGGCCACGGTGTCGCGGACGTAGTGCGCGTAGATCTCGGTGACCTCGGGCAGGTCGGCCGCGCGACCCGCCCGCACCACCCACGTTTTCGCTATAGAAGAATCAGTCACTACTATAGTGTAGATGGACCTAGTCGCACTCGGCCAGCGCATTCAGCACCTGCGGCACGACCGGGGCCTGACCTTGCAGGCCCTCGCCGACCTCTCCGCGGTGAGCGTGAGCATGCTCTCAGCGGTCGAACGCGGCGACAAGGCCCCGACGGTGGTGGTTCTCGACCGCATAGCCACCGGCCTGGGCCTCCGCCTCGCGGCGCTACTGTCCGCACCGGACGACGAGCGAATCATCCTGCGCCGCGCCGCGGACCAGGACGTCGTCACCGAATCCGGCTGGCAGCGAACGATTCTCACCCCCGTGGTCCCGGGCGTGAACTTCGAATGGATCCGCACCACCCTCCCCGCGGGCTGCGTCCCCGGCGAATACCCCTCCTACGCACCGGGTTCCCACGAGTTCATCTACGCCGAATCCGGTACCGTCACCCTCACCGTCGACGGCGACCGCGTCATCGACCTCACCCCCGGCGACTCCCTCTACCTGGCCGCCGACAGCACCCTCCACTACGCCAACCACACCCCCCACCCCTGCACCTACTACGTCGCCGCCCTGATCATGCGTCCCCGCAGCCCCCGCTGACCGCGGGGTGCGCGAACGCCTGGTTACGGGGCGGAGGGGGCCGGACGTTCTAGGCTGTCGTCATGTCGATCACCGAGCAGGCGGCACGCGCCCCCGGTCTGTCCGCGTCCGAGGTCGAGCAGCGCGTCCGCGACGGGCAGACCAACGACGTGCCGGACCGGGCCAGCCGCTCGGTCGCCGACATCGTCCGGGCCAACGTCTTCACCCGGATCAACGCGATCCTCGGCGTCCTGTTCATCCTGGTCCTGGCCACCGGGTCGATCATCGACGGGATGTTCGGCCTGCTGATCGTGGCCAACAGCGTCGTCGGCATCGTGCAGGAACTGCGCGCCAAGCAGACGCTGGACAAGCTCGCCATCGTCGGCCAGGCCCGGCCGACGGTGCGCCGCGGTGGTACGCCGGAGACCATCGCGCCCTCCGACGTGGTCCTCGACGACCTGATCGAACTCGGCCCCGGCGACCAGATCGTCGTCGACGGCGAGGTGCTCGAGTCCGAACTGCTCGAGATCGACGAGTCCCTGCTCACCGGTGAGGCCGACCCGATCGACAAAGGCGTTGGCGCGCAGGTCATGTCGGGCAGCTACGTGGTGTCCGGCTCGGGCGCCTACCGTGCCACGAAGGTCGGCCGCGACGCCTACGCCGCCAAGCTCGCCTCCGAGGCCAGCAAGTTCACCCTGGTCAACTCGGAACTGCGCAACGGCATCAACACCATCCTGAAGGTCATCACCTACCTGCTGATCCCGGCGGGCCTGGTGACCATCTACAACCAGCTGTTCTCCAGCCACGAGTCCTGGCGCGAGGCCCTCAACGGCATGGTGGCGGCCCTGGTGCCGATGGTGCCCGAGGGCCTGGTGCTGATGACCTCGATCGCGTTCGCCGTCGGCGTCGTCCGGCTCGGCCAGCGCAAATGCCTGGTCCAGGAGTTGCCGGCCATCGAGGGTCTGGCCCGCGTCGACGTGGTCTGCGCCGACAAGACCGGCACGCTCACCGAGAACGGTATGCGGCTGTCGGAACTGCGCACCGTGGGCGACGTCCCGGAGCAGGGTCTGCGGGATGTGCTGGCCGCCATGGCCTCCGACGATCCGCGCCCGAACGCCAGCGTCGCGGCCATCGCCGAGGCGCTGCCCGACTCCCCGGGCTGGCGGCACACCGCGATCGCGCCGTTCTCCTCGGCCAAGAAGTGGAGCGGATTCTCCTACGGCGAGCACGGGAACTGGCTGCTGGGCGCCCCCGACGTGCTGCTGGACCCGGAGTCCGAGGCCGCCGCCACCGCACAGGACATCGGCTCCCAGGGCCTGCGCGTGCTGCTACTCGCGTCCAGCGACGGCCCGGTGGACGCGCCGGGCGCGCCGGGCACGGTCACTCCGCAGGCGCTGGTCGTGCTGGAGCAGAAGGTGCGTCCCGACGCCCGGCAGACGCTGGAATACTTTGCGAGCCAGGACGTCTCGATCAAGGTGATCTCCGGCGACAACGCCGTCTCGGTCGGCGCGGTGGCCTCCTCGCTGGGCCTGACCGGCGGCAATCACGCCGTGGACGCCCGCACCCTGCCCACCGGCCGCGGCGAACTCGCCGACGTCCTCGACCACGAGACCACCTTCGGCCGCGTGCGCCCCGACCAGAAACGCGCGATGGTCGGCGCCCTGCAGTCGCGCGGGCACACCGTCGCCATGACCGGCGACGGCGTCAACGACGTCCTCGCCCTGAAGGACGCCGATATCGGCGTGGCGATGGGCGCGGGCAGCCCGGCCACCCGCGCGGTGGCGCAGATCGTGCTGCTGGACAACAAGTTCGCCACGCTGCCGTACGTGGTCGGCGAGGGCCGCCGGGTGATCGGCAATATCGAGCGCGTCTCGAATCTGTTCCTCACCAAGACCGTCTACTCGGTGCTGCTGGCCTTCCTGGTCGGCGTCGTCGGCATCGGCTCGCAGCTGTTCCACTACGACCCTGTCCCGTACCCGTTCCTGCCCCGGCACGTCACCATCGCCGCCTGGTTCACGATCGGCATCCCGGCGTTCATCCTCTCGCTCGCTCCCAACAACGAAAGGGCGCGAACGGGTTTCGTGCCCCGCGTGCTCCGGCTGGCGATCCCGTCGGGCCTGGTGATCGGCGTCATGACGTTCATCGCCTACCTGATCGCCTACCAGGGCGCGGAGCAGAGCGAGACCGAGAAGGTCCAGGCGGGCACCACGGCGCTGATCACGCTGCTGATCATCGCGGTGTGGGTGCTGGCGATCGTGGCGCGGCCGTGGACGTGGTGGAAGGTCGTGCTGATCGCGGGTTCGGTCACCGGCTACCTGATCCTGTTCACCGTCCCGTTCACCCGGCACTTCTTCAAACTCGACCCGTCCAACGCGACACTGACCGGCACCGCGGCCGTCTGCGGCGTGATCGGCATCGTGCTGGTCGAGGTGGCGTGGTGGCTGAGCGCGTCGCCGGCGGGGGAGAAGCGGCGCCTGATGCCGAATTCGCCGGGCGAAAACGGCTGATGTCAGCCGTTTTTCGAGCGGCGTAACTGGTCGGGTGCTATGGCGCGCCGTGAATGGCCTTGTCACGCGTGTCTATTGGGAACGCGGGTACCTTCGGCAGTATGGAGGTCCTGCTGCATCAGATCGATGCGTTCGCCGAGGCGCCGTTCACGGGTAATCCCGCGGCGGTGATGCCTCTGCCGTTCTGGCTACCCGACGAGTTGCTGCAGCACTTGGCCGAGGAGAACAACCTCGCCGAGACCGCCTTCTACACCTCCGCCCTCCCCACGGCGGCCGGGCCGGTCCCGGGCGAGGGTCCGGCATTCCATCTGCGCTGGTTCACCCCCGCGGTGGAGGTCGACATGTGCGGGCACGCCACCCTCGCGTCGGCCGCGCAGATCCTGGAGGATATGCACCCCGGCGCCGACCGCGTGCATTTCTACACCCGCAGCGGCTGGCTGACGGTCGACCACACCGACGACGACGAACTGATCCTCGATCTGCCCGCCGTCGCCTCGCTGGACGTGGTGGCCGATCCGGACCTGATCGACGCGCTGGGCGTGCGCCCGCTGCGCACACTCACCGGCCAGGACGAGGTGATCATCGTCGCCACCGAACAGGAGGTGCGCGACGCCCGCCCGAATCTCTCCGCCTTCCCGAAGCTGGCCCGCGGCGCCGTCCTCACGGCCCCCGGCGACACCGCCGACTTCGTCTCCCGCTTCTTCGCCCCCGGCGCCGGCATCCCCGAGGACCCGGTCACCGGCTCCGCCCATGCCCAGCTCACCCCCATCTGGTCCCGAGACTTCGGCCGCGCCGACCTCACCGCCCACCAACTGTCCAAGCGCGGCGGCCGCCTCCGCTGCACCCTCGCCGGAGACCGAGTCCTCCTCACCGGCCGCTGTCATCGGTATATGGACGGGGTTGTGCAGCTCCCGGATTGACGCCCTCGACAACCCCTGCCGATCGGAAGTACCGTCTTTTCAGTGCAATTCCGTTGGGGAGTGCCCGTCGGCGCGAGCGCCTATTTGATGTGGGGCGCGTTCCCGGCGTTCTTCGGAGTGCTGGAGTTCGCGAATCCGGGCGAGATCGTGGCACAGCGGATCCTCTGGACGCTGGTCGTGGTGCTGATCGTCCTGCTGCTCGCCGGCCGTCTCCGCGAACTGCGTGCCATCGATGCCAGGACCTGGCGGCTGGCCGCGGTTGCGGGCGCGGCGATCGCGCTCAACTGGGGCGTCTATGTTTTCGGCGTCACCACCGGCCACGTCGTCGAGTGTGCCCTCGGATATTTCATCAACCCGCTGGTGACCGTGCTGTTCGGGGTGGTGTTGTTCCGGGAGCGGCTGGTCTGGGCGCAGTGGCTGGCGCTGGCCCTGGGCGCCACCGCGGTCGTGGTGCTGACCGTCGACTACGGCAAACCGCCGTGGATCGCGCTCGTCCTGGCCTGCTCGTTCGCCACCTACGGCCTGGTCAAGAAGGTGATCCGGCTGGACCCCCTGCGCAGCGTCGCCGCGGAGGGGCTGGTCTCGGCCCCGTTCGCGCTGACCGTGGCGATCGCGTTCGCGGTCACCGGGCACGCGGCCTTCGGCGAGAGCCCCGGCCACACCGCGCTGATGATGTCCACGGGCCCGGTCACGCTGATACCGCTACTACTGTTCGCCTTCGCCGCGGGCCGAGTCCCACTGTCGACCATGGGAATCCTCCAATACCTCACTCCCGCACTGCAGATGGCGTGGGGCGTGCTGGTGGGCCACGAGCCGATGCCCGCTTCCCGCTGGGCCGGTTTCGGCCTCATCTGGATGGCGCTGGCGGTTTTCACCACGGACGCACTACGCCGCGCTCGCCGTGTCTCCCGCGTCCCCGTCTCCCGCTAGGAGTCCTAGCGGCTGGGGGCAATGCTGCAGACGACTTCGGGCTGGTTGCGACCCTGGCCGTCGCGTGGTTGCTCGCGGGTGACGCATTCCACGGTATCCACGCGCTGGTCCGTGTCGGCTTGATCGTCGTATCCGGCGGCGAACATGGTGACCGTCGAAATCAGCAGAAGGCCCATCGCGCACATGGTGACGACTACCCGCCGCGTCGGCACGGTTGCCGGGCCGTCCTGCCCAGGTGAACCATCCGTCGACGGGCGGCGGGGTGATCCGATCGCCAGCGTCAGTTCCTCCATGCTGAGCAAAGTCCGCTCCGCCACGATGTCCTCCCGGTCGCCGATTCTGTCTGTGTCGGAAGTACTGTCGCGTCCTCGGCATAGGAAATCCTCAACACAACCTTGTGGGCCTGTTGTCGTGCGGTGCCCGGCCATGTGCGACCGCCTATTCGGGGCTGTGCGGGTGAGGGATGCTGAGATTTCGCTGTGCTGGTGCCGTTCCTTGGTGTCGCGGTTCGCACCATGGAATTCTGGACGGAATGAGAGGGGTGCGGGAACCGGTTTTCGTTGCCAAAGCCCTTGTGTAGGAGTATAATCGAACATATGAACGAACTCTCCGTCTATGCGGATTCCACCATGGAGTTGGTGGAACGCTTGCGGGTCGCGCAGCGGATGCTGGCGGTCGCGCAGGCGGAGAAAATTCGTCTGGAAACTCAGCTGTACCGGCGTCGCCGGTGCCAGGAATTGGAGTTGCGGGTCAATCCTGCGTTCGCCGGACAGTCCGCCGCCACCGAGATCGGTGTGCTCCTGAAATCCTCACAGCGGCAAGCGGATCGAGAGATCGACCTCGGCTTGGCCCTCGAACACGGATTGCCCTGCACCCGACGAGCATTCGGCGATGGAAGTATCGACGTCACCAAGGCGCAGGTGATCTGCACCGAACTCCGAAACGTGGAGCCCGCTCTGATCGCGAAGCTCGAGCAGCGAATCGCGGCCTACGCGCAGACAGCCGACCCCGCCCGATTGAAGCGCACGATCCGCCGCTGGATCCTGGAGAAAGATCCCGCAGGCCGCGCCGAACGCCGCAAACAAGCCGAACAGGACCGCTACGTCCAAGTCTCCGCCTGCGACAACGGTACCGCGATGGTCGAGGCCGTCCTTCCCGCGGCAGGCGGGCAGACTCTGTACGAACGACTACGCGAGATGGCCGACTCCCAATGCTGCGCCCAGGACCCCCGCACCCGAAGTCAGCGCCGCGCAGACGCCCTGGTCGCCCTCGCCGACGGCAGCGGCCGCCTCGTATGCCAGTGCGCCCGTCGAGGCTGCACCGGCACGGCCGCCGCCGAACCACGCAAAGCCCTTGTCCAAGTAGGCGTCTCGGCCGAAACGTTGGCAGGTATCCAAGATAACCCCGCCCTCCTGGCAGGATTCGGCGCCATCGATGCCGAACTGGCTCGCCAACTAGCCCGCCACGCCCGCTTTCAGGTCTTCCCCGCCACCGAGCCCACAACCCCACCCGCCCCTCCCCGCAACGCGCCCACGGCCGTAACCACCGACACCACCGGTGCTGCCGCTCAGCCCACGAACCTAACTGCCGCCACCCGTGCTGCCACCGAGTCCACGAAGGTAGTCGCCGAGACCGCCAGTGCCGCTGCCGAGTTCACGAACATGGCCGCCGACCCCACCCGTGCTGCCGCCGAGTCCACGACTGTGTCCGTAGCCGCCAACGGTTCCAACATCGAAACCGGCTGCCTCACTGCGCATGCCGCCATCCTGGAGACGGAAATCGCCGGGCGGAACGGAGATGTCGACGGTCGGGGCGGGGAGTCGGGGGAGCTGGGGCGGGGGGAGCCGCGTGTGACCGAGTTGCGGTATCGGCCTGGTGCGCGGTTGGCCGCGCGGGTACGGGCGCTTGATGGCGTGTGTCGTGCGCCTGGGTGTCAGACTCCCGCTGCGGCCACCGATCTCGATCATCATGTTCCCTTCGACCATGCGGTCCCTGCGAGTGGTGGGCGTACCACGGAGGGCAATCTGAGCTGTCGGTGCCGCAGGCACCACCGCCTGAAGACGCTTGCCGACAATGGTGCTACGGCGTGGCGGATTCGCCGATACCCCGGCCGTCTCGAGGAATGGCTCACTCCGACAGGCGAATCCACCCTCACCGAACCCGAGGGTATGCACTATCTGTTTCCCCGTACCGCGGTGCCGCCGACCGTGCCGATCGATGTCCCCGTCCCGGATCGCGACGCGGTCTCCCCGATAGATCGCGGAGTCATCGAATCCGATCTCACCGAATTACTCCGCGTGTTCATTCCTCCGTCACGTCGCCGACGACGAGATGACCCGGTGGCCGCCGCTCCACGCCCGCCCCGGGACCTGCCGCCACCTTTCTGACTACGCCGCACGTATGTCGTGCGAACACACCGTCGTGCCGACGATCGGTACGTGGGTACCGGCACGACGAGTCCGCGACATCTTGTTCTGACGGTGGCCCTTTCGCGTTGTCAGCCCCAGACCCCAGGCGAGCGGGCAGGAACGGTCAGTTCGGCGACTAGGCCGTAGTGGTCGCTCGCTTGGACCCCACCCCGAGGCTCGACACCGATCAGGCCGACTGACCGCACCTCGAGCGTGGGCCCGAAACTGCCGCCTCGCACCATCACGTAGTCGATGCGCCGTCCGGCGGCGGAGAACATGTCGCCGCGGGCGACGAGCGGGTTTTCCGGGGTGAAGGTGTGCCCGGGATCGTTGGGGCGCAGCGCTTCCCATGCGTCGTGGTAGCTGACGCTCATGCCTGCGAGTGATTGGCGGCCGGTCCAGAACCGGATGCTCGACGAGTCCGGGGTGGCGTCGAAGTCGCCGAGCACGACAACGTGTCCGGCGCGGTCGCCGAGGACTTCTTCGATGAATCGGGCCGCCTCGACCGCCTGCAACTCACGTTCATGTTCGTAGTCGAACTGGAAGACCGGTTTGTGGTGGGCGACGTGCAGTGTTCCCAGTGGTCGCGGAGCGCGGACCTCGGCGACGACCACGGCCGACCATGGGAATACCGCCGCGCGGTCGGTGACTCCCAGGATGCGTTCGTGGATCTGGCCGAACGGCCAGCGGCTGGCCAGCGCCAATCCGATGCCGTCGGGTGTCGTCCGGGAGTGCCAGGCGATGTGCCAGCCCGGGCCGAGTAGATCGGCGATGCCCTGCTCTCGATCCGCACCGGCGTCGATCTCTTGCAGAGCGATGATGTCGGGGTCGGTTGCCCGCAATAGTTCTATCACGGCGTTTTTTCGGCTATGCCAATCGGCGAGCAATGGTGACAGGGTGTTGAAGGTTGCCACACGTACCGAACCCTCTGGTGTCTCGTGGTTGGTGTTCGGTTCGGGATTGGTCACGATGTGCATGGTCCCAGGCACCTACACTGCGGTGGGTGAGCGGCGAGGCGAAGGATTCCGAGAGGACGCCCGGACCGAGTGAGTGGGCACGGTCTGCGCTGGCGGTGCTGTCCGGCACTCGCGCCGACGACGAGCCGACGCCGTTGTATCGGTATCCGCTCCCCGGGGATTCGGCGGTGCGGCTGTTCGTCAAGGACGAGTCGCGGCGGCCGACGGGGAGTGTGAAGTATGGGCTCGCGCGGGGTCTGCTGGCTGAGGCGCTGCGGCGTGGGCGGATCGGGGAGAATACGAGGCTGGTCGAGGCGACCAGCGGGAATCTGGCTGTGGCCGAGGCTTATTTCGCGCGGATGCTCGGGTTGCCGTTCACCGCGGTTGTGCCGCGGCGTACCGCTGCGGGCAAGCTGGCGCGGCTCGAGGAGCAGGGCGGGCGCTGGCATCCGGTCGAACCGCCGCTGGCCGTCTACGAGAAGGCTGCCGAGTTGGCGGACGAGACCGGCGGTTACTACATCGACCATCTGAATACCCTCGGCGGCGCCGTGGATCATGACGAGTCGAATCTCGCCGCCGAGATCCTGGATGATTGCCGGCGGATCGGAGACTCCGAACCCGCGTGGATCGTGACCGGCGTCGGCACCGGAGCCACCTCCCGCGCTATCGGCCGCCATCTGCGCGCGCACGGGCACGCGACACGGCTCGCCGTGGTGGACCCGGAGAATTCGGCGTACTTCCCGGGCTGGGCCGGTGACTGTGCGGACTATGCCACCGGAATGCCCTCGATGATCGAGGGCATCGGCCGTCCCCGGATCGAACCCGCCTTCGACGCCGAGGTGATCGATCTGGTGATTCCCGTCAAGGACGCGTCCAGCGTCGCCGCCATGCGGCATCTGCGCGACATCACCGGCCGGTCCGCCGGGCCTTCCACCGGCGCATGCCTTTTCGGCGCACTACATCTGGTCGCCCGCATGCGTGAGGAGGGGCGAACCGGGACCGTCGTTGTCGTGCAAGGCGATTCGGGCCAGCCCTACACCGACACCTACTACAACGACGAGTGGACCGACGCCAAGAGCTGGGACTTGACGAAGCCTCTTGCGGCACTGAGGCACTTCAACGCCACAGGTTTCTGGGACCTCTCCCCGTCGGCCTGAATTCGCAGACGTTACCGACCGCTATGCGGAGGGATGCTGGAACCCACCGTCCTGCACGGCTGCGGTGAAGGCATCCCATTCGCCCGGGGCGAAGATCAGAGCAGGCCCGCTGGGGTTCTTCGAGTCACGCACGCCGACTTCACCTTCGGCGAGCCAAGCGACTTCGACGCACTTCGCGCCGCCCTCGCTGCGACTGCTCTTGAACCACTTCGCCTTCGATAGGTCACCGTCTGCCACGTTCGTACTCCTTAGCTACCTGCCGCAGCAAGTTCCTGCTTTCGGCCTCGACGAGACACGTGCCCCGAATGGCCGTGGCAAGTTCACTGTAGTAGCGAACGTCTTCCGGTTTCTCGAGGTATACGTCCTGAGCCGCTCCACCTTCGATGAATACCACTGGGGGCTCGACAGTTTCGCCTCTCCTGGATTTTCCGAAGTCCATGATGATGAATGAACCATGGGTAATTCCCCAGGTCAGGCCAGCGCTGAACGGTTGGATTCGGATCGCGATGTTCGGTCGCTTCGACATCTCGGCCAGGTGTCGCATCTCGGCGGCCATGATGGTCGGTTCGCCGATCGTGCGATAGAGGACCGCTGCGTGAAGAATGACGTCCAACCGGATGGGGTTCGTCTTGCGGGTGACACGTGCTTGCCGGTTCAGACGGTGCTCGACGCGTCGGTCGATATCCTCGTCGGTGAACTCGGGGAATGCGCCGATGATCGCTCGTGCGTAATCGGCCGTTTGCAGTAGCCCCGGAATATGTTGATTGTGGCAGGTGGTCAGCTGGCAGGCCGCCGCTTCCAGCCCGACGTACATATTGAAGGCGCTGCCGTACAGGCCACCGTAGACGTGATGCCAGCTCTTCTTGCGTGCCTGTACCGCGAGATCTATTGCGCCCTCGGTATCTTCGGGGCTCACGCCGTAGAGCTTGCACAGTGCTTCTACGTCCTGCTTGCGCACCTTGATGATCTTGCCAGCTTCGATTCGCTGGATGACCGGCCGAGAGATATCCACCAGTTCGGCGACCTGCGCGAGGGTGAACCCGGCCGCCTCGCGCGCCTCCCGTAGGAAGCGGCCGAGCTGCCGCCGCGGCAGCGTCGAGGATGGGCCCTCGTCCTGAACTTCGTGATTGTCGGCACTGGTCACGGCCGGTATCCCTTCCGGAGAAACGAGACGGATTCGAACGGAAGCAGAGACAGTTCTATCCCAGATACGAGATGTGTGCAGGGCGTTTCGATCAGTTCGAACAGAGATCTCTATTTTATCGGTTTCGCGGGTTGTCTGATGGTGTGCTGTCCCCGACGTTCGAGGTGAAGCGTTGGCTCGGGAGAGGTAGGCGGCGTGCACCGGACGGAGGTGGGCGGGATGGAGGCGGTATGGCGATTCGACGAGAGCGGGGTAGGGATTATGTACGTACGCAACATGATTGACGGGACCGTGGTGGTGGTCGGGACCGATCTGGCGTTGGCGCGGGAGCGGCTGCCGGAGTTCAGCGGGCTGTGGGACGCGGTGCGGCGGGCGTTCTGGCGGGAGTACTTTCCGTCGCGGCGGTCGTCGGCGGCCGAGTACACGACCCGGTGGCTCGGGTGATCGTGCGCCGGTTGCGGGTGGTGAACGGCGATGAAGTGTGGGCGCGGATCGGAGCGCTGACCGCGCGTGCCGCTCGCGGCGGGTATCGGCTGATCCGGGATTCCGCGCAGCCCTACCGGTGGGTGCTGCTGGATGCCGAGGACGGGGAATGTCTGTACTCCGCCCTGACCCTCGAGGACATCGAGCGGTGGTTGGACGAGTGATGAGAGGGTGATGCCCGGCCGCCCCTCACGCGACCGGGCATCACTGTGGGAATCTCACCGAGGTCCCGGCCAAAAGCGTGCCGGGACAATGGGAGGGCGCGTGCCGGGAAATGGGGAGGGCGTTGGCGCTACTGCCGGTTGCCCAATGCCTTCTCCACGAACTCGTTGGTGTAGGTGTCCTGGAGTTCGATGGTGTCGCGTTTGGGGGCGACGTTGCGGGAGTAGCGGCCGAGGATGTTCAGGACGTTCTGTGCGCCTTCGGGTTTCATGAGGCCGTTGCCGTTGAACATGCCGATCGAGTCGCGGATGGACTGGATGTAGAGGTCCTTGCCGCCGGCGGCGTACTGGGAGGGCATCTTCGCGGCGATCTCCTCCGGGGTGTGGGTCTCGATCCACTGGAGTGTCTGGACGAACGCGGTCGCGAGCTTCTGGACGATCTCCGGATGGGATTGGACCGTGTCGCATTTCATGTAGAGCGACGACGCCGGGTAGAGGCCGCCCAGCGCGGCGCGGGTGCCCTGTTCGGTGCGCATATCGATCATCACCTGGGCGTCGCCGGAGTTCACCATCTGCGCCACCGTCGGGTCGGTGGTCATGCCGGCGTCGATGCCGCCGTGGTTCATGCCCGCGATGAACGTCTGTCCCGCACCGACTTTCACGCGCGAGTAGTCGGCGGTGGACATCCCGGCCTGTCCGGCCAGCGCCTGGGTGAGGAAGTCGGTGGAGGAGCCCAGGGAGGTGACGCCCAGCTTCTTGCCGCGAAAGTCGCTCGGTGACTTGATGGACGCGGCCTGGTCCTTCGATACCAGTTCGACCTCACCGGGGACGTCGGAGAACTGGACGACGGTGCGCAGGCACTGCTCCTTGGCCTGCAGGTCGACAGTGTGGTCGTAGAAACCGACCACGGCCTGCACGTCACCGGTGAGCAGCGCGGTCTCCGCGCTCGCGCCGGACTGCTCGCCCATCAGCTTTACGTCGATGTCGTTGCGGGCGAAGTTGCCCAGGCGTTCGGTGAGCATGGCGGGCAGGTAGATCACCTTCTCCAGGCCGCCGACCATGATGGTGATCTGCGGGCGGCCGTCGGCCATGGGGATCTTGCGGGAATCCCGGCACCCGGTGGTCACCAGCAGCGTGCTGACGGCGAGCAGGACCACGGCGATGTGCTTGCGATACTTCATCTCTCACACCTCGCGTGCCGACGTGACCAGCGGCGGACGCCATTTCAGCAGCCGCCCCTCGGCGAATCCGATGCCCCACTCGGCCAGCAGCGCTACCACGGTGATGATGATCATGCCCGCGTAGATGCCGGCGGCGTCGAAGGTGCCCTGCGCGTTGGAGATCAGCAGGCCCAGGCCCTTGCTCGCGCCGGCGTACTCGCCGACCACCGCACCGATGAGGGCGAAGCCGAAGGCGGTGTGCAGGCTGGACAGGATCCAGGTGGTCGCGCTGGGCAGCACGATCTGCGACAGCACCTGCCAGCGGCTCGCGCCCAGGATGCGGGCGTTGTTGATGACATTGCCGTCCACCTCGCGGGCGCCGGTGAAGGCGTTGAAGAACACCGCGAAGAAGGTCAGCACCACCACCGTGGCGACCTTGGACTCCAGCCCGAGACCGAACCAGATGATGAACAGCGACGCCAGCACGATGCGCGGAACGGCGTTGAGCGCCTTGATGAACGGCGCCAGCACCTCGGCCCAGTACCGGCTGCGGCCCAGCAGCACGCCCAGCACCACCCCGGCGACCGCGCCGATGACGAAGCCCAGCACCGCCTCTTCGACGGTGGTGAACAGCTGGAGCCAGATGGAGCCGAATTGCGTTCCCTCGGTGAACCATTCGACGATGCGCTGCCAGATGAGCGACGGCTTCGAATAGAAGAACGGGTCGATCCACAGGCTCGCGGTCAGCTCCCACGCGCCCAGCCACAGCACCACCAGCACGGCCCGCAGGCCCCAGGTGCGGATGAGCGCGCGGCGGGCCGCGCCGCGGGCGCGGGCGAGGATCTGCTCCTCGGATTCGGCCTCGACCTGCGGGGCGTCGACGGTGGTCAGGGTGTCAGGCGACACGGGTCGCTCCCTTCGCGCGGGCGGCGTCGACCTGGTCGCGCAGGGTGCCCCAGATCTCGGTGTACAGCTGCCGGAACTCGTCGGTGAGGCGGACCTCCTCGACGTCGCGGGGACGGTCGAGGGTGACGCGGAAGTCGCCGCAGACGGTGGCGGGGCTCGCGGTCATCACCACCACGCGGTCGGCGAGCGCGATCGCCTCCTCGAGGTCGTGGGTGACGAAGATGACGGCCGCGCTGCGTTCTCTGCCGCGCTCCCGGGTCGCTCCGTGGTTACGCAGGCTGCCGCCTCCGCGCCCGTCGTCCGCGCGGGTGCCGGACCACACCCGCAGCAGCTCGTCCTGCATCAGCTGGCGGGTCTGCACGTCCAGCGCGCTGAAAGGCTCGTCCATCAGCAGGATCTCGGGCTCGTTCACGAGGGTCTGGGCGAGTGCGACGCGCTTGCGCATACCGCCCGACAGCTGATGCGGGTAGTACTTTTCGAAGCCCGCCAGGCCGACCGTGCGCACCCACTCCGCGGCCCGTTGCCGCGCATCGGCTTTCGACGCGCCCTGGAAGCGGGGGCCGAGCGCGACGTTGTCGAGGACCGTCCGCCAGGGCAGCACGGCGTCCTGCTGGAACATGTAGCCGATGCCGTCCGGGATGCCCTGAACGTCCTTGCCGCGCACCAGCGTCCGGCCGGCGGAGGTCTTCTCCAGTCCGGACACCAGGGACAGCGTGGTCGACTTGCCGCAGCCGGTGGGGCCGACGACCGCGACGAATTCGCCCGGGGCAACGGTGAAGTCGAGGTTCTTCACCGCGGTGTGGATGCCACCGCCGGATCCCGGGAAGCGCTTCGTCGCGCTCCGGAACTCGATACACGGCTCGCCGTGGCGCTCCATGAGGTTGGTCATGACATACTCCTGAACTTCCGACGCCGCACTGTGTGACGTGCGACCGCCGCTCGACCATAAGTGCCCCGGGTCACACCACCCCCGCTTGTGCGCACAACCCACGCAACCTGCAATACGGGCGTTGTGCTCATTCTGCTTACGATCGATCCGGCGCATGCGCCCCGCAAGGCTCGCGTCAGGGGGGTGCAAGGCGGCCCGAAAACCATGGGGTCATGGACGAATTCGATGTTGTGGTCGTGGGGGCGGGGCCGGTCGGGCTGTTGCTGGCGTGTGAGCTGGGGCTCGCGGGGGCTTCCGTGCTGGTGCTCGAGCGGGAGGCGGAGGCCGTGTCGCCGTGGCGGGCGGCGCCGCTGGGGCGGCGGGGGTTGTCCGCGACGTCGATCGAGGCGTTCGCTCGGCGTGGTCTGCTGCCGCAGCTGCTCAAGGCGTCGGGTATCGAGGATGATTCCGGGCCGCGGCCGCCGCGCATGGCCGGGCATTTCGCCGGGATCGCGCTGGATCCGGACGATGTCGACGCCGCCGCGCTGCCGTTCCGGTTGCCGAGTCCGCTACGGAATTTCATGATGACCAGCCTCGAGGCCGTCGAGACGGTGCTGGCCGGGCGGGCCGCCGAACTCGGCGTGGAGATCCGGCGGGGCGCGGCGGTGTCGGCCGTGGCGCAGGAGGGCGACGGCGTGGTCGTGCGCGCCGGCGAGCGGGCGTACGGGGCGACGTGGGTGGTCGGGTGCGACGGCGGGCACAGCGTGGTGCGGAAACTCGCGGGGTTCGACTTCGTCGGTAGCGAGCCGCAGTTCACCGGCTATGTCGTGCTGGGCACGCTCGACGATCCGGGGAAGCTGAAGTTCGGGATCAATCCGACGCCGACGGGCGCCTACATTCAGATGTCGCTGGACGGGCACCTCGGGATGATGGATTTCGACGGCGGGGCGTTCGATCGCACGCTGCCGCCGACACGGGAGCATCTCCAGACGGTGCTGCGTCGCGTGTCCGGTGTCGACGTGACGCTGAGCGAGGTGCGTTTCGCCTCGAGTTTCACCGATCGGGCGATGCAGGCGACGACCTATCGGCAGGGGCGCGTCCTGCTCGCGGGCGATGCCGCCCATATTCATTCGCCGCTCGGCGGGCAGGGGCTCAATCTCGGTCTCGGGGACGCGATGAATCTCGGGTGGAAGCTCGGGGCGGTCGTGCGGGGGGACGCACCGGAGGGGCTGCTCGACACCTACACCCGGGAGCGACATCCGGTCGGCGCGCGGGTGCTCGACTGGTCGCGGGCGCAGGTGGCGGTCATGCGGCCCGGATCGCACGCACCGGCGTTGCAGGGGCTGATCCGCGATCTGCTCTCGACCCGGGACGGGGCGACCTACGCGTTCGGGCAGATCTCGGGGGTCTCGACCCGCTACGACCTCGGTAGCGATCACCCCCTGGTGGGGTGCGCTGTCCCGCACTTCTGTCTCGAGGACGGGACACGGCTGGGTGATCTGACGGCGGACGGGCGTGGCGTCCTGCTCGATTTCGGCGCCGATCGCGGGCTGCGCGATTCGGCGACGAGGTGGGAGAGCCGGATTCGGTATGTGGCCGGGGCGGCCGTCGAGGACCTCGGGTTCGGGGCGGTGCTGGTGCGGCCCGACGGGATCGTCTGCTGGGCAAGCGATCTCGCACCCGATCGGGCGGCGTTCGAGCGGGCCGCGTGTGCGTGGTTCGGCCTGCCGTCCGTCTAGCGTGGCGGCGGGGGGAGCGGCAGGGCGTCCGGGGCGGCGCGCAGGCCCTGGAGGGCGAGGGCGGCGAAGCGGCGGGAGGCCGCGATTCCCGCTGCGGGAGAGGAGGTTCGGAGGCCGCTGTTGGCCATGATGACCAGCAGGACGTCGTCGAATGTGACGTCGGGGCGCAGGTGGCCGGTGTCGCGGGCGCGGCGGGTCAGCCGGGCCAGGGAGCGCAGCGCCTGCTCGCGATCGGCGGTGAAATCCAGCGTGGTGGGGAAGGTGGACATGAGAGCCGCGGTGAAGCCCCGGTCGCGGGCGTGCAGTTCGCACAGTTGCTCGATCACCAGGCGGAAGCCGTGCCACGGGTCCGGGTCGGCGAGTCCCTCGTCGACGATGGTGTAGCAAGCGCGCATCTGATCCGTGAATGCCTCGGTGACCAGCAGTTCCTTGGTCGGGAAGCGCCGGTAGAGGGTGGCGGGGCCGACTCCGGCCCGGCGGGCGATCTCCCGCATGGGGGCATCCAGGCCCTCGGCGGCGAAGACCGCGCGGGCGGCGTCGAGGATGCGATCGCGGTTGTCGCGGGCATCGGATCGCAGCATCTGAGGGAAACCGTCGGGCACGCCTCTCACTTTAGCTAAACGGACGGGGGCGTCCGTTAGCGTCGGCCGGCGAGATCCGTACGACACAGGAGATGGTGATGAAGGCAGTCGCAGTGCAGGCGTTCGGCCGTCCGGAAGGGCTCGCGGTCATCGATGTTCCGGTGCCCGTTCCGGACGCGGGGGAGGTGCTGATCAGGACCGAGGCGATCGGGGTCGGTGGTGTGGACGCACTCATCCGCGGTGGCGCGCTCGCGGCTTACGGATTCCGGGACGGGCATGTGCTCGGCAGTGAGATCGCGGGCGTCGTGGAGGCGGCCGGTGACGGCGCCGACGGTTCGTGGATCGGCCGGCGGGTGTGGGCGTTCACCGGTCTGGGCGGTGGCTATGCGGAGCGGGCGGTGGCGCCGGTCGCGACGCTGGTGCCGTTGCCGGAGGGCCTGGCGGCCACCGATGCGGTGACGCTCGGGAGTTCGGGGATGGTGGCGCATTTCGCTCTGCGTCGCGCGCGGTTCGCGCCCGGGGAATCGGTGCTGGTGCGCGGTGCGGCCGGGGGATTGGGGACCATGACGGTGCAGCTCGCGGCGCGCGGCGGTGCGGGGGTCGTCGCGGTGACCACGTCGTCGGCGGCGCGGGGAGATCGGTTGCGTGCGCTCGGCGCGACGCATGTGCTCGACCGGTCGGGCGACGGACCGGACGCGCCCGCAGGGTACGACGTCGTGATCGATATCGTCGCCGGTCCGGAGATGCCCTCGTTCTTCCGGCGGCTGGAGCCGAACGGCCGCATGGTGGTCATCGGTGTGATGGGTGGCGATCCGCCGGCGGATTTCGGGACGGAGCTGTTCGCCGGATTCCGGAAGTCGTTGTCGTTCACGACCTTCAGCGCGGATACCGTGCCCCTGGACGGGTGGCGCGCCGCGATCGCGGACCTGTTCGAGGCCGCGGGTCGCGGGGAACTGGAGGCCGTGGTGCACGAGGTGCTGCCGCTGGAGCAGGCCGTGGCGGCGCATCGGGCGATGGACGGCGGGGCGGTGTTCGGCCGGATCGTGCTGACGCCCTCGGGGAGTTAGGGCGAGATCCCTCGCGCGATTCCGGCTCGGCGGGAATACGATCGGCTCGCAGTGCACGGTCGGCGGGGGAGCCCGTTGTGGAATCGAAGGGGTGGCGGGATGGGTACGAGGGGCAGGGCGGGGCTGATCCTCGCCGGTGTGGCGGTCGCCGTTCTCGCGGGGTGTGGCGACGGTGGTGAGGTATCGGGTACGGCGGTGGCCGCCGGATCGCCGATCTATTCGATGGACGCGGTCACCGACGCGTGCGCACTCGTCGATCCGGCGCCGCTGGCGAAATGGTCGTCCACGCCGAAGGGCGCTCCCGAACACGAGGAGACGCGGCCGTCCGCCTACGACGCCGGTGGGCTGAAATGCGAAATCGGCTATACCAATTCGACCACCGACAGGTTCCCGATGAACCGGGCCCGGATGATCGTCGAGGCCAAGTTCACCAACGGTTCCGCGCCGCCCTTCTACGACCACTGGAAACACGCCGACACCGCGACACCGGGACCCGGGGAGGAATCGGGCGAGATCCGCGGCCTCGGAACCCAGGCCCATTGGCACTCCGAGATCACCGGCGACCTCGTCAAGGAAATGTCGCACGCCGTCACGGTGCAGGACGGCAATGTCTCGGTACGGGCCAAGGTCGGGCTGACGCGGGAGAAGGGGTCGCCCGTGGTGAGCCGGGACGAACTCGACTCGGTCGCGAGAGCGCAGGTCCGCCGGGTGCTGGGCGCGTTGCGCACGGACGGCGAATCCGCCGCCGCGCCGACCTCGTCCGTCGCTCCCACGCCGTCCAAGGTCCCGGCCCCGGCCGTCCCCACCACGACGGCGGCGCGCCGGGAGGCGGCGCCGGGGATCTATTCGATCGACGGGATCGCCAATGCGTGCGACCTCGTCGACCCGACGCCGTTGCAGCGCTGGTCCGCCACGCCCAAGGAGGCTCCGCAGCATCAGGAACACCCGCCCAGCACGGCCGACGGCGGCACCCTGTATTGCGCGATCCGCTACATCAGCCCCTCCACCCTGCCCGACGACGCCACCGTCGACGAGGCCGGAATCAGTCTCGAGGCCACGATCACCGGCGCCACCACCGCGCCCGCCTACGACACGTGGAAGCAGACCGACACCGCCTCCACCGGGCCCGGCCGCGCCTCCGGCGACGTCACCGGACTCGGCGCCCAGGCCTTCTGGCACATGTCCGCGACACCCACCGGCAACGGCATGACCTACATCGTCGGCGCCCAGGACGGCAACGCCTCGGTCCGCGTCGAAGTCGCCGTCCTGCGCGCCCAGGGCGAGGCTCCGGTGAACCGCGACGACCTCGCCCCCATCGCCGAATCCCGGGCCCGCGCGGCCCTGGACGGATTGAAGAGGAAATAGCCCGCCTCACACTTCGGGTCGCCGTGTCGTCTATACATCGAGACCGTACCGACCCGAAGGAGCCGCGATGACCGACCCGAGTCCGGTGATCGGCGAACGCCGCCAGCTGATCAACCTCGCCTATCGGCTGCTCGGCTCGCTGGCCGAGGCCGAGGACGTGGTGCAGGAGACCTATGCGCGCTGGTATGCGTTGTCGGAGGAACAGCGGCGGGAGGTGGCGTCGCCGGGCGGGTGGTTCACGACGGTCGCCAGCCGCATCTGCCTCGATCTGCTCGGCTCGGCGCGTGCCCGGCGGGAACGCTATGTGGGCGAATGGATTCCGGAGCCGGTGCCGGACGGGGCGGAGTGGCTCGGCGGGCCCGCCCCGGCCGATCCCGCGGACCGCGTCACCCTCGACGAGTCGATCAGTATGGCCTTCCTCGTGGTCCTGGACGCCATGACGCCCGCCGAGCGGGTGGCGTTCGTCCTGCACGACGTCTTCCGCTACTCCTTCGCCGAGGTCGCGGACATCGTCGGGCGCACGCCGGCGGCCTGCCGCCAGCTCGCCTCCTCCGCGCGCCGCCGCATCCGCACCTCGCGGGAGCCCTCGGCGCAGCGCGCGGAGGTCGTGAAGGATTTCAAAAGAGCCTGGGAGGCAAGGGATATCGAGGCGCTGATCGGCCTGCTGGATCCGCAGGCCGTCGCGACGGCCGACAGCGGCGGCCTGGCCCCGGCCTTCCTGCACCCGATCCTCGGCGGCGCGGAGATCGCCCGCACCTGGCTGAGAATCGCGTCCGCGGCCCCGGAGACGACGCTGCTCGAGCGCACGGTGAACGGCCTGCCCGGCCTGGTCGCCCGGGTCGGCGACGACATCGTGTCGGTCTACGCCTTCGATATCGCCGACGGCCGGATCACCCGCATCTGGGCGATCCGGAATCCGGAGAAGCTGCGGCTCTGGACGGTGGACTGACCCGCGGCCGCGCATCCGGTGCGCAAATTCGGCGGCGGGGTTGTGATCATTTAGCTCGAGCGTGTAGAACAAGCGGTGATGAACGTGTTCGGCCGCGTGCTGCGGTTGCGGACACAGATCGTGTTGCTGCAGGTCGTGCTCGTCGCGCTGACGCTGGGTATCGCGTTCGGCGTGTTCGCTCATGTGGGGCAACAACGCCTGTCCGGCGAGTACGGGCAGCGGGCGCTGGCCATCGCCCGCACCGTCGCCGCCGACCCCGAGGTGCGCTCGGAAACCTCTCGCTACACATTGGCAACCGTGCCGCCCGGCCCGGACGAACTCGCCGGCGGGCAGCTCGAGCGGATCGCCGAGGAGACCCGCCGCCGCACGGGCGCGCTGTACGTCGTGATCACCGACGACGCGGGGATCCGGCTGGCCCATCCGGACGCGACGCGGCTGGGGGAGATGGTCAGCACCGATCCGTCGGCGGCGCTGGGCGGGTCGGAGGTGATGATCCAGGAGCGCGGCACGCTGGGCGAATCGGTGCGGGCCAAGGTGCCGGTGCTGCGGCCCGACGGGGAGAGCGTGGTCGGGGAGGTCAGCGTCGGGATCTCCACGGCGGCCGTGCGCGAGCAGTTGCTGCGGGATCTCGGCCGGGCCGCGCTGTTCGCGGCGGCGGCGCTGGTGGCCGGGGTCATCGGATCGGTGCTGCTGGCCCGGCGCTGGCACGGGCTCACCCTCGGCCTCGAACCGTCGGAACTGGCGGAGCTGGTGCGCGAACAGGCCGCCGTCCTGCACGGAATCGGGGAGGGCGTGGTCGCCGCCGACAGCCGGTGGCGCCTCACGGTCGTCAACGACGAGGCGCGGCGGCTGCTCGGCATCGACGGCGCGAGCGGGCGGCCGGTGGACGAGATCGGTTTGACGCCAAGGGTTCTGGAGGTCTTCCGGGCGGCCGACGGGGTTCCGGTCCCGGCCGCGGTGGGCGACCGGCTGGTGGTCGTCACCGCCCGCACCGTCAGCCGCGACGGTCGCGAACTGGGCGCGGTCCTGAGCGTGCGCGACCGCACCGACGTGGAATCGCTGACCCGCCAGCTGGACGCGGTGCGGTCGATGAGTACGGTCCTGCGCGCGCAGCGGCACGAGTTCGCCAACCGCCTGCACCTGCTCAGCGGCCTGCTGCACGGCGGCCGCTCCGAGGAGGCGGCGCAGTACATCGACGAACTCCTCGGCTCGGGCCCGCTCGGCGCCGCCCTTGCGGGCATGGACGCCGTGCACGATCCGTATCTTCAGGCGTTCCTGGCCGCCAAGGCCGCCCATGCCCGCGAGAGTGGTGTCGAACTCCGCCTCGGGCCCAATACCTGGGTCGACGGGAATCTCGCGGTGCCCGTGGATGTCACGACGGTGCTGGGCAACCTGCTCGACAACGCCCTCGAGGCGGCCCGCACCGCACCCGCCGACGGCGCGAAGCTGGTGGAGGTCGAGCTGGTGCAAGAGGGGCAGACACTGCACATCACCGTGATCGACAGCGGTTCCGGGGTCGCGCCGGGCATCGTGGAATCCGTGTTCGCGGAAGGCGTTTCGACGCGGCCGGACAACGGCGTGCCGGGCGGGCGGGGCGTCGGGCTGGCGTTGTCGCGTCAGGTCGCGCGGGCGCTGGGCGGGGATGTGGTGTTGTCGAGTCCGGGCGGCGGTGCGGCGCCGCTGCGCGGGGCGGAGTTCATCGCCCGGCTGCCCGGGGTCCTGGTGGAGGGAGAAGCCGTATGGGCACAACCGATCTGAGCGTGCTGGTCGTCGACGACGACTTCCGGGTGGCGGATCTGCACGCCGGAATCGTCTCGGCACTACCGGGATTCGCGGTCGGCGGCAGGGCCACCACGCTCGCGGCGGCCCGCTCGGCGATCGCCGCGTCGGCCTTCGATCTCGCGCTGGTCGACGTGTACCTCCCCGACGGTTCGGGCCTGGACCTGGTGCGCGAGATCGGATTCGACGCGATGATGCTCACCGCGGCGACCGAGGCCGAGACGGTGCGCTCGGCGCTGGCCGCGGGCGCGCTGGGCTATCTGGTGAAGCCGTTCGACCACGCCGCGCTCGCGACGCGGCTGGCCGGGTACGCGCGCTACCGCCGCCTGCTCTCGGCGCCGGTCGTCACCGCCCGCGATATCGACGCCGCGGTGGAGGCGCTGCGGCCCGCCGGTCCGGTCGCGTCGGCCGCCGCACCGGCATCGCCGACCAAAGACCTTGTGCTGCAAGCGGTCCGGGGGTCGGATACGCCGATGTCGGCCGCCGAGGTGTCGTCGGCGACCGGCGTCTCCCGGGCGACGGCGCAGCGCTATCTGGCGAATCTCGTCGCGGCGGGCGCGCTGCGCATGCAGTTGCGGTACGGCAGCACCGGACGGCCGGAACAGGAGTACTCGGCCGCCGGTGGCCGCGGTCAGGGGGAGACGGCGACGCCGAGGTAGTGCGAGGCGAACGCCTTCGGCGCGGACTCCTCGTAGAACCGGTCCAGCTCGCGGAGGGTGAATCCCGCGCCCTCGATGACCGATGCGATATCGCGGTTCAGGTGGCAGCCGCCGAAGAGGGCCTTCTGCACCGGATTCAGGCGGTGCTGCCACACCTGCACCGCGGCGTCGGGCGCGAGGCCGTGCTCGACGAAGTGGAACACCCCGCCGGGCACCAGGACTCGCCGCAGCTCGGTCAGCGCGGCGTCGACATCGGGGATGGTGCACAGCGTCCAGGTCGACAGTGCGGCGTCGAAGCTGTTGTCGGGGAAGGGGAGTGACTGGCCGTCGAGACCGGACCGCTCCACCGGCACGGTGGCCCGCGCCAGCCGCTTCGCCGCCAGCTTCCAGCCCGTATCGGCCGGTTCCACCGCGGTGACCGACCGGACTGCGGCCGGGTAGTACGGCACGTTGTGGCCGGAGCCGAAGCCGATCTCCACCACGCGGCCGCTCAGCCCGGCGCACACCCGCTCCCGCAGCCGTGCGTTGACGGCGAGGCCGCAGGTCTTGTCGACGATGCGCGGCAGCACCTGTTCGCTGTAGATACCCACCCCACCACTCTGACAACGAGTCACCCCCGCCACCACCCTGAGGTCACCCTGATTTCTGGTGGAGTAGCGCGGAGTTGCCCAGCGGACGGGCTGATCACGCGTGCTGCCATTCCCCGGTGTCGCCCGGCAGTCGGGCTGATCATGCGTGTTGCCATTCCCCGGTGTCGCCCGGCGGGCGGGCTGATCATGCGTGTTGCCATTCCCAGTGTCGCCCGGCAGTCGGGCTGATCATGCGTGGGATGCTGGGGCGATGGCCGGGTTCGAGGTGTGGGCGCCGCGGGCGCGGCGGGTGCGGTGCGAGGTGGACGGCGCGGTGCATCCGATGGCGCGCGACCTGCGGGGATGGTGGCGGGCCGAGGTCGAGGCGGGGCCGGGCGCGCGGTACGGGTTCCTGCTCGACGACGATCCGGCCGTGCTGCCGGATCCGCGCTCGCCCCGGCAGCCGGACGGCGTGCACGGGAGGTCGGCGCTGTACCGGCCGGACCCGGCGGACTGGACCGATGCCGGGTGGACCGGGCGGCAGCTGGCGGGGTCGGTGTTCTACGAGCTGCATATCGGCACGTTCACGCCGGAGGGGACCTTCGACGCCGCGGTCGGGCGGCTCGATCACCTGGTGGAACTCGGTGTCACGACGGTCGAGCTGATGCCGGTCAACGCGTTCAACGGGGCCTGGAACTGGGGCTACGACGGGGTGCTGTGGTACGCGGTGCACGAGGCATACGGCGGGCCGGACGGGCTGCGGCGGTTCGTGGACGCCTGCCACGGGCGGGGGCTGGCGGTGGCGCTGGACGTCGTCTACAACCACCTCGGGCCGTCCGGGAACTACCTGCCCCGATTCGGCCCGTATCTCGGCGACGGGCACAGCACGTGGGGGCAGCGCCTCAACCTCGACGGTCCCGGCTCGGACGAGGTGCGCGCGTACGTCATCGGCAACGCGCTGCGGTGGTTCGCCGAATTCCACATCGACGCGCTGCGCCTGGACGCCGTGCACGCACTCGCCGACAGCCGCGCCATCCCGCTGCTGGAGCAGCTGTCGATCGATACCGCCGCGCTCTCGGCGCAGCTGGGCCGCCCGCTCACCCTCATCGCCGAGAGCGACCTGAACGATCCCCGGCTGATCACGCCGCGCGCCGTCGGCGGGTACGGCCTGGACGGGCAGTGGAACGACGACCTGCACCACGCCATCCACGCCGCGGTGTCCGGTGAAAGGCAGGGCTACTACGGGGATTTCGGGTCCATGCGGTGTCTCGCGGAGACCATGGGTCGCGGATTCTTCCATGCCGCGACGTATTCCAGCTTCCGCGGCCGCACGCACGGGCGTCCCTTGGATACCGAGGTGATTCCGGCCGATGCACTGCTGGCCTACACCTGCAATCACGACCAGATCGGCAACCGCGCCCTCGGCGACCGGCCCTCCGCCTCGCTCACGTCCGGCCAGCTGGCCGTGAAAGCCGTTCTGGCCCTGCTGTCCCCGTACACGCCGATGCTGTTCATGGGCGAGGAGTGGGGTGCGCGCACGCCGTTCCGGTACTTCACGGCACACTCCGAACCCGAACTCGCCGCGGCCGTCGCCGCGGGGCGTCGCGCCGAATTCGCCGAGCACGGCTGGCCCGCGGGCGATATCCCCGATCCGCAGGATCCCGCGACCTTCCACGCCTCGAAGATCGACTGGTCCGAGCTGTCGGAGCCGGAGTCCGCCCGTCTGCTGTCCTGTTACCGGGACCTGCTGGCTCTCCGGCGTGCCCACCCCGACCTCACCGATCCCTGGCTTCCGCGGCTCGCCGTCGAATTCGACGAGGACTCCCGGTGGATAATCCTGCACCGCAACACCATTCACATCCTTTGCAACCTGTCACCCGCCCCGGCCACCCTGCCCGTCATCGGCGATACGCTCCTGGTCTGGGAGCCCGTCCGCCGGACCGCCACGGCCACAACGGTTCCCGCCCACTCCTTCGCGGTCCTCGCGTCCGGCCCTACCGAGCCGGGGGGATCCGCCGGGTCAGCCAGGCGGTGACGTAGTCGAGGACCTCCGGGGCGATGGTGGTCTCGATGGCCGGATATTCGGCAGGACTGCCGGTGCCGGCGGGTTGCATGAGGTGGTTGAGGCCGTCGAAGACGTGGACGTCGGCGTCGGGGTCGGCGGACAGGTACTGCTGGGCCAGCGGTGCGCTCTGGTCGGGCGGGACCTGGTGATCCTTGCCGCCGTAGAACGCCAGGACCGGCATGCGCAGGGCCGACAGCGCCGGGGCCGGGTCGTAGGTGACCAGCGAGGAGAAGTACGTGCCGGTGAACTCGTCGATCTCCTCCGGCGAGAGCTGCTTCTCCGGCGGGAGCTGCGTATTGCGGTCGGTGAGGTAGCGCCGCACCGCCTCGGTGTCGCCGGTGCGGATCAGCGTGGTGAGCGTGCTGATGAACCCGATCTGATCGCTTTTCTCCGCCGCCGAGGCGCCGCGCGTGTCCAGCGCGATCCAGTTCTGCGCCAGCAGCACGTCGGCGCCGGTCGCGGCGGGACCGGCCATCATGATCACGAAGGCGACGCCGCTGCCGGGCCGGGACGCCACCAGCGGCCCGAGATAGCCGCCCTCACTGTGGCCCAGCAGGCCGATGCGGGCCTTGTCGATATCGGGCCGGGCGCGCAGGAAATCCATCCCGGCCCCCACGTCGCCGGCCAGATCGTTGTAGGTGGACCGGGTGAGCGAGCCGCTCGTGCCGCCGACCCCGCGGTCGTCGGTGCGCAGGACGGCGTATCCGGCGCGGGTCAGGGTGTCCGACAGCAGCAGGAACGGTTTGTGGCCCAGCAGTTCCTCGTCGCGGTTCTGCGCGCCGCTGCCGCTGATCAGGACGACGGCCGGATACGGTCCCGGCGCGGCGGGCAGAGTGAGCGTGCCCGCGATCGTCACCGGGCCGCTGCGATAGGAGACGTCCTCCGAGCGGTAGGGGTATGGGGGCCGCGGCTCCTGCGGTCGCGGCGCCTCGGGCACCGTGCCGCGGCCCAGAGTCAGGGGCAGCGGCTGGCCGGACTGGGTGAACGTGCCGGTGATCGAGTCGCTGCCCCGGTCGTAGCGCCCGGCGAAGGACGGGTCGCCGGGCAGGCCGGGGATGGTGAACCGGACATCGCTGGGAGTGCTGGTCACGTCCCGTAACGGCCGGTCGTGGATTCCTTGGACGGGCACCGAGACGGTGGCGCCGTCGGCGGTGAACCGCACGCCCAGCGGCAGCGGCGCGTCCGGGACCGGCAGGCTGCCCTGCCAGTCGCCGATCAGCGCGCGGTCCATCGGGGCGGCGACGGGCGATCCGGACCGCGAACAGGCGCCCGCCAGTGCTACGGCGAGCAGAACGAGCGCCAGTGACCGCAACGATCGCATAACCCACGATAGCCAGAAATGGCCCGGCAACCACGCCGACTCGGCGAAAACCCGCAGGACCGGCGGGTACGCCGCCGCATCGCGCCGGATAGCGGTCCGGTGACGGGAAATCATCACTCGGACAACGGCATTGCCGTGTGCGGTATGCCGCCGTACCGTAAACGTGTGAGTAGAGTGGCTTTTTCCTTCGAACCCGCGGAGCTGCCCGCCGGGGTGTCCGGGCACGCGGCTGTCGGGTTCGAGCCGCTGGTCCGCGCGTTTTCGCGCTTCGTCGGCGACCGGAACGGCGCCGGCGGGGCGCTGGCGGTGCACCGCCACGGCGAGCCGTTGGTGGACATCTGGCACGGCGGCGCCTCCGCCACCGAGCCGTGGACCCACGACACCGGCGCGATCGTCTTCTCCGCGACGAAAGGCATTGCGGCAACGGTCATTCACCGTCTCGCCGACCGCGGGCTGATCGACTACGCCGCGCCCGTCGCCGAGTACTGGCCGGAGTTCGGCGCGGCCGGGAAGGACCGGATCACGGTGCGGCACTTGCTGACCCACCGCGCCGGACTGTCCGGGCTGCCGTCCATCGCGGGCGGTCTGACCGAGGTGCTGGACCACGACCTCATGCAGCAGCGGCTGGCCGCGGCCGCGCCCGACGCGCTGCGCGGCACCCCGACCTATCACGCGCTCACTTTCGGCTGGCTGCTGGCGGGCCTGGCCCGCGCGGTCACCGGCCACACCATGGCCGAACTGTTCCGCACCGAGGTCGCCGAGCCGCTGGGCGTCGACGGCATCCACCTCGGTCGCCCGCCGGCGGGCGCGCCGACCACGGTCGCCACCCTGGCCGGGTCCCGGCTCGCGCTCGTCGGAGCGCCCGCGAGCGCGCTGTTCCTCGGCCGTGCCTACGGGATTCCGGGCGCCGCCGGCGCCGCGGCGCGCTCGCTGTTCCTGCCCGGCCTGGAGGGACTGCTGGAGGGCGAGGACCCGCCGATTCTCGGCACTCAACTCGCCGCGGGCAACGGTGTCTGCACCGCCGAGGGCCTGGCGGCGATGTACGGCGCGCTCGCCTGTGACGGCATGGTGGCGGGGCGCCGGTACCTGTCCGCGCGCACGATCGGCGCGCTGCGGCACATCGAGAGCTTCCGGCTCGACCACGGCCTGTTCTACATCCCGATGATGTGGCACCTCGGCTATCACTCGCTGCCGATCCCCGGCGCCCGGACCGGATTCGGCCATATCGGCCTGGGCGGGTCGTTCGGCTGGGCCGAGCCGCGCATGGGTCTGTCGGTCGGCTTCGTGCACAACCGCCTCTCCATCGACAAGATGGCCTGGGACATGATCGCCGCGGCGTGGGCCCTGCCTCTCGCGGTACGCGGCGCGCGCGCCGCGGAGAAACGCACCACGCGTCTCCCACGGCCCGCGGCCGCCTGACCTCCCTGGGCGTCCGGTCCGGTTACTCCCCGCGCAGAGTCCGCTCAATCCTGCGGAGGGTTTGCGCTCAACCCTGCGAAGGGTTTGCTCTTCCCCCGGCAAGATTGGGGGGTCTCCCCGCGCGGGCGATGCCGTTACAGTGCCGGGGGACGATTTCCGACGTCCCGCCCGAACGGGCGGGGCCGCTACAGATCGAGAGTTCCTTCGTGCGTACCACGATTCGCGCCGCCGCCGCCGGCTCGATGCTCGCCGCCGCGCTGGTCACCGGCGCCGCGACCGCCTCCGCGGAGGCCCCGCAGCCGGGCGTCCTCGAGCAGATCGCCGATCACCTGCGCGCGATCGGCACCGGCTCGGGGATTCCGGACTGGCACTGCCAGTTCGGATCCAGTAACGACCCGGCCTGCTTCCTGCCGTACTACGACTAGGTGAGGTAGCGGTAGGCGGGGGAGCCGGGGTCCAGGCGCTCGCACTGGATGGGCGAGTCGTGCATGCGCTTCTGCAGCGGGCCCAGGCCGTCGGGGGCGCCCAGTTCGATGCCGACCAGCGCCGCGCCGGTCTCCCGGTTGTTGCGCTTGACGTATTCGAACAGGGTGATGTCGTCGTCGGGGCCGAGTACCTCGTCGAGGAAGCGGCGCAGCGCCCCCGGCTCCTGCGGGAAGTCCACCAGGAAGTAGTGCTTCAGGCCCCGGTGCACCAGCGAGCGCTCGATGACCTCGCCGTAGCGCGACACGTCGTTGTTGCCGCCCGACAGCAGGCAGACCACCGTCGCGCCGGGCTCCATCCGGATCTCGGCGAGCGCCGCGACCGCCAGCGCGCCGGCGGGCTCGGCGATGATGCCCTCGTTCTGATACAGCTCGAGCATCGCGGTGCAGATCGCGCCCTCGTCCACCTGCATCAGGCGGAAAGATCCGGCGCCCCTGGGGGATTCGGTCGCGGTCAGCAGCGGCAGCGAACCGTGCGAGCGGACCCGGCCGCCGAACTTCGACACCGCCGCGTACGGCAGATCGCCGATGCGCCGCACCGCCGCGCCGTCGACGAACGGATCGATCTCCGGCAGCGTGACCGGGCCACCGGCCACAAGCGCCGCGGTCATGGACGCCGCGCCCGCCGGTTCCGCCCCGAGGATCGCGGTGGCCGGGGAGCGCTCGCGCAGATAGGTGCCGATCCCGGCCAGGCAGCCGCCGCCTCCGACCGGCACGATCACCAGATCGGGCGTGCCGCCGATCTGCTCCAGGATCTCCGCGGCGATGGTGCCCTGACCGGCCGCGGTGCGCGGATCGTCGAACGGGGCCACCGTGGTCGCGCCCGTGCGCGCCACGTCGTCGGCGGCCGCGGCGGCCGCGGCGTCGTAGGTGTCGCCGATGGCGATGAGCTGGACGAACTGCCCGCCGTGCGCGCGGATGCGGTCGCGCTTCTGCTTCGGGGTCGTGGTCGGGACGTAGATGCGGCCCTGGATGCCCATCGTCTTACAGGCATAGGCGACGCCCTGGGCGTGATTGCCGGCGCTGGCCGCCACCACACCGGCCGCGCGCTCGCTGTCGGACAGTTGCAGGATCAGGTTGTAGGCCCCGCGCAGCTTGTAGGACCGGACCGCGGTCAGATCCTCGCGCTTGACGTAGACGTCCGCTCCCGACAGCGCCGACAACCGCTCGATGCGCTGCAGCGGCGTCGGCTCGATGATCTCGGAAATTCGCTTGGCGGCCGCATCGATCTCGTCCGCGCTCAGTTCTGGCAGCGGACCGGCAACTTTCTCGGCGACATCAAGCGGGTTGGACACCCGAACATGCTAACCGGGCGGGGGGAGAGGTGAATGCCCACGGTCCTGCGGGGTGCGGGATGCCCCGCACCCCGCAGGAAGTGGTGTTCCCCGCAGGGAGCGCCGACCGTTCCCCGCGGGGCGCTTTTCACCGCGGGGTGAGGACGAAGACCGGGATCTCGCGGTCCGTCTTCTTCTGGTAGTCCGCGTAGTCGGGCCAGGCCTCGACCGCGCGCTTCCACCACACGGCCTTCTCCTCGCCGAATACCTCGCGGGCGGTGTAGTCCTTGATCACCTCGCCGTCGCGCAGGTCGACGTGCGGATCGGCCTTGATGTTGTGGTACCAGACGGGATTCTTCGGCGCCCCGCCGAGCGAGGCGACCACCGCGTACTCGCCGTCGTGCTCGACCCGCATCAGCGCGGTCTTGCGCAGCTTGCCGGTCTTGGCGCCGCGCGTGGTGAGCAGGATGATCGGCTTGCCCTTGATAGTGGTGGCGTCGGTGCCGTTCGAGGCCTCGTACTTCTCGGCCTGCTTGCGGGCCCAGTCAGAGGTGCTGGGTTCGTACTCTCCTGTCAATGGCATGCCCCTGACAATGCCCGGCAACCTCTCGGATATTCCTGGGACGAAAATGTTCGGTAGACCGAACTTGGCCGTCCGTGTACCCTGACGACATGGCAGTGGTAGACCCCACCTCAGCTCCCGCGATCGCCCCCGGGCGGACGATCGACATCGCGGGCACGCCGTGGCCGGTCTACAAACTGGAGGCCCTCGCGCTGGGGGCGATTGTCTGCCTGGTCCTGGCCGTGGTCACCGGTTCGCTGCAGGTGGCCGTGCTCGCCGGTGCGTCGCTGTCGGCCCTGCGCTGGGCCGTCGGCGCGGTCCGCGCCGCCCGGACGTAGGGCCTCCGCCCGCCCGGGCCGTCGCAGTCCCCCTGATCGTCGTGGTTCTCGGAAAGAGCGCCGGTCCGCCGGTCGAAGTGTTAGCGTTAACACAGGGATACGGGCACGTTCGACGGGGTTCGGTGCCATCGACAGCTGTTGACGGGCAATCGCTTTCGACGGCCGTCGCCGACGGTCCCGCCGGGTAACCGCGCGGGAACGCTAACCTGAATTCGGGAACAACCGGGGCCGTAGCGGCACAGTGGCCCGGAAGGCAGGAATGTGAGCAGGAACGGACGCGCCCCCGAACGGGCGACGGGGGGCCGGCCGGCGGTGATGACCGATGTCGCGAAGCTGGCGGGCGTCTCACATCAGACGGTCTCGCGGGTACTCAACGGCAGCCCGCAGGTGCGGCCCGAGACCAAGCAGAAGGTGCTCGAGGCGGTGGCCGAACTCGGGTACCGGCCCAATGCGATGGCGCGCGGGCTGGTGAGCCGGCGGTCGAAGGTCCTCGGCGTGGTCACCTTCGACACCATTCTCTACGGTCCCGCGTGCATGATGCTGGGCATCGAAAGGGCCGCGCGCGCTTCGGGTTACGGCGTCAGCATCGTCACGCTCGAGCGGGTCGACCGCGGCGGGGTGCTGGCGGCGGTGGATACGCTCGCCGATCAGGGCGTGGACGGGGTGATCATCATCGCCCCGCAGATCGCCGCGGCGGCCGCCCTGCACAATCTGCCCGAGCGGCCGGTCGCGGTCGCCGTCGAGGCCGGGCAGGACGCGCCGCTGCCGTCGGCGGCGGTCGATCAGTTCGAGGGCGTCCGCCTGGCCGTGCGGCACCTGCTGGATCTGGGCCACGAGACGGTGTGGCACGTGTCGGGACCGAGCGATTCGCTGGAGGCCCGCGACCGGATCGAGGGCTGGCGGGGCACGCTCGAGGCCGCCGGTGCGACCGTGCCGCCGCCGATCGGCGGCGACTGGAGCGCGCGCTCGGGGTACGAGGCGGGTCTGGTACTGGCCGCGCAGCCGGGCGTGACGGCGGTCTTCGCCGCCAACGACCAGATGGCGCTCGGATTGCTGCGCGCCTTCGCCGAGCGCGGTATCTCGGTACCCGAGACATCTCGGTGGTCGGCTTCGACGACATCCCGGAGGCGGCCTATCTGTCGCCGCCGCTGAGCACCGTCCGGCAGGACTTCGACGAGGTCGGGCGGCGCAGTATCGGGCTGCTGTTGCAACTGCTGGAGGCCGAGGGCACGGTCCCGGACCCGGCGCCGGTGGTGCCGACGCTGATCGTGCGGGGGAGTACGGCCGCGCCGCGAACCTGACGTTCGCGCTCGGATGTTTGCGCGCACAGCCGGTCCCGCCGGAATGCGTGACGTGTGTCGTTCCCTGGTCGGATAGCTTTTTGCTACTACTGTTCGGCCTATGGTGTCTGCTCTGGTGAAGGCGTGTGCGGCCGCGGCCGCCGCCGCGCTCGTGGGTGCGCCGCTCGCCCGCGCCGACGTCGAGCAGCTACCGCCGCGCGAGAAGACCTTCCCGTCGGCCTTCGGCAGTTTCACCGTCGGCGTCCACGACGAGAACGTCAACCGCCTCCCGCCGCTGAACATGGTGGGCACCACGCGCGAGGCGCTGGTCGGCCACGTCGCCTGGGGCCGGGTCGACGGACCGGCCGGGGGCGTGCTCAAGACCGGCTACCACGTCGGATGCGCGGTCACCGTCGGCCCCGGCCAATTCGGCGCCACCCCCGACCTCGAGGCCGGTATCGAGGGCGGCGAGGTGCCCTCCCCGCACATCCTCGCGAACCCCAACCCGATCGTCACCCTGAACCTCAGCCCCGGCGAGGTGTCGGAAGTCCCGGTCGCCGAGAAGGAACTCATCCCCGGCAAGGTCGTCCAGACCGTCGTCCGCGACTTCCACATCATCGTTAACGCATGCAGCGGCCCGGTAGCGATCCGCCAGTTCACCTACCTGTACGCCAAGTCCGCCGAGGTCGACGACAGCGGCGCCGTCTTCGGCGATTCCACCTGGCTGTAGCGCTCAGCTCAGCAGGCAGCCCGGGCCCAGGAGGGCCTTGAGGTCGCCCATCAGGGCCGAGGACGGGGAGACGCGGAGGTTGTCGGCGAGTTTGAGCATGGTGGTGCGTTCGCGGGAGCCGACGTGGCGGATGTGGACGTCGGCGGGGCCCGGGTGGCTGGTGAGGACCCGCTTGAGGGCGGTGATCTTGTCGGGGGTGCACAGGCGGGTGGGGATGGTGACCGCCAGGGGCTTCTCGACGCCGATCGCGGAGAGGTTGGGGACGGCCAGGTCGTTGGCGATCAGGGAGATGCGGTCGTCGCGGGCGGAGACGCGGGCCTTGACCAGGACCACGGCGTCCTCCACGACGTCCATGCCGTAGACCGAATAGGACTGCGGGAAGAACAGCACCTCGATGCCACCGGTGAGGTCCTCCAATTGCGCGGAGGCCCAGGGCATTCCGTTCTTGTTGATGCGGCGGGTGACCGAGGCGAGGATGCCGCCGATGGTGACCTGCGCGCCGTCCTTCACATCGCCCTCGAGGATGGCGGGGATCGGGGTGTCGGCCTGGGCGGCCAGGACGTGGGCGACACCGTCGAGCGGATGCCCGGACACGTAGAGGCCCAGCATCTCCCGCTCGAGCGCCAGCTTGTGCTTGCTGTCCCACTCCTCGTCGGGCACCTTGACGTCGAAGACGCCCGCGACCGCGTCGTCGCCGTCGTCGAGCCCGCCGAACAGGTCGAACTGACCGATCGCCTCGGCCTTCTTGGTGGCCATCACCGCGTCGATGGCGTCGGAATGCACCAGCATCAGGCCCTTGCGCGGATGCCCGAGGGAGTCGAAAGCGCCCGCCTTGATCAGGGATTCGGTGACCTTCTTGGTGCAGGCGACGGCGTCGATCTTGTTCAGGTAGTCGGAGAAGTCGGTGAACTTCGACTTCTCCCGGCGGGCGGCGATGATGGAGGCCACCACGTTGGCGCCGACGTTGCGGACCGCGCCCATGCCGAAACGGATGTCGTTGCCGACCGAGGCGAAGTTGTGCTCGGACTCGTTGACGTCGGGCGGCAGCACCTGGATGCCGAGGCGGCGGCAGTCGGCGAGATAGACGGCGGCCTTGTCCTTGTCGTCGCCGACGGAGGTGAGCAGGCCGGCCATGTACTCGGCCTTGTAGTTGGCCTTGAGATAGGCGGTCCAGAACGACACCAGGCCGTAGCCGGCGGCGTGCGACTTGTTGAACGCGTATCCGGCGAACGGGAGGATGGTGTCCCACAGGGCCTTGATGGCGGCCTTGGAATAGCCGTTGTCCTGCATGCCCTTTTCGAAGCCCTCGAATTCGGCCTCGAGGACCTCGGCCTTCTTCTTACCCATGGCGCGGCGCAGGATATCGGCTCGGCCGAGGGAGTACCCGGCGACCTTCTGCGCGATCTGCATGATCTGCTCCTGGTACACGATCAAACCGAACGTGTCGGCCAGGATTTCCTTCAGCGGCTCTTCCAGCTCCGGGTGGATGGGCTTGACCTCTTGCCGCCCGTTCTTGCGGTCGGCGTAGTCGTTGTGCGCGTTCATGCCCATCGGGCCGGGGCGGTACAGCGCGAGCACGGCGACGATGTCCTCGAAGCCGGTGGGCTGCATGCGCCGCAGCAGGTCGCGCATGGCGCCGCCGTCGAGCTGGAACACGCCGAGGGTGTCGCCGCGGGCCAGCAGCTCGTAGGTGGGCGGGTCCTCGAGCGGCAGATTCTCCAGGTCGAGATCGATGCCGCGGTTGGATTTGATGTTCTCCAGGCAGTCACCGATCACGGTGAGGTTGCGCAGGCCCAGGAAGTCCATCTTCAGCAGGCCGATGGCCTCGCACGACGGGTAGTCCCAGCCGGTGATGATCGCACCGTCCTGGGCGCGCTTCCACAGCGGGATCGCGTCCATCAGCGGTTCGGAGGACATGATGACCGCGCAGGCGTGCACGCCGGCGTTGCGGATCAGGCCCTCCAGGCCGCGGGCGGTCTCGTAGATCTTGTTGACGTCCGGGTTGGTGTTGATCAGCTCCCGGACCTCGGTGGCCTCCTTGTACCGCTCGTGCTCGGGATCCATGATCCCGGACAGCGGGATGTCCTTGGCCATGATCGGCGGCGGCAGCGCCTTGGAGATCTGGTCGGCGATCGCGAAGCCGGGCTGGCCGAACTGCACGCGGGCCGAATCCTTCAGCGCCGCTTTGGTTTTAATGGTGCCGAAGGTGATCACCTGGGCGACCTTGTCGGTGCCCCACTTCTCGGTGGCGTAGCGCACCATCTCACCGCGGCGGCGATCGTCGAAGTCGATATCGATATCGGGCATCGACACGCGCTCCGGGTTGAGGAAGCGCTCGAACAGCAGACCGTGCGGGATCGGGTCCAGGTTGGTGATGCCCATCGCGAAGGCGACCAGCGACCCGGCCGCCGAACCGCGGCCGGGGCCGACCCGGATGCCGACCTCCTTCGCGTGGTTGATCAGGTCGCCGACGACCAGGAAGTAGGCCGGGAAGCCCATCTGGATGATGACGTCGAGCTCGAAGTCGGCACGGTCGATGTACTCCTGGCCCACGCCGTCGGGGAAGCGGCGCTCCAGCCCGCGCTTGACCTCGTGACGCAGCCAGCTGGCCTGGTCCTCGCCCTCGGGGACCGGGAAGACCGGCATCCGGTCGCGATGGGCCCAGACCTCCTCGTAGGACTGCACGCGCTCGCCGATGAGGACCGTGTTGTCGCAGGCGCCGGGGACCTCGGAATCCCACAGGGCGCGCATCTCGTCGGCGGACTTGAGGTAGTAGCCGCTGCCGCCGAATTTGAAGCGGTTCGGGTCGGACAGGGTCTTACCGGTCTGGATGCACAGCAGCGCCTCGTGGTTGGTCGAGTCGGACTCGTGCACGTAGTGGCAGTCGTTGGTGGCCAGCGGCGGGATGTCCAGTTTGCGGCCGATCTCGAGCAGGCCCTCGCGCACCCGGGTCTCGATGGACAGGCCGTGGTCCATCAGCTCCAGGAAGAAGTTCTCCTTGCCGAAGATCTCCTGCCACTTGGCCGCCGCCTCCAGGGCCTCGCGCTCGTGGCCCAGCCGCAGCCGGGTCTGCACCTCGCCGGACGGGCAGCCGGTCGTGGCGATGATGCCCTCGGCGTACTGGGCGATGATCTCCTCGTCCATACGCGCCCACTTGCCGAGCTGGCCCTCGATGGAGGCCAGCGACGACAGCTTGAACAGGTTGCGCAGGCCGGTCGCGTTCTCCGCGATCATCGTCATATGGGTGTAGGCGCCCGAACCGGAGACGTCGTCGCCCTTCTGGCTCGGGTCGCCCCACTGGATGCGCTTGGTGTCGAAGCGGGACGCGGGGGCGATGTAGGCCTCGATGCCGATGATCGGCTTGATGCCCTGCTTCTTGGCCGAGTTGTAGAACTCCGAGGCGCCGTACATGTTGCCGTGGTCGCTCATGCCGACGGCGGTCATGCCGAGCCGCTCGGCCTCTTTGAACAGCGGCGTGATCTTCGCCGCGCCGTCGAGCATCGAGTACTCGGTGTGGTTGTGGAGGTGTACGAATCCCGAGGCTGGCACGGCTAGAGATTATGCCTCCCCACCGACACGTTTCTCCTTAGCCCACAGCCCTTTCCGTAAACGCCCATGTGATAGCGGTGCGGCCGTGTCGGAGCCCGGATCCCCCTGGAAGCGGGGGCGCGCGACCGCCCTCCGGGGATCGCTGCCGAATGGTAGCGTCGCACGAACTTCCGCTCGTAACACTCATCGACCACGTGGGGTACATGATGCGTTCCATCGGATCTCTGACAGCACTGTCCGCGGTGGGCCTCACCGCCGCGGCGGCGGTGATCGGCACGGCCGCACCGGCTTCCGCCGACACCAACGGCGGCAAGTTCACCAAGATCTACTCGCTGACCAACGGGCCGTGCGTGGCGGTCGTCGACTCGTCGGTCGGGGGCGACACCTATCCGAGTTCGGCCGGATTCACCGTCTCGGCCACCCTGATCGGCGTCGGTCCGTGCTCCCTCGACGTCACCCTGAACTGGCGCAATGTCGACACCGGTGAGACCGGCACCAAGACCCAGCACGCCAGCGGACCCGGCTACTGGGGCAACGACGGCCGGTCCGCGATCTTCTCGCCCGGTATCGGCAACTTCGTCGGCACGGTGACCACCAGCGCGGGCCACGTCCCCGAATCCGGTGAGGTCGCGTTCACCGTGCACAGGTACGGCGGCTAGCAGTCGGCGCGCCCGCGATCACTCCGCACCGGTACGGCGGCTAGCCGGTTCGCGCGCCCGCCAGGATGCCCGTGATCGCGTCGACGAAGTCGGGGAGGTCGTGCGGGTTGCGGGACGTGATCGACGTCCAGCCGTTGTCGTCCGACAGCGCCGCGGGGCGATCGACCCACTCGCCGCCCGCGTTGACGATGTCGGTGCGCAGCGACGGGTAGGAGGTCAGCGTCCGGCCGCGCAGCAGGTCGGCCTCGACCAGGACCCACGGGCCGTGGCAGATGGCCGCGATCGGCTTACCGGCCCCGGCGAATTCGCGGGCCAGGTCGGCGGCGCCCGGGGCGGTCCGCAGCGTATCGGCGTTGACGGTGCCGCCGGGGATCACCAGCACGTCGAAGTCGGCGGGGTGTACCGCGTCGAGCGTCGTATCGGGCTGTTCGGTGCTGTCGGGCTCGAGGTCGTGGCGATAGGTCTTCACACCGTCGCTCTCGACCGCCGCGTGGGTCACCCGCGCGCCGCGCTCGCGCAACCGGTCGCGCGGGATCACGAGTTCGTCGTGCTCGACGCCGGCATTCGAGGTGATGATCAGGACGCGCATACCCTCGAGGTCTTCGGACACGGTTCCTCCTCTGTTCGTCGGCTGTCTCGACGTCCGCACTACCCGCGTCCCGGCTGCTCAAACGGCGGGCCGGAGCAGTGTGCCGTCGGCGACGCCCCGCAGGGTGCGCGACGCGACCACCGCCCAGGCGGCCACCAGCAGGAGCGACAGCCCGACCGCCGCCGCGGCGAACAGGTTCGCGCCGGTGTGGTGGTAGAGGACCGTGCTGCCGGTGACGCAGGTGCCGAGGGGGAAGGTGAATCCCCACCAGGTCAGGGCGAATCGGAGATCACCGGCACGCCGCGTGCGCACGGTCACCGCCAGCGCGAGTGCCAGCCACAGCATCGCGAAACCCCAGGTGGCGATGCCGTAGAGGACCGAGAACACCAGCAGGCCGCGGGCTTCCGGTCCGGGCAGGGCCGCCGGTCCGGCGTCGGCGAGCAGCCCGGCCGCGGTCACCGACTGGCCCAGCGGGCCGAGCACGATCCACAGCGTCGGCACCATGCCTCCCGCCGGCGTGCCGAAGTGCACCAGCCGCGACCAGATCATGGTGATCGTGACGAGGGCCGCGATGAGGCTCAGCCCGAACATGGCCAGGCACGCCAGCAGCAGGGTTAGCCGCCACTGACCGGCCGGGGTATGCGGGACCAGCAGCGCGCCCGTCGCGGCCGACACCATCGGTGGCACCACCGGCATCAGCCAGCCGCCGAACGCCGCGTCCGGGGCGAGGCGATGGCGGGTGATCATGCGATACGGCACCGCGGCGGCCGTCCACAGGCCCAGCGCCGTGCCCAGTGACCACAGCACCCAGTCGACGACGACCGCCGCGGTCGAGCCGATCACGTCCGCGCCGAGCAGCAGCGTGCCCGCGCCCACGGTCAGCAGCGCCATCGGCGGCGCGCCGAGGAAGTGGGCCATGACCGGATGGCCGGCGTGCCCGCGCGCGGTGGCCGGGTAGCGCCGCCACTGCGTCACGAAGGCCGCGGTCAGCACGATCAGCAGCGCCGCGGCCAGCGCCCAGCAGGCCAGGGCGGCGTCGTGCAGGCCCGGGACCTGTACCGGCAGGCCCGCCGCCGCCGTGGCGACGATGCCGGTGCCCATGACCGCCGCGAACCAGTTGGGGCCCAGGTGCCGCAGCGCCGAGTGTTCGGCGACCCGCGCGCCTGTCATCACGGTCATCGGATCGCTCCCTCGCCGGAAACTCGCTGCCTCATGGCACTCAGCCTCGTCCGCGCCGCGTGTTCCGGGTAGCTGCGCCGATTCGATGGGTGCATAGATCGGTTCTATGTCCCGTGGCCGCTACGCGCACATAGGCTGGGCCTATGCCGCTGTCGCCGCGAGTCCCGGATCTGACCGCACTCGATCTGCTGCTGTCGGTCGTCGAGCTGGGGAGTCTCGGGCGGGCCGCGCAGGCGCACGGGATCAGCCAGCCGTCGGCGTCCTCGCGCATCCGCTATCTGGAGAAGCTGGTGGGGATGCCGGTGCTGGAGCGGACCACGCTCGGCTCGCGGCCGACGGCCGCCGGCGCGCTGATCGCGGAGTGGGCGCGCGGGGTGATAGATGCCGCCGCCCGGCTGGACGCGGGCATCGATACGCTACGCGCGCAACGGGATTCGCGGCTGCGGGTGGCGGCCAGCCAGACCGTCGCGGAGTATCTGTTCCCCGGCTGGCTGACCCGGATGCGGATCGCCGCCCCCGACGCCACGATCGCGCTGGAGTCGGGGAATTCCACGGAGGTCGGGGCCGCCGTCCTGGACGGCCGCGCGGCCCTGGGATTCATCGAGAGCCCGCGGGCCGCCCGCGGCCTGCAGAGCCACCCCGTGGCGCGCGACCGCCTGGTGGCCGTGGTCCCGCCGCGACACCCGTGGGCCCGCCGCGGGACGGTGACGCTGCGCGAACTCGCCGCCACGCCGTTGATCCAGCGCGAAACCGGCTCGGGCACCCGGACCTGGTTCGAGCGGGCGGTGGCGGCCGGCGTCCCCGGCGCGCGGCCGCCGGTCGCGCTCGAGCTGTCCTCGACCACCGCCATCAAATCCGCCGTGGCCTCCGGTGTCGGGCCGGCCGTGCTCAGCTCGCTGGCCGTGGCGGCAGAGGTGGCGGCGGGAACCCTGGTGTCCCCGGCGATCTCGGACGCCGAACTGACCCGCACCCTGCGCGCGGTCTGGCCGACCGGTCAGCAGCTCACCGGGCCCGCCCGCGACCTGTACGCCATCGCCCGCCGCCTCGCCTGAGCGACTCGGGTTGCCGGACAACGTCTTTACGTGACGCCCAGGTGACCAGGCATTGTCCGCCGGATGGCAATCGGCCCGTCGCGCCGGTGATTTCGCCGCAAACCGGGCGAGTCGTCGCTGTGACACCTAATGTTTCCCCATGGATTCCCCGGAGCCGAGACGAATGTGCGGAAAGAATTAACGTCCGGACCGGCTGCGGGCGATGAATCGAGTAGTTCGCTACGCAGGATCCGTGGAATACGGGGCGGGAGGATCAATGACATGAAACGTCTGGTTGTGTGCTGTGACGGCACGTGGGGGTCCGAGAGCAATCCGACTGTCAGCAATGTCGTCAAGATCGCGGAATCGCTACGGCTGGGGACCACCCTGGACACCGGCGAGCATGTGGGACAACGGGTTTTCTACGCGGACGGCCCGGGGTCGAAGGGGTACCTGACCGACAAGGTGCTCGGTGGCGCGTTCGGGCTCGGCCTGGACGCCAACGTGTCCACCATGTACTGGCAGCTGGCGCTGAACTGGGAACCCGGCGACGAGATCTACATCTTCGGCTTCAGCCGCGGCGCCTACACCGCGCGCAGTGTGGCCGGGATGATCCATCGCCTGGGGCTGCTGAAGGCCGAGGCGATGATCGGCAAGCAGTACCCGGAGGCCAACAAGATCTACCGGGAGCGCAAGCGGCATCCGGACGACCCGGATCCGCAGCACTGGGTGGATTTCCGCAAGCAGAACTGCGTCTACCCGGTGCCGATCAAGTTCATCGGCGTCTTCGACACCGTCGGCGCGATGGGCGTGCCGGGGCTGACCTCGTGGCGGTACCGCTTCCACGATCTGCGGCTGTCCCCGCACGTGCACTGCGCCCGGCAGGCGCTGGCCATCGACGAGCGCCGCCGCATCTTCGCCCCCTGCCTGTGGGAGGTGACCGACGAGGCGGGCGTGGAACACCAGAGCCCGAACCGCGTGAAACAGGTGTGGTTCAAGGGCGGCCACGGCGATATCGGCGGCGGCAACGCCGACACCCGGCTGTCGGATCTGACACTGCGGTGGATGGTGGACGAGGCCGCCGCGCAGGGCCTGGAGTTCGACCGGGAACGGCTCGAGCAGCTGATGGGGCTGGGAGCGCGCCCGGCGGTCGACACCGTCGCGCGGCCGAACAACGCGCTGCCGCTCGGGTACCGGATCCTGAATATGCTGGGCCTGCTGGTGAATCCGCGCAACCCGCGCTACTACTCGGACTTCTGGCGCCGCCTGCAGGAGCCGGAGGACAAGAAGGTCTACCTGTCCACCACGGTCGAGGTCTGCGACGACTACCGGCCGCCGAATCTCGAACGGTGGCAGCGCGAACTCGCCGAACAGGGCAAGGCGCTGCCGGTCGAACCGGTCGAGAACGTCGACCGGGCGCCGGAGGCTCCGATCGAAGAGGCGGTGAGCGCGTAGGCGCTCACTCGGTGCGGACGCTCAGCCCCGGATTCTCGCGCAGGACGACGCCGATGGGCTGAACGATGTGCAGCGGGGCGGGGCCGCACCGCGGCGCCGGCAGGGTCTCGTCGGCTTTGCCGGAGCTGGTCAGGCCCACGGCCTTCGAGCCCATGAAGACCGGGCCGCCGCTGTCGCCGCGGCGGCTGCACAGGCCGGTGGTGAACATGTTCTCGATCCGGACGGGCCGTTGCTCGTCACCGGGAACGCCCGCGATGAGGAAGGTCTGGTCGACGCTGTCCACCGTCCCGCAGGTGTATCCGGTCATGAGCCCGGTCTTGCACACCGGCGCGCCCGCCACCGGGTCGGCCGTCCCGTCGATGGTGAGGGTCTCGGTCGCGGCGCGCACGAGCTGCGGGCCGTCGGCCGGGTCGTTCTCCGCACCGGGGACCGACCGCGTCGAGACGAGGTTGTTCCGGAACCGGGACGCGTACGAGTCGGCGACCCGGATCACACCCCAATCGTGCGGTCCCAGTTCCGATTCGGTGAAATGGCCGACCGTCCCGGCGCGGCCGTCCGCGCCGATCTCGTAGACCGGTTGCGGATCGCCGCTCGCGGCCGGATCGAACCAGTTGTTCGGATCGCAGTGTCCCGCGGTGATATTGACGGCGTGACCGTCGGCATCCGCGCCGTTGAAGCCCAGGGTGCAGCGCGGCGTGTGGCCGCGGTAGTTCACGCCGAAGGGCTGCCCGCCGATGAAATCGGCGTCGGCCTCGGACTCGAACCCGATCCCCGGGGGCGTGTCCTCCGGCCCGGGGCCGGTTCGCGGGCGGTCGTCGGGCACCGTGCGCACGCTTCCCGCCTCGGCGGGAAGCCGCGTTCCCGCGACGACGCGCACGGTGAGGGCGTTGTGCTCGACGTCGATGCCGTAGCCGCGGATCCCGTCGGTGACGGCGGCCGGTTGCTCCGCCAGCCAGCGTTCGAACGCGCCACGCCGGGTCAGCAGCGCGGCCATACTCTCGGCCGCGGATTCGACGGTGAATCCGGCCTGTTCGGCGGCGTGGCGGGCGTCGGCCGCGCCGATGCCCTCGGCCACGGCGACGACGCCGTGCGTGCCGTCCATCCGCACACCCGCGAAGACGCGCGGATAGGCCAGGCCGGCAAGGGTTTCGAAGCCGGTGAGGCGCTCGGCCGTGCCGGCGCGCGCCACGTATTCGCGTGCATCGATGCGGAGGTCACGGGCGATCGCGGCGACCAGGCTCCCCGGCAGCGGGAGATCGGGGGACCGCGCCGGTTCGGCGGCGGCCGGTCCGCTCGCCGCCGCGACCAGCGCGCAGCATCCGGCGATCATCCGGCTCGTGGTGCCGACGCGCATGGGTCCACCTCTCGTGTCGAGCGGTGGACGCCGTCCCGCACGCCACCAGTGATGAGACCGATAGGTTTGTGACGTTTCGCACTCTAGAGCGGTCGGCGGCGAACGGCACCGAGCCCGCGCGGTGTGTCGCGCGAGCCGCCGGGAATCAGCGGACCAGCAGGGCGACCGGCATCCGGGTGAACAGCTTCTCCAGCCGGGCCCGGCCGGAGAAGGAATTGCCGGTCAGCCGGTCGGTCCAGGCGCCCTCGGGCAGATCGAGGACGGTATCGCCCCATCCGGTCTCTGCGAGCCTTCCGCTGTAACGGGTGGCGGCCACGATCACCTGCGGCGCCTCGCCCACGCGTCCCCGGGCGTAGGCGACGAGATGGTCCGCGCTGTCGCCGGTGGCGAACAGCGGGGTGTAGGTGCCCCCGACGAAACAGTCCGGCCGCTCGCGGCGCAACCACAGCGCATAGGCGACGACCCACATCTTCGCCGCGCCGGTGCGCTCCAGTTCCGGTGTGCCGGTGAGGGATTGCAGCATCGCGAGCCGACGGCCGAAGTCGACCGGGCGGCGGTTGTCCGGGTCGACGAGCGAGTCCTCCCACAGCTCGCAGCCCTGGTACAGATCGGGGATGCCCGGACCGCACAGCTGCAATATCTTCTGCGCCAGCGAATCCGACCAGGCGTGCGGCGCCAGCTTGGCCGCCAGCGCGTCGAGTTCCGCGCCGACCGGGCCGTCGATCACCGCGTCCACCCAGCGGTGCAGCTTCGACTCGAATTCGGAATCCGGCTCCTCCCAGGAGGATTGGGTGCCCGCCTCGCGGACCGCCTTCTCCGCGAACAGGTGTAGCCGCTCGCGTAGGCCGGTGACGGCGCGGCGGCCCTCGGTGGGCCACACCCCGAACATGTTCTGCAACAGGAACAGTCCGGTCGCGCCGTCGGGCGGCGGGGTGATCTCGTTCCACGCCGTCACCGCCTGCACCCAGACGTCGGGGAACTGGGACAGCACCCCGATGCGGGCGCGCACGTCCTCGCCGCGCTTGGTGTCGTGGGTGGACAGCGTGGTCATCGTCGCCGGCCAGCGGTTGGCGCGTTCGGTATTGGCCAGGTGGTATTCGAGCAGCGAGTAGCCGAAGCGGGCCGGATTGCAGCCGACCTCCTGCAGCGACACCAGCCGCGCCGCCTGGTAGAACATGGTGTCCTCCACGGCCTTCGCCGCGACCGCCCCGCACACCTGATGGAATCGCACGGCCGCCTCGCCGCCCGCCGACAGCGCCGTCACCAGCACCGACAGGGGGACGGTGAGTTCGCGGTTGCGCTTGCCGACCTTGGCGACGATATTGGCGGCCATCCCGGCCAGCGGCGCGTAGTCGGTGCGGTAGACCGGCATGAAGGACAGCACCTCGACGGTGGCGTTGGTCAGCGCGACATCGCTGATCGCCGCGGCGTCGAAGCCGCCGACCACGGCGTCGCGCTTGATCGCGGCCACCAGCCGGCGCACCTCCGGCACCAGCATCCGCTCGGCCACGGCCCGCTTGATGCGGTGCTCGTTGTTGCCGAACCACGCGCCGTTGCTGCCGTGCCCGCAGAACGTGCGCGACAGGCCGGTCAGCGTCGCCTCGCCCGCCGGATCGATCAGCACCCCGCCTACTTCCACGAGCGCGTCGTAGCCGGTGGTGCCGTCGATGGGCAGCGTGGCGTCGAGCGGTTCGCGGCTGGAGAGCACCTTCTCCACCAGCAGCAGGCGCTGCGGGCCGATCAGCCGGCGCAGTTTCGCCAGATACGCCGCGGGATAGGACAGCCCGTCCGGGTGATCGACCCGCACGCCGTCGATCAGGTCGTGCTCGCACCAGGCGGCGAGCTCGCGGTGGGTGAGCTCGAAGACCGCCGGATCCTCCTGCCGCAGCGCCGCCAGGCTCGAGACCGCGAAGAACCGCCGGTAGGTGCAGATCCCGGCCTTCCAGCTGACCAGGCGGTAGTGCTGTTTGTCGTGGATGCGCAGGGCGTTCTCGCCGTCGGTGCCCGGGGCGATGGGGAAGCGCAGATCGTGCAGCGCCAGCATGGGCTCGGCGCCGCTGCGGTCGACGGTGAGGGCGGCGGGGTCGTTCTCGCTCTGCAGCACCGGCAGCGCCAGCCGGCCGCCCGCGCCGTTGCCCGCGCTCCAGTCGATGTCGAAGCAGTGCGCGAACTGCGATTTCCGGCCGTTACGCAGGACGTCCCACCACCACGGATTGTGGCGGGCGTCGCCCACGCCCACGTGGTTGGGGACCAGGTCGACGATCAAGCCCATGCCCCGGCCGCGGACCTCGTCCGACAGCGCCTTCAGCCCGCCCGGCCCGCCGAGGGCCGCCGACACCGTGGTGGGGTCGGTGACGTCGTAGCCGTGCGTGGAGCCGGGCGTCGCCGTCATGATCGGCGACAGGTACAGATGCGAGACGCCCAGCTGCTGCAGGTATTCCGCGATGGTGCGGGCGTCGGCGAAGGTGAGCGTATCCGGCCGCAGCTGCAGCCGGTAGGTGCTGCGCACCGAGGTGGTGCGGGCGACCGGGCCGGTGCGGTGTTCGGGGTGTTCTGTCATCTCGATTTCGATCATGGTCATGAGGTACGGCGGAGAACGAGCAGGCAGCGAGCGGGCACCTCCACGGTGCTCGCGGCGTCGTGGGTGGCTCGGACGAGCCCGGTGGGGGTCGAACAGTCGAGTGCGACCGACCACTCGGCGCCGAAGTCCGTCCCGGGAACGGTGAAGTCGATGGCGGAGTCATGGGCATTGAAGCACAGCAGGAAGGAATCGTCGCGTACGCGCTCGCCGCGGGGTCCCGGCTCGGCGATGGCGTCGCCGTTGAGGAACACCGCGAGCGAGCGGGCGAAGCCGGACTCCCAGTCGGCGGCGGTCATCTCCTCGCCCGACGGGGTGAGCCACGCGATATCGCCGGGGTGATCGTGACCGGGGGTGGGGTGGCCGTCGAAGAAACGCCGCCGCCGGAACACCGGATGCGCGGCGCGCAGGCCGAACGCGTTTCCGGTGAATTCCAGGAGATCCGAATTCTTGTGCGCCAGCGACCAATCCATCCACGACAGCGGGGAGTCCTGGCAGTAGGCGTTGTTGTTGCCCTGCTGCGTGCGACCCATCTCGTCGCCGTGCAGCAGCATGGGCGTGCCCTGCGACAGCGCCAGCGTGGCGATCATGTTGCGGCTCTGCCGCTCTCGCAGCGCGAGGACCTCCGGATCGTCGGTCGGGCCCTCGACGCCGCAGTTCCAGGACCGGTTGTGATTCTCGCCGTCGCGGTTGTCCTCGCCGTTGTCCCGATTGTGTTTGTCGTTGTAGGACACCAGGTCTCGCAGCGTGAACCCGTCGTGGGCGGTGACGAAGTTGATGCTGGCGCCGGGGCGGCGGCCGGTGGCCTCGTACAGGTCCGAGGAGCCGGTGAGCCGGGAGGCGAACTCGCCCAGCGTCGCCGGCCGGCCGCGCCAGTAGTCGCGCACGGTGTCGCGGTACTTGCCGTTCCACTCCGTCCACAGGCCCGGGAAGTTGCCCACCTGATAGCCGCCCTCGCCGACGTCCCACGGTTCGGCGATCAGCTTCACCTGGCTCACCACCGGATCCTGCTGGACCAGATCGAAGAAGGTGGACAGCCGGTCCACGTCGTGCAGTTCGCGCGCGAGCGTCGCCGCGAGGTCGAAGCGGAAGCCGTCGACGTGCATCTCGAGCACCCAGTAGCGCAGCGAGTCCATGATCAGCTGCAAGGTGTGCGGGTGGCGCACGTTGAGGCTGTTGCCGGTACCGGTGTAGTCCATGTAGTGCTCGGGATCGTCCTCGAGCAGGCGGTAGTACGCCGCGTTGTCGATGCCGCGCAGGGAGATCGTGGGGCCCAGGTGGTTGCCCTCGCCGGTGTGGTTGTAGACCACGTCGAGGATCACCTCGATGCCCTCGGCGTGCAGCGCCCGCACCATCGCCTTGAATTCGGTGACCGCCGACCCGGCCCGCGGATCGGCCGCGTATTCGTGGTGCGGGGCGAGGTAGCCGAAGCTGTTGTAGCCCCAGTAGTTTCGCAGCCCCCGGTCCAGCAGCAGGCGGTCGTGCAGGAACTGGTGCACCGGCATCAGCTCGATCGCGGTGACGCCCAGCGTCTTCAGGTGGTCGATGATCGCCGGATGGGCCAGCCCGGCGTAGGTGCCGCGCAATTCCCGGGGCACCTGCGGGTGCGTCATGGTCATGCCCTTGACGTGGGCCTCGTAGATGACGGTCTCGTGATAGGGCCGCCGGGGCGCGCGGTCGTCGGCCCAGTCGAAGAACGGGTTGATCACCACGCCGGTCATGGTGTGCCCCAGCGAATCCCGGCCGTGGGTGTAGAGCGAGGGATCGTTGCCGAACTCCCCGGCGAACGCCTTGCCGTACGGGTCCAGCAGCAGCTTGCTCGGATCGCAGCGCTGTCCGCGCGCGGGGTCGAAGGGTCCGTGGACGCGGAATCCGTAGCGCTGCCCCGGCGCGATCGTCGGCACGTACGCGTGCCAGACGCCGCCGTCGACCTCCTCCAGCGGGATCCGGGTCTCCGCGCCGGCGCGATCGATCAGGCACAGCTCCACGCGCTCGGCCACCTCGGAGAACACCGAGAAGTTGGTGCCCGCCCCGTCGTAGGTGGCGCCCAGCGGGTACGCGGCGCCGGGCCACACACCCAGCGGGGCCACGTCACCGAGCGGGTTGGGCTGAACCATGCCAACGACACTAATCGCAGCGAGGCCCCGGCCGGTGCGGGCGGTGCGTCGTCGCAGGTCCGGGCGGTGGCCGTCAGGAAAGCCAGCGGCGCTCGCAGCCGAGGCGGCGGGCCAGGCGGGCCAGGCCGCCGAGGACGGCCCGCTGCGCGACGGCCGGGATTCCGGCGAGGTACCCGTCCTGGTGGTCCCACAGCAGGGCGAGGGCGAGCGGGTTGCGGGGGACGCCGCCGCGCGTGGTCTTCCCGGCGGCGTCGAGGGCCTGCCAGAGCCGGAACATCTGCCAGTGCCGCAGCGGCGGCCGGATCTCGTGGTCCAGCACGGTGTCCGGCGCGTCGGTCCAGAACTCGTGCACGACCCCGGCGGGTGCGGTGGCCGAGTCTCCTTGGGCGGCAATCACTTCGGCGCCGTCGATCCGGAACCGGACGCGACCCCGGCGGACGGTCCAGTGCTCGGTGAGCACCGGATGCCAGTGCGGCCCGCCTCGCGCCCCGGCGTGGGCAGGTGGTGTTCGAGGCACAGCCTGCTGAAACTGCTCACGCTGCTGACCCGATCCGTCGAGGCCGACCTGGACCGCCACCTGCGCGCCACGCTGGACGACAGCCTCCGCCCCGCCCACTATGCGGTCTTCCGCTACCTGGACCCCGCGGGCTCCCGCGTCGGCGACCTCGCCGAGGCCGCGGGCATGACCCAGCAGTCGATGGGTGAACTCGTCACCCACCTGGAACGCTGCGGCTACGTCGAGCGCCGCGTGGACCCGTCCGACCGCCGGGCACGGGTGGTGATGGTGACGGAGTCGGGGACCGCCGCGCTGAAGGCCGCGGCGGGGCATCTCGCGGGCATCGAGCGCAGGCTGGGGGAGCATCTGAGTGCCGAAGGTCTCGCCGACCTGCGCAGCCTGCTACGCCGTGCTGGTTCGGCATTCATCGACGAGTAGTCCTCTCACCGCAACGCCCGCCGCCAGGTCTGGCCGACGAGATCCTTGCCGAAGCTGTGGTGGGGTTCGGAGTCGACGAGTTCGAAGCCGGCGCGTTCGTAGATGTGGCGGGCGGAGGTGAGGACGTCGTTGGTCCACAGGACCATGCTGCGGTAGCCGGCGGCGGTGGCGAAGCGGAGGCATTCCTCGACCAGGGCGCTGCCGACGCCGAGGCCGCGGGCGGACGGGTCGACCAGCAGCAGGCGGAGGCGGGCGGTGGTGTCGTCCTCGCGGACGCAGAAGACGCAGCCGACCGGTTCGCCGTCGCGGTCGGCGATCCAGGCCCGTTCCGCCTGCGGCTCACGGGTTTCCAGGTAGTCGGCGACGATGCGGGTGACCAGGGTCTCGTAGTCGGCGTCCCAGCCGTATTCGGCGGCGTAGAGGGCGGCGTTGCGCTGGATGGCCCAGCCGTAGTCGCCGGGGCGGGGGTCGCGGACGGTAAACGGCGCGCCGGCGCGGCCGTCGAGGATGTGTTCGATGGTGCGCATGGCGTTGACGAGGCGATCGCGGTCGGGGGCGGAATGGTTGTCGAGGAGGGTGGCGACATCGCGGCTGGAACGCTCGTTGAGGTCGGCGAAGGCCGCCGTGCCCTGTTCGGTGAGCCGGACCAGCTGGCGGCGGCCGTCGGTCTCCGAGCGCTGTCGCCGCACCAGCCCGGCCTCCTCGAACCGGGACAGGATGCGGCTGAGGTAGCCGGGATCCAGGCCGAGGCCCTGCCGCAGCCCGATCACCTCGGCCGGCCCGAAGTGGGCCAGTTCGAACAGGACGCGCGCCTCGGTGAGGGAGAAGTCGGTATCGACCAGGTGCTCGTGCAGCACGCCGATCAAGCGCGTATAGCGGCGATTGAACTCGCGGACCGCGGAGATGTGCTCGGCCTCCACGGCGGGGGCGGCGGTAGTACTCATGTGATGACCCCAATCCTTTGACGGAGTCAAAGATTACTCCCCCTCCGGCCGCCGTGGTAACTTGAACGGCGTTCAAGACGCCTGGCGCGAAGGATTTCCCGTGGCCCTGACACCCGAGCGGATCACCGCACTCGACGCCGCCCATGTCTGGCATCCCTACGGCGGCTTCCCGGCGACCACCGAACCGCTGGTCGTCGCGTCCGCCGCCGGCACCCGGCTCACCCTCGCCGACGGCCGGGAGCTGATCGACGGGATGAGTTCGTGGTGGGCGGCCGTGCACGGCTACCGGCATCCGGTGCTCGACGCGGCACTGGCGGAGCAGGCGGGGCGGATGAGTCACGTCATGTTCGGCGGGCTGACCCACGAACCCGCGGCCCGGCTGTGCGAACTGCTCGTCGAGGTCACCCCGGCGGGGCTGGACAAGGTGTTCCTGTGCGATTCCGGCTCGATCTCGGTGGAGGTCGCCGCGAAGATGTGCCTCCAGTACTGGCGGGCGCGGGGGCGGCCGGGCAAGCGCCGGCTGTTCACCTGGCGCGGCGGATATCACGGCGACACGTTCACCCCGATGAGCGTGTGCGACCCCGACGGCGGCATGCATTCGCTGTGGACCGACGTGCTCACCGAGCAGATCTTCGCGCCGGTGCCGCCGAAAGACTATGAGCCCGACTACGTTCGCGAACTTGAGCGCCTGTTCTCGCTGCATGCCGACGAGATGGCGGCGGTGATCGTGGAGCCGATCGTGCAGGGCGCGGGCGGCATGCGGTTCCACCACCCGCGCTACCTGAACGAGCTGCGGCGGCTGTGCGACGAGTACGGCGTGCTGCTGGTCTTCGACGAGATCGCCACCGGATTCGGCCGTACCGGAACGTTTTTCGCGGCCGACCGGGTCGGCGTGCGGCCGGATGTGCTGTGCGTCGGCAAGGCGCTCACGGGCGGGTACCTCACGCTGGCCGCGGCCCTGTGCACCTCCGAGATCGCCGAGACCATCAGCGCGGGGCACGGCGGGCTCATGCACGGGCCGACGTTCATGGGCAATCCGCTCGCCTGCGCGGTCGCCGTCGCCTCGATCGACCTGCTGCGCTCGCGCGACTGGCGGGCGGAGGTGGCGGCCATCGAATCCGGGCTGACCGCGGGACTGGCTGCCGCGCACGAGATTCCGGGCGTGGTGGACGTGCGGGTCCAGGGCGCGATCGGCGTCGTCGAACTCGAGAGCCCGGTGGATATGCGCAAGGCCACCCACGCCGCCGTCGAATCCGGAGTGTGGCTGCGGCCCTTCCGCAACCTGGTCTACACCATGCCGCCGTTCGTCAGCAGCGCCGACGAGGTGGCGCGCATCGCCGCCGGGGTGCTGGCCGCGGCCGGCTCCTGAAGGCGTTGCGCGCCTGGGCTTTCGGGCTCAGTGCCGGGCCCGCTCCACCGCCTTGCCGATCAGGTAGCCCGCGAATCCGCCGACGAGGAGACCGATCACGAAGATGACGAGCAGGAAGATCAGCACCGCGTCGCGGACCTTCTTCAGCACACCCGCGGCCTCGTAGTACTGCGCGGCGTCGACGGTCTGGGCAAGCACGGCGTGGGTGACACTCATGCGCCGGGATGCTGCCAGATTTCGGCTGCGGCGTCTTCCCGAGCGCATCCCCGCTCCCCGTCCTGAACGGCGTTCAAGTATGCTGCTGTGCTGTGAGTGTGGATCCGTTGAGCTGGTTGGATACGCGGGCCGCGGAACGGGTGCGGGACGGGCTGCGGCGGGAGCTGCGGCCGCGGGCGCCCGAGACCGGGCTGATCGACCTGGCCTCCAACGACTACCTCGGGCTGTCGCGGCACCCCGAGGTGATCGCGGGCGCGGTCGAGGCGGTGCGGACGTGGGGCGCCGGATCCACCGGGTCGCGGCTGGTCACCGGCACGACCGCCGACCACGAGCGGCTCGAGGACGAACTGGCCGAATTCGTCGGCGCCGAATCGGGTCTGGTGTTCGCCTCGGGGTACGCCGCCAACCTCGGCGTGGTGACGGCGCTGGCCGGGCGTGGTGCCCTGGTGGTGTCCGATGCGGGCAGTCACGCCTCGCTGGTCGACGCCTGCCGGTTGTCGCGGGCGCGCGTGGAGATCGCCCCGCATCGCGACGTGGCCGCCGTCGACCGGCTGCTGTCCGGCCGCGACGAGGAGCGGGCGGTGGTGCTGACCGATTCCGTCTTCAGCGCCGACGGCGATCTCGCCCCGCTGGCCGCTCTGCATCGCGTGGTGCGGGCCAACGGGGCGGTGCTGATCGTCGACGAGGCGCACGGGATCGGCGTGCGCGGCGCGGGCGGGCGCGGGCTGGTCCACGAACTCGGGCTGGCGGGGGAGCCGGATCTGATCGTCACCGCGACGCTGTCGAAAGCCCTTGCCGCGCAAGGTGGTGCGGTGCTGGCCGCCGAACGGGTCCGCGCGCACCTGATCGATGCGGCGCGCACCTTCATCTTCGACACCGGGCTCGCCCCGGCGGCCGTCGGGGCGGCTCGAGCGGCGCTGCGCTTACTGCGCGGCGAGCCCGAGATGGCGGGCCGCGTGCTGGAGCGCGCCACCGCGATCGCGCGGATTTCCGGTGCGCCGCAGCCGGATTCGGCCGTGGTCTCGGTCGTGCTGGGCGCGGCGCGGGTCGCCCACGACGCCGCGCTGGCGTGCCGCGAGCGGGGATTGAGCGTGGGCTGCTTCCGCCCGCCGTCGGTGCCGGAGGGCACGTCCCGGTTGCGGCTGACCGCCCGCGCGGATCTGCGGGACGACGAGATGGCCGCCATCGCCACGGTTCTCGGCGAGGTGCTGGCCGAGGCGCGCGAGGCGATCCCCGCGTAGCACGGAGAGGATGCGGTATGAGTGTGCTGATCGTGACCGGGACCTCCACGGAGGTCGGCAAGACGGTGGTGACCGCCGCGCTGGCGGCCGCCGCCCGCGCCGCCGGACGCGCGGTGGCCGTGTGCAAACCGGCCCAGACCGGGATACGGCCCGGCGAGCCCGGTGATCTGGCGGAGGTCGAGCGGCTGGCCGGTGTGGACCGGACGCTCGAATTGGCCAGGTACCCCGACCCTTTGGCGCCCGACACCGCCGCCCGCCGCGCGGGCCGGCCGCTGCTGACCCTCGACGAGACGGTCACCGCCGTCGACGGGCTCGCGGACGCGGACCTCACGCTGGTGGAGGGCGCGGGCGGAGTGCTGGTCCGGCTGGGCGATTTCACCGTTCTCGAGCTCGCGCAGAAGCTCGGCGCACCGGTGCTCGTGGTGGCCGCCGCGGGCCTGGGCACCCTGAATCACACCGAACTCACCACGCGCGCCCTCACCGCGGCGGGTGTGCCCTGCGCGGGCCTGGTGATCGGATCCTGGCCCGCCGCACCGGACCTCGCGTCCTTCTGCAATCGCAGCGACCTGACGGCGGTGACGGGGGTCGACGTCGTCGGCGTGGTCCCCGAGAATTCGGGCGGGCTGGACGCGCGGCACTTCGCCGAGGCCGCCCCGGGGTGGTTCGAGGACGACTGGCGCGATCGGTATCTGCGCTGATCCGATGCGGGACGCCGCACGATGCACGGTGGCTCTTCGTGTGTGACGAATCACCGGGGTGGCCGCCGGAGATGATCACCCCGCGGGGGCCGTCCTACAGTGGATGGAGATGCATCTGGAGGACCGGCCCCCTTCCACCGTCGCGGACTACGACGACGCGCGGCGGAGGGCCCGCCTTGCCGGAACCAGGCTCGGGCACGGGTGGGTGCGGCTGCGTCGCACGCGTCTCGTACTGCTGCGGCTGGCGCTGGTTCCGATTCTGCTGCTCATCCTGTTCGCCCAGTACATGGCCGTCGACGTCGGCCCGGAACGCGCCCGGCTGGCCCGGACCGAACCGGCGGTGCTGCCGATCGCGGCCCCCGCGCCCGAGGCCCGCAACACCGCGGTCTTCGACATCACCGGCCTCGGCACGCTGGACGCCAGCGCCACCGCCCGCGCGCTGCCCACCCTGACCCGGCTGGGATCGGTGTGGGCGGTGCGCTACGACAATTCCGGTATCGATACGAAGGTCATCGGCGACCTCATCATCAAGGTCACCCAGGCGGCGCGGATCCAGAACGTGGTGCTGGTCGGCCACAGCATGGGCGGGGTGATCGCGCTCGAGATCGGCAAGCACATCCACGTCGACAGCCCCCTGACCCTCTCCGCGGTACTGCTGGACTGCACCCCCGTGGACCTGAACGCGGTGCGCCCCGAGAGTCGCAACCAGGGCGAGGATCTGCTGCGCTGGACCGGCTGGCTGCCCGGCATCCGGGAGAGCCGCAGCCTGCGCCTGCTCGCCGAGACCTACGCGCGCCGTGAGCGTTTCACGGACCGTGACACCATGCCGCCACGCGTCCACCTCGACCGGCTGCGGGACACTGTGGGTGAGGTGCTGCGGCAGAAGATCGGCAATCGCGACTCGGCCAGCAACGGCCTGATCGAATCCCAGTTCCGGGCGATCGTGGCCGGCGGCGCGATCGACGATCTGCGCGCCCTGGCCAAACCCGTCAACGGCAAGCCGCGCCCCGCGATCGCGTTCCTGCGCCCGGCCAATCCGGAGCGGGATCCGATCGTGGACAACGAGTTCACCCACCGCGCCCTCGTCGAACAGGTCGGCGGCGTGAACGGCACGCTGCTCGTGGTGCTCACCCACGGCACCGGGCACGCCAATCCGATCCAGCAGCCCGGCGAGTACAACCGGGTCGTCGAGCAGCAGGTGGTGCCGTTCGTGCGGCTGGTCCGCAGCCAGGAGGTCGTCGCGGCGGCGGCGCGGTGAGGCCGGGTCAGCGCGCCTCGTCGTCGGCGCGCGGCCGGATCTCCGAGGGCGGCAGCAGGTTCCAGCGTTCCAGCCGCGCCCGCACCTGCTCGGCGGCGTCGATATTCAGCGGGCCGCTGGTCCACATCGTGTAGGGCAGGTTGAAGAAGCGCTGCTCGGCCACCGCGCGGAGAGTCGCGATACCGGGCTTGTTCCGCAGCAGCTCCACCTTCTGCCGAAACGTCTGCGGCGGGTAGTCGACGAAGACGATGGCGTCCGGATCGGAGGCCGCCAGGCGCTCCCAGGACACCGTGGTCCAGGAATCGCTCACATCCTCCAGCGCGTTGCGCGCGCCCGCGGCGTCCAGGACCGCTTGGGGCCCACCGAATCTGCCGCTGGAGAAGATCGTGCCGGCGGCGCTGTCGAAGACGAAGACCGTCGGGGGCCGTGCGGCGCGCGGGGCGCGGCGGAGGGCGTCGAGCCGGCCGTCGATCTCGGCGACGAGGGCGCTCGCCCGGTCGGTGCGGCCGGTGATCGCGCCGAGGTTGCCGAGGTCGGTGCGCAGCGCAGTCCACGGGTCGACGAGCCCGCGGGCCTGTTCGCCGCTGCGCTGCCGGCAGCTCTCGGTGAGCACGTACGCCGCGATTCCGTTCTGGCGCAGGGAATCCGGGGTGAGGTCGGTGGCCTCCCGGTAGCCGTAGTTCCAGCCCGCGACCATCACGTCGGGGTGCTGGGCCAGCACGGTCTCGCGGGACGGCGACTCCGGGGCGGCCTGGTTCAGGTGATCCACGGCGTCCCCGTAATGCCGCCGGAGGGGGCCGACGTCGTCGCGGCCCAGGCTGGACACCGCCGCCACCTGGTCCTGGGCGCCGAGGGCCAGGGCCATCGAGATCATATTGCTGTCGTTGACGAACATCCGTCGCGCGGGCGACGGGAAGCTCACCTCCCGGTCGCAGTTGCGGACGGTGAGATTGCCGTTCACGGCGGGGGCCGAGCCGCAGGCCGTCGCGGCGAGAACGGTTGCCAGCGCGGCGAATACGAGGATCGAGCGTCTCATGGGGTTTCTTTCTGTGGGGCCCGTCATGCGGGATCGGGCCGCGCGTGGAGGAGCAGGTGCGGTTCCCCGGTCTCGGGGTGCGGGACGCGCACGGCCCGGACGCCGAAGACGGCGTCGAGCGTGTCCGGGGTGAGCGCGGATTCGGGTGGCGCCAGCGCCCCGGCGCGGCCCTCGTGCAGGACGAGTACGCGATCGCAGTAGCGGTCGGCGAGGGTGAGGTCGTGCAGCGCGATCACCACCGTCCGGTCGAGGGCGCGGGCCAGGGCCAGCAGCGCGAGCCGGTGGGTGACGTCGAGGTGGTTGGTGGGTTCGTCGAGCAGCAGCAGCGGAGTGTCCTGTGCGAGCGCCCGCGCCAGCAGCACCCGCTGCCGCTCCCCGCCGGACATCCGGTGCACCGGCCGGTCGGCGAAATCGTCGAGACCCACGGCGTGCAGGGCGTTGTCGACGGCCAGCCGTTCGCGCGGCCCGCCCGGACCCCAGGGCGGCAGGTACGGAGTGCGGCCGAGGGCGACGACCTCACCTGCCCGCAGATCCTCGGGCGGGTGCTCGTCCTGGGCCACCACCGCGACGGTGCGGGCGCGCTGCCGGGGCGAAAGGGTATGCAGGTCAGCACCTTCGGCGAACACGGTGCCGTGCGACGGGCGCAGGAGTCCGGCCAGTGTCCGGAGCAGCGTGGTCTTACCGCTGCCGTTGGGGCCGACGATCCCGATCGTCTCCCCGGTCCGGACGGTGAAGGACACGTCGGCGAGCACGGATCGTCGTCCCGGACCGCATGCCAGCTCTCGCACCTCGAGTGCGGGATGCCTTCCGGTCTCGGCTCGATCCGGCTCGGCCCCCTCTCTCGGCCCAGCTGCCCGGGAGTGTGGCGGGCGCGTCATGCGGCGCCGAACCGGTAGCGGCGGCGACCCATGAGCAGCAGGAAGACCGGTGCGCCGATCAGACCTGTCAGCACGCCGACCGGAATCTCCGTGGGCCGCACCAGGATTCGCGCAGCGGCGTCGGCCACCACGAGGAACAGCGCCCCGCACAGCGCGCTCACCGGCAGCAGGACGCGATGCGGGGATCCGACCAGGAGGCGCGCGGCGTGCGGGACGACGAGGCCCACGAACCCGATACCGCCCGACACCGCCACCAGCACCCCGACCAGGATCGCCAGGCCGGCGAACAGCGCGATCCGCATCGCCCGCACCGGAACCCCCACCGACGCCGCGGTATCCGCGCCGAGCGTCAGCGCGTCCAGCCATCCGCTCGCCGCCAGCAGCGCCACCGCCGCGACGGCGACCACACACCCCGGCAGCGCGATCCGCGTCCAGTCCGCGCCGGAGAGGCTGCCCAGCAGCCAGAACAGAACGGATTGCGCGGCCGCGGGATCGGCGCTGCGGAAGATCAGATAGCTGCTCAGCGCCGAGAACGCCGAGCCGAGCACGGTGCCGGTCAGCACCAGCCGCAGCGGGGTGAGCCCGCCCTGCGCGACCGCGATCGCGAAAACCAGTGCGGCCGCGGCGAACGCGCCGAGCAGGGCGCCGCCGGACAGCGCCCACACCCCGGCCCCGGCGAAGAATCCGGACGTGATGACCGCCGCCGCGCCGACCCCCGCCCCCGACGACACCCCGAGCAGGTAGGGGTCGGCGAGCGGATTGCGCACCAGCGTCTGCATGGCCGCACCGGCCAGCGCCAGCCCCGCCCCGACGAGCGCCGCCAGCACCGTGCGCGGCGCCCGCAGCTGCCAGACGATGGTGTCGAGCCCGGGATCGGCGGCGGCCGATCCGGTGAGGTGCGCGCGCAGCACCTCGAACACCGTTGCCGGTGGCAGGGTCTCGGCGCCGCACCCCGTCGCCGCCACCATCGCGCACGCCAGCGCGACCAGGACGACGGGGACGACGACCGATGTCCGCACGCGGCTCACCGCCGATACTCCATGGGCACCTCGCGACCTCAGAGTGGTGCCCGGCGAGGGAGGTCTGACTTCCGCGACGCCCGAGCGCCGCGGTCACAGTGGCGCGACCGCTCCGGATTCCCACCGGATTCCCGCACCCGCCGGGAATGACGGAGCGAATACTACCGTCCGGTTTGTCCGGTTAGCGCACCCGGCTGCCCAGCAGGTGCCGCACGCCCCCGACGAACAGCTGCAGGCCGAAGTCGAAACGGTCGGTGGCCGTGGTGTTCTCGTACAGCGGCGAGGACTCCTCCGCCAGTGCCCCGGCCGAATCCATCTGCATGCGCGACTGCTCGTCCACGGTCTCGCCGAGGACGTAGTACAGCAGCGTGTAGGCCGACAGATCGGCCTCCTCGCGGGTCATGCCGCCCCGGATGAGCGCCCCGGCCACGCGCTCGCGGCCCTTGCTGGTGGTCAGCCGGGAGGCGTAGGTGGCCGACACCAGCTCCGCGCCGTCGCGGTAGGCGAGCAGGCACGAGCGCAGCCGGTGCGCCAGCTCGGCGACCTGCGCGGACCACTCCTCGGCGGCGACCGGCTCGTCCAGGGGCGCGAGGATGCGGTCGGCGACCGCGCCGAGCAGTGCCTGCTTGTTCGGGAAGTGCCAGTACAGGGCGCCGGGCTGCACGTGCAGCGAGGTCGCCAGCCGGCGCATCGTGAGATCGGCCAGCCCGTACTGGTCGAGGATGGCGATGGCCCCGTCGACGACATCCGTGCGATGCAGTTGCACTTGGCGACAACCCTTTCGTGCTTTGACTCGAACCCCACGCTACCCTAGCCTGAACACCGTTCAAGTTGCACGGCCGCAGCCCCGGCCGGACGAAGGGATTCGCGCGCATGACCCAGGCACCCGTCAGGACCGATACCGACATTCTGGCGATCGCCCGCGAGCAGGTGCTCGATCGCGGCGTCGGCCTCGACAAGCAGCAGACCGTGCAGGTGCTCACCCTCCCCGAGGACCGGCTCGAGGAGCTGCTGGCACTGGCCCACGAGGTGCGGATGAAGTGGTGCGGCCCCGAGGTCGAGGTCGAGGGCATCATCTCGCTCAAGACCGGCGGCTGCCCGGAGGACTGCCATTTCTGTTCGCAGTCGGGGCTTTTCCAGTCCCCGGTCCGCGCCGCGTGGCTCGACATCCCGTCGCTGGTGGAGGCCGCCAAGCAGACCGCCAAGACCGGCGCCACCGAATTCTGCATCGTCGCGGCCGTGCGCGGGCCCGACGAGCGGCTGATGGCCCAGGTGGCCGCGGGCGTCGAGGCCATCCGCAACGAGGTCGACATCCAGGTGGCGTGCTCGCTGGGCATGCTGACCCAGGACCAGGTCGACCAGCTGGCCGCCATGGGCGTGCACCGCTACAACCACAACCTCGAGACCGCCAAGTCGCACTTCCCGAACGTGGTCACCACGCACAGCTGGGAGGAGCGCTGGGACACCCTGCGCATGGTGCGCGAGGCCGGGATGGAGGTGTGCTGCGGCGGCATCCTCGGCATGGGCGAGACGGTCGAGCAGCGCGCCGAATTCGCCTCGCAGCTGGCCGAATTGGAGCCCGACGAGGTGCCGCTGAACTTCCTCAACCCGCGCCCGGGCACCCCCTTCGGGGACCTCGAGGTACTGCCCGCGGCGGAGGCGCTGAAGGCCGTCGCCGCGTTCCGGCTGGCGCTGCCGCGCACCATGCTGCGCTTCGCCGGCGGCCGCGAGATCACCCTCGGCGATCTGGGCGCCAAGCAGGGCATTCTCGGCGGCATCAACGCCGTCATCGTCGGCAACTACCTGACCACCCTGGGCCGCCCGGCCGAATCGGACCTGGATCTGCTGGGTGAGCTGAAGATGCCGATCAAGGCGCTCAACGAAACTCTGTGAGCACGCCGCTGCACGGCGGCCCGGTCCCGTTCAGGTATTGTCGGCAGCCCAGGAGCTGCACTTTTCGAGGTGGTCGTGGACGTCATGGAAGAGCGCTACAACCCGTACACGGGTAAGCGGGTTGTGCCGGATCTCGCCGATCCGGTTCCGGCCGCGGCCGTGCTGGGTCTGGAGCCGCCGCGCTTCTGCGAGCACTGCGGGCGGCGCATGGTCGTCCAGGTCAGTCCCGACGGGTGGTGGGCGAAGTGCTCCCGGCACGGGGTGATCGATTCCACCGCCGGGGACCATCGCTGATGGCTCATCAGAGCGCCGCCGTCCCGTCCGGTGTGGGCCGCCGCGAGCTGCGCGCCGCACTGGTCGTGGCCGTCGCCGTGCTGGTCGTCAGTGCTCTCGGCGGTGTGGTGTGGGGCCTGCTGGCTCCGCCCGAACAGGTCGTCGTGGTGGATGCCGGGCGCGGCGTGGCCCTCACCGGCGAGAGCGCCCACCGGTTCGACGCGGTGGCGATCTTCGTCTGTATCGCGCTGGTGACCGGACTGCTCACGGCCGCCGCCGCGTGGCGCGTGCGCTGGGTGCGCGGGCCGCTGCTACAGGGCGGGCTGCTCGTCGGTTCGCTGGCGGGTGCCTGGTCGATGGCCTGGATCGGGGATCAGGTCGCCGGCGCGCTGCATCCGCACGCCTCCAATCCGCCCGTGCACACCATCGTGGAGCTGGCGGCGGTCGTCTCGCCGTCGCAGTTCACCGGCTGGGCGCAGCTGGTGGTGCAGCCGCTGATGGCATCGCTGGTCGTCCTCGTCCTGGCCGCGCTGAGCACCTCCGAGGATCTCGGTGCGGGACAGCGTGATCCGGCCGCGAGCCCCGGCGGCGAGCGGCCGTACGCCTCGGATGTCACCTACGGCCCGTACGGCTCGCCCGTTTCGCAGCAGATCCAGCTGGGCGCCGATTCCGGTTCCGCGCGTTGACGCCGGTCCGACGCCGAAACGTTGCCGTAGATTTCCTCGCTCGCCGTACTCTGTAATCCCGGCGCCGAGCGCGCCCCGGACCTTCGGAGAGGAAGACACGCCGTGGGATTCAGTGGCAGCGCGCTGGTCGTCGAGGAGATCGACGCCGTGTCGTGGCGGGTGCGCGAACCCATCGAGTATCGCGGCGACCGCGACGTCTTCGTCGTTCCCGCCGGATTCCGGACCGACTTCGCCTCGGTGCCGCGGGCACTGGTCTGGCTCGTCCCGCGCTACGGCGTCTTCACCAAAGCGGCCATCCTGCACGACTATCTGAGCCGCGACGCCGACGTGACTCGCGCCGACGCCGACGGCCTGTTCCGGCGCGCGCTGCACGAGGAGGGCGTCTCGGTGCCGCAGCGCTGGATGATGTGGGCGGCGGTGCGCCTGGGGTCGGGGCTGATCGGCGCGAGCGGCCGCGATATCGCGCTGTTCCTTCTGGTGGCGGTGCCCGCCGTGGTGTTCCTGATCGTTCCCGTGGTCGTGGTGCAGCTGTGGCTACTGCTGTTCTGGGTCGTGGAGGCAGTGTTCTGGGTGTGCAGCAGAGTGGCGGGGCGCACGTCCGCCCCGCCCCCTAAACCCCGGGTGCGACTGAGCACCTGAGCGTCGGATCGGCGTCCGGATTTCCGGACCGGAATTGCGTATCCCTTGTCTACCTGCGGTTTCGGCTGAGCCTTCGCCGCGCGGCCGAGAATTCGATCATCCTTTCCTGTGTCGGAGCATTCGCCCGAAGACGCAGGAGGACAGATGGATTCGAGCCCGCCGCGGCGCGGCCGATCGCGCCCCTCGCCGAGGACCCGTTTCTCGCAGCGGTTCGCGGAACTGTTCGAGGCCGCCGGTAACCCGACACTGCGCCGGGTCGCCGCGGCGGCCGAGGCCCGCATGCGCGCCACCCGCGCGCCGGGACAGAAGGGCGGCGTCTCGATACAGCGCATCAGCGACTGGAAGGCCGGTCGCAATGTGCCCGCGAAATTCGAGACCCTGCTGCCCGTCCTGCTCACCCTCATCGACGAGGCGCGCAAGTCCAGCCGCCCGGTGCCCCCGGCGCTGCTGGACACGCAGGAGTGGCAGCGGGTGTGGACCGCGTCCAACGAGTGGGACCCGAATTCCGAAGCGGCGGACGTGCTCTGCCCCTACCTCGGTCTGGCCGCCTACGGGCGCGAGGATGCCGAGGTCTTCTTCGGCCGCACCCGGTCCACCGCGGAACTGGTCGATCTGGTCCGCGATACCGCGGGGCCCGGCGGGGACGGCGGACTGGTGATGCTGGTCGGCGCGTCGGGGGCGGGCAAATCGTCCCTGTTGCAGGCCGGAGTGATTCCGGCGCTGGCGGATTCGGCGGGGGAATGGACTGTCGCGATGATGACCCCGGGTGTGGACCCGGTGGGGGCATTGCTCGCGGCGACAGGCGCCGTCGGTGGGGCAGGAGGGGGCTCCACCGGCGGCGTTTCCGTGACCGAGGCACTCGGCGCGTGGGGTGTGGGTGGGCCACGGTTGCTGGTGGTGGACCAGCTCGAGGAACTGTTCACCCTGTGTCACGACGAGCGCGCCCGGGACACCTTCCTGGATGCGCTGGAGCACCTCGCCATTCGCGGGGAGAACTCCCCGGCCGCGGTGGTGCTCGCGGTCCGCGCCGACTTCTACGCTCGCTGCCTGGACGAGCCGGTGCTCGAGGACGCGCTCAAACATCGCAGCTACCTGCTGGGCCCGATGCGGCTGAACGAACTGGCCGAGGCGATCTCGCGCCCGGCCGACATGGCCGGCTACAAACTGGAACCCGGGCTCGAGGAACTGGTGATCTCGGAGCTGTGCGGCCTCGGCGGCGGAGGGGACCGCCGAGGCTACGACCCGGGCGCCCTGCCCCTGGTCTCGCACGTGATGGAGGCGGTGTGGCAGCGCCGCGACGGCTCCCGCCTGACCATCGACGGATACCGTTCGGCCGGTGGCGTTCTCGGCTCGGTCTCCACCACGGCCGAGAAGGCCTGGGGCGAACTGTCGGAATTCCAGCAGGCGGTAGGCAAACAGGTCCTCCTCGGCCTGGTAGCCGTCGGCGACGACTCCCGCGACACCCGCCGCAAGGTCTCCAGGGCCGAATTGCTCAGGCAGACGGTCGAAGCCGCCGACGCCGCCCTCGACATGCTGGCCCGCACCCGTCTCGTCACCCTCGAGGCCGACTCGGCCTACCTCACCCACGAGATCGTCCTCGACGCCTGGCCCCGGCTGCGTTCATGGATCGATGAGGACCGGGTCGGGTATCTGGAACGCCAGCGGTTGCAGTCCGACGCCACCGATTGGGTTGCCCACCAGCGTGATCCCTCGATGCTCTACCGCGGAGCACGCTTGGTCACCATGCGCGGGCATGCGCGCAACGGTGCGCTCGGCCCTGTGGCACAAGAGTTTCTCGACGCCTCGGAGCATGCCCGCGAACGCGCGCAACGTCGTTCGACCCTGCGCCGCGCGGGACTGGTGCTGCTGACGGTCGTCTCGGTGACCCTGGCGGGCGTGGCATTACTACAGAGCCACAACGCTTCCCGGCAGCGCGACAATGCCGTCTTCAATTCGATTCTGGCCGAGGCCGATCGCGTGGAATCCAGTGACCCGTCCCTGTCGGCGCAACTGACCCTGGTGGCCGACCGACTTCGGCCCGGCGATCCGGAGGTGAGCGCCCGCTTGATCAACACGCAGAACCTCCCTCTGGCGACTCCGCTCGCGGGGCATACCGGCTTTGTCCATGGCCTGGCTTACCGATCCGATGGACGCCTGTTGGCCTCGGCGGGTAGCGATAGGACCGTGCGGCTGTGGGATGTCTCGGATCGGCGGAACCCACACGCGGTGGGATCGCCTCTCACCGGCTACCCCGCATACGTCAGGGCTGTCGCATTCAGTTCGGACGGTTCGATTCTCGCCTCGTTGAGCGAGCAGATCGTTGTGCTCTGGAATGTGCGCGATCCGGCGAACCCGGTGCGTCTCGGCGACCCCATCCCGGTCGGCTACCCGACGATCCTGCGGTTCGGGCAAGATGGAAGAACCCTCGTCACCTCGGGCTCCGACCATCCGATCGTGTACTGGGACGTATCGGAACCGGCGCATCCGCGGATGATCGGCAGCCCGATAACGCCTTCGCCGAAGGCGCGCTTCTACTCTGTCGCTCTCAGCAGCGATCTGAGACGTGCGGTCCTCGTGGAGGACATCGGGCCGGTGCAACTGTGGCAGGTCGACGACCTGTTTTCGAACGCGGTGTTACTGAGCCGGCTCCCGGAGCGTGCGGCTTCCGCCGCAATCAGCCCGGATGGGAACACGGTCGCGGTTGCGGCCGATGCCATTGTCAAGGTCTGGGATGTACACGCTCCGAGCGCTCCACAGCAAGCGGCCATCCCTATTGTCGGGGGCGGTACCACGGTCGGGACCTCGCTCGAGTTCTCAGGCGATGGGAAAACTCTGGTGACCGAACAGGACGATCGCATCCCGACACTCTGGGACATGCACGATCCGACCCATCCCACGGCAGCCGCCCCTCCGTTGGCGGGAGCGGAGGGCTTCGTCGGAGGGGTTGCCTTGGCCCCCGACCAACGTTCCTTGGCAACAACGGGTCAGGACGGAGTCGTGCGTATCTGGTCGTTGCCGGGCGGTGGAAGCGAGAACTGGCCGCGCGGATCCTTGCTGGCGGCGCGAGGGAACACGGTTGTGGTGAAGACGGGCTCGGCCGCAGCCGAGGTGTGGCGCATCGATGATCCGGTGTCCGCACACCGGATCGGCGGTCTCGCCCTCGATCCCGAGGATCCTCTGCTGCGGGCGTGGATCAGCCCCGATCAACGGTCGGTCGCGCTCACCAGTACTAAGCGCGGGGTCACACTTGCCGACATCTCTGGCGCGGCGGCCGTGCGGCGCATCGAACACATTTCCGATGATCGCGGACGCTCAGTTGTCGCCACCGCGTTCAGTTCGGATTCGACGCGCTTGGCCATCGCGGGACTGAACGGCCGCAATGCCGCGTGGATTCAGCTCTGGGACATCGCGGACAAGGCCCATCCGGTGCCACTCGGCGATCCCATTTCGGCGGACACCGAATACGTCTTCGACGTCCAGTTCGCGCCCGGCGACCGATATCTCGCGGCCTCGGGCCGCGGCATCGTCGAAATTCTGGATGTGGCGAACGCGTCGGTACCACGACCGGTCACCCGCGTGCGTTCGGGCCGCGCCGACTCGGGAGCGTACGTGAGTTTCGCAGCTGACGGTCGAACAATGGCGAGCACAAGCGAAGACCAGTCGGTTCGCGTATGGGATGTGAGCGACATGGCCGCCCCGGCGCCGCTCGGCAGCCCGTTGACCGGCCACAACGCATATGTCAATGCCGTCGTATTCGATGCGGCAGGCGATCTGCTGACCTCGATGGACACATCCGCTTCCGTCCGGCTGTGGGATCTTTCCGATCGCCGCGATCCCCGCCCGATTCGCCACCCTGCCGCGTCGGCGGGAACACTGAGCGAGGGACGGGTCGCCTTTTTCGACAATGATCGCTATCTGATCGCCACCGGCGCGGACGGCTGGTTACGGTTGTTGAGCCTGGACCCGGAACCCTCGAAGGCCCGGATCTGCGATGTCACGCGTACCGTGCTCACCCCGCAGGTCTGGCGTGATCACCTTCCCGATCTCGATTACCGGCCGCCGTGTGGGTGAGCGTTCGGGGGTGGGAAGGGCTCGTTGATGGTGGTGAAGTATTGGGCGAGGGCGGCTATGGCTATGGGGGCGGTGACGAAGAGTTGGCCGGCTACGGTGCCGAGGGCGCCTACGGCGATGATGCCGCCGAGGCAGCCTATGGCGGCGGCGGGGATGATCGGGCCGAAGAGGCCGATGATGGTGGCGGTGGCTACCGTGGCGCCGGCGATGCCGCCGAGGACGCAGCCGACGATGCCGCCGCCGACGGCGCCGACGGTGGTGCCGATCGCGGCGCCGGTGGCGACGGTGTCCTTCAGGCGGGTGAAGGCGGCGACCTCGCGTTCGTAGGGGGAGGACCACGGGGCCTGGTCCTCGAACGGGAGGGCGGCGGGGCGGTAGGTGGCGTGGTCGAGGTCGAATTGCGGTGTGAGGGTGGCGGTGCGGCCCTCGATCTCGGCGGCGATGGGGAAGACGAAGTCGTCGACTCGGAATTCCAGCGGGGTGCCGGCGAGCACGGTCCCGTCGGCGGCTCGGATTTCGAAGATGCCGTCGTCGACTACGGCTGCGCCCGAATCGATCTCGATGATCGCGCGGTCACCGGAGGCGGTGGCGGTGTAGCCGACGGGGCTGGAATCGGCGGATTGCGGTGCGGCGGTGACGGTTCCGGCGGCCGTTCCCGTCATCGCGAGCGCCAGCGCCGTGGCGGTCGCGATCTTGCGCGGGGTCAGCGTTCGCGATGTCCGGGTGGATGACAGCAATGTCAAATCTCCTGGGGCAGTAGTCGTCTCGATGGGGGTGCCCTCACCGTCGCAGGGCCGGTCTTAAGTAAACCTGAAACCCCCTGAAGAGTTTTTCAGCAACGTGTGCAGTCGCACTCTGCCCATTACGGGGAAGAACCACGGCCGCGGGAGGGCATCGAAAATGACTGGCTGCCTGGCCTCCTGGGTCGCTATGGTCGCGGAACGGACCAGGAGAAAGGAGGGCGGCGATGAGTACGACCGACCGGGCCGCGCGCGATCAGGCGGTGTCGGGCGCGGCCGAGCGCCCCGACCTCGCCGCCTGGCGTCGTCGTCACGAGTTGCGCAGATCCAATGGCGCGCAACCGATCCGGAACAAGAAGGTGTACAGCCGGACCGTCAAGCACCGGCAGCGTTACTGAGCGGCACCGGTATCCGGGTGTCGCCGAAATCCCGGGCCAGGACGGCGCGGGCGCACGCATCGGCCAGCAGCAGACCCGCCTCGCGGCGCAGCCTGCCGAGTTCGGGCCGCCGGTCGACAGCCGCGAGTTCCCGGTCCAGGGACTCGAGCGTCCGCTGGAGGTCGCTCACCCGATCGACCGTCGCCTCGCGGCCCAGATCTCTCGTGTCCTCGATGAGCCGAGCCAGCCGAACTTCCAGACCGCGCATGTCGCCTCCCGGGAGCGCAACGAATTATCGTGCCGTTAAACAACGGTACATAAAACGTTGGCTAAGTGGAAGTCTTCCCGTGGGTGGTCAGCCGCGCGGTCGGAGGGCGGCGAATTCGTCGGTGACCCGGAGGCCGTCGTCGGTGAAGCGGTAGACGGCCGCCGGCCGCCCGCCCGCCTTGCCGGGGGAGGCGGTGTCGCCGGTCGGCCTGATGACCTTGCGGCGGCTCAGGACTCGTTGCAGGTTGGTGGTATCCACCTCGTAACCCAGCGCCGCGCAATAGATTTCGCGCAGCGCCGACATGGTGAACCGCGAGGGCGCCAGGGCGAAGGCGATATTCGTGTAGGAGAGCTTCGCCGCGAGCCGGGTGCGGGCGTGCTCGGCGACCGTGCCGTGGTCGAAGGACATGTGCGGGAGCCCCGAGACGGGATGCCAGCGGGTGTCGTCCGGGAGGTGGGGGTCGGCGGTCAGGGGGACCAGGCCCAGATAGGCCGAGGCGATGCGGCGCGGGCCGGGCACGCGATGCGGATCGCTGAACACCGACACCTGCTCGATGTGCCACAGCTCGCGCACATCCACCTTCTCGGCGAGTTGCCGGCGGGCCGAGGCGTCGAGGTCCTCGTCGTCGCGCAGGCGGCCGCCGGGAAGTGACCAGGTGCCCGTCTGCGGCTCCATCGCGCGCTGCCACAGCAGGACGCCCAGTTCGGTGTGCCAGTCGGGCGGGCACCGCGGAGATTCCGGGTCGACGGGGGTGCTATGGGCCTGACCAGCGGTGATGGTGTCCGGAAAGCGACGAACCTGGAACACCGCGGTGAGCGATTCGTGAATGGTGCTACTATGGGCCACGTTTTCGATTATAAGTCGAAAACCGGGTTGATGCGAATTCGGCGCAACCGCCGAGCGCATGAGGAAGGAGTCATGCCATGGCGACCATGACGTTTGCCGGGCACGTCACGGACGGTCCGTCGGGGTTCACCGGAGTGGAGGCCACCCCGGAGTGGGCGCGGGAGATCCAGCGCCTGGCGCGCGAGCGCAACGCGACCATCCTGGCGCACAACTACCAGCTGCCGGAGATCCAGGACGTCGCCGACCACGTCGGCGATTCGCTGGCGCTCTCGCGCATCGCGGCCGAGGCGCCCGAGGACACCATCGTGTTCTGCGGCGTGCACTTCATGGCGGAGACGGCCAAGATCCTCAGCCCGGCCAAGACGGTCCTCATCCCGGATCAGCGCGCCGGATGCTCCCTGGCGGACTCGATCTCCGCCGACGAGTTGCGGGCGTGGAAGGCCGAACACCCTGGCGCGGTGGTGGTTTCGTACGTCAACACGACCGCGGCGGTGAAGGCGCTCACCGACATCTGCTGCACCTCCTCGAATGCCGTCGACGTGGTGGCGTCGATCGATCCCGGGCGCGAGGTGCTGTTCCTGCCCGACCAGTTCCTGGGCGCGCACGTCAAGCGCGTCACCGGACGGGAGAACATGCACATCTGGGCCGGGGAGTGCCACGTGCACGCGGGCATCAACGGCGACGAGCTGACCGAGCAGGCGCGCACCCACCCCGACGCCGAACTGTTCGTGCACCCCGAATGCGGTTGCGCCACTTCGGCGTTGTACCTGGCGGGCGAGGGCGCGTTCCCCGCCGACCGGGTGCACATCCTGTCCACCGGCGGCATGATCGATGCGGCGAAGGCGGCCCGCTCGAATCAGGTGCTGGTCGCCACCGAGGTCGGCATGCTGCACCAGTTGCGCAGGGCCGCACCGGGTATCGACTTCCAGGCCGTCAACGACCGGGCCTCCTGCAAGTACATGAAGATGATCACCCCGGCCGCGCTGCTGCGCTGCCTGGTCGAGAACCGCGACGAGGTACACGTCGACCCGGAAACCGCCGCGCTGGCCCGCGATTCGGTCCAGCGGATGATCGCCATCGGCGCGCCGGGCGGGGGAGAGTGAATACTCCGTCGGCGGCGTGGGAGGCCGAGGCCGATCTGGTGGTGATCGGCGGCGGGGTCGCCGGTCTCACCGCGGCCCGGACGGCGTCGCTGCGCGGGTTACGGGTGCTGACCCTGAGCAAGGGCGGCCCGACCGATACCTCCACCCAGTACGCCCAGGGCGGTATCGCCGTCGTCGCGCCGCAGGACGACTCGGAGGACGACCATGTGCGCGACACCCTCGAGGCGGGCGCGGGGCTCTGCGATCCGGAGGCGGTGCGCTCGATCGTCGGCGGCGGACGGGAGGCGGTGGCGGCGCTGACCGACCTCGGCGCCGTCTTCGACCTCGGCCGCGACGGCCAGATCTCGCGCACCCGCGAGGGCGGGCACAGCACCCGGCGCATCATCCACGCGGGCGGTGACGCGACCGGCGCGGAGGTGCAGCGGGCGCTGAATACGGCCGGCCTGCCGGTGCTGTTCGGCGCCGCCGCGGTGGATGTCGTCACCGGCCCCGAGGGGGTGCGGGGCGTGATCGCGGTGTCGGACAAGGGATTCGGCGTCGTGCACGCGCCCGCCGTGCTGCTGGCGACCGGCGGGCTGGGGCAGCTGTACGCGTGCAGCACCAATCCGCCCGGGGCGACGGCGGACGGTATCGCGCTGGCGCTGCGGGCCGGCGCGGTCGTCGCGGATCTGGAGTTCCTGCAGTTCCATCCGACGGTGCTGTTCGCCTCCGGGGGCGTGGGCCGGCGGCCGTTGATCAGCGAGGCGGTGCGTGGTGAGGGCGCGGTGCTGGTCGACTCGCAGGGGGATTCGGTCACCGCGGGAGTGCATCCGCGGGGCGATCTCGCGCCGCGCGACGTGGTGTCGCGCGCGATCGCGGCGCGGATGCACGCGCTGGGAACGGATCACGTGTATCTCGACGCGCGCGCGATCGACGGCTTCGCCCGGCGGTTCCCGACGATCACCGCCTCCTGCGTCGCGGCCGGACTCGATCCCCGCACGGACCTGATCCCGGTGGCTCCCGCCGCGCACTACCAGTGCGGCGGCGTCGTCACCGATCCGCACGGCCGGACCGGCGTGCCGGGTCTGTACGCGGCGGGCGAGGTGGCGCGGACGGGCCTGCACGGGGCCAACCGGCTGGCGTCCAACAGCCTGCTCGAGGGTCTGGTCGTCGGCGAGCGCGCGGGCGCCGCGGCGGCGGAACGGCTCGGCGAGCCCGCGCGCGTCACGGAACTGGGGGCCGTCACCTTCCCGCGGGCGGACCGGAAATCCTTGCAGGAGTTGATGACCGACCACGCGTCGGTGGTCCGCGACGGTGACGGGATGCGGTCGGCGGTGCTGCGCCTGCTGCAACTGCTGTCCGATCCGATCGGGCGACCGGCGACCGGCGAGACGGAAAACCCCGAGGCCGAGGAACCGGCCGTTGCCGCACACCAGGATTCGCCGGACGTCACCGTGACCGCGCTGGAGGATGCGGCGCTGACGCTGACCGCCCGCGCCTTCCTGGTCGCCGCCACCGCCCGGACCGAGACCCGTGGCTGTCACACCCGCTCGGACCACCCGGAACCGCGCGACGATCTGCGCCGCCCGCTGCCGGTGCGGCTGGGCCCGGACGGGCGGCCGCAGCTGGTCGCCGAGGGCTCCGGGTCGTCGGGTGGCCCGCATCTGGCGGTATCGCGCGGCTGAGGCACATCGTGGAGAGTAGGAGTGCGGTAATGGCTTTGGACAGTGGACTGGATCGCGACGAGGTGCTGCGGGTGATCCGCACGGCACTCGACGAGGATCTGCGGTACGGGCCCGATATCACCACGGCGGCAACGGTTCCCGTGGACTCGGTGGTGAAGGCGGCGCTGGTGTCGCGGCAGGCCGGGACCGTGGCCGGGCTCGACGTCGGGCTGCTGGTCCTGGACGAGGTGATCGGGGCGGGCGGCTACGAGGTGACCGACCGCGTGGACGACGGCACGCGGGTGGCTCCGGGCGATCCCGTGCTGTCCGTGCAGGCCCCGGCCCGCGGGCTGCTGACCGCCGAGCGGACCATGCTCAACCTGGTCTGCCACCTGTCGGGTATCGCGACCGCCACGGCCGCGTGGGTCGACGCGGTGGCCGGGACGCGGTGCCGGATCCGCGACAGCCGTAAGACGCTGCCGGGGCTGCGCGCGTTGCAGAAGTACGCGGTGCGGGTCGGTGGCGGCGTCAATCACCGGATGGGCCTCGGGGACGCGGCGCTCATCAAGGACAACCACGTGGTCGCCGCCGGATCGGTGGTCGCGGCGTTGCGGGCGGTGCGGGAGCTGGCCCCCGATATCGCCTGCGAGGTCGAGGTGGACAGCCTGGAGCAGCTGGACGAAGTGCTCGCCGAGGACGTGGAACTGGTACTGCTGGACAACTTCCCGCTGTGGGCCACCCAGGCCGCGGTGCAGCGCCGCAACGCCC
>NZ_BAGL01000036.1 GCF_000308875.1 Nocardia transvalensis NBRC 15921
CCTCGATCTGGCCACGCTGGATCCGGCGGAGCTGACCGGGCTGCCCGGCGTCCAGGAGCTGCTGATGCTCACCGAGATCGCGGATCTCGCCGGCGAGGACGACTGGGACGTGATCGTCGTCGACTGCCCGCCGTCGGCGGACATGCTGCGCATCGTGACCGCCCCCGAGACGCTGCTCGGCTATCTCGAGCGGGTCTGGCCGGCGCACGTCCGCGCGCTCGCCACCATCGGCCGCGACCTGCGGCGTGCGGTGCTGGCGGCGACGGCGGAACGCATTGCCGTGGCGGTCGCCGAGGTGCGCGATCTGCTCGCCGATCGCGGTCGCACCTCCGCCCGGCTGATCACCGGCGCGGAGCGGGTGGCGGTGGCGGAGACCGCGCGGGTCCGCTCGGCGGCGGCGCTGCTGGGCCTGCGCTTGGACGAGGTGATCGTGAACAAGGTGCTGCCGCCCGTGCCGCCCGCGGATTCGGCGCATCCGGCGGTGGAGTGGTACAGCGCGCGCCGCGCCGAACAGCTGGCGGTGATCGAGGACCTACGTGCGCGGATGGCGGGCGTCCCGGTGTCGGTGGCACCGCACAGCGGGCCGGAACCGGTCGGCATCGACCTGCTCACCGGCCTGTCCCGGTCGGTCGATTCGCGCGGGAGCCGGGCGGTTGCCGCGCCAGACCCTATGCTTGGCGACGACACGAACGCCGAGGACGCGCATTCCGGCGAGCCCGTGGTGCGGTGGGAGTCGGGCGCCGGGCCGCAGTCGGTGTTCACGCTGCGGCTGCGCCTGCCCGTGGTCGACCCGGCGACGCTGCGACTGGGACGAGTGGAGGACGATTTGATCGTGGGAGCGGACGGGGTGCGGCGCCGGATGCGCCTGGCGCCGGTGCTGCGGCGGTGCACGGTCGACGGCGCCGAACTCGACGGCGGCCAGCTCGTCGTGCGCTTCCGCCCGGACCCCGAGGTATGGCCGGAATGAGCGACCACGACGACACCACCCCCGACCAGCCCTGGGCCGACCGCGTAACCCCCGGCGGCCCGGAACGAGAGTTCAACCGCGACCGCGAGGCCACGGGGGAGTCCAGCGGTGAACGCGGGGCGGGGAAGTCCAGCGGTGAACGCCCAGCGGGGGAGCCCGGTGGTGAGCGCCAAGCGAGGAAACTCAGCGGCGAGCGGGTGGGAGAGCCCCGCGGTGAGCGCCGGGCGGGGGAGTCCAGCGGTGAACGCGAGGCTGCGCGTGAGTTCGGCGGGGAGCGCCAGGCATCCGAGGGGCCCTATGGCGGGCAGCGGGCGGCGGGGGGCGAACGTTCCCGTGAACCGCGGGGGGAGGGGGCGGGGAACGGTCATCGGCACGAGGACAATCTGGGGGAGTTCGCCGAGGAGCTACGGCTGCTCGCGGAGACCATGCTGGAACGGGTGGAGCCGGTGTTGCGCCGGGCCGCTGCCGACGGCCGGGCGGACTGGGGCGGGTGCAGCTGGTGCCCGGTGTGTGCCGCGGCCGCGCTGGTCCGGGGGGAACATCACGACGTGGTCGCCGCGATCGCCGATCACGGCACGGCCATCGTCACGGTGCTGCGCGAGGCCCTGGCCGGACTTCCGGTGGAACCGGTGCTGCCGGAGGACGAGCCGGAAGGCGGTGCGCCGCAAGCCGACCCGCGTCCGCCCGGCTCCGGGGCGCGACGCCGCGGGCCCGGGTACGTCTCGATTCCGGTGCAGATCAAGGTATGACGACGCGCATCGGGCGGGAGGCGCCGCTGACCGTCGGCATCGATGTCGGCGGCACCAACATCCGGGCGTCGGTGGTCGACGGCTCCGGTGAGGTCCTGGACACCGTGCAGGCCCCGACCCCGCAGTCCGAACACGCGCTGGAGGACGGCCTCGCGCGCGCCGTGCGGGAACTGCGGGCCCGGCACGCGATCGGCGCGGTCGGCCTGGCGGTGGCCGGATTCGTCGACGAGACCCGGTCCTCGGTGCGCTTCGCCCCGCATCTGCCGTGGGAGGACAGCGCGGTGGCCGACCGGCTGACCGAGCGGCTGGGGCTGCCGGTGATCCTCGAACACGACGCCAACGCCGCGATGTGGGCCGAGTACCGGTTCGGCGCGGCCGCCGGCGCGCACAACGGGGTACTGGTCGCGATCGGCACCGGAATCGGCGCGGCGCTGCTGGTCGAGGGCCGGCTGTATCGCGGAAGTTACGGCGTCGCACCGGAACTGGGGCATCTGCAGGTGGTGCCGCACGGCCGGGCCTGCCCGTGCGGCAAGCGCGGGTGCTGGGAACGGTATTGCAGCGGAACGGCGCTGGTGGATACGGCGATCGAGCGCCTGGCCACCGACCCGCTGCGCTCGACCATCCTCGCGCGCGAGGTCCGCGCCGACGCGGGTTCGCTGACCGGACGCCGGGTGGCGGGCGCCGCCCAGGACGGCGACCCCGTCGCACTCGAGGTGATCGCCGACTTCGCCCGCTGGCTGGGCCTGGGCCTGGCCTTCGTCGGGGACATCTTCGACCCGGACCTGATCGTGATCGCCGGCGGCGTGAGCTCCTCGGCGCCACTGTTTCTCGACGACGCCCGCGAGCACTACGCCGCCGCCATCACCGGCGCCCGCCACCGCCCGCTGGCCCGCATCCGCACCACCCAGCTGGGCGAGGCCGCCGGCATGATCGGCGCCGCCGAACTCGCCCGCGCGGCCCTGACCCCCACGCCGAAGTCCGCCCGCACCACGGCCCCCCGCCCCTCGCCTCGCGCCCGGCAATCCGCCCCGAGGTAGTTCACCCCCGCCCGCTACCCGCGTCCGAGGCACCTCACCTTGTTTCCCGCGCACAACTCGGCCTGTTTCCCGCGCACCTCACCCTGTTTCCCCGGGCTTGCCCGGGGAGTGGTTCCGGCCATGTGAATTCATGGGTGCGGGCTTGGTCACAACTCGGCGGCGGCGGTAGAGTCGGCAACGACGGAGGTGCCTGCGACGAGGCCGGTCCTGTACGGATCATTGGGAAAGGACGCGATGTTCTACTGGCTGCTGAAGTTCGTTCTGGTGGGACCGCTCATGCACCTGATCAATCGGCCCAAGGCCGAGGGTGTGGAGCACATCCCGTCCAACGGCCCAGCCATCCTCGCCGGCAACCACCTGTCGTTCACCGACTGGCTGTTCACCCCGCTGCTGAGCCCCCGCCGGATCACCTATCTGGCCAAGGCCGAGTACTTCACCACGCCGGGGCTCAAGGGCCGGTTGCAGAAGTTCTTCTTCTCCGGCACGGGCCAGTACCCGATCGATCGCAGCGGCGCCGACGCCGCCGAATCCGCGCTGAACACCGCGCGCCGGCTGCTGGAGGGCGGCCGACTGGTCGGTCTGTACCCCGAGGGCACCCGCTCGCCCGACGGCCGGTTGTACAAGGGCAAGACCGGCGTGGCACGCCTCGCCCTGGAGACCGGCGTCCCGGTGATCCCGGTGGCGCTGATCGGCACCGACGAGGTGTGCCCTCCCGGTCCCTTCCGCTGGCGGCCCCGCAAGGTGACCGTGAAATTCGGTGCGCCGATCGACTTCTCCCGCTACGAGGGCATGGGCGGCAACCGCTTCGTCGAGCGCGCCGTCACCGACGAGATCATGTACGAGCTGATGCGGATGTCGGGTCAGGAGTACGTCGACGTCTACGCCTCCAGCCTCAAGAAGGCCCCCGCGGACGAGCGTCCCGACGCCGATCGGGTTCCGGAGACGCTGGCGAGCTGATTCCGGCCAAAAGCATGCCGGAAATGGTGGAGTGACGCGCCGGAACAGTGGAGTGACGCGCCGGAACAGTGGAGTGACGCGCCGGAACAGCGGAGTGACGCGCCGGAACAGTGGAGTGGCGTTGACGTCGACAGAAGGCGTGGGCGGAGGTCGCTAGGACGCCTGCCTACGCCGATGCGCCTCGATCGCTTCGTATTTCGCGAGATTGTGGCGTGCGTCGGCCAAGGCGTCGTGGGCGTCCGGCGGGACCGGCGGCAGGGGCGGGCGGCCTGCCATCTCCCAGAGCTGCCGCAGCTCGTTGGTATAGCGGGGTAGCGCGTTGGGCAGGTCGACCATCGAGCCCCACAGCTGGCACAGGGCGACGTGGTCGTACGCGCCGACCCACGCCCACAGCTCGGGCTCCACGGTCGGCCGCGGTACCAGGAAGCGGTAGAGGTCCTCGCGGATCCGCGCGCGGTCGCGCCACAGCGGCGAGGCGGGGGAGGGCAGCTTGGGCAGCACATTGCGCCGCACCCACGGCCCGGCCCGCTCCGGATCGAATTCCGTCGAGACCGCGTAATATTCGCGCCCGTCCTCGCAGACCACGCCGATCGAGACCAGGTCGATCACAGTCCCGTCCTCGATGAACTCGCAGTCGTAAAAGTATTTCAGCGCGATCCGCTCCTCGTGGTCGGCCGGGCGGGTCTCCGGCCGGCGGAATGGCCCGCGCCGATGCCGCGGGAGCCTTAGAGGTTACGGGCCTCGCGAGTGTCCTCGCGCACGCCCCCTACCTCCGGGTTACCACAGGTCCCCTCGGGGTCACTATCCTGAGCTGGTGAACTGGACCGTCGACGTACCGATCGATCGCTTGCCGGAACTGCCTCCGCTGCCTGCCGAGCTGCGTCGGCGCCTCGACGAAGCGCTCGCCCGCCCCGCCCTGCAACAGCCGTCCTGGGATCCCGACCAGGCGGAGAAGATGCGCACCGTCCTGGAGAGCGTGCCTCCCCTCTGCGTGCCGGCCGAGGTGGAGGAGCTGCGCGAGCGCCTCGCCGAGGTGGCCCGCGGCGAGGCGTTCCTCCTCCAGGGCGGCGACTGCGCCGAGACCTTCGCCGACAACACCGAACCGCATATCCGCGGCAACATCCGCACGCTGCTGCAGATGGCGGTCGTGCTCACCTACGGCGCCAGCCTCCCGGTGGTGAAGGTGGGCCGGATCGCGGGCCAGTACGCCAAGCCGCGCTCGGCGGACAAGGACGCGCTGGGCCTGCGCTCCTACCGCGGCGACATGGTGAACTCGCTGGTCGCCGATGCCGCACTGCGCGAGCACGACCCGTCGCGGCTGGTGCGCGCCTACGCCAACGCCAGCGCCGCGATGAACCTGGTGCGCGCGCTCACCGGCGCCGGCATGGCCGATCTGCACAAGGTGCACGACTGGAACCGCGACTTCGTCGCCAAGTCCCCGGCCGGCGCCCGCTACGAGCAGCTGGCCGAGGAGATCGACCGCGGCCTGCGGTTCATGAACGCCTGCCGGGTGCAGGACCCGAGCCTGCAGTCGGCCAAGATCTACTGCAGCCACGAGGCACTGGTCCTCGACTACGAGCGCGCGATGCTGCGGCTGGCGGAGAATTCGGCGGGCGATCCGGTGCTCTACGACCTCTCGGCCCACTTCCTGTGGATCGGCGAGCGCACCCGCCAGCTCGACGGCGCGCATATCGCGTTCGCCGAACTGCTGGCCAACCCGATCGGGCTCAAGATCGGCCCGACCACCACGCCCGAGCAGGCGGTGGAGTACGTCGAGCGGCTCGACCCCAACAACGAGCCGGGCCGGCTGACCCTGGTGGCGCGCATGGGCAACACCAAGATCCGCGACGTGCTGCCGCCGATCATCGAGAAGGTGCAGGCGACGGGCCACCAGGTGATCTGGCAGTGCGATCCGATGCACGGCAACACCCACGAATCCTCCACCGGCTACAAGACCCGCCACTTCGATCGCATCGTCGACGAGGTGCAGGGCTTCTTCGAGGTGCATCACGCGCTGGGCACCCACCCGGGCGGCCTGCACATCGAGCTGACGGGCGAGAACGTCACCGAATGCCTGGGCGGCGCCCAGGACATCTCCGATCTCGACCTCGAGGACCGCTACGAGACGGCGTGCGACCCGCGCCTGAACACCCAGCAGTCGCTGGAGCTGGCGTTCCTGGTCGCGGAGATGCTGCGGTGAGCGCGGCGGACCGCGCGTGTTGAACGTCATCTTTCGCGAGGTCGGCGCCCTGCGCGTCGATCGGGCGGATCGCACCATCCTGCGTTTGCTGCGCGATCGCGACCGGGACGGTATGCCCTCGGAGGTGGTGCTGCGCGACGGCAGCCGGCTGCTGATCTTCAACATCTCCTGGGGCTACGACCCGTCCGTCGCCGCGGCGCAGGTCACGACGAATATCAGCCCCAGCATCGGCGGGTTGCCGGTCGATGTGTTCAGCACGTCGGCGGTGGTGGCGATCAACGATCCGGAGACCGGCGCGCCGCTGTTGGCGGTGGCCTGAGCGCCCGCTGGGTTAACGCCACGCGAAATAGTTAGCTGAGCGGTTGCTGTTGTGGTCCTCGTGGGTTAGGTTCTACGTGTCCGTTACCGGTGGTAACGGGCTCACTGAGGGATCTGCCCTGGGAGGACCGGATGAATGCAGTAGCGGTAGCCGACGGCGTGCGCCCCGCCGCCGAGCGGCTCGGCGCCGGCCGTGGCCGAATGATGGGACGCGACAGGGCCGCCCTGGTACAGCACGAACTCGTGATCGACGGCGTGCCGGCGACGGTCGTCATCGAACGCCCCGAATCCGAACGCTCCGCGTGGCGCTGCCGGGTCCGGATCGCCCGCGGGATCGGCAGGCTCGAGCAGTCTCAGGTCGTCGGAACGAGTGCGAGCGCCGTTCTGGAGCAGGCGCTGGATCTGGTCGCCGCGCGCGTCGGGCTCAGCGTGGCCGAGGTTCTCGGCGGCGCGAGCGTGGGAGCGGAACTGGCGCGGCCGCAGCTCGGGGAGCAGCGCGTCAGAACGGCAGCACGACGAGGGTGACGGTGCTGCCGGGCGCGGCGCCGGCCCCGGCGATCGGCGTCTGGCCGCGGATCGTGCCGCGATCGTTGCCGGTGAAGATGTTGCTGAGGACCACATTCAGGCCGAGGCCCTCGAGTTCGGTGCGGGCCGCCTGCACGCTCTTGCCCCCGACGTCGGGGATCACCACGGTATTCGAGACGATGAGGGTGGCGGAGGCGCCGGACAGCAGGCTGGTGCCCGCGGCGGGATCGGTGCCGATCACCTGATCGGACTTGATGCGCGGATCGAATTCGGATCTGGTGTCGCCCACCGTGATTCCGGCCTGCTCCAGCGCCGCGCGGGCCTCGTCGGTGGTCTTGCCGCGCACGTCCGGCATCTTCACGGGCGCGGAACCCTTGCTGCGGTACACCTTCACCGACGCGCCCATGGGCAGTACCGTGCCCGGTCCCGGTTCCAGTTGCGCCACAGAGCCTTTCGGGGCGGTGCTGGGTCTCTCTCCGCTGTCGACCGGGATCAGCCCGGCGTCGCGGATCGCCTCGCGGACCTTCTCGACCCCGTCACCGGGCTGGAAGGGCGGAACCTGTGGTTTGCCGCTGGACACCAGGATCGCCACGGTGGAGCCCTTCACCACGCGCGCCCCGGCCGCCGGATCGGTGCCGACCACGCCGCCGACGGGGATGGTGTCGGAGGCCTTGTTGCGGATCGTCGTCTCGAATCCGGCGTTTTGCAGGGCGGTGGTCGCGCGGCCGCTGTCCATTCCCGCGATCGGCGGCACCGCCGAATATCTCCCCACGCCCAGCCACCAGCCGCCCAGGCCCAGCAGCAGCGCCAGCACGACGACGATGGCTGCCCAGATCAGCACCCGCCGCCGCGATCGGTTGCGGTCGGCCTCGAATTCGTCGACGTAGGGCTGCTGATGGGGCGGGGGACTCGCGTATTCGGGGTGCGGGTCGGGGCGCGGTTGCGTCGCGGTCATCACCCGGGTGTGCTGCGGTGCGGGCGGTTCGGCCGCCATGCGGGTCGTCACGTCCGCGGGCGGGGCGGCCACGGCGGCGGACGGCGTCGGGCCGATCCGGTAGTGCGCCGACATGTGTTCCGCCGACTCCCGCGGCGCGGGCACGCGGTAGTCCGGCAGCCGCAGGTCGTGGGCGATCCGCCGCATCTCCCCGGCCATCTCGGTGGCGTCGGCGTAGCGGTGCGCGGGCTCGCGGGCGGTGGCACGCGCGACCAGCTCGTCGAATTCCGGCGGCACCCCGGGGATGAACCGGCTCGGGCTGGGCACGTCCTTCTCCACCCGCTGATACGCGATCGACAGCGAGGTGTCGCCGCTGAACGGGGTACGCCCGGTGAGCAATTCGAAGATCAGGATCCCGAACGAGTACACGTCGCTGCGCCCGTCGGCCCGGCCGTCGGTGACCTGCTCGGGCGAGAGGTAGTGGGCCGTGCCGAGGATCACGCTCGCCGAGGTCATATTCGATCCGGCGGCGGCGCGCACCAGGCCGAAGTCGGCGATCTTCACCTCGCCCGCGTCGGAGATCAGCACGTTCTCCGGCTTCACGTCGCGGTGCACGAGGCCCGCGGCATGCGCGACGCCGATCGCCTGGAGTACCGGTTCGGCCACCGCGTAGACCGCGTGCGGGGGCATCGGCCCGCGTTCGCGCAGTAGTTCGCGCAGGGTGCCGCCCTCGACCAGTTCCATGATCAGGAACGGGTGGTCGCCGTCGATGCCCTGGTCGTACACGGCGACCAGCGACGGATGCTTCAGCTTGGCCACCGAGCGGGCCTCGAATTCGAAGCGGCTGAGGAATTGCGGATCGCCGGCGAATTTCGGATCCATCACCTTGATCGCCACCGGCCGGTCCAGCCGGGTGTCCACCCCCCGAAACACCATCGACATACCGCCCCGCGCGATCGGCGCGTCGATGCGATAGCGCCCGTCCAGCATCTGGCCGATCAACTGATGTCCTCCGACTTTCACAAAGCTCTCACCTCTCGCCTCGGCTGCGACAAGCGAATGCCGCCTCCGTGACGGCTCTGTCCGATGGTATAGGCGCAGACGGCGGTGGCGTCTCACCGCGTGCGGGCGTGCCAGCGACGCGGGCACCGCGACGCGGCGTCCGGGCACCGACGAGCTACCGTTATGCGGGTGAGTGCCTTTCCTTGCAGCGACGATGTCGTACCGGAGTCGGTGACCCTGCTCCCGCTGCCCGATGTGGCCGAGCAACTCGGTATCCCCGTGACGCGCGTCCACCAGCTGTTGCGCGACCATCAACTGCTCGCGGTGCGCCGCGAGGGCATCGCCGGCATCCCGAAGGATTTCTTCGACTCCACCGGCGCCGTCGTCAAGCCCCTGCCCGGCCTGATCACGGTCATGCGCGACGCGAAGTACACCGACGAGGAAATCCTCGAGTGGATCTACACCGAGGACGACACCCTCCCGGGCCGCCCCGTCGACGCCATCCACGGCCCCCTCGCCCGCGAAGTGGTCCGGAGGGCGGCCGCGGAGCCTTTCTGATTCCGGCCAAAAGCGTGCCGGAACCACGAGTGCGGGAGGGGCCGGACCATGTTTCCGGCGTGCTTTTGGCCGGAAACACGCTACGGCAGAACGGCAGCCGTGAATTCCCCCGCCGCCACCCGCAACCGCCGACCTACCGGCACCACCGCCCGCCGCGCGAAAATCGCGTAGTCCATCCGCTCCACCCGATCCAGGATCTCCCCGTACAGCACGGCGGCGGTCCGTATAGCGGGGCGGACACGCGGCTGGAGTAGTGCGATACCGGGTTCGGCGCGGCGGTAGATCGACCGGTTGACGGCGATCAGATGCGCCAGCGCGCGCCGGACCCGGGGATCGGTGCGGCCGGTGCGGTGGCAGTGGGCCAGCAGATCGTGGTCGACGCCGAAGACGGCGAGATCCTCGGCGGGCAGGTAGATCCGGCCGCGGTCGAGATCCTCGCCGACGTCGCGCAGGAAATTGGTGAGCTGGAACGCCTCGCCCAGCGCGGCGGCGGCCGGTTCGGCCGCCTCGCGCGGCCCGACCGTGCCCAGCACGGGCAGCAGTTGCAGGCCGATCGCCGCCGCCGACCCGCGCATGTACTCGCGCAGCTCGTCCATCGTGGTGTAGCGATCGCGGAACAGCGCGGTGCCGGGCACATCCATGCGCATGGAGTCCAGGAAGGTCCGGAAGTGCTCGGGCGCGATACCGAACCGCTCGATGGTGTCGCCGACCGCGGCCAGCACCGGCGCCCACGCGGGCGGCTCGGCGTCGGAGGCGTGCCCGGCCAGCCGGTCGCGCAGCAGCCCCTCGATCCGATCCAGCTGTCCCGCGGCATCTTTCGCGCCCCCGTCGACGATATCGTCGACCGTGCGCGCGAAGGCGTACAGCGCGTGCACGGCCGGGCGCTGCTCGGGGGCGAGCAGCCGGGTGGCGAGGTAGTAGGTGCGCCCGTGGGCGGCGGCGACGGCCCGGCAGTGCCGGTAGGCGGCCGGATCGCCGGTCACTGCCTGATTCTGCCGCTGTCCGCGCGCAGCCGGAGCGGATCCACCGTGCGCAGCGACAGCGCCGCCACCACGGCGACGAAGAGGGCCACGGTGGTGTGCACCGGGTTGTAGAGCCCTATCGCGCCGCCCGGCTGGAAGATCAGCATGAGCCAGGTACACACGCCGACCAGCACCATCAGCGTCCGGGTCGACATCGCGAACCCGGCCGCCAGCGCCAGCGGCCACGAGTAGTACCAGGGCAGCGCGGCGGGGGACAGGATCACGATCGCCACGAACGCGATCAGGATGCCGAGGACGGCCTCCCTCTCGGTGTTCTTGAACCGCCACCACGTCCACCCGAGGATCGCGATGAGCGCGATCGCGCAGATGGCCCGCGTCACCACGAGGACAGGCGATTCCGCGCCATCCACACGCAGCGGCGTGATCCAGCTGATCGCGTGCGCCATCGCGGTCGGCAGCGACAGCCAGTTGATGATCTTCTTCGAACCCGACAGCGCGGTGAGCCAGCCGATCCCCACCCCGGCCAGCGCCGACGCCGCGGCGAACACCACCGCGAACACCGACAGCCCCAAGCCGCCGATCTTCGCGAAGGTCCACAGCGGATGCGGCAGCGGGCCCTTATTCTCGGCCGCCCGTCGCTCCCGTTCGTGAATCATCCAGATCCACACCAGGAACGGCAGCGCCACGCCCGCGGTCGCCTTGATCGCCACGCCGATCGCGACCACCACGATGCCGGCCGCGTGATGGCGCTCCAGCACCAGCGCGATGCCGGCGGCCATCAGGCCGACCATCAGCATCTCGTTGTGCACGCCGCCGATCAGGTGGATCAGGACCAGCGGGTTGAGCACGGCCAGCCACAGCGCGACCGTCGGCTTACCGCCCAGATGCTTGGTGAGATGCGGGATCGCCCACATCATCAGGGCCAGGCCCGGCAGCATGACCAGGCGCATCGCCCAGGTGCCCGCCACCAGATTGTCGCCGGTGACCGTGGTGATCAACTTGCCGAGCAGCAGGAAGAGCGGGCCGTAGGGCGCGGTGGTGGTGGTCCAGACCGGGCTCACATTGTCCAGCAGCACGCCCGGACTCACCACCGGGGCGACCGTATAGGGGTCGTACCCGTCGCGCAGCAGCGCGCCCTGGGCCAGGTAGGAGTAGACGTCGGCGCTGAACATCGGCACGGCGAACAGCAGCGGGAAGATCCAGATGCCGACGATCGCGCGCAGTTCGTTGAGCGTCACCGCGCTGCCGTGCTCGCAGGTGCCGATCGTGATGCGTCCCAGCCGGACCCACGCGACGATCATCGCCAGCACGCCCAGCCAGATGCCGATCGTGGCCAGCGCGTAGCCGTGGCCGAAACGCAGCCAGGACAGGTGCACGGCCTCGAGGAGCGGGTCGCTGCGGCGGACGGCGCCGGCGCCGAAGCCGCCGACGGTGATCATCAGCGAGCCCCAGAAGCCGAGCAGCGCGGCATGGCCCTCGGGGCTACGGAAGAAGTCGGCGGAGAGGTGGGTCCACCAGCGCAGGGTGCGCGGGACCGCCGGGGCGCCGGCGGGCGGTGCCTCGGGAATTACTGTGGCCGCTACGGTGGCGGTATTCGCATCGGGGGTCGGCATAGTTCGTCGGGTCCCCCCGGGGAAGTCGGTGCGGTCTGGTCCGCGGTCAACAGGTCGCCGCAAGTTTAATGGGTCCCCGGGAACCCTAGCGCGTCGGTCGCCGGGTCTCATGCCGGGGCGACGATCCGCCGCGCCGCGAGCTTGCCGGAGAGCAAGGCCGTCGGCACCCCGACGCCCGGCGTGGTGCCGCACCCGGCCAGTACGACGTTCTCGGCGGTGCGCGGGAGATTGCGGGTGCGGAAGGGGCCGGTCTGGCGGAACAGGTGGGCCGCCGAGAACGGGGTACCGGCGAGCATGCCGCGCTCGTGCCAGGTCCGTGGCGTGTCGAGGTGGTCGACGGCGAAGTGGTCGGCGATGCCGCGGTAGCCGCGCCGCTCCAGCACCAGCACTAGTTCGCGCAGGTACGCGGGTCCGAGCCGATCCCAGGACAGCGGCGCCGCATCGAGATTCGGGCAGGGCGCCAGCACCGACAGCGGTTCGTGGCGGCCGCTCGGGCGCTCGACGATCAGGCCCGGATCGCCGAGGGCGGGCCGGGTCAGCAGCAGCGAGGGATCGGTCATGAGGCGGCCGCGCCGGCCCGCGATCTCGGTGAAGGTGCCGCCCCAGGCCGCGCCGAAGTCGATGGTGTGATGCCCTTGCACCGGCCAGCCGGCGGCGACCTCGGCCGGGACGGTCCCGTGCGCGACGACGGCCGAGGGCGAGGCCCGCAGCGGGCGGCGGCGCAGGCCGAACCGGTCCAGCGCGCCCACGTCGGCGGTGAGAACGACGGCGTCGCAGTCGAATGCCCGTCCGTCGGCGGTGCGTACGCGGCGGGCTCGTCCGCCCGCGTAGTCGATCCCGGTGACCTCGGTCTCGAACTCCAGGTGCCCGCCCGCCGCCCGGAACGCCGTGGCCAGGGCGGCGGGTACGGCGCGCATACCGCCCTCGGGGAAGTAGACGCCCAGACTCGTATCCATATGCGGGATAGCGCCGTAGACCGCCAGCGCCTGTGCGGGGGCCATGCCCGCGAACAGCGCCTGGAAGGTGAACAGCCGCGCCAGCCGATCGTCGCTCAGCGTGCGCCGGACCCGGGGGCCGAGCCGTCCGAACGCGCCCAGCCGGACCAGATCGGTCAGCGCCGCCCGGCTCTCCGGATGCCGGACGAGGTCCAGCGGCGAATCGAAGTTGGCATCCATGAACCGGTCGTAGGCGGCATCGTAGACGCGGCCGAGCCAGTCCCGCAGTCGCAGATAGCGATCCGCCTCGCCGGCGCCGCAGGCGCGGGTCACCTCGGCGGCCATCGCGTCCGGGTCGTCGAAGACGTCGATGGTGGAGTCGTCGGCGAAACGGGCCCGGTAGGCGGGTGCGAGCCGGTGGATCCGCAGGCCCACGGTCGCCGCATCCGACCCGACCGCGGCCAGGGCCTCGTCGATGAGCTTCGGCAGGGTGAGAATCGTTGCGCCGGAATCGATCTCGTAATCGGCGAAGCGGTACCGCCCGACCCGCCCGCCCGGGTGGTCCGCGCGTTCCAGCAGCGTCACGGCGCGCCCGGCGCCGAGCAGCCGCAGCGCCGCCGACAGGCCGGACAGCCCGGCGCCGATCACGACGATCCGATCGGCCGGACCCACAACGGTTTTCACGACGGGTAGCTCCCAGGTTCGTGGTCGCGCGGTCAGGCGACCCGGCGAGTGGCGGCCAGGGCCATCGCGCGCAGGCGCTGCTTCGCCTCCGCCGTGGCCGAACTGGACTCCAGGGCGGCCAGGCCGCGGTCGGTGAGATCGGCGATGCGGCGCTCGACCTCGCCGACGGCGCCGAGATCGGTGATGAGGGCGCGCAGGTGGGTGACCTCGTCCGGCGTCAGGTCGGTGCCCAGCGAGGTGCGCAGCAGTTTCGCGGCCGTGGGGGAGTCGGCGTCGGCGCGGCGCAGCGCCTCGGCGATCAGCACCGTCCGCTTACCCTCCCGCAGATCGTCCCCGGACGGTTTGCCGGTGACCGCCGGATCGCCGAAGACGCCGAGCAGGTCGTCGCGCAGCTGGAACGCGATCCCGATATCGGTCCCGAATTCGCGATAGGCCGCGACCAGCGGGGGACCGGCGGCGGCCAGCGCCGCGCCCAGGTGCAGCGGGCGCTCGACGGTGTAGGCGGCGGTCTTGTAGCGGTTGATGCGCAGGGCGGCCTCGACCGAATCGTCGGCTCCCGCCTCGCCGTGGATGTCCAGCAGCTGCCCGCCCATCACCTCGGTGCGCATCGCCGCCCAGACCGGGGCGAACCGGCGATGGGCCGCCGCGTCCAGGCCCGCCGCCGCCACCATGTCGTCGGCCCAGGCGAGGGCCAGATCGCCGATCAGCACGCCCACGCTGATCCCGAAATGCCCGGAGTCGCCGGACCATTCGCGCTCCCGGTGACGCTCCTCGAAGTCCACGTGCACGGTCGGGAAGCCGCGCCGGGTGCGCGAGGAGTCGATGATGTCGTCGTGGATCAGGGCGCACGCCTGCACCAGTTCCAGTGCGGCGCAGGCGCGCAGCACCGCCGCCGCCTGCGGCCCGTCCGCGGCGCCGCCGGCGCCGAGCCAGCCGGTCCAGGCGAAGGACGGGCGGGTGCGCTTACCGCCGCGCAGCACGAAGTCCTCCAGTTCCGCGGCCGCGTCGACGACCGTGGGGCCCATCTCGCCGACCAGCTCCCGCCTGGAGTCGAAGAAGTCCCGCAGCACCCGCTCGACGTCCGCGACCAGGGCGGCGGGGCCGATCGGCGCCGACCGTGTCGGTGTGCCCGGTCCGGCGGACATTGGAACCTCCAGGATCTGCGAGTGGTCGGAGCGGCGGCCCCCGGGTGAAACCTTACCGACCTCCGGATTCGTGCCCGCCGCGCCCAGGGCGGCGTGCGCCGGGTTCGTCCCACTTACACTGGTCCGGTGAGTTTCGACAACGTTGGGGGACGCCCGACCTCAGGCCGGACGCCCCGCGTGTCCGGAACTCCGTCCGTGGTGGGGCAGCTGGTCAAGCGCGCCGACGGGACCATCCCGTTCTCCGTGGAGTTCAACCCGCCGCGCGACGAGGCCGCCGAGGCCCGGTTGTGGCGGGCGGCCCGCGAATTCGAGCGCATGCACCCGGCCTTCGTGTCGATGACCTACGGCGCGGGCGGGTCCACCCGCGACCGCACCGCCCGCGTGACCGGGCAGCTCGCCCGCGAGACCACGCTGCTGACGGTGGCGCACCTGACCGCCGTCGAGCACAGCGTCGCCGAACTGCGCTCGATCGTCGGCACCTACGCCGACGCCGGAATCCGCAATCTGCTGGTCCTGCGCGGCGACCCGCCGGGCGACCCGCTCGGCGAGTGGCGCCGCCATCCCGAGGGTGTGGAGTACGCCGAGGAGCTGGTGCGCATGGTGTGCGGGCTCGGCGACTTCCACGTGGGCGTGGCCTCCTTCCCGCAGGGCCATCACCGCTCACCGGACCTCGACCACGACACCGCCTACCTGTGCGCGAAACTGCGTGCGGGCGCGGAGTATTCGATCACCCAGATGTTCTTCGACGTGGAGCACTACCTGCGGCTGCGGGACCGGGTGGCGGCCTGCGATCCGGTCGAGGGCGCCAAGCCGATCATTCCGGAACTCATGCCGATCACGTCGCTGCGCACCGTGCAGCGCGCCGAGGAACTGTCCGGCCGCCCGGTGCCCCGGCGCCTGATGGAGCGGCTGGAGCGCGCCGCCGGCAACGATCCGGAGGCCAACCGCGCCGCGGTGCGCGAGGTCGGCATCGAGATCGCCACCGAGATCGGCCGCCGGCTGATCGAGGAGGGCGCGCCCTGCCTGCACTTCATCACGCTCAATTTCGCCAAGGCCACCACCGAGGTGCTCACCAATCTCGGCTACACGGTGACGGCGGCTCCCGCTCGCGCCTGATCGGCGTTTCTCCGCCGTTAGCGGGCGGTGTGCCGGGTACGGTCTCTTCTCGACCGCGACGACGAGGAGATTTCCGATGGGCGTGCTGCGTAGTCTGATCCGTGTCACCGGGGCGGTGAGCGCCTCGATCGCGCTGACCTGCACCGTCGCCTCCACGGCGGTGGCCGGGCCCCCGGATCCGGACGTCACGCCCGAGGCCGCGGTCGCCGCCGCCGACCGGGCCGACACCGCCGGGCCGTCGGATTTGCTGGCTGCCTACCAGCTCGCGGTCGACAATCTGAAGCAGATCGGCGTCCAGCCCTTCCTGTATCCGACGGCCTCGGCGTTCTGCCACGACGGCACCACCGCGGGCCTGGTGCCCGCGATGGCCGGCGCGGTGCCCGGACCGTGGCCCAAGCCCACTGTGGCCATGCCCGGCCTCGACACCTCGGCCGTGAAGTCCGGCCAGACCATGTTCGCCTTCGTCCCCTACGGCCTGGCCGCCGACGGGGCCGACACCTCGGGCATGCAGGTGGCCTGGTTCAACGCGAACACCGGCCGCGGCGGCTTCGCCGCGATGAACCCGATGTCGCAGGTCGTCAAGGCGATGGTCCCGGCGAACGTCCCCGCCGAGGTCCGGCCCCTCGCCGAACAGGCGGTCCAGAACTTCTTCGCCGCGGCCCTGCCCGCCGGCGGCGTCCGCGCCGTCCCCGTGGACACCGGCCACGGCACCGTCCTCGCGGCGATGTTCGGCTCGGTCCGCAACGGCGACCACACCTGCTACTTCCTCCCGACCGTGGGCATGGTCCCGGTCCCCTGACCGGACGCTCAGACCGCGCGGGCGGGGAGGGTCCGGCCCTTCCAGGTCAGGGCGCCCGCGCGGTGCAGGCGGTGGGAGCGGACGGAGAGCCGCAGGTAGGCCGCGACGGAGACGGGGTGGGCCAGGGCGGCCGCGACATCCGCCGGTCCGGGCATGCCGCCGGATTCGAGGGACCGGGCCAGCAGCCGGGCCGCGACCGCACAGGCGTAGCCGATGCGGCCGATGCGGCGGATCCGGCCCCGGCCGAGCAGCGCGGCTACCGGCGGCGCCCAGAACGCCAGGGCCGCGACCGCGCCCACGGCGGCGCTCCCGGCCGCCGAACCGTACGCCGACCACAGCCAGCGCGTGTAGCCCGTATCGAGATCCGTTGCGCCGCGGTACATCCGGGTCCGCGCGACGCGGCCCCCGGCCACCAGCACGGTGCGGTGCCCGGCCCGGCGCAGCGCGCGGGCCAGCGCCAGATCCTCGGTGATATCGGCGGCGACGGCGGTGTGCCCGCCCGCGGCGCGATACGCGGCCGCGTCGAACACCAGGAACTGCCCGCACGACACCGCGGTCGAGGGCCGGAGGCTCCGGTTGGCCGCGAAGATCGGCAGCGTCGTCGCCCACGACCAGCACAGCAGCGGCTGCACCAGGGCCTCGGCGATCGATCCGGCCCGCTGATACGGCCACGGCGACACCAAACCCGCTCGCGTCCTGCGCAATTCGCCGACCGCGGCCGCCAGCGCGCCCGGCCGCAGCCGCACGTCGGCGTCGAGGAAGACCAGCACTCCGGCCGGCGCGTCGGCGGAGGCGCCCGAGACTCCGGCGATCTCGGCCAGGCGCGCGCAGGCCGCGGATTTACCGGTCCAGCCGGGCGCGGGTTCGGCATCGGCGCCGATCACCGTGAACCGTTCGTCACCCCCGGCCGCGGCGGCCGCCGCCTCGTAGGTGGCATCCGTCGACCGGTCGTCGAGCACCAGCACCCGCATCCGCGAAACCCCGTGCTGCGCGCGGAGATCCGCGATCAGCCGGGGTAGTCGCTCGACCTCGTCGCGGGCCGGGACGCACACCGTCACCGGTTCGATCACGGTGGTGTGCGCGGTATCGAGTTGCCGGACGGTCAGCCGGTTGAGCGCGGCCGTCGCGGCGCCGATCGCCGCGAGGACGCTCCCGGCCACGACTGCTTGCTCTCGTGTGCTCCTCATGTGCCATCCAGCTTTTCACACGAGGCGTCGGCTGTCTCGTCCCCGCCGTGACGTCAGGCGTTGGTGCGCGAGGCCCAGGGTGGCGTGGGGTTGCGGCTGATGTACGCGAGGACCGCGACGATGGCGGCGACGGCCAGGGTGACGCCGCCGACGATGCCCGCCCACCCGGCGAACGAGCGGGTGTTGGGGTCGGCGTACTTCACCTCCGCGCGCACCGTGCTCACATCACCGGGCGGCAGCTTCCAGGACACGATCGAATCGCCTTCGCGCGTGCCGTTGGTGGTGGCTACCCGGGACGGGAACGCGACGGTGAACTGCACGTCCGAGCCTTGCGGCGGCACGGTGCGCAAATCGATCCGGCCACTCAGCGTGACGAGGTCGCCGGTGCGGTTGAACTGGAGGTTGAACATCCCCTGCGTCTGGTCGGACAGCTGCCCCAGCTGCTGTACCTCGCCGAAGGTGAGATCGTCGAAGTAGACCTGGCTGCCCGTATACCCGTCTTGCGCGTACGGCTCCACCCGGACCTTGGCCGACAGCGAGTCCGGCACCTTGAGTTCGGGGCCCTTGTCCTTGTCGTTGGCCGGGATGGTGGCCGCGACGATGCGCCCCGACACCCGGTCGTTCGACGACACGCCCATCGACGCCTGCAGGCGCAGGCAGCCCGCCAGCAGAGGCATCAGCATGGCCGCCAGGACCACGAGTGACCAGGCGCGATGGCGACGCCGACGTGGCGCGGACGCGCTCGGACCGGACGGCTTCGGGGATGTCGGACTCGGCTGCACGGCACACATCGTGCCATGGCCCGGCGGATCATCCGGTACGCGACGGGCCGGTAACGCGGCTCCCGCCCCGGAACCCGCTCGCCACCAGCGGTATTCCGAGCAGTCCCAGCCCCAGCAGCCCGTACCCCGCGGACACCGGCAGACCGAGGAAGGCGACGTGCGCGAGCGCGGACCCCAGCCAGGTCCACAGGAAGACCACGATCGGGACGGCGTCGGTGCCCCGGACCCGGGGATATCGTCGCCCGAGCAGTTCCAGCAGCACCGCCATCGCCAGCGAGACCGCGAGCCAGCCGAGATAGTTCGTATAGGGGATCTGCGGCAGTCCGGGCAGCCCCGGATGCGCCGAGCACCAAGCCCATTGGCCGTCGGCGACCATCTGCGGATCCAGGAACAGATCCCAGCCGACCGCCCCGAGCGCCGTCAGCCCGATGCGCACCGAGGCCCGCGAGCCCAGCCGGTTCGCCACCACCCACACCGGATACAGCCCGCCGGTCCAGGCCAGCGGCACCAGCAGCGGCACATCCGCCAGTGCGGGACCGAGCCGGCCGTGCGCGTACTCGTAGCAGCCGAACGGGAATCCGTATGCGGTGCCGACGGTTTCGGCGAGCAGGCCGAGGCCCGAGACGATCGGCACGAATCCGGCCGCGAACCGCACGCCGCGCGTGTACCCGGCGTGCAGGAGGGCCGTGGCCACCGACAGCAGCACCACCGCCACGGTCACCCGGTCGCGGCCCGGCCCCGTGGCCAGGGGATAGGCGATCTGGGCGAGGATCAGCGCGATCGCCGCGACCGCGGGCAGCCTCCGCGCGGTCATGCCCGGCGCGGCCGCGGCAGCCGCACCCGCCGCAGCTCGCGCAGTGCCAGCCGGGCGGCGCTGCGCCCGGCGGCTCCCGACACTCCGCCGCCGGGATGCGTCGACGCGCCGGTCAGGAACAAGCCCGGCGCACCGGGCACGCGATGCCCCGACAGCTCCGGCAGCGGCCGCCAGAAGAACATCTGGTCCAGCGACATCTCCACGTGCATCACATTGCCGCCGATCAGGCCCAGCTCGCGCTCCAGATCGACCGGGGTCTGCACCAGCCGCTCCCGCACCGAATCCGCGAAACCCGGTGCGGCGGAGTCGACCTCGGCGATTATGCGATCACCCTCCCGTTCGGCGTGCGCGCTCCAGTCGCTGCCGTCGGCCAGCCGGTAGGGATGCCACTGCGCCCACAGCGACAACTGATGCTGACCGGGCGGCGCGATGGACGGATCGAGCGCGCTGAAACTCATGGCCAGCACCACCGGTCGCGGCGGCAGGTCCCCGGCGAGCGCGGCGCCGTGCGCGAGCCGCAGCTGCCGCCGGTCGGTCGCCAGCAATTGCAGGCCGTGCGCGGACTCCTCGGCCGACGCGCCGGGATAACGCGGCAGCGCGTCGGTCGCGGCGCGCACCACCATCCCGATTCCGGGCCCGACCCGGATGCGCCGCCGCCAGCCGTCCACCGCCGCCGCGTCGAATCCGCCGCTGCGCAGCAACTCCAGCGTGGTCAGGATGTGGGTGCCCGCGATCACGGTGCGCGCGTGCAGGTTTCGGCCCGACGCGGTGCGCACCCGCCAGCCGTCCCCCGCGCGGCGCAGCTCGGTCACGGCGTCTCCGGGCGACACCACGCCGCCGTCGGCGCGCAGGCGGGCCACCAGGGCCGCGCTGAGCGCCCCACTTCCTCCCACCGCGCGCCCCGGCGGCAGCTCGTGCAGCAGGGCGGCGAACGCCACCATCGGCGCGGTGCCCGGTTCGGACATCGGCGGCCCGGACTGGGCGCCGAACCACGCCAGCGCGGCCTTCAGCCGCTCGTCGCGGAACCAGGCGTCCAGCAGCGCGTCTCCGGACTGGAGGAACTCCCGCGACAGCGCCGCGCCGCCGTCCCGCGCGTCCAGGCCCCAGAACGAGCGCAGCAGCCGCCCCGGTCCGGGCGGGCCCGCGAACGCCCGCATCACCCGCCGCGCCCGCGGACCCCACTCCCGCACGAAACGCCGGTAGGCGTCCGCGTCGGACGCGCCGCAGGCGGTCTCGATCGAGGCGCAGGTGCGGTCCAGGTCGCGGTGGAAGACGATGGGGGCCAGGTCGCTCCCGGCCGGTGCGGGCGCGAAACCCCAAGGGTCGCAGTCGATATAGCGCAGGCCGAAGCGTTCCAGCGCCAGCTCCTCGATGATGCCGGTGTGGCGGACCATGATGTGCGCCGAGGATCCGCGATCGACCAGATGCCCGGGGAACCGCTCCACCGTGGACACCGCCCCGCCCAGCACCTCGTCGCGCTCGAGCACCTCCACCGGATGTCCGGCCCGCGCCAGATAGCAGGCCGCGACCAGTGCGTTGTGCCCGGAACCGACGACCAGGACGGTCACGAGTCCGCGAGCGGCAGCCGCCGCCCCAGCACCGCGAACCGCCGCGTGTCGCCGGAGAAGACGAAATGCCTGACCACATCCGTGAAGCCCTGACGCCGGTACAGCCGCCACGCCCGGTTGTCCTCGTGATCGACCTCGGGCGTCGACAGCAGCACCGCCTGCTCGGGACGGTTGCGCAGCAGCCGCACCAGCAGCGTCTCGCCGATGCCCCGGCCCTGTGCGGCGGGATGGACGTGCAGCTCGGTCAGCTCGAAGTAGTCCGCGAGCAGGTCCTGCGCCGCGTGCTCGGGCCAGCCGGAGCGGCGCATCCCGTTGTGCACCTGCTGATGCCACCACTGGTGCGGGGCGCCGTGATAGCCGTACGCCACGGCCACCAGCGGCGCCGTGCGCAGATCGACCCGCCCGTCGTCGTCCGGTATCAGCGCGCCCACCGCCTGCCAGCCGGGCCGGGTGGTGTGCTCGGTCCACATCGGCGCGCGATGGTGTTCGGTGCCGCGCGGATAGTCCATCGCCGCGACGTACACCCCCAGCGCGTCGTGCAGCCGCGCGCGGAGCGCGGCCACCGACAGGTCGACGACGACGGGGGCGGGGGTGCGGTGCGGTCTGAGGGCGGTCATGTCAGGGCGGCGCGGCTCTCGTTCGGCGGCGGCCGGCGCACTCGAGGGGGAGACGAGCGCGGGCGCGGAAATTTGTCGGTGGTCGTCTCTATATTCACACTCAATTGAAACGTTCGAATACCTGTTCGGTCCGCCCGGTCGGCGATGTCCTTCGGCGGGCCCGGGTATGCGAAGGGTGTGGAGGTACCGCAATGGCTGGTCGGATCGGGTATCCGGGGCGTTCAGGGCGGGCGGGCGGTCTGCTGGACCGCGCCGACGGGCTGCTCCTGCAGTCCACCGCCGAGGGCGACCCGCGCGAACGGTTCCGCACCGCGTATCTGGCGGCCCTGCGGGGCGCCGGCGCGGTGCTGGCGATCACCGGCGCCGACCGCGCGCCGCGAGCCCGGTCGCGCAACGCGTGGGTGCTCATGCAGCAGGCCGCGCCCGAATTCGTGATGTGGGCCGACTACTTCAGTTCCTTCTCCGAAACCCGCGCCGCGATCGAGGCCGGCCTGGACCGCCCGGTCGACGCGCGGCGGGCCGACGAGTTCGCTTCTCGGGTAGGGGCATTCCTGCACGACGTCGAGGACCTGGTCACCACAGCCGCCCGGCTGCGGCCCGCGGAGGGGCATCTGGGGGACGGCACGGCCTGAACATCGGCGAGTAGGTGGTAGCGCACTGATCGAACTCGTATCATTGGTGGCAGGTAGCCGCCAAGGTCGGCTACTTGTCGTCTACCCGGAGGCGACCACCACGACAAGTGCCGGGGGAGGTACCGTGCCACTCTCCGAGCACGAGCAGCGCATGCTCGAACAAATCGAGAGCGCGCTCTATGCTGAGGACCCCAAGTTCGCCTCGACCGTCCGTGGCGGACGGCTACGTTCGGCTACGGGCAGACGCAGACTTCAGGCGGCAGCCCTGTTCGTCCTCGGTCTCGTTCTTCTCGTCGCGGGTATAGCCCTGCCGGTCAAGCCGGGCGGGTTCCCCATCATCAGCCTGTTCGGTTTCATCGTGATGTTCGCCGCGGGCGTCCTGCTGCTCATGGGCGGCTCGGGTCTGCCGGGCAGCCGCAAGGGCGGCGAGGGACCGCCGGAGGCGGGCGCTTCCGGGAGCGGCCCCAAGAGCAAGCCGCGCAAATCCGGCGGCGGCTTCGCCGCCCGCATGGAGGACCGGTTCAGGCGCCGGTTCGAGCAGGACAACTAGAACAGCCTCGAAACCACCGCGACACGCCGTGCGATGCATGGCGTGTCGTTTTGTTGCGTGCATCTCTCCCGAAGGGGTCCGGGTATCACCGGAACCCCCCGCGCCCCCCGATTCCCCACACCTCCCCACGGGGTGCCCCCACATCTCCCCACCCGGTCGTCAGGGCCTTTCCTATCTGCGGGTTTGCTGATCGTTGTCGGGTCGTCCGACGAATCCGCGCCAAGGGACGGGGGAACTCGGTGAAATCTCCCCACTCCGGTGATAGCTGAGGTGACCTGGCCGAACCGCTGGGCGATCACCGAGATCGCCCCCGCTTTCGATTGAAAGTGGGGGAAAGTGGGGTAATGTGGGACGCGCACTGATGGAGGCCGATCAGACGAGGTGATTCCAGCAGGAGGTGTCGAGAGTGTTTCTCGGTACCTACACGCCTCGGCTGGACGACAAGGGGCGACTGACGTTGCCTGCGAAGTTTCGGGACGAACTGGCGGGAGGGTTGATGGTCACGAAGGGTCAGGACCACAGCCTTGCCGTGTATCCGAAGGAGGAGTTCACCGCGCTCGCGCGGCGAGCCGCCGCGGCATCCCGGAACAATCCGCAGGCAAGGGCATTCGTCCGGGCCCTGGCGGCCTCCACGGACGAGCAACGTCCGGACGGCCAAGGCCGGATCACGTTGTCGGTCGAACACCGCCGCTACGCGAACCTGAGCAAGGACTGCGTGGTGATCGGCTCGGTCGACTTCCTCGAAATTTGGGACAAGCAGGCGTGGGAGTCCTACCTCGCCGAAAACGAGGAGGATTACTCGCTGGCCAGAGACGAGTCGCTGGGCGGAATCTTCTAGCCCCGCGCGCGGCGAGTGCCCCGTGGCCTCTGCCCGACGCGGACCCTGACGTACTTCCCCAACGCCAGGTGCCGGCGGTCGGTCAGAGACCCCGGGGCATTCCCCGCCGACGTGTGAGTCCAATCGCAGGCGGATCCGGGAGGTCGAGGTGAATCATGCGAGCCAGACCCCCCGCCATGTCCCGGTCCTGCTCACACGAGCCGACGAAATCCTCGGCCCCGCACTGGTTTCCGGCGGCGTCCTCATCGACGCGACGCTCGGCCTGGGCGGCCACGCGGAGTACTTCCTGCGCACCTATCCGGAGATCCGCCTGATCGGGCTCGACCGCGACACGGAGGCCCTGCGGCTCGCCGGCGCCCGGCTGGCGCCGTTCGAGGACCGGATCACCCTCGTGCACACCCGGTACGACGGCATCGCCGACGCGCTGGAGAGCGCCGGGCTCCCGCCCACCGATTCGGTCCGGGCGATTCTCATGGACCTGGGCGTGTCGTCGATGCAGCTGGACGAGGCCGAGCGCGGATTCGCCTATTCGGTCGACGCGCCCCTCGACATGCGGATGGACCCCACCGCCGAACTCACCGCCGCCGACGTCCTCAACACCTACAGCCACGGCGAGCTGGCCCGGGTGCTGAAGACCTACGGCGAGGAGCGTTTCGCGGGCCGCATCGCGAGCGAGGTTCTCAAGCGACGGCAGCAACGCCCGTTCACGACGAGTGCCCAGCTGGTCGAGCTGCTGTACGACGCGATCCCGGCGGCCACCCGCCGTACGGGCGGCCACCCGGCGAAGCGGACCTTCCAGGCGCTGCGCGTGGAGGTCAACAAGGAGCTGGAATCGCTCGAGTCCGCGCTGCCCGCCGCGCTGGACGCGCTGGAGGTGGGCGGCCGGATCGTCGTCATGTCCTACCAGTCGCTGGAGGACAAGGTCGTCAAACAGGTGCTCGCGCGGCGTTCGGCCTCGCGGACGCCGGTGGACCTACCGGTCGAACTACCCGGGATGGGACCGGAATTCGCGGTCCTGACCCGGGGTGCGGAGAAGGCGTCCGCACAGGAGATCGAGGAGAACCCGCGGGCCGCGCCGGTACGGATGCGGGCCGCGGAACGGATTCAGGAGGCCGGATGACTGGGGCGCGATCGGCCATTACCGCCGCGCCCGACCGGCCGGGGTTTATCGCAGTAGGGGAGGCGGAACAATGAGCGTGCGCACACGGGTGGACGCACCGCGGCGGGATTCGTCCCGCCGGTCGACACGGGAGTCGGAGAAGCGCGCCGCGCCCCGTCGGGTGGAGGAGGCCGACCGGGTCAAATCCGGTGCGGCGCAACGCGCGTACGCCCGGCGTCGCAACCGGGCGACGGGCGGCGGCCGCGGGCTGCCGCCACTACCGGGCCGGGCCGCGTCGGCCATGGCCGGGCGGCTGCCGTTCGTCACCGCCATCATCGCGCTGCTGGGCTGCGGCCTGGCGCTGACCCTGCTGCTGACGACCCGCGCGGCGGAAGACAGCTACCAGCTCGGCGACCAGCGCCGCATCAACCGCCAGCTCGGCGACGAGCGGGCGGCGCTGCAGCGCGAGGTGGAGGCGGCCGATTCGGCCCCCGAACTCGCCACCCGCGCCCGCGATCTGGGCATGATCCCCGCGAAGGATCCCTCGCGCCTGCTCATCGCCCCCGACGGCACGGTCACGGTGATCGGCAAGGAAACCCCCGAACAGGGCGCCCCCGCCCCACCCCTGAACACCTCCCCGTCGTCCCCGTCCGCCGTCCCGCCCAAACTCGTCCAGGCCCAAGGCGAACGCCTCGTCCCGGTCACCAACACCCCCGCCCAGCCCGGCACACAACAGCCCCAGGGCACGAACCAGGCCCAGGGCGCGAATCAGGCCCAGGGCGCGAATCAGGCCCAGGGTGCCAATCAGGCCCAGGGTGCCAATCAGGCCCAGGGTGCCAATCAGGCCCAGGGTGCGAGCCAACCGCAGGGCGTGAACCAGGCCCAGGGCACGAACCAGCCGCAAGGTGCGAATCCGGCTCCGGGTGCGAACCAGCCCCAGGGCGTGAGCCAGCCGCAGGACGCGAATCAAACTCCGGGTGCGAACCAGCCGCAGGGCGCGGATCAGCCGCAAGGTGCGAATCAGGCTCCGAGTGCGAACCAGCCCCAAGGCGTGAGCCAGCCCCAGGATGCCAACCAGACGCCGGGCGCGAATCAGGCTGAGGGACAGGGGCAGAACCCCGGCCCTGCGCAGGAAGCGAACCCGGCACCGGCCGCCGTCGCCGAGGGAACGCCCCCCGCCGCGGGCCCGGTCGCCGACCGGCAATCGCCGCAGGAAGGTCAGCAGGCCCCCGCCTCGCCGCAGGCGGAACAGACGGCCGGCGCGCCGGTCGACCAGCCCGTGCCGACCCCGGACGGGGCGGTCGGATGAGCCCGGCGAACAACCGGACATCCGCGCCGCGCCGCGCACCGGCCCGACCGCGGAAGCGGACCCGGGCCGCCGCCGCGGACGCCGCGCACCGGCTCCGGTTCGGTGTGGGCCGCCTGCTGATGCTGGTGGCCCTGCTGGTCGTCGCGGTCCAACTGCTGTGGGTGCAAACGATTTCCGCGCCCGCGCTGTCGGCGGAAGCGGCCAGCCAGCGCACCGTGCACGTCCCCGACGCGGCCCTGCGCGGCCCCATCACCGACCGCAACGGCAAATCGCTGGCGTTCACCATCCCGACCAAGAAGCTCAACTTCCAGCCGGTGAAGGTGCGCAAGCAACTCGCCGACGCGCACGCCAAATCCTCGAAGGCGCCCGATCCGGACCAGCGGCTGCAGGCGATCGCCAAGGCGATCCACGACAAGCTGGGCCCGACCGGCCCGAAGGAGTCGGATCTGCTGGCCATCCTGCGCAGCGACGACCAGTTCGCCTACCTGGCCTACAACGTCGACTCCCGGATCGCCACCGAGATCAAGGACAAATTCCCCGAGGTCGGCGTGGAACGCCAGGACACCCGGTACTACCCGGGCGGCGCCCTGGCCGCGAACATCATCGGCGCGACCGGCTGGGACGGCCACGGCGGCATCGGCCTGGAGTCCTCGATGGATTCCGACCTGGCGGGCACCGACGGTTCGCACACCTACGACCAGGGCTCCGACGGCGCGGTCATCCCGGGCAGCGAACGCGACCGCCAGCCCGCCGTCGACGGCGCCACGGTCGAACTCACTCTCGACTCGGATATGCAGTACTACGTCCAGCAGCAGGTCCAGCAGGCCAAGCAGATGTCGGGCGCGCAGGACGCCTCCGCGGTGGTCCTGGACGCGCACACCGGCCAGGTGCTGGCGATGGCCAACGACAACACCTTCAATCCGCAGCTGGGCCCGAAGAACTGGGACACCGCCCACATGGGCAATCCGGCCGTCACCGACGCCTACGAACCCGGTTCGGTGAACAAGATCGTCACCGCCGCCTCGGCCATCGAGTACGGGTTGACGAATCCCGATGAGGTGCACCAGGTTCCGGGCCAGATCAGCATGGGCGGCGTCACCGTCCACGACGCCTGGGAACACGGCGTCACGCCGTTCACCACCACCGGCATCTTCGGCAAATCGTCCAATGTCGGCACCCTGATGCTGGCCCAGCGGGTCGGCGAGGACCGCTACTCCGACATGCTGAAGCGGTTCGGCCTGGGCCAGCGCACCGGCGTCGGCCTGCCCGGCGAGAGCGGCGGCGTGGTGCCCTCGCGCGACCAGTGGTCGGGCTCCACCTTCGCGAATCTCCCCATCGGCCAGGGCCTTTCGATGACCCTGCTGCAGATGACCGGCATGTACCAGGCGATCGCCAACGACGGCGTGCGGGTGCCGCCGCGCATCGTGAAGTCCGAGATCGGCCCGGGCGGCAGCCGCAAGGAGGAGGAGCAGCCCGACGGCGTGCGAGTGGTGAGCCCGCAGACCGCGCGCACCCTGCGCGGCATGTTCCAGTCGGTGGTGCAGCACGATCCGATGGGCGTGCAGCAGGGCACCGGCCCGTCGGCCGCGGTCGAGGGCTACCAGGTCGCGGGAAAGACCGGCACCGCACAGCAGATCGACGCGAAGTGCCGCTGCTATTCCGCGGATCGCTACTGGATCACCTTCGCCGGCATCGCCCCGGCCGACAATCCGCGCTACGTCGTCGGCATCATGCTGAACGCGCCGATCCGCAGCTCCGACGGCAGCGGTGGCCAGTCCGCCGCGCCGCTGTTCCACAACATCGCCTCCTGGGCCCTGCAGCGCGACCGCGTCCCGCCGTCGCCGCCGGCGAAACCCCTTGTCCTGCAGGGGATGTAAGGGGTCTTCGGATGACTGTTCGATTCGCGAGGAATGCGTGATCCACCCCGATTCACGGCATGTGAGCACCGATTTCGCCGGCGTCGGGACGATCCGACGCGCCCCCGGAAACCCTGGTCCCGCACGCGGCGCGGAACCTCTGACCAGGTCGAGCGGCTCCGACTCGGATGGCGGAGAACGCGGAGCGGCGGGGGAGCGGTAACCTGGCACGTCGATCCGATCCGTTCCGGGGGGAGACGGCACAGCAGAACCGCATACATCGAGAGGAGCTTCGTGCCCGTGCAGCCCAGCCCGCAGGCACTGCGTCCGGCGGCGCCGCCGTCCACCGCGCTGCGAACGGTCGTCGAGCTCACGGGCGCGCGCCCGAGCCGTGACGATCTCGCCGACGTCGTGGTCACCGGAATCGAACACCGGTCGAACGCCGTGCTGCCGGGTGACCTGTTCGCCGGGCTGGCCGGCGCCCGCGCGCACGGTGCCCGGTTCGCCGCCGACGCGGTCGGGCGCGGGGCGGTCGCGGTCCTCACCGATCAGGCCGGCGCGGACATGCTCGGCGAGCTGGACGTTCCCGTTCTCGTGCACGACGATCCGCGCGCGGTGCTGGGCGAGGTGTCCGCGGCGATCTACGGCAACCCCTCGCATCGGTTGCAGGTCCTCGGCA
>NZ_BAGL01000035.1 GCF_000308875.1 Nocardia transvalensis NBRC 15921
CACGATCTTGGTCAGCACACCGGAGGTGGGCGACGGGATCTCGGTGTCGACCTTGTCGGTGGATACTTCGAGCAGCGGCTCGTCGACCTCGACCGTGTCTCCTTCCTGCTTCAGCCACCTGGTCACGGTGCCCTCGGTAACGCTCTCACCAAGCGCTGGCATCTGGACGGAGAAGGCCATGTCCGTTGACTCCTCTAACTGCTCGACGGGTCTACAACAGTTCGTCTCTCGGCCGGCGCCCACCGCGGGTCGCGGCAGATGACCGAACGCCACCGATCATTCTGTGTGGCACCGGAGATCCGTGTGGTTCATGTTCCGAGTCTCCATCCTTGCACTCGCCGTCGCGGCGCGTACCACAGGGCAGGCCGTGTCCGGCGTGCTACCCCGTCGGCGCGGGCCGCGTTCGCCGCGAGCGGACGCGGGTTCCGCCGCGCCGGCCCGCCTGCTGGCAGTATCGAAGGACCGGGTCGGTCGAATGTCCGGTTTTGGAACGAGGAGGTGGGGCGGAGATGGGTTTGCTGGATCGTTTCCGCCGGGGCGGGCCGGGCGGATCCGGCGCCGCGGAATTCCGGTATCTGGACGACTGGGTCCGGACGCACGTCGGGGTCGAAGCCTACGTGGAACCGAAAACCACCGTGACAGATGTCACGGTGGTACTTGTTGCCACGGATGGTGAATGGACCCGCCGGGTAGTGGGGGAACAGGGCGCCCGGCGGCTGTCGAGCCGGCTGGGCATCCCCGTCTACGACGTCCGGCGCACGGGCTACCCGCAGCGCATGCGCGACTACGACGCCCGCCGCCGCATCGAGCGGAAGCGGGCGCTGGAGCGCGAGCTGGGCGGCGACGTCAATCCGTGAGCGCCTTCAGGATGTCGTCGGCCTCCGCGCGGTTGCGGTAGTCGCCGTCGACGTGCGCGTACCGGATGTGCCCGTCCGTGCCGATCAGGTAGGTGGCCGGAATGGGCAGTGTGGCGTCCGTGGCCGCCAGGTCGGCCCCCGCCGTCCGGTAGATGTCGCGGACCTCTTCGGGCACCGTGAAGACCAGGCCGTAGGACCGGGCCACGCGCACGTCCGGATCGGACAGCACGTCGAATTCCAGGCCGTGCCGCTCGGCCGTGGACAGCGAGTCGTCGGGAGCGTCCGGCGAGACCGCCACCAGCCGCGCGCCCTGCGCCCGGAACTCCGGCAGCGCCTGTTGCAGGGTGTGCAGCTGCACGTTGCAGTACGGGCACCAGCCGCCGCGGTAGAACGACAGCACGACCGGTCCCTCGCGCAGGGCGTCGGCGAGTGTGAAGGTTCCGCCCCTGTGGTCCGACAGGGTGAAGCCGGGTGCGGAGGCGTCCACGCCGAGTGCGGCGTCACCCAGCGATCCGAGACTTTCGGCATGAGCCTGCGCTCGCTGGACCACGTCGGCGGGGAGCACATCGGCGAACTGTTCGGTCATGCGAATCAGGTTGTGCGCGTAGCTTTCTCTCATACCTCAGAGCGTATTTCCGCACCGCCGCCGTACCCATGATCGCCAGTCGCGAGCGCATAGCAGAACGTCTCACCCGGTCGCTCCGGGACTCCGTCGCCGGTTTCGGTGTACTAGTGGGTGCATGGATGTGCTGACCGATGTCCTGGCGGCGACGGGCGTCGGTGGCGTGGTGATGGCGCAGCTGACCGCGGCGGGGCGGTGGGGCGTGCGCCTGGATCCCGTGCCGATGGCGGCATTTCACGCCGTCGTGGCGGGCGAGTGCTGGCTGGTGCGGCCCGGCGCCGAGCCGCTGGCCCTGGCCACGGGTGATTTCGTGCTGCTGCCTACCGGCGGCGGCCACGGCCTGGCGAGCGAGCCGGACGCGCCGCTGACGCCCTATGCGAGCATCGCGCCACCGCCGGGTCGCCGGGCGATCACGCTCGACGGTCCGGGGCCGAGTACGCGCACGGTGTGTGGCGCCTACATCTACAGCAACTACGACTCGCACCCGCTGTTCACGCTGCTCCCGCCGGTGGTGCATCTGACCGCGCGGCAGTCCGCGCACCGCCCCGAACTCGCCGCCACGCTCACGCTGCTGGCCGCCGAGGTGGAGGCCGAGCGTCCCGGGACGCAGACGGTGGTGGACCGCCTGGTCGACGTCCTGTTCATCCACGCGCTCCGGGCCTGGACCGAATCACGCACCGAGGCAGCGGCATCCTGGCTGATGGCCTTGCGCGATCCGGAGATCGCCCGCGCCATGGCCCTGCTGCACGAGGACCCGTCGTATCCGTGGACGGTCGCCGAACTGGCCGACCGGGTGCGCGTCTCCCGCGCCACCCTGGCCCGCCGCTTCACCGCCCTGGTCGGCGACCCGCCCCTCACCTACCTGGCCCGCTGGCGCATGGAACTGGCCGCCCGCCGCCTGCGCGACACCGCCGATCCCGTCTCGGCCGTAGGCCACAGCGTCGGCTACGCCTCGGAATTCGCCTTCTCCCGAGCCTTCAAACGCACCCACGGCCAGCCCCCCGCCACCTACCGCACCACCCACCAGCAGGCCCCCGCCTGAGAGCAGGCCGTTCACGCACCCGCTACACACTCGCGCACCCCCTCCAGTGTGTTGGAGAGGGTGCGCGAGTACGGAAGGCGTGCGGGGTTATTCGGCGGCGATGTCGTCCAGGACGGCGAGGAGGGTGCGGACGGGGACGCCGGTGCCGCCCTTGCCGATGTAGCCGAAGGGGCCGCCGGTGTTGTAGGCAGGGCCGGCGACGTCCAGGTGGGCCCACTGCACGCCCTCGGGGACGAACTCCTTCAGGTACAGGCCCGCGGCGAGCATGCCGCCGTTGCGGTGCGGGGTGACGTTGGCGAGGTCGGCGACCTTGGAGTTGAGGTCGGCGCGCAGTTCGGCGGGAAGCGGCATGGCCCAGCCGTTCTCGCCGACCTCCTGCGAGAGCCGGGCGACGCGATCGCGGAACTCCTCGGTGCCCATGATGCCCGGCGTGCGGGTGCCCAGCGCGACGAGTTGCGCACCGGTCAGGGTGGCGACGTCGATGAGGTAGTCGGGCTCGTCCTCGCCGGCCCGCACCATCGCGTCCGCCAGCACGAGCCGGCCCTCGGCGTCGGTGTTGATCACCTCGACGGTGGTGCCGCCGTACTGGGTGAGCACGTCACCGGGCCGCTGCGCGGTATCGGAGGGCATGTTTTCGGCCATCGGGACGGTCGCGGTGACCGACACCGGCAGGCTGAGGCGGGCCGCGAGCAGCACGGTGGCGATGACCGCGGCGGCGCCGGCCATATCCGAGGTCATGTTCTCCATATTGGCGGCGGGCTTGATCGAGATGCCGCCGGTGTCGAAGGTGATGCCCTTGCCGATGAGCGCGACCTTCTTGTCACCGCCGCGATGGCTGATCCGGATCAGCCGCGGGGGCCGCGAGGAGCCCTTGCCGACGCCCAGAATGCCGCCGAACCCCTTGTCCGCCAGCGCCTTCTCGTCCAGCACCTCGACCTCCAGCCCGGCGGCCTCGGCCAGTTGCTGTGCGCGCGAGGCGAATTCGGCGGGATAGAGGTGGCTGGGCGGAGTGTTGACGAAGTCGCGGGCGGTGGCGACGGCCTCGGCGGTCGCCTGCGCGCGGAACAGCGCCTCCTCGCCGAATTCCGGCTCGGGGACCAGGAACTCGACGCGCCGCAGCGGCCCCTCCTCGGGCTTCGGAGCGGACTTGTCGGACTTGAACGGGGTGAAGGTGTAGGCGCCGAGATAGAAGCCCTCGGCCGCCGCGCCGAGATCCAGTCCGGACAGCGTCGTGACGGCGGTGCCGACCCCGGCGAGCGCGCGCCCGGCGGCACCGGCCGACTTGCGGATCTGCTCGGCGTCGACCTTCTCGGCCGCGCCCAGGCCCACCGCCAGCACGCTGGTGACGCCCAGCTCCACCGGCGCCGGGATGCGGGTCAGCTCCTCGGCCTTGCCCTTGGCTCCGACCGCCCGCAACTGCTCGAGCAGCGCCGCGCGCGTGACCGCGCCCAGCACGTCGTCGAACGCGTCGTCCGGGGCGATCACCGGGCCGTCGTCGGATGTCGTGAGTCCGATGACGAGGACATCGGTATCGGACCCGATGGTTGCGGTGCGTGCCAGTTCCGGTCCGAGCGAACGATCTGCAACAGCTGTCATGCCGACCAGGCTACTGTCCGCGGGCGGGCCGGTCTGTCGGCGGGAAGTGCCGGGCGGCGATGCCGTCGAGGAGCAGGCCCAGGGCGTTCTCCAGGAGGTCGTCGAAATCCGGTTCCAGGCCGGTGGTTTCGGGGCCGAAGTAGCGGGCGAGGGTGGGATGGGAGCCGGAGGTGGCCAGGTCCAGCGCGGTCGCCCGGAAGGATTCGATGCCGTCGGGGCCGGCGCCGACGGGGGAGCGCTCCGAACCCGGCAGCAGCGCCAGGCCCTGGACCAGGCCCGACACCGACAGGTAGACCGCCATCAGCTCGTCCCGGGTGGCGCCGGGACGGTCCAGGGCGGCGAAGGAGCGTTCCAGGCTGTCGAGCAGGGCCGGGCCGACCGGCGGACGGGTCTGCGCGAGGACCGGCAGCATCCAGGGATGACGGCGGTAGAGCCGCCACTCCGCCCGCGCCTCGTAGCCGAGCCTGGCCCGCCAGTCGCCGATATCCGAAGGCGGCGAAGGGGTTTCGCCGAGAACGAGTTCGGCCATCTCACCCAGCAGCGCCGCGCGGTCGGGGAAGTACCGGTACAGCGCGGCGGTCGCCACGGACAGCTCGGTCGCGAGCCGCCGCATCGACAGCGCCTGCAACCCCTCGCGGTCGGCCAGTTCCACGGCGGCCCGCACGATCCCCACGGCGGTCAGCCGCGCCGGGCGGGCGTGCCGGGGCGGCAGCCGGGCGGTGTCGCGGCGGGCGCGATGGGCGCGGGCCTGGCACGCGCGCGAGCAGTACCGGCGGCGTCGCCCGCGGCGGGGCTGGGCGATCGGCGCGCCGCACACCACGCACGACGTGCCGGATTTCATCACAACACCCAGTGTGACGAAATACTCGTAAAGCGGCGAGTACGCCCATAGCTTGGCTTGCACACACGGTGTTCACGGAGGAGGTCGCGAATGGGTACGCAGGTGCGGGTGTGGCGCGCGGAGGCGGCGGACGCCGAGGCCGTGGCGCGGGTGTTCGCCGAGGCGAGCGCCGACGAGGCGGTATCGGCGTGGGTCATGGACGGGCATCCCGAGGTCGCCGAGCGGTTCGCCGCCGACTACGCCCCCGAGCTGATCGGCCGGAGCCTGCGCGACGACGAGGTCTGGCTCGCCGGCGCCGGCGACGACATCTGGGCGGTCTCCCTGTGGCAGACCGTGACGAGCCTGGATCGTGTCCGCCGGGAGGCGGCGGAGGCCCGCGACCTGCTCGACGAGTTCCCGATCCCGCCCTTCCGGCGCATGACGGCGGTTACCGCGGCGATCGCCGAGCGCCACCCCGGGGAATTCCCGCACCGCTACCTCCAGGCCATCGTCACCCTCCCGCGCCACCGCGGCGCGGGCGCGGGCGCGGCCCTGGTCACCGAACGCACGAAAGCCGCTGCCGCCGAGGGCTTCCCGGCCTACCTAGAGGCCAGCACCGAACGCTCCTCCCGCCTCTACGCCCGCTGCGGCTTCCACCGCCTCGGCGACCCGATCCCCCTTCCCGACAACGGCCCTACCTTGCTGCCCATGTGGTTCCGTGGGTGACTAGTCCGGGGCGATGGTGCCGTCGTGCTCCAGGGTGGTGGCGCGGCGGGTGATGAGTCCGGGTAACGGTGCCGTCGTGCTCCAGGGTGAGACCCGCGGGCGGCAATCCGGGACGTGCCACAGGTCTCGCGGGTGACCCGTGGCCGGGGTCCTTCCGACCGATAAGCTCCCACGGGTGACCGACTCGAAGCTGCTGCAGGGACCGATCCACGACGTGCATGCCGAGCTGGGTGCGAGCTTCGCGCCGTTCGGCGGGTGGGAGATGCCTGTGTCGTATGCGGGGACGGTGGCCGAGCACACGGCGGTGCGCACGGCCGTCGGCCTGTTCGACGTCAGCCACCTCGGCAAGGCGACGGTGCGCGGGCCGGGCGCGGCGGAGTTCGTGAACTCGGCGCTGACCAACGATCTGGGCCGCATCCGGCCGGGCAAGGCGCAGTACACGCTGTGCTGCACCGAGGACGGCGGCGTGACCGACGACCTGATCGCCTACTACGTGAGCGACGAGGAGCTGTTCCTCGTGCCCAACGCCGCCAACACCGCGGCCGTCGTCGCCGCGCTGCGAGCGTCCGCCCCGGACGGCATCGACGTCACCGACGAGCACCGCGAGTACGCCGTCTTCGCCGTCCAGGGCCCCAAGTCGGCGGAGGTGCTCACGGCGCTGGGCTTGCCGACCGATATGGAGTACATGGCCTACACGGACGCCGACTGGGAGGGCCATCAGGTCCGGGTCTGCCGCACCGGCTACACCGGCGAGCACGGCTACGAACTGCTGCCGCGCTGGGCCGACGCCGCACCGCTGTTCCGCGCGCTGTTGGACCGGGTCCGCGCCAGCGGGGGCGACGTGGCCGGTCTGGGCGCCCGCGACACGCTGCGCACCGAGATGGGCTACCCGCTGCACGGCCACGAGCTGTCCCCGGAGATCTCGCCGGTGCAGGCGCGCTGCGGCTGGGCCGTCGGCTGGAAGAAGCCGGAGTTCTGGGGCAAGGCCGCGCTGGAACAGGAGAAGGCAGCCGGTGCGCGCCGAATCCTGTTGGGTCTCAAGGCACTCGATCGCGGTGTGCTGCGTCAGGGGCAGACCGTCCTGCGCGGTGAGGACACCGTGGGCGAAACCACCTCGGGCACCTTCTCGCCCACCCTCAAGATCGGCATCGCCCTCGCCCTGCTCGACACCGCCGCGGGTCTCGAACCGGGCGACGAGGTCGAGGTCGACGTCCGCGGCCGCCGCCTGCGCGCCGAGGTCGTCCGCCCCCCTTTCGTCACCCCGCACACGTCCTGACGACGCGGGCGACCTGCCCACCATCCACCGCGCTCGTTCCGCCGCGACTGAGCACTCTGCACAGCACACGGAGCCGGTGGTATCCGAGTTGCCGGACCACGCATCGCAAGCGCGGCGGCGAGTTCTAGGATCGGATTCATGACCGTTGCCGCGCAGTTCACCCGTGTTCCACATCCGTCGCCCACGCCGGCGGCGCGGCGGCAGGAGATGCTGGTGGATCCGGGTTTCGGGCGATTCTTCACCGACCATATGGTGTCGATCGACCATATCGACGGCGAGTGGGTCAATCCGCGGGTCGAGCCCTACGGCCCGCTGACGATGGACCCCTCGACCATGGTGTTCCACTACGGTCAGGCCATCTTCGAGGGCCTGAAGGCGTACCGGCACGGCGACGGCAGCATCGCCACCTTCCGCATCGACGCCAACGCCGCGCGGTTCCAGCGCTCGGCGCGCCGGATGGCCATGGCCGAACTGCCGGAGGAGCTGTTCATCGAGTCGATCCGGCAGCTGCTGGAGGTCGACGGCGACTGGGTGCCCGCGGCCGGCGGCGAGGATTCCCTGTACCTGCGCCCGTTCATGTTCGCCACCGAGGCCGGTCTCGGCGTCAAACCGGCGGAGGCCTACAAGTACCTGCTGCTGGGCTCGCCCGCGGGCGCGTACTTCCCGCGCGGCCTGAAGCCGGTGCGGGTCTGGCTGTCCACCGAATTCGTCCGCGCCGCGCCGGGCGGCACCGGCGAGGCGAAGGTCGCCGGCAACTACGCCGCCTCGCTGCTGGCCCAGAAGCAGGCCGCCGACGAGGGCTGCGACCAGGTCGTGTGGCTCGACGCCTGCGAGCACCGCTACGTCGAGGAGATGGGCACCAACAACCTGTTCTTCGTCTACGGCAACGGGTCGCAGGCGCGGCTGGTGACCCCGGAACTGTCCGGTTCGCTACTGCCCGGGATCACCCGCGACTCGCTGCTGACCCTGGCCGCCGACTCCGGATACCAGGTCGAGGAGCGCAAGATCTCGGTCGACGAATGGCGCAAGGGCGTCGAATCCGGCGAGATCACCGAGGTTTTCGGCTGCGGCACGGCGGCGGTCGTCATTCCCGTCGCCTCGGTGCGGTCGGCCGAGGGCGAATTCACCATCGGCGACGGCGAACCCGGTGAGGTCACCATGGCGCTGCGGGACACGCTGACCGGAATTCAGCGCGGCACCTTCGCCGACATTCACGGCTGGATGCGCAAACTCGCGTGACCGCGACTCACCCCGGCATCAGCATGTGCCACTGCTCCAAAGTCTGCGGGCGCATCACATAGTTGGTGTTCCGCACCTCCGACAGCGCGGCGCTGGGGGACTGCGAATACCAGTGCCCCGGATAAACGACCGGATCTCCCGGTAACCCGGCTAGATACCGGAGACTACGGAACATCGAGTCGGAATCGCCCCCCGGAAAATCGGTGCGACCGCAGCCGTCGACGAACAGCGTATCGCCGGCCACCAGCCGGTCCTCGAACAGGAAGCACTGGCTGCCCGGCGTATGTCCGGGAGTGTGCAGCAATTCGATCTCGAGTTCGCCGACCGACAGCTTGTCGCCGTGTTCGTGGCCGGTGAGTTCGCTCTGCGCGATTCCGGTCACATTCGCCAGCCACGGCAGTTCCTCGGCGTTGACGTGCACCGGGACCTGCACCCGCTCCAGCAGTTCGCGCACGCCGCGCAGCGTGAACCCCATCATGGTGCCGCCCACGTGGTCGGGGTGGTGATGGGTGGCGAGGATGCCGGACAGCGTCATCCCGTCGTTCTCGGCGATATCCGCCAGATCGCCGGCCGCGTACGCGGGATCCACGACCACACACTCGCCGCTGTCTCTATCGCCGATCAAATACGCGAAATTACGCATCTGTGTGGCGATCGGATCGCCTACGGCCCAATCCCGGCCGGCCAGCAGCTGACGGAAATACAAACGGTCGGATCCCATACGTCTACCCTATGGCTCGGTGGCGACCGGCGCGCATTCGACCGACTGTGAGTCGTCACCGTACTGCACCGCAGACGGAGCGAAACATACATGGCAAAATCGCCGGTTCGCCTATTGCAGATTGCGAAATGTGCGGCGTATGCGCCGCCGTTGCGGCGCATACGTTTTCGTCCCCGTCAGCGCAGTAGCGGCGCGATTTCGTCGGCCGCCTCCGGGCCGTACGCGCCGCGCAGCCGGTCGAGCGCCTCGTCGCGCTCCAGCGTCCACTCCTGCGGACCGTCGGTCTCCAGCACCAGCACCGCGATCAGCGAACCCAGCTGCGCGGCGCGCTCCAGGCTGAGCCCGGCGGTGTGGCCGGTGAGGAAGCCGGCGCGGAACGCGTCGCCGATACCGGTCGGATCGACCTTCGACCGCTCCGGCACGACCTCGACGGCGACCTCGGTCCCGTCGCGATCCACGATCTGCACGCCCTTCGCGCCGAGCGTGGTAACCCGGATACCGACCTTCTGCCCGATCTCGTCGAGGGTCAGGCCGGTCTTCTGGCGCAGCAGGCCCAGCTCGTACTCGTTGGTGAAAAGGTATGCGGCGCCGTCGATCAGCTCGCGCGCCTGCGCGTCGTTCAGCAGGGCGAGCTGCTGCGACGGATCGGCGGCGAACGGGATGCCCAGCTCCTGGCATTCGCGGGTGTGCCGCAGCATGGCGTCGGGGTCGTTCGCGCCGACCAGCACCAGCTCGATCTCCCGGTCGCGGGCGAGGTCGGCGATCGAGATGTCACGCGCCTCGCTCATCGCACCCGGGTAGAAGGCGGCGATCTGGGCCATATCGTCGTCGGTGGTGCAGACGAAGCGCGCGGTGTGCGCCTTGCTGGACACCAGCACCGCCGAACAGTCGACGCCGTGGCGCTCCAGCCAGTCGCGGTACTCGTCGAAGTCGGGGCCGACCGCACCCAGCAGCAGCGGGTTGCGATTCAGCAGCCCCATGGCATAGGTGATGTTGGCAGCGACACCGCCCCGGCGGATGGCGAGATCGTCGACGAGAAAGCTCACGGAGATGTGCTCGAGCTGATCCGCCAGCAATGCCTCGGAGAATCGTCCGGGGAAGTGCATGAGGTTGTCCGTCGCGATGGATGCGGACACGGCGATGGTCACGGGGGAATCCTTCGGTGTCGTGCGCTGCGCACGCCTCGTCGCTGCTCGACAGACGCGTAGCGGGCCGGCGGGGAGCGACCGGGTCCCGGGCGCACGGATGAATTACCCGTGAACGCGCGAAACCAGTCGTCCGTAACGTACACCGTCGAACGGCGAACCCACCACCCCAGCGCGCCGAAGTGTCTCAGTCGGTGTACTCACGTGCGCCGCAACCGTTCTCGCCGGACCCGGGCAGCAGTCAGCGCGGGATCCCGGTCCCGGGATCCCGCGCTGATCGCGGGGTCAGTTGAAGCTGTCGCCGCAGGCGCAGGAGCCCGTGGCGTTCGGGTTGTCGATGGTGAAACCCTGCTTCTCGATGGTGTCGACGAAGTCGATGGCGGCACCCTGCACGTACGGGGCGCTCATCCGGTCGACGGTCAGCTTGACGCCGCCGAACTCGACGACCAGATCGCCGTCGAGGCTGCGATCGTCGAAGAACAGCTGGTAGCGCAGTCCCGCGCAACCACCGGGCTGGACGGCGATCCGCAAAGCCAGATCGTCGCGGCCCTCCTGATCGAGCAGCGCCTTGGCCTTACCGGCGGCCGCGTCGGTCAGTGTCACACCGTGGGTGGTGGTCTCGTTCTGCACAGTCATGAAGTCTCCTCGGGGACCCGTGTTCAACCCGTGAACAGCGCACGGCTCGGAAGCTGTCAACGCCACTTCGCGCGTGGCTATTCCAATCTTGCCACTTGCGCGCGGTCGCGCCCCACTCCGTATACCCACTCGCACCCGAGAGGTATGCACGCTGTGCTTGTCTGTTCTCTTACGACCGTACTCTCGCGCGCCGCGGAAACGGCCGGTTAGCGGCGGGTGAACGCCGCACTATGGCGCACGACACAACAACTCGGTGAACCGGATTTCCAGGGCGGTGTGCCATCGAATAGCCTGGTCGGCGTGAAGTTCCTCCGCCGCGGCGATGCAAGCAAGACAGACGACCTCGCCGATGACACCTCGGCCGCCCAGGCGGGCGAGTCCGGCGGCGCGTCCGACACCTCGGAGCGGTCGGTCACGGCCACCGCCGGCAAGGGCCGGCCCACTCCCAAGCGACGCGATGCCGAGGGCAGGCGCCGCGGCCCGGTCGCGCCCGCGCCGATGACCTCCAAGGAGGCCCGCGCCCGTCGCAAGGCCACCCGGGGAACGCGCGAGGAACGCAAGGTCGCCTCGTCCGAGCGGCGCGCGGCCGCCGCCGACCGCCGCGCCCGCATGCTGGCCGGCGAGGACAAGTACCTGCTGCCCCGCGATCGCGGTCCGGTGCGCGCCTACGTCCGCGATCTGGTCGACGCGCGCCGCAACCTGGTCGGGCTGTTCATGCCCCTGGCGCTGGTGCTGATCCTGACCATGTTCCTGACGCCCGCCATCCAGGCCTATGTGACGCTGGCCATGCTGGTGATGATGGTGTTCATGGTCGGCGAGGGCTTCCTCATCGGCCGCACCATCAACAAGCGCGTGAGCGAGCGCTACCCCGACGACACCACCTCCTCGTGGTCGCTCGGCTGGTACGCCTTCGTCCGCGCCTCCCAGATCCGCCGCATGCGCGCCCCGAAACCGCGTGTCAACCCCGGCGAGTCGGTCTAGCCGCACCCCTCGCACGTTCTCGCACCCCGTACATCGTCATGTACGGGGTGCGGGCGTATGGAAGGGGTGCGAGAGGGCTCGTGCGCGGTTCAGTGTCCGGTCCGGCGGGCGTGCGGGCGGTGGGGGACCGGGGGCGGCGCGCCCGACTGGTCGAGCGGGCGAGCCGCGCAGAGGTAGGCCAGGCGGCACAGGTCGCCGAGTGTGCGGCGGCGCGGGCGGTCGGGTGCGGTCATCTCGTCCCCCGGTCTCGGGTGGGTCAGCCGTGTTCGCGCATGCCCGTGATCGCACGCAGTTCGAGGTCGATGCGCTGGGCGTCACGGTCGTCGATCGCGGTGGAACCGGTGGGCGGCAGCGTAATTCCGTGATGCAGGAAGACCCGGGCGGCCAGCACGATCAGGAGGGCGAACAGAGCGGTGAGCAGGATGGTGAGCATGGCAGTAATTTTTCTACCATGTACTTACTGCCACCAGTGGCAGTTTGGACATTGTTCGTAAAAATTCTGCCACGTAGACTGTCCGCATGCTGTCCAAGGTCGCCGCGGTCCTGAGCGAGAACGTCGCGATGTTCGAATTCGGCGTCGTCTGCGAGGTTTTCGGGCTGGATCGCCGCGACGACGGGCTGCCCGCCTTCGACTTCCGGGTTTGTGGCGCGGAACCCGGTAAACCGCTCGCGTCCAGTACGCCGGGCATCACCCTCACCCCGCAGTACGGTCTGGACGATCTGCTCGATGCCGATCTGGTGGCCGTCCCGGCATTCCCGGTGGCCGCGGACTACGTCTACGACGCGCGGGTGGTGCGGGCCGTGCGCGCGGCCGTCGAGGCCGGGGCCACGGTGCTCACGGTCTGCTCGGGCGCGTTCCTGGCCGGTGCGGCCGGGCTGCTCGACGGCCGCAAGTGCACAACGCACTGGCGGTATGTGGGGCGGCTCGCCGAGCAGTATCCGTCGGCGACCGTCGACCCGGACGTGCTGTTCGTCGACGAGGGCAATCTGATCACCAGTGCGGGCACCGCCGCCGGAATCGACGCCTGCCTGCATCTGGTGCGGCGCGAGATGGGCAGCGCCGTCGCCAACAAGATCGCCCGGCGGATGGTGGTGCCGCCGCAGCGCGACGGCGGCCAGCGCCAGTTCATCGAGCGGCCCGTTCCGGAGTACACCTCCGACAGCCTCAGCGACACACTGGCGTGGATGAGCGAGCACCTCGACGCCGCCCACACCGTCGAGGACCTGGCGGCGCGCTCGGCCATGTCGACGCGCACCTTCGCCCGCCGCTTCGTCGCCGAGACCGGCACCACCCCGGTGAAATGGCTCACCAACCAGCGCGTCCTGCTCGCGAAACAGCTGCTCGAGGACACCACCCTGGACCTGGAAACCATCGCGGGCCGTTCCGGTTTCGGTTCCGGCGCCCTCCTGCGCCACCACTTCCAGCGACTGGTCGGCATCGCGCCGACGGAGTACCGCCGCCGCTTCGGGACCTGACCGGCGGGTGTGCAGGTCGTCCGGGGACGGACCGTGGTTGGTACCGTTCTGGCGTGGTGAACGATGCTGCGAGCGGGCGTGCGGTGCGCACTCTGATACTCGGCGGAGCCCGGTCGGGAAAGTCGGCGTTTGCCGAGGAGCTGGCCGGACGGGCCGGGGCGGTGCGGTACGTCGCGACCGCCACGCCCGACCCGGACGATGCCGATTTCGCCGAACGCATTGCGGCGCATCGCGTCCGGCGTCCGGGCGTATGGAATGTCGTCGAGGGTGATCCGGTCGCCGTACTCGCGGAACCCGCCCCGGTGACGCTCGTCGACGATCTCGGCACCTGGCTGACCGCCCGCATCGACGCGCGCGCCGCCTGGGAACTGCCCCGCGGCACCGTCCGGCCCGATGCCGACGACCTCGTCGCCGCGGTCACCGGTTACCAGCATCGCCTGATCATCGTGAGCCCGGAGGTCGGCCTCGGCGTCCTCCCCGCCACCCGCTCCGGCCGCCTCTTCCAGGACGAGATCGGCGACCTGAACCAGCGCCTGGCCGCGGTCTGCGACGAGGTGTACCTCGTGGTCGCCGGGCTGCCGACTTGTATCAAGCCCGGCGTCGCGGCCGGGTCCGCAGGGGCGCTCGGAGCTACGGCAGCAACCGGAGACACGTCTGGGGCCGCGACAACGACTTCGGCCACGACGGCGGCCGGGGTTGCGGCCGGGGCCGTGGCAACGACCGGCGCTGCGGCGGTGACCGATGCTTCGGCACGGTCCACGGATACGGCGACACCCTCGCGGGAAAGCCTCACCGCCGCATCGGGTCTCGCGGCGGCCGGTCCTGCATCCACCGCGGAGTCGACTAGTTCCACCGACTCCACGCCGGTGGACGGCGAGTCCGCGGCCGCGACGTGGGCCTCCGCCGTCGAATTCACCGGCGGCATACCGAAATTCGGGGACCTGCGGGCGCCTGATGCCGAGGTTCGAGCGCAGGCGGAGGCGCGGCAGCTGGAGTTGACCAAACCGGCGGGTGCGCTGGGGCGGCTGGAGACGCTGGGGAACTGGGTCGCCGCGTGCCAGGGCGTCTGCCCGCCGCGGCAGTTCGAGCGGGCGCGGGTCGTCGTCTTCGCCGGGGATCACGGCGTCGCGCGGCACGGGGTCTCGGCCTATCCGAGCGAGGTGACCGCGCAGATGGTCGCCAACTTCCTGGCCGGTGGCGCGGCGGTGAACGCGCTGGCGCGGCTGGCGGACGCGAGCGTGCGCGTGGTGGACATCGCCGTCGACGGCGATACCGATCCGGCCGTCTCGGGGCACAAGGTGCGGCGCTCCAGCGGGAGTATCGACCGCGAGGACGCGCTGACCGAGGACGAGGTCGCGGCGGCCCTGCGGGCGGGCAAGGCGATCGCCGACGAGGAGATCGACGGGGGAGCGGACCTGCTGATCGCCGGCGATATGGGCATCGGGAACACCACGCCCGCAACGGTTCTCATCGCCACGCTGACCGACACCGAGCCGGTGCTGGCCGTCGGCCGCGGCACCGGCGTCGACGACGCGGGATGGATGCGCAAGGCCGCCGCCGTCCGCGACGCCATGTGGCGCGCCCGCCCGCACCGCCACGATGCCGTCGCACTGCTACGCGTCGCCGGCGGCGCGGACCTGGCGGCGGCCGCGGGCTACCTCGCCCAGGCCGCGGCCCGCCGCACCCCGGTCCTCCTGGACGGCGTGGTCGTCACCGCCGCCGCCGTCCTCGCCGACATGCTGGCCCCCGGCGCCAAGGCCTGGTGGCTCGCGGGCCACCGCTCCACCGAACCCGCCCACACCGCCGCCCTCACCCGCCTCGACCTCGAACCCCTCGTGGACCTCGACATGCGCCTCGGCGAGGGCTCAGGCGCTCTCACCGCCCTCCCCGTCCTCCGCGCCGCCGTCGCCGCCCTCACCGACATGGCGACCTTCGGCGAGGCCGGGGTAACCACCGCCGCCGAGACGGTGCCCAGCGAAGTCACCTCCTGACTCCCGGGATGCCCTCCGCCTTACGCGAGCCGACAGCTCCGCGCCCGCGCCGAAGCGTGGGCGCGTGAACGGGGTGCGGCTGGCGCTGTCGTGGTTGACGGTGTTGCCGGTGCGGGGGCCGGAGACGGTGGATCGGGCCGTGGCGGCGCGAGCTATCGCCATGGCCCCGCTGGTCGGGGTGCTGCTCGGTGCGGGCGCGGCGGGGCTGATGTGGGTATTCGGCACGGCCGGAACGAGTTTCGCGCTGGCCGGGTTTCTCACGGTAGGTGCGCTGGCGCTGGTGACGCGGGGCATGCATCTGGACGGCCTGGCCGATACCTTCGACGGCCTGGGCAGCTATGGCCCACCCGAGCGGGCCCGCGAGATCATGAAGAGTGGTGGGGCCGGACCGTTCGGCGTCGCGGCGCTCATATTCGCCATCGGCATCCAAGCCCTGGCCTTCGCGGCCCTCGCCGAACAAGGCCGCTGGTTCGCCATCGCCCTGGCCGTCACCGTCGGCCGGATAGCGGTCGTCGCGGCCTGCCGAATCGGCCGCACCGCAGCTCCCGGGGCAGGCTTCGGTGCCTTGGTCGCCGGAACTCAATCACCCGTCACCGTCGCCCTCTGGTCCATCCTGGCCCTGGCCGCAGGCTTCTTCGCGGTACCCGCCTACCTCGGCTTGGGCACGGCTGCCGTCGCCGTCGCCTTGGCCCTCGCTTGGCTCCTCGTCCGCCACTGCCTCCGCCGCTTCGACGGCCTGAACGGCGACACCCTCGGCGCGGCACTGGAACTCGCGGTCGCGATCACCGCTGTCGTGACAACCTGCCAGCCCTAGGTGGGTCACTCCGTCAGCCAGCGACGACCGCTCACGATATCAGGAGGGCCGCCCCGGTGGGCGCCTCAGCCGCGGGCCTCGATGCGGGCGCGGACCTCGGGGCGGCGCAGGGGCGGGACGGTCTTCGGCGGGACCTTGCGGTCGGGGAGGTCGGCCAGGAGGCGGGTGGTGGCGGCCGCGATATCGGCGACCGCGGCCTCTACCGCCGAGCGGTTCGAGGCGGAGACGGCGGACAGGCCGCCGACCTTGCGGACGTACTGCAACGCGGCGGCGTGGATCTCCTCGGGCGTCGCCTCGGGTTCCAGGCCGCGCAGCGCGGTGATATTTCTGCACATGACCCGAGCGTAGCGCCGAGGTCGGACACGGTGGCCCGACCTCGGACAGGCCGCTACAGGCGCACCGGGTACGTCGGCTCTTGGATCTCCGGCTTGATGCGCTCCTCGACGAAGATGCCGTGCCAGATCATGAACACCAGCAGCGTCCACAACCGGCGGCTGTGGTCGGAGGCGCCGGTCCGATGCGCCTCCAGCATCGCCTTGACCGCCGCCTTGTCCAGCAGGTGATCGGTCTGCGAATCGGCGATCTGCTGAGCCGCCCAATCGTGCAGTTCGGGACCGCGCAGCCAGTGCCGCAGCGGCACCGGGAAGCCCAGTTTGGGCCGATGCAGCACATGCGGCGGGACGATCGTCTCCAGCGCCCGGCGCAGCGCGTACTTGGTGGTCTCCTTGGTGATCTTCTGCTCGAAGGGGATCTGCTCGGCGACCCGGAACACCTCGGGATCCAGGAACGGCACCCGCAGCTCGAGCGAATTCGCCATGGTCATCTTGTCGGCCTTGACCAGGATGTCGCCGCGCAGCCACGTGAACAGGTCCAGATGCTGCATCCGCGCCACCGGATCCCAGCCGCGCGAGCGCGCGTAGATCGGCGCGGTGACGTCCTGATGGGTCCACTCCGGCCGGAAATCGCGCAGCACCGACCGCAGCTGGGCGTCGTTGAAGCTGCGCGCGTTGCCGTAGTAACGCTCCTCCAGCGTCAGCGAGCCGCGATGCAGCAGGCTCTTACCCCGCGTCCCCTCCGGAATCCGGTCCGACAGCGTGCCGGCCAGTCGCCGCACACCCTGCGGCAGATACTCGAAAGGCTTGAGCGACAACGGCTCCCGATAGATGGTGTAGCCGCCGAACAGCTCGTCCGCGCCCTCGCCGGACAGCACCACCTTGACGTGCTTGCGCGCCTCCTTGGCCACGAAGTACAGCGGCACCAGCGCGGGATCCGCCACGGGATCGTCCAGGTACCAGACGATCTCGGGAATCGCGCCCGCGAAATCCTCCGGGCTCACCGTGCGGATGTAGTGCTTGGCGCCGATGGCCTCGGCGGTCTCGGCGGCGACATCGGCCTCCGAGTACCCCTCCCGCTCGAAAGCGGAGGTGAAGGTCAGCAGGTTCGGATTGTGCCGGATCGCCAGCGCGGCAACGGCCGTCGAGTCGATGCCGCCGGACAGGAACGAGCCCACGGTGACATCGGCGCGCATGTGCTTGGCGACGGAATCCTCCATCACCTCCGCGATCTCGCGGTAGCGCCGCTCGTCGTCGCCCGCGGCGAACGGCCGCACCCGGAACGTCGGCTCGAAGTACCGCGTCACCGCCGGCGCCGCACCGGGTTTCAGCGTGGCGTAGCAGCCGGACTCCAGCCGCCGGACGTTCTTGTGCAGCGACTCCGGCTCCGGCACGTACTGCAACACCGTGTAGTGCTCGAGCGCTCGCGGATCGAGTTCGTCCGACAGGCCCAGCGCCGGAAGCAGTTCCAGCAGGCTCTTCTTCTCGCTCGCGTAGGCGGTGCCGTTCGGGCCGGTGGCCAGGAACAGCGGCTTGATGCCGAACCGGTCGCGGGCGATCACCAGGTCCTGGGTCTCGGTGTCCCAGATCGCGAACGCGAACATGCCGCGCAGCCGCGCGACCGCGTCGGCGCCCCAGTAGTGGTACGCCGCGACGATGGCCTCGCCGTCGCCCTCGGTGCGGAACTGCGCGTCGTGCTCGGTGCGCAGCTGCTCGCGCAGCTCCAGGTAGTTGTAGATCTCGCCGTTGAACGCCAGCGCGTACCGCTCCGGGCTCTCCGGCGGCCCCCAGCGCAGCGGCTGGTGCGAGTGCTCGATATCGATGATCGACAGCCGGTTGAAGCCCAGGATGATGTGCTCGTCGTGCCAGGTGCCGCGCTCGTCGGGCCCGCGATGGCGGCCGCACTGCAACGCGTCGTAGACCTGTTGCACGACGCCGTCGGTCGCCACATCAGCTGACAGAAATCCGAGCAGTCCACACACTGCGTCGAGAACCTCGTTTCCGGGATCGGGGGTGCGGGAAGGATAGCGGAACCCAGGTGTCGAGTATGCCGTACGGGGGCGGGGCGTGCTGGGGAGGATCCCGGCCAAAAGCGTGCCGGGAAAGTGGGGTCCGAATATCTAAACCGGAGGTCGTGTGCTTCTTGCCGGTGTGTCGAATGCGACCCGGGCACAACGCGGTACCCGGTTTGGTCTACGCTGCGTAGTACTCGGGAACTCCCGGGCCGGACCGTGCGTTGTGCCGGTCCGCTCACGGGCGGACCGAACGTGCTGAATAGGCGCTGTCCGGCACAGTCGGGCGGCGGCGAGTCGGAGAGACGACCAGGAAGGCGTTGAGCGTGGCGCACAAGGCGAGCGAAGCGATAGGGGCACGACCCGCCCGGTCCGGGCGGGGCCGCATCCTTCGGCGGGCCGGGCTGGCGGTGTCCATGGGGATCACCGTGCTGCTCGTCTCGGGCTGCTCGATCGACAATCCCGTGCTTCGGTTCGGCTGGCCGACGGGTGTGACCCCGCAGGCGACCCGGATGCGGGAGCTGTGGACGTGGTCGGTCATCGCCGCCCTGGCGATGGGTGTGCTGGTGTGGGGCCTGACCTTCTGGACCGTGGCCTTCCACCGCAAGAAGGCGACCTCCCCGGAGTTCCCGCGCCAGACCGGCTACAACGTGCCGCTGGAGCTGACCTACACGGTGATCCCGTTCGCGATCATCGCGGTGCTGTTCTACTTCACCGTCGTCGTGCAGAACTACGTGCACGAGAAGGTCGACAACCCGGACGTGGTGGTCGACGTGACCGCGTTCCAGTGGAACTGGAAGTTCGGCTACCAGAAGGTGGTCCAGGGCAACGGCCAGGTCTACAACGGCGTCGACCAGGAGCGTCACGCGCTCAACCAGGAGATCGTCGAGGAGTACAAGGAGCGCAAGGTCGACGGCCACCCGCAGCCGGGTCCGAACAACGGCCTGCCCGCCAACGACATCTCCTACCTGCACTACGACAAGGTCGAGACGATCGGCTCCAGCAAGGAGATCCCGGTCCTGGTGCTGCCGACCGGTAAGACGGTCGAGTTCCAGCTCGCGGCCGCCGACGTCATCCACTCCTTCTGGGTGCCGGAGTTCCTCTTCAAGCGGGACGTGATGCCCAACCCGAAGGAGAACCACTCCGACAACACCTTCCAGATCACGAAGATCGAGAAGGAGGGCGCCTTCGTCGGCCGCTGCGCCGAGATGTGCGGTACCTTCCATTCGATGATGAACTTCGAGGTCCGGGCGGTTTCCCCGGAGAAGTTCGAGCGCTACCTGCAGGCGCGGGAGAAGGGCGCGACGAACGCCGACGCGCTGGTGAGTATCGGGGAGTCGCCGGTGGCGGTGTCGACGCATCCGTTCGACACCGATCGCACCGCGCGCGAGGGCACCCAGGCCGAGAGCAAGTGAGGACGAACTGACATGAAGGTCGAAGCACGCATCTTCGAGCTGCTCACGGTGTTCTTCATCATCGTGGCTGTTGTCTACGCCTACTTCACCGGAGCGTCGCGCACGGGCGTCGAATGGGCCGGCACCACCGCGATCGTGCTGACCGCGGGCCTGACCCTGATCGTCGGCACCTACTTCCGCTTCGTCGCCCGCCGCCTGGACCTGCGCCCGGAGGACTACGAGGACGCCGAGATCGTGGACGGCGCGGGCGATCTGGGCTTCTTCTCGCCCGGCAGCTTCTGGCCCATCCTGATCGCCGGGGCCGCCTCGATCACCGCGCTGGGCTTCGCGTTCTTCCAGCTGTGGCTGATCGGCATCGGCGTGGTCTGCATCCTGATCGCCGTCGGCGGTCTGGTCTTCGAGTACCACCTCGGGCCCGAGAAGCACTAGGCATTCAGCTCAACGCAGCGCCCCGGTCGATACGGCCGGGGCGCTGTTGTTGTTCCCGGCCAAAAGCATGCCGGGAAAATGAGCTTAAGCGCGGGGAGATGTGAGCCCACTCTTCTGGCGCGCCCGCTTACCCACTGTTCCCGGCACGCTTTTGGCCGGGAACAAGCGTGCGTCAGTCGGTCGTATACCGCCGGGCGTTCTCGGAGCGGCAGATGTCGTCGATCGCCGCGTCGATGTCTCGGAGGGCCCCCGGGGTGCCGGACTTGCCCGTGTAGGTGTCGGTGGGGCGTACGCGGCAGGTGAAGGCCAGGAAACCGTGGTCCTCGCCGGAGAGGTCGTGGAGGTAGGGGGAGCGGACGCCGTAGGTCATGGCGGAGATGACGGTGAACAGGCCGTTGCGCTCGCGGTGGCCGGTGAACAGGTCGTGCAGGCGATGGAACACCGCGGGGTAGGTGGACAGCGGCGCGAACACCGACACCCGGTACGCGGGCCCGCGCTCGGCGGAGGTGATGACCGTATCCGCGAGGTACTCCGCATCGCGCAGGGTCAGCACCTTCGGCGCGAACATGAGCGCGCCGGCGGCGGCGTTGCGCACCGGCATACCGGCCGGGCCGCGCGCGGCGGACGCGATGGCGCCCAGCGACTTTCGTGCCCGGGATCCCAGCTCGCGGCGGGCCCGCAGCGACGGGGTAGCCGTGGTGGGGTGCAGGCTCGACCACTGCCCGAACCGCACGGTGCCCAGCTGCACGTGCCCGGTGCCGACCGGCCGCGAGACCCGCAGCGGCGCGGTGTCGACCCAGCGGCCCACCTGGAGGATGGCGTCACCGGGCCGCTCGATCTCGGCCACGGAATGCTCGACGAACGTATCGAAGTCGAGGAATCGGTGCGGGTCGGAGGTCAGCCAGGTGTGGTCCTTGTCGACCTCCACGGCCTCCAGCGTGAGCGCGGTGATGATGCCGGTGCGCCCGGCCCCGCCGAGGACGCGCCGGAACCGGTCGGCGTGATGGGCGCGCCCGCAGGTGCCGAATCTGCCCTCCGGATCGACGTATTCGAGCGAGACGACATTGTCGCTGAACATCCCGTAGCGATGCGAGGCGGCACTGAGACCGCCCACGGCCGCGAAACCGCCGGCGGTGATCTCGCGATGGTCGCCCACCACCGGCAGCCCCAGTCCGTGCGCGGCGAGGGTGCGGTCGATATCGGACAGCCGGGCGCCGGCCTGCACCCGCACCAGCCGCGCGTCGGCGTCGACGGCCTGGACGCGGTTCATCCGCCGCAGCGACAGCACCACCCGGCGGTCGGGCGGGGCCAGTTCGTCCTCGTAATCGGCGCCGTGGTCGCCGCCCGGTTCGCCACCTCGCACGGTCAGCGGTTGCGGTCGTGAATCGCGAACTGAGCGAACGACATCCGCGGTGTCGCGGGGCAGGTATTCCTCCGGCAGATCGGCCAGCGTCCTCATGGCCACACAGCTAACCACAGTCTTGCCGGTTCGTCTCCCCCCGGTTGCCGGCCGCGAATCCGCCTGCGGGACACGCGATCGTCAGACCGCGGTCCCGCCCGGCGTGGTGGCCGACTGCTCCAGCGATTCCCGCAGCATGTCGAGGTAATCGTCGAGATCCGGGACGATCTCCGGGTCGGCGGCGACCGAGACGGTGAAGCTGTCTCCGACACCCACGAAGGAGTGTGCCAGCGCGATGTCCGGATACACCGGCGGCAGCATCGCGGCGGACCGAAACGGCCTGTCCAGCAACGTCCATTCAACGGTCGGTTCGCACCGGATGCTCGTCAGGATGGTGTGCGCGACGGCCGGTAGCGCGGTCTCGGGGGGACGCAGCGTCCCGTACGCCGTGCGGTAGACGCGGCTGGGCAGGCGATCGACCAGGTGCAGCCGGTTGAGTTCGCGCTCGCTGGTCGCCGATCCGCGGCGCAGACGCAGGGTGGCGTCGACCGCGAGCGCGCGCCGCGCCGGATCGTCCTGGCCCGGGTGCAGGTCGACGACGTCCGCGCCCACCTGATTGACGCCCATGACCGGCACGTCGGGGACCGCGATGGTCACGAAGGCCGCGAGGTCCTCCGGGCATCCGTCGCCCCGTTTGTCCAGGTAGCGCTGTAGTGCCTGCGAGATAGCCGTCAGGCCGGTGGCCGTGACGGTGATCCCCGGCGTCCGCACGCTCGGCAGATCGATGGTGAACGTCCGCACCGCGCGCCCCGGGCCGATCCGGCGGTTGAACGGGGTCGCGGTGCGCGGCGTCAGGCTGGGGCCGCCGTCGTCGCCGGTGCGCGCGATGCGCCGGTTCTCCGCGCGCAGCCCCGACCAGAAGCGCAGCAGCCGCCACGGTGTGGACAGGACGCCTCGGATCGCGGTCGTGGCGACCGGCGGCCGCGGTGTGGCGGGACCGAGCCCGTCGATGCGCAACGGCTGTGCGGCCGGTCCGAACAGTGTCTCCGACAGTGCCGTCATGGCCGGTCCGGCCATGAGCGCGTGGCTGACGTGGATCATCACCACGACGACCGGATGCGACTCGGAATCCGAGACATCCGCGAAGACGTGCAGTTGCCAGGCGTTGATCCGGGCGTCCAGTGGATGCGCCAGAATGTCGCCCATCCGCTCGAGCAAGCCGGCCCAGTCCAGATGTTCGGCGTGGACGGTGAGGTGGCTGTCGAGCGGGCTGTCGTCGACGACCCAGAACGGATGACCGAATCCGCCCGGCACATCACGGACGCGGCGGCGTAGCGGTTGCAGCGCCTCCGCCCGTTCCTCCAGGTAGGCGACGAGATCGGCGGCCGTCGGAGGGGTACCTGCCGCGCCGTCGAACACCCACCACATCGTCCAGTCGGTGCTGCGCCCGGAGCGGGCCAGGTAATAGAAGCACGCGTCGTTGGCCGCGAGCTGTGAATCGTGCATGCCACCGCTCTCGTCGATCTCGGGTTTGCTGCACTCTATAACGCTGCCGAGTGCCTCGTCGGGGCGCTCGTAGTGGACCCTCCGGATGCCCCATCGGGGCGCTCGTAGTGGACCCTCCGGATGCCCCGCCGGGCGCTCGTAGTGGACCCTCCGGATGCCCCGCCGGGGCGCTCGTAGTGGTAGTTATGGGGGCATGAGCACGGTTCTGGTGACCGGAGGCAGTGGCGTACTCGGCAAGCACATCGTGGAGCGGCTGCGGGTGCGCGGACACGACGTGCGGGTGCTGTCGCGGCGGGAGGGCGTGGGGACGCACGTCGGGGATCTCGCGACGGGGGAGGGGGTGCGCGCGGCCGTGGAGGGCGCCGAACTGGTCGTGCACGCCGCCTCCGACACCCGGCGGCTCGGCAAGCCGGATCCCGAACAGACGCGCAATCTCGTCGCGGTGGCCGGCGGGGTGCGGCATCTGCTGTACGTGTCGATCGTGGGGATCGATCGCATCCCGTTCCCGACCTACCGCAACAAACTCGCCTGCGAGGAGATCGTCACCGAAAGTGCTGTGCCGCACACCATCCTGCGCGCCACCCAGTTCCACGACCTGCTCGGCGCGCTGCTCGGCGGCGTCGAACGCCTGCCCCTGGCCCCGCTGCCCCTGGACTTCCGCTTCCAGCCGCTGGCGACCGGGGAGGCGGCCGTCCGGATCGCGGATCTGGTCGAAGGCGAATCTCTCGGCCGCGCCCCGGATTTCGGCGGCCCGGAGGTCCTGACGCTGGCCGAGATGGCCGAGGTGTGGCGGGCCCGGCGCGGGGGACCGAAGCGCACCGTCCGAATCCCGTTGCCGGGCAAGGTCGCTCACGGGTACCGGTCGGGGTACAACACCTGCCCGGACCATGCCGAGGGGAAACAGACGTGGGCGGAGTATGTCGCGGGCGACCCAGGAGCCGCCTACCGCCTGCGCGGCTGAGCCGCCGCCTACCAGGCTGAGCACACTGGTGCGGGCGGCGAACGGCTTCGTGCCGAATCGTGTTCGGTACGAAGCCGTTCGGTGCCCGCGTTGCCGGGTTGTGCGCTGGAACTACTCGCCGGGCGCGGTGAAGGTGCCGCCCCGCACTCCCGCCGCGAAGGCATCCCACTCACCCGGGGTGAAGATCAGTGCCGGGCCGGACGGGTTCTTGGAATCCCGGACACCGACCAGGCCCTGATCGAGGAACGCGACTTCGACACAGTCCTTGGTTCCGCCGCTGCGGCTGCTCTTGAACCATCGGGCCCCGGATAGATCAACGTTCACGCTGGTACTCCCTTGCCACCTTGCGCAACAGCGTCCTGCTGCAGACCTCGTCCAACGCTACCCGCTGGATGCGTTCGTACCCCTCCGAATACCGCCGCACGACGCCCATCTTCTCCGAGTACATATCCCCGGTGTAGTTCTCGGCGTACACGATCGTGGGCTCGATCGGTTCTCCGCGGCTGTCCTCGGGGAATTCCAAGATCACGAAGGTTCCGATCAGTTCGCCCGTCGGCATGCCCGAAGCGAACGGCAGGATCCGGACGCTGACATTGGGCCGTGTTCCGATGTCGGCCAAATGCTTCAGCTGTGCTGTCATGATCGAACCGCTACCGATCACGCGGTGTAGCACCGTCTCGCCGAGTATCACCGTAAGCTGCGTCGGCTTGATCCTGCGCGTGATCAGGTGCTGCCGTCGCATCTTCATCTCTATACGCCGTTCGCACTCTTCGTCTGTGTCACCCGGGCTTGCGAGCCGAGCCAGAACCCGTGCGTAACTTGCCGTTTGAAGCAGTCCCGGAACAAGATCCGGCTGATAGGTCGTCAACCTCTCGGCCGCCGACTCCAACCCCATGAACACACTGAAGTTCGCCGGTATGAGATCACCGAACTCGTGCCACCACGATTTCTCCGCCGCCTGCTTGGCCAGGCCGCGCAGCGCCTCCGCATGGTCCGGATCGATCCGATAGATATCGATCATCGCGTCCAGGTCGCGATCCCGGATCTTCTGATTCTGTCCCTTCTCGTATCGCTGTAGCGTGCTCTTGCTCCAATCCAGGAGCCGGGAAGCACTGTCCAGCGTCAGTCCGATCGCCTCGCGCGCTTCGCGAAGCATCCGTCCGAGCTGACGGCGTGTAATGCTGCTGTCCCCCATGGATTCGTCCCTTCGGATTGTCGAGCGTTCCGGATTCGGGAAGACTTCGGCTCGAATTTCAGCACTCGTGCTGGGCTTTTCACCGGATCTGAACGGTTTCCCGTTTCGTCTTCCCCGATCGCTGCTGATTGGTGTGTTCTATTCCCACCACGCACGAGTCACGCCCTCGGCACATATTCCCCCGCCCAACGACGGAAATCTGCCGGGACGACCCGCCCCCAAACGCCACCATCGACCGAAGGCTCGGAACGATGCTCAATGTACAAGTAGTACAGACGAATTCGTCGGGACCAGACTACATGTTCGACAGGTTTTCGACAGCGAACGACTCGACATACAGCGACCCATTGCGAGACACGGAGGGCCGCCAAAATTAAAGCAAGCGTCCATATCGCCCGCAAAGGCGGTAGCGCCCACCGCGCGAGCGTCATTGCAGCACAGAAATACTCGACAAGGGAGAGACGATGACCGGGCTACTGGAGGAATTGCGCCGCATCGGGTGGTGCGAGCACGCGGCCCTCGGCGTCGCGGTGGCGACACTCTTCGTACGGAACCACCAGGAGACGATGTCGGGTGCGTAGAAGGATATGAGGCGATCGATGTCCTTGGACCGCTGTGCGTCGGTACGGCTCTCCAGGAACTCCCTGATCCGCGTCTCGTTCGGCGTCATGGCTTCTCCGTGAGTCGTACACCTGGAACAAGCCGTCGCTGGGAGTCCTGGAGACAATTCGTCCGGGCGTTATCCGTGGTCGTCCGGCGAACCGGATGCGTCGTCGTCCCGCAACTCCGCAAGGGTCAGTACGTGGTCGCCGATTCCCCAGCCGCCGTCGGTGACCTCCTCGACCAGCACCATCGTTCCGCCGCGGGCGCGCTCGCCGTAGATTTCCACGTACAGTTCGGTGGTGCGATGGATGATCGTCGCCTTCTGTTCCGGGCTGAGGGTGCCGGAGGGGACTTTGAAATTCGCGAACGGCATCTGTCAGACCATCCCGCCGTTGGCGCGCAGCACTTGCCCGTTGACCCAGTGGCCGGGCGGGCCGGCGAGGAAAGCGACGACCTCCGCGATTTCGGCCGGCGTGCCGAGCCGTTCGAGTGGCGACTGCGCGGCCAGCCGGGCGATCAGTTCCTCGTCCTTGCCGTCCAAGAACATGTCGGTGGCGGTCGGCCCGGGGGCGACGGCATTGACGGTCACATCCCGTCCGCGCAGTTCGCGGGCCAGGATCAGCGGCAGTGCCTCGACTGCGCCTTTGCTCGCCGCGTAGGCCCCGTAGGTCGGAAACGCGGTGCCGAGGACCGAGGTGGAGAACAGAATCAATGCGCCACCGGCCCGCAGCCGCCGCGCCGCCTGCTGCGCCACCACGAACGTGCCGCGGATATTGGTGCGATGCAATTCGTCGAGGTCCGTCAGATCGAGGTCGGCGACGGTCGACAGTGACATCCTGCCTGCCGAGTTGATCACCGCGTCGACGCCGCCGAAACGGGCCTCCGCCTCGTCGAACAGCCGGGCAACGGCCTCCTCGTCGGCGACGTCGGCCTGCGCGGCCAGCGCCTGGCCACCTGCGGCCTCGATACTCTCGACGGCTTGTTCGGCCAGGTCTTTGCGGCCTGTGTAACCGACCACTACCGCGTACCCGTCGGCGGCGAGACGGTCCACGACCGCCCTCCCGATCCCGCGCGATCCTCCGGTGACGACCGCGACCCGCGGCGCGGCGGTGCCTGCAGTATTCATGTGGTGCTCCCTTCTCGATGTCACCACACTCGGCCCGCCGTCGATGGTTAGCCAGTGGCCGTTCACCCAGGGGACGCCACCCCCTGGCTAGGGCACGGTGCGACGCGGAGACTGGAACGGTGGATCTCGTCGAACTCGGAGCCTTCCTGAAATCGCGGCGCGACCGGATCCGGCCGCAAGAGGTCGGACTGCCCTCCGGCCCGCGCCGGCGCGTGCCCGGACTGCGCCGCGACGAAGTGGCAACCCTGGCAGGGGCGTCGGTCGACTACTACATCGAGTTGGAGCGCGGCCGCGGCGCGCAGCCCTCCGAGCAGATGGTCGCCGCGCTCGCCCGTGCGCTACGGCTTCCGATCGACGAGCGAAACCACCTCTATCACTTGGCCGGACGTCCTGTACCGCCGCCCGGCAGCGGTGCCGCGCACGTCCATCCGGGGATGCTGGACCTGCTCGACCGGGTCACCGGAACCCCGGCACGCGTGATCACGGACCTGCACGTCGTGCTGGTGCAGAACGCCCTCGCCGCCGCGCTTCTGGGCCCTATGCCGGAAACCACCGGAGTGCGGGCGAGTTTCGTGTACCGGTGGTTCACCGACCCGGCCTCCCGCGCGATCTATCCGCCGCAGGACCACGCGCGACATGCTCAGAACTTCGTCGCCGACCTGCGCGCGGCCGCGGCCCGGCGAGGCGGTCACGACACCGAGGTCGACGCCATGGTCACCGACCTGCTGCGGCGCAGCCCGGAATTCGCCGAACTCTGGGAACGGCGCGACGTGAAGGTACGTCGTCTCGACACCAAACGCATCGTCCACCCCGCCCTCGGTGTTCTGGATGTCAACTGCCTCAACCTGCTCAGCGAGGACGGCCGCCAACGCCTGCTGTGGTTCACGCCTGTCCCCGGCACCGAGACCGTCGAGAAACTCGAATTGCTCTCCGTCCTCGGCACCCAGGATCTGACCACCGGCTCACACCTGCCGGACCGCTGACACGCTCACGACCCCGGGCGATACGAGGCCGGGAACGACGAGAACTGTTGTGCGCGTGTGGTTCACGCCTGGCGGTGGACCTGGCTGAACCGGTGTGCACGACCTGGTCAGCAGCGGGTGGCGCTCATGGCCGCCCGGGCGCGGCGCGAGTAGGGATCGCGAGCCCGGGGGTGACGGGGGTCGGGGGAGCGCGGCGTAGCCAGGTCGGTGGGCATGGCGGGTGGCATGATCGTGTCCCACCAGGGGCGCGGGCGGCGGGACCGGTGCACCACCTGTATGCCGACGGGATCGGTTGCGGCCGTGGTTATCCGGTGCGTGGCCGCGCCGGGGACAGCGTGGTCGGGGGCGTTGCGGGGCGGGCGGGTCGATGTCATGACGGTTGTGTGGGGGTCGTAGTGATCGTGCGGGTCGTGTTCGTTCAGGCGGCCTGCTGGCGGCATCGGGGCCGATATCGCCGTTTCCGGCCGGTCTGCCCACGGGCCTGGCAAGGCCGGGGTGGGGTCGAGGTGCTCGTGCGGAGGTAGGGCACCACGCGGGTGGCGTCGGGGCCGCGAGGGGTGTCGGTGGCGGTGAACACCACCGGCTGCCCGGCGACGAGGGTCCTGTACCCGGGAACCTCGATCACTCGGTGCTCGACGAACACCGCGGGCCCGATGTCGGGTGTCAGGAACCCGAAGCCCTTCTCGGCGTCGAACCAGGCGACCCGGCCGTGTTGCCAGCGCGGCAGTTCGGCGCCGTGGGTGTGCGGGTCGCATCGAGTCGTCTCCGCGTGGCGGGCGGCGGGGTCAGTCGGTGTGGTCGTAGTCGTAGTCGTCATCGCAGTCCAGTGGGGTGATCCAGGCTTGGTCGATACGGTCGGTGAGTGCGGCGGGATCGATTGCGGGGCGCGCGGTTTCGGCCGGTGGCGCCAGGGTGGCCGGGTCCAGTCCGGCGTCGCGGTCGCTGTCACGGACGAGAATGCTCTGTTCGGCGCGGTCGACATCGCTGCCGGCCGGGACGAAGGTCGAGGTGCTGGTCACAGCTGTCTCCTCCTCGGATGGTCATCGTGGGCGTCGATGCGTCGCAAGGGGGCCGGGTGAGCCCGGACGTGCGCGGACCGGGCTCACCCGTCGACGGAAGGACTCTGACAGAACTTCTGCGGTGTCGTGTTCCCGCGCGGGGCGGCGGACCGGGCCCGCCCGCTGAGTGCCACTCGCGGTGGCTGTGCACGCGCCGGACCGAGGGGTGTCCCGATGCGCTGGTGCCGAGTTGCGGGCGCCGGACCCGGGTCGCCGACCACTGGTCGCGAGAACTGTTGTGTAGGAGAACGTTTCGTGTGATTTGCGTTTGTCGTCAGTGTTTCTGACAGGCATCACCTCACTCCCACTTGTCGTCGAGCGCATCGAGCCGGGCGGGCGTGCCCAGGACGGGCGGGCCGCGCCCCCGAGCCTGCACCGGGCCGGGCCGACGTCCGTGACGCAGTGCCGGCCGCCGGCGCCACGGCCGGTGCGGTCGTGGCCTGTGTCCGCGAGCCGGTGCGGAAATCCACCGGTCGCGGGCCTGGCACAGGATCTCGTCGACCTCGGCGAACAGCTCCGCGAGATCGGGATCCAGCGCCAGCAGCCGGGCATCGAGCCCCGACAGGGTCTCGGCAGCCTCGCTCGAAGCGGGGCCGGTCGCGCATATCGTCGTGCACACCATCACAGGACCTCCCGTGACGTGAGCTCGGGTCAGGCGTTGATCGCCTGCTTGTCGTGGCGGAGGATCTCGATCTTGCGGGGTTTGGCCTTCTCCGCCACCGGGATCACCAAGCGCAGCACCCCGTCGCGGTAGTCCGCGCGGATGGCGTCGGTGTCGAGGTTCTCGCCCAGGAACAGCTGGCGGGAGAACACCCCGCGGGTGCGTTCCGCGGCGATCATCGACCGGTCCGGATCCAGGTCCGGGCGTGTGGCCTTCACGGTGATCACGTTGCGTTCGATGTCCAGGTCCAGGGATTCGGGGTCGATGCCGGGCAGGTCGAGTTCGACGAAGAACTCGTCTCCCTCGCGCCAGGCGTCCATCGGCATCACCGCCGGGCGGGCCGACGTGCCGAACACCTGCTGGGTCAGGCGATCCAGATCCCGGAACGGATCGGTGCGCATCAGCATGGTCGCCACCTCCACTCAACTCCATTCTCGATCGAAGTGTACTCAGATAACCTCTGTCATATGGCTTAGATTTGTTTTAGCACTCTACCGAGAAGAGTGCAAGCATCGTGCTGAGGTAATCTGAAGGCATCGAGAAAGAGGAGAAGGGATGCCGGATCGACACGACCGCCTGCCCGGTCCCGGTGGCGATCACCGGCCCGGTCCCCGGCAGGCGGTGTACGGGATCTCGGTGGCCGCCGAGCTGGCCGGGATGGGCACACACTCGCTGCGCTTGTACGAGCAGCACGGCCTGGTCACCCCCGCCCGCAGCGCGGGAGGTACCCGCCGCTACAGCGACGACGACCTGGCGCGGCTGGCACGCATCGCCGACCTGACCGGCCAGGGGATCAACCTCGCCGCGATCGCACGGATCCTCGACCTCGAGGACACCAACACCGCCCTGCGCGACAGCAACGCCGCCTTGGCCGCCGAACGCGACCGGCTCCGCGGGCACCACGATTCGTCATGACCCCGGCATCAGTGGAAGAGTTCCTCGACCAGTCCCTGATACAAGGTCAGCCCGACCAGCATCAGCGCCGACACGGGCAGGCGCAGCCACTCGGAGCTGGCCGCGGCGACGAACCCGAGAGCGATCGCGGTGATGGGCGCCGACCACACCGGCGGCATGTTCGCCAGGTGGGTCAGCATCTGGTTGACGGCAGCTGCCAGCAGCCCCGCCCCCGCGGCGGGAAGCAGCAGATTCCGGGGCGGGTACATGCGTGCCCCGCACCTGCCGTGGCGGCGGATGTTGTCTAGGTGGTCGGTGCGAGGTGGCGGCGGAACCATTCGGTGAGGCCCGCGTCGACCTCTCGGGCCTTCGGGGACTGGGGTGCGGGGTCGATGCCCGGCTCGTCGGCGAGGGGGTGTGCCAGGCCGGGGATGGACAGCAGGTCGGCTCGGTTGCCCAGTGCGTTCGCCAGCTGTAGGGCGTCGGCGCGGAGTGCGGGGTGGTCGTCTTCGCCGCTGACGATCAGCAGTGGTGCGCGCTCGGCGATGGTCTCGGCCCGGGGGATGAAATCCAGTGCGTCGGCGATCTTTTCGGACTCGGCGTCGTAGGGGTAGTCGCCGAACAGGTCGACGACCGACCGCATCCGGATGGCGGCGTTCACGAGGGCGCCGGCGAAGATCGGGACCTCGCTGTCGGCGAGAATCCGCAGCGCGACCGCGCCGCCGAGGGAGCCGCCGAGCACGCCGATCGGGCCGTTGTCGACCGGCAACCGGTCGCGCAGCGATGCCAGTGCTGCCGGGAATTCCTCGACCGCCTGCTGGACGAACGGATGGAGATACAGCATCAGCGGGTCCTTGGTGGCCAGCTCCACGATGGCGTCGGTGCTGCCGTCGACCATGCGCGCCCCGCACAGGGGCATACCGAGATGCACTCGCCACGCCGGTAGATCGTTCATCGGCAACGCGGCGGCGAAGGCGGCATCCGACCTCGGGGCGTCCAGCATGTGCCAGGTGATGATCAGTGCGGTGGCGCTGTCGCGGGACGGCGGTAGTGCGGTGAACGGCACGCCGGCGGCGGTGCCCGTGATCGGTGCATGCATGCCATCACAGTAGAGGTCGCGCGGAAATGGGCTACGCCACAAACGAAACCAGCGCGGCCTGGGCAGGCACTCCCTAGTCGTCGGGGGAGGCGCGGCGGTTGCGTTTGGTGACGCCGCGCCGCTTCTTCGCGGCGATGCGACGTTCCTGTGCTCCGCGCGACGGCTTGGTGGCGCGGCGAACAGGTGGCGGGGCGGCAGCGGCGTCACGCAGTACCGAGGCCAGGCGTTCGCGGGCGGCCGCGCGGTTCTGCCGCTGTGCGCGGTGCTCCGACGCGGCGATCGTGAGCACCCCGTCGACCAGGCGGGTGGCCAGGCGCTCGAGCATCCGGGTCCGCAGCCGCTCCGGCACGGAGGGCGAGTTGGCAAGGTCGAAGGACAGCTCCACCCGGCTGTCGGTGGTGTTGACGTGCTGCCCTCCCGGCCCGGACGACCGCGAGAACCGCTCGCGCAACTCGGACGCGGGTATCACCAGCACCCCAGTCACGGTCAGGTCCTCCGCCATGATCCGACGCCGCTCTTTCCGATCCGCGAGTCGACCGGACCACGTCGGGTCCAGTCGCGACTGAATGATGACCTTGTCGTTCACGATAGTGCCTGAGACAGTCGGAACCCCATTGTCGTAGGCCGGAAGCGTAGAATTGTCGGCGCACGTGGGTTCTATTGATGAGCTACCTGTGAGGGGCGTGTTGAGCACGTCCCGTCCGCTGATGCGTCGCGGTCCCGGCCGGGATCCCCTTCCTTGGCCGGGGCCCCGACGTCTGTGGACGGTAACCGGCTTACCGATCGAGTACCGATGAACGGTAGGCCTGTCCGGGAAATACTCGTGCCGGTTGTTCCGGTGGAGAAAGGTCGGGCAGGCCATGGTGGAATCGTCTCGGCCGTCGTACGGCCGACGCCGAGTTTTGCGGGCAGCCGGGGTCGCTGGGTTCGCCGCCGTCGCGGGCTGTTCGACAAGACAGGAGCCGGCAGTGCGGACACGGTGGCGCACGGACGGATTGCGCGAGTTCGACGCCGTCGCGGAACGTGCCGTCGGCCCGGACCAGGTGCCGGGACTCGTCGCAGTGGCCGCCTGTGGCGACGAGGTCCACGTGCGGACCGCGGGCGTGCTGGCGATCGACGGCCCTGCGGTACAACGGGATTCGATATTCCGCATCGCCTCCATGGCCAAACCGATCACTGCCGCGGCCACACTCGTCGCGGCCGACAGCGGGCTGTTCGGTATCGACGATCCGGTCGACCGGTTGCTGCCCGAACTGCGCGACCGTCGCGTCCTGCGACGCATGGACGGCCCGCTCGACGACACCGTGCCCGCGGTCAGGCCCATCACGATCCGTGACCTGCTGACCTTCACATGCGGGTTCGGCGCTCCGGGGGACACTCTCTCGGCCGCATGGCCGATCGTGGCGGCCGAGAACGCCGCACACCTGGCAACCCTCGGCCCGCCCGCCCCGCAGGAACAGCCCGACCCCGACACCTGGATCGCCGCCCTGGGCCGCCTGCCGCTGCTGGCACAGCCGGGCGAGCGGTGGCTCTACAGCACGGGCGCGTCGATCCTGGGCGTCCTGCTCGCCCGGGCGGCCGGCGAACCCTTCGGCGAGGTGTTGCGGCATCGGGTCTTCGAGCCGCTCGGCATGCGCGACACCGCGATGTGGGCACGCGACACCGGTCGCCTGGCCACCGGCTACCGCGCCGCCGCCGCGGGTCTCGCCGTCGCCGACACCCCCGACGGCGCCTGGTCCACGGCACCGGCATTCGGCGACGGCGCCTCCGGTCTCGTCTCGACGGCCGACGACATGCTGGCGTTCTCCCGGATGCTGCTGCGCGGCGGCGCGCCGATTCTGTCGGCCGCGTCGGTGCACGCCATGACCACGGGGCAGCTGACGCCCGAGCAGCGGGCGAAGGGCGGTCTCGTCCCCGACTTCTTCGCGCACGGCTCCTGGGGATTCGGCCTGTCGGTGTCCGATTCCGGGGCCTACGGCTGGGACGGCGGCTGGGGCACCTCCTGGCTCGCCGACCCCGGACGGGACCTCACCGTCATCGTCCTGACCCAGCGGATGTTCGACTCGGCCCGAACCCCGCAGCTGCACAAGGATTTCCAGGCCGCCGCCTACGCGGCACTCGCCTGAGTGGTACTCGCGGCTGGAGGTGTGCGGACGGATCAGGGTCGGCGAGGTGGTTCAGTCGGCTGTGCCGAATAGTTGGTCCGCCATCTGAAGTGAGGCGTCGATGGTGTCGAAACCTCGTGGGAGCATGACGGTTTCGTAGGCGGCGATCGCGTCGATCAAGGGCTTCTCGCCGCGGGTGAGGAGTTCGTCGGCGAGGGTCGCGGCGTCCTGGAGGGCGGTGTTCGCGCCGACGCCGCCGGTCGGGGGCATGGTGTGGATGGCGTCGCCGAGGAGAGTGACCGGGCCGGGGGTCCAGGCGGGGATGCGCCGACCCGCTCGTAGGGCGATGGGGAAGAACGTGCCGGGGTCGGCGTGGGTGAAGATCTCGCGCAGATCCGGATGCCAGTCGGCGGTGGCGGCGACCGTGTGTTTCCACAGGTCCTCGGGGGACCGCGTGAACAGTTCGTCGTCGGGCAGGCCCAGCCGTTCCGGGCGCGCGAGCAGGGTGACCATCGTGTAGTCGGTCGCGCCCTCGGGCCGGGAGCGGAAGCGCACGGGCGCGAATCCCGCGCCGTATCCGGTGTCGTCGGAGATCCAGTTGAACCCGCGCCGAATGGCCGCGGGATACAGCGCCTCGGTCTCGGGCGTCAGCGCCATCCGGCCGTAGATGCAGCGAATCCCCAGATCCCGCACCGTGGCGTGCGGAAGCAACTGTCGCCGCACCGCCGAGCCGACGCCGTCGGCCCCGACCAGAAGATCGCCCTCGTCCTCGCCGCCCTCGGCGAAATGCACTCGTACCCGGCCGGATTCGGTGACCTGGTACCCGGCCAGCGTCCGCCCGAACCGGACGACGTCGTCGAGACCGGCGAGCAACCCCCGGCGGAAGGTGTTGCGGTCCACACAGGTGATCTCGTCGTCGGTGAGATCGGGGAAGTGCTGGGACATCACCTGCTCCAGCCGATGCGTGTACATCCCCAGCACGTCGTCGTTGACCCCGCTGGTCTCGCGCACCAGGTCGAACACCTCCGGCGGCAGACAGGCACGCAGGGCGGCATTGCCGTTCGCGTCGATGTGCAGGCGATAGCCCTGGTTGCGGGTCCGGGGCGTGGGGTCCTGCTCGTAGACGGCCACGTCCAGCCCGCCGTGGCGCAGCGCCTGCGCGAGCGCCAGCCCGCCGATGCCCGCGCCCGCGATGAGAATCCTTGGTGTATGCGACATTTCGATGTCCTTCACAGTCCGGCGAGCCTGCTGCCCGCCTCGGCACAGTCCAATGATCAATCGGATGCACAACTCTGTCAAGTAAGTGTTTGATTAACTCATATGGACAGTTGAAACTGCCAGGTGAATGTATGATCCTGGGCGTGCCGGATTCGAAACCTCGCAGGTCGCCCAAGCCGCAGGAGCGGCAGCGCGATCCGGAGCGCACGCGCGCACTGATCCTGGACGCGGCCGTGGCGGAGTTCGGCGCGCACGGGTACGCCGGTGCGCGGATCAGCGCGATCGCCGCCCGGGCCGGGGTCAACGTGCAGCTGATCTCGTACTACTTCGACGGCAAAGAGGGCCTGTACCAGGCCGTTTCACGGCAATGGCAGGAGCGGAACAAGGAGTTGTCGCCGCCGGGCACACCCCTGCCCGAACAACTGCGCCGCTACGCGATGGAGGCGGTGCACAATCCGGATGGCGCTCGCTTGCTCGCCTGGAGCGGATTGCAGTACACGGGGCCCGACAGCGATCCCGACCACGCGCCGCGCAGTCGGATGCTGAGTGAGAGCGTCGCCGAACTACGCGCCGTGCAGGAGGCGGGCGGGCTCCCGGCCGAACTGGACCCGGCCTGCCTGCTGGTCATGCTGATGGGGGCGGTCATGACGCCCACCACGCTGCCGAACGTCGTGGAGGGCGTCTGCGGCGCGGATCCCCGCTCGCCCGAGTTCCTCGAGTATTTCGCCGACCAGGTGGCCGTGCTGGCCAGGTCCCTGGGGCTCGACTCGGCCTGAGCCGGTGCGGATCAGGGCAGTGCGGGTAGCGCACCCTCGATAGGCTCGGCCGGCTCGGCTTTCGCGGCCACCGTTCGAGCCCGATCCCGGTACGGGGCGGCGATCGTCGCCCGCTCCCGCCACAGCTGCCACAGCGCGATCGCGAAGATGGTCGTGCCGATCACGTTCGCGACGAAATGCCACCAGACGCGGTAGGTCCACAACCCGGGCCCGGGATCGAGCTGACCGAAGAAGGTGGACAGCCCGATCGCCTTGGCGCCCAGCGCCACCGACACCGTCAGCGCGATGTGCTCGAGGCCGTGGATGCCCTGCATCACCACGCCCATGCGACCCCAGTGGCGCGCCCGGCTCTGCACCGCGTGATGGGTGACCAGCGCGACGCCGGCCAGTCCGGCGAGGAAGTGGAAGTTGCCGACCAGATGCAGGATCTCCATGCCGAGCGAGGGCTTGGTGTGGTCGACCTGACCGAATCCGTTCGCCAGGCCGGTGCCCCACGGGGTCATCCAGGACGGGGAGTTGGGATGCCCGACCCAATAGCCGACCTGCAGGACATGCTCCTGGAAGTGCCCGAGCTGGGCGAGCACACCGAGTCCGATGACGGCCAGGCCCGTCCGGAAAACCCAGGGTCGCAGGGGTTTGCGCAGGCCGACGGCCAGTACCGCGACCCCCGCCCACATCACCACCATCCACACGACCATCGCGATCGCTCCGGCGATCTCCCACCCGCCGGCTTCGGCTGCGTGCTTCATGTTCAACCGCCCTTCGGCCGCCACCACCCGCGGCGGTGGCGGACAGTGCTCGACCTGGCCGTCGAAGCTAGTGGCTTGCCGCCCGTCGCGTTCCGGCTTCGGAGGCTCTTGAGAAATGTCACAATCCGCCCAAAACGCCACGCTGACAACGTCCTGTCGACTAAGTCCGAAAACCGCGCTGGGCACCCGGCGGAGCGCCTGGAAGGATTCCGGGCATGAGTGTCAGCGGGGACGATGTCCGTGCCTTTGCCCTGTCGTTGCCGGCGACGGCGGAGCAATTCACCTGGGGTATGCCGACTTTCCGGGTCGCGGGCAAGCTGTACCTCACGCTGCCCGAGAACGAGACCTCGATGGCGGTGCGCTGCCCGATCGCCGACCGCGACGAGCTGGTGCTCGCCGAACCGGACAAGTTCTGGATCGCCTCCCACGAGGCCGGGAACGCGTGGGTCCGGGTGCGCCTGGCCGCCCTCGACAACCGCGACGAACTCGAGGTCATCGTCACCGACTCGTGGCGTCAGGCCGCGCCGCGGCAGTTGCTCGACGACGCGGGCTGATTCCGTACTCCGGATGTCAAGCGCTTTTCCAGCGCGTTTCCTGGAGTTACTCCACGTCGACCAGACCGCGGAATCGTCGTAGCGTCGATGTCGTGACCGTTCCAGAACACTTGCCCGCCACCGCGGGCGAGCTGCGCGCCGCGGGTTACGCGCCGCGCGGCGTCAAAACCGAGATTCGCGAGAACCTGCTGGCGCTGCTGGGGTCCGGTGAGAATCCGTGGCCGGGCATCGTCGGCTTCGACCGCACCGTCCTGCCGCAGCTCGAGCGCGCGCTGCTGGCTGGGCACGACGTCGTGTTGCTGGGTGAACGCGGCCAGGGCAAGACCCGGTTGCTGCGCACACTCGCCGGCCTGCTCGACGAATGGACCCCTGTGATCGCGGGCGCCGAGCTGGGCGAACATCCGCTCGAGCCGATCAGCCCGGCCGGGCGGCGGCTGGCCGCCGAACTCGGCGACGACCTGCCCGTCGCGTGGCGGCACCGGTCGGAGCGCTACGCCGAGAAGCTCGCCACCCCCGACACCTCCGTCGGCGACCTGATCGGCGACGTCGACCCGGTCAAGGTCGCGGAGGGCCGCAGCCTCGGCGACCCGGAGACCATCCACTTCGGCCTGGTGCCGCGCTCGCACCGCGGCATCGTCGCGATCAACGAGCTGCCCGATCTGGCCGAGCGCATCCAGGTCGCGCTGCTGAACGTGATGGAGGAGCGCGACATCCAGGTCCGCGGCTACACCCTGCGGCTGCCGCTGGACGTGCTGCTCGTCGCCACCGCGAACCCCGAGGACTACACCAACCGCGGCCGGATCATCACCCCGCTCAAGGACCGGTTCGGCGCGGAGATCCGCACCCACTACCCGCTCGACGTCGCGGCCGAGGTGAATCTGGTCCGCCAGGAGGCCGATCTCGTGGCGGAGGTGGGCGATCCGCTGATCGAGGTGCTCGCCCGGTTCGTGCGGCAGCTGCGCGAGTCGTCGGCGATCGACCAGCGGTCCGGAGTGTCCGCCCGGTTCGCGGTCGCCGCGGCCGAGACGGTGGCGGCGGCCGCGCTGCGCCGGTCCGCGATCACGGGGGAGCGGCCCGCGGTGGCCCGCCCGGTCGACCTCGACTCGGTGCCCGCGGTACTGCGCGGCAAGATCGAATTCGAATCCGGCGAGGAGGGCCGCGAGCAGGAGCACCTGACCCACCTGCTGCGGCGCGCGTTCGCCGAGACGGCGCGAGAACGCCTGGGCGGGTTGAACCTTCGCCCGCTGGCCGAGGCGGTCGGCGACGGCCACCTGGTCACGACCGGCGAGCGGGTGCCCGGCCAGGAGGTGCTCTCGGCGCTGCCGGAACTGCCGATCCTGCACGAGGTCGCCGCGCGGCTCGGCGTCGAGGCCGCGGAGTCGCCGACCCGCATCGCCGCCGCCGTCGAATTCGCGCTGGAATCGCTGTATCTGGCCCGCCAGATCGCCAAGGACTCCGACGACGGTATGACGGTGTACGGGCAATGACCATTCCGGATCGCTACTCCTACGGTCCCTATCACGAGGGGCCCGATCCGCTGGCGCCGCCGCTGGACCTGCGGGAGGCGCTCGACCAGATCGGGCGCGACGTCATGGAGGGTGGTTCGCCGCGGTCCGCGTTCGAGGAACTGCTGCGCCGCGGCATGCGCGACACCAGCGGCCTCGACGAGCTGACCCGCCGGCTGTGGCAGCGCCGCTCCGAGATCTCCCGGCGGCACCGGCTGGACGGCTCACTGCAACAGATCCGCGAGTTGCTGGACGAGGCCCTGGCCGCGGAGCGCCGCGCGCTGTTCCCGGACCCCTCCGACGACGCCCGATTCGCCGAGGCACAGCTGGACGCGCTGCCGTCGAGTACGGCCGCGGCGGTGGGCGAACTCTCCCAGTACCAGTGGCGTTCGGAGACCGGCCGCCGGAACTACGAGAAGATCCGCGACCTGCTCGGCCGGGATCTGCTGGAATCGCGCTTCCAGGGCATGAAGGACGCCCTCCAGAGCACCACGCCCGAAGACGTCGAGCGCATCCGGCGGATGATGTCGGACCTGAACGACCTGCTCGCGGCGCACGCGCGGGGCGACGACACCGAGCGGCAGTTCGCCGAGTTCATGGCCGAGCACGGCGAGTTCTTCCCCGAGAATCCGCGCAGCACCGAGGAATTGATCGATGCGCTCGCGGCTCGGTCCGCGGCCGCCCAGCGCATGATGAATTCGATGTCGGCCGAGCAGCGCGCGGAACTGTCGGAGCTGATGGGCCAGGCGTTCGGGGATCCGCGCATCGGCGAGCAGATCGCCGCGCTCGACGCCAACCTGCGGGCATTGCGCCCGGGGGAGGACTGGGAGTCGGCGCAGCGGTTCCGTGGCCAGGACCCGCTGGGCCTGGGCGAGGGCGCGCAGGCGCTCCAGGATCTGGCCGAATTGGACGCTCTCGCAGAACAACTCGGCCAGTCCTATCCGGGCGCGCGGCTCGAGGACATCGACCTCGAGGCACTGGAACGCCACCTCGGCGAGGACGCCCGCGTGGACGCCGCGCGCCTGGCCGAGCTGGAACGCGAACTGCGCAGGCAGGGGTTGTTCGAGCGGTCGCCCGACGGTTCGCTGCGGCTGACGCCCCGGGCGCTGCGGCGGCTGGGCGAGACGGCGCTGCGAGATGTCATCGGGCAGTTGCGATCCCGGCGCGGCGAACGCGATACCGCGCACGCGGGTGCGGCGGGCGAGCCGATCGGGTCCACGCGGCCGTGGCAGTTCGGCGACACCGAGCCGTGGGATGTGCCGCGCACGGTGCGCAACGCCGTGCTGCGGTCGGCCTCCACCGGCAATCGGGCTGTGGCGCTGGATGTTTCGGATGTCGAGATCATGGAGACCGAGCAGCGCGCCCGCGCGGCGGTGGCGCTGTGCGTCGACACGTCCTGGTCGATGGTGCAGGACGGCCGCTGGGTGCCGATGAAGCGCACCGCCCTCGCCCTGCACCACCTGATCGCCACCCGATTCCGTTCCGACGCACTGGATCTGATCACCTTCGGCCGCTACGCCACCACCGTCGACATCGGCGAGCTGACCGCGCTGGAACCCGTCTGGGAGCAGGGCACCAACCTGCACCACGCGCTGCTGCTGGCCGGGCGGCATCTGCGACGGCATCCGGACGCGGTGCCGGTCGTCCTCGTCGTCACCGACGGCGAGCCCACCGCCCACCTCGAGCCGGACGGCGAGGCGTACTTCGACTGGCCGCCTGTGCCGCCCACCCTGGCCGCGACGATGTCCCAGGTCGACGCCCTGGCCAAGCTGGGCGCGTCGGTCACGGTGTTCATGCTGGGAGAGGATCCGCGGCTGGCGGCGTTCGTCGATCTGGTGGCCCGGCGCAGTGGCGGGCGGGTGATCGCGCCCGACCTCGACGGGCTCGGCGCCGCCGTGGTGCGCGACTACCTGCGCGGCCGGCGCGGCTGAGTATTTCCGTGCCGCCGCGGGCGGACTCTGTGACAACCCTGTGACACGCTGATGTCCGATCCCTGTTGTATGTGCCGTTATCTAGCGGTACATTGAATCGTGGTAAGGGGTTGACCGTTGGTCGGCAGTACCGATCCGGACACCCGTACGGAAAGTTATTGCAGGTTAGGAAGATTCGATGTCTGACACACAGAGCCCCGCGCATGCCCGGCAGCGTCTGCTCCGCGCCGTCGCCGTGATCGCCATCGCGGCCGCGCCGCTGGCCTTCGCCGCCCCCGCCTTCGCCGCGCCCGCGCCCGCGCCCGGCATCCCGCTGGTCGCCGAGGATCCCGCCGCGCCCGCGGACGCCAACGCCCAGGAGGTCCACCGCGGTGGCCGCCACGGCGGCTGGGGTCACGGTGGCTGGGGCCACGGCGGTTGGGGCCACGGCTGGCGCGGCCACGGCGGCTGGGGTGGCTGGGGCGGCGGCTACAACCCCGGCTGGAGCTACCCGGGCTACTACTCCCCGTGGATCGGCGGAGGCAGCGGCAGCGCTTTCTGAGTTTCCCCGAGGCCCACGTCGGCGCACTGACGCCGCCCCACGATCGCGAATGGCCGCATCCACGATTCCGCCGCGATCGGCCTCATTTTTCCGGCGTGCCTGTGGCCGGAAACCATCTCGCCAGGAATGCATCACCGGCTACCCATCGTTGCCTGGACCGGAGGTGCAGGCATGAAGGTACGTTTCGGCGTGGGGCTGGGGTCGGAGACCGATCCCGCGGAATTCGCCGCCATCGTGGATCGGCTCGAGTCGGGCGGCGTGGATTCGCTGTGGTTGTCCGAACTCGTCTACACGAAATCTGTCGATCCGGTCGTCGGGATGGCGTTCGCGCTGTCCCGGACGACCCGGCTCAAGGTCGGGACATCGGTGGCGATCCTGCCCGGCCGCCATCCCGTTCTCGTCGCCAAGCAGCTGTCGTCACTCGCGGCCCTGGCGCCCAAGCGCGTGCTGCCCGTCTTCGGGCTGCAACCCGCGCGACGGGACGAGCGTGAGCTGTTCCCAGCTCCGGAGGGTAAGCGCGGCAAGGTATTCGACGAATCGCTGGAACTCCTGCGGTCGGCCCTCCGGGACGACGAGATCGCCTTCGAGGGCGAGTACTTCACCGTCGGTCCCGTCACCTCGGGGCTGCGGCAGGACCGGCCGCTCGACATCTGGCTCGGCGGTTCGGCGCCCGCGGCGTTCCGGCGCATCGGCCGCTTCGGTGACGGCTGGCTGGGCAGCTTCCTGACACCCGCGGAGGCGGGGGAGGGCCGGAAGGCCATCATCGCGGCGGCCGACGAGGCGGGCCGCGAGATCGAGGCCGACCACTTCGGCATCAGCCTGGTCCTCGCCGAAGACGGCATACCCGACGCGCTGGCGGATTCGGTGCTGCGCCGCAGGCCCGGCGCCGATCTCGGCGATCTGGTCGCGGGCAGCTGGAAGGACCTGCACCGCCTGATCGACGGCTACCTCGAGGCGGGCCTCACCAAGTTCGTCGTCGGCTCGGTCGGCGGCCGGCCCACCGAGCACTTTCTCGACCGGTTCACCGAAGAGCTACTACCCCGGCAGAACTGACGTTCCGGAGGTAAGGCGTGCTCGGCGGTGACGCATCCGGTGCCGCCGGGCCGGATCATGGTGGCGCGGAAACGCATGGTGGAGCCCGCTCGGGAACAACCGCTGCCACCCGCCGGTTGCTCGCCAGGGGGACGACGGTTGGGAGTGAGGATGCTGGCGATCGGATTCGACGCACCGGGCGGACCGGAGGTGCTGCGGGCGCTGGAGGTGCCGCAGCCGCATGCCGGGCCGGGCGAGGTGCGCATCAGGGTCGAGGCCGCGACGGTCAACCCGTCGGATGTGGTGACCCGCTCGGGCGCGGCGCACGATCGATACCGTGGCGTCGAGCCGCCGTACGTGCCCGGCTGGGACGCGGCCGGCGTGATCGACGAAGCCGCCCCGGACTCCGGCTGGCGGGTCGGTGACCGGGTCGTCGCCGTCACCAAGCCCGTCCTCGAGGGCGGCGGCGCGTACGCGGAATGGATTGTCGTGTCCGGTGATTCGGTCGCCCCGATCCCCGACGGCGCCGATCCGGTAGCGGCCGCGACCCTTCCCATGAACGGCCTGACCGCCCGGATCGCCCTCGACGCCCTCGGCCCCGACACCGGCCGCACCATCGCCGTGACCGGTGCCGCGGGCGCGGTCGGCGGCTACGTCATCCAATTGGCCAAGCACGCCGGCTTCACCGTAATCGCCGACGCCGCACCCGCAGACCGCCAATTGGTCACCGAGCTCGGCGCCGATATCGTCGTCCCCCGCGGATCCGATGTGGCCCAGCACATTCGCGAGCACGCCCCGGACGGCGTAGACGCCGTGATCGACGGCGCGCTCCTGGGCGAAACCGTTCTGCCCGCCATCCGCGACAACGGCTCCTACGTAGCCCTGCGCCCACCCGCACTGACCGGCGGCGTGCAATCCGAGCGCGGCATCGCCATCGACTACGTCATGGTCACCGACCACGTCCGCGACTCCGCGGCCCTGAAAGAGCTGAGCCACCTTGCGGGACAAGGCATCCTGAGCCTGCGCGTGGCCCGCACCTTCCCGGCTGCCGAAGCCGCCGACGCCCACCGCCTGCTGGAGGCCGGCGGTGTTCGAGGTCGGCTGGTACTCCGCTTCTGAAGGTATCCATCGTGTTCCGCACGGTCGCGCCATAAGTTCGCTGATCCGGCGAATCCGGCTCGGAGAGTCTGCGATACCACCTGTGCGCCGCCCATCATTCCGGTCTTCTGAAAGACGGCCGTCAACCCTTGCGGGTGAGGCCGGCCTGTTCGTCATCGATAGGAACCAGGGCCCAGCCGTCCGGTAACTGGCACAACGACTTTGCCGCGATCCGGGTCTCGACGGCGCTCATCCGTTCGATCGGCTGTCGATCGAACATCACTCCGCCGGCGAAGTGGACTTTGTCGAACGCTACGTATTCCCCGAATGTCGCGCTGCCGAAGTCGGCTTGCCCGTGAAAGACCGTCCGCCGGAACATCGTCATGCCGACGAAGACGGCGTCGCGATAGGAGACGGCCGAATCGCAGGTGACGTGCTCGAACGACATATTCCTTTCGAATCGCGTGCCGTGGAAGGTGGCGTCACCGGTCAGGCGGCTGCGATCGAAGGTCGCGGTCCGCTGAAAGATGGCCGCGCGGAAGGACGTTCGTTTGCCGCCGAACGTGGCATGGTCGAACCGCGCGTGGTGTTCGAACGTCGCTTCGGCGAAGTACGCGTTCTGGTGCCACTGCGCGCCGCCGAAGTCCACCGAATGGCGCCACCGCGTGCGCTGCAATGAGACGTCGCCGCGGAATACGGCCGCACGGAACCGCGTCTCGCCGTGAAAGCCGCTGTCGTCGAACGATGTCGCCCCCGCGAAGGTCGCTCCGGTGAAGTCGACGTCGTCGAAGACGCACCGCGAGGCATCGAACCCGTCGAGATACGCGCCGATGAGGTCGATGCGCATGTGCTCCCAGTGGTCCGGTCCCGGTCGCAGGTGCCGGGTCAGCATGCGCTGGGCGCCCAGTCGCACGTGCTGCTCGTCCGGGACCTCCTCGCGGGCGGGCATCCGCAGATACGCGCAGACGACATCGACGATCGTCTGCCGGTACTGCTCGTTGTTCTGCGCCAAGCGTTCCAGCGCGTAGAGACCACCGAGCCGCACCGGCGCCTTGTCGGAGCCGAGATGCTCGACCGCCTTGCCGAACAACTCCGTGACCCGCCGCTCGATCGCGTCGTACTCGCTACTCGCCGCCGCCCGATCCCGCGCGGCCTGGTCCGAGGCCACGCTCGCCTCGGCATGGGCCTGCACCCGCTCCTGATGCGCGCGAGTGACGGCATCGTTGTACTCCCGATGCCGCTGCGTGCGTTCGTTCAGCCACTGCCGCCGCGCCAACAGCACGAGCCCGACCGCGCCGCCCGTCCCCGCGACAGCCGTGAGCCCGGTGCGGATCGCATCGATCCGCACCGTCGCACCGGCCGAGCCGCCGCTACCCGCGATCCCCAGCAGCCACCACGTCACGACGACCCCTGAGACAACCGCAATACCGAAGCCCACCAGCACAAGCCACCACGGCATCACCCGAAACGACTGTGCCCCGGCATCATCGGCGGCCGCCCTGCTCTCCATGGGCTAGATCATGACGGCCCGCACCCCACCTGTCACCCACATGCCGCCGCGGGCCAGGACCGGCAGTGCCAGGATTCGCCCTCCCGTTCGATGAGGAACGGGACGGCGTGCGGGAGCGGATTTCCCCATACTCGAGCGCCGAGGCCGCACAGCTGTGCCAGTGTCACGGTGAGGCTGGCGACGTGGCCGACGAGGGCAACGGTTTCGCCGGGGTGGGCCCGTGCGATCCGGCGGTTCCCTCCGACTCGCCGATCCCGACCTCTGCCAGCTCGTCCAGGGCCACGGTGTCGTAGTCGCGGCCAGTCAGCAGAGCGGCGGCGGTTTGTCGTGCGCGGAGGGCGGTGCTGCAGTAGACGTTGGTGATCGGCTCGTGAGCGAGGGATCGAGCGGCGTCGGCGGCTTGGCGGAATCCACGAGATGTCAACGGTGACAGCGGCACAGCGCCCGCGATACCCGCGGTGACGTTTTCCGATTCGGCGTGGCGAAGGCACCATATCCGTACGTGACCGGTCATGGAATCATGCTGCCCGGTGGGCGGGTTCTGTTGCCGCACAAGGGGTGTGGTCAGGTGAGGGATTGGGTGGCGGCTCGGAGGGCCGCCAGGGCGGCCAGGGTGTGGGGGGCGAGGGTGGTTTCGGGGGGTGCGGAGAGCCAGGCTTCGTAGCCGCGTTTGAAGGCCAGGACGCCCAGTTCGGCGGCCAGGTGGGCGGTGGGGTCGGGGACGCCTCGGGCAGCGAGGGCCTCGGTCATGGCCGCGGCCAGGCCGACGCTCTTGAGGGCGTCGCGTTCCTGGAGTTCGACGTTGGCGGCGATGGCGGCGGTCAGGCGGGGGCCTAATTCGCGGTTCATCGGGCCCATCGCGGTCGAGGCGCGTTCGAGGCCGGCGGCGACGGCCTCGAGGGGGGTCGCGTTCTCGGGCGCCTCGGCGATGCCGTCGGTGAGCAGTTGACTCAGCGTCTGCTGCCCGGCCACGAGGAGTTCGCGCTTGTCGGGGAAGTAGCGGAAGAAGGTGCTCTTCGTGACTCCGGCGCGCTCGGCGATCTGCGCGACCGTCGTGGCGTCGTACCCCTGCTCGGTGAACAGATCTACGGCGGCCAGGACCAGCCGCTCTCGTGCTCCAGGTTCCCACCGTGCCATGTGTCGATGATAAGTGATGGGACCATTGTCTCGTCACTCTGCTATGGTGATGAGACAACAGTCCCATCACAGCGAGGGAGAGAGATATGCATGTGTTCGTCACCGGCGGTTCCGGCCTGATCGGGTCGGCGGTCGTCGCCGAACTGCTCGGCAACGGCCACACCGTCCGAGCACTCGCTCGTTCCGACGCTTCCGCGAAGGCCCTCGATGCCGTTGGCGCCCAACCGCTGCGCGGCGATCTCGCCGATCTGCCCACGCTGCGCACCGGCGCCGCCGCGGCCGACGGCGTGATCCACCTGGCCTTCAGCAACGACTTCAGCAGCCCGGAGGCCCTGGCGGCGGGAGTCGCCGAGGAGGGCGCGGCCATGGCGGCCATGGGAGACGAACTCGCGGGCAGCGATCGCCCGTTCGTGACGGTCTCGGGCACGCCGGGCGTTCCGGGCCGCGCCTCCACCGAGGCCGATCCGCTGCCGACCGACGGACCTGTCGGCGGTCGCAGTCGCTCGGTCATGGCGGTGCTCGAGCTGGCCGCACGCGGCGTGCGGAGTGCGGCCGTTCGCCTGCCGCGCACGGTGCACAACGAGGGACAGGGCGGATTCGCCGGCATCCTGACCGGCGCGGCCCGGCGCAGCGGGGTGTCCGGCTACCCGGGCGACGGCACCCAGCGCTGGCCGGCTGTGCACGCGCTCGACGCGGCCGTCCTCTTCCGGCTGGCGCTGGAGCAGGCCCCGGCTGGAACCGCGTGGCATGCCGTGGCCGACGAGGGCGACGCCGTGCGCGATATCGCGGCCGTCATCGGCCGGCGCCTGGGGTTGCCGGTGGAATCCGTGCCGCCGGAGAACTTCGGCGCGCTCGGCCCGATCTTCGCGACCGATCAGCCCGCGTCGAGCGCCCACACGCGGGAGGCGCTGGGCTGGCAGCCGCGGCATCCGAGCCTGCTGGAGGACCTGGAGAACATCCAGCCCTGAATCGGTACGGCGCAGGGCGTTTTTCCCGGGATCGCGTGGGCATCCGCCGCATATGTTTTCCGAAGCACCCGACCCGACTCAGGTTACGGAGGCCGATCTGCGTCAGCTGCTTCAAACCGGCTGCCCCGGAACTCGGCTCGTCTTGCGGGAGGGGCGTATTCGCCTCGCTCCCGCCACCGGGGACGACGCGGACGGGAAGTCGCTGATCACCCGCGGGGAACTGGCCTCGCGGGTCGGCGACCGTCTCGAATCGTCCACGCTGATGGCCGAGGCGGAACTGCTGAACCAGACGTTCGGTTTTCACTGAGCGCTCAGAACACGAAGCCGCGCAAGGCCAGGAAGCGCATACCGCCGACCGCCGCCGTGACGGCGATCATGGCGCCCGCCTGGGCGAGGCCGCCGAGACCGGGAGCCCAGAAGCCGAGGACGGCCAGCGCCGCGGTGCTGATCAACACGCCGAGCAGGGCCAGCCCGCCGCCCTCCCACTGAGCGGTGAACCAGCCGACGCGCCCGGCCGCCCGGAACGTCAGCTGCCGGTGGAGTTCGTTCGCGATCACCGTGCTGACGATCGACCCGGCGATATTGGCGACCAGCGGGCCGATTCCGCTCATCGCCAGGAACAGCAGGACATACGCGATATTGCTGGCGCCGCCGACCAGAGCGAAGCGGATCAGCTGGGCGAAGGCGTGATCGCTGCGCAGGTATCGCGTCGGGCGGGGCTCGGCGCGCAGCATCGGGGCCAGGTCGATATCCCCGAGGATCGTGGCCCGCAGTCCGGGAGTGGCGAATGCTGTGCTGTTCACACCGATACTGTCGCGAGCCGGGCTGTCGCCGCTCTGACACCGGACTGACACCCCAGCTGACACCGGGCGCCGGGCTTGCCCGACGTCAGGCGGACGTGACCTCGAGAACCAGTTTGCCCGTGGTGGAGCCGGATTCGATGCGGTGGTGCGCCTCGACGGCGCGGGTCAGCGGGAGGGTCTCGACCTGGATCCGGAGATCTCCGGAGGTGGCCGCGCCGATCGCGCGGCGGAGGGCGGCGCCGGCCTGGGCGGGATAGGCGGCGGCGAAGGCGGCCAGATTGAACCCGGAGACCGTCTTGCTGGTGAACCAGAGTTCGTTCGCCGAGATCCCGATATCGTCCGCACCGGAGGCATTGCCCATCACCACGAGCCGGCCGAGCGGGGCGAGCCGGTCCAGGCCGGCGCGGCGGGCGGGGCCGCCGACCATGTCGACCACGATGTCGAACTCACCCGCTTCGGCGAGCCGATCGCGCAGGATCACCTCGTCGTAGCCGAACGACCTTGCGGTCTCGATCTTTTCGGGGCTGCCGACGGTACCGACCACGCGGCCCGCGCCCAGCAGCCGGGCCACCTGACCGAGCTGGCTGCCGACGCCACCCGCGGCGGCGTGCACGAGCACGCTCTCGCCGGGTTCGATGCGGGCGACGCGGTCGAGGACCAGGAACGCGGTGGTGCTGTTGGACGGCAGGGCGGCGGCGGTGGCCAGGCTCAGCGACCGCTCGTCGAGCGGGATCACCAGATCGGCGGAGGTGACCACGACCTCGGCGTAGCCGCCGCTGTCGACGATGGTCAGCGCGGCCACCGGCTGGCCCACGCGCAGATCCTCCACGCCCGCTCCGACGGCGCGGATGTGGCCGGAGACCTCGATGCCGGGCACGAACGGCAGGGGAACGTCGACGACGCCCTGCCGGTAGAGGACCTCGGCGAAGTTGGCGCCCGCGTAGGCCACATCGATGGCGACCTGGCCCGGTCCGGGCTCGGGGAGGGTGACGGTGGCCGCGCGCAGGACTTCCGCGGGGCCGAATTCGGGGATGGTGATCGCTCGCATCCGGGTGGCATTGCTCATGACACCGATCCTGCGGGCGCGGCGTGGCGATAGGCAGTGCCGGTTCATGGGGGGTGTGGCGCCACCAGGCTACGAATGCAGCAGGCGCTCCAGCCGGTTCTCGGTCTCGGTGCCCGGGACCGGGTTGTGCAGGATGAGGTGGTGGCCCGGATGGTCGGGCAGGGGGAGCAGGGTCGCCTCGAACACCATGACCCCGACCTCGGGGTGGTCGACGGCTTTGATCGCGGTCGCGTGCTCGGCCGCGTCGTGGCGGGCCCACAGCCGCGCGAATTCCGGGCTGACCTGTGCCAGATCGTCGGCGATGCGGTCGAATTCCGGATCGTCGGGATAGCGGGCGGCGTCGCCGCGGAATACGGCTGCCGTCGCCGCCGCGATCTCGTCCCACTGCTGGTGCAGCACCCGGAACCGCGCGTTGGTGAAGAAGGAGATCAGGCAGTTGTGGTCGGTGTCGCCGTAGCCGAATACCGCCCGCGCGGCGTCGTTGACGGCGGTGAAGTTCCAGTGCCGGTCCCGGATGTAGCCCGGTCGCGGCGCCCAGGTGTCGAGCAGCCGCAGCATCTGCGGTGAGGCGGGCACCGACGGAATCGCTGTCCGCTGCGGCGGATTCAGCCCCGCCAGGCGATACAGGTGGGCACGCTCGGCCTCGTCGAGTCGCAAGGCGCGGGCGACCGCGTCAAGCACATCCTCGGAGACCTTGATATCGCGGCCTTGTTCGAGCCACGTGTACCAGGAGACTCCCACCCCCGCCAGCACCGCGACCTCCTCCCGCCGCAGGCCCGGCGTGCGCCGGCGGCCCGCGTCGGGCAGTCCCACCTCGGCGGGCGTCAGGCGTTCCCGGCGGCTGCGCAGGTACTCCCGCAATTCTTCGCGCCGCCGGTCCCGCGAGACGCCGGCGCGGACTTCGGAATTCTGGGAGGTGGTGGTCACGGGTCCACGATAGATCGATGCTGGTCGAGGGCGAGAGCGCCTATGTCCTGTCCGGGACAGACTCTGCGCTCGGGCAGCAGTCGTCTCCGCAGCAGGCGGCGGTAGGTTCTTGCCGCGCGGAGGGTTTGACGGCCTTGACGATCGCGGAATGCATGCCGTCGGCGACCTCGTGGGTCGGGGTGATATCGATGTCGGTGAATCCGGCCGCGGTGAGGTGGGCGCGATATTCGGTGAACGACAGTGCTCCGGCGATGCAGCCGACATAGCTGCCGCGTTGCGCGCGGTCGGCCGGGGTCAGGGTGTCGTCGGCGACCACGTCGGTGATGCCGATCCGACCGCCGGGTGTCAGGACGCGGGCCATCTCGGCGAAGACGGCAGGTTTGTCGACGGACAGATTGATCACGCAGTTGGAGATGACCACGTCGATCGTGTTGGCGGGCAACGGGATCGACTCGATCGTTCCTTTCAGGAACTCCACGTTCGCCACCCCGGCCTTGGCGACGTTCTCGGCGGCGAGGGCGAGCATCTCGTCGGTCATGTCGACCCCGAACGCCTTTCCGGTGTCCCCGACGCGGCGCGCGGACAGGATGACGTCGATCCCGCCGCCGGAGCCGAGGTCCAGGACCCGCTCACCGGCCCGCAGGTCCGCGACGGCGGTCGGGTTGCCGCAGCCCAGTGACGCCGCCACCGCCTGAATCGGCAGCTCGCCGCGGTCGGCCGCGCCGTACAGGCTCGCGCCGAAGGTCGGATCGATATCCGTCGGACCGGTTGTGCAGCAGGCGGATCCGCAACAGTCCTCGGCCACGCCGCCGGCCGTCACTGTCTGTGCCGCCGCCGCGTACCGGGCTCGCACCGTCTCCCGCAGGTCGTGCTGCTGGTGGGACATGACCTCACACTCCTTCCGAACCCCGGCGGATAAGTACCTGACCGGGCTGTATCGACGAATATCGATACACAGCTTGCGCCGCTGGATAGGCAACTGTCAATATAGATGGGTGTCGAAACAGGAATCCGTGGTGATCGCGTCCACCGACTGCTGCGCGACCACCTTGTCCGCGCCGCTGGATGCCGAGGCGGCGGCCGGACTGGCGGGCATGTTCAAGGCGCTCGCCGACCCGGTCCGGCTGCGGGTCCTGTCCCTGATCGCGGCCCGCGGCGGCGGAGAGGTGTGTGTCTGCGAGCTGACCCCGGCCTTCGACCTGTCGCAGCCCACGATCTCCCATCACCTGAAGGTGCTGCGAGAGGCCGGGCTGATCGACAGCCAGCGCCGCGGCACCTGGGTCTACTACCGGGTGATCCCCGAAGCGCTGCAACGACTCTCGTCGGTACTGACGCTCGACGTGCCAGCGGGGGCATCGTGATCCTGGAACATGCGCTGCGGGTACTCGACGCGTCACCGCGCCGATATGGGTGAATGTGCTTCTCGTAGAAGCACATTCACCCATATCGTTCGCTCAGCGGTGTATCAGTTCACTTGCCGCAGGTGGAGGATTCCGTTCACCGCCCACGCGACGTCGCGTAATCCGGATGTGGCGCCGGTGCGGAGCACGACGAGGGCGCAGAGCGCCAGGTAGCAGATGAAACAACTCGAGCCGAGCAGTGCGATGGTGTACACGTTCATTCCCTGTGTTCGCGAATCGTGCGCCGGAAACAGCGCGTGTCAGTCTTTTCCGAGTGACAGCCCGACTCGGAGTTTCCCGAGCGCAGTCGGTAACGGGGCGATTCTGCTGCGAGCATCACGCCTGAACATGCGATTCACGGCACTACATCCAATGCGAAGACCCCCCGCGGGCTGCATCACACAAGAAGCAGTGAACGTCCTGCCTCAACTCAGATCATTTGCCCTCCAAGGGTTCCTGCGCCATTGCCCGCCATCATCCCTCAGAGTTACTGCCCTCGCAAGGAGTGCCACTCCCTTGCTTCGGCTCTGCCGCGCAGTCCCACTGCGAGCATGAAGAGTTCGGAGTACACGTCGCCTCACCACTCGGCGTTGTCGAACACACTGTCACACTGAGTGATTCACACCATGTCACACGCTGTCGTCGCGCGCGAGACGCCAATTCTCCGGGCGGGCGGTGTGGGATGCGGCGAAGGGGAGGAGTAGGGCGGCGGTGTGGGAGGGGTTTTCGATGATCGGGGAATGTCCACTGCCGGGGAGCATTTCGATGCGTGCGCCGGGGACGGCGCGGTACCGGGCGGCCGATGTGGGGCGGACGCGCTGGTCCTTCTCGCCGAAGAGCACCAGTAGTGGGGTGTCGAGGGTGGCGAGGCGGTCGGGGAGGGGTTGGTGGGCGAGGTAGTCGGTGGCTGCTCGGGTTGCTTTCAGGAACGAGTGGATGGTCATGCCGCGTAGTTCGTCCAGGAATTGGCGGGGGATCTCGAAGCCTTCGGCGAATCCGGCGGCGATGGCCGGGCGGAGTTGGTCGTCGGTCAGGTTGTCCCATTGGGACGGGTCGATGGTGATGCTCTGGGGGATGGCCGCGTCCACGGACGGGGCGGTATCGATCAGTACGAGTGCCGATACGAGGGCGGGGTTCCGGGCGGCGAGTGCGGTGGCGACCATGCCGCCGCTGGAATGGCCTGCGATCACGGTGTTGTCGATGTCGAGCCGGTCCAAGACGTTGCCGACCCGGCGGGCCTGGTCCTCGACGGCGTAGCTGCCGTCCGCCGGTTCGGCCGATCGGCCGCATCCGAGCAGGTCGATCCGGACAACGCGGTGGGACTCCGTCAGCAGCGGGACCAGCGCGTCCCACGAGCGCGCGGAGGCCGCGGAACCGTGGATCAGCAGGAGCGCGGGTGCGTCGCGCGGGCCGTCCTGCCGCACGTACATATCGCCGTCGTCCAGCGGGAAGGTCGATTCCTCGATGGTCATGTCGCTCAGTGTGGCCGCCGGTGCGGACGGCCGTCTTGGACGAATGTTCCGTCAGGCGGGGGGTGCGGGCATGGTTACCGCGATCTCGCCGCCGAGGTGGTAGTCCTCGGCGAGGTGCAGGTTGTCGCCGCTCCAGAAGCGGCCCGGGTCATACCAATTCGCGGGTCTGTCGGGGAGTAGGCCCATCGCCTGGTAGGTCAACGCGACGATTTCCGCGCAGTAGGCGCTCTCCAGATTCGCGCGGTCGGGTTCGCGGTCCGCGGCGGCCGGTGTGCGTTCCGGGCTCGCGTTCCGGCGTTTCCACCATCGCTTCGGGGCCGGGACACGGCCCAGGAACCAGCGTCCGGCCAAGGCGCTGGTGGACGGGAAGGGGGTGCCGTCGAGCCTGGCCACGACGCGGAGTGCGGCGTCCTCCATCTCGCGGGTGACGGGGCGGTCGAGCTGGCGGATCCATGCCTGCTGGCCGTAGACCTCGTTCCATCGGGTGGCCGCGGCGCGCAGGTCGTGGAGCTGGGCGCCGCGATGATGGGTGCCCGACCACACATCCGGCAGGGAGCGGCCCAGTTCGGCGTGCCACATCAGCGCCGGGAGATCGTCGACGACCACCGCCATACCGACATGGTTGACCGGACTGTTGGTCAGTCCCCGGATCGCGCGGTCGGCGCCGGAGTGACCGCGGAACAGCCACAGATCTCCTGTCCGCGTGAGTTCTACCGCGTCGTCGAAGCCGATACTCGAGGGCGATTCGCGTGGCACACGTCTAGCCTAGGTGCATGCGCTGGTGGAAAATGCTGGGTTTGGCGGGCGCCGCCGGTGTCGCGGCGACCGGAGTGGTGATCGTGCGCAACGAACGCAAGCGCCGCGCCTACACCTCGGACCAGGTTCGCGAACGTCTGCACGCCCGCGTCGCCGACCAGCAGGGCACGTCCGACTGATCCCGCGCCACAGCGGCTCCGGCCCAGCACCGATGGGCGGAAGCGGCTCGTGGTGCGTCCGCCCATCGGTACCGGTGTATCCGAGACAGTGTCCGGCAGGCCTTTCGGCAGCCACCGGACACCACCTTGTATTCGGATCAACCTGCGAAACGGTTTGGTTTTCGTTCGCCCTGATTCCGGAAGGGCCCTGAGCTGTTCACAAACCTCTGGGTGCGTACCGGATGATTTTGTAAGTACTTGCCGGTCGGTGAGGTGTGGGTGAGCCTAGGTGCAGCGCGCGCCGAAGACCTCTCTCGAACCGAAGGAGCAAGTGATGACGGAAACACCGGTGACGGTGCTCGGGCTCGGCGCGATGGGCAGTGCCCTGGCCGCGGCCTTCCTGAAGGCGGGTCATCCGACGACGGTGTGGAATCGCAGCCCCGGCAAGGACATCGATCTGGTCGCGGCCGGCGCCACCCGGGCGGGGTCGGTGCGCGAGGCGGTGGGTGCGGGCGGACTGGTCGTGGCGGTTCTGCTGGATCACGCGTCGGTGCACGAGACCCTCGACCCGATCGCGGGCGAACTGGGCGGGCGCGCGCTGGTCAACCTCACCAGTACGGCGCCCGAGGACGCGCGGGAGCTGGCGCGGTGGGCGGCCGGGCACGGCATCGACTACCTCGACGGCGGAATCATGGCCACGCCCGGCATGATCGGGCAGCCCGGCTCCTCGATTCTCTACAGCGGTTCCCGGGCGGTGTTCGACGCCCATCGCCCCGCGCTCGAATTGCTCGGCGCCGCGGAGTATTTCGGCGACGACGCGGGCCTGGCGTCGCTCTACGACTTCGCGCTGCTGGCGGGCATGTACATCATGTTCGCCGGATTCCAGCACGGGGCCGCCATGGTGCGCTCGGCGGGCGGATCCGCCGAGGCGTTCGGCGAGCGGGCCGGGCGGTGGTTGTCGGCGATCATGCCGTCCCTGACCGCTGAGGGCCGCGTGATCGACAGCGGCGACTACAGCCGCCCGGTCCAGGACCTCCGGTTCACCAAGGCCGCCCTCGATGCCATCGTGCGGGCCAGCCGCGACGCCGGGGTTGCCCTCGACGTCATCGGACCGGTGAAGGGCCTGGTCGACCGCCAGATCGCCGACGGCCACGGCGCCCAGGCCACCGAGAGGATGTTCGAGGGTCTGGTGTGAGGGCCGGCGTGCTCTAGTGCCCGATGGCGTGATGGATGAGTAGGGCGAGTTGGGTGCGGGCGTCGTCGAAGGGGCGGGGGGACTTGAGAGCGCGGCTCTGGAGGATGGCGCCCTCGATCACCGACAGCAGGACGCTCGCCACCGACTCCGCGGCGGGCCGCTCGGCGCCGGCGGCGACCAGGCCGTCGGCGAGGCGGGCGGTCCAGTCGGTGAACGCCTGCCCGGCGGCGGCCTGCACCCGGGAGTCCAGCTCGTCCAGCGCGGCGGCCATCATGAACGAGCCCTCGCGGTAGTCGCTGGATTCGAGGGGATCGCGCCAGAAGGCGAACAGCTCGTCCAGCCAGCACTCGACCGACGTCGCCTGCGCCAGCGCCTCGGCCACGGTGCTCACGTGCGAATGGACCACGCGCGACACGATGCGCGCCGCGGTCTCCACCAATTCGCCCTTGCCATCGGGAAAGTGCTGGTACAGCGAGTTGCGAGAGGCGTTGCTGCGCTTGAGCAATTCGTTCAGCCCGGCCGCGTGCACGCCGTGTTCCTGCACCGTGGCGATGGTGCTCTCGATGAGACGGCCACGCGGTCCGGTCCTCAACGGAATCTCCTCCCACCCTTGTGTGAACCGATCGGTCCATGCTAGACGTAATCTCCGTATGAACCAATCGGTTCATACGGAGAGAGGAAGTCATGGCCGCCCACATCGCCACCGCTGCCCCGGTTGCCCACGCCGCGCTGCTCGGCCTCGGCGTCTACCGCCCCCGGCGCGTCGTCCCCAACGCCGAGATCGTCGACCGGATCGATTCGTCGGACGAGTGGATCCAGACCCGGTCCGGGATCGCCGCGCGCCGGTGGGCGGAGAAGGACGAGACCATCGTCTCGATGAGTACCGAGGCCGCCCGCGAGGCGCTCGCCGCGGCGGGGCTGGCCGCGGAGAAGATCGATGCGGTGGTGCTGGCCACGTCGTCGCAGATGGTGCTGGGCCCGTCGGCGGGCGCGGTGGTGGCGACCGAACTCGGGCTGCACGACACCCCTGCCTTCGACGTCTCGGCCGGCTGCGCGGGATTCTGCTACGCGCTGTCGGACGCCGCGGCCCTGGTGCGGGCGGGACAGGCTCGTTACGTGCTGGTGATCGGGGTGGAGCGGTTGTCGGATCTGCTGGATCCGGCCGATCGCACCTGCGCGTTCATCTTCGCCGACGGCGCCGGCGCGGTCGTGGTGGGCCCGGCGGAGGCCGAGGGCATCGGCCCGGCGGCCTGGGGCTCGGACGGCAGCCAGACCGCGGCGATCAAGCAGGACAAGGACTTCCAGGAGTACTTCGCCGAGGTCGCCGAGGCCGAGGCGAGTGGCGGGACCACGGTGCGGCCCTACATCCGGATGAACGGCCAGGCCGTATTCCGCTGGGCGGTCACCTTTCTGGAGAAGGCGTGCCGGGACGCGCTGGACAACGCCGGCGTCACCGTCGAGGACCTGGACGCCTTCGTGCCGCATCAGGCCAATATGCGCATCACCGACGCGCTGATCCGGGCGCTGCGCGTGCCCGACTCCGTCGCGGTCGCCCGCGATATCGTCGGCACCGGCAACACCAGCGCGGCATCGATCCCGATGGCGATGGAGGAGCTGCTCCGGTCCGGTTCCGCGAAGGCGGGAGATACCGCGTTGCTCCTGGGTTTCGGGGCCGGGCTCGCCTACGCCGGCCAGGTCGTGCACCTGCCGCCGATCGCCGCGAACTGATCGTTTCGGCGCGCGCCTACACCGTGGAGTAACTTCGTGGCACCATGCCACGGAACGGATTTCCGTGATAGACGTACGAGCGGAAAGCCCGCTCCTGGAGAGGAATCAGCCTGATGATGAAACGCACCGTCACTGCGGCACTGGCGGCAGTCGCGGCCTCGCTCTTCGCTTTCGGCCAGTCCGGGGCGCAAGATCAGGCCGCCAACCAGTTCGTGATCTTCGAGAACACCGTGCCGATCGTGACGGTTCCCGAACCGGCCGACAACACCTGCAACGCCAACGTGATCACGATCGACGCGCCGCGGACGGTGTACCTGGCCAACACCACCCCGTTGTACGCGACGGTCTACGCCCGCGCCGGGGACAAGCCCGAGTGCACGGGCACGGTCCTCTACCGCTTCGCCCCGGGCCAGGTCTCCGGCACCGCCAACGTCCTGCAGGGCGCGGTCCTGGACGTGAAGTTCTCGCAGTACAGCTAGGAGTTCGGGGCCTGTCGTCCCCGAGACGACAGGCCCCGATTAGTTCTCGGGGCGGGCACCGTCATGAGTGTCATGACTACTCATACGCTTCACAGTCCCGAGGCCGAGGTTGTGTACGACGTGCACGGGCCGCTGCCTACCGAGGGGCGGCCGCCGTTGTTCATGATCGGTCAGCCTATGGATGCCACCGGGTTTCACGCGCTGGTGGAGCAGTTCCCGGATCGCACCGTGGTCACCTACGATCCGCGTGGCCTCGGCCGCAGCGTGCGCAAGGATGTCCGGGTGGATCATTCCCCGACCGTGCAAGCGGAAGATGTGCACGCCGTGATCGAGGAACTGGGCGCGGGACCGGTCGAGATGTTCGCCAGCAGTGGTGGTGCCGTGGTCGCGCTCGCGCTGGTGACGGCCCATCCCGGCGACGTGATCACCCTGGTGGCCCACGAACCGCCGCTCAACGCCGTCCTGCCCGACGCCGCGGCGGCCGACCGCGCCCGCGCCGGATTCCGGGATGCCTACGAGGCCAAGGGTTTCGGCGCCGGTATGGCGGCCTTCATCGCCATGACCTCGTGGCAGGGGGAGTTCACCGACGAGTACTTCGCCCAGCCCTTCCCGGATCCCGGCATGTTCGGGATGCCGTCGGAGGACGACGGTTCCCGCGACGATCCGCTGCTGTCGGACCGGTCCTGGGCCGTGAGCAGCTACGAGCCCGATATCGCGGCCCTGCTCGCGGCGCCCACCCGCATCGTGGTCGGCGTGGGCGAGGAGTCCGCGGGCACCTACACCGCGCGCACGTCCGAAGCCCTCGCCGCGCTGCTCGGCCGTCCGGTCACCGTCTTCCCGAGCCATCACGGCGGCTTCTCGGGCCCCGACTCCGGATATCCGGGACAGCCGGTGGCGTTCGGAAACACCCTCCGGCAGGCGCTGGACGGTCACTGACCGGTGACCGCCGCCAGGATGTCCGTCAGCTGCCGGGCGAATTCGGGCGCCTCGGTGCGTGCGCCGTTGTGCGCGCCGGGGAACTCGGTGACCTCGAGGCCGAGCCGGGCGGCGATCTCCACCGCCGGACGGTAGGGCAGGCAGCCGCGGGTCTCGCAGCCGACGGCTAGGACCAGCCGCTCGGCCACCGGGCGCAGCGCCGCGTAATCCGGGAGGTACGAGGTGAATTCGCGCAACTCGTACGCCATCATGAGCGGGCCGTTGGCGGCGAGGCGCTCCCAGGTCGCGGCCGCGCGCGGCGAGAGTTCCCCCGGGTCCGGAGGAGGCTTCATCGCCCCGCCGATGCCCGCGAGGAACCGGGCTCCCGCGGCGGCGGGCCCCTCGGTGCGGAACAGCGTGTAGACCTCCTCGACCATCGCCCGATGCGCGACCGCGTCGGGCAGGACCGCGAAACATGGTGGCTCGTGGGCGATCAGGGTGTGGACGGCTTCGGGGTGCCGGGCTAGCAGCTCCAGCCCGACGATGCCGCCGTTGCTGGTGCCGAACACCGCCGCGGGCTGATCCGTGAGGTGCCGCAGCAGCCGGTAGACGTCGTCGGCCTGAACCGAGACGCGCTGGGTCTCGGGCCGCCCGCTGTCGAGGGTGCTGCGGGAGTAGCCGCGCTGCTCGAGCGCGACCACGGTGAAATGCCGTTCGAGCGCCTCGGCCAGCGGGTCGGCCGCACTCGCATCCCCGCCGCCGCCCGGAAGCAGCACCAGCAGCGGGCCCTCCCCACGCACCTCGTAGTACAGCCTCGCCCCGGGGACGGCCAGCGTCGCGGATCGCATGATCCCTCCTTCCTGATTTAACAAGGATATAGCCTAACTATATTAGGAAGATGTCGCCAGTAGATTCCGGACTAGTAGGGTCGACTGTCGGTCCGATGGGCAGGAGGTGGAGTATGTCGCCGCGGGTGGGACTGACCGCGGAGCGCGTGGTCGACGCGGCCGCGGAGCTTGCCGACGAGATCGGGTTCGACAACCTCACCCTGTCGGCGGTCGCTCGCCGGTTCGGCGTGAAGGATCCGAGCCTCTATGTGCACGTGCGCAATCTGCACGATCTGCGGGTGCGGGTGGCGCTGCGGGCCGGGGTCGAGTTGAACGACCGGATCGGGACCGCCATCGCGGGACGGGCGGGGAAGGACGCGCTCATCGCCTTCGCCGACGCCTACCGCGCCTACGCGCTGGAGCATCCGGGTCGGTACGCGGCGACGCAGATCCGGATGGATCCGGCAGAGGTGGGGGACGAGCCCGCGCTGCTGCGGAGCATCGAGCTGACGCAGTCGATGCTGCGCGGGTACGAGCTGGGGGAGTCCGAGGGGCTGGACGCGGCTCGCTTGCTGCGCAGCACATTTCACGGGTTCGCGACGCTGGAGGCGCAGGGTGGGTTCGCCCATTCCCGGCCCACGGATGTGTCGTGGCGGCATATTCTCGATGCCCTGCATCGGACGCTGTCGGATTGGCCTGCGGGGCAGGGCAAACCACGTCCGGCGGGCTCGTAGTCGATCCAGGTCCGGTGGGCTCGTCGTCGATCCACGTCCGGTGGGCTCGTCGTCGATCCACCTCCGGTGGGCTCATAGTCGATTTCCCGGCATGCTTTTGGCCGGGATCCGTGGGTGCGCTGGTGGTTTCCGGCCAAAAGCATGCCGGAAAAAAGGGGGGTGGTGTGCCGGAAAGGGGGTGTGCCGGAAAGTACCGAAACGTTGCCTGATGCGGCGATCTATGCGTGCCGGCGCGACTCAGAGGTGCCGAGTCCCCCACTGGACGAGCTTCTCGACGGGAATGTTCCATGCCCGCACCGCGGAGTTGGGGACGAACGTCGTGATTTCTGGAATTCCCTCGAGCGCTGGGACAGTGGCGAGGAAGTGGAGGTATCTGCCATCTTCGAGCCGGATCCAGAAGGGTTGCTCCTGCCGGTCGGGCAAAGGTTCGGACAACCACCATTCGGGCCCATCGGCGAGCCACGGTTCCAGCCGATCCTCGACTTGGGTGAAAGAGACTCGGGTGAGCCAGTCTCGCTGCGGCTGATCCATGACGTAACCGTCGATCACGGAGAAGCAGAGAACGGGCCAGTCTTCGAACTCGCTTTCCCGGCACTGCTCGGCCAGCCCATGTATGCCGAAATCATGCGCCTCGCGATTCGGATTGCCTGCAACCAAGCTGACGTAGCCGGCGTCGATAGTCTGGCCGTCGGCGCCGAACGCACCCAGGGCAGCCTCCACCGCTGCGACGAACCTGTTGTACTCGTCGAGTGTGAAGTATTCACACCAGCCAGGGACTGCATCGCGCGGGGCGGGCGGGTCCACGCGCGCGGCTTCCCAGCAGATAGCAAGGGTTTCCCGCAGCTGAGCGGCGGATTTCCGCAGGGTGCCCCGTTCTCGATCTCGGACCAGTTGATGCAGAAAGAATTCCAGGATCACACCGTTCGCGAACTCCGCCGGAGCGTTGGGGCGGATGACCGGGGCGCAGTAGGGGTTGAGGTCGTCATCCGCACGATCCTGATAACCCCAGCGGGCCGGCGCGACACGCAACAGGACTTCACCGACGTATCGCAGCGTACCGGTGGTGAACTCCGCGTTGTCCTCGATACCGATGGCCGTCTGGTCCGGATAGCGCGCGAGCACGACCGGTTCCAGCGCGTCCAGCGAGTCGAGGGTGAAGTCGAAAGGAAAGTCCGCGGGCAGGTAGAAACGGCGCCACTGCTGCAACGCGCTTCCCATGCCGGCCAGCCATCCGTCCAGAAAGACGCACGCCGACTCGGTCATGTTCTTGCGGTCCTCGGCCATGTACGCCTCGGTTCGGCCATCCGCATGCACGATGTCCATCCTCGCGTACTGCTGGCGGGCTCCCATCTTTGAGTAGCCTGCTCGATCCCTGACCCCGTACATCGGTCGATACACCGACCGTGCCTGGCGATCCGCTGGTATCCGGTTCAGCGGTGAAGCGGATCCATTTCATGGAGGTGGCTCAGCGGCTGGCGTCGAGGGCTGCGGTGAGGGTGTCGGCGGCTGATTTGGTGGCGGTGCCCAAGTGGGCCAGGGCTTCTGCGGACAGGCGGGTGTCGGGGCAGGCGACCAGGGCGGCGGTGACGGTGGCGCCGAGGGTGATGGGGGCGGCGACGGTGACCACGGCGTTTTCGGCGCCGAGTTCGTCGGGGAGGTAGTCGATGGTGATCAGGTCGGCGATCATGCCGCCCAGGCGGTGGCGGAGGGGGTCGGTGACGGGGGAATTGCGCAGGGCGGCAAGGGCTTCCAGGATCGGGGCCGATTCGTCGGCGAGGCGTTCCACCGAATAGCCGCGGGCACGGACCTCCGCGAGGACCGCGTCCAGGCGCTCGCGGTGGGCCGGGTCGGCGTGGCCGAGCCAGGCGGCGCGCTCGGAATCCGGCGCCCAGGCGACGAATTCGCGGGCGACGGGCGGGGCGAGGGGTAGCCGGCGGCCCGCGCGGATCCACGGCACGGACGGGTCGCCGATCACCTCGGTGATGACGATGGCGCCGGTGTCGCGCTCGGCCAGGAAGACCGGAATCCGTTCGCGCGCAGCGAGATCCCGCATCGGCTCCACGGCGAGGCGGCGCAGCGGGAACGCCTCTTCCGCGCGCCGCGCCACCGCGAGCATGCCCAGGCCGAGGCCGTAGTTGCCGTCGCCGTCGCGCACGGTCCAGCCGTCGGCGGTGAGCTGGGTGAGCACCGCGTGCGCCGTGGCGCGCGACAACCCGGTGTCGCGCACGATGCGCGCCAGCGACAGGTGGTCGGCGGGGCGGCGGGACAGCAGCTCGATCACCCGGACCACGCGGTGCGTGGGTGGTGACGCGGCGGAATCGGGCGCGGCCGACCCATTTTCTGAAACAGGTTCTTGACCGGCGCGCCGCGGTCGGCCTATCGTCGGTGTCACAATATCGAACGATAGCGTCGAATATTCGACACCGCAACCCCGGTGGGCGAATGTCGGCGCGGTGAGTGAGCGGGTGATGCGGACGGGATACGAGCTGTCACATCTGGCGGCCCTGGAGGCCGAGTCGGTCCACATCTTCCGGGAGGTCGCGGCGACCTTCGAGCGGCCGGTGCTGTTGTTCTCCGGCGGTAAGGATTCGGCGGTCATGCTGGAGCTGGCGCGCAAGGCGTTCTGGCCGGCGCCGCCGCCGTTCGCGCTGTTGCACGTCGACACCGGGCACAACTTCGACGAGGTGATCGACTTCCGCGACCGCACCGCGGCGCGGGTCGGGGCGCGGCTGCTGGTGGCGCGGGTGCAGGACGATATCGATGCCGGGCGCTCGGTGGAGCGGCCGGGCGAGAGCCGCAACCGGTTGCAGACGACGACGCTGCTGCGCGCCCTCGCCGAGCACCGGTTCGACGCGGTGTTCGGCGGCGCCCGGCGCGACGAGGAGAAGGCGCGCGCCAAGGAGCGGGTGTTCAGCTTCCGCGACGAATTCGGCGCCTGGGAGCCGCGGGCGCAGCGGCCGGAGATCTGGAACCTCTACAACGGCAGGCACCGCCCGGGCGAGCACATTCGGGTGTTCCCGCTGTCGAACTGGACCGAACTCGACATCTGGGAGTACATCGACCGGGAGGCGGTGGAACTGCCGTCGCTGTACTACGCGCACCGCCGCACGGTGCTGCACCGCGACGGAATGCTGCTGGCCGCCAACCGGTTCCTGCCGCAGCGCCCGGACGAGGAGGCGTTCGAGGCGACCGTCCGCTTCCGCACGGTCGGCGACGCCACCTGCACCGGCTGCGTCGAGAGCACCGCGGCCGATCCGGCGGCCGTGATCGCGGAGACGGCGGTCACCCGGCTCACCGAGCGCGGCGCGACCCGCGCCGACGACCGGATCTCGGAATCGGGCATGGAGGACCGCAAGCGGGAGGGCTACTTCTGATGAGCCGCAACATGTTACGACTGGCGACGGCGGGCAGCGTCGACGACGGCAAGTCGACCCTGATCGGCCGGCTGCTGTTCGATTCGAAGAATCTGTTCACCGATCAGCTGGCGGCGATCGAGCGCGTCAGCGCCCAACGCGGCGACGCCGCCACGGATCTGGCGCTGGTGACCGACGGGCTGCGGGCCGAACGCGAACAGGGCATCACGATCGATGTCGCGTACCGCTACTTCGCCACGCCGCGAAGGAAGTTCGTCATCGCCGACACCCCCGGCCACGTGCAGTACACCCGCAATATGGTGACGGGCGCGTCGACGGCGGATCTGGCGCTGATCCTGGTCGATGCCCGCAAGGGCGTGGTCGAGCAGACCCGCCGGCACGCCTTCCTGGCCGCGCTGCTCGGCGTCCCGCACCTGGTGGTGTGCGTGAACAAGATGGACCTGGTGGACTGGTCGGAGAGCCGATTCGACGAGATCCGCACGGAATTCGCCGATTTCGCCGCCAAGCTGACCGTCGGCGACCTGAGTTTCGTGCCGGTGTCGGCGCTGCACGGCGACAATGTCGTGGATCCGTCGCCGCACAGCCCGTGGTACGCGGGACCGCCGCTGCTGCACCGCCTCGAGGAGGTGCACATCGCCTCGGACCGCAATCTCATCGACGCGCGGCTGCCGGTGCAGTACGTCATCCGGCCGGGACAGGAGGCGGGCGCAGCCGCGCCCCGCACCTACGCCGGGACCGTCGCGGGCGGCATCTTCAAGCCGGGAGACGAGATCACCGTGCTGCCCTCGGGCCGCAGCACCCGGGTCGATCGCATCTGGGGTCCGGGCGGGACCAAGGTGGACGAGGCGTTCACCGGGATGGCGGTTTCGCTGACGCTGGAGGACGAGGTCGACGTCGGGCGCGGGGATATGCTGGCGCGCCCCGGGAATCGGCCGCATCTGGATCGCGACCTCGACGCCATGGTGTGCTGGTTCTCCGACGACACCGTGCTGCGGCCCGGGGCCGGATACGAACTGCGCACCGCGGCCCAGGCGAGCAAGGTCGAGGTCACCGGCCTGGACTACCGGCTCGACGTCAACACCCTGCACCGGGTGGCGGACGCGGACAGTATGGCGCTCAACGACATCGCGCGCCTGTCGCTGCGCAGCCGCACGCCGCTGATGTTCGACGCCTACCGCGACAACCGCCGCACGGGCAGCTTCATCCTCGTGGACGAGGCGACCAATCAAACGGTGGCGGCGGGAATGATCCTCGCCCGCGATACGGGCCCACGGGAGAATGCGGAAGGGAACTCGCGGGCAAGTGGGGAAGGGAACTCGCGGGCAGGTACGGAAGAAAGCGCGCGGGAGACTGCGGACGGTCGCCGCGCGATCGCCGACGTCGTCTGGCACAGCTCGGCCGTCACCAGGGCGGAGCGCCCGCACGGGGGCGCCACCATCTGGCTCACCGGGCTGTCCGGGTCCGGAAAGTCCACGATCGCGGTCGAATTGGAGCGCTTGCTGGTCCGGTCGGGCCGGCCGGCCTACCTGCTGGACGGCGACAATCTGCGGCACGGGCTGAATGCCGACCTGGGCTTCAGCGACGACGATCGCCGGGAGAACATCCGGCGGGTGGCGGAGGTCGCGGCGCTGTTCGCCGATGCCGGGGTGACCGCCATCGTGTCGGTCATCAGCCCCTTCGCCGCTCAGCGGAAGCTGGCGCGGGCCGTGCACGGCGACCGGGGACTGCCGTTCCACGAGATCTTCGTGGACACCCCGCTCGCGCTGTGCGAGCGCCGCGATCCGAAGGGTCTGTACGCCCGCGCCCGTCGCGGCGAACTGCGCGATTTCACCGGAATCGATTCGCCGTACGAGCCGCCGCAGCACGCCGATCTGGTCATCACCCCCGAGCACGGCAATCCGGCCGATATCGCCGCCCGCATCCACCGCGAGCTGCGACTGCAGCCCACCGACGAGTAGGACATCGATGCCACACCCACCCGAGCCGACGCTGACCGGGCCCCTGCTGGCCGCCATCGCCGAGGCCGAGAAACTCATCGCCACAGCCGATTTCGTCCGCGACGACCGCGACCTCGCCGAGGGGTACGACTACCTCGCCGGCAGCATCCAGGCCGTACTCCAGCTGTCGCGCGCGCACGGCACCAGCCATCCGTACTTCGTCACCTCCACGGGCCCGTACACCAAGATGGGCCTGGACAATCCGGATACGCTCTACTACCACGCGAATGTGGAGCCGGAGGCGGAGTACCTGATCACCGGGACGCGGGGCAGTACGGTCGATCTGAGTTTCCAGGTGCTCAAGGGCGATTACACCGCCACCGACGTGCCCGGCGGCGACGACGCCTTCGACGACCGCCGTATCGATATCGCGGCCGACGGCAGCTATCAGCTGAGATTCGGCCCGCCGCGGGAGAATCCGGGGCCGAACTACTTCGTGCTCGGCGAGGGCGCGTCCATGCTCGCCGTGCGCGAGGTGTACGCGGACTGGACCACCGAGCGCAAGGGCACGATCCGGATCGAGCGGGTCGACACGATCGGAACCGCGCCCGCCGCAGCGGATCTCGACACGTTGCGCAAGCGGCAGCGGGCCGCCGCGCGCATGCTGATCCAGCGGGTGCACACCTGGTTCAACTTCCCGAAGTGGTTCTACCTGGACCTGCCGGTGAATACGCTCACCGAGCCGCGGCTGACCCCGGGCGGCCTGAGCACCCAGTACTCCTCGGTCGGCCACTTCGACCTCGAGGACGACCAGGCCCTGATCATCACCGTGCCGAAATCCGAGGTGCCCTATCAGGGATTCCAGCTCGGTAGCCGCTGGTACATCTCGCTGGACTACGTCAACCACCAGACCAGCCTCAACAGCGCGCAGGCCCGGGTCGATCCCGACGGCATGATCCGGATGGTGGTCTCGGCCCGAAATCCCGGCATCGCCAACTGGATCGAGACGACCGGATGCACGCACGGCATCCTCCAGTTCCGCTGGCAGCGCGCCGACCGGGCGCTGACCCCCGCCGACGGGCCCACCATCGAACTGGTGCCGTTCGGCAAGGTGCGGGAGGTGCTGCCGCACTACGACCACAACGCGATCGACGAGGCGGGCTGGCGCGCGCGAATCGCGGACCGCCAGCGCGGTTTCGCGGGACGGATGCTCGCATGACCCGGGAGGGAACCGCTGTGAACAATGCTCTGCTCGCCGGCAAGGTGGTCGTCGTCAGCGGCGTCGGCCCGGGACTGGGCCGGTCGATCTGCCTGGAGGCCGCGGCCGCCGGCGCGCGGGTGGTCCTGGCCGCCCGCACGGAATCGCGGCTGAAGGAGGTCGCGGCGGAGATCGAGGCCGCCGGTGGCGAAACCCTGTGTGCCCCCACCGATATCACCGACGACGCCGCGGTGGCGAATCTGGTGCAGCGCACGCTGGACACGTTCGGCCGCATCGACGCGCTGGTCAACAACGCGTTCGCGGTGCCGTCGATGAAACCGCTGGCCCGCACCGACTTCCAGCAGATCCGGGACAGTCTGGACCTGACCGTGCTCGGCGGGCTGCGCATGACGCAGGCGTTCACCGGACCGCTGGCGGAGACCGAAGGCGCTGTGGTGATGATCAATTCGGCGGTGCTGCGGCACTCCGAACCTCGCTACGGCAGCTACAAGGTCGCCAAATCGGCGTTGCTCGCCATGTCGCAGACGCTGGCGACCGAGCTGGGGGAGAAGGGGATTCGCGTCAACAGCGTGGCCCCGGGCTATATCTGGAGCGATCAGCTGAAGTGGTATTTCGGCGAGGTCGCCGAGAAGTACGGCATCACCGTCGATCAGGTCTACGAGCAGACCGCGGCGCGCTCCGACCTCAAACGCCTGCCCGAACCCGACGAAATCGCCCGCGCCGTGGTGTTTCTGGCCTCCAGCTGGTCCAGTGCGATCACGGGGCAGACGCTCGATGTGAATTGCGGCGAGTACCACGCGTGAAGGGAACCGATAGATGACCACCCGTACAGACGTCGGCACTATCGAGGATCTCCATGCCTCGGCGACGAAGGCTTGCGGACTCACCGATTTCGGCGCGGACGACTACCACGAGGCGCTCGGGGTGCTGCTGGAGTCGTATCAGCGGGATGCCGATCTCACCGAACTCGGCAGCAAGATGAACCGGTACTTCCTGCGCGGCGCGCTGGTGGCCCGGGCGCTGAGTGAGGCGTCCTGGCAGGCGAATCCGCAGTATGCCGATACCCCGATCACCCGGCCGATCTTCGTGACCGGCCTGCCTCGCACCGGCACGACGGCCCTGCATCGCCTGCTGGCCGCCGATCCCCGTCATCAGGCCCTCGAAATGTGGCTGACCGAATTCCCGCAGCCGCGCCCGCCGCGCGAGACCTGGGCGGACAACCCGGTGTATCGGCAGATCGACGCCGGATTCGCCCAGCACCACATCGAGAATCCGGAGTTCATGGGCCTGCACTACATGACCGCCGCCGAGGTGGAGGAGTGCTGGCAGCTGCTGCGGCAGACCGTGAAATCGGTGTCCTATGAATGCCTGGCGTATCTGCCCACCTATTCGCGGTGGCTGCGCGGGCAGGACTGGACCGACGCCTACGCCCGGCACCGCCGCAATCTCCAGCTGATCGGCATGGGCGATCAGCGGCGCTGGATCCTGAAGAATCCCAGTCATCTGTTCGCCCTGGACGCGCTGCTGGCGGTCTACCCGGACGCGCTGGTCATCCAGACGCACCGCGATCCGGCCACGGTGCTCGCCTCGGTGTGCAGCCTGTCCGACCACGCCGCGCGCGGCTGGTCGAACGCCTTCACCGGCGACCGGATCGGGGAGACCCAGCTGGAGTTGTGGTCGCGGGGACTGCACGAGTTCACCGCCGTCCGCGCGCGGCACGACCGGGCCCAGTTCCTCGATGTCGACTTCGCCGATCTGCGCAACGACCCGCTCGGCACGGTCGAATCGATCTACCGCGCCTTCGGCATCGACCTCACCGACGACGCCCGTGCCGCCATGACGGCGCTCGACGAGGAGAGCCGCACCGGCGATCGGCGTCCCGCGCACAAGTATTCGCTGGCCGACTACGGCCTGAGCGAGGCGCAGGTCAAGGAGAGTTTCGGGTAGTCAGTCCGGTTTGCCGCGCCGCCGCGCCCGGCGCTCCCGGATCGCCGCGAAGCGCACCTCCAGGCCGTCGACGAACGATTCGAGCGCCAACTCGAAACTCTCCGAGTCGATTTCGTCGGCCTTGGCGCGCAGCAGGTGGGCCTGCTCGAGGTGGGGGTAGCGGTCGCGGTAGACCTGCACGTCGTCGACGAAGCCGCGGGAGAACGAGCCGACCGTGGAGCCCATGACCACGTAGCGGGTGGCGGCGCCGATCATGGTGGCCTGGCGCGGCGGCCAGCCCGCCCGCACCAGGCCGCCGTGCACGGCGTCGGCGGCGCGCAGATTCTCCTCGCGGTGCCCCGGCCCGGTCGCCAGGTACGGCACGAAATTGGGGTGCCGGACCAGGGCGGCGCGGTACGAGCGCGCCCAGGTCGTCAGGGCGTGCCGCCAGTCGCCGGATTCGAACGCCGAGGTGTCGACGCGGACCATGATCGCGCCCGCGATCTCGTCGAGCAGGTCGTCCTTGGTGGGGTAGTGGCCGTACAGGGAGGCGGCCCGCACACCCAGTTCCGCGGCGAGTTTGCGCATCGACAGCTCGGCCAGGCCGTCGCGATCGATCAGTTCCAGCGCCGCGTCGCGGATGCGCTCGCGGCTGAGCAGCGGCACGCGCGGCCTCGCCATGCCCACCTCCTTGATCAACCGAACGGCGTTAGGATACGGTACGACCATAAACCTAACGCCGTACGGTTAGGAGTCTTTCCGCCATGGATCTCGAACTCGGTGACGCCCACAGCGCGCTGCGCGACCTCGCCCGCGCCTGGGTGGACAAGGAGGTCGTGCCGCACGCGGCGGCCTGGGACCGGGCCGAGGCGGTGGATCTCGCGATCGTGCGCAAACTCGGCGACGTGGGGTTCCTGGGCATCGAGATTCCCGAGGAGTACGGCGGCTCCGGCGGAGACGCCTTGTCGTACTGCGTCCTGCTGGAGGAACTCGGCCGCGGGGACAGTTCGGTGCGCGGCATCGTCTCGGTCTCGCTGGGCCTGGTCGCCAAGTCGATCAAGGCCTACGGCAGCGAGGAGCAGAAGGAGCACTGGCTGCCCCGGCTGTGCGCGGGGGAGTCGCTGGGCTGCTTCGGGCTCACCGAACCCGGAACCGGTTCCGACGCGGCCAATCTCGTGACGAAGGCGGTCCGCGACGGCGACGACTGGGTGCTGTCGGGAACCAAGGTCTTCATCACCAACGGCACGTGGGCCGATATCGCGCTGATCTTCGCGCGCACCGGCGGACCCGGGCCGAAGGGCGTGACGGCGTTCCTGGTGCCGACCGACGCGGCGGGCTTCGGCCGCACCGAGATCAAGGGGAAGCTCGGCCTGCGCGGGCAGGCGACCGCCGAGATCGTGCTCGACGGTGTGCGCGTGCCGGATTCGGCGCGGCTGGGCGCGGAGGGCACCGGCTTCCGGATCGCCATGGCGGCCCTGGACAAGGGGCGCATGGGGGTGGCCGCCGGCTGTGTCGGCGTGGCCCGCGCCTGCCTCGAGGCGTCGGTGCGGTACGCCAAGGAGCGCGAGCAGTTCGGCAAGCCGATCGCGTCCTACCAGCTGGTGCAGGAGCTGCTCGCCGATATCGCCGTGGATGTCGACGCGGCGCGGCTGCTGGCGTGGCGGGTGGCCGATCTCGTCGACCGCGGCAAACCCTTCGGCACCGAGGCGTCGGTGGCGAAGCTGTTCGCGAGCGAGGCGGCGGTGAAGGCCGCCAACAACGCGATCCAGGTCTTCGGCGGCTACGGGTACATCGACGAGTACCCGGTACAGAAGTACCTGCGCGACGCCCGCGTGCTCACCCTCTACGAGGGCACCAGCCAGATCCAGAAGCTGCTCATCGGCCGCGCCCTCACCGGCGTGAACGCCTTCGTCTGATCCGCGACCGGAGGGAGACCTCGTGCCCGCGACACTGTCCCTGGCCAGCATCCTCGCCGAGAACGCCCGCAGGCGTCCCGACGCCCTCGCGCTCGTGGAGGGCGAGCGGCGTCTGACCTTCGCCCAAGTGTGGCGGCAGGCACGGGAACAGGCGGCCGCGCTGATCGAACTCGGTGTGCGGCCGGGGGACCGGGTGGCGCTCATGGGCCCCAATACCGCCGAGTTCCCCCGCGCCTACTACGCGATTCTCGCCGCCGGGGCCGCGGTGGTCCCGGTGCACCTGCTGCTGACCGCCGACGAGGCGGAATTCGTGCTGCGCGACAGCGGCGCCACCCTCCTGATCTGTCACGAGCAGGTCGCCGCGGTCGGGCGGGAGGCGGCGCGGCGGGCGGACATTCCGTGCGCCGACCCGAAAGATCTGGCCGCCGAGCCGATTCCGGCGTTCCTCTCGCGCGACCCGGCGGATACGGCGGTGGTGTTCTACACCAGCGGCACCACCGGCCGCCCCAAGGGCGCCGAGCTGAGCCACCTCAACATGGTGATGTGCGCGACGGTGAACGCCTTCGACGCCAACGAGGTCCACCGCGACGATATCGCCCTCGGCGCGCTGCCGCTGTTCCACGTGTTCGGGCAGACGGTCTCGATGAATTCGACCTGGCGGGCCGGGGCGACGCTGGTCCTGCTGCCGAGATTCGATGCGGCCGAGGCGATCCGGCTGATGGTGGCCGAGGGCGTCAACACCTTCCATGGCGTGCCGACCATGTATTACGGATTGGTCGATGCCGCCGCCGACGCCTCGGAGTTACCAGCGCTGCGGCTGTGTATCTCCGGCGGTGCTGCCCTGCCGCCGCCACTGCTCGAGCGCTTCGAAAAAGCTTACGGCGCACAGATTCTGGAAGGCTACGGCCTGTCGGAGACCTCGCCGACCGTGACGGTGAACCAGCCGCTGCTGGGCCCGCGGGCGGGCACGGTCGGGCATCCGGTGTGGGGCGTGGATGTCGAGATCGCCGACCCTGCCGTGCGCGAGCGCGTCGACCTGCTGCCCACCGGCAGCGTGGGCGAGGTGGTGGTGCGGGGGCACAACGTCTTCGGCGGGTATACGGGCCGGCCCGAGGCGACCGCCGAGGCCGTGGTCGACGGCTGGTTCCGCACCGGCGACCTCGGAACGCGCGATGCCGAGGGCTATCTGACGATCGTCGACCGCATCAAGGAGATGATCATCCGCGGCGGTTTCAACGTCTACCCGACCGAGGTCGAGGCGGCCCTGCTGCGGCATCCGATGATCGCTCAGGTCGCGGTGATCGGCGTGCCCGACGAGACCTACGGCGAGGAGATCCTGGCGGTCGTGGTCCCCGCGGGCCCGCTGACCGCCGACGACGTGATCGCCTACGCCCGTGACCATGTGGCACGGTACAAGTACCCGCGCCGGGTCGAGTTCGTCACGGAGCTGCCGCTCGGACCGACGCACAAGGTCCTGAAACGAGAACTGAAGGAGCGCTACACATGACCGATTTCACCGACCTGGACGCGCTGCGGGCAGCGGTGGGCACCGAGATCGGCATCAGCGACTGGATGACCGTCGAACAGGACCGCATCGATACGTTCGCCGAGGCCACCGGCGACCACCAGTGGATCCACGTCGACCCCGAGCGGGCCGCGTCGGGACCCTACGGCCGCACCATCGCGCACGGGTTCCTCACCCTGTCGCTGCTGGTGCCGCTCGCCAACCAGGCCGCCTCGGTCGGCGGCATCCGGATGGGAATCAACTACGGCCTCAACAAGGTTCGCTTCATCACGCCGGTGCCCTCGGGCGGCCGGATCCGCGCCCGCGTCGCGCTCGACTCCGTGCGCGACATCCCCGGCGGCGTGCAGGCCGAGCGCACCGTCACCGTCGAGCTGGAGGGCGCCGACAAGCCGGCGTGCGTCGCCGAGAGCATCGTGCGCTACCTGGCCTGACGGTCAGGCGGCGTGCCGCAGCTTCAGGATCGGGATCAGGCGATCGGTCTTGGCCGCGTACTCCAGGTAGCGGGGCTGCTCGGTGGTGATCCGCTTCCACGCCGCGTCGCGCCGGTCGCCGTCCAGCTGCTCGACCTGGACCCGGAACGTGCGCCCGCCGACCTCGGCCCACACCTGGTCGGGATGGGCGGCGATGTTGTGGTACCAGGCCGGATGCTGCGACGACCCGCCCATGGACGCGACCACCAGCCAGCCGTCCTCGTCCGGGAACCGGCTCACCGTGACCCGGCGGCGCTGCCCGGATTTCGCGCCGATCGTTGTCAGGTACAGCAGGTCCATGCCCTGGAACCGGTCGCTCTGCCACCGGTGGACGCGCTCCATCACCCGTGTCACGACCCGGGTGACCGCGTTACTCGACATCGGTGGCCGCCCCCGCGAACCCGGCGGAATCTTCTCGAAGCTCATGGCGTGCTCCTGCCAGCCGTACCTCATGGCATTCTAGAAAGTTCCGCCGCCCGGTATGGGTGAATTCGCGGGGGCCTCGAAACTTCCCGTTGCCCGGTCACACCGTCCCGTGGCCCGGCATGCGTGGATCACGGGTGCTCCGCGATCAGGCCGGGCCCAGTTGGTCCGTCAGCGCGGCCCAGCGGTCCAGGAGTTGCCCGGCCGCGCCGGAGTCCACGGCGTGGGCGGCGCGTCGCAGGGCGGCGGCCAGGGCGTCGTGGAGGTCGTCGCCGGCGGTCTCGGGGGTCAGTTCGAAGGCGACGATCGCGGCGGCCGAATTCAGCAGGACCGCGTCGCGGACGGGGCCCGGCTCACCGGCGAGCAGGTTGCGGGCGACGACGGCGTTGGTCTCGGCGTCGCCGCCGCGCAGCGCCTCCTGCGGCACCCGCTCGATGCCGAGCCGGGTCGGATCGATGGTCGTCTGCGCCAGATGCCCGCCCGCGACCACCCAGGCGTCGGTGGTGTCGGCGGTGGTGATCTCGTCGAGCCCGTCGTTGCCGCGCACCACGAGCGCGTTGTTGCCGCGCTCGGCGAACGCGCCCGCGATGACCGGCAGCAGGTCGGCGAACGCGCAGCCGATCAGGCCGGCCTGGGGCTGCGCCGGATTGGTGAGCGGGCCCAGCACGTTGAAGACGGTCGGGATGCCGATCTCCTTGCGCGCCGGCCCGGCGAAGCGCAGCCCGGAGTGGAACAGCGGCGCGAAACAGAATCCGATGCCGACCTCGTGCACGCAGCGGGCCACCGCGTCCGGATCCAGCGCGATCCGGATACCCAGCGCCTCGAGCACGTCGGCGCCGCCGCTCTTGGACGAGGCCGCCCGGTTGCCGTGCTTGACCACCGGAATCCCGCTGGCCGCCACCACGATCGAGGACATGGTCGAGATGTTGACGGTGCCGGACCGGTCGCCGCCGGTGCCGACGATATCCACCGCGCCGACGTCCAGGGGCACCCGCCGCGCGTGCCCCAGCATGCCCTGCGCCATCCCGGACAGCTCCGTCGCCGTGGGGCCCTTCATCTTCATGGCCACGCCGAACGCCGCGATCTGGGCCTGGGTGGCATTGTCGGAGAAGATCTCGTCGATCGCCCACGCGGCCTCCTCCGTGGTCAGGTCGACCCCATCGGTGAGGGCCCCGAGGATCTGGGCCCAGGTGCGCGTGCTCATCAACATCTCCCGTCACGGATTCCGCACATCAGGTGCTGGCTAGCAGCCTAATGGGCCGGATCGGAATCGCCCGGTTGCAGGGCGTCCCAGCCCAGGGCCGCACCGTCGTGGCGCTGGGCCAGTCCGGCCATGCGCGACCGCTCCTGGGAGCAGTGCAGGGCGTCGAGCACCTGTACGCGCTGGAGGATCAGGGTGGCGTCGGCCGCGCGCCAGCGCCGCCGAACAGGCCTCGGCATCATCGAAACTCGAGGCGACGACCACCAGATCGGTTCGGGCGGGATCCAATTCCGCCGCGCCGCCGCGGCCCCGCAGCCGCTCCCATACCGTCCGCAGACCCATCCCGCACCCGCTCCCTCGTCGTCTCCGGACGCTCCGAATCGGGGTGTCACCGGCGTCCGGCGCACAACAATAGGCATCGGTTCCGCATGCCCGGGACCCCGGTCCGCACCCCGGCGAGGGGCTTATAACCGCCTCCGAACTGGGTATTCTCGTGACACGCCGGGGGCCGGTCGAGACCCGCTCTCGCCGTGGGATTTCCGACACGCACCGGGAAGTTTCCTACCCGGCTACGCCTGTCGTACTACGACGAGTCATACTTACCCGCGTGACGACCGCAGTAGGGACCCCAGGATCGGCCATTACTCAGCGTGTGCACTCGCTGAACCGGCCCAACATGGTCAGCGTCGGAACCATCATCTGGCTGTCGAGCGAGCTGATGTTCTTCGCCGGCCTCTTCGCCATGTACTTCGTCGCCCGGGCCCAGGCTCACGGCAACTGGCCGCCGGAGCCGACCGAGCTGAACCTGAAGCTCGCCGTTCCGGTCACGGCCGTGCTGATCGCGTCGTCGTTCACCTGCCAGATGGGCGTGTTCTCCGCCGAGCGAGGCGACGTGTTCGGGCTGCGGCGCTGGTATGTGGTCACCTTCTTCATGGGCCTGTTCTTCGTGATCGGCCAGGGCACCGAGTACCACGCCCTGTACCAGGAGGGCACCACGATCTCGAGCAGCGTCTACGGCTCGACGTTCTTCATCACCACCGGTTTCCACGGTCTGCACGTCATCGGCGGTCTCATCGCGTTCATCTTCCTGCTGGTGCGCACCAAGGTCAGCAAGTTCACGCCGGCCCAGGCCACCGCGGCGATCGTCGTCTCCTACTACTGGCACTTCGTCGACATCGTGTGGATCGGGTTGTTCGCCACGATCTACTTCGTCCGGTAGGACCCCCTAGTCTTCGACAGAGCATCAGTCGGTTCCGTCTACTCCAAAGGGACACAGATGAGTTCATCCCCCCCGTCCGCGCCGGATCCCGCCAGCCCCGGGATCGGCAGCGCTCGGAACAACCAGGCCACCAGGACCCGCAGGCAGCGCCGGATGAAGCGCAAGCTGGCGGGTGGTCTCGTTCTTCTGATGGGCCTGGTCGGAGCCGGTTTCGCGGCGTCGGCGCTGACCCCGCATGCCCAGGTCGCGACGGCGAACGAGGATCAGTCGGCGCTGATCCGCGAGGGTAAGCAGATCTACGACACCTCCTGCATCACCTGCCACGGCGCGAACCTGCAGGGCGTGCCGGATCGCGGGCCCAGCCTGATCGGTGTCGGCGAGGCGGCCGTCTACTTCCAGGTCTCCACCGGTCGCATGCCCGCCGCCGCCAACGGCTCGCAGATCGCCCGCAAGCCCCCGAAGTTCGACGAGCGCCAGACGGACGCGCTGAGCGCCTACGTCGCGGCCAACGGCGGCGGCCCGACCGTCGTGCGGGACCCGAACGGCGAGGTCGCGATGGAGTCGCTGACCGCCGGCGGCGATCTCGGCCGCGGCGGCGAGCTGTTCCGGATGAACTGCGCGTCGTGCCACAACTTCACCGGTAAGGGCGGTGCGCTCTCGTCCGGTAAGTTCGCGCCGCCGCTCGGCGAGGCCAACGAGCAGCAGATCTACACCGCGATGCTGACCGGCCCGCAGAACATGCCGAAGTTCTCCGACCGCCAGCTGTCGCCGGAGGAGAAGCGCGACATCGTCGCCTACGTCAAGGACCGGACCGAATCCAAGCCCGAGGCGGGCTACGGCCTCGGCGGCTTCGGCCCCGCGACCGAGGGCCTGGCCATCTGGGTGGTCGGCATCGTGCTCCTGGTCGGCTCGGCGATGTGGATCGGATCCCGGTCATGAGCGAGCGGAGCGAGCGAACAATGGACACAGCCGAGTACTCGCTCGTGACGACGCCGAGCGCTAGCGAGGCGGCGGCATGAGCGAGAAGGAGCAGAACGAGATGGGCGCGCCCGAGCACGGCAAGCCAGGGGACGACCTGAACCCCACCGAGGAGCAGCTCGACGCGATGACCCGCGACGAGCTGGTCGCCCTCGGCACCAAGCGCGACGGCGTCGACGTCGCCTACCGCGCGCCGCGCTGGCCGGTTCCGGGCACCCGCGCGGAGAAGCGCGCCGAGCGCCAGGTGGCGCTGTGGTTCGCCATCTCGGGCCTCGCGGCCGTCGCGCTGATCGGCGTGTTCCTGTTCTGGCCGTGGGAGTACAAGGGCCGGCACGAGGACGGCGCCGGCATCTACTCGCTGACCACGCCGCTGTACGGCATCACGCTGGGCGTGTCCGTGCTCGCCATCGGCATCGCGGTCGTGCTGATCCGCAAGAAGTTCATCCCGCCGGAGATCTCCATCCAGGACCGCCACGACGGCAAGTCCCCGGAGGTGGAGCGCCGCACCCTGATCGCGCAGCTGCAGGACGCGGGGGAGACCTCGACGCTCGGCCGCCGCAAGCTGATCACCCGCACCGCGGGTCTGGGCGTGGGCGTGCTGGGTATCGGCGCGCTGTTCATGTTCGTCGGCGGCATGATCAAGAACCCGTGGGCCAAGGGCGACAAGTCGCCGCTGTGGGTGTCCGGCTGGACCCCGGACTACCCGGGCCAGACCATCTACATCCGCAAGGACACCGGCCGTCCCGAGGACATCGTGCTGGTGCGTCCGGAGGATCTCGACGCCGGCGCCATGGAGACCGTCTTCCCCTGGAAAGAGGAGTGGCGCGGCGACGAGCACGAGACACTGCAGTCGCTGCGCGGTATCCGCAACGCGGTCATGCTGATCCGCCTGCGCACCGAGGACGCGCAGAAGGCCATCAAGCGCAAGGGCCAGGAGAGCTTCAACTACGGCGACTACTTCGCCTACTCGAAGATCTGCACCCACCTGGGCTGCCCGACGTCGCTGTTCGAGCAGCAGACCAACCGGATCCTGTGCCCGTGCCACCAGTCGCAGTTCTCGGCCACCGAGTGGGGTAAGCCGGTCTTCGGCCCCGCCGCCCGCGCGCTGCCGCAGCTGCCGATCACCGTCAACTCCGAGGGCTACCTGGTCGCCGCGGGCGACTTCATCGAGCCGCTCGGACCGGCCTACTGGGAGCGTCGTTCATGAGTCCTAGCAAAGCGGCCGCACAGGCCAACGAAATGGACGAGCGCTACCACATGGCGGCGTTCGTCAAGCGGTCGATCAACAAGGTCTTCCCGACCCACTGGTCGTTTCTGCTCGGCGAGATCGCGCTGTACAGCTTCATCATCCTGCTGCTGACGGGTATCTACCTGACGCTGTACTTCGACCCGTCGATGAGCGAGGTCGTCTACAACGGCTCGTACCAGCCGCTGCGCGGCGTGACCATGTCGCGTGCCTTCGAGACGGCGCTGAACATCTCCTTCGAGGTGCGTGGCGGCCTGTTCGTGCGGCAGGTGCACCACTGGGCGGCCCTGCTGTTCGCGGCGTCGATCATCATCCACCTGTTCCGCATCTTCTTCACCGGCGCGTTCCGCAAGCCGCGCGAGGCGAACTGGGTGATCGGCTCGCTGCTGCTGATCCTGGCGATGTTCGAGGGTTTCTTCGGCTACTCGCTGCCGGACGACCTGCTGTCGGGCACCGGTCTGCGGGCGGCGTTCTCGGGTATCACCATCGGCGTTCCGGTGGTGGGCACCTGGATCCACTGGCTGATCTTCGGCGGTGACTTCCCGGGCGAGATCATCATCCCGCGCCTGTACATCGCGCACGTGCTGCTGCTGCCGGGCATCATCCTGGCGCTGATCGCGGCGCACGTGGCGCTGGTCTGGTACCAGAAGCACACCCAGTTCCCCGGCCCCGGCCGGACGGAGAAGAACGTCGTGGGCGCGCGCATCGTGCCGGTGTTCGCGGCGGATCAGGGCGCGTTCTTCATGTTCAGCCTCGGCATCGTCGCCCTGATGGGTGGCGTGCTGCAGATCAACCCGATCTGGAACCTGGGTCCCTACAACCCGTCTCAGGTGTCGGCGGGGTCGCAGCCCGATATGTACATGATGTGGACCGACGGCATGGCCCGCCTGATGCCGCCCTGGGAGCTGTATCTGGGCCGGTACACGATTCCCGCGCCGTTCTGGGTCGCGCTCATCATGGGTCTGGTGTTCACGGTGCTGATCGCCTACCCGTGGATCGAGAAGCGGCTCACCGGTGACGACGCCCCGCACAACCTGCTGCAGCGGCCGCGGGACGTGCCGGTGCGCACCGCCATCGGCGCCATGGCCATCGCCTTCTATCTGGTGCTGACGCTGGCGTGCGTGAACGACATCATCGCGTTCAAGTTCGACATCTCGCTGAACGCGACGACGTGGTTCTTCCGCATCGCGCTGCTGCTCGGCCCGCCGCTGGCCTACTTCGTGGCCTACCGGATGTGCCTGGGCCTGCAGCGCAGCGATCGCGCGGTGCTGGAGCACGGCATCGAGACCGGTGTCATCAAGCGTCTCCCGCACGGCGAGTACATCGAGGTGCACCAGCCGCTGGGCCCGGTCGACGACCACGGGCACCCGATTCCGCTGGAGTACCAGGGCGCCCCGGTCCCGAAGAAGATGAACAAGCTCGGCTGGGCGGGCAAGCCCGGTCTGGGTTCGTTCCTCCGCGCCGACCCGGCGGGCCAGGCGGAGCAGCTCACCGCCTACGAGAAGGACGAGCACCACAAGCAGCTGGAGATCCTGGCCGAATACCAGGACCAGTCCAGCGGCGAAGGCAAGTCCGGCCACTGATCCCGACAGCAACGGCCCCGAGTCCACCGACTCGGGGCCGTTCCGCGTTCCGGGGTTACTCGCCGATGGAGAAGCCGGCCTCGATATCGGCTCGGGAATAGGACTTGAAGGCGATGTGGGTGGCGGTGCGGAGGACGCCGGGGGTCTTGTTGACGCGGCCGGTCACGACCTCGGCGATCTGCTCGTGGTCGCGGACGCGCACCACCGCGATGAGATCGACGTCGCCCGCGCACGAGTAGACCTCGGCGACGCCGTCGAGATCGGCCAGGGCCTGCGCGGTCTCGGGGATGCGGGCGGCCTCGGCGTGGATCAGCACGATCGCGGTAATCATGTCCGTGAGTCTAGGCGTACCTCGGCATTCGCTCCGGTAGTGCGCGGGCTGAGGACGGCTGCGCCGACCAGGCGAGCCTAGGCGCGGGCGGCGTAGTCGTGGGCGAGGGATTCGGTGTGGCGGGCGGACTGGGCGAGGTCGAGCCACGCCAGCCACGCCCCGGCGCCCAGCCGTGGCTCGTGGTAGCCGTCGGTGGTCCGCACGATGCGGGTGCCGGGTTCCTCGAGCCAGCGGGCCAGCAGGGCCGTTTCCTCGGGGGAGGCGCCGCGCAGGGGCGGATGACGCGGATCGGAGAACGGATCGGACGCGGCAGGCAACGCCTCCTGGTCCGCGCCGGGGGCGTCCAGGCGGACGGGGACGACGGTTTCGGCCGCGGCGACCAAAGAATCGACGACCGGCATCGGCGGAACACCGCGCGGGGCGGTGCCCGCAGCGGCCAGGCGGCCGTACCGGATGACGGCGAACTCCCACCCGCCGGAGCCGTCGGAGCGCGCGGCGACGAGTTCGGCGATGCGGGCCAGCGCCGCGAGTCGCTGGGTGCGCCGCAGCGCCCGGACGACGGCGGCCAGATGGTCGCGCAGGCGGGCGGCGGCCTCGAAATGCTCGGCGGCGGAATGGGCGTCGATCCGGTCCCGCACGAGATGCAGCAGCGCGTCGCTGTGGCCGGTGAACAGGCGGTGTGCGGCGTGCGGCGCCGCGGCGTACTCCTGCGCGGTGCGCAGCCGTCCGTCGGCGCTCGCCGGACAGCCGCCGACCGCGGCGGGCGGGCAGTCGGCGCCGTGCCGGCCGCCGCGGGGGATGCGCGTGGTGCAGGTGCGCAGCCCGCAGTGCTCGGCCACGGTGGCGGCCACCTCGGTGGCGTCGGCACGAGAGTGGAACGGGCCCAGGGCATCCCAGGTCGGGGCGCGGGTGACGGTGAAGCGGGGGAAGGGCTCGGCGGTGAGCGTGAGCCACCACGCCCGCTTGGGAAATTTCGACCGGCGGTTGTACGGCGGCGTGTGCGCCACGAGCAGCCGCAGCTCCCGCACCCCGGCCTCCAGCCCGTGCGCGCAGGGCACGTGGTCGACACGGGTCGCCAGCGCGACCATCTCGCGCATGCGCGTGCGGGTCTCGGATCCGGTGAAGTAGGTGCGCACCCGGCGGCGCAGATTCACGGCCGTCCCTATATAGAGGACCTCCTCCGACGGCCCGCGGAACAGATACACCCCGGGCACCGCCGGGAGATCCGCCGCCAGAAAGCGTTTGGACCGCTGCCGCCGGCTCACCTCCGGCAGATAGTCCACGAGTTCGGTGAGGCTCTGCACGCCGAGATTGCCGACCCGCTCGATCAGCGCGTGCAGGACATCGACGGTGGCGCGGGCGTCGTCGAGTGCGCGGTGCGTCGGGCGGGTGGCCGAGCCCAGCAGTTGCGCCAGCGCGGACAGGCGCACGGTGGGCGCCTCGTCACGCGGCAGGATCCGCCGCGCCAGCTGCACCGTGCACAGCACCTGGAACGGGGGCCAGGCGGCCTCGCAGCGGGCCGTCGCGGCCTTGAGGAATCCGGTGTCGAATCGGGCGTTGTGGGCGACCAGGACCGCGCCCGCCGCGAACTCCAGGAAGCCGGGCAGGACGGCCTCGATTTGGGGCGCGTCCATCACCATGGCCGTCGTGATGCCGGTGACCTGCACGATCTGCGGCGGGATCGCGCAGCCCGGATTGATCAGGGTGGCGAATTCGCCCAGGACCTCGCCGCCACGCACCTTCACCGCGCCGATCTCGGTGATCGCGTCCCGCTCCGGGCTGGTGCCGGTGGTCTCCAGGTCGACGACGACGAAAGTGACGTCGTACAGCGGCGTATCCAGGTCGTCGAAGGCCAGCTGGGCCGGACGCGGTCTGCCTGACGGCGCGTCGGACACGGTCGGGGGCACGGCGAGCAGCGTAGGTCGGGGGTCCGACAAGAATGCCATCCGTGATATTCGCGTGATGGCTCGCGGGACATACCCGGCGTGCGAGGCTCGAATTGCCGGAATACGCGGAAAAGTGACCAGGGTCACATCAATACGCATTCGGAATAAGTGACCCGTGATCTACCGAGAACAATCGGGCACGCCAGTAGGGGCCTTGCGGCGTACCGGCACAGCACTGGCCGCCGAGGAAACCGGTCGGTCGCATCGATTGCGAAATGCTTCCCTCGACATGCGGGTTCCACGATCGGGTCCGTCGTAAACACGAGACGGGCGCGTCGGTCGACCGGCCGGTTAACTCGCGGAAAACCCCCTGGTAGCCGCGCCGCGTTATCGTTTCGTGATTGGTGTGAGATATGTCGCATGCCGACTGGTCCGCCATTGCCGAGCGCCGCCGCACCGGACGGTCGCGGCTTTACAACGCACCGTTATGTGCTCGTAACCTTTTCGAGACCTCACGGAGTCCGACGCACCACCGGGTGCGGCGTCGTGGGGCAGATGAGGAGTACCGCATCATGGCGATCAAGCGACAGGTTCAGGGGCTGCCTCGCACCGCCCATCGGGCCGTTGCGGCCGGAGCCGTTGGCGCAGCCACCCTCAGCGCTCTGCTGCTGCCCGCGAGTCTCGCGTCGGCGGCGCCGGTGACCGTCCCGGGCGTCGGCAGCATCGACGTGCCGGATCAGGTCCTGGCCCAGATCCCGCCGGGCGTCGTGCCGCCGGGCATCGAACTTCCGGGCATCGCCCCCGCCCCCGCGCCGCAGCAGCAGACCCCCGGCCAGCGCGCCGCGGACGCCGCCATGACCCGCGTCGGCACGCCGTACTCCTACGGCGCCACCGGTCCGGACGCCTTCGACTGCTCGGGCCTGGTCCAGTGGTCCTACGAGCAGGCCGGCGTGGAACTGCCGCGCACCAGCCAGGCTCAGCTCAGCTCCGGCGCCCCGGTGTCGGAGGACGACCTGCAGCCGGGCGACGTCGTGTCGTTCTACGGCGGCAGCCATTCCGGCCTGTACGTCGGCGACGGCAATGTCGTGCACGCCTCGACCTACGGCCAGCCCGTCGCCGTCGCGCCCATCGCCTCGATGCCGTACGCGGGCGCGCGCCGCTACTGAAATCCCTGACGACCCGGACGGCGGCACCTGCCGCCGTCCGGGTAGCGGGACGGGTGCTGTGATCGTTTCGTGGCCTACTGGACACAAGCGCTCGCCGTTCCGTAACCTGATCGAGACCTTCGTGAGTTCCACCACCGCGTAACTACCGCGGATACCGCATTCGAACAGCGAGAACGGGGCTTGGCAGGCGTGAAAGCGCACCGCAACAATCGAACCAGACGTCTGGTGGGTGGATCCCTGGCGGCGGGAGTTCTGGTCCTCGGGACCGGTTCCGGTGGTGGCGCCGGCGCCGATCCGGCGGCCCAGCCGACCAGCGCCGGTGACGCCGTCCAGCGCCTGATCGATATGTCCCACCAGGCCGAGCAGCTCAATCAGCAGGCTCTCGCCGCGCAGTCCGACCTCGAGGCCAAGCAGGCCGTGGCGGGCGACGCCGACACCAAACTGGCCGGCGCCACCGAGGCCGTGAACGCCGCGCAGGCCGAGGTCCGCAAGTTCCAGCCCGCCATCGACCGCACCGCCGTCGCGGCCTATCAGGGCGCGCGCACCAACCGGCTGTTCTCGGTCCTGGTCAGCAATTCGCCGCAGCAGCTGCTGGACCAGATGTCGACGCTGGACGTGATGTCGACCCAGACCGCCGAGCAGGTCGCGCAGTACAAGAAGGCGTCCGACGCCGCGACGGCCGCCGAGTCCACCGCCCGCACCGCCTCCGACGCCGCCCGCGCCGCCGCCCAGCAGGCCGACAACGTCCGCGCCGACCTGGAGCGCAAACGCGCCGACCTCCAGGGCGGGATCGCGCAGGTGATCGGGGCGTGGGGCCAGCTGTCGGCGGGTGACAAGTCGGCGCTGTCCGGCACGCTGTTCCCGGCCGGTTTCGACCGCGACCGGCTGCTCAACGGCCTGGTTCCCGGCAGCGGCACCAGCGCGCTCGCCGCGGGCCTCACCCGGGTCGGCGATCCGTACGTCTGGGGCGCGACCGGCCCCGACCAGTTCGACTGCTCCGGCCTGGTGCAGTGGGCTTTTCACCAGGTCGGTATCAATGTGCCGCGCACGAGTCAGGCACAGGCCGGGGTCGGCACGCCGGTAAGCCGGCAGGAGCTGCAACCCGGCGATGTGGTGTTCTTCTATTCCGACGCTTCGCATGTGGGTATCTACGCGGGTAACGGTCTGATGCTGCACGCCTCGACCTTCGGAGTTCCGGTCGCGGTGGCTCCCATGGACTCGACCCCGTTCCACTCGGCGCGTCGATACTGGATGGGTATGTCGTAACCACACCGAGGTGAGCAGTGAGCGAGCTTGCGAGCGAGGGGCAGGAGTGACCGCCTGGCGGCGGTCTCGTGATTGGTTCGCCGCACGACGGCGGTTCGAATTCGTCGCCACCGTCGCGATGGTCGTCGCTCTGACGGCGGCGGGCGGCGCGCTGATCCTGCTGCCCAAGGCGGCACTGTCGAAGGTGCGCCCGGCGCCCGCGGTCGCGGAGGCCGCCGCGCCGCTCGATCCCGATCCGCAGCTCGCGGACCTGCGCCGGGTCATGGAATCCTACGGACCCGTTGTGACGCAGCAGGTTTCCGGCGAGGAGGGCCGCCTGTCCACGGTGCTGGGCCATCCCCGCCAGCGCGCCGACGTCGACACCCTCGCCCGCGAGATCGGCCCGGCCGTCACGGCGATCACCGAGCTGTGGGGACCGGAGTGGTCGCGCAGCGCGGTCGTTGCGGTCGCCTCCAGCCCGTCGGAGTTCGCGGCGATCAGCCATGCCACGGGCCCGGTGTCCGCGCAGGTGGCGGCGGCCTCGGTGGCGGATCCGTTCCTGCCCGGCCACCAGCCCACCGGGCAGCGCGTCGTCTTCGCCCCGAACGCGAGCCGCCGCCTCGGCGCCGAGGGACTGCGGGATACCTTGCGCCACGAGCTCACCCACGTGGCCGCCCGCGCGCGGACCGTCGACGGTTCGCCGCAGTGGGTGCTGGAGGGCTTCGCCGAATACTCCGCCCGCCGCGACGAGCAGGACCCGTTCGCGACGCAGGCGCCGCTGCTCTCCGCTCGCGCCCGCACCGGCGCGCTCCCCGACGACCTGCCGGGCGACGCCGCCTTCGCCCCCGCCGCCGGTACCGACGCCACCCTGGCCTACGAGCAGGCGTGGGCCGCGAATGCCTTCGCCGCGAGCCAATTCGGCGAGGCGCGGCTGGTGCGGCTGTACCAGCAGCTGGCCACCGGCCCGAAGGACGCCGACGCGCTCGACCGTTCGCTGCGCGACTGTCTCGGCGTCGGCCACACCGATTTCGTCGCCCGCTGGCGCGACTGGATCAAGTCCCGCATCGCGACCTGAACCCCGCCCCGACCGCCGGGACCCGGAGGCGAGTGACCGGAACGTCGCAATAGACTCGTGCCCCATGGCACGCACCCTGCTGGTTACCAACGACTTTCCCCCGCGGCCGGGCGGTATCCAGTCCTACGTGCACTCCCTCGCCCTGCAATTACCGCCGGACGACCTGGTGGTGTATGCGCCGCGGTGGCGCGGGGACAGCCATCTGCGCTTCGACGCCGAGCAGCCCTTCCAGGTGGTGCGGCATCCGACGACCCTGATGCTGCCGACCCCGCTGGTGCTGCGCCGGGCCGCGAAACTGCTGCGCGACGAGCGGTGCGACACCGTGTGGTTCGGCGCCGCCGCGCCGCTGGCGCTGCTGTCGCCGCTGCTGCGCCGGGCGGGCGCGCGCCGGATCGTGGCGAGTACGCACGGGCACGAGGTGGGCTGGTCGATGCTGCCCGCGGCCCGCCAGTCGCTGCGGGCCATCGGCGACACCACCGATGTGATCACCTACGTCAGCAAGTACACGCGGCGGCGATTCGCCGCCGCCTTCGGACCGCAGGCCGCGCTGGAATACCTGCCGCCCGGGGTCGACACCTCCGTCTTCCACCCGGATCCGGCTGCGCGCGAAGAACTTCGGGCCCGCTACGGGCTGGGGGACCGGCCCACCGTGCTCTGCCTGTCGCGGCTGGTCCCGCGCAAGGGCCAGGACATGCTGATCCTCGCGATGCGCGAGATCAAGGAGCGGATCGACGGCGCGGTCCTGGTGATCGCCGGCGGCGGCCCCTACGAGGAGAAATTGCGGGGTCTGGCGCAGGCGCTCGACCTGGGCGACGACGTGGTCTTCACGGGCCGGGTGCCCGCCGCCGAACTGGCCGCCCACCACACCCTCGCCGACGTCTTCGCCATGCCGAGCCGCACCCGCGGCGCCGGTTTGGACGTCGAGGGTCTGGGCATCGTCTACCTGGAGGCCTCGGCGAGCGGGGTGCCGGTGGTGGCCGGGGATTCCGGCGGCGCGCCGGAGACCGTGCAGGAGGGCACAACCGGCCACGTCGTGGACGGACGCTCGCAGAGCCAGATCGCCGACGCGGTCGTCGCGATCCTCTCCGACCGCGACGCCGCCGCCCGGATGGGCGCCGCCGGCCGCGAGTGGGTCGCCGACCAGTGGCGCTGGGACGTGCTCGGCGGCCGGCTGCGCACACTGCTGGATGCGAGCGCGCGTTCGAACCGCCGGTAATTCGTCGGCTAGGCTCACGAGCATGAGGGAGCGCACCGAGTCATGAGCACTGTCCAGGTTGCCGATCAGACGTTCGTCGCCGCGCCGGGCGCCGCGGTCGGCGAGGTGCTGGCCGATCGCGGCCGCTGGTACGCGTGGTGGCCCGACCTCACCCTCGAATTACGAGAAGACCGAGGTGACAAGGGAATTCGCTGGACGGTGGCGGGTCCGCTGGACGGCACCATGGAGGTGTGGCTGGAGACCTGCCTGGACGGGGTGATCCTGCACTACTTCCTGCACGCCGAACCCGGTGACGCGTCGCGGCTCTCGGCGCGCGACAAGATGGCGCTCAACCACGCGCGCCGGGTGGCGGGCAAGAAGATGGCCTTCGAGGTCAAGGCGCGGCTGGAGGCGGGCCGCCCCGCCGGTGTCGCACCGCTCCCGTCCTGACCGTCCACGCCCTCCGAAATCTGTTCTCCCGCACCGCGAACCCGGAAGGAAGCGTTGCCTCTCATGGCCGACCGTACCCAGAGGTCGATCATCATCGACGCCCCGTCGGATCGGGTGATGGGTGTCATCGCCGATCTCGAGTCGTATCCGGAGTGGGTGTCGGCGGCCCGGTCGGTGGAGATCGTCGACAAGTTCCCCGACGGGCGGGCGCGGACCGCGCGCTTCGTCCTCGACGCCGGGGTCGTCAAGGACACCTACCTGCTGTCCTACACCTGGCGGCCCGACGGTAAGGCCGTGAGCTGGCAATTGATCAGCGGCGAGCTGCAGAAGGCGCAGGACGGCACCTACGAGCTGATCGATCAGCCCGACGGCACCACCCAGGTGGTCTACGAGCTGACCGTGGATCTGACGATCCCGATGATCGGCATGTTCAAGCGCAAGGCCGAGAAAGTGATCACCGATACGGCGCTCAAGGAGCTCAAGAAGCGGGTCGAAGGCTGACCGGCTCGGTGGCGGCTGAGGGTGTGGCGGGCCGGACCCGCTTGGAGCTATTCATCGGCAAGGGCGGCGTCGGCAAGACGACGCTGGCCTGCGCCACGGCCCTGGCGCACACGCGATCCGGGGCGCGCGTCCTGATCGCCTCGCTGGATCAGGCGCATTCGCTCGGCGACGCCCTCGGTTTCCGGTTCCGGCACGATCCGGGGACCGTCGCGGGGGTCGCGCGGGTGCTGCCCGGTCTCGACGTCATCGAGATCGATTCGCTGGAACTGCTGGAGGACCGCTTCCGTGAGATCCTGCGCGTCCTCGGCACCACCCACGACAACGG
>NZ_BAGL01000034.1 GCF_000308875.1 Nocardia transvalensis NBRC 15921
CGGGTCGAGTTGTCCGGCGAGGCGATCCGGCTGACGCGGATGCTGCACCGGCTGCTGCCCGGCGACAGTGAGGTCGCGGGATTGCTGGCGCTCATGCTGCTGACCGATGCGCGGCGGCCCGCGCGCACGGGTCCGGCGGGTGAGCTTGTCCCCATGCGCGACCAGGATCGTGGTCTGTGGCGGGCAGCCGATATCGCCGAGGGGATCGAGTTGATCACCGCGGCCCTGCCGCGTGGTCCGGTGGGGCCGTACCAGTTACAGGCGGCGATAGCCGCCCTGCACGACGAGGCGCCCGACTATGCCTCGACCGACTGGCCGCAGATCACGCTGCTGTACGAGCGGCTGCTGGAGTCGGCGGACAATCCGGTGGTGGTGTTGAATCACGCTGTCGCGGTGGCGATGGCGCGCGGGCCACGGGCGGGGCTCCAGCTGGTCGAGAAGGTGGCCGATCGCCTCGGCGACGACCACCGCGTCGACGCGGTCCGCGCTCACCTTCTGGAGATGCTGGGTGAGTCCGCCGCGGCTCGCGATGCCTACCGTGCGGCGGCGGGCAAGGCCAAAAGCCTTCCGCAGCAACGCTATCTGAACGACCGAGCCGCCCGGCTCGACTGATACCCCCAACGTCTCGTTCCGCCCCTTCTTTTCCCGGCACGCTTTTGGCCGGGATCCACCTCGGTCACGGTGGTTTCCGGCCAAAAGCGTGCCGGGAAATGGATAGGGTCGCGCCGGAAAGGGTGGGGCCGCGCCGAAAGGGCGGGTCGTTAAGTTTCTGGCAACCGTTTCGCTAGGGGTGGCGTCTTGATTACTATGTGTGCGCTCGGAGACGGGGGGACCGCTGGTGCGGGAACCGGACCGTCTTGGTCCGGGTGCGGGACAGCGGTATTCGGGGAGGCGGAACAACTTGATACGACAGACATGGGTGCGGTGCGCGGCGCTGGCGGGACTGCTGGTGCTCGTGGCGGCGCTGGCCGGGTGCGGCGGTGAGACGACCGGCACCGCGGTACAGCAGGTCGCGGCCGATACCGGCAATCCGTGGGAGGTGGCGGGCGCGACCCAGAGCGGCGGGCCGAGCGGACCGCGGCCGGGTGCGCCCGACGCGCCGCTGCGCGCCGAGGGCGGCGACGGCGGCGAGATGGACCGGCTGGCGTTGAATACGCTGTCGGACCTGCAGGACTACTGGAGCGCCGAATACCCGAAATTCTTCAAGGGCACGTTCAAGCCCGTGGACCGGTTCATCTCCTGGGATGCGCGCGCACCCAGGGAGCAGGCGGTCGACTTCTGTAAGTCGTCGACCTATCACCTGGTCAACGCCGCCTACTGCAAGCTGGACAAGACCATCGGCTGGGATCGCGGCAAGCTGCTCCCGCTGGTCACCGACAAGTACGGGAAGATGGCGGTGGTGATGGTGCTCGCCCACGAGTACGGCCACTCGCTGCAGGATCAGGCCCGGCTCAACGGTTTCCTCACGCCGACGCTGGTCCTGGAACAGCAGGCCGACTGCTTCGCCGGGGTGTTCCTGCGGCAGGTGGCCGAGGGGCACTCCTCGCACTTCACGCTCAACACCACCGACGGCCTCAACGGCGTGCTGGGCGCGGCGGTCGCCGTCCGCGACCACGACCCGGAGGGTAAGAACAACTCGCACGGTTCGGCGTTCGAGCGGGTGACCGCGGTGCAGATCGGCTGGCAGGACGGCACCGACGGCTGCAAGACCATCAACAAGAAGGAGATCAAGCAGCGCCGCGGCGGGCTGCCCACCAGCTTCGAGGAGGGCGACAAGGACAATCAGCTCCCGGTCGACAACGCCTCGCTGGACCTGGTCTCCCAGGCGCTCGGCAAGATCTACCCCGTCGCGCAGCCTCCGGCCTACGACTACTCCGGAATCGTGAAGAACTGCGCGAAAGACACCGCGGTGGAACCGGTTTCGTACTGCCCGGCGGAGAACAAGATCGGGACGAATGTGCCGGGGCTGGCCGCGCGCGCCGGGACGCTACCGGGCGCGGACGAACCGCTGTCGGCGATGGTGGAGGGCAACTACAACGCCTTCCTGGTCTTCATCTCGCGATACGCGCTGGCGGTGGAGAAGGACCGCAATCTGCCTCTGTCCGGTCCGGACACGGCGGGTCTGCGCACGGCGTGCCTGTCGGGGGTGATCACCACCAAGCTCAGCGATCCGTCCAGCGATCCGCGGCTGACCTCCGGCGATCTGGACTCCGCCGTTTCGGGTCTGCTGTCGGACGGTCTCGCGGCCGGTGATGTGGACGGCAAACTCGTGCCCAGCGGTTACCAGCGGCTGGAGGCGTTCCGGACCGGTGTGCTCGACGGTGAGGGCGCCTGCTTGACGGCATACAAATAATCACCGAATCCATACCGGCGACATCCGGGATTAACCCGGGCCACCGACCATGGGGGATGTGATCACGCTCGGGCCATGGGCGGTCAGCGGCCTCCTCGCGCTGCTGGCCGCCCTGCTGTTCGCGTTCTCGGCCTCGTTGCAGCAGGGGAGTGTCCGTAGCGCCGCGCTCGCGGCGGGTGAGGCGCCCGGGGTGCCGGCGGTGATCCGGGTCGCGCGATCCATGCTCACCAGCCGCGGCTGGTTGCTGGGGCAGGGGCTCAGCGTCGCCGGATTCCTCTGCCATGCCGCGGCGCTGCGGTGCGGTGCGATCTCGACGGTGCAGGCGCTGCTGGTGGTGCAGCTGCCGTTCGCGCTGCCGCTGGCCGCGCGGCGGACGGGACGGCGGCTGCTGCGCCGGGACTGGGCGGGGACGGCCGTGATCTGTGCCGGGCTGGTACTGCTTGTGGCGCAAGGTGTTCCGCACGGCGCGGTGCGCACGGACCGGCTCCCGCTCGGGCTGGGCGCTGTCGCGATCACGGTGCCGTCGCTGCTGCTCGCGGCGCGCGTGGTGCGGTCGACGCAGCTGCGCTCCGCTCTGGTGGCGGTGTCGGCCGGATGCTGCTTCGCCACCACCGCCGTCCTGGTCACGGTCGCGACACCCGTTCTGCCGCAGCTGAGCTGGGCGTGGTTGGGGGTGCCTGTCTCCGCGGTGGTCGGGGGCACCCTCGTCCAGGAGGCCTTCGCCCGCGGATCCCTGCCGACGGCACTCACCACCACGACCGTCACCGACCCTGTCCTGAGCTACATCGCCGGCCTCACCCTCTTCGCCACCGCCACCCAGCCCGACTTCCTATGGCTCATCGCCCCCGCCGCCCTCGTCGTCGGAGGCATTGCCCTGCTGGCTAATTCACCGACGCTCCACGATGAACGCCAGCCCCAAGCGCCGATCGCCCTAAGTGCCTCGGTCTGACTCTTCCGGCGTGCTTTTGGCCGGAATCCACCCCAGCCCGAGTGGATTCCGGCCGAAAGCATGCCGGAAAGGGGGGTGAACTGCGGGAGTGTGACGTGCTGAAGGGGTTGGCCTGCCCGCGTTGTGACGTGGTGAAGGGTGGTCTGCCGGAGTAGTGACGCGCTCGAGGGCGATGTGCCGGAGGGGCAGTGCCGGAACGGGGGTGGACCGGTGGGGGCGGGGTGGGATGTTGCGCGGTGGGTGGTCTCAGGCGGAGCGGAGGGCGGGTTCGAAATTGGTGTAGAGGGTGAGCATTCCGGTGACGGTGGCGGACCAGGGGAAGCGTTCGGCGCTGTGGCGGGCGGCTCGGCGGCGGGATTCGGCGGGGAGGGCGAGGAGGGTGTGGACGGCGTCGGCGAGGCCCGTTGGGGTGCCGTCGCATTCGATGCCCGAGCCCGGCGGGCCCAGTAGTTCGCGGGCGGCCCCGGCGCTCGGGACGACGACCGGGGTGCCGCAGGCCAGCGCCTCGAGGACGGCGAGGCCGAAGGTTTCGGCGGGGGAGGGGCACAGGGCGATATCGGCGTCGGCGATCATAGCCGCCACCGTGTTCCGGCCGGAGACGTGACCGCGGAAATGCACCGGGAGGTCGGCCGCGAGGTCGGCCAGGGCCTCGCGCAGCGGGCCGTCGCCGACCACGGTGAGCCGGGCGTCGACGCCGGTGTGCCGCAGCAGGCGCAGCGCCTCGATCGCGCGTTCGGGATGTTTCTCCCGGGACAGGCGGCTCACCATGATCAGCCGGACCGGCGGGTGACCCGGCACCGGGCCCTCGATCGGCCGGAAGGTGTCCAGATCGACACCGAGCGGGATGCGGTGCACATTGCGCGCGCCGATGCGGGCGAATTCGGCCCGCGCGAACTCCGAGGTGACGACGATGTGCTCGACGCGCGCCGCGAGCCGGCGATTGGCCAGGTCGGCGGCGGTGACGAGCGGAAAGCCCGGTGGGACGCGGGTGCGCAGGATGGCATCGATACGCTCGTGCGAGAACAGCACCAGCGGCACCCCGGCCCGGCGCGCCCACGGCGCGAGCCAGCGCATGCTCAGCTTGTCGCTGCATTCCAGGACGTCCGGGCGGAGCCGTTCCAGCAACGGGCGGGTGCGGCGGGCGGTGAGCACGTGGTATCCGGCGGTCCCGAAACGCGGTCCGCGCACGGTGATCCGGCGTCCGGCGTCGGTGCGGTCGTCGGCGTCGCTCAGGCCGGGCACGACGAGCACGCGGTCGTGCCCGGCGGCCACATAGCCGCGGCCGATCTCGTCGACGCAGGTGCGCAGCCCGCCCGAGGCGGGAGTGTAGAAGTTGGCCAGCTGCACGATCCGCATCAGCCGATCACCTCGGCATAGGTCGTGGCGCGGGCGCCCGCGGCCAGCGCGGCATCGATCGCGCGCAGGGCGGCGTCCCGCAGGCCCGGCCGGTGCAGATCGTCGGGGTGCAGGGCGATGCGCACGAATCCACCGCGGGCGGCGGTCCGCCGGGCCAGCGTCCGCATCAGCCACGCGGCCGTCCGCTCGCCCTGACCGCCCGGCCGCTGCGAGAGCGCGAAGCCGCGAACTCGCCTGCCGGAGCGCAGGTCTCGCACCCCGAAGTGGTCGGTGGTGTGGGTGAACCCGGCGCGGGCCAGGGCCCGTTCGGCATCCGGCGAGGCCAGCCAGCCGGGCGGGGTGAAGCCGGTCGTGGTCAGGTCCAGATCGGACAGCACGGCGATACCGAGCCGCAGCCGCTCCCGGGCGCGGGCGGTGTCGAGTGCGGCGAATTCGGCGGCGCCGCGGGCGACCAGCTGGGCGACGGCGCGACGCGGCAGCGCGCCCTCGCGCGGCGCCCGGTGATCCCAGCCGTGCAGCACGATCTCGTCGCCGTGCGCGCGGCGCGCACGCAGAAACCCCCCGTACTCCGGCGTCGCGGCGAGGCTCGCGCCACGCCACGGACCGGGAATCACCAACAGTGACACCGGAATTCCGAAGGCATCGGCATCGGCGCACCAGCGCTCGGTCTCGGCGGTCGTCGCCGGAGCCACGTCATGGATACTCACTACCAGGCGTGCAGGCACGCGCGCACCGTAGCAGCGGCCGGTTGCGCCCAGCTGAACAGCGGCGGACGCGTTCCGGGCGGGTTGGGTAGCCGCGGTGGTGAGCGGGGAGGTCCGTGCCGGGGGTGCGGGGCCCGTGCGTTACGGGGACGCGTGCTCGGTCAGCCAGTCGACCAGATCCGTCAGGACGGTCTCCTGTTCCGGCTCGTTGAAGATCTCGTGGTAGAGGCCGGGGTAGCGCTTCACGGTGAGATCCTTCGTGGCCGCGCGCTGTTCGACGAGGTCCGTACTCTGCGGGGCCGCGAGGGCGTCGGCCGTGCCGTGCAGGACCAGGGTCGGCACGGTCAGCCGGTCCAGCCTGCCCAGGACGGTCTCGCTCGCGCGCAGGATCTCCGCGGCGGTGCGGGCGGGCAGCTTGCCGCGGAATACCAGCGGATCCTCGTCGTAGGCGCGGACCACCTCCGGATCGCGGCTGATGGCAGACGAATCCAGCTGCACCGCACCGAGATTGGGCACCCATCGGCTGAGTATCGGGGCCAGCGCCCGCAGGACGGGATTACCGGCCTCGACGACCAGCGGAGGCGCGGATACCGCGATCCCGGCGACGTCCAGCGGCGCGCGGGTGGCGAGGTACAGGGTGATGAGACTGCCCATACTGTGGGCCACGACGAACTTCGGCACTCCCGGATGCGCGGCCGCCGCGATGCCGAGGAGGGATTCGACGTTGTCGGCGGCGCCGTCGATGGAGACGATATTCGCCCCGCCGCCCTCCGACCGCCCGTGCCCCGTGTGATCGAGCGCGTAGACCGCGAACCCGGCGCTCGCCAGCCGCTCCCCGACGTGCCGGTACCGCCCGGAATGTTCGGCGACCCCGTGCACGAGGGCGACGACCCCGCGCACGTCACCGTCGGGTATCCACGCCTGCCAGCGAATACGCCCGTCGTGCCCCGGGAACTCCCCGTCCTCGGTCCGCGTCATAGCTCCTCCGTCCGCCGCCGCCCAGTGTCGCACGCCCGCAGCGATATCCGGGCGACCATCGGAGAAGGCCCGCGCTCGTCGGCCAGGCGGCAGGAGACCTCTCGCTCGGCGTCGCCGGAAACCACGATCGGGCAGTCGGGTCGAGGCGACGTGCCGAACAGGGTCGCGCTCAGGATGTGGTGAGCCGATCGATCAGGCGGCGGTTGAACTCGATCAGCCGGGCGTAGTCGGTGCGGGCGAGGCGTTCGTCGGTGCCGTGGATGCGGCCCAGGTCGGTGGCGTCGAGGATCATCGGGGAGAAATTGCAGCGGGTGACGGCGAGATCGTCGTAGTGGCGGGAATCGGTGGCGCCGGGGACGATTCCGGTCGTGATCACGGCATCGGGCACCACGGCGCGCGCGATATCCGCGACGAGGTCGAACGACGGTCCCGGGCCGGAGATGTCCGACGGCTCCGAGGACATGCCGACGAGTTCGATCGAGACCCCGCTGTCGCGCACCACCCGGCGGCAGTGCTCGAGCACCCCGGTCACCGAATCGCCGGGCAGGATGCGGAAGTTCACCAGCGCCTCGGCCGACTGCGGCAGGACGTTCGCCTTCACCCCGCCGCGGATCACCGTCGGGGCCGCGGTCGTGCGCACCAGCGCCTCGGTCTGCGGCCGCGTGGCCATGGCCCGCGCCACCGCCCCGCCCGCGTGGGGGAGCAGGCCCAGTGCCGCCCGGCTCACCGCGGGCATGGCCGGGCCGATCCGGGTGAGCATGTCGGCGGTCACCGGCGTCATCCGCACCGGCATCGGACGATCCTGGATCCGGGCCACCGCCCGCGCGATCCGGCCGACCGCGGTCTGCCGGCCCGGCATGGACGAATGCCCGCCCGGATCGGTCACCGCCAAACGCGCCGTGGCCCAGCCCTTCTCGCCCAGCATCACGAACGCCACGGGACGCCGCACGCCCGGCGCGAGACCGGTGGTGACCACGCCGCCCTCGTCGACCAGCAGGTCGGCGCGCACGTCCAGCGCGCGCAGATGCTCGGCCATGCGGGCGGCGCCCGCCGAGCCGAACACCTCCTCGTCGTGCCCGAACGCCAGATATATCGTGCGGAGTGGTCGCTGTCCCGCCGCCAGCGCGGCCTCGACGGCCTCCAGGATCGCCATCACCCGGCTCTTGTCGTCGATCGCGCCGCGGCCCCAGACGAAATCGGCGTCGACCACACCCTCGAACGGCGGATGGGTCCAGCGCTGCTCGTCGTCGACCGGCACGACATCCATATGC